>JAPLQF010000014.1 GCA_026399875.1 Burkholderiales bacterium | reverse complement strand
AATGCTTGACCGGGCGGACCATCTCAGCGCCCCGCCTGGGCGGCCGCGAGCTGCGGCGCCAACGAAGAACCGGCGACGCCCTCGGCGGGCGAGTTCAGGTAAAGCGTGCGATCAGGGCTGACCGGCTGCAACTTGAGGTCGCGCCGCGCCACCGAGTCGATCAGCGAGTGCTTGGCCAGCCGGGTCTGCTCGAGCTGCAGCCGATTCCATTCGACCTCCTGCTTGCGCGCGAGCGACTGGGCACGCTCAAGATCGATAAAGGCCTTGCGCGCGCGATGCTGCGAGGTCACCAGCAGCAGCGCACAGACCAGCAGCAGCCCGACCAGCACGGCATTGAGCTTCATCACGGCTCAGAGCCTTTCTGCGATCCGCACGACGGCGGAGCGCGAACGCGGATTGGCGGCGATCTCGACCGCGTCGGGCAGCACCCGCGCGATCGGGCGCAGCCGCGGCGGGGTGTCGTGCACCGCTACGCCAGTGACCGGATCGCGCCGGGCGTTTCGACCCGATTCGCCGGCAATGAACTGTTTGACCATGCGGTCTTCCAGTGAGTGAAAGGCAATGACCACCAACCGCGCACCCGACTTCAGGCGCCCGACGACCCGATCGAGGACGAGCGCGAGTTCCTCAAGCTCTTGATTGATGAAAATCCGTAGAGCCTGAAAGGTGCGTGTGGCCGGGTCTTTGCCCACCTCCGGCCTCTTTTGCCGGCTGCGGACGACGCCCGCCACGACAGCGGCAAGGTCTCCGGTGGTAAGAAACGCGTCGGTGCCCGCGTCCCTGCAGCGAGCAACAATCGCCTTTGCAATCTGAACAGCAAACCGTTCTTCCCCATAATCTTTGAGAACCTCCGCTATCTGTTGCTCGGATGCCTGCAGCAGCCACTGCCGTGCCGACACGCCATGCGTCGGGTCCATGCGCATATCCAGTGGCCCCTGCGCCCTGAAACTGAATCCCCTCGCCGGATCGTCAAGCTGGGGCGATGACACGCCCAGATCCAGCAACACACCATCGACCTTCCCGATCGCCAGTCCGTCGAGCACGGCGATCACCTCCGAAAACCGCGCCTGCACGATCTGAAAGCGCGGATCCTGCCAAGCCATTCCTGCCGCCACCGCCTGCGGATCGCGATCGATCGCGATCAGCTTTCCCCCCGGACCGAGCCCCGCCAGGATGCGAGCTGAATGCCCACCACGCCCGAAGGTCCCGTCGACGTAAATGCCATCCGACCTGATCGCCAAACCCTCGATGCAGACCCCGGGCATTACCGGCAGATGCCCACCCGCCATGCCTGCAGCGCCCGCCATGCCTGCAGCGCCCGCCACGCCTAGATCGAGATCCCCGAAAGGGCCTCGGGAATACCGCCAGCAATCGCTTCCTGTTCTTTACCCGCCAACAGCGCGGCGTCCCAGAGCTCGAAATGGGCACCCATTCCGAGCAGCACGATGTCCTTGTCGAGTGCAGCGCCCTGCCTGAGCTCGGGCGCGATCAGCAGCCGACCTGTGCCGTCGAGCTCGACGTCGGTCGCATTGCCGAGAAAGAAGCGCTTCCAGGCGCTCGCGCTGATCGGCAGACCCGCGATCCGCTCGCGCACCGTCTCCCAGACCGGGCGGGGATAGAGCAGCAGGCAGCCGTCGGGATGGCGGGTCAAGGTCAGGCGGCCTTCGCACTGAAACATCAGCGCTTCGCGATGACGCGTCGGGACCGACATCCGGCCCTTGGCATCGAGAGACAGCGCTGATCGACCCTGAAACATGCTCATGCCTTGCCTGAAACCTCTTTACAGGTTCAATTGCGACTCAAATCCGCAACCAAACCCACTCTTCGCCACTTTTTTGCACCTTTTCCCACTTTACGGACAAGCGCAGGCAAGGTCAAGGTCTCAACCGGATTTTTTTCAATCAGGACAAGGACTTAGCTTAACTTTGCGAGTACTGTACAAACGTACAGACGCCGAATTGAAAACTTTACGAATCAATCTCTTAACAGGGATTGCTCAGGTTCGACGCGAAGATGGAGCGGGTCTGTAGGCCGGATTCTGTGCGACGGTTGCCCGTCGTGACGGTCATTCCTCTAGACCGCCGGTTACCCGACGGTTCAAGCCACCAACCCGCACGCTCGGAGGGGCGTCCTGTGCGGCGCAAGCCGCGCGCGTGCCTATTTGGTGTTGCTCCGGGTGGGGTTTTGCGTGCCGTCCCTGTCACCAGGTCCGCGGTGGGCTCTTACTCCACCTTTTCACCCTTGCCCGCAACCGGTTGCCCGGTCACGTCGGCGGTATGTTTTCTGTGCCACTGTCCGTCGCCTTGGGCGCGATCCTGCGATCGCGCTTGCTGCGCCTGGCCGTTAACCAGCACCCTGCCCGCTGGAGTCCGGACCTTCCTCCCGGGCATCTGCATGCCCCGGCGACTGTCCGACCCGCTCCGGGGTCCATTCTAGCCCGACCCTCGCAACATCCGTTCAGCAATCACGGATCACCGGCGGGCAGTCACCGATAGCGCAAGTCGCCGGTCGGTGAGAGGCTCACAAGGTGCCGCTTTGGCGCTGCGCTCGTGCAGCAGACCTGTACAAATCTTTGAAAGCCGACCCCATGACTGAGCACCTCAACCACGTACAACCCGTGTCGAAACGCGGTCGCAGTCGACTTTCAGCAGGGCTTCTGACGGCGTCAATGCTTGCCTTGACCGCAATGCCAGCCGCCGGCGCGCAAGGGGATATCAAGCTCGGTGAGCCGAGCGTGCTGTCCCAGCGCGGACAGCGTCTGAAACTCGCCGTCCCCTACGGATCGGCGACCGGTGAGCGGATTTCGTCGCTTGGCATCGAGATCGTCTCGATCGAAGCGCCCGACGGCGAGCGGGCGCCCGACCTCACACGCTTCACCACCGCCACCCCGGAGCAGCGCAATCTGGTTTTCATCACCTCGGCCGAACGCGTTGACGCGGCCGCACTGACGATCAACTATCGGTTCATCGACCGGCCGAACAGCCTTCAGACCTGGCGTGTCATGGTGCCGCCCGCGCTGATGGCCGAGAGCCGCGAGATCGGTCTTGAGCCGGCGAGCGCGCGCCCTGCGGCATCAAGGCGATCGAAACGGAACTGACGCAGACGCCGATTTGCCGCCCCGACGCCCGGGTCTGAAAACCGTCGGGTCGTCATAGAAGTGGGGATCGGCATTGTCCGCACACCAGCCGGGAAAGCCCATCACCGGCAGCGGGCAAAAAGCGCGGGTGCTCAGCGTCTGGGCATCGAGCGCCAGGCTCAATGCCAGATCGATCTCGGCCAATGACGCATCGACCGGTACGCGAAGAGGCCAGGCATGGGCGGTGACTGCCTTGTAAGGCGACTCGAGCTTTTCGAGCAAGGCATGGCCGAATACCATCAGCCGCACCGACTCGCCCAGTTGCGCACGCCGGCGCACGAAGAGCTCGCGCCAGTCGAAGGCCCGTAACGCCGCCTCGAAAGACGCATCCAGACCAATCCAGAGGGCAGCGTTCTCGTCGAAGAGCGTGGCGGCATCGCGCAGCGGACCCCGCTGCGATCCCGCCCGATCGTCAGCATGACCGACCCCGGGTGCGTCGGGAGCGTGGCGGCCGGAGAGTGAGCGATGCCGATCAGCCTGCAGCGCATTGAGGCGGGCCTTTGCCCGCGGAAAGGTCAGCCAGACGATCGCGTTGTACAGGTCATGGCGCTCGCCCGGACCGTTGAGACGGGTCGGCACCTCGCCGGTGTCAAAAATGCGCGCTTCATACCCGGAGGAGCCGGCCATCTCGGATGAGGCCGATGGCAGCAGGCCCGATGCAATTGCCGACGGCTGGGGCACGAATTGCAGGCCCCGCCCCGATCCGCTGAGAAGGCCGGCCTCGCGGGCGGCGGCGTTGAGCACATCGAGCCGGGCGGCGCTCGCCAGCGGTTCAAGCGCGGCCAGGCGTTGCCTGAAAGGCGCGAAACCCGGGGCAGACCAGCGCCCCGGCAAAGGCAAGACCTCAGTCGGCAAGACGCCAGGCAAGCGGCTCACCCGCTGCAAGCGGCACGATGGTGTCGTCACCCAGCGGCAGGACATCGGGCACCGTCCAGGTCTGGCGATTAAGGGTGATGCGCGCGGTATTGCGCGCCAATCCATAAAAATCGGGCCCGAAGAAACTTGCGAAGCCCTCGAGGCGATCGAGTGCGCCAACCGATTCGAAGGCCGCTGCATAGAGCTCGAGCGCGTGCGGCGCGGTGTAGCAGCCGGCGCAACCGCAGGCGTTCTCCTTGAGATGCCTGGCGTGAGGGGCGCTGTCGGTGCCAAGAAAAAAGCGTGTGCTGCCGCTGGTGGCCGCCTCGAGCAGGGCGCGCCGATGCACCTCGCGCTTGAGGACCGGCAGGCAATACCAGTGCGGCCGGATACCGCCGATGAAGAGCGCGTTGCGCTCGTAGAGAAGGTGGTGCGCGGTGATGGTTGCCGCGATCGGGCCACTGGCCTGTGCCACATACTGCGCCGCCTCGCGGGTGGTGATGTGCTCGAACACGATTCGCAGCGCGGGAAAGTCGCGCCGCAAAGGCTCGAGCACCGTCTCGATGAAGACCGCTTCACGATCGAAGATATCGACGCTCGCATCGACCACCTCGCCGTGGATCAGCAGGGGCAGGCCTTCACGCTGCATGGCTTCGAGCGCGGGATGCACTGCGGCCACCGAACTGACGCCGGCATCCGAGTTGGTGGTGGCACCGGCCGGATAGAGCTTGACGGCATGGACCTGCCCCGAGGCCCGCGCAAGCACGATCTCATCAGGCGAAGTCCGGTCGGTGAGGTAGAGCGTCATCAGCGGCTCGAAGCCGGCACAGGCCGGGTCGGCCACCACCGCCTTGCCGAGCGCGGCCAGGATACGTTCGCGATAGGCCATTGCCTGCGCCACGGTGGTGACCGGCGGCTTGAGGTTGGGCATCACGATGGCTCGCGCGAACTGGCGGGCAGTGGCACCCACCACTGCCTCCAGCGCGGCGCCGTCACGCAGATGCAGATGCCAGTCGTCAGGGCGGATCAGTGTCAGGGTGTCCATGGCTGTCGGGGGCGAGAGAGGAAACCGGATTCTCCCATGACACTCAGGCAGCAGTGCACCACTGACGCCAGCTCACCAACCGGTCAAAGTATTGCCGGCCTGCCGCCCGACTGGCGCTCGGCAATGACCGCCACAATCTGATCGGCAATCTCGGCGGCGCCGTCGCCGTCGGCCGCGACGCGCGCTGGCTGCCGCGCAATCGCGGCCAAGCCGGCCTCGAAACGCCCCGCGCGCAGATCGGGCAAAGCGATGGTGGCGCAGCGTGCATGTTGCGCGAGCCAGTCGATCAGCCAGGGGGCTTCAGGCCAATCATCACGCGGCACGGCCAGGGTGTCGCGCGACGCAAAGCCGGCCTCGGCGAAGGTGCCATAGCCCGGCTTGGCGACCAGCAGATCACAGGACGCCAGCAGGTCGATGTAGTCCCAGCCGAGACGCTCGGCCGCAATGACCGTCGGTGTTTCGACCGTGGCTTGCGTGAGCATCACTGCACTCCAGCCCGCCGGCAACTGCCAGCGCGCCGTATCGAAGGCCATCGGCAGCCCGCCGAAGGCAACCATCATGATCCGCTGTGCTGCCGGCACGCCGAGGGCCTTGCGCAGCCCGGCACGATCGGCGCGCCCACGGCGGGCGATCGGCGCCGCCCACACCCGCCGCTCGAATCCATCGAAAGGCATACCCGGTACCAGCGCGAACAGACGATCGGCTTTCGAATAGGCCTGCCGCATCGATTCGGCGACCGCCATCACATCAGCTCGACCATGCGCCCGTGAGGCCAGCACATCGGCCCAGTTGAGCGAAGACACCCCAAAGGACGGCAAGCCAAGCGAGGCAGCCGCCGCCAGCGGCATGTAACCGACGTTGGCAATGACCGCGTCGACACCCAGCGCCCGCAGACTGTCGCGTTCACGATCAAGCCATGCGGCATCGGCATGCAGCGCGGCATAACGGGCCATGCTGCGCTGGTCGTCGATGGTGATCGCATCATGCATCTCGAAGCCGAAATCGCTGCGATCAGGCAGCACATCGGGTGCGGGCTGGCCCACTACCCTGAAACGCTCGCGAACGACATTGGCATCAAGCCCGGTGCGCACCGTGATGCGCAGGCCCGGTACACGCGAGCGCAATGCGGCAACGATCGGCACGGTCTGGGAGAGATGCCCCCAGCCGTGCGAACTGATGCAGACCAGCAGATGAATCGGCCGATTCATTCGCCCGCGCCAGCCGGTCTCAGGCATGACGATCTGCAAATCGCCGGCATCAGCGCAGCACGATCGCCCGGTAGTCGTTGACGTTGGTACGGGTCGGGCCGGTGCTCACCAGATCGCCCAGGGCCGAGAAAAACCCCCAGGCATCGTTATCGTCGAGATAGCGGTTGGCGTCGAGGCCAAGCGCCCTTGCACGCGCCAGACTGTCGGGCATGATCAGCGCGCCGGCATTGCTTTCGACACCGTCGATGCCATCGGTATCGGCTGCGATCGCATGGACCCGATGGTCATCGCCGAGTTGCGCCAGCAGCGCCAGCAAAAACTCGGCGCACCGCCCGCCCCGACCCTTGCCGCGCAGCGTCACCGTGCATTCGCCACCCGACAGCAGCGCCACCGGCGGCGCAAACGGCTGCCCATGGCCACGGATTTCGCGCACCAGCGCAGCCATCACCTGGGCCACCTCGCGAGCCTCGCCGGTCACGGTATCGCCCAGGATCACCGCCCGGATGCCGGCCTGCTCGAAGACCTGCGCACCCGCTTCGAGGCTGCGATGGGCCGTGGCAATCAGGCGATTATCGACCCGCGCAAAGAGCGGATCACCCGGTTTGGGCGTCTCGTCCACCTCGCCGCGCGCACCCCGCTCGAGATGGCCTGCAATGCTGGCGGGTGGCACGACCCGCCAGCGCGCCATCACATCAATCGCCTGCCGATAAGTGGTGGGATCAGGGGCGCAGGGCCCCGAGGCGATCGCCGACACATCGTCGCCGGCGACATCCGAGATCACCAGCGCGCAGACCCGGGCGCGTGTCGCCTGGGCCAATCGCCCGCCCTGGATGCGCGACAGATGCTTGCGAACCAGATTCATGTCCTGGATCGGCGCGCCACTGGCCAGCAGCTGGCGGGTCAAAGACTTGAGATCGGCCATCGAAATGCCTGCGACCGGCAGCGAGAGCAGGCTCGAGCCGCCTCCCGAGACCAGTACCAGCAGGAGGTCATCGCCATTCAGGGTCGCCGCATCGCCGAGAATCGATGCCGCCGCCTGCTCGCCGGCCTCGTCGGGCACCGGATGTCCGGCCTCGATGACATCGATGCGCTCGGTCGGCAAGCCATGTTCGTAGCGGGTGATGACTCGACCGGACAGCCTGTCCGGACGGGGCCAGGCGAGTTCGACTGCGCGGGCCATCGACGCGGCCGCCTTGCCCGCGCCGACCACCAGGGTGCGGCCGGCGGGCGGCTCGGGAAGATGTGCCGCGAGAATCCGCAGCGGGTCGGCCGCGGCGACCGCAGCGGTGAAGCTGTCGATCAGCCGCAGTCGATCAGCGTGATCCTCAGTCGGCGTATTCACCGGCCTTCTTGATGATCGGCGCCCACTTGTCGATCTCGGATTTCAGGTACCTGGACAGCGCATCCGGCGTCTGCCGCTCGGGCGACTCGATCACCGAACCCAGGTCGGTGAAGCGCTTGACCAGATCCGGATCCTTCAGTGCAGCCTGCATCGAGGCGACGATCTTGTCGACCACCGGCTTGGGCGTGCCCTTGGGCGCATACATGCCGTGCCAGACCGACAGTTCGAAGCCGGGCAGACCCGCTTCGGCGGCCGTCGGCACGTCCTTGAGCGTCTCGATTCGTCGCGGCGAGGTGATCGCCAGGGCGCGCAGCTTGCCCGACAGGATCTGCGGCGTGGTCTGGGTGGTCTGGTCGCACAGGATGTCGACCTGTCCGCCCAGCAGATCAGCCATCGCCGGAGCCGTACCCTTGTAGGGCACCGTGGTCAGGTCGGTCGCGATCGCCTGTTGAAAGAGCAGCCCGCACAGGTGCGAGGCCGCGCCCAGCCCGGCATTGGCCAGCGTCACCTTGTCGCGGTTGGCCTTCACATAGGCGGCGAGCTCCTTGACCGAATTCACCGGCAAGCCCGGGCGAACGAGCAGGGTCATCGGCACAGCGTTGATCAGGCCGATGTACTCGAAATCCTTGAGCGGATCGAAGGGCAGCTTGCGGTAAAGCGCCGGTGCGGTCGACATCCCGATGTGATGCACCAGCACCCGATAACCGTCAGCCGGCGCGCGCGCCACGTCGGCCACCGCCAGCGTGCCACCGGCACCTGGCTTGTTTTCGACGACGACAGTGCCGCCAAGCGATTTTTCCATCGCCTGGCCCAGGCTTCGGGCGACGATGTCGGTCGGGCCGCCCGGGGCGAAAGGAACGACGATGGTGACAGGGCGCGTGGGATAGCTTTGCGCTGCGGCGGGGGCGGCAAGCGTCGCAGCCGCGACCGCAAAGGTCACCCCGCCGAGCAGTTGGGCGAATTTCATAAGTTCTCCTGGTTGAATCCGGTCCGCGATCTTACCGCCACGATTGCTCGAAGGCCCGACAAATCGTCACGCCAGACACGGGCTTTCGGTCGCCGCCGGACAAGGCTGGCGGGCAGGGGTCAGGCCAGGGACTGACTTTTCAGCGCATCCGCAATCGCCCGGCCCACATCGTCGGTCGTGGCCTGTCCGCCCATGTCGGGCGTCCGTGGCCCGTGTTCGGTCACGGTTTCGATGGCCTTGACGATCGCGTCGTGGGCCTTCGGATACCCAAGGTGATCGAGCATCATCGCCCCCGACCAGATCTGGCCGATCGGATTGGCGATGCCCTTGCCGTAGATGTCGGGGGCCGACCCGTGCACCGGCTCGAAGAGCGACGGAAAGGTGCGCTCGGGGTTGATGTTGGCAGAGGGCGCAATCGCGATCGTGCCTGTGCAGGCCGGACCAAGGTCGGAGAGGATATCGCCGAAAAGATTGCTCGCCACCACCACATCGAACCAGTGCGGGTTGCGCACGAAATGGGCGCTCAGGATGTCGATATGGAACTTCTTGACCGCCACATCGGGATAGTCCGCCGAGACCGCCTCGACCCGCTCGTCCCAGTAGGGCATCGAAATGAAGATGCCATTCGACTTGGTGGCAGAAGTGAGCTGCTTCTTGCGCTTTTTGGCCAGCTCAAAGGCAAAGCGGATGATCCGGTCGGTGCCGTGACGGGTGAACACCGATTCCTGGAGGACCACTTCACGGTCGGTGCCGGGAAAGGCTCTGCCGCCGATCGAGCTGTATTCGCCCTCGGTGTTTTCACGCACCACATAAAAGTCGATGTCGCCCGGCTTGCGCCCGACCAGCGGACACGGCACCCCCGCAATCAGACGCACCGGCCGCAGATTGACGTACTGGTCGAACTCGCGGCGAAACAGCAGCAGCGAACCCCACAGCGAAATATGGTCGGGTACCTTTTCGGGCCAGCCGACCGCGCCGAAATAGATCGCGTCATGGCCGCCGATCCGATCTTTCCAGTCGGCGGGCATCATGGTGCCGTGGCGCGCGTAGTAGTCGCAGCTCGCAAAATCGAAGTGATCGAAGGCCAGGTCGATTCCAAATCGGCTCGCCGCGATTTCGAGGACCCGCAGGCCCTGCGGCACGACTTCATTGCCGATGCCGTCACCCGGAATCACCGCGATCTTGTGTGCTGTCATGTCATTCACTCCTGGTCGAGGGCCAAGCGCCGGCCCTGCGAAAAACGGGACGAAGCCCTGGTCGTCTGCTCAGGCAGGTCGACTCAGGAAAAAAAGGCGTCGAAGCCCTCGAGCGGGCCATATCGACGACCGTCGACCAGCATCCGGGTCGGCCCTGGCATGGCTCGCTGCGCCACCGGATGCGCCGGATCGCCGGGATAACAGATCATCCGGCCATGTTCGGTATCGATCGGTTCGGGCCGAATAATCGGCGGCGTACGCGTGGCGGCATCGCGCATCACCTGGTCGACATCGGCATAGCGCGACAGATGGGCAAGCGTCATGATCTGAGGCCCGGCCATCTCGATCTCGCCGGCCCAGTAGCGCTCAAGGGCATCTCGCGGCGCGAGCCACTTGGCCGAGACAACCTCACGGGCATCGGTGCTGATCTGCTGGCCCTGCGGCAGGCAGGCGACAAAAAATCGGGTATCGAAGCGGCGACGCATCATCGTCGATGTCTTCGGAGTGACCCATCGCGACCAGGGATGCATCGACAGCGCATCGAGGCTCAGATCAAGGCTGTGGAGGATCTCGGAAAACGCGCGGCCTTCATGCCGCATCGCCCGTGCCCGGGCCGCCAGTGCTTCGTCGGCACCGCGCACCAGCAGCAGCCCCGACTCCTCGAACGCCTCGCGCACTGCTGCCATGAACAGCGCACAGGACTCGATGATGTCGAGTTCAGGTTCACCCAGACGGGCATGCAGGCTACCCAGTTCGGCATCGAAGCGTTGCAGCGACGACTCGAGCGAATCGTCGGCATCGAGTTTGCCGCCCGGAAACACATGGGCGCCTGAGAGCACGTTGTCTTCGCGGGGCCGCTCGAGCAGCAGCACCTGCAGGCCCTCGGGCGCATCACGCAGCAGCACGAGGCTGGCGGCGTGACGCGGTGGGGAAGACATATCGGGGTCGCCGGCGGACGGCTTGGCAGGTTCGCCGACAGGCGGCTTGGCGGGGGAGCCGGCGGACGGCGTGACAGGCGAATTCATCCTGTCGATGTTACCAGCCGCTCAGTCCTTCGCCGACTTCCCGATCTTGAATCCGGCCACGAGCATATGCAGGTCATGGCCACTCGAGTCGAGCGAAGCCGTCGCGGCAGCCACTTCTTCGACCAGTGCGGCATTGCTCTGTGTGACCGCCGACAGTTGCGTGAGGGCGTCGTTGACTTCGCCGACACGGTCGCGCTGCTCGCGCGAACCGGCCAGCACACGCCCCATCGCGTCGGCCACCGAACTGGCTGTTCCGACGGTGTTGGCAACCCGCTTGCCGGCCTGTATCGCCAGTTTCGAGCCAACTTCGATATCAGCGGTGGAGCGCGCCACGATGCCCTTGATCTGCTGAGCGGCCTCGGCGCTTCGCTGCGCGAGCGACCGGACCTCCTGCGCCACGACCGCAAAACCCCGGCCCATCTCGCCTGCACGCGCCGCCTCGACCGAGGCATTGAGCGCCAGAATATTGGTCTGGAAGGCAATACCGTCGATCAGACCGACGATCTCGGTGATCTGCCGGCTCTGCGCATGCAGCGATGTCATGCGGTCGACCAGGCCATTGACCGTGCCTTCGCTTTCGCGCACCGACCCCACCAGATCGCCCATCGCGCGGTCGGCCTGGCTGAGCGCATCGACATTGTCGGCCACCTGCACGCTCACCGCCTGCATGTTCACCGTCAGGGCATCGAGCGAGGCAACGCTGCGCTCGGTCCGCGACGACAGGTCGACGTTGCCGTTGGCGATCTCGCGGGCCGAATACGACACTTCCTGCGCCCGCTCATGGACTGCACGCATCGCGTCGCTCATCGCCTGCAGCGATTCGCGCAGGCGGTTCAGCGCCATGGCTACCTCGTCCTGCCCCCAGGGCGTCGGGCGAGCACTGAAGTCGCCATCGGCCAGTCGGACGATGTGAATGCCGAGCAGTCGCAGGCCGCCCTGCAGCACCGAGTACATGGCAGACAGCAGATAGAGCGCCGGCAAGAGTGAGATCAGCGCGATGATCAGGCGGGTGAAACGCTCCGATTGCAAGCGCTCGATCCGCGACGCCAGCAGCCTGTCGAGCGTGCTCAGACAAGTATCGTTGAGCGTGATCGCAGCCTCGAGCGCGGCGGTCGAATCAGACCACCATTGGGCCGAGGTCGGCGCGGCAACATTGCCCTGCACGCGGGCGTCGACCGCGCCAAGCTGCGAGACGATCGGTGCAAGCCGCGCGGTCAGCCCCAGCGGCCCGGACAGATCGGGAGTATTCGCAATCGCACGGCCCAGTCCGGCACGCTGACGGTCGATGCCAAGCCGTGCCATTTCAGCCGGCGCTGCGAGCGCCCGGACAACCGTGGCCTCGTTCGCGTTCGGTGGCAAGGCTGCACCGGCCTGCCGCAGACGCGCCAGCGCATCGACGATTCCCGGGCCATCGATCACTGCTGCCTGCATCAGATAGAAGGAGTCAAGATCGGGATCGAGGACCAGCCCGGAAGAGTCGCCAATATGCGAGCCGGCCGCCAGCAGCGCCCCAATCAGTTCGTCATAGGCCGCCCGCAGTCTTTCGGGCGGCACCGCTGCGCCAGACTCGGGCAAGGCCGCGAGAAGACGCTGGATATCAGCAAGCGGCTTTCCTGCATCAAGCAGTCGGCCCGATTCGCGATCGGTCTGCGTCAGGCGATCGATCGCGAGCTTGATCCGCGCGTTGCCGGATGCCAGATCGGCCGACGATGACCCATTGCTGGCAAGGCTGCGAACAGCCAGAGCACGCTGCTCCTGAACCGCGCTGATTGCCGGTGACAAGGCCTGCAGCCAGGCGACACCATCACGCTCCTGGGCAGCGAAATCGATCTGCGCGCCGGCGTTGAACCAGTAGAACTGCCCCAGCAAGCCAAGCGGCACCATGAAAGCCAACACCACCAGCGTCACTTTCGCCGGCAACTTGAGCACCCTCATCAGCCGAACACCCGGCGTCATCAGGCCCTGATAACCCAAGAGGCCCGCCCTGGCGGGTTGATTCGTCTCTGCCATGTCTGCCCTTTCCCGCGTTGAACGGGGATTTCCTGTTGGATGCAGGCTCGCACTTCCTGACACCGTTACATCGTCGGAATAGCACCGGATTCCCCCCGGATTTACGCCCGAGCCAGCGTCAGGGGCGCATCTCCAGCGGTGCAGGGCCTCAGCACACCAGGCAAGCGGCAACTGCTTGTAACCGCCAAGCAATTACCAGTAGACTCGGCGATCTTGGGTCGACCAGCCGTCCGTCGTCTGACAACTGGCCGAAATTCGGCCTTCCCTCAGTCCTCACTTCCGGATTAACTACTATGAAAAAGACCTGGTTTCGGCGGATCGCCGCGACAGCACTTCTGGCAGCGCCCGCGCTGTTGCCCCTGTCGGCTTCGGCCGGCCCGACCATCGACGCGATCAAGGCCAAGGGCGCTCTGCGGTGCGGCGTGAACACCGGTCTGCTGGGATTTTCAGCGCCCGACTCAACCGGCCAATGGAATGGTCTGGACGCCGACTTCTGCCGCGCGGTGGCCGCGGTCATCCTGGGCGACCCCAACAAGGTCCAGTTCGTCCCGACCAACGCCCAGAACCGTTTCACCGCGCTGCAGTCGGGTGAAGTCGACATGCTGTCACGCAACACCACCTGGACGTCCTCACGCGACGCGACCATGGGTTCGGTCTTTGCCGGCACGCTCTTTTATGACGGTCAGGGCTTCATGGTGAAGAAGTCGTCCAAGATCACCAAGGCCTCGCAGCTCAATGGCGCGACCGTCTGCGTACAGCCGGGCACCACCACCGAGCTGAACCTGTCCGACTACTTCCGCGTCAAGCGGATGACCTTCAAGCCGGTGGTCATCGCCGAACTGAACCAGGTCGAACAGGCCTTCTTCGCCGGTCGCTGCGACGTCTACACCACCGACCGATCGGGTCTGGCCGCAACCCGTCTGAAGGCACCCAACAAGGACGACTACGTCATCCTGCCCGAGGCGATCTCGAAAGAGCCGCTCGGCCCGATGATCCGTCGTGGCGACTGGGAGTTCTTCAATGCCGTGCGCTGGACGCTCTTCGGTCTGATCGAAGCTGAAGAATATGGCGTGACCTCGGCCAACGTCGACAAACTCAAGACCGACAGCAAGGATCCGCCGATCATGCGCCTGGTTGGCACCTCGGGCGATGTCGGCAAAGGCATGGGCTTCGACAACGACTGGCTGGTGCGCGTCATCAAGGCGGTCGGTAACTACGGCGAAATGTATAACCGCAACATCAGCCCCCTGGGCCTCGATCGCGACCAGAACGCACTCTGGAAAGACGACGGCCTGATGTACGCACCGCCGATCCGCTGATCCCCTTTCAGCCGATCCCCTTCACGCTGATCGTCTGATCCAGTCCTCCCGCGGCGCCTGCCGTCGCGGGAGAGCAGCACCACCGCAGCGCCACTCTCCTCCAGGTCATGCTCCGCAGCGAACGCTTTCGCAACCTGCTTTACCAGGCTTTGCTGCTGGCGGCTGTCGTCGGCATCGGCTGGTATCTCTTTTCGAACACCCAGCACAACCTGCAGACCCGGCAGATTCAGACCGGCTTCGACTATCTGAGCCGTGAAGCCGGTTTCGAGATCGCCGAAAAGCAGATCGAGTACCAATCCTCCGATTCCTATGGCCGCGCCTTCCTGGTGGGCCTTGGCAACACGCTGCTGGTGGCCGGCATCGGCGTGATCCTCGCGACTTTGCTCGGCACGCTGGTCGGCATCGCCCGGCTGTCGCCCAACTGGCTGCTGTCCAAGATCGCTTCGAGCTATGTCGAGGTGATGCGCAATGTGCCGCTGCTGCTGCAACTCTTCGTCTGGTATGGCCTCTTTACCGAGCTGCTGCCGTCGGTGAACGAGGCGATCGCCTTCGGCGACTGGCTTTTCATCAGCCAGCGCGGATTTCGCTACGCCTGGCCGGCCGAACACCCGGCCTGGTCGGCTGTGGGATGGGGGCTGCTTGCCGGCATCGCACTGGCCTTCGGCTGGAAGTCGCTGGCCCGCCGCAGGCAACTGCGCACCGGTCTACAGTGGCCGGTGGCCTGGCCCTCGGTGCTGCTGATCGCCGGCGTGCCCTTGCTGGCCTGGGCCCTGATGGGCGCACCAACCGAGATCGACCGGCCGGTGCTTGAAGGCTTCGACTTCCAGGGCGGGAAAGTGCTGTCTCCCGAATTCGCCGCCCTGGTGATCGGTCTGTCCACTTACACCGCCGCCTTCATCGCCGAGGTGGTTCGCGCCGGCATCATGGCGGTCGACCGCGGTCAGACCGAAGCCTCGATGGCGCTCGGGCTGAGCCCGGGTCAGCGGCTGCGGCTGGTCACCCTGCCCCAGGCCCTGCGGGTCATCATTCCGCCGATGACCAGCCAATACCTCAACCTGACCAAGAACTCCTCGCTGGCAGTGGCCATCGGCTATCCCGAACTGGTCGCGGTCTCTAACACCACCATGAACCAGACCGGTCAGGCGATCGAGGCGATCGCCCTGTTGATGGCGGTCTATCTGGCGATCAGCCTGGCGATCTCGGCGTTCATGAACTGGTACAACAACCGCGTGCGGCTGATCGAGCGCTGAAGCCATGGCCGACACCCTCAGCGACACCCGCAGCGTCTCAAGCGCGCCGCCCACCACCTCAGCAGGACCGCTGTCGTGGCTGAAAAAGAATCTTTTTTCGACTCCGACCAACAGCCTGCTCACCGTGCTGACCCTTGCCGTGCTCGCCTGGATCGTGCCGCCGGCCCTCGACTGGCTGGTCTTCAAGGCAGTCTGGGGCCCTCAGCCGCTCGCGGCCTGCGATGCGGTGCGAGGCCAGGGCGCGTGCTGGGCGGTGGTCTGGGAAAAATTCCGCTTCATGATGTTCGGGGTCTATCCCTTCGATCAGCAGTGGCGACCGGCGCTGGTCATCGGCATCCTGGTGTCACTGCTGGTGATCTCGGGCATCCGCTGGTTCTGGCGACCCTCGCTCGCGGCGATCTGGGCGGTCGGCATCATCCTGTCCTACTGGCTGATGAGCGGCGGCCTGGGCCTGTCGCCGGTGCGCACCGAGCAATGGGGCGGGCTGCCGGTCACACTCATCCTGTCGATCTTCGGCATCGGCTTTGCCTTTCCGCTGGGCATCCTGCTGGCACTGGGCCGACGCAGCAGCCTGCCGGTCATCCGCTCGTTTTCGGTCGTCTACATCGAGGTGGTCCGCGGAGTGCCACTGATCACAGTGCTCTTCATGGCCAGCGTGATGTTCGCGCTCTTTCTGCCCGAACGCATGCGAATCGACCAGCTGCTGCGAGCGCAGGTCGCGATCATCCTGTTCGTGGCGGCCTATCTCGCCGAGGCGGTGCGCGGCGGTCTGCAGGCGGTGCCCAAGGGCCAGGTCGAAGCAGCGCAGGCGCTCGGGCTGTCCTACTGGACCATCATGCGCAAGATCGTGCTGCCGCAGGCGCTCAAGATCTCGATTCCGCCAATCGTCAACAGCTTCATCTCGCTGTTCAAGGACACCTCGCTGGTGGTCATCATCGCGATCTATGACTTCGCCTACGCGGTGAAGAAATCGGTCGAAACCGATTTCTCCTGGAAAAAATACTTCATCGAAGCCTTCCTCTTTTCCATCGTGATCTACTGGATCTTCTGTTTTGCGATGTCGCAGTACAGCCAGTGGCTCGAACGCGACCTTGCCCGGAATACCCAACGATGAACGCCACCACTCCCCTGTCTGCCGGCACTGCAGCCACCGCGATCGAAATTACCGGCCTGAGCAAATGGTTCGGCCAGTTCCAGGCACTGCGCAATGTCGACCTGACCGTGACCCGCGGCGAGCGCATCGTGGTCTGCGGCCCCTCCGGGTCCGGGAAATCGACGCTGATCCGCTGCATCAACCGGCTGGAGCCCCATCAGCAGGGCCGCATCGTGGTCAACGGCACCGAGTTGACCGACGACCTTCGCAATATCGAAGCCGTGCGCTCCGATGTCGGCATGGTGTTCCAGCAGTTCAATCTCTTCCCGCACTTGACCGTTCTCGAGAACTGCACGCTGGCGCCGATCTGGGTGAAAAAGCGCAGCAAGACCGAGGCTGACGCCACCGCCATGCGGTTTCTCGAACGGGTACGAATCGCCGAGCAGGCGCCGAAATACCCCAGCCAATTGTCGGGCGGCCAGCAGCAGCGGGTCGCCATTGCCCGTGCGCTGTGCATGAACCCTTCGATCATGCTGTTCGATGAGCCGACCTCGGCGCTCGACCCCGAGATGGTCAAGGAAGTGCTCGACACCATGCTCGATCTGGCCCGCGACGGCATGACCATGATCTGCGTGACTCACGAGATGGGCTTTGCCAGGGCGGTTGCCGACCGAGTCATCTTCATGGACCGTGGCGAAATCGTCGAGCAGAACACCCCCGAAGCCTTCTTCAGCAATCCCCAGTCAGAGCGCAGCAAACAGTTCTTGCATCACGTCCTCGACCGCTACGAAGACCTTGGCTGACGAGCGGCCGGCGGTCGTCTTCCTGTCGCATCCCCAGGGACGCGACAGCGGCGACTACAGTCATCGTGTCACGCTGCCCGGTCAGGCACTGAGCGCGCACCTGCGTGTCATCGACATCCAGACCTCCCATCCTGATGCGGTTGCCGTCGCGCTCAAGGCCGATCTGCTGGTGGTGACCATGGTCGCCGACCCACTGGTGGCCAGTCTGATCTCGCTTCGCAAGCAGGCCGGCAGGCCAACTGCCTATGAAATCTCGGATGATTTCGCCGACTTCCCGCCCAACCTGCCGGCCCATGCCTTTTATGCGCAACCGCAGATCCAGGCACTGATCGCAGACATGGCGAGCAACGCCGACCTGCTGCAGTGCTCGAGCCACGGCCTTGTGCGGAAATACGCCGCCCTCAATGCGCGTTACGCGGTCTTTCCCAACCAGCTCACCGAGGTTCCTGAACTGCCAGAGCGAGACCGGATTGCGCCCGATCATCCGGTGCTTGGATGGAGCGGCTCGGCGGGCCATCTCGACGACGCCAGGCTTCTGGCGCAGCTTCTGCGGGCCTGGTGGCGCCATCGAGGCAAGCAGCCGGATGACGGGCCATCGATTCGGATCATGAGTTCACCGCTGATTCGCAACGTCTTCGAGGCGGCCGGCTGCCTGGTCGACTACCGCCCGAGTGGTGAGTTCAAGGACTATCTCGCCTTTCTTGATGAGATTGATATCGGCTTCGCGGTCATCGGCGACACCGATTTCAATGCCGGCCGATCCGACGGCAAGTTTATTGAGCTCGCCTCGCGAGGCGTGGTCTGTGTGGCCAGCAATGCCGGCGAATACCCGATCAGCCTTCGCCACGGCCAGACCGGCCTGATATTCGAGGACGAGCCCGGCTTTATTACAGCGCTCGATGCGCTCTTCGACAGCCCGGTACTGATCGAGCAGATCCGATCGGCAGCTCATGCCTATGTCCGAACCGAACGCACCCATGAGCGCGCCGCGCTCGAACGCCTTCGGCACTACCTCCCGCTGCTTCAGGGGCGCACCGGCTGCGGCCCGGCGCATGGCGCCAGCATCGGCACCGACCCCGGACGCGCGCCTGGCACCGGTCTGATCGTCATGACCGATGACAGCGAAGCGGCGTTTCTGGCCGCCATCGGACTGCACAATGCCGGGCAGCTCGAGGCTGCCCTGACCGGCTATATGCAGGTCATCGAGCAGCGGCCCGACTTCTATCTTCCCTGGCAGCGCAGTGCTGACATCGCTCGTGCGCTCGGCGCTGAGACCGATGCGCAGCATTTCGAGCAGACCGCCATCGATCGGCTCGAATCACAGGTGCGCAGCGCCGTGTCGGAACAGCCCGGGTCGTCAGGTCGCGACCCCCGCGGTGGCGGTCATCGTCCCGGGATCTGACGCATCGGTCTGCATCGACGCATCGGTCTGCGACTCGTCGCGGGCCTGCATCGCCCACATGCCGGCATAGCGTCCGCCAAGCGCGAGCAGGTCGTCATGACGGCCCCGCTCGACGATGCGACCGGCCTCGAGCACGATGATCTGATCGGCATCGACGATGGTCGACAGCCGATGCGCAATCACCAGCGTCGTGCGGTGCGCGGCGACCGCCCGCAGGGCATCCTGGATGGCCGCCTCGTTGCGCGAATCAAGCGCCGAGGTGGCTTCGTCGAGCAGCAGCACCGGCGGGTTCTTGAGCAGCATGCGGGCGATGGCCACGCGCTGTTTTTCGCCGCCCGACAGCTTCAGGCCGCGCTCGCCCACTGGCGTGTTCCAGCCCTGCGGCAGCGAGGCGATGAAGGCAGTCAACTGCGCCGAATCGGCGGCCGCGTCGATATCGGCCTCTGCGGCATCCGGCTCGCCATAGGCGACGTTGTAGCGCAGGCTGTCGTTAAAAAGCACGGTGTCCTGCGGCACGATGCCGATCGAGCGGCGCAGGCTCGACTGCGTGACCGATCGCAGATCTTGACCATCGATGGTGATCGCACCGCCGGTGACGTCATAGAAGCGAAAGAGCAGACGGCCGATGGTGGACTTGCCGGCGCCGCTTGACCCCACCACCGCAGTGGTCGTGCCGGCGGGCACCACAAAACTCAGCTCGTGCAGGATCTGTCGGTTCGGTTCATAGGCGAAGGCCACCTTGTCGAAGCGGATTTCGGGTGCACCGGTCAGCTTCAGGGGTTGCGCGTGAGGTGAATCATCGACCTCGCGGTTGGCATCGAGCAGGCTGAAGAGGCGCTCCATATCGGCCAGGCTCTGCTTGATCTCGCGATAGAGCACGCCCAGAAAATTCAGCGGCATATAAAGCTGGATCATGAAAGCGTTCACCAGCACCAGATCGCCGATCGACATGCGGCCCTCGACCACGCCGGTGGTCGCACGCCAGACCATGAGCGTGACCGCCACCGAGATGATCGCGGCCTGCCCGACATTGAGCACCGACAGCGAGGTCTGGCTGCGCACCGCGGCGCGCTCCCAGCGCTGCATGCTTTCGTCGTAGCGGCGCGCCTCGAATTCCTCGTTGCCGAAGTACTTCACTGTCTCGTAGTTGAGCAGCGAATCGATCGCGCGCACATTGGCTTTGGAGTCGAGCTCGTTCATCGAGCGCCGGAATTCGGTGCGCCATTCGGTGACCGCAATCGTGTAGATGATGTAGAGCACCAGCGCAACGCCTGCAATGCCGGCAAACCAGACGTCGTAGTGCAGCACCAGATAGCCGATGACCAGCGTGATCTCCACAAGCGTCGGCAGGATGCTGTAGAGGGTGTACGACACCAGGCTGGCAATGCCGCGCGTGCCGCGCTCGATGTCGCGGGTCAGCCCGCCGGTCTGACGGTCGAGGTGAAAGCGCAGCGACAGCCCGTGCAGATGCCGGAAGACCTTGAGCGCCACATTGCGCACCGCGCGTTGAGTGACGCGGGCAAAGACGAATTCGCGCAGCTCGGTAAAGAAGGTCGAGGCAAGTCGCAGCAGGCCATAGGCGGCCAGAAGGCCAAGTGGCACCGCCAGCAGGACGGCAGCCTGCCCGCCGGCCGGCACCAGCAGGTCGACGATCTGCTTGAGCACGACCGGCACACCGACCACCGCAACCTTGGCCGCCACCAGGCAGGTGATCGCCACCAGCACGCGCCAGCGGAACTCCCAGAGATAGGGAAAAAGACTGCTCAGTGTTTCGAAGTCGGAGCGCTCGCGCGGGCGTGGTGTGGCAGGCGGCAGCGAGGATGAGGCAGAAGACGGCCGCATCTATTTCTTCATCGAAGCGACAAAGGCGGCAAGCGCGACATCGTGCTCGGGTGTGTGATGCGCGATTGCCTGAAAGGCCGCCGATAGCTCGAGCAGTGAATCGAGCCGCATATGCTGGCCCTCGCGCATCAGGCGCTTGGCCATGCGCAGCGCCGGTGCCGGGTTGGCGGCGATGCGCGCAGCCAGCGCCCGGGCCTCGTCCATCAGTCGATCGGGCGCGACCACCTTCGAAACCAGGCCGCAGGCCAGTGCGTCGGCGGCATCGATCGCGTCGCCGGTGAAGGTCATCTCGGCCGCCTTCGACATGCCGACCACCCGCGGCAGCAACCAGGCACCGCCGTCGCCGGGGATCAGGCCGAGCTTGACGAAGCTCTCGGCAAAGCGCGCACGGTCGGAAGCGATGCGGATGTCGCACATGCAGGCCAGGTCGCAACCCGCGCCGATGGCCGGGCCGTTGACCGCGGCAATGGTGGGAATGTCGAGCTGGTAGAGCGCGAGCGGGATCTGCTGGATACCGTGGCGATACCCGTCGCGGATCTGCTCGGGTGAGCCGGCAGCGATGCCGGTCTTGTCCTGCATGTCCTTCACATTGCCGCCGGCGCAGAACGCGCTGCCGGCACCGGTGATGATCAGGCAGCGGACCTCGGTGTCGCGGCCGATGCGCAGGCAGGCCTGCGCCACCTCATCCCATTGCGCCTGGTTCGACAGCGCATTGCGCCGATCGGGATCGTTGAGGGTGAGGGTCACGACGGCACCGTCGCGGCTTTCCTGCAGGAATCGGTTCATGGCGGGTACGGCTCGAGTGGGGCAATTAGGTCGGGATAATCGTCGATGGTAACCTCGCGCTGCCTGACTGCCTGCCCGAGGACATCCCGACCATGCCGAAATTCGAATCGATTTTGCCCCGAGTGATTGCTGCCGCGGTACCCGCCCTGTTGATCGCCCTGGTGCTCGCGCCGCTGACCTCTGCCGCCCAGGTGGTGACGATCACCAACCCGTGGGTGCGCGGCACCGTGGCCGAGCAAAAAGTCACCGGCGCCTTCATGACCCTGACTGCACCCGGCGAGAGCCGGCTGGTCGAAGTGCGCTCGCCGGTTGCCGGCACGGTCGAGATCCATGAAATGAAGATGGATGGCAATGTCATGCGCATGCGGCCGATCCAGGCGCTGGTGCTGCCGCCCGGCAAGCCGGTCGAGCTGCGACCCGGCGGCTATCACGTGATGCTGATGGACCTGAAAAAGCCGCTGAACGCAGGCGATATCGTGCCGCTCACATTGACTGTGGAAGGCCCCGACTCGAAGCGCCATACCGTGAATGTGGATGTGCCGGTGCGTGCCCTGAATGCCGCTGCAGGCGCCAGTGCACAGCCGGCCAAAGAACATAAGCACTGATGTGAACTAGTTCACCGCAGCGATGGCTGCATCCAAGCATATTGAGTGGGCACCGACCGTTCGTCGGTTATTTAACTCCGCTCAGAAACAAGGATGTCCATCATGCTGCGATCTAGAAATGTCTCTTTCCGACTGGTCCCGGCGAGCGCGTTGATCGCGATCGCGGCGGTCTGCTGGTCGCCGGCGGCGAGTGCCGGCCCGCTCACGGATTACCTGACCAGCATCGGCGTCAATACGACGACCGATCTCAACCTCAACGACCGCGCGACCAGCTTGTGGACGCCGACCGCGGCCGGCGTGGCCAGAGAGATTGTCGACTACTCGGGTAACAACAACGGGGGTGTCCGGCTCAGGACTGGCGCCGGCTACGGCGGTCAGCCTTATGACCTTGAAGCGCTTTACGTGCAGAAGGTCGGCAATGATCTGAAAATCACCGGCGTGGCCGGTGCGCCGCCCAGCCAGAGACCGACTGCCGCCTGCACGGGCTCGGGGATCTGCGCACTCCCCTCCGGGACCCCCTCGACCTACGGCATGGGCGACTTCTTCCTTGGCTCGCTGTCGGGCACCACCTTTTCGCCCGAGGTCGGGGTGGAAACCACCGGTCAATGGTTCAGTATGAATAGCTCGGGACACTCAACCGGCTACACCACGCCGCTGGCGGCCGGTGCGCTGGCGAGCCTGAGCGGCAGCGTGAACAATGCCACCGGGACGGTCGTTGGCACTGATGCAGCCAACGGCTGGGAGCGAGGCTTGACCAACTGGGGTAACGTCCCCGCCCCCTCGCAGATCGCAGCCTCAGTCACCAGCAGCATCGGCTCAGCGACGATGGCCTACGAGACGCTCGGCGGCAGCCACTACATCTATCAGGCCACCATCACCAACTTCGCAGCGCTTGGCCTTGGTAACGACATCACGGTGCACTGGGGCGAGATCTGCGGCAACGACTGGCTGCGCACCACCACCGCCGACGTGCCGCTGCCCTCGAGCCTCGCGCTCTTCCTGATGGGTGGCGCGGGTCTGGCCGCCGGCACCCGTCGTCGTCGGGTCTGACACGACGCTCCACCGCCCGCCTGACAGCGGGCTGCCGTCGAAAAACCCGCCTTTATCAGGCGGGTTTTTTGTCTTGATCGAGCGCGCTGTGCAGGGTCTGTGCCCAGCGGGCATAAGCGAGCGGACCCGGATGAAATCCGTCGCTGGCCACCGCACCATCGGGCATCAGCGGCATCGCAATATGGCGACGCCCGCTCGCTGAGCCGTCACGAGAAAAATGCGCGGCAAGCGCCCGATCGAGGGCGCGTGCATGCAGACCCATCACCATGCGCAGGGGCTGCGGCAAGGCCGGAAAGCGGTCCATCGGCGGCAGCCCCGACCAGATCACTCGCTTCACCGAATGCCGCTCGCGAAGGCGCGCACATACGCGATCGACGTCGGCCAGCCATCGCGACACACCGCGCAGCGCGGTGACATCGTTGACCCCGAGCGCCACCAGCGCAATGTCGAAACCCTCGGGCTCATCGGGCATGGCCTCGTCGAGGAGTGCGAGCGCCTCGGCGGTGGCAATCCCGGTGCGCGCCACGACGCGCCATTGCAGCGGCGCGGCGAGTGTCGAGGCCAGGCAGGCGCGCAACTGGCCGCTCAGCGCCTCGCTCTGATGCGACGCACCCACACCGGCGGCTGAGGAGTCACCAAGAATCAGCAGCCGCAAGGGCTTGGCGGGCTCATCGGGTTTGTCGGACTTGTGAGCGTCATCGAGACCTGCACGCGGGCCACAGGCCTCGGGCAACCTGGGTGTGTCGCGTCGCACCCTGCGCCCCTGCCAGATCAGCACTGGCGCGAGCGGCAGGGCCAGCGCGCGGCCAAGGCTCATGCCCGGATCACGCCGCGCCCTTCGGCCAGAGGATCATCTGCGTACAGCGAAAGAGCGCAATCGTCTTGCCGGTCTCGACATGGCTCACCGTCGCATCCCAGACCTGCGTCGTGCGCCCGAGATGCGCGCTGCGCACTTCGGCAAGAATTCGGCCCTCGCGTGCGGTGCCGAGATGGTTGGACTTGAGCTCAACCGTGGTAAAGCCCGAGGCGCCCTCGGGCAGGTGTGCGACGCAGGCATAACCCGCGCCGGTATCGGCCAGGGTCACCACCGTGCCGGCATGCAGAAAACCGTTGGCGGCAAAGTGGCGGGCTTCAATCGCGAGCTCGGCACGCAGCACTCCCTGCCCGACCTGCAAAATCTGCACGCCCAGCAGCCCGGGCAGGCAGCCCCCACTGAGCTTGTTGAAAAACGCCGGATCGCGATCGATGCGATAGACGCTCATCGGGCTTGCCTCACATCCGCTCGAGGATGCCGGCTGCACCCATGCCGGTGCCCACGCACATGGTCACCATGCCGTACTTGAGGCTGCGACGTCGCAAGGCATGCACGACGGTGGCCGCGCGGATCGCGCCGGTGGCGCCCAGCGGATGACCCAGCGCAATCGCACCGCCCATCGGATTGACGCGGGCGGCATCGAGCCCAAGGTCGCGGATCACCGCAAGCGACTGCGCGGCGAAGGCCTCGTTGAGCTCGATCCAGCCGATGTCGTCCTGCTTGAGCCCGGCGGTCTTGAGTGCCGCCGGAATCGCCTCTTTCGGGCCGATGCCCATGATCTCGGGCGGCACACCGCGCACCGAGAACGACACGAAGCGTGCCAGCGGCGTGAGATTGAACTGCTTCAAGATGCGCTCGGAGACCACGATGAGTGCACCTGCGCCATCGGACATCTGCGAGCTGTTGCCGGCGGTCACGCTGCCTTTGGCGGCAAAGACCGGTCGCAGGCGGGCCAGGCCCTCAAGCGAGGTGTCGGCTCGCGGGCCTTCGTCGAGCGTGACGGTGCGGCTGCTGACCGCAACATCGCCCGAGGCCAAATCTCGGCAAATTCACCCGCCGCTTGCGCGGCCAGTGCACGGCGATGCGACTCGACGGCAAAGGCGTCCTGGTCTTCGCGCGAGACCTTCCATTGCGTGGCGACCTTCTCGGCGGTCAGGCCCATGCCATAGGCGATGCCGAGGTTTTCGCTGCGATCAAAGACATGCATGTTCATCGACGGCGCATTGCCCATCATCGGCACCATGCTCATCGATTCGCAGCCGGCGGCGATCATCACCTCGGCTTCACCCACGCGGATGCGGTCGGCGGCCATGGCCAGCGCGGTCAGCCCGGAGGCGCAAAAGCGGTTGACGGTGACGCCGCCCACGGTGTTGGGCAGGCCGGCCAGCAGGGCGGCGATTCGCCCGACATTGAGGCCCTGCTCGCCTTCAGGGATGGCGCAGCCGACAATCGCATCTTCGATGATGGCCGGGTCGAGCGAGGGCACCTGTGCCAGGGCTGCGCGCAAGGCGACGACCAGCAGATCGTCGGGGCGGATACTGCGAAAGACGCCCTTTGGCGCTTTGCCGATCGGTGTGCGCGATGCGGCAACGATATAGGCGTCCTGAATGGGTCTGCTCATGGGTCGTGCTCCGGAGGTGGGCTCGGTGAGTCGTTGTTGGTTGTCGTGGCGAATTGTCGTGGCGGATGACTTGCTGTGCGCTCAGTTACGCACCGGCTTGCCGGTCTGCATCATTCCCATGATCCGTTCCTGGGTCTTGGGATGCGTGAGCAGCCCGATGAAGGCCTTGCGCTCAAGTGTCATCAGCCAGTGCTCGTCGACCATCGAATCGGCCTCGACATCGCCGCCGCACATCACCTCGGCAATCGTCTTGCCAAGGTGATAGTCGTGCGCGCTGATGAAGCCGCCGTCGCGCATATTCACCAGCTGCGCCATGATGGTCGCCACACCCGGGCGCCCGGCGACCTTGATCAGCGACTTGCGCGGGGCACGCCAGCCGGCATCGCTCATGGCAAGCGCTTCACGCGCAGCCACATAGAGCAGCTCGTGCGAGTTGAAGACCACCTTGTCACCCTCGACCAGATAGCCCATCTGCTGGGCCTCGATCGCCGAGCGGCTGACCTGGGCAGTTGCCGCCGCAGTGAAGTACTTGCGCACAAAGCCCATCAGCGGCGCATCGGGTGCAGCCTGGCTTTCTTCGCAAGCACGGCGTGCGCCATAGGCAAGCCCACCACCACCCGGCACCAGCCCGACACCAACCTCGACCAGACCGATATAGCTCTCGATGCTCGCGACCCTGCGGGCGCAATAGACCGCGAGTTCGCAGCCGCCGCCCAGCGCCATGCCGGCCACCGCGGCAACGGTGGGCACCTGCGCATAGCGCAGCCTGAGCATTGCGTCCTGCAGCGCTTTTTCGGCCGGTTCGATCGCCTTGACGCCGCCCGACATGAAGAGCGGCAGCATCGCCTGAAGATCGGCGCCATACGAGAAAGGCTCGTCGGGCGACCAGATGACCAGACCGCGATAGTGCTGCTCGGCCAGATCGAGTGCCTTGAGCAGGCCTTCGATCACGCCCGGACCGATGGCATGCACCTTGGTCTTGATCGACAGGATCAGCACACCGTCGATGCCGCGGCCATCGAGGGTCCACAGACGGACCGAGTCGTCTTCATGCACGGTGGTGCCGGCGACCTGCGCACGGGCCGCGTTTTCGGCCGGCACCGGTGCGCGAAAGAGCTGACGCTCATAGACCGGCAGCGTTGAGCGACCGACGAATGCCGCAGCCTGCGGCGACCAGGCGCCCTCGGGCTGAAACGGCCCGCCGCGCTCGGCCACCGGCCCCTCGAAGACCCAGGCCGGCAGCGGCACCGCAGCCAGCGTCTTGCCGGCGTCGATATCCTCGCGGATCCATTGGGCGACCTGCGTCCAGCCGGCCGCCTGCCAGGCCTCGAAGGGCCCTTCCTTGGCACCGAAGCCCCAGCGCATCGCCAGATCGACATCGCGCGCACTGTCGGCAATCGACTCGAGGTTGATGGCCGCGTAGTGCCATGAATCGCGCAGAATCGACCAGACGAACTGCGCCTGCGGGTTGGTCGATTCGCGCAGCAGCCTGATCCGCTCGGCGGGCTCTTTTTTCTTGAGGATGCGGACCACGGTCTCATCGGCCTTGCCACCGGCCATGACATAGTCGGCGGTGGCCGCGTCGATGCGCTGGATGTCCTTGCCAACCTTGCGATAAAAGCCCGCACCGGTCTTCTGGCCAAGCGCACCCTTGGCGAGCAGGCCGGCAAGCAGCGGCGGGGTGGCATAGACCGCTTCGAAGGCATCGCCCTTGAGCGTGTCCTGCATGGTCTTGATCACATGGCCCAGGGTGTCCAGGCCCACCACATCGGCGGTGCGAAAGGTGCCGGACTTGGCGCGACCCATCTTCTCGCCGGTGAGGTCATCGACCACATCGACCGGCAGGCCGAACTTCGCAGCCTCCACCACCGTGGCCAGCAGACCGAAGATGCCGACGCGGTTGCCGATGAAATTGGGCGTGTCGCGGGCGCGCACCACGCCCTTGCCGAGCGTGGTGGTGAGGAAGGTCTCGAGCCGATCGAGGATGGCCGGATCGGTGGCAGCGGTTGGAATCAGCTCGACCAGATGCATGTAGCGCGGCGGATTGAAAAAATGCACGCCGCAAAAGCGCTGCTTGAGCGCATCGTCGAAGCCTTCCGACAGCGACGTGATCGACAGCCCCGAGGTGTTGGAGGCGAAGATCGCATCAGGCGCGAGGAAAGGCGCGACCTTGCGATAGAGGTCGTGCTTCCAGTCCATGCGCTCGGCGATCGCCTCGATCACCAGGTCGCAGCCGCGAAGTGCCTCGAGATGCTCGTCGTAGTTGGCCGGCTCGATGAAGGCGGCCAGATCGGGGGTGCCCAGCGGCGCCGGATTCAGCTTTTTGAGACCCTCGATCGCCTTGATGGCAATCGCGCTCTTGTTGCCCTCTTTGGCAGGCAGATCGAACAGCATCACCTCGACCCGGGCATTGACCAGATGGGCCGCGATCTGCGCACCCATCACTCCGGCGCCCAGCACCGCCACTTTGCGAACGATGAATCGGCTCATGACTTCTCCTGATGAATTCTTGCAGTGCGCGCAACGCCATCAGCGGCGCGCGGTGTTCAGTTCTCGCGCAGCCAGGACTGGGTGCGACCGATCGTGGGAATACCGACGAAGCCTCTGACCTCGAGCTTCCTGCCGCCATCGGCAAGCTTGGCCATCGCCTTGTAGACCTTGCCGTTGTTGGGGTCGAGGATTTCACCGCCGGTCCACTCCTGGCCCTCTTTCTTGAGGCCGCTCAGGATGGTCATGCCCTGGATCGGCTTGTCCTTGCGCTGATCGGTGCATTGATCGCAAACCGCATCGCCGGCATTGGGCACCAGGATTTTCTCGATGCGGCCCACCAGCGCGCCGCCCTGATCGCTGATGCGGATCAGCGCCTTGGGCTGTTTGGTCGCTTCGTCGATGGTTTTCCACAGACCGACCGGGCTGTCGGGCGGCACTGTGGCCGACTGAATGGCCGACTGAGCCATCGCCGGCGTGATGCCAGCGATCAGGACGGCGGCCGCGAGAATCCGAATGCGATCAGACAAGACAATCTCCGTGTCGAATGAAGTGGCTCAGAACAGTTCGGCGGGCAGTGCCATCAGCGTGCCCGAGCCGCTGCGCGCGCTCTGGATGAGGGATGCGGTTTCGGGCTGCAGCTTGGCGAAATAGAAACGCGCGGTGGCGAGCTTGGCGGTATAGAAGGGCTCGACCTTGTCGCCGTCAGCCTCGATGCGGGCAAGCGCCACGCGGGCCATGCGCGCCCAGAAATACGAATAGACCAGATGACCGACGATTCGCAGATAGTCGACCGCGGCCGCACCGGCCTCATCCGGGTTCTGGAAGGCTTTCATGCCGATTTCCATGCTGAGCTTGGTGACCTTCTCGCCCAGATCGGCCAGCGGGTTGACGAAGTCGGCCATCGCATCATTGGTGCCCTCTTCTTCAACGAAAGCCTTGATCATCTCGCCAAAGGCACGCAGCTTGGCGCCGCTGTCTCCCAGCACCTTGCGCCCGAGCAGGTCGAGCGACTGGATCGTGTTGGTGCCCTCGTAGATCATGTTGATGCGGGCATCACGAACATGTTGCTCGATGCCCCACTCGCGGATGTAGCCATGGCCGCCATAGACCTGCAGCGCCATATTGGTGGTGGTGAAAGCGTTGTCGGTAATGAAGGCCTTGACCACCGGCGTGAGCAGGGCGAGCAGGTCGTTGGCGGCCTTGCGCTGCGCCTCGTCGGGATGCGAATGCGCCACATCCACCTGCAGCGCCAGCCAGTAGGCAAAGCAGCGCGAGCCTTCGGCCCATGCCTTCTGGGTGAGCAGCATGCGACGGACATCCGGATGCACGATGATCGGGTCGGCGGCCTTGTCGGGCGCCTTCGCGCCGGTGAGGGCGCGTGACTGCAGGCGGTCGCGGGCATAGGCAAGCGAGTTCTGATAGGCCACATCCATCAGGCCGACCGACTGCATGCCCACCCCGATTCGCGCCGCGTTCATCATGATGAACATCGCATTGAGCCCCTTGTTGGGCTCGCCGACCATCCAGCCCGAGGCACCCACCAGGTTCATCTCGCAGGTGGCATTGCCATGGATGCCCATCTTTTCTTCGATGCGACCGCAGGTGATGCCGTTGCGTGCGCCGAGTGCGCCTGCGGCATCGGGGATGAACTTGGGCACGATGAAGAGCGAGATGCCCCTGTACCGGCGGGCGCATCGGGCAGTCGGGCCAGCACCAGATGGACGATGTTGTCGGCCAGGTCGTGCTCACCCGACGAGATGAAGATCTTGGTGCCGGTGATCGCAAAGCTGCCATCGGCCTTAGGCTCGGCCTTGCTGCGCAGCATGCCGAGGTCGGTACCGCAATGCGGTTCGGTCAGGCACATCGTGCCGGTCCATTCGCCCGACACCATGCGCGGCAGGTAGAGCGCTTTTTGCGCCTCGGTGCCGTGCTCCATCAGACAGTTGTAGGCGCCATGGGTCAGACCGGGATACATCGCCCAGGCCTGGTTGGCGGCGTTGAGCATTTCCTGAAAGGCGATGCCGACGGTCGCCGGCAGGCCCTGACCGCCATAGGCCGGGTCGCAGGTGAGGGTGGGCCAGCCGCCCTCCTTGAAGAGGGTCCAGGCCTCCTTGAAGCCCTTGGGCGTCGTGACGACACCGTTGCCGGCATAGGTGCAGCCTTCCTCGTCGCCGCTGCGGTTGAGCGGAAACAGCACCTCGGCGCAGAACTTGCCGCCCTCTTCGATCACCTGATCGGTGAGTTCGCGGGTGACATCGGCATGCTGCGGCAGTTCGCGCAGCCGCTCGGTACTGCCGAGGACCTCATGCAGCACGAACTGCATGTCGCGAAGGGGCGGGGTGTACTGAGGCATGGCGGGTTTTCCTGAGGGGGTGGTCGGTGCAAACGTTTGAACTGGTGTCAGTCGGAAAAAATCAGCGAATCGGGTACGGCGTCAATGCGGCAGTGGCGAAGCCTGGCGGGTGCCTGCCGACCGGGTCGCCGCGGCCGGCGTGACCAGGTAAGCGGCAATCAGGCGATCGAAGGCCCGGCGTGCGCGGGTCACCGAATCGGCGCGTCCCATCAGTCGGGCGTCATGATGCAGGATCAGGATGACGCCATAGAGATCGAAGACCAGATCGCCCGGATCGGCGTCGGTACGCAACTCGCCGGTTTCGATCGACTGCTGGATGGCGCGCATCAGTTCGCGCTGCCAGGACAGCACCATGCGGACCAGTTCTTCTCGCACCGGACCCGGCCGATCGTCGTATTCGCTGGCACCCGAAATCCAGATGCAGGCACTGGCCGCATCCACTGCCGTGCGGTCTAACCACAGCGCAAAGATGGCGCGCAGGCGCGGCAGGCCGCGCGGCGCGCTCAGGCCCGGCACCAGTACCTCTTCGACAAAGTGCTGCTCATAGGCCTTGAGCACGGCGATCTGCAGGTCTTCGCGCGAACCGAAGTGCGCAAAGACCCCACTCTTGCTCATCTGCATGCGCTCGGCGAGCGCACCGATGGTCAGGCCCTCGAGACCGGCGCGCGCGGCCAGCTCGCAGGCAGCTGCGACGATCGCCGAACGGGTCTGTTCACCTTTGCGCATGGGTCGGTTGTGCCGCAGGAGGGGTTAAAAAATATACGAACGTTCGTACTATTTATCGAATCACGCCGCTTGTCAACCCACTTGTCAACCCGCCTGCGATGCATCGCCTGGCCGTCGTCGCGCCGGCTTCATCCGCGCTGCACCGCACGCCTGCGCGCCCAGGCTTGGCCGACTGTCCGCGAGCACAGACCGCTCGAAGGCCTGAATTGCACTGACCGATCGCCTCTGATTCAAGGTTTACTTCATGACCCAAAGTTCACAATTAAGACATATTCATTCAGAGATCGGACACCCCATGCCGCTCCACCACAGACTGCTGGGCCGGTTGCTCGACCTGCGCATTGGCACCCGATTGATGCTGGCTTTCGGCGGCGTCTTCATCGTCATGGCCACGATGGCGCTGTTCGCGATCCTGCATATGGCCAACATGAACGAGCGGATGGCCCACATCACCGGCGGCAACAACCAGCAGATTGCCGCGGTCAACCTGATGATCGACTCGGTCAGCCAGCGCGCCATCGCCATCCGCAACCTGACCCTGCGATCGGACAAGGACCTCAAGCAGCAGGAACTCCAGGCGATCGAGGAGGCCGGCAAGGCCTATGCGAAGGCCGAGTCAGACCTGCAGGCGCTCATCAACCGCTATGACGCCTCCGAGGCCGAAAAGGCGCTTTTCGAGGCGATCAAACGCAGCGAGAAGGTGACTGTAGCGCTGATGTCGCAGGCGATCGATCTGGGCCTGTCCGGGCAGATCGAGGAGGCGGCGAGCTTTCTGATGGAGAAAGTGCATCCGCGCCAGACGCGCTGGATCACGGTGCTGCAGACGCTCTCAGGCCTGCAGGCCAAGACCAGCGACGAGTACACCGAAGACGCGGCGGCGGCCTACAGGACCGCGCGACTGATGCTCATGATTTTCGTGGCGGGCGCATTGGCGGTCGGCATGTTCCTCGCCTGGTTTGTCACCCGATCAATCACCGGCCCGATCGGCGAAGCCGTGACGCTCGCGCGAACCGCCGCACGGGGCGACCTGAGCGCCGCCATCCCGACCCATCACAAGGACGAAAGCGGTCAGCTGCTCGAGGCCCTGGGCCAGATGAACCAGCATCTGAAGGAAGTGGTGAGCCAGGTGCGTCAGGGCAGCGAACATATCGCCACCGGCACGTCCGAGATCGCGAGCGGCAATAACGACCTGAGCCGGCGCACCGAGCAGCAGGCCTGCAATCTGCAGGAAACCGCGGCATCGATGGACGAAATACGCTCGACCGCGCTGAACAACGCCGAGTCGTCGCGCCAGGCAAGCGACATGGCGAGCAGCGCGAGCGAGGCGGCCGCACGCGGCGGCGCGGCGGTCGAACAGATCGTCAAGACCATGACACAGATCACCGAGTCGAGCCGGCGAATCGCGGACATCATCGGCGTCATCGACGGCATCGCCTTCCAGACCAACATCCTCGCGCTGAATGCGGCGGTCGAGGCTGCACGCGCCGGCGAACAGGGCCGCGGCTTCGCGGTTGTGGCCAGCGAAGTGCGCAACCTCGCGCAGCGAAGCGCCTCGGCGGCCCAGGAGATCAAGACCCTGATCGGCGCAAGCTCGGCCAGCGTCGAGCAGGGATCAAAACTGGTGAGCGATGCCGGTATCACGATGACCGATGTGGTCACCCAGGTACGTCAGGTCGCGGTCCTGATCGGCGAGATCAGCACCGCCACGCAGGAGCAGTCCAGCGGGATCAATCAGGTGGGTGACGCGGTCTCGGACCTCGATCGCATGACCCAGCAGAACGTCGCGCTGGTGGAGGAGTCGGCAGCCGCCGCAGAAAGCCTGAAGGATCAGGCCGCGCGACTGCTGGCTGCGGTCAGCATCTTCAAGCTCGAAGCCCATCACTGAGGTCGCGCCCGACGGCGTCCCCTTCACCTGTCCCCTTCACCTGTCCCCTTCACCGCTCTCTCTTGCAACGGAGTCGAACAATGAATCAGATCAAGCGACGCACCTTCATGCTTCACGCCGTGGCCGCAGGCGCCACACTCACCGGCCCTGGCCTGGCGCTGGCCGCCCCGACGAAAGTCGACGAGGCAGACCCGAAGGCCGCCTCACTCGGCTATCGCAACGACTCGAATCAGGTCGACAAGAAGCGCTTCCCCAAACACTCGGCAGGCGAGAAATGCAGCGGCTGCATGGCGTGGCTCGGCAAACCGAGCGACGCCTGGGCTGAATGCGACCTGATGGTCAACAAGCTGGTCGCGAATGCCGGCTGGTGCAGCTCCTTCGTCAAGCTCAAGGGCTGAAAATCAGGGGCTGAACCTCAGGAGCTGAACGTCAGGGACTGACTGCTCCGAGCAAGGCAGGGTAGTGCTGGGCCATCGCGGCGCCGTTCAGAGGCTTGAACGCGCCCTTGTGGCAGGTGCCGCAATTGACTTTGGCGGCATCGTGCAGCGGACCGAGGCGGCCGGTGGGCAATTCCGGAAACGTGGCGGACAGCGGCTCGAGATACTGGCTGTTGAGATCGCGGACCATGCGGATGCCATACCAGGCGGTGGCCCGCTGCGGGCGGCTTTCTTCCCAGCTCGCGAAGGCACGGGTGTTGTGGCAATAGGTGCAGTTCACGCCGAGCGAATTCGACATGTGCATCATCAGCCCGTAGGTGAATTCGGCCTGCTTGGTCGACTTGTTGTTGTCGGTCCGCAGCGCGGTGTCGCCGGCCACGCGGATCGTGGCGGCATCCTTCTCCGACAGCAGATAGTGCGAGAACGGGTCGTTGGGCAGGGAGCTCAGTCCGACTGACCTGGCCGGAGTATTCTGACCGGCGAGATCGCCGAGCACCGGATGCCGGGTGTCGGGAGGCTGGCGAAACCAGACCGGCTGGGGCAGAGGATTGCCGCGATGGCAGGTGTAGCAGGTCACGCCCGTGGCACCGACATGAGATTTCCACTCGGAGTTCAGATGCTGGGTCATCTGGATCATTCGTCGCGCGACCACCTTGGTGTATTTGCTGTCGTCGGCGAAATTGCCCTCGATATGACAGTAGAGGCAACTCTGGACCGGCGACACCCAGTTGGTCATCGCATTCATCGTCCGGCCGAACTCGGCCAGGCTCAATCCGTTGAGGACCTTCACGTTCTGGTAGACGTCGCCTGCGGTAGGGCCACCCGGCCGCACGCGCGCCGGCGCGTCAATCGCCGGTATCGCATTCAGGCCGGCCTGCTCGGCGAGCGTGCGCGGGTTGTAGATCTGCTGCATCCCGGTACCCCGGTAGCCGGTCTGGACAGACTCGATCGGGGGGCGCTCGCAGCCTGCAAGCATCAGGCCAGACACAAGCAGGCCGGCTTTCAGCACGACCTCAATCATCATTCGCATCATGGCGGGCGTCTCAACGATTCGATGTAGCGATTGTGTAAATTGACACTTAATTGTGTCAAAGTAAATAGACATTCAGGCCTCGCCGATTGCCGCGGCGGCATGATGCGATGCAGTCGCGCCATGCCGCTCATCGCGCAGACCAAACAGACACTTGTGTATAGTGCGAAGGACCTCGGCGAAGCCCCTCCCGACGCCTCAAGAGCCACTCCCCTGCGCAGACCGCCCCATGACCTCGTTTGAAGGCAAAGCCGTCGTCATCACCGGTGCCGCATCCGGCATCGGCGAGGCACTGGCCAACGCGATGGCGGCCCAGGGTGCCCGACTGCTGATTTGCGACATCGACTTCGCACGCCTGGAGACGGTCGCCGAACCCCTGCGGGCTCGCGGGGTGATCTGCCTGACCCAGGTCTGCGATGTGGCCAAAATCGCCGATCTCGAGGCGCTTGCCGAGCGGGCCCGGCAGGCCTTCGAAGGCGTCGACGTGCTGGTCAACAATGCCGGCGTCGGGCTGGTCTCGCCGGTCAGCAGCCTTGATCCGGCTGACGCGCACTGGCTGATCGACATCAATTTCTGGGGCGTCGTCAATGGCAGCCGGATTTTTTTGCCGCTGCTGCAGGCGCGCCCGGGCAGCACGATCGTGAATCTGTCGAGCATCTTCGCGATGATCTCGGTGCCGACCCAGTCGATGTACAACGCCAGCAAGGCGGCGGTGCGGGCGTTTTCAGACGCGCTGCGCGAGGAGATTCGCGACAGCCGCGTCAATGTGCTGTGCGTGCATCCGGGCGGCATCAAGACCCGGATCGCGGTGCAGTCGCGTCTGGGCGACTACTCGAGCATGGCCACGTCGCCGAAGGCCCTGCATGCGCAGTTCGACAAGATGGCCCGCACCAGCGCGCCGCAGGCGGCCGCGGTCATCGTCAAGGCACTGCAAGCCGGCAAGACGCGGGTGCTGATCGGTGCCGACGCACGCATCGGCGATCTGCTTTTCAGACTGGTTCCCACACGGGCCTCGGCCTGGCTGGCCACGCTGGCCCGGCGACAGATTGCGCGGCGGCGGGCGGTGGCGCAGCGACCCGCGTCAGGCGAGTGAACCGATGAAGACCACGAGGGTCCGCGCATGACCGCCAAGGCCGCCTCGCCGCGTCGCATCGGCTGGTCGACGCTGCTCGGGCTGATCGGGCTGGTGCTGCTGGCGACGGTGCTCGGCCTGGGCAGCGCCTGGCTGGCGCTCAAGCGCAGCGATGCCTTCGGTGCGCGCATCGGGCCCTGGCAGGCCAATCTGCTGGCAGGCAGTGCTGATGCCGACCTCTATACCCGGGCGCGTGTGGCGGTCGGCGGGCTGCTTGCGCTGAATCGCGCCGAGACCATGTATTACGTCGCCGCCACCGACTCGGATGGCCAGCCCCTGCGCTCGCGCTGCAGCTACCGGGTGAGCGGGCTGCCGCCCAAGGCCCGCTGGTGGAGCCTCACCGCATATGCCGAGGACTACTTCCTGTTTCCCAATGAGCAGCGTCGCTACAGCGTCAATGGTCTGAACGCAGCCATCGATGATAAGGGCGCGTTTGCGCTGATCAGCGGCCCCTCCGACCCTGGCCTGCCAGGCTTGCCCTGGTTGCCCACGCCCGGCGACCGTGGCCTGATGTTCACGCTGCGGGTCTATAACCCCGACGGCGCACTGCAGGCATCTCCGGCGTCGCTTGAGGCACCGCGCATCGAGCAACTGGCGGGCTGCGCATGACGCAGGCGCAATCCACGGCACTCGTGAGCAGCCGCAGGCGCCTGTGGGCATGGCGGATCGGCGCGACGCTGGCCCTGGCAGCCGCGGTACATCTGCTCGCGGTGTGGGCGGTGCCTCGGGTGATCATGGGGCGCGTGCTGTCTGCCGCGCAGCCCGAAAAGACAACCGGGGTTTTCCTGCCGCCAATGACCGACGCCTCGGCGCGTCGCATCGTCATGCCCAGCCCCGATCTGCTCTATGCCACCTGCGCCTTCGATGTCGGCACAAGGCCACTGCGCATCCGGGCCGACCCCAAGTCACCCCGCTACTGGTCGATTGCGCTCTATGCCGACAACTCTGACAACTTCTTCGTGATCAATGACCGCGAAGCGGCCGGCAAACCGATCGACATCGTGCTGATCGGCCCGAAAGCCTATGCGCAAGCACCTGTGCTGCCGGCTGGCGCGAGCGTGATTGATGCGCCCTCGGCACGCGGCCTTCTGCTGATGCGCGTGCTGGTGGCCGACTATGCCGCCGAGAAATCAGTCGTCGAGGCGGCACGCGGCACGCTCAGCTGCGAAGCCCTGAGCTGAGCTCCCCACACAGACCAGACACCATGGCCCCACAAACTCTCCAGATCACAGTAATCGGCTCGGTCTGGGCAGCGTTCGCGCTGGCCGAGATGCTGCAGGGCCGATTCCTGGCGCGCGAATCCACCCGCGAAGACGTGCGCCTGGAGATCGCAGTGACGCTGATGTTTCCGCTGATCTCGGTGGGCGTGCTGAGCACGTCCGGCGCATTGTGTGACTGGCTGATGCCGTCGCAGCGCAACGCGCTCGCCGACTGGCCCTGGTGGCAGATGCTGCTGGTACTGCTGCTGGCCGACGACCTGACGCAGTACTGGTGGCATCGGCTGAGCCACACCTCGGTGATGTGGCCACTGCATCGCGCGCATCATTCAGCAGGCTATATGAGCGTGCGGCTGGTCTATCGCAACAATGCCTTCTACTACGCACTGATGCCCGGCATCTGGCTGTCGGGCGCCCTGCTTTTTCTGGGGTTCGGCTGGGTCTATGTGGTCTACAGCATCGTGAAGGTCACGGTCATCATCGGCGCACATTCGGCCATCCGCTGGGATCAATGGCTCTACCGCACTCCCTGGCTCAGCCCGCTGGCCTGGGTGCTCGAGCGCACCATCTCGACGCCGGCCACCCACTTTGCCCACCATGCACTGAGGCAGGACGACGGCATCGGCCACTACGCCGGCAACTACGGCAACCTGCTCTTCATCTGGGACATGCTCTTCGGCACCGCGCGCATCACTCGCCGTTATCCGCCGGCCTTCGGCCTGGAGGACGACCTGCGGCACGGGCCCGAATCATGGCTCACCCAGTTCGTCTATCCGCTGCGCCGATCGCGCCGCGCAGACACCACTCTGGGCACCGGGCCGCACAGCCCGCCGGCCTGACTCAGGACCCGATGCGGACCCGAGGCTGGTGACGCATTGCCGGTTTCAGGCCGGCGCGTCGATGCCGCGCGCGCGATAGGCCAGATGGCGCTGGGCCGATTCGCCATTGCGAAAACCGGTGGCATAGCGCGCCAGCAGCTTCACGATGCGTGCCGGCGCATAGCCGAGCTGGGTGAACGCCACACCACGATCGAAGACTTCGCTGTAATGGGCAATCAGGCCGTCGCGCAAACGAAAGCGGCTGGTCCCCTCGAAGATGATCAGCTCACCTGTGCTGTCGGGCTCACGCGAGCGATAGCTGAAGCAATAGCGCGCATAGCCGGTGTCGGCGCTGCAGGCCGGCTCGACGAATTCCCAGGAGAAGGCCTCGCCGCCGTCATAGAAACGGTCGAGCATGGCTGCGATCGATTCACGCCCCTGATGCGGACCGAAGAAATAGTCGTCATAGATGCCGTCGGCGGTAAACAGCGCGGCGAGCCCTGCGGTGTCGCGCGCGCCAACCGCAGTCGCAAAGCGCTCGAGCAGCTGGTCGAAAGTCATGTCTGGCCTCCTTGCTTTACTGAGACTGATCGTGTGTGATCCTGTCGAACGATAGCAGCCCGCGGGCGTGGGACAATCGACGGATTTCCCTTCTTCCAGGCGATCCCGACGATGCTGCGCACCCCCATCGATTTTCAGCCCGCTCTCGACCTCGAGCTTCACCCCGATGCGGTGGTTCACCTCTTTGTCCGCGACTCGCTGGTTCAGAGCCTCGATGAGCCGCGCGCCCTGGCCTGGCGGACCTGGCGCGCCATGGGCTTTTCGCCCGCGCGGGTGCATCCGATCGGCCGACATCAGGGCGTCGACCATATCGCGGTCGCGCTGTCCGACGACCATCCGGCCGACCTGATGCCCGACGGCTGGAAAGCCGCCAACCTGCGCACATGGTTCGGCTCGCTCGATGACGAAACCCTGTCGATTGCAATGCGTGCGGTGCAGATCCTCGAGTGGGATCGGACCCACCAGTTCTGCGGCGCCTGCGGCATCCCGACCGAGCAGGCCGGCGGCGAGCGCGCCAAGCGCTGCCCGCGCTGCCGCCTGACGGTCTATCCGCGCATCTCGCCGGCGATGATGGCGCTGGTCACCAAGGGCAATCAGATCCTGCTCGGTCGCGGCGTGAATTTTCCGCCGGGTCGCTACAGCGCGCTGGCCGGTTTTCTTGAAGCCGGCGAGACGATCGAGGAGTGCGTCGCCCGCGAGGTCCGCGAAGAGACCAATATCGAGATCAAAAATCCGCGTTATTTCGCCAGCCAGAGCTGGCCCTTTCCCAACTCGCTGATGATCGCCTTCACCGCCGAATACGCCAGTGGCGAGCTACGGCACGATCCGGCCGAACTGGCCGATGCGCAGTGGTTCGACCTCGACGCGCTGCCACAGATGCCGCCGCGCCTGTCGATTGCCCGGGCGCTGATCGACGCGACGATCGCGCGAATGAGAGCTGCGGGCTAGGGGTCGCGGGGATGGCGCTCTCTCTTGAGGGCAGGCGCCTCTTTCCGGGTCAATCTGCGCGATTCGCCTGGGTGGTATCGCGTGAAGAAGCCTTCCCGTTTCTGCTGGTCGCACTGCTGGTGCTTCATGCAGCCGTCTGGGCCTGGTTCGGTGCGGCCTCGCGTTCAAACTTCGACTATGGCGGTGATATGGTCGAGACCTATGCCTGGGGGCAGGCTTGGCAGGCCGGCTACTTCAAGCATCCGCCGCTGTCGGCCTGGTATACCGGCGCATGGTTTGCGATGTTTCCGCACACCGATCTGTCCTATGCCTGGCTGGCCAGCGCAAATACAGCCGTCGGATTGGCGGGGTTTGCACTGCTGTGCCGAGAATTCCTCGATCGGCGCTGGACCCTCGCCTGTGTGGCCGCAGCGGCACTGACCCCGGGTCTGACCGCGATGGCGCTGCGTTTCAACGCCAATGCGGTGCTGGTCAGTGTCTGGCCCCTGGCGATGGCGTTTTTCGTGCGGGCGATGAATCGCGGATTGACCCGCGATGCGATCGCTGCCGGCCTGCTGTGCGGCCTGGCCATGCTGGGCAAGTACTTCTCGGCCATGATGCTCGGCGCACTGCTGCTGAGCGCCCTGTTGAACGCGCCCTGGCGGGCACGGCTCTTTTCGCGCACAGGCTTTTGCATCGCTGCCGCCTTCGCAATCTGTCTGCTGCCGCATGGCTTGTGGCTGATAGGGCACGATTTCGCGCCGATGAGCTATGCCCGTGAGGCGACCGGATTCAACACTGACTCGGCCACTGTTCGAGGTCTGCAGTTCGCCGCGCGAATGCTGCTGTTTCCGGCGCTGGGACTGCTGCTGCTGTGGCTGACGGTCAAACCGCAGATCCGGCTCGATCAATTCGCCGCGATCGTTGGCAAGTGCCTTCGCCCGAGTACTGATCCGCTTTGGATCCTGGCACTTGCGCCGATCGTGCTGAGTGCGCTGATGACCGCCATCACTGCCGCCCGCACCTCGACGCTGTGGGGCTTGCCGATGGGCATGGCGCTGATCCTGCTGGTGGGATCCCGGCTGAGTGCCGCCCGTTCCAGCGCACCGCGCCTGCGCCCGGCGGGACTGCTGCTGGCTGTGAGCTGGATGGCTATGGCCATTGCAGCGCCGGTCTACTGGCATGCCGGCGCCGATCGCGGCGATGCGGCGCTGACTGAACCGAGGCTTGAACTCGCCCAGGCGGTCGACGAGCTGTGGACCGAAGAAGTCGGCACCCGCTTGCCGTGGGTATCGGGCCCGATGTATCTGGCAGCGAGCACGGCTTTCTATGCCACCTCCGGCCCCGGCTATCTCAGCTTCAACAAGCCCGAACGTTGCACGCCCTGGGTCGATGCAAACAGCGTCGAACGCGACGGTAGAGCCATCATCTGCAGCTTCAGAGATCCCGGCTGCATCGCGATCGGCGAGTCGCTTGGCGGCACAACCCACGATCTGACCGTCAGGAAATCGGCCCGGGGCCGGACCTTCGAGCCGGTGAGCTACTCGGTCGTGATCGTTGCGCCGGCAGCTCGATCACTTGGGGCGGTGCAATAGCGAAGACCCGCTCGCCCTCGATGCGCGCGATGGTCGCGCCACCGGTGAAGTCGCCGAAGGCCGGCAGCACCATCTGCGACTCGCCGACCCGAAAACACGGCAGCCTCACCGAGGCGCCGCCCCGACCCGACAGGCGCACTGCCGGATGAAGGTGGCCGGCCAGGCGATAGCCGCCAGGCTGGCTTTGCCGAGGGCGCGATGCCGGGCCTGCCCTCGACTCTGCCGACGCATCGACCGACGGCAGGGCATCGCTGTCGCCCGGCACATGACAGAGTGAAAACGGACCGAGCCGCTCACCCTCGGTGACCATCTCGATGCCCAGATCGGCAGGCGGATCGCCGGCATGGTCATCATGGTTGCCGCGCACCAGCAGGCACTGCAGGCGATCATGCTGCGCGCGCCACTGCCGCAGCAGCCCGATGGTGGCCGGCGCCTGCGCCTGACGCGCATGCAGCAGATCGCCCAGCACGACCAGCCGGGTTGCGCCGCAGGCATCGATCAGGCCGGCGAGTCGATCAAGCGTGGCGGCAGTCGGCCCTCGCGGCACCGGCACGCCGAGCGCACTGAAGGACTCGGCCTTGCCGAGGTGAACGTCGGCCACGAAAAGCGTGCGCGCCTCGGGCCACCACACCGCGCGACCGGCGAGCAGTCGCAACGAGACGCCTGCCACGACGAGCGCGAGGCCTGCGGCGGAGTCGGTCGCGGCATTCGAGACACCCGCCGCATTCGCGGCAGTTGGATCGATCGGGTCGATCGGATTGTCTTGCGCCATCGGATCGGGCACCGTATGTATCGAGTCCATCGTGTCAATTGTATCGGCGTGCCAGGTGTGGCCTTCAGGCAAGCACGCGCTGCCTCGGAATGGCCGAGTTGCGTTACCCTCCTGCCGACGCCACCTCAGGCACTTCGCAAGTCTTCTCTGTTGCTGATCGAACCGACTTTCGCGCGGCCCCTGCATCTGGACGATGCCGCTGTGCGCCGACTGCTCAGCCTGCCCGCACTGCTGCCTGCCGTGCGCGAGGGCCTCATCGATCTGTCGGCCGGGCGCGTGGTGCAGCCGCAGCGCATGGTGATGGAAATTCCTGATGCCGGTGGCCTGCTGTTCGTCAAGCCGGTGCTGAGCGACAAGGCGCTGGTCACCAAACTGATCACGCAGTTTCCCGACAATGCGCGCCTGGGCCTGCCGACCCTGCTGGCCACGATCGTCCTGATGGATCCGCGCACCGGCCGCACGCTCGCGATCATGGATGGCACCTGGATCACCGAACTGCGGACCGCCGCGGTCACCGCGGTGGCCTGCGATGCGCTGACCTCACCCGCGCCGAAAGTGCTGGCCCTGCTGGGCAGTGGCGCGCTGGCGCGCACCCATGCGCTGGCACTGCGCGCGGTCAGGCCGATCACCGAGATCCGCATCTGGAGCCGCGATGCCGGCAATGTGCAGCGCTGCGCCGCCGACATCGGCGGCGTCGCCTGCGCGAGCGCGCAAGAGGCGGTGCGCGGCGCCGACATCGTGTGCACCGTCACCAATGCCACCGAGCCGGTCCTGCGCGGCGCCTGGCTCAAACCGGGGGCGATGGTCGCGGCGATCGGTGCAGCACGACCCGGCTGGCGCGAGCTCGACGACGAGGTGATGCGCCACACCCTGATCGCCGACAGCCGTCATGCCGCCGAGGTCGAGTCGGGCGATGTGATCGAATCGGGCGCACGGGTCAGTGCCGAGATCGGCGAAATCCTGGCCGGCACGAAACCCGCGCCGGCGCCGGGCGAGACCTTTATCTTCAAGGCGCTCGGGCAGGCGGTCGAGGATGCGGCGGCGGCACGTCTGGTCTATGAGGCAGCGATGGCAGAGCTGGCGATGGCCGGCAACAGGCAGGAAGACGCATCCTGTGCACGAGGTGGCGCATGACATCAGGCAGCCAGACCATCAAGGCCGACAGCGCAGCGCATGAGGCCTGCGATCGCAGCGTCGATGTCGCGATCATCGGCGCCGGCATCCAGGGCGCCTCGATTGCCTGGTGGCTCATGCGCCTGGACCCCGCGCTGCGGGTGGCGCTCATCGAACGCGATACCGGCTTTTCGCAGGCATCGTCGCAACGCTCGGCGAGCTCGATCAGGCAGCAGTTCTCGCATCCAATCAACATCCAGCTCTCGCAGTTCGGGCTGCAGTTTTTGCGGGAGTCATCGAGCCTGCTCGCAGTCGACGGCGAGGCGCCGGCGATCGGGCTCACCGATCCGGGATACCTCTATCTGGCACGCCACGAGGGCGCACAAAGCCTGCGCGACCAGCACGCACTGCAACGCCAGCACGGCGCGCCGATCGAGCTGCTCGAGCGCGACGCCCTGGCGCAGCGCTTCGCCTGGCTGCGGACCGGCGATCTGGCACTCGGAACACTTGGCGCAGGCGCCGAGGGCTGGTTCGATGGCCCGGCCCTGCATCAGGCGATGCTGCGGGCCGCAAGGGCGCAGGGCGCAACGCTGATCAGAGGCGAGGTGGTGGGCTTCGAGATGGCGCAGGCAGGCCGATCTGCTGCGGGTGCTGCGAGCGCTGCAGGCAAAATCGCCGCGCTGCGATTGGCCGACGGCACACGCCTGGTGTGCGGCACGGCGGTCAATGCCGCCGGTGCCTGGGCACGTCCGCTTGCGAAGGCCGCCGGCATCGATCTGCCGGTGCACGCCCGGCGTCGCACGGTGTTTGTCTTTTCCTGCCCCACAACGCTGGCCGATTGCCCGCTGGTGATCGACCCGAGCGGCTTCTGGTTCCGCCCCGAAGGCAGGCAGTTCATCGGCGGTCGCACGCCCGACGATGATGCCGACGACCTGCCGCTGGAGCCCAATCTCGCCGAGTTCGACGAAGCCTTCTGGACCGGGCTGGCGCATCGGGTGCCGGCCTTTGAAGCGCTTCGCATCGAAAACGCCTGGGCCGGCTATTACGAGATGAACCTCTTCGATCACAACGCCCTGCTGGGCGCACACCCCACGGTCGACAACCTGCTCTTTGCAACCGGCTTTTCAGGCCACGGGATGCAGCAGGCGCCGGCGGTTGGACGCGGCATTGCCGAACTCATCGTGCATGGCGCCTACCGATCGCTCGATCTGTCGGTGCTTTCGGTGGCACGACTGACCGAGGGTCGACGAATCGTCGAAGCGAATGTGATCGGCTGAGATCAGACCCAGCCGCCGGCAAACGCAATGCCCTGACCGGCGAAAAACTCGACCTCATTGCTGGCCAGAAACACCGCGAAGAGCGCGTCTTCTTCGGGACGCGCCAGACGCCCGAGCGGCACTTCCCGCTTGAGGCGTTCCTGAAAGGCCGGCAGGGCCTGCACATCCGGGCCATAGTAGGTCGGGTTCTCGACGAAGTTCTGCGCGATCAGGTTGACATGCACGTTATGCGGCGCGACCTCGACGCCGACCGAGCGCACCCAGCTGAGCTGGGCGCCGCGCGCAGCCGAATAGGTCGAGACCCGCTTCTGACCGCGCATGGCCACTGCGCTGCCCATGACGATGAACTTGCCGGATCGCCGCGCGATCATCGCCGGCAAGGCTGCACGCGCAAGACGGGGCAGCGGATCGACCATGTGGGTAAAGACATGCTGCCACTCCTCGTCGGTGACCGCAGTCACCGGCGAATAGGGCGAGGGCACCGCCAGGTTGGCGATCAGGATGTCGATATGGCCGGCGGCAGCGACCGCCGCTTCGGCCGATGCCGGATCGGCCAGTGGGCCCTGCGAGCCGATGACCACCGCGCCATGCTCCTCGAAGGCGGTGGTAAGGACCGGCCCCATGAATTCTTCGCACTGGGTGATCAGCACCCGTTTGCCCTTGAGGCTGTCGCCGATCCGCATGCTAGAAGTCTCCTGTGTCGTGGTCGCGTCGAGTCTATCAGCGCTCATGCAGCGGTCCGCCGGCTGCGGCTTCGAGCTCGCGGACCATCCGTGCAACCCGGTCGGCGAGCTTTTCGGTGGTGACCTGCTCACGCAGCCGTTCAATCAGCAATGGAAACGCAAACGGCCCCGGCCGCTCGAGGTCGACCTCAACCAGCGTTCGCGCACGCAGGCGGGCAAGTGTCTCGCGCAGCCGGGTGATCTCAAGCTCCTGCTCCAGCACCTCTGAGGCGGCTTGCGAAAGCAGCAGGCTGCCCGGGTCGTAATCGCGAAACACTTGATAGAAAAGCCCCGCCGAGGCCTGCAACTGGCGCGATCGTTTCGGCGCCCCCGGAAACCCCTGAAAAATCAGCCCCGAGACCCGTGCGATCTCGCGAAACCGACGCAATGCCAGTTCGCCCGAATTGAGACTTTCCAGGACATCCGAAAGCAAATCGCCTTCGGCAAAGAGACTGCCGTCGCGTAGCCCTCGCCAGTCGATCGGATCGGGGGCGAGCAGCTCCAGTCCATAGTCGTTGACCGCTACTGAGAAGCTCGCTGCGGCCTTGTGCGATACCCGCCAGGCCAGCAGCGCCGCCAGCCCGAGATGCACATTGCGCCCGGCAAAGGGATAGACGAAGAGATGATGGCCCTCGCGCGAATGCAGGTGCTCGACCAGCAGCGTGCCGGTATCGGGCAGGCGCGACCAGGCCTGCTGCAGGCGCAACAGCGGCTCGGCCATCCGCATCTCGGGGCCCTCGAACACACCGGCACCGGCCTGCTCGAGGCGCGCCAGCACCGCATCGGCCATCTCGGACGACAGCGGCATCTTGCCGCCGTTCCAGCGCGGCACCGCGGCGCGCCGGCCGGTGGCGCGCTTTACGTAGGCGGTCATGTCGTTGATGCGCACCAGCTCGAGCAGTCGCCCGGCAAAGAGAAAACAGTCGCCGCGTTTGAGGCGCGCAATGAAGCTCTCCTCGACCGTGCCGACCGTGCTGCCGTTCATCATCTTCACGATCATCGACGCGTCGGCCACGATCGTGCCGATCGACATCCGGTGACGGCGCGCAATGCTGCGATCGGGCACCCGCAGCACACCCATCTCATCAGGCACCACCCGACGGTATTCGGGATAGGCAAGAAGCGACTGCCCGCCGCGGGTCACGAAATCGAGCGACCAGGCCCATTCGGCATCGGTGAGCTCGCGATAGGCATGGCAACTGCGCACTTCGGCGAGCAAAGCCTCGGGCACAAAACCGGTGCCGGCCGCAATCGTCACCAGATGCTGGACCAGCACGTCGAGCGGCTTGCGCGGCGAGTCGCGCGGCTCGATCCGGCGGGCGGCCACCGCATCGCGTGCGGCCGCGCCTTCGACCAGCTCGAGGGCATGGGTCGGGACCAGCGTGACCCGCGATGCCCGCCCCGGCGAATGCCCCGAGCGCCCGGCCCGCTGCAGCAGCCTGGCAACTCCCTTGGCGCTGCCGACCTGCAGTACCCGCTCGACCGGCGAGAAGTCGACACCGAGATCGAGGCTTGAGGTGCAGACCACCGCCTTCAGACGTCCCTCCTTTAATCCGGCCTCGACCCAGGCGCGCACCGAGGCATCGAGCGAGCCGTGATGCAGGGCGATCAGGCCGGCCCAGTCGGGTCGGGCTGTAAGCAGCGCCTGATACCAGAGCTCGGCCTGCGATCGGGTGTTGGTGAAAACCAGCGAACTCGCGCTCGACTCGATCTCGGCCACCACCGGTGCCAGCATGCGGGTGCCGAGATGGCCACCCCACGGGAAGCGTTCGGTCGACTCGGGCAGCAGGGTATCGACCAGCAGAGTCTTGGGCTGGCGACCCTGCACCAGCCGACCGCCACCGTGGGCCAGCAGCACATCCATCGCCTGCTCGAGATTGCCGAGCGTGGCCGACAGGCCCCAGACGATCAGCCCCGAATTGAAGGCCCGCAACCGGGCCAGCGCCAGCTGGACCTGCACGCCGCGCTTGTTGGCGATCAGCTCATGCCATTCGTCGATCACCACCATGGCAACGCCCGACAGCCGCTCGGGTGCATCGGCCTTCGACAGCATCAGCGACAGGCTCTCGGGCGTGGTCACCAGCGCCTCGGGCAGACGCTTGTCCTGGCGGGTGCGCTCGGCGGCCGGGGTATCGCCGGTGCGCAGACCGACCCGCCAGTCGATGCCGAGTTCGGCGAGCGGCTCCGACAAGGAGCGGGTCGTGTCCGAAGCCAGTGCTCGCATCGGTGTGATCCAGAGCAGCTTCAGGCCGGGCTTGCTCCAGGATGAGGTCGGAGCCTGTGCAAGCACCTGAGCCAGCGCGGCGAACCACACCGCATAGGTCTTGCCCGATCCTGTGGTGGCATGCAGCAGGCCCGACTCGCCGGCCGCAACCGCATCCCAGACCTCGTGCTGGAAAGGGAAGGATTGCCAGCCGCGGCGCTCGAACCAGGCGGCGATGTCGGTCGGTGCGAGCTCAGTCGCCGAAGAGGCGGCGGCCGCGAGGTCGACCGGTTTTGTTCGCCGCGCCCGGCTGGACTTCGGCTTGCCGCCGGCTTGAACAGCGCCGCCTGCCTGAGCACTCTCGCCTGCCGGCGCGGCGCGGCGCGGCAAGGGACGGGGCTTGGGGATGGACGGCATCTCGCCATCCTAGCCCTGACTCGATCAGGCCATCCGGAAGGTCGCGTTGGCCCGTGCGATCGTCCGGTCGCCGACCACGATGCGGGACTCGACAAACGACAGGGTCTTGCCGGCCCTCACTACCGTGGGCAGTACTTCGAGCCAGTCTCCCGGCCGGGCAATGTCCACGAAATCGATCGACAGAGACACGGTGAGCGCGCCGGCATGACGCTCGCCGTCGGCCGGACGCGCCGCCTGCGCAACGATACGGGCCGACAGCCCCATGGCATTGTCGGCCAGCGAGGTGATCAGGCCGCCATGGGCAAGGCCCCGGGCATTGCAGTGCGGCTCGCGAATCTGCACCGCAAGCTGCAGGGCACTGTCGGTCCGCCGGGCATAGATCGGCTCCCAGGGGGCGGTCATCGGACTATGGCGGTCGTGCGGCAGATAGCCGGCCGGAGGGCTGTCAGGGCTCGACATCATTGGGCCTTTCGGGTCTTGAACCATCGGACCAACCTGCTCATCAGGCCGCCCTGGCAATCGGAATCGCTCGAATACCCGTCGACGAGGTCGAGGCCGAATCGTAAAGATGGCAGGCCACCGAGCGGCCACCACCCAGATCCTGCATCGGCGGATCATCCACCTTGCAGCGCTCGATCGCATGCGGACACCGTGTATGAAAGCGACAGCCCGACGGCGGTTTGACCGCGCTCGGCACCTCGCCCTGCACTACGACACGCTGGCGCTGCGCCTCGACCGACGGATCAGCCACCGGCACCGCCGACAGCAGGGCCTGGGTATAGGGATGCAGCGGCTCGCGATAGAGGTCGTCGCGCGGCGCGATCTCGACGATTCGACCGAGGTACATCACCGCCACCCGATGGCTCAGATGCCGCACCACCGCCAGATCGTGAGCAATGAAGAGATACGCCAGTCCAAGGCGCTCCTGCAGCTCCATCAGCACATTGACCACCTGCGCCTGGATCGACACATCGAGCGCCGAGACCGGCTCGTCGCAGATGATCAGGCTGGGCTCGAGCGCCAGCGCCCGGGCAATACCAATGCGCTGACGCTGGCCACCGGAAAACTCGTGCGGATAGCGCTCCGCCATGTCGGGCAGCAGCCCGACGGTCTTGAGCAGGCCGGCGATGCGGTCATCGTATTCACCGCGATTGGCAGCCATGCCGTGCACCTGCAAAGGCTCGCCGATCAGATCACTCACCCGCATGCGCGGATTGAGCGACCCGTAGGGATCCTGATAGACCATCTGCATGCGCCGCCGGAAGGTGCCGGTGCGGGCCTGCTGGCGAGTGATGTCGTCACCTTCGAAGATGATCTTGCCGCTGGTCACCGGCTGCATGCGCAGCACTGCAAGACCGGTCGTGCTCTTGCCGCAGCCCGACTCGCCGACCAGCCCGAGCGTCTGGCCTGCCGCCAGCGAAAAAGACACGCCGTCGACCGCCTTGACCACGCCCGGCGATCGCCCGAGCAGGCCGCTGCCGCGCAGCGGAAAATGCACTCGCAGGTCTTCGACGCGCAGCAGTTCGCTTGCGCCCTGCGCGGTTTCAGTCGACATCGTGATGGCAGGCATTGAAGTGAAGGGGGGCGACTTCGCGAAGCACCGGCCGTTCGGCCGCACAACGCGCATCGGCTTTGGTGCAACGTGGCGCAAAGGCACATCCGGGCGGCAGCCGTGCGAGATCGGGAGGCTGGCCGGCGATCGGCACCAGACGATGTCCAGCCGGCCCATCGAGCCTCGGGATCGCGGCCAGCAAGCCCTGGGTATAGGGATGGCGCGGTTTGGCGTAGAGGGTTTCTGCCTTGGCCTGCTCGACGATTCGACCGCCATACATCACCGCCACCGCATCGGCATAGCGGGCCACCACACCGAGGTCATGGGTGATGAGAATGAGCGCGGCGCCGGTCTCGCGCGTCAGCTCCTTGAGCAGATCGAGGATCTGCGCCTGCACCGTGACATCGAGCGCGGTGGTCGGCTCGTCGGCCACGATCAGTTTGGGCTGGCAGGCCAGCGCCATCGCGATCATGGTGCGCTGACGCATGCCTCCGGAATACTGATGCGGATAGGTCTGCAGACGGCTTGCGGCATCCGGGATGCGGACCTTCTCGAGCAGACCGCGCGCCACCTCGAAGGCACGCGCCCAGGGCTCCTTGCGATGCACATTGACCGGCTCGGCGATCTGCATGCCGACAGTCAGTGCCGGGTTGAGCGAACTCATCGGCTCCTGAAAGATCATCGCGATGCGATTGCCGCGAATCTCGCGCATCTGCGCGTCAGACAGCTTGAGCAGGTCCTGACCTTCGAACATGATCTCGCCTGCCACAATCCGACCCGGCGGATTGGGAATCAGCCGCATCAGCGACATTGCGGTCACGCTCTTGCCCGAGCCCGACTCGCCGACGATGGCCAGGGTCTGTCCTTCCTCCAGCGAGAAGGAGACATCGTCGACCGCGGTCAGTTCGCCGCGTTCGGTTCTGAAACGCGTCGTCAGACCGCGGACATCGAGCAAAGGCATGTTCAGAAGCCCATCGACTTCTTCATTTCCTGATCGACCCAGACTCGCGCATGGATCGGGGCAGGACGCTCGGCACCGGCACGCAGCTCGCCACCGTAGTTCTTCACCCAGGGCCACCATGCGGTGTAGACATAAGGCGTCGGCAGGTAGATGTAGGGCGCAGCGTCGAGCACTTCGCGGGTCATCAGGCGGATCTTGACCTGACGCAGGCGCTCGTCGGGCTCAGACAGCATGTCGACAATCTTCTTGTCGAACTCCGGATCCTTGTACATCGCAGGATTCCAGTACTGGCCGGTCTGGAAGTTCTTGCGCATACCGGTGGTCGGATTGCTGTGCCCGGTATTGAAGTGAAAGCCCGCGGCATGGGTCTTGGTACCCTGCGCCGACAGGTGCGCCGGATACTCCATCACCTGGATTTCCATCTTCACGCCGACCTTGGCCAGATAGGCCGCCACCATCGCCACCAGATCCTGATCGGTGCTGGCGGCGCTCACCTGGGTCTTGAAGGTGAAGCCGTTCGGATAACCGGCTTCGGCCAGCAGCTGCTTGGCCTTGGTCGGGTTGAAGGTGAAGACCTCCTTGACCGAATCGGGCATCGCATCGAAGGACTCGTGATAGCCGGTCCAGGTCGGATGCATCGGGAAGGCCAGCAGCTCGGCGTTGCCGCCCCAGTAGGTCTTGATGATCTCGTTCTTGTTGACGGCCATGTTCAGCGCACGCCGCACCCGCACATCATCGAAGGGCTTGGTGTCCATGCGCAACGCGATCAGCTGACCGTTGTTGCCAAGAATGCGATTGAACTGCATCTTGGGCGCGGTCTTTTTCAGCTGGGCCACTTCGCTCCAGCGAACCGCCTCGAGAATATCGACCTTGCCTGTGCGCAGCGCCGCGATCATGGTCGCTTCGTCCTTCACCACCCGGTAGGTGATGGTGTCGACGAAGGGCAGCTTGTAGGACTGCCCGCCAATGGTCTCCTTGTCCCAGTAGACCGGGTTCTTCCTGAAGCTCAGCGAATTGCCCTGGACATAGTTGTCGAGGGTGAAGGGGCCGGTGCCGGTGACGTTCTTCCAGTCGGTGGCGCCTGCAGTGACCACTTCCTTCGGGATGATCACCGAGTAGTAACCCCAGCCGAAGCGGTAGTCCCACTCGGCGTTATAGCTCTTCATGTACAGGACCACGGTGTGCTTGTCCTTGGCCTCGACACGGTCCATGAAGTCGAAGTAGCCAGCAAGCTTCTTGGGGCTCTTGTTGTAGCGCTCGAAGCTGAACACCACGTCATCGGCAACCAGTTCGCGTTGCGCCATGACGCCCTTCTTCTCGGGGAACATGATTCCCTTTCGAAGCTGCACTTCGACGCGCAGGGGGTTTTGCAGCATCTTCCAGCTTTCAGCGAGTTCGCCCTTGATCGCATCGCTCGGCAGGAAAGCGTCGGAGGTGAAGGGGTGCTTGCCGCCGCGGCTCGTGCTCTTGGACAGATCGGCCACGAACAGGGTCTCGTAGGTCAGACCGGTGTCCTGATTGATCTTCCAGGTCCAGTCGGCCGGATCAAACGAGAGCGGCGAGACGGTGTAATAGACGTTGCCGATGCTCAGGCTGCCGCCGTATTGCGGCTTGGCCGCAGGGGCCTGGGCCTGTGCGGTGGCCGGGGCGAATGCAACCGCCGCCGCTGCCAGCGCCAGCCCGCCGAGCACCGATCGTGCACCGGCGCCCTTGAAAGTCGGGAATGTCATCAGGGTCTCCTTGTTGCCCGGCCTGCGCCGGGGTGTTTTTGTGTTGAAGCAAACTGCATGAAAAAGAGAAAACTCAGCGGGTTCCCCGCATGCGCGGATCGAGCAGATCGCGCAGCGCATCGCCAAACACATTGGTCGCATAGACCACCGCGGTCAGGCAAAGGCCGGGCGCAAGCGCCAGCCACGGGCCCTGAAACATGTAGGTGCGTCCGCTGCCCGAGAGCATCGACCCCCAGGTGGGCGCCGGTGGCGGCACGCCAAGCCCGAGAAAGGACAGACCCGACTCGGCCAGAATCGCGGTGCCCACGCGGGTGGTGAGCAGCACGATCAGCGGCGGCATGACATTAGGCAGCACGTGGCGCCAGAGGATGCGCGCCGACGATGCGCCAATCGACTGTGCCGCATGCACATACATATGCTCGCGAACCGACACCACCGCAGAACGCACGATGCGCGAACCCGCGATCCCCAGGCCGAGGCCGAGCGTCCCGATGATCTGCGGCATGCCTGGTCCGAGCACCGACACCACCACGATCAGCACCACCAGTTCGGGAAAGCTCATCCAGGCATCGACCAGACGCTGCACAAACAGATCGACCTTGCCGCCGAAATAGCCGCTGACGATACCGATCAACGCCGAGATCAGCGTGGCCAGGATCGCCGCCGAGCAGCCGATGATCACCGACAGGCGTGCCCCGTACAGGCAACGCGACAGCACATCGCGACCGAGATTGTCGGTGCCGAACCAGTGCGCCGCGCTCGGCCCCTGAAGACGGTCGAGCGGCATGATTTCGTTGTAGTCGTAAGGAGCGATGACCTCAGCGAAGATGCCGCACAGCAGAAAGAACAGCAGCAGCAGTCCGCCGATCGCGCCGAGCCGCTTTTCGCGCCACAAGCGGGAGAAAAAACCGGGCCGGCGTCTTGCCGGCGGCGCCTCGGCCGCTGCAGTGGTCGCACCGACGTTGACCGCGCTCATGAGCCCATCCTCACCTTGGGATCAAGCAGACCATAGGTCAGGTCGACCACCAGATTGATCAGCATGACCGCCACACCGACCGCCAGAAACACGCCGGTGACGATCGGATAGTCACGCTTTTGCACGGCTTCGAGCAGCAGCAGCCCCATGCCGGGAATGATGAAGATCTGTTCGATGATGACCGCACCACCAATCAGCAGCGGCGCCTGCAGCCCGACCAGCGTCACCACCGGGATCAGCGCATTGCGAAGCGCGTGACGCACGATAACCAGCTTTTCGTTCAGGCCCTTGGCCCAGGCGGTTCGGATGTAATCCTGGCGCAGCACTTCGAGCATCATGGTGCGGGTCATTCGCATCGTGATGGCAGACAGCGCCGCACCCAGCACCACACCGGGCAGCAGCAGGTTCTTGACGTTTTCGACCGGATCCTTGCTGAAGGGGATGTAGTCGACCGAAGGCGACCAGCCCCACCAGATTGACGGAAACACCACCACCATCGTGCCGAGCCAGAAACTCGGAACCGCCAGCAGCAGGATCGAGAACGAGCGGGCGATGTAGTCGCCGGTGGTGTCCTGGCGAACCGCCGAATAGATGCCGATCGGCAGCGCGATGATCAGGCCCACCAGCAGCGCGATGGCGCCGAGCTCGAAGGTGACCGGCATGCGCGCGAGCAGTTGCTCGGTCACCGGCGTGCCCTGCCAAAGCGATTTGCCAAGGTCGCCATGCAGCACGATGCCCGAGATCCAGGTCAGGTACTGCTGCCACATCGGCTTGTCCAGGCCAAGGGCGGCAACCACCTGTTCGCGGGACTTGGAGTCGGCCGACAGATCGTTCTGGCTGAGCATGAGCTCGATGATGTCGCCCGGGATCAGGCGCACGGTCACGAACACGATGATGCTGGCCAGAATCAGTGTCGGTATCAGCGCCAGCAGTCGGCGAAGGACATACGACTTCATCGGATCACGCCACCATCACGCAACAGGGACCGCTGTCGAGAACAACCAGACCAGACCATCGAATCATGCATCTCCTGCCTCGACAATGCGCCGTCTGTTGCAGCGCAGTCCATGAATCTACTACAGCCTGTGCACGATCCAGAAACCATTCTTATGACGCAGTGCGGCAAGAGTGCTCGATCGCATCAGGCAATTTCGGGTAAGGTTTCGCCACAATTGCAGGAGACGACAGCATGCCGGAAACCCTAATGAACACCGACTTTCGCACGCAGACCCGCGCCTGGCTCGAGGCCAACTGCCCACCCGAGATGCGCACGCCAGTGGCCAGCGAAGACGACATCTGCTGGGGCGGACGCAACGCAAAATTCACCTCCGACGCCCAGCGTCTGTGGCTCGAACGCATGGGCGAGCGCGGCTGGACCGCGCCGACCTGGCCACGCGAATACGGTGGCGGCGGACTGAGCGGCGCACAGGCCAAGGTACTCACTGAGGAGATGCGCGCCATGGGCTGCCGCTCGCCGCTCAACAGCTTCGGCATCTGGATGCTCGGGCCGGCGTTGCTGAAATTCGGCAGTGAAGCGCAAAAGCGCGAGCATCTGCCGAAGATCACCCGTGGCGAGATCCGCTGGTGTCAGGGCTACTCCGAACCGAATGCCGGCTCCGACCTGGCCTCGCTGCAAACGCGTGCCGAAGACAAAGGCGATTTCTACCTGGTCAACGGCCAGAAAATCTGGACCTCGTATGCCAACAAGGCCGACTGGATCTTCTGCCTGGTGCGCACCGACTTTGAGGCCAAAAAGCACACCGGCATCAGCTTCGTGCTCTTCGACATGGCCAGCCCCGGCGTCAGCACAAAGCCGATCAGGCTGATCTCGGGCGCTTCGCCGTTTTGCGAAACCTTCTTCGACAATGTGCGGGTCGAGAAACACAACCTGGTCGGCACGCCCGGTGGCGGCTGGGAAGTCGCCAAAGTGCTGCTTGCGCACGAGCGCGAAATGATCAGCGGGCTGGGTGGCCGGGTGGTCAGCCGACCGCTTGGGCAAGTGATCGCCGAGATGGTCGGCACCGATGCGCAGGGCCGGCTGGTCGACCCGATCCTGCGTGCCAGGGTGGCCGAGTTCGAGGTGGATGAAGCCGCCTTCGCCAGCACGCTGGCGCGCTTTGGCGATCAGACACGCGCCGGGCAGGCTGACCCGGCCTTTGCATCGGCCATGAAGTACTACGGCTCCGAACTCAACAAGCGTCGTCATGAGCTGCTGATGAGTGCAGGCGGCAGCGATGCACTCGAGTGGGAGAGCGATCGGTCGGACCATGGCGCGGCAGCCCGCACCTGGCTGCGAACCAAAGCCAACTCGATCGAAGGCGGCACGACCGAAGTGCAGCTTGGCGTGATCGCCAAACGCATCCTGGGTCTTCCCGGCGCCTGAACCCACGACACACGGAATCGACTGACATGGCACTGATCCTGACCGAAGAACAAACCATGCTGCGCGACAGCGCGCGCGCATTCATGGCCGACAATGCACCGATCACCCAGCTGCGAAAGCTGCGCGACACCAACGATGGCGACGGCTATTCAAAGCCGGTCTGGGCAAATTTCGCCGACATGGGATTCACCGGTGTGCTGGTGCCCGAGGCCCAGGGCGGCCTGGGTCTGGGCATGGTCGAAGCCGGCGTGGTGATGGAGCAGATCGGCCATCAACTCACCGCCTCGCCGTTTCTTGCGTCGAGCGTGGTGGCAGCCAGCCTGATCCGGCAGGCCGGCTCCACCGAACAACGCGACCACTGGCTGCCGAAACTCGCCAGTGGCGCCACGATTGCCACGCTCGCGATCGACGAGCACCGCAAACATCAGCCCGATCGCATCGCCTGCAAAGCGGTCAAGACCGCCGCCGGCTTCACGCTCGACGGGCACAAGACTTTCGTGATCGATGGTCATGTCGCCGACCTGCTGCTGGTGGCGGCAACAAGCTCTGAAAAGGGCATAACGCTCTTCATGGTGCCGCGCTCGACCCCGGGAGTGGCGGTTGAACGGGTCGCCATGGTCGATTCGCACAATGCGGCGCGCATCACCTTCACCGGCGTCTCGCTGGGTCATGACGCAGTCCTGGGTGCGGTCGATGCAGGCGCCGCACCACTTGCGCTTGCACTCGATGCCGGGCGCGCCGCGGCAGCCGCCGAATTGCTCGGCCTGGCCGACGAAGTCTTCGAGCGCACCACCGCCTATCTGCGTCAGCGCAAGCAGTTCGGCCGCCTGATCGGCGAATTCCAGGCGCTGCAGCATCGGGCCGCCGAACTCTATTTCGACATCGAAATGGCGCGCGCCGCGGTACTCAAGGCACTGCAGGCGATCGACGCCGACCCGGCCACCGCAGGCGAGGCAGTGGCAGTGGCCAAGGCGCGCGCCGGCACCAGCGCCACGCTGGCGGTGCAGGAAGGCGTGCAGATGCATGGTGGTATGGGCATGACCGACGAATTCGACATCGGCTTTTTCATGAAGCGTGCACGCGTGCTGCAGGAGTACCTTGGCGACTCGGGCTTTCATGCCGATCGGCTGGCGAGCATGAGGGGCTACTGAGATGAGCTGGCCGGCAATGAGTATCGAGCAGGCGCATGCGGCCATGACCGCGCCCGGCTCGCCCTATGAGACCACCGAGATCACAATCGACGGTCGCAGGCAGACCATCTGGAAAAACGCGCCACCCACCATGCGCGAGATCTTCCTGGCAAGCCGGGTGCACGGAGAAAAGATTTTTCTCGTCTATGAAGACGAGCGGGTCAGCTTCGACCAGTTCGCCCGCGCCACTCTCACGCTGGCCCATGCCCTGCAGGCCGACGGCGTGAGCAAGGGCGATCGCGTCGTGATCGCGATGCGCAACCTGCCCGAGTGGCCGGTGGGCCTCTTTGCCGCCTGGCTGGTCGGTGCGATCGCGGTGCCGCTCAATGCCTGGTGGACCGGCCCCGAGCTCGAATACGCGCTGCGCGATTGCGGCGCGACCGTGGCCATCGTCGATGCCGAACGTCTCGATCGGATGGCACCGGTTCTGCCGCAGTGCCCGCAGCTCAAGCGGGTCTATGTCTCGCGCAGCCCTCAGCCACTTGAAGGCCCGCAGCTGGTGTCGCTCGAGAGCGTGATCGGGCCAAGCGCCAGCTGGGGCAATCTGGCCGATCGGCCTGTGCCGGCGGTTGTGCTCGAGCCGGAAGATGACGCCACAATCCTCTATACCTCCGGGACCACCGGCAATCCCAAGGGGGCCCTGGGCACCCACCGCAATGCAGTGACCACGGTGGCGACCACCGCGTTTTCGACTCACCGCAATTTCGTTCGCGCCGGCCAGCCGATCCCCAAGCCGGAAGACCGCAAGGTGCAGGTGAGCTTTCTGGTCGGCATTCCCTTCTTTCATGTGACCGGCTGCCTGTGCATCGTCTGCCCGGCGCTGCTGGGCGGCGGCAAGCTGGTCGCGATGCACCGGTGGGAGACCGAGCGCGCCATGGCGCTGATCGAGCGTGAGCGCTGCACCCATACCGGCGGCGTGCCGACGCTGGCCTGGCAGATCCTCGAGCATCCGGCCCGCACGCAATACGATCTCTCCAGCCTGGAGTCGATGGCCTATGGCGGCGCGCCGGCGGCTGCCGAACTGGTGCGGCGCATTGACGAAATCATGCCCGCTGCCTCACCCGGCATCGGCTGGGGCATGACCGAGACCTCGGCGACCTTCAGCGGGCACAGCGGCGAAGACTATCGCCGCAGACCCGACAGCAGCGGCCCGGCGCTGCCGGTGGGCAAAATGAAAATCGCGGGCGATGACGGCATCGAGCTTGCGCGTGGAGAAGTCGGCGAGCTGTGGGCTTATGGACCGAACGTGGTCAAGGGCTACTGGGGCAAGCCGCAGGCCACCGCCGAGACCTTCGTCGAGGGCTGGGTGCGCACCGGTGATCTGGCCAGGATGGACGACGAGGGCTTCCTCTACATCGTCGATCGCAAGAAGGACATGCTGATTCGCGGCGGCGAGAACATTTACTGCGTCGAGGTCGAGAGCGCGCTGTATGAGCATCCGGCGGTCATGGATGCCGGGGTGATCGGCCTGCCGCACAAGACGCTCGGCGAGGAGCCGGCCGCAGTGGTCACGCTCAAGGCCGGCATGCAGGCGAGCGAGGAAGAACTGCGGGCCTTCGTGCGCTCACGATTGGCCGCCTTCAAGGTGCCGGTGCGCATCGTGATGCTCGAAGACACCCTGCCGCGCAATGCCAATGGCAAGATCCTGAAGAAGGCGCTTCGACCCTACTTCGACACCAGCAGCTGACCCCCCGACGATCTGTTCAAGCGACACTCAACCCACACTCAACCGACGGAAGACACCATGAACGCTCGCGCAACCTTCACCACCATGGAATCGAGCACTGCCCAGGACTGGGCGGCTATTCGCGCCGAATCGCCCGCTTTCTTCAAGGCCCTGCCCGACCGCATCCTGGCGCACCTGAAGCTGCTCGACGGCGATCACGGCGGCTTCGCGGTCGACCGTTATACCCACTCGCTGCAGACTGCCACGCTGGCGCTCAAGGACGGGCGCGATGAAGAGTATGTGGTCTGCGCCCTGCTGCATGACATCGGCGACACGCTGGGTTGCAGCAATCATTTCGATGTTGCCGCCGCCATCCTCAAGCCCTTCGTGTCGGAGGAAAACCTCTGGATGGTGCAGCAGCACGGCATTTTCCAGGGCTATTTCTTCTTTCACCATCTCGGCCTCGATCGCAATATGCGCGACCAGTTCAAGGGCCATGAGCATTACAACCGTACCGAGGAGTTCTGCGCCCTCTATGACGGCCCGGCCTTCAATCCTCAGGGCGAGACCCTGCCGATCACTGAGTTTGAGCCGATGGTGCGGCGGGTTTTCGAGACGCCGAAAAACACCATTTACCGCGCACCCAAGCTGTTCGAGACTGCGAAGTAATCGATGGGTCGGGGCGCGCCCCGACGTCTTTCAGTCGAGCGTGATCCCGGCGCGCCGTACGGCCTCGCCCTGGCGCGCGTAATCCTCGACGATGAAGGCACGAAACTTGTCCTCCGACATGCCGGTCAGCACAACCGCGCCGAGCTTTTCGAAAGGGCCGACCACTGCCGGGTCGGCGAGCGCGTCGCGGATGGCAGCTGACAGTTTCGAGACGATCGGTGCCGGTGTGCCGGCGGGCACGGCCACACCGGTCCAGGCAATCGCGGCGGCATTCGGATAACCCGCCTCGGCGATGCTGGGCACGTCCGGTAAAAAGCCGAAGCGCTTGTCGGACATCACCGCGAGCGCACGCAGTCGCCCCGATTGAATGTGCGGCATCACCGAGGTCGGGTAATCGAGCACGAGATCGAGCCGCCCGCCGATCAGGTCGGTGAGCGCCGGCGCGCTGCCCTTGTAGGGCACATGGGTCATCTGAATGCCGGCATTGAGCCGGAAGATCTCCATGCCGATATGCGGCGCGGTCCCCGAGCCGGACGAACCGAAGTTGAGCTTGTCGGGGTTGCGCTTGGCATAGTCGACCAGTTCGGCCAGTGTCTTGAAGGGCGATGAGGCCGGGACGACCAGCACCGCAGGCGATGCAAACATGCCGTGGACGAAGGTCATGTCCTTGAGCGGGTCATAGCGCATCGTCTTGTAAAGATGCGGATTGGTGACGACCGGACCGGGCGAGATGTACATCACGGTATAGCCGTCGGGCGCCGCACGCACGCCCTGTTCGGTGCCGATCATGCCGGCGGCACCCGCCTTGTTCTCGACGCTGACTGGCGTGCCCAGGATCTCGGAGACGCGTTTGGCCACAGCGCGCGAGGTGGCATCGGTCACACCGCCTGCGGGATAAGGAACGATCCAGGTGATCGGGCGCGATGGCCAGGCCTGGGCGAAGGCATTGACTGACAGCACGCACAGGGCCATCGCAAGCAGATACCGCATCCATCGGATCATCGTGGGTCTCCTGATCAAGGTCGGTCGAGCGCCGACATAGAGTGACCATGAGCCGGAAGACGGAATCGGTCAAGTCGCCGCCCTGCCCGGTCCTCGGTCAAGGCAACGAGCATTGATGCCTTTTGTGTCACAAATGTATTACACTGGGCCGCTATCTTGACTTTGCCAGGCGCATTTCATGACCACGACGACCATCCGTTTGCCGGAAGCGCTCAAGGCTCGCGTTGCCGAGGCGGCAGAGCGCGCAGGGACAAGCTCGCACAGCTTCATTCTCGAGGCGATCGCCGAGAAGACCGAGCAGGCCGAACGTGCTGCCGCATTCAATGCGCAAGCCGAGTCGCGTTACGCCCGAATCGTTGAAACTGGCAAAACCATTGCCTGGAGTGAAATGCGCGGCTATCTGGAGGGACGGGTTGCCGGCAAGACCGTCAAACGCCCGGTGGCGCGCAAGCTGACGAAATAGCATGGCGCGCATTGAATCAGCGCCCGACGTCGGTGAAGATTTTGAGCGGATTCTCGACCACCTTGACCGCTATCAGGCCGAAAATCCTGGTGACCGGATAAGGGAAATCATCGAGGCGATCGGCGTGCTCGAAACCAATCCGCTGATCGGACGACCCGCAGACAAAGGCAAACGGGAACTGGTGATCGGCCGCCGATCGCACGGTTATATCGCCTTGTATCGCTATGTTTCCGAGATTGATACTGTCTTCGTTCTGGCCTTGCGCAGCCAGCGCGAATCAGGGTTTGAGCGCGACTGAGTCCGAACGCCAGCGATACACACCACGCCGCTTTGACATGGCACCTGGCAGGTCAGCCTGGTGCGCGATCAGGACCCGATGATCCAGCCCTCGACCGGATCGACCGCCTGCGGCAGACCCCAGCGCTGATCGCGGCGTCGCCAGGCCCAGGCCGCCTGCGCCGCGCACAACACCGCATCGAGCAAATCGGCGCCTGCGTCCTCGAGACAGTCGGCCCGCCACTGCGCAAAATCGATACGCGTCTCGAAGGAATGGGCGCCAAGCTCGAGCGCGCCGATCAGCCGCTCGCGAGCGGCGCGTCGCGGCGCATCCAGGCGCCTTGCCGGGTCGTCGCTCTTGTAGGACTCGCGGCCAAGCACCGAGCGGGCCAGCAGTCCGGGATAGCCCTCGAAAGCAATGCGCTCAGGGTCGGTGCCCTGCTCATGCAGACCGGGCAGGCTCACTCCGGCTGCAAGCAGACGCGGGGCGCCGGCATGCAGCATCAGCACCACCGGCGGGTTCACCCATTTCATCGACGGGCTGCTGCCGGCGGTCGCATCGGTGGCGCGGTGCGCAAACTTGTTGCCGGCCGGGCGCGCATCGCACCAGGCCCGGCAATGGGCCACCAGCTCGGGGCGTGCCAGCGCCTGCAGGCGCTCGGTGAGCGTCGGCCAGACCGCGCCGCCCGAGGTCGGCCAGCCCAGCCCCTCGACGAAGGCACGCGGCAATCCGAAGGGAAAATCGAAAGCCGCGACCCAGGCATCGGGCGCCCGCAGCCAGGCATCGAAAGCCTCGAAACTGTCGAGGCGATCGAGACGATCGAGGCGGCAATGCAAGCCGCTCGACAGGTCTGGGGCTGCGGATTCAACCAGCTCGTCGACCTGCAGGACCGCCACCGTAATCGGCTTGCGCCGGCTCGGCGCGCTGGTGAAATCGACACCGATCAGTTTCATGGCGAGGGCCCGAGCAGGGCGTGCAGATCGGCAAGGCTATTGGCCTGATCGACCGTCTTGTCGGTGCGCCAACGCAGGATGCGCGGAAACCGCACAGCAACGCCCGACTTGTGGCGCGGCGAGTGCGAAATCCCTTCGAAGCCGAGCTCAAACACCAGCGTCGGTGTGACGCTGCGCACCGGGCCGAATTTTTCGACGACTGTGCGGCGGATGACCGCATCGACCTGTGCGATCTCGTCATCGGTGAGACCGGAATAGGCTTTGGCAAAGGGCAGCAGCGCAGGCGGCTCAGAGCCTTCGTTTGCGGCCCGATCCCACAGCGCAAAGGTGTAGTCGGTGTAAAGGCTCGCGCGTCGGCCATGACCGCGCTGTGCATAGACCAGCACCGCGTCGATGCTGAAAGGCTCGACCTTCCATTTCCACCAGTCGACGCCGTCGGTGCGGGTACGGCCCATGCCATAGGCCGATGCGCGCCGCTTGAGCATGAAGCCTTCAACGCCGCGTTCGCGCGAGGATTCGCGCAGGGCGGCAAGCTCGGACCAGTCGGACGCAGCGAGCACCGGCGACAGGCGCAGAACCTCGGTCGGCCTGCGGTCGCTGGTTGCGGCCATCGGCGCGGCGGGCGCGGCGGGCGCGGCGGGCGGATCAGACTCGCACGTCGCAGCGCCCTCGCCCGCTGTCTGACCCAACACGCGCTCAAGCTGGGAGCGCCGCGCCGCAAGCGATCGATCGCGCCAGTCTTGGCCAGCTGATTCGAGCAGGTCGTAGGCCACAAAGACCGCCGGCGCGTCACGCGCAATCGCGGCGGTCAGCGTCTTGCGGGTGATGCGCCGCTGCAGGGCGGCAAAGGGCAACGGGCGCGAGCGGGCGACATCCCAGGCCAGGACCTCGCCATCGAGTACCAGTCCGTTGAGGACGGGGCCATCACGCAACCGGCGCTCGAGGACCGGGCCCCCGACCAGCTGTCGCGCAGCCCGCTCGATTTCAGGAAAGCGCTCGGTGATCAGTTCTTCACCCCGCGACCAGAGCCAGACCTGCTCGCCCCGCATGACCAGCTGCGCCCGAATGCCGTCCCACTTCCACTCGACCTGCCAGTCCTGCACAGCGCCAAGCGATGCCACCTCGCCCTGAAGCGGATGCGCAAGGAAAAAGGGATAAGGCTGGCCGCCGGTCGCGAGCACGGCCATGCCGTCGGCCACCGGCTCGATCAGTGCGAGATAACGCTTTGCATCCGGCATCCGGCGGGCGTCGGTATAGCCGATCATGCGTTGCGCGATCAGGGTTGCCTCGAGACCGGCGACTTCGGCCAGGGCTCGCAGCACCAGCTGTTTCGACACGCCCACGCGAAAACCGCCGGTGATCAGCTTGTTGAGCGCAAAGCGGCCATTCCAGTCGAGTTGTGACCACCAGGTCTTGAGCGCCTCGATGCCGACCTCGGCGGGCGCCCCCCGCAAAGGCAGCAGACGTTCTTCCATCCATTGCGACAGACCCAGCGGCGCGCAGGCCTGTCCCTCTGGCAGCAGATGGGCGATGGTTTCGGCCAGGTCGCCGACGCTCGAATAGCTTTCGTCGACCAGCCACTCGGGCAGACCACTGACCTCGCGCGCCGCCTCGCGAAGCAGTCGTGCCGGCACGATCTGGCGTGGCTTGCCGCCGGCGAGAAAGTAGGTCGCCCAGGCGGCATCGGCGGGCGGCGCCTCGCGCAGATAGCGCACCATCGACCCGACCTTGTGCGAGGTCGAACCGGAGGCATCGAGGTCGGCGTAGAGCCTGGCGAAGGCCTTCATGAGCTCGGCGCGGTGGAGTCGGCCCGAGCATCGACCTCGCCTTCATCGCCCTCGCCTTCATCGCCCTCGAATTGGGTGGGCAGGGCGCCGGCCTCGATGCCCTGCTCGCCAAGCCATCGGACCATGACCGCCACCTGCCCATGGGTCACGAAGACGCGCTGCGCGCGGCTTTCGACGATGGCCTGCTGCAACCCGGGCCAGTCGGCATGATCGGACAGCACGAAACCGCGATCGCAGGCGCGCCGTCTTCGTGCGCCGCGCAGCGCCATCCAGCCCGAGGCAAAGGCATCGCTCGGATCGGGGAATCGGCGCAACCAGCTGGTGCCGGCGGCCGAGGGCGGCGCCAGCACCAGGGCACGCGCGAGCGCCTGACGATCGGGCTCAGCGCGGGTCGCATCGCTCAGCAGGGCGGTGTCGGGCAAGGTGACCCCGGCCGCGCGATAGACGCGGTTGAGCGACTCGATCGCGCCATGGCAGACAATCGGGCCGATGGACGCATCGACACTGGCCAGAATTCGCTGCGCCTTTCCGAACGAGTAGCAGTACAGAACGCTCGCGCGACCCGCGGTGGCATTGGCCGCCCACCAGGCATCGATCTCGGCAAAGACCTGCGACGGCGGCGCCCAGCGGTAGATCGGCAGGCCGAAGGTCGACTCGCTGACGAAGGTGTCGCAGACAACCGGCTCGAAGGCCTCGCAGGTCGGATCGGGCTGCAGCTTGTAGTCGCCGCTGACCACCCAGACCTCGCCGCGATGCTCGATGCGCACCTGCGCCGAGCCCAGCACATGGCCGGCCGGATGCAGTGACACGCGCACGCCGTTGATGTCGACCGGCTCGCGATAGGGCTGGGCCTGCAGACTGATCGCGCCCAGGCGAGCTCGCAGCACGCCGGCGCCCGGCGCGGCCGCCAGATAGTGACGATGCCCGCTGCGCGCATGATCGGCATGGGCATGGGTGATCACCGCCCGATCAACCGGGCGCCACGGATCGACGAAAAAATCGCCGGCTTCGCAATAGAGACCCTGCGCCTGCAGGGTCAGCAGCGGCGGTCGAGCTGTGGCGCTCATCGAGACCGGCTCATCGAGTCGTCCTCGGAGCTGATCATCGCGCTGACCACTGAAGCGCCCATTCAATAGCTGCTGCCATGACCCGAGACGATGACACCTAAGCGCAGCACGCGATAGGCGACCCAGCCCTTGAAACGCTGCCAGAGCGATCGGCGTTCGAGCTGCTCGCGCTCGATCGGCCTGCCGCCGTCAGCCATGGCAACCAGCAACTGGCTGCGCAACTCGGCGGCAAAGCCGGCATCGAAAACCACGACATTGGCCTCACGGGCAAGCAGCAGCGAGAAGGGATCGATATTGGATGAGCCGACTGTCGCCCAGTCATCGACCACCGCCACCTTGGCATGGAGGAAGCTGCGGTGATACTCGATGATCTCGATTCCGGCGTCGAGCAGCGGCGGATAAAGCGACTGCGTGGCCAGATGCGGCAAGGTGTATTCCATACGCCCCTGAAGCAGCAGCCGCACCGGTACACCGCGTCGCCGGGCCTCAATCATCGCCCGTCTGAACCTGCGGCCCGGAAAGAAATAGGCATTGGCGATCAGGACCTCATGCTTTGCGCCGCCGATCGCCTTCAGATAGGCACGCTCGATCGAACGGCGATGGATAAGGTTGTCACGCAGCAGCAGCCCGGCGCGCAGGCCTCGACTGGCCTGGCGCGACATGGCGGGCGTGAGGTGAGGCGGTGGTGCGTGGGGCGGTGGCGGGTCAGATGGATGTGGCGGTGGATGTGGCGGTGGATGCTGTGGTGGCCCGGACGACGACTGCTGCTGCAGTTCGGTCGACGCCACCTGTGACGGCAAAGCCGCCTGACCGGTCACCTGCCGCCACAGGCGGGCAAGCGCCCGACTGACCTCCGGGACCAGCGGCCCGGTGAGGCGCACTGCATAGTCGAGCCGGGGAAACTCGAGCTCGCCATGGTTGGGATCGAAGTAATCGCCCAGCAGATTGATGCCACCCACGAAGGCCACCGCATCATCGACGCACACCAGCTTGCGATGCAGTCGCCGCAGATGCTCGCGATCGAGACTCAGGCGGCTGCGCACCGGCCCATAGGTCGCCACCTCAACGCCTGCCTGGACAAAGCGATCGGCAATCCCTGCCGCCAGGGCCGGCGTACCGATCCCATCGACCACAACCCTGACCGATATTCCTCGCTGTGCGGCAGCCACCAGCGCGTCCGCCACCCGCAGCGCGACCGGGTCATCGGCAAAGATGTAGGTCTCCAACCCGATTGAAGTGCGGGCCGCCTCGAAGGCCACGACCAGAGCATCGAAATACTCGCCACCCGAGCGCAGCAGCCTGACCTGATTGCCGTCGCAGATCACCGGCTGAAAGCTCTGCAGCAGGGATCCGCGATTCGACTTGCTGTTGGCCATCGACGCGGGCATGCGGGTTTAGCGGCGCAGCGTGAAGTCTGCGACCAGCGGCGCGTGGTCGGACAGGCGTGCCCACGATGGCCCGCGCAGGACACGGGCGCCCTGCAGCGTGAAGCCGCGCTGATAGATGCGGTCCATGCGCAGCCACGGCACCAGCGCCGGGAAAGTGCGTGCCGATCCCATCACCTCGGAGACCTGCAGCGAATCGATCAGGCGGCGACTCAGGTGGTCGCGCCAGTCGTTGAAATCGCCGGCAATCAGCAGCGGCGAGCGCTGCGGCACCTCGCGGGCAATCCAGTCGATGAGCGCATCGGTCTGGCGCTCGCGGCTGCGGGCAAACAGTCCGAAGTGAATCACGAAGCAGTGCACATTGCGCTTGTCGACCCGAACCACGCAATGAAGCACGCCGCGCTTTTCGAGGGCATGGTCGGAGAAATCGCGATTCTCCTTGCGTACGATCGGAAACCGCGACAGCAGCGCATTGCCGTGATGGCCATGCAGATAGCTGGCATTGCGTCCATAAGCCGACTCGAAGGTGTGCTTGAGGGTCGGCGAGCGGGCGAGAAACTCGTCCTGCGGTTCGCCCGGCCACTGCTCGAAACGATTGGCATGCTGCTCGTTGCGACCCTGGACCTCCTGCAGGAAGATCAGATCGGCATCCAGCTCGTGCAGGCGCGAACGCAGCGCATGAACACTCGAGACCCGCCGCAGGCCGAAGAGTTCACGGATTACCCCCTTGTGGATGTTGTAAGTCGCGACCCGCAGGGCGCCGGAGGGTGGCGTGTCGCCCGGGGTGGTCGGGGTCATGCCGGCCTCGAGCGGGCAGGCAGTTGCCGGATCGCCTCGACATTGCTCATCGAAAAACACATGCCAGCCGCCTCCTGCCAGGGCAGCCAGCGGTATTGCAGATGTTCGCGGGCGGCCAGCCGGATCGGTTCGGGCGCGGCAAGCCGCAATCCGAAGACATGCTCAGTATTGCGGGTCACGCCCTCGGGATAACGGTGGCGCCACTGCGGATAGATCTCGTACTGGTGCGAGATCTGCCAGTCCTGCAACTGATGTCGGGCCACATCAAGCCCGGTTTCTTCCTGCACCTCACGGGCACAGGTCAGCAGCAGCGGCTCGTCGATTGCATCCTTGCTGCCGGTCACCGACTGCCAGAAGCCGGGGTGATCGGCACGCTCGAGCAGCAGCACCTGCAGATCGGCAGTGTGGATGACCACAAGCACCGATTCGGGAATCTTGTTGCCCATCTCTGCTGTCCCGTTGCGTAACGGTCTGGTCGTCGCTTGGGCGTCGGTCAGTCCGAGACCCGCCTCAGGCCTTGATCTCGGTGGCTCGCAAGCGGATGTGCAACTCGCGAAGCTGCTTTTCGTCGACCGGCGAAGGCGCCTGGGTGAGCAGGTCCTGGGCACGCTGCGTCTTGGGAAAAGCGATCACGTCGCGAATCGATTCGGCACCCGCCATCATGGTCACGATGCGATCGAGACCAAAGGCAATGCCGCCATGCGGCGGCGCGCCGTATTGAAGGGCATCGAGCAGAAAGCCGAACTTGGCACGTGCCTCGTCGGGGCCGATCTTGAGCGCCCGAAACACCTTGCTTTGCACCTCTTCGCGATGGATACGCACCGAGCCGCCGCCGATTTCCCAGCCGTTGAGCACCATGTCATAAGCCTTGGCGATGCAGCGGCCCGGATCGGTGGCCATGTAGTCCTCGTGACCGTCCTTGGGCGCGGTAAACGGATGATGGACCGCGACCCAGCGGGCATCTGCCTCGTCGTACTCGAACATCGGGAAGTCGACCACCCACAGCGGCTTCCAGGCGTTTTCGAAGAGCCCATGGCTGCGTCCGAAATCGGAGTGCCCGATGCGAACCCGCAGGGCGCCGATCGCATCGTTGACCACCTTGGCCTTGTCGGCGCCGAAGAAAATCAGATCGCCGCTGACCGCGCCGGTGCGCGAAAGCACCGCATCGAGCGCGCTGTCGTGCAGATTCTTGACGATGGGCGATTGCAGCCCGTCACGGCCCTTGGCGGCGTCGTTGACCTTGATGTAGGCCAGCCCCTTGGCACCATAAATCGCAACGAACTGGGTGTAGGCGTCGATTTCGCTGCGCGACAGTTCGGCGCCGCCCGGAATGCGCAGGCCCACAACCCGCCCGCCGTCCATTTGCGCGGCGGCAGAAAAGACCTTGAAATCGACGTCGCGCATGACCTCGGTGAGGTCGGTGAACTGCAGCTTCACGCGCAGATCGGGCTTGTCGGAACCATAGAGGCGCATCGCCTCGGAATAGGTGATGGTCGGGAACTGGCCCGACAGTTCGACGCCCTGCTGCGTGCGAAAGATCGTGCGGATCATCTCCTCGAAGATCGCGCGGATCTCGACCTCATCGAGAAACGAGGTCTCGCAGTCGATCTGGGTGAACTCGGGCTGCCGATCGGCGCGCAAGTCTTCGTCGCGAAAGCACTTGGTGATCTGGTAGTAGCGATCGAAGCCGGCGACCATCAGCAGCTGCTTGAAAAGCTGGGGGCTTTGCGGCAGCGCGAAGAACTGCCCGGCATTGACCCGCGAGGGCACGAGATAGTCGCGCGCGCCCTCGGGGGTGGACTTGGTGAGCATCGGGGTTTCGATGTCGATGAAACCCAGGGCATCAAGGTAACGACGAACTTCCATTGCCACGCGGTAACGCAGCATCAGGTTGTTCTGCATCGGACTGCGACGCAGATCGAGCACCCGATGCGTCAGGCGCGTGGTCTCGGACAGGTTGTCGTCATCGAGCTGAAATGGCGGCGTGACCGAGGCATTGAGGATGACGAGTTCGTGGCACAGGACCTCGACCTGACCGCTGCGCAGGGCGCTGTTGTCGGTGCCCTCCGGGCGACGCCTGACCTTGCCGACCACCTTGACGCAGAACTCGTTGCGGATGCGCTCGGCAGCCTCGAACATCTGCGGACGGTCGGGGTCACAGACCACCTGTGCAAGCCCGGTGCGGTCGCGCAGGTCGATGAAGATGACGCCACCATGATCGCGGCGCCGGGCCACCCAGCCGAAAAGCGTGACAACCTGGTCGAGATGATCGAGTGAAACCTCGCCGGTGTAGCAAGTACGCATGCTCAGTGAATCTCCGCTTTATTCAGGGGGGCGGCTTGATTGCCCGGGGTCGCATTCGATCGGACCGGGGGTACGACCACGCCCATCGACACGACATACTTGAGGGCTTCATCGACGCTCATATCGAGCTCGACGGTCTCGTCCTTGCGAAACATCAGGAAAAAACCGGATGTCGGATTGGGAGTGGTTGGCACATAGACCGACACCATCTCCGGGCCGCCTGCCTCACCCGACATTGAGGGCGACACACGTCGCCTGATTTCTTCGGCCGGAACACCGGTCAGGAATGCAATCGTCCAGCTGCCCTTGCGGGGATATTCGACCAGCAATGCCTTGCGAAAGGCATTGCCTTGGGGCGACAGCAGGGTATCGCTCACCTGCTTCACGCTGGAGTAGATCGTGTTCACGATCGGGATTCGCGACAGCACGATTTCCCACAGGCGCACCAGGCGCTGCCCGAGAAAATTGGTGGCGAGCACACCGGTGAAGAACACCACCAGCACGGTGAGCACCACACCCAGGCCCGGCAGGTTGCGACCAACCACCGCCACCGGCTGCCAGTTGGCAGGCAGCAGCGACAGGCTCAGATCCATCGTGGAGATGATGGTATCCAGCACCCACAGGGTGATGCCGATCGGCACCCAGATCAGAAGCCCGGTGATGAAATAGCGGCGGAACATGAAATGACTCGCTGTTGGAAATCGTGAGGCTGCCCCGGCGATGCTCGAAACATTCAGGTGGATGCCGGTTTGGGCGAGACGGTGGCCGGCGCAGGCGACGAATCGCTCGAGCCCGAGCCTGAAGGCGTCGAAGCAACAGGCGCAGCCCCTGCCGAAGCGCCAGCGCTGCTGTCTGTCGACGAGGCAGCCGGAGTGGTCGAACCGCCCTCGCCCTCGGACTTGCCGGCTTCGGACTTGCCGGGCTTGGATTTGCCCTGATCACGAAAATCGGTGACATACCAGCCGCTGCCCTTGAGCTGGAAGGACGGCGCGGTCAGTTGCTTGCGAAAGGCATCGGCACCGCAAACCGGGCACAGGGTGAGAGGTGCATCCGAAAACTTCTGGATCACGTCCTTGTCGTGGCCGCAACTCGCGCAGCGGTAGGCATAGATCGGCATGATGGTCTGCGTTCTGGTCCGGCGTGGTGGTTCCCGGTCGCCGCGACACCTGAAAAAGAAGGTCAGCGGGGGGAAGAAGGAAAACCCGAAATTATAGGACGGATTTCCTTCGGCCGTGCTGTCGGATGCGAGGCAGTGCCCGCGCCGACGACCTCAATGCCGGACCGGCCGGTGCGCAACCGGCCCTTGCATGCCTGCAGCGGTGGGTCAGTCGGGCTCGACACCTGCGACTTTGAGCGTGCTGCGGAAGCTCTCAAGCTGCTCCTTGACCAGAACACCGAGTTGCTCTGGCGTCGAACCGGTCAGCTGAAAAGCCTGCTGACCCATCGCCGCCTGTACTTCGGGCTTGGTCATGGCGGCATTGAACTCGCGGTTCAGGCGATCGACCACCTCCCGCGGCATTTTCGCCGGACCGAAGACACCAGCCCATGAAATCAGCGAGAACTTGGGCATGCCTGCCTCAGCGAGGGTCGGCACCTCGGGCAGGATCGGGCTGCGCTTGTTGAGCGTGACTGCGATCGCGCGCAGCCGCCCGTCCCGGATATGGCCGATGGTGGTGCCAGCCGATGCCACCATGAATTCGACCCGGCCGGCGATCAGGTCGGTGAGGGCCTGTGGCTCGCCCTTGTAAGGCACATGGACCATCTGGATACCAGCCAGCGAGGAAAACAATGCGGTGGAGACGATGCCGGTGGTATTGCCGGTCGCATAGTTGAGCTTGCCGGGATTGGCCTTGGCATACGCCACGAACTCGGCAACCGTCTTGGCCGGAACGCTCGGATGCAGAAGAATGAAGAAGGTGTAGCGACCGATATCGGATATCGGCGTGAAATCGGTGACCGGATCGTAAGGCGGGTTCTTCTTGAGCGCCGGTGCGGCCGACATCGGGCTGTTGGTCGCAAACAGCAGGGTGTAACCGTCGGGGCTGGCGCGCATGACTTCGGTGGCCGAGATGGCACCATCGGCGCCGGCCTTGTTTTCGACCAGCACCGGCTGACCAAGCGAGGGAGCAATCGCGCTGGCAAACACCCGAGCGATGGTGTCGGTGGCTGCGCCAGGCGGAAAGGGCACAACCATCTTGATCGGCTTGTTGGGATAGCTCTGAGCCATCGCCGTAGTGGCAAAAAGCCCGAGCAGAGCACCGAGCCATGCGGCAGCCGCCGCGGTCTTCATCGATTTCATCGAATGTCTCCTTGTGATCGAGGCAGGCATCGACGCCTGACTCATGAATTTGTCTGTGTTCAGGTCTGTGCTCAGTTGTGATGCACGACCACCCGGCAATGCCGAGCCGGATTCAGAACCCGGCCAGCACAACTTTGCCGATGGTCTTGCCGGTCTCGATCATCGCATGAGCCGCCCGCAAACTGGCGGCATCGATATGACCCAGCGTCTGAGCATGGGTGGTGACGATCATGCCATCGTCGACCAGCGCCGCGACTTCGTTGAGCAGGCGACCCTGCTCGCCCATATCGGCTGTCTCGAAACCGGATCGGGTGAACATCGCTTCCCAGTGCAGCGAGGCGCAGCGGGCCTTGAGCAGCCGCACGTCGATCATGTCGGGGTCGTCGATCACGCAGACCCGGCCCTGCGGCGCAATCGCGCGGGCGATCTCGGGAAAATGCACATGGGTATGCGAGACGCTGAAAATGCGTTCGACCCAACGGATGCCGGCCTGCTGCAGACCCTGTGACAGCGGCTGGGAGTGGTCGATGACCAGATGGGCTCCGAGTCGCTCGGCCTGCGCACGGGTCTCGGGACGCGAGGCGCTTGCGACCACCTTCGCGCCGGTCAGACGTCGTGCAAGCTGGATAGCGATCGAGCCCACGCCGCCTGCGCCGGCGGTGATCAGCAGCGTGCCGGCATCGTCGGGGCGCCCGATGCGCAGACCGAGTCGGTCGAAGAGCGCCTCCCAGGCAGTGATCGCAGTCAGCGGCATGGCCGCCGCCTGTGCGAAATCGAGGGTGCGCGGCTTGTGCCCGACGATGCGTTCATCGACCAGGTGCCACTGCGCATTGGTGCCCGTTCGAGACCGGGAGCCGGCGTAATAGACCTCGTCGCCGGGTTTGAAGAGCGTGACAGCCGGGCCGACCGCCTCGACCACGCCGGCGGCATCGAAACCGAGCACGCGCGGCATATCACCATCAGGCGCGACATTGCGCCGTACCTTGGTATCGACCGGGTTGACCGACACCGCATGGATGCGCACCAGCAGGTCACGACCGGCGGCGACAGGCTTGGGCAACTCGAGGTCGATCAGGCACCCGGGGTCGGTGACGGGCAGGCATTGACGGTATCCGACAGCTTTCATGGCAGGTGTCTCGAGGAAGATCAGCGTTGATCGGGAGTAAAGCGGCGTGTCAGCCCCTGCCAGCATTGCCAGTAATCGGTCTGCAGGGTGGGCAGGGCCAGCGCCTGGGCGGTCGGATGCAGCACGGCACGGCTCTCGAACATGAAGGCCATGGTGTCGCGGATGAGCTGGGGCGTTGAGGTGTCGGCTGCGATTGCGCGCTCGAAGGTGGCGGTGTCGGGCCCGTGGCCGGCCATGCAGTTGTGAAGGCTCGCACCGCCCGGCGCGAAACCCTGCGCCTTGCCGTCGTATTCGCCCTGGATCAGACCCATGAATTCGGAGGCGATATTGCGGTGAAACCAGGGCGGCCGGAAGGTGTCCTGCATGGCCAGAATGCGCGGCGGAAAGATCACGAAATCGAGGTTGTCGACACCCGGCGTATCGGAGAGCGACTGCAGCACGAGAAAGATCGACGGATCGGGATGGTCGAAGGAAATCGAGCCGATGGTATTGAAATGGCGAAGGTCGTAGCGGCAGGGCGCATGGTTGCCATGCCAGGCGACCACATCGAGGGGCGAGTGGCCGATCGCGGCGGCCCACAGCCGGCCCTGGAATTTCTGGACCAGCTCGAAGGCGCCCTCGCGATCCTCGAAGGCCGCCACCGGCGTGAGGAAATCACGCGGATTGGCCAGCCCGTTGGAGCCGATCGGTCCGAGATCGGGCAGGCGCAGGGGCGCACCGAAGTTTTCGCAGAGATAGCCGCGAACGCCCGGGCCGCCCTCGTCGGTGAGATCGACGCAAAAACGGATGCCGCGCGGAATGATCGCGATCTGCTGCGGTTCGAGACTGATCAGGCCGAGTTCGGTGCGCAGTGTGATGGCGCCCTGCTGCGGGACGATGAGCATCTCGGCATCGGCATTGAAAAAGAAGCGGCCTTGCATCGAGCGATTGGCGGCATAGAGATGGATGGCACAACCGGTCAGCGCGGCCGGATCACCATTGCCGGCCATGGTGAACAGGCCGTCGATGAAGTCGGTGGGGGCCTGCGGTATGGGCAGTGGACTCCAGCGCAGCTGGTTGGGCGGTGTCTCTGAGCCTGCCGCGGCACCGAATGCACCGACAAGCGCGCGGTCGGCAATCCGTTTGAAAGGCGCATGCACCGACGCCGGCCGGATGCGATAGAGCCAGCTGCGCCGATTGTCGGCGCGCGGCGCGGTGAAGGCGGTGCCGGAGATCTGCTCCGCATAAAGACCGTAAGGGCAGCGCTGGGGCGAATTGCGCCCGAGCGGCAAAGCGCCCGGCAGGGCCTCGGTCGCAAACTCATTGCCGAAGCCCGACTGATAGCCAGGCCCGGCAACCCGTGGCTCGAGCACGCTCACCCTCAGAAGGGGATGTCGTCGTCCATGGCGTCGAAGCCGCCGGGTGCCGGGGCGGGCTTGCGCGCAGAGGCCGAGCTGCCACCGCGCGAGGCCGGTGCACTGCCACCCGAGCCACCGGCATAGGACTCACGGCTGTAGCCACCGCCCTCGTCTGCCGACGAGCCGCCACCGCCACCCATGCCTTCGCGAGACCCGAGCAGCTGCATCTCAGAAGCGATGATCTCGGTGGTGTAGCGGTCCTGGCCTTCCTTGTCTTGCCATTTGCGGGTCTTCAGACGCCCCTCGACATAGACAGACCGGCCCTTTTTCAGGAACTCACCGGCAATCTCGGCCAGGCGGTCGTAAAAAACGACGCTATGCCATTCGGTTTCTTCTTTCTTTTCGCCGGTCGCCTTGTCTTTCCAGTTGCGGGTGGTGGCGATGCGCGCATTGCAGATGGCGCCACCGTTGGGCGAATAGCGGGTCTCGGGGTCTTTGCCGAGATTACCGACCACAATGACCTTGTTCACCGATGCCATCTTGATGTTCTCCTGGGGTGGGGAGGGAATTGAAACCGAAAAGCGAGAAAGGGGGGTGCTGCAGGGGCTGAAGGCTTGCCCGAAGTAGGCCTCTAGCTTACTCCAGCCATACCGGCCGGCGCCTCAGCCGAAACGCCTAAGACTGAGGTGCCTGCTCGATGATGACTGCCCGCGACTGGCGGGCGCACCCGGTGCGCGGACTCATGCCCTGGCGGAAGATCGGGAGAGCAGACCAAGGGCACAGGCGGGCTTGAACTATAGTAGGAGGCTGACCATGCCAACCGACCCGCTCTCGGTCATCCGCATTCGCGGTGCCCGGACCCACAATCTCAAGAACATCAGCCTGGAGCTGCCGCGCAACCGGCTGGTGGTGATCACCGGTTTGTCGGGCTCGGGCAAGTCCTCGCTCGCCTTCGATACGCTCTATGCCGAAGGTCAGCGGCGTTATGTCGAGTCGCTGTCGGCCTATGCGCGCCAGTTCCTGCAACTGATGGAAAAGCCCGATGTCGACCTGATCGAAGGGCTGTCACCGGCCATCGCGATCGAGCAGAAAGCGACCAGCCACAACCCACGCTCCACCGTCGGCACGGTCACCGAGATTCACGACTACCTGCGGCTGCTCTTTGCCCGGGTCGGCACCCCCTACTGCCCCGACCATCCCGATCAGGCACTCGAGGCGCAGAGCGTCTCGCAGATGGTCGACGCGGCGCTGGCGCTGGCGCCGGACACCCGACTGATGGTGCTCGCGCCGGTGGTCGCCGATCGCAAGGGCGAACACATCGACCTTTTTGAAGACCTGCGCGCGCAGGGCTTCGTGCGGGTGCGGGTGCGCACCGAAGGCAAGCCGGCGCGTCTTTATGAACTCGACGACCCGCCCAGGCTCGGCAAGACCGCCCGCCACAGCATCGAGGTGGTGGTCGACCGGCTGAAGGTGGCGCCGGCTGCGCGTCAGCGTCTGGCCGAATCCTTCGAAACCGCACTGCGCATCGCCCAGGGCCGGGCGATTGCCGCCGAAATGGACAGCGGCCACGAACATCTCTTTTCGAACCGCTTCGCCTGCCCGATCTGCAGCCATGCCCTGTCCGAACTCGAGCCGCGCCTGTTCTCGTTCAACAATCCGATGGGCGCCTGCCCGCAGTGCGATGGCCTGGGAACGGTGCAATTCTTTGACCCGGCGCGCATCGTGCTCTTCCCCAATCTGGGACTGGGCGCCGGCGCCATCCGGGGCTGGGACCGGCGCAACGCCTTTTACTTCCAGATGCTGCAAAGCCTCGCGGCCTTCTACGACTTCGACATCGAAACCCCCTTCGAGGCCTTGCCCGAGAAGATCCGCAGGATCGTGCTCCACGGCTCAGGCAAAGAGCGCATCCCCTTCGTCTATCTGAGCGAGACCGAAGGCACGTCGATCCGCGAACATGCCTTCGAAGGCGTCATCCCGAACTTCGAGCGGCGTTATGCCGAGACCGATGCCGCACCGGTGCGCGAGGAACTCGCCCGTTATCTCAACACCCGGACCTGCACTGTCTGCCAGGGATCACGCCTGCGTCCCGAAGCTCGCAATGTCCGGGTGGGCGTGCGCGGCAAGGATGAACCGATCTGGACGGTATCGGGATGGACGCTCGGGCAGACCCGCGACTGGTTCGAAACGCTCGAGCTGCCGGGCTCGAAAGCGGTGATCGGCGAGCGGATCATCCGCGAGATCGGCAATCGACTGCGCTTTCTGGTCGACGTCGGCCTTGACTATCTGTCGCTCGAACGCTCGGCCGAGACGCTGTCGGGCGGCGAGGCGCAGCGCATCCGGCTGGCCTCGCAGATCGGCTCGGGCCTGACCGGCGTCATGTATGTGCTGGATGAGCCCTCGATCGGTCTGCACCAGCGCGATAACGACCGCCTGATCGGCACCCTGCGCCATCTTCGCGACCTAGGCAATTCGGTGCTGGTGGTCGAACATGATGAAGACGCGATTCGCGCGGCCGACCATGTGATCGACATGGGCCCGGGCGCAGGCGTGCACGGCGGCGAGGTGGTCGCGCAGGGCACGCCCGACGAGATCGCCGCCAACCCGGCATCGCTCACCGGCCGCTATCTGTGCGGTGCCCTATCGATCGCGGTGCCGGCCTCGCGCGGCCCCTGCGGCGATCGCGAACTGGTAATCCGCGGGGCGAGGGGCAACAATCTGCGGGGCATCGATGTCGCGATCCCGGTCGGGCTGCTGGTCTGTGTGACCGGCGTCTCCGGCTCGGGCAAGTCGACCCTGATCAACGACACCCTGCACCTGGCGGTCGCCCGCCATCTCTATGCCTCTCAGGCCCAGCCGGCGGCGCACGACGGCATCGACGGCCTGGAGCACTTCGACAAGGTGATCAGCGTCGACCAGAGTCCGATCGGACGCACGCCGCGCAGCAATCCGGCGACCTACACCGCGCTCTTCGGACCGATCAGCGAGCTGATGGCCGAAACACCGATGGCGCGCGAGCGCGGCTACGGACCGGGTCGCTTTTCGTTCAATGTGAAGGGCGGACGCTGCGAGGCCTGCGAGGGCGATGGCGTCATCAAGGTCGAGATGAATTTCCTGCCCGACGTCTATGTGCCCTGCGATGTCTGCCACGGACGGCGCTACAACCGCGAGACGCTGGAGGTGCGCTACAAGGGCCGCGACATCGCCGAAGTGCTCGACATGACGGTCGAGGCCGCCCACGCCTTTTTTGCGCCAGTGCCGACCATTGCCCGCAAACTGCAGACCCTGCTCGATGTGGGGCTGGGCTATCTGCGGCTGGGCCAGAGTGCGACCACGCTGTCGGGCGGCGAAGCGCAGCGGGTCAAGCTCTCGCTGGAACTGTCAAAGCGCGACACCGGGCGCACGCTCTACATCCTCGATGAACCGACGACCGGGCTGCACTTTCAGGACATCGCGCTGCTGCTGAAGGTCATCGCCACCCTGCGCGACCATGGCAACACCGTGGTGGTGATCGAGCACAACCTCGATGTGATCAAGACCGCCGACTGGCTGATCGACATGGGACCGGAAGGCGGCGCCGGCGGCGGCATGGTGGTCGCCTGCGGCACGCCCGAGGAAATCTGCGCAAATCCTGCAAGCCATACCGGTCGCTATCTCGCGCCGATACTGCGTCGCGGGCGCGCCGAGATCGCGGGTCGCGCCGACGTTGCCGCGGCCCGTGGCAACGATACTGCTGCGGCGCGGCTCAGAACCTGAGGACGACCCCAACCGGATCGCCCACCCGGATCGCCCCTTCGAGCCCGCCGGTCAGGATGCAGTTTTGCCCGAAGGTGAGCGCGCCACCGAGCTTGGGATCGGCGCGAAAGGTGGCAAGCACCTGCAGCACACCCGGCTGCTGGCGCCCGGTGGCCGGATCGACCTCGGTGACCGTGCAGCGGGTACAGGGCTTGACCGGGCGCAGCGTCACCGGCACCTCGCCCGGACTGCCAACCGTGATCTCGATCGCGTAGTCTTCCTCAAAGGGCGCCAGGCCGTCGATCACGATGTTCGGTCGAAAGCGCTGGTGCGGCGCGGGCGGCAGGCCGGCCTCGGCCAGCCGGCGATCGAGATCGTCAAGTGACGCCGTCGAGATCACCAGCAGCGGAAAGCCGTCGCTGAAGCGTGTGAGCGCGCCCGGCTTGCCACTGGCATCGCGGGTCCAGTTGGGGCTGGCCGCGCGCGGGTTGTCGGCATCGAAGCGCAGCAGCCGCACCTTGCGACCGAGATAGTCGCTGAACCAGGCGCGTGCCTCGATGCCTTCGTCGAATCCGGCGCAGCGGTCGTCCCAGCAACTGGTGGCACGCCAGGTGCCACCGACACCTGTGACCTGCAGGAAGGGCATCCCGGGTGCAAAGACGCGCAGTCCGCCGTCGATGCGGGCAGTGCGCACCAACGCAAGCTTCGGCTGATCGCGCTGGGTGATGAAATCGTCGTGTTCGTCGACCAGCATCCAGCGGCGATCGTCGATCGGACCGAGTGCATCGAAGCGCATCGTATCGGCCGAAATGCCGGCGCAGGACTTGATCGGATAGGTATAGAGCGCTGCGATTCGCGGGGTCATGGACAATTCAGGGACGGGTCAGGGATGGGTCAGGGATGGGTCAGGGACGATAGGACGAAAACTTCTCGAGCACCCGGTCCATCTCCTGCTCGCTCAGCAGCGCCGGAGCGCCGAGCTGAAGGGTCTGGGCATAGGTTGCGGCGAGCCACTCGAGTTCGATGGCAAGCGCAAGCGCCGCCTCAAGCGACGCACCGATCGCAAGCATGCCGTGATGGGCCATCAGACACGCCCGCCGATCGGTCATCGCCGCCAGCACATGGTCCGACAGGGCCTGGGTGCCGAAGGTGGCATAAGGCGCGCAACGGATGTCGTGGCCGCCGGCCAGCGCAACCATGTAGTGAAAGGCCGGGATGCCGTCGCGCTGGATGCGCGGCAGGCAGGCGAGCGCGGCGCAATGCGGCGCATGGGTATGAACGATCGCCTGCGCGTCGGAGCGATGCGCGTAGAGGTCGTGATGGAAACGCCATTCGGATGAAGGACGACGCCGGCCATCGACCACTGGCTCGGCGGGCGCCTTGACCGGCCCCGGCGGCAGAAGGGATGTCGCCGGATCGGGCGCGACAAGCGACATCCAGACGATGTCGTCGGTCGTGCACTGGTCGTAGGGCAGCGCGCTGGGCGTGACCAGAAAGCCGTCGCTACCGCCACGATGCCAGCGCATCGAGACATTGCCGGCGCTGCCGTGATTGATGCCATGCCCTGTCATCGAACAGGCCAGGTCGATGATGGCCTGACGGGCCTGATCTTCGGTCATGACGATGCCCTGGACGCCGCTGATGCCGTCAGCACCGCCTCGATACCCGCGAGGCTGGCGGCCACCATGCCGTGCTCGGTCAGCAGTGCGTCGACCAGCCGTGCGGGCGTGACATCGAAGGCCGGGTTGAAGCCGGCCACACCGTCGGGGACGAGCTGGACCTCCTGCAGGCGACCGTCGGCCGCACGTCCGGTGATGTGGGTGAGTTCGCGCGCACTGCGGGTCTCGATCTCGATCGCTTCGCCGTCGGGCGAGGCAGGGTCGATGGTCGGACTCGGACAGGCGACCCAGAAGGGCACACCGGCATCGCGGGCCGCCAGCGCCTTGAGCAGGGTGCCGATCTTGTTGGCGACGTCGCCATTACGCGCCACTCGGTCGCAGCCGACGATCACCGCATCGACCCGTCCCTGGCGCATCAGCAGACCGCCGGCGTTGTCGGCCACCACGGTGCAGGGCACACCCGCGTCGGCAAGCTCCCAGGCGGTCAGGCTGGCGCCCTGGTTGCGGGGGCGAGTCTCATCGACCCAGACATGCAGCGGCACGCCGGTCCGGTGCAGGGCATAGATCGGCGCGAGCGCGGTGCCGTGCGCCACCGCGGCCAGCCGCCCGGCGTTACAGTGGGTGAGCAGCTGCAAGGGGGTGCGCGCATCAACCGGCCGGCCCACCGCATCGCGCTGAGCGATCAGGCGACGCAGATGCTCTGCGCCATGCTCACCGATCGCCCGGTTGATGGCGACATCCTCATCGGCGATTGCGCAGGCCTCACGCCAGGCGATCGCCCAGCGCTGTCCGGGCGATGCCGAGGCGACCCTGGCATGCACCCGATCGAGCGCCCAGCGCAGATTGACCGCAGTCGGGCGAGTCGCCAGCAGCATGGCGTGCGCGGCATCAAGTGCGGCATCATCAGACGCTTCGCGCACTGCCAGCGCAAGGCCGAAGGCGGCCACCGCGCCAATCAGCGGCGCTCCTCTGACCTGCATCGATGCAATCGCGTGCGCGCAATCGGCGGCATGGCTCAGCACGAGCTCGACCCGATCGAAAGGCAGTCGGGTCTGATCGAGCGTGACAGCAGTGTGGTCGGCACGCGCCACAAGCGTGCGTACCGGCAGATCGGGCAGTGAATCGGGACGACTCTCGGGCGACACGGGGGCACTCATCGACAGGGGAAACGCAACAGGGGAAGCGGGACCGTCGCGCGCAAAGCGCCCGCAGGCCGTCTCCATTCCCACTGCGCTATTGAACCACGACCTTCAGGCAGCTTGTTCCAGTCAGGTGCGCAACAGACCGGCGGTCCGTAGCACAATGGCGTTACCACCGCTCCCCGGACGATCGTGCAATCACCCGCCCCCTCCAGCTCGGCAGGCGCACCGGCTCCCGCCGGCCCGCTCGCAGACCCGGCATCGCTGCCCGGGCCGCGGGGCTTGCCGCTGATCGGCTCGCTGCATCGCTGGGACGCCTCGCGCGCCCACCTGCTGCTTGAGCAATGGGCCCGCGAATACGGCCAGATCTATCGCGTCAAACTCGGCCCCTTGCCGATCATCGTGATCTCCGAGCCGGACGCGATGATGAGCGTGCTGCGCGAGCGCCCGCACGACTTTCGTCGGCACTTCGCGGTGCGGCCGATCTTTCGCGAGATGGGCATCGATGGGCTGTTTTCGGCCGAGGGCGACGACTGGCGACGTCAGCGTCCGCTGGTGATGCGCGCGCTCGACCCGGCGCATCTTCGCCAGTTCTTCCCGGTCATCGTCACCGCCACCGAACGGCTGCACGCCCGCTGGCTGGCAGCGGCAGCCGCCGGTGCGCCGGTCGATGTGCGCGCCGACCTGACCCGCTATACCGTCGATGTGACCTGCTCGCTCGCATTCGGTACCGATGTCACCACCCTGTCGCGCGAAGAAGCCGATCCGCTGCAGCACCATCTCGACACGATCTTCACCGGCATCGCCCGTCGCATCAATGCAATCTGGCCGACCTGGCGCTGGCTGCGCACTCCCGCAGACCGCCGGATCGACCGGGCGCTGGCCTCGGCCGGCAAGGCGGTGCATGGTTTCATCGACAACACCCGAGCCCAGATGCGCCGCCAGCCCGAGCTGCGCAAAGCGCCCCGGAACCTGCTGCAGGCGCTGCTCGCGGCCAACGAAGACGCACGCCTGTCAGACGACGAACTGCACGGCAACGTCATGACCCTGCTGCTTGCCGGCGAAGACACCACCGCCAACACCATCGCCTGGGCGCTGCATCTGCTGTCGCTCAACCCGGACGTGCTCAAGGCTGCCCGCACCGAGGCGATCGAGGCCCTGAGTGCCGAAAGCCCGAACAGCGTCAAGGGCAGCCGCATGGTGGCGCTGCGCGACTTCGACAGCACCCGCGAGTTGCCCCTGATCGAAGGCGTCGTGCTCGAGTCCTTGCGCCTCAAGCCGGTGGCCCCGCTCAACATGTTCACCGCGATCCGTGAGACGCAGCTGCTGGGCACATGCATTCCGGCGCGCACGATGGTGTGCATCCTCAAGCGGCCGCCAGCCACCAGCGAAAGCTTCTTTCCTCGCGCCGATGATTTTCAGCCGCAGCGCTGGCTGGCGGGGGCGGCTGCCGCCAGCGGTGCCGGCTCTCAAAGCGCGCAGGCGGGTGTCAACGGCGGCGGGCGGCGCGCTTTCATGCCGTTTGGCGGCGGCCCGCGCTTTTGCCCTGGTCGGTATCTGGCATTGCTCGAGGCCAAGATGGTCCTGACGACTACGCTGGCGGCCTTCGAGCTGCAGGCCACGAGTGATCCGGTGAGCGAACAGATGGGCATGACGATGCAGCCGCAGGGCCTTCGAATGATGCTCAAGCTGTACAAGTCGGCCACCGAATGGGCCCGCAGCGGTCAAGCCTGATACGCCCCGATTCAGCCCTCGCCGCGCGCCCGTTCGATGGCCCGCCGATCGCGCTTGGTCGGACGCCCCTGGATGGCTCGCGCCGGCTCACCCATCAGCGCGCGCTGCTCGCGGGCGGCCTCGCGGGCCACGATGCTCTCGGGGGTTTCTTCGTAAAGGCGCTGCGCGACCGGCGCCGGGCCGCGCTGCTCGCTCAGCTCACGCACCACCACCTGACGCACCGTCGCCTCGACGCGCACTGACACCTGCTCTCCCACCCTCAGGGTTCGGGCAGCCTTGATGCGCTCACCTTCGACCAGCACACGCCCGTTGTCGATCGCATCCTGAGCCAGCCCGCGGGTCTTGAAAAAGCGTGCCGCCCAGAGCCATTTGTCGATTCGCATCGTGAGGTCCAGTCGATTGCGCCGTCTGACGGCTCACATGCCCTGACGGATCACAATCAGTGTCTGTTCAGACTGATCGACTGGCAGACCATGCTGATCGTCTGGGCCTGCCTGATGATCAGGTCGCGACGCATGTCGCAATGCTCGTCTGCGTCCGAAAACATGAGCGCAAGCATCAGCGACCGCAAAAAGCGCGACTGGTTCGCTCATTGGCGTCGCATCGGCAATGACACTGGACTAAACCTGGCCGGCCGTGGTGCGGCCAGACGACTGCGCAAACGCGAGCGCGTCCTCGAGCCGGTCATCGCCCCAGAAAAGCTCATCGCCGATCGTGAACGACGGCGATCCGAAGAGCCCCATCGCCTCGGCCGCATCGGTGGCCGCCCGAAGCAGCTGCTTGTTGGCATCCGACTGCGCGGCCACCATCACTTCCTCAGGATTGCGGCCCACCGTGGTGAGAGCACGGCGCAGGTTGTCGTCGGTGCCGATGGCGATATCTTCGGTCCAGTGCAGACGGAACACTTCGCGGGTGAAGGCATCGCACCAGCCCTGCATGGCAGCCAGCGTGCCGATGCGGGCGGTCAGCAGGGTATTGGGCGGATAGACCGAAGGCTTGCGATAAGGCAGGCCATAGGCCTCAGCCCGGCGCGACAGATCGCGCCACATGTAGTCGAGCTTTGGCGGATTGCCAAGGAAGGGGCCCTGCGCCATGCCGCGATCCTTGAGCAGCGGCCCGAGCAGGAAGGGCCGCCAGTCGACCACCACGCCGGCCTGCGCGGCCAGGGCGTCGATGCGGGCGACCGTCAGATAGGTGTAGGTGCTGCCGTATTCGAACCAGAAAATCATTCTTCGCATGCTCTGACTCATCTCGCCTCGCCTGTGATGGCCGTTCCTGGCCGATGTCGCTGCGTTGCCGCAGTCGGCAAGCGCCGGTATTGTATGGCTGATCCTTTGGAGTGACTGCCTTGTCAAATGCCGAATCACCCATCCCCGTCCCTTTCAAGGAACGCTACTTCGAGGACTACCCGGTCGGTGAAATCGCCGAATTCGGGGACTATCCGATCAGCGAGGCCGAGATCCTAGCCTTCGCCGCGCAGTATGATCCACAGCCCTTCCATCTCGACCAGACCGCTGCCGCCGGCACGATCTACGGCGGCCTGATCGCCAGCGGCTGGATGACCGCCAGCGTTGCCATGCGCATGATGGTTGACCATTACATCTCGCCTCGCTCGAGCATGGGCTCGCCCGGCATCGACGAGCTGCGCTGGTTGCGTCCGGTGCGACCGGGTGACCGACTGCGCATGCGGGTGAGCGTTCTCGATGCGCGCGCCTCGCAATCGAAGCCCGACCGCGGCATGGTGCAGTTTCTGGAAGAGGTGGTGAACCAGGAGGGCACGACCGTCATGACACTCAAGGGCTTTGGCATGTACGCCAGGCGCCCTGCCGCCTGACTTCCACCGGGCCGGATACTCCCGGCTCAGGCAAGCCGCACCGGTTCGGGCCAGGCCAGTTGCGCCGGGCGCAGGGTTTCGAGCAGGCGAGCGAGCCTGAGCACACCGAGGTCATCGAAGCGCTGTCCGATGATCTGCACCCCGATCGGCAGGCCCTCGGTCGAGGCCCGCCAGTTGATCGAGGCCGCCGGGTGCTCGCTCATGTTGTAGGCCACGGTAAAGGCAATGTGCGCGAGCGCATTGCGCGGATCGTTGTTCGGGCTGTGGTGCCCGGCCGGATAGGCCAGCACCGGGGCAGTCGGTGACAGCACGAAATCGAACGGCGCCACCGCACGCACCGCTGCTTCACGCATCGCCATGATCTGCATGTAGGCGGTCATCACATCGCGGCCACTGAAGCCGTCGGCGCGCCAGGTCGACCACTCGAGGATGAATGGCAGGACCGACTCGCGCTGTGCGGCGCTCATGGCCGCGATATCGAGATTGGATCGGGCTTCGAAAAAGCCGCATACACCATCGAGCATCTGCGGCGTGAGAAAGGACGCCAGCGGCTCGACGATCGCACCCGCTGCCTCGAGCGCGCGGGCGGCTGACGCCAGGGCGGCGCTGACCTGAGGATCCACCGGCAGACCGGCCTTCATGTCGGTGATCAGGCCGATGCGCAAGCCCCGTGCCGCAAGCCCCTCGAGTTGCGCCGCGTAATCGGTCGGCTGATGCGGCAGGCTCATCCAGTCGCGCCGGTCGGCGCCGGCGATCACCGACATCAGCATCGCCGAATCGCGCACGCTGCGGGTCATCGGGCCGGCCACTCGGCCGAGGTAAGGCGGATCGATCGGCACGCGACCGAAACTCGGCTTGAGCCCGAAGATGCCGCAGTGATTGGCGGGCAGACGTACCGAACCGCCGATGTCGGTGCCCACATGCAGCGGGCCATAGGCCGCCGCGGCGGCCGCACCGGCGCCCGACGAGGAGCCCGCCGGGTTGAGATCGAGGCGCCAGGGATTGCGGGTGGTGCCGTGAAAGGACGAGCGCCCCGACGAGAGCATGCCCAGATCCGGCATCGTGGTCTTGCCGATCAGCACTGCGCCGGCCTCACGAAGACGCGATGGCACCGGCGAATCATGACCCTTGGGCGTGCAATCGCCGGCCGAGGTGCCGATCGGCGCCGGATCACCACGGGTATGGAGGTTCTCCTTGAGCGTCACCGGCACGCCGTCGATCGGTGACAGCGGAATGCGCTCGCGCCAGCGCAAGAGCGACTGATGCGCCTGTTCGAGCGCCGCCTCGCGGTGAATCCGGTACATCGCATTGAGCTGCGGCTCGCAGGCGTCGATGCGCTCGAGCACCGCCCGGGCGACCTCGACCGGCGAGAGCACACCGGTGGCATAAGCGGATGACAATTCGTGAGCTGAGAGTTGATGCAGAGGGCTCATTCGGAATTCCGGCGAGACGCTTGAAAGGGGAGACACGCCTGTCAGCGGACAGCCGCGCCAACGAACAGTTTCACGACTATGACAGACGGTGGCCGATCGACACGAGATTCATGGGTCCACTCGGGAGATGGGGACTTGTCGCAAGCAACGATAGAATGTCGTCAGTCCCGGCCAGGGCAGTCCGAGATCGTCGATCTGCCTGAGCTCGGCAGCGCCGAAAAAAAGGGGCTTTTTTTCAATGCCTTTGTTCAACACCGCTTTTCGAGGCGCCATGTCGCCCTGAATCGCAATACAAGGAGTTTCCTCATGTTCCAGTTTCTCAAACGTTTCGCAGCACTCGTCGCTGTCGCTGCTCTGGCCGCCTGCGCCGGACAGCAAACCATGCCTGCCTACAACGGCTTCGGCGTGGTCAATGGCATCTCTGAAGCCCAGGTCAGCGGCAGCGGTGGCACCATGGCCGGCGGTGTGGGCGGCGCGCTGGTCGGCGGCGCCCTGGGCAGCCTGATCGGTGGCGGCACCGGCAAGACGATCGCCACCGGTGTCGGTGCGGTGGCAGGCGGCATGGCCGGCAGCAACGCCGGCGGCAGGGCCGATACCAAGACAGTATGGGATGTCTCGGTGCGGTGTGAAGACGGCATCGATCGCGTGGTGCGTACCGATGTCCAGCCCTTCTATCGTCCCGGCACCCGAGTGCGCCTGGTCAACGGCATGATCCAGCCGCTCTGATCGGGGATGGTCTGATCAGCATGTCGTGCGCTTGCGTGGCCGATGCCACGTGAGCGCAGCGCCACTGCACCAGACGCTCACCGGAATAAAAAAGGGCTGCCCGAGGGCAGCCCTTTTTCATTGATCAGACGATCAGCTCACAGCCCCGAGCAAGACGCGCGGGACGGCGAACCAAGCCGGATCAAACAGGCTTGATGCGGCTGGCCTGAGGGCCTTTCTGGCCTTGGGTGACTTCGAACTCGACGCGCTGGTTTTCGGTCAGAGTGCGAAAGCCTTTGGCTTCGATCTGGCTGAAATGGGCGAAGAGGTCTTCGCCGCCGCTATCGGGCTTGATGAAGCCAAAGCCCTTGGTCTCGTTGAACCATTTGACGATGCCGGTCTGCGTTGCCATCGGATACTTTCCTTGCTTGGTGACGGTCAATAAAAAACGCGAGGGCAGATGCCCTTGCGGAGCGCCCTGCTCAAGGAATGTGACCGTGGATCCGAAACCGTAGCAACCTTGACTTCAGGCCGCCCTAACGTGATGCCGATGGAAAACAGACGTCTTGATGCGCGAGCGGGGCGAGTGTACTCCATGCGGGATCAGGCATCTAGCACCGATTCAACCGCCTGTCAGATCGATGGCGACAGCGTGGCAGCCCGCTCAGCGGCCATCCGTGCGCTTGGGCGGGTATTCATGGTCATCTGGAGCGCGCCCGCAATCAGTCCGATGCCGACACAGGATTTCCACGCCCACTCGTAGGAGCCGAGCGCGCCATAGATCAGACCGCCGCCCCAGGCACCGATGAAGGAGCCAAGCTGATGACTGAAAAACGCAATGCCGGTGAGTGTGGCCATGTAGCGCATGCCAAAAAGATGCACCACCAGACCATTGACCAGCGGAATCACGCCAAGCCAGAGCGAGCCCATTGCGGCAGCGAAGACAAGGGTGCCGGTGGGCGTGGGCGGCGCGATGAAATAGGCGGTCATGATCAGCGAGCGAAGAATGTAGATGCCACCGAGCAGGCCTCGCTTCGAATAGCGTCCGCCCAGCCAGCCGAAGAGATACGAACCGAAGACATTGAACAGCCCGATCAGCGCCAGCGCACTCGCGGTCACCGAGGGGTCGATGCCGCACAGATCGAGATAACTCGGCAGATGGGTAGTGAGAAAGACCAGCTGCAGCCCGCAGACGAAAAAGGCGATCGCCATCATGATGTAGCCGGTGTGGCCTGCGGCTTCACGCACCGCCTCGCCCACGGTCTGGGCCGCACCCATGCCGTGGTCGATGTCGATGCGATCGGCGCGACCGGCCATCAGCGCGGCAGGCAGCATCACCGCCGCCAGGCCCATGAAGGCGATGAGCGCGAGCTGCCAGCCGCCACGGCCAATCATCGATTGCGCCAGTGGCGAGGCCAGCACCAGCCCGAGCGAGCCGGCCGCTGACACCGCGCCCATCGCGACACTGCGCTGCATGACCGAGACCGAGCGCGCGGCCACGTTCATGGCCAGATTTGAGCCGGTGCACGACAGCGCCAGACCGATGCACACGCCCGCACCGATCGTGAACATCAGTGCCGACTGGGACAGCGCCATCACCACCAGGCCCGCCGCATAGATGATCACGCCGGCGATCATGACGCGGCGCACGCCTGCCCGATCGGCCAGCATGCCGACGAAGGGTTGGGTCACGCCCCACACGATGTTCTGAATCGCAATTGCGAGCGAAAAATCGGCCGCGGTAATCGCGATGTCGCGCACCACATGCGGCTGCAGCAGACCGAAGCTCTGTCGCATGCCCATCGAGAGGCTGAGCATCAGGGCGGCACCCGCCATGATGGAAATCGTCTGGGCGCGGGTGAGCTGGGCTTGTTTCATACCCGTCAGTATCCGAGGATCGTATTGAGCTGTCGAACCGCAATACCGAAGAATGAACGAAGAATGAGACGCAGACCGAAACCGCAGCATCTGCTCAACCGGGATGACGGCCAGCCGCCCTATACTCGCGGTCATGGCTTCTCAAGTTGCTTATCGCAGCATCGCGGTCAACCGCGTGGCCGGCGCCCTGGGCGCCGAGATCAGCGGCCTCGACCTCGCCCGCCCGCTGTCGCACGAACAGCGCACCGAGATTCGCCAGGCCTGGCTCGAGCATCTGGTGCTGTTCTTTCGCGACCAGCCGCTTGCGCCCGATCAGTTCATGGCCTTCGCCCGCAGCATCGGGCGGCCGATCGAATACCCCTTCGTGCGCGGCATCGAGGCCTATCCCGAGATCATCGAGGTCAAGAAGCTCGAGCACGAACGCGTGAACTTCGGCGGCATCTGGCATTCGGATACCACCTACCTCGAGCAGCCGCCGATGGCCTCGATGCTGCTGGCCCGCGAGGTGCCGCCCTTCGGTGGCGACACGCTCTTTGCCAACATGTATCTCGCCTATGACACCCTGTCGCCCGGTCTGCGGGCGTCACTCGATCGGCTCAGGGGCGTCAGCACCTCGAGCAAGGCCGATGTCTCGAAAACCCGCGAAGACCGCATCCGCAGCGATGGCAAGGAAGAAGCCAGGCAGTCATACCAGGCGGTGCATCCGGTGGTGCGCACGCATCCCGAGACCGGCCGCAGGTCGCTGTTTGTGAACGTGGCGCACACCGATCGCTTCGAGGGCTGGACGCAGGCCGAGTCCGAGCCGCTGCTCAGAATGCTGCATGAGCATCAGGTACGGCCCGAATTCACCTGCCGCTTCGTGTGGCGACCCGGATCGATCGCACTGTGGGACAACCGCTGCGCGTTGCACAACCCGATCAACGACTACCACGGTCATCGGCGCGTGATGCACCGGATCACCCTCGAAGGCGACCGCCCTCGCTGAGCGATCGCCATCAAACCGCAGGCGCTGACTCAGCCTGCGGTCGACTGACCGTCAGACGGCGAGGGCACATAGGCAATACCGTGCTCGACCGTCTCCCAGATATGACGGGCGGTCGGACGCTCGCGTTCTTCGAGGATATGACCGACCAGCCCGGCCGAGCGGCTGATCACCGCGATGCCGCGCATGACCACCTGCGGAATGCCGATCTCGCCCAGCACCGCCGCGATTGCACCGGTGGCATTGATGGTGATGTGGCGGCCATACACACGGTCGACCTCAAGCGACAGGGTCTTGAGCGCGGTGATGTGCCGGCCCGGCACACCCTCGCGGGCGGCCAGCTCGAAAAGCCGCGCAGGGCGCGGATCGTCGGGCTTGTGATAGGGATGGCCAAAGCCGTGCAGCGGACGGCGCTCGGCTCGAAAGCGCGTGGCGATGGCGGCTGCGCGCGCCTGCACGCCCTCGGGTGCGGCGAGCATTTCGTCGATCAATACCGCGCAGCCTTCCATGGTCCCGATGAAGGTGCTGCCCACACCAAGCAGGCCGGCAGCCACCGCCGACTGCAGGGCTTCGGGGGCCGAGTCGTAGATCAGGCGCGTGACGATGGCGCTTGGCGTGAAGCCATGTTCCATCAGGGTGACCAGCACCGCATCGAGCAGCACGGTCTGTGTTCGGGTCGGCTTTTTGCCGAGCATCTGGAACAGGATCATTTCGGTGAACGAGAGCTTGCCGATCAGGTCATCGACCAGACTCTCGCCGCGGATGGTGATGCTGGTGGCATCAGCCGTACAGATCGCGGTGGTGGGGGCAGGTCGATTGCTCATGCGTTCACCTCGCCGGCGTCGAATTCGCTGGAGTCGAACTCAGTGATGTTGAATCTGCTGAGGTCGAATTCACTGAGGTCGGGTTGTTGGGTCATGCGCCAGTAATCGACCAGGCGCCAGGGCATCACCGCAAACACCCGGCCCTGGGCATTGCGATACCAGTTGCGCATGCCGGGATGGGTCCAGACCAGCTCGGCATGCTCGGCATCGACCCGCTGGTTGTAGTCATCGTGCACCGGCTTTTTGACCTCGACCGAACCCAGGCCGCCTTCGATCATCTCGCGCAGCATGGCGCACACATATCGCACCTGCAGCTCGGCCACGAAGATCGCACTCCCCCCGTGGGCCAGACCGGTATTCGGGCCGGTGGTCACGAACAGATTCGGAAAGCCCGGCACGGTCAGGCCAAGGTGGGCGCGCGGATCGTCATGCGGATTGACCTGCGACATCAGCACACCGTCACGGCCATGAATCTCGATCGGCCACAGCATCTTGCCGGGCTCGAAACCGGTGGCCATCAGGATCACATCGACCTCGTGGCGACGACCGGTGGCATCCACGATCACGCTGCCCTCGACATGGTCGACCGCCTCGGTGACCAGCTCGACATTCGGGCGGCGCAAAGACTGATACCAGCCGTTGTCGATCAGGATGCGTTTGCCGTAAGGCGGGTAGTCGGGCAGGCATTTCTCGATCAGGTCGGGGCGGCCTTCGAGCTGGCCGAGCAGATAGTCGGTGAGCTGCTGACGCTGGCGGTCGTTGCGGTAGTTCATCGAGCGCTCTGGCGTAGCCCAGCTGGGGTCGCGCCGCACGGTGGGCAACAGACCATCACCGAAGCGCCACATCAGGCCGAAGCGATACCAGGCGTAATAGTAGGGAATGTGCTCGAGCAGCCACTTCGACTCGGTGCTGACCGTGCCGTGATAGTCCTGGGGCGGGCGCGCCCACTGGGCCGAACGCTGGAAGATGGTCACCTGCCCGGCCTCCTGCGCCACCGTGCGCAGAAACTGCATCGCGCTTGCGCCGGTGCCGATCACGCCGATCCGTTTGCCGGCGAGCGGGACATCGCTGCGCCATCGCGCCGAATGCCATGAGGGGCCGGGGAAGGTCTCGATGCCCTTGATGGCGCCGAGCTTGGGAATGTTGAGAAAGCCCATCGCGGTGACCACCGCATCGGCCCAGCGGGTACGCAGGCTGCCATCGGCCTCGCGGGTGGTGACCTCCCAGCGGCGGGCGTCTTCGTGCCAGTGCATCGAGATCACCTCGACACCGAGTTCGATATGCCGGCGCAGATCGAGGTCGGCCGCGATCTTGCGCTGGTAGTCGAGCATTTCGTCGCGCTTGGAGTAGTTGCTGCTCCAGTCGAGGTTGGGCGCAAACGAATACGAATAGAAGTGGTTTGGCGTATCGACGCCGGCCTCGGGGTAATTGTTCTCGAACCAGGTGCCGCCGACCTCGGTGTTCTTGTCGACCACCTCGAAGTTCAGGCCCATCTGCTTGAAGCGCCAGGCCGCGCACAGCCCGGTGAACCCGGCACCGATCACCAGCACCTTGAAGTCGGCAAGGCGCGCTGGCGGGCTCGGCGTGCGCCAGTCGATGCGCCGGTCGCGAAAGCCCATTTCTTCGAGGGCCATCGGCGCATATTCGGCAGGCACGCGCTCACCCAGGCACACGCTCATCATCTCGACCAGTTCGGCCTCGGTGGGTGGCGGCGGCAGGCTGCGGGCGCCGCTTTCGAGCTCATCGAGCACCTTGGACAGGCTGTCGCGGATGGTCTGCTGGACCTGCGGCGACAGGCCACCACTGGGCTCGGCGAAGATCGAGATGTCGCGCTTGGGCAGGAAAGGATCCTGCAGCCATGTCGGGTCACGGGTGATCTGGGCCAGGCACATCAGCAGCGTCGGGACAGACGCTTCCTTCAGTGCGATATCTCGCTGGAGCTTGTTCATGTCGGGTTTCCTGAAAATCGGTCGGACTTGACCTGGATGCCGGCGGCTTCGCGGTCCCAGGTATCGGCGGTCACGCCCTGCTGACGCAGTTCGTGTTTCATGACCTTGCTGGTCGCGGTCTTGGGCAGCTCGGGCAGGACCCGCACATAACGCGGGATCATGAAATGCGCCATGCGCGGGCGCAGAAAATCGAGCAGCGCTGCCGGGTCGATCAGGTGACCGTCAACCGGCGCGACCACCACCAGCACATCTTCCTCGCTCATCTCGTTGGGCACGCCGATGGCCGCGACTTCGCGAACCGCAGGATGGGCAAGCACATCGGCCTCGACCTCGAAGGACGAAATGTTTTCGCCGCGACGGCGGATAGCGTCCTTTTTGCGATCGACGAAGTAGTAGTAGCCCTCGGCATCCTTGCGAAAGGCGTCGCCGGTATGAAACCAGCCGTTGCGCCAGGCTGCGGCGGTGGCAGACGGATTTTTGTAGTAGCCGCTGTTCATGCCCCACGGCCGGTCGGTGCGCACCAGCATCTCGCCCACCGTGCCGATCGGCACCTCGCAGTCGTTGTCGTCGACCAGCCTCACATCAACGCCTGGACGCTGCTTGCCGCAGGTGCCGCGCACCAGCGGATTGGGCTCGGAGATGATCGGCGTGGAGATCTCGGTCATGTTGAAGATGGTGTAGACCTCGCAGCCGAATCGCTTCGAGAAGGCCGCGATATCACCGGCCAGCGGCACCATGAAGACCAGCCTCAGGGGCGTGTCGGCATCATCGGCGCGCTCGGGCAGTTTTTCGAGAAAGCTCGCCATCACACCCAGCAGAAAAGTCGCGGTGGTCTTCGTGCGGCGCACGGTATCGAGGAAGGTCGCGGTGTCGAAACGATCGATGAAGGACACCGAGCCGCCGCGCACGAACATCACGAAGACCACGCCCATTCCGCCGATATGAAAGAGGGGCATGTTGACCAGGAAGCGGTCTTCGCCGGTCACGCAGGTCCAGGTCTCGGGACCGGCATTGGTGTAGATGTGCAGGTAGGACGAGAGCACGCCCTTGGAGGGCCCGGTGGTGCCCGAGGTGTAGATGATCGACTGCGAATCCCAGGGCTCGATCGGGCGCACAAGCGGCGCGAGCTTGCCGGTTTGCGGCAGCAGCACATCAGCATAGAAGTGGGTCTGCAGGCCCGGACAGGGCCGGCGCTCGCCGACCACCACCGCGGCCTTGAGCGAGGCCAGCGGCACGCCTTCGAGTCGGGGCGCCAGATCGGCATGCACGATCGCAAGCTTCGCATCGGCGTTGTCGATCACATGCGCGAGCACCGCGCCCTTGTAGGCGGTGTTGATCGGCACGAAGACCGCGCCGAGGTAATTGATCGCGAAGAACACCCGCAGATGCTCGCGACTGTTGGGCAGCCAGACCAGGACATGGTCGCCCTGCGACACGCCGAGCTGCTGCAGTCCGATCGCGGTCTGGATCACCATCGTTCGAAAGTCGCGATAGGTCCATTGCTCGCCGTTATCGCCGAACTCGATATAGACCTTGTCGGGGCACTCGCGCTCGAAGCGGTCCATGAGGTCACGGGTGACGACACGGTCGCGGGCCGGCACGCGCGGGTCGGTGGTCGGGGCGCGCTGCGGGCCGGGCAGCACCTCGAAGGGTGATCGGGCGATGGCACTCATGTCATGAACTCCCTGCCGGTGCACCCACCAGCCGCAATGTGTAGGTCGCCATCAGATCGCCGATCGCCTCGGGCGACAGACGTCCGTCCGGGCGATACCAGATGTAGATCCAGCTGATCATTCCCCCGATCGCAAGCGAGGCGCTGCGCACATCGTCGACCCTGAACTCGCCGGCCGCCATCCCGGCCTCGATCAGCTCGGCGAGCTCGGTATCGAAACAGCCCTTGAGATGGTTGATCTCGCGGGTCGCCTCGGGCGGAATGAAGGACTCTTCGCGAAAGAACACCGCTGATCCGGCCTGATGACGGATCACCGCGTCGGTGAAGCGACGCGCGAAGTCGCGCAGCTGATGCGTTCGGGTCCCGTCGATTCGGCGCGCCAGTCGCAAGGCATCGATCGACCGGTTGAGCGCCCGCAGCGAAATGTCGATCAGGATGTCGAGCTTGCGGTCATAGACCGCATAGAGCACCGGCTTGGTGACCGAAAGCGCCTCGGCGACCGCATCCATGCTGGTGCCGCGATAGCCACGCTCATAGAACAGGCGCTCGGCGTGTTCGAGGATGAGTTCCTTGCGGACAGTCTTGATCTCGTCGCTGATGGTCATGCTGGCAGGCGTCAGGAGGGGTCAGGGTGGGTCAGGCGGCAAGCTGATCGCAAGCCTGCTTCTGAAGCACAAAGCGCTGGATCTTGCCGGTGGTGGTGCGCGGGAAATCGTCAACGAAATGGACATGACGCGGCACCTTGAAATCGGCCATGGCCGCCTTGCAGTGGCGCATGAGTTCATCGCGGGTGAGGGTCTCGCCCTCCTGCAGCTGCACGAAGGCGCAGCCCACTTCGCCGAGGCGGCGATCGGGCACACCGACCACCACCGCCTGCCTGATCTGCGCCATGCCCTGGAGCACGCGCTCGATTTCGGCCGGGTAGGCGTTCGAGCCGCCGACGATGAACATCTCCTTGAGGCGCCCGGTGATCTTGAGATAGCCGGCGGCATCGAAGGTGCCCAGATCGCCGGTGCGAAACCAGCCGTCGGGCGTGATCACCTCGGCGGTGGCCTGCGGGTTCTTGTAATAACCCTGCATGACCAGATGGCCACGCACCCTCACCTCGCCGACGTCGCCCACCGGCAGCGGCGCGCCGCTGGCCGGATCGCAGACCGCAACCTCGAATTCGCCGATCGGGCGGCCCTTGTTGTCGCACAGGATCTCGAGCGGCGCATCGGCCTCGCTGAACACCGTGGCCGCGGTGGTCTCGGTCATGCCATAGACCGCCTGCAGCGACTGCAGGCCGAGTTCGGTGAGCGAGGCCATCGCGACGTCGGGGGTGACCGGCGCACCACCGATCCAGGCCGACTTCAGGCAGGAGACGTTGCGCGGTATGCGGCGGATCGAATCGAGGCAGTCGATGAAGTGGGTCGGGATGCCGCCGAAAATGGTCACCCGCTCGCGCTCGATGGTCTCGAGTGCCTCGTCGGGAATCCAGTGCGGCAGCGTGACCAGGGTGCAGCCGAGCAGGATGGCTGGAATGCAGGCAGTGAAGGCACCGGCCACGTGATAAAGCGGCATGTGGCCGAGGATCACGTCACCCGGCACGATGTTCATGACCCGGGCGACATTAGCCGCATTGCGCAGCACGATGTGGCCGTGCATCGCCCCCTTGGGATGACCGGTGGTGCCCGAGGTGTAGACGATGATCACCGGATCGGCTGCATCAACCGGCGGCAGTGTCTGGCCAGCCGCGATAGCGCGTGCGCCCTCGGCACGCAGCGCCTGCAGATGGGTCGTGCCGGGCTCATCCACCGCGCCCCACATCACGACTGCGCGCAGCGCCGGCAGCCGCGCGCAGTTCAGGGAGCCCGGCGTGCAGTCGGCCAGCTCGGGCACCAGGTCGCGGATCATGCCGGCGAAATCGATATCCCAGAAACGGTCCATCGCGATCAGCACGCGGGCATCCGACTGGCGCAGGATGTACTCGACCTCGTCGGGCTTGTAGCGGGTGTTGACCGTGACCAGCACCGCGCCGAGGCGGGCGCAGGCCATCCAGCACACCACCCATTCGGGGCTGTTGGTGATCCACAGAGCCACCTGATCGCCGCGACCGACGCCAAGCGCGCGAAGGCCGTGGGCGAGCTCGTCGGCTGCACGGTCGAGCTCGGCAAAACTGATGCGCTTATCGCCGCCGACCAGCGCGATGCGCTGCGGAAATCGGCTCGCCGTGCGACGCAGTGCCTCGCCGATCGTCAGCGTATCCCAGTCCATGTCGAGTCTCCGAAACCGGTCGTCGAACGCGGCGCCACCGGGATACTCAGGCTGTTGCCGGATCGATCTGGCGCGGATGACGGAAAGCCATACCGCTCAGTATTCGAGGATTGTGGAGGGCGGCGACCGGTCGGTCAAGCAGCCCTGCTGCAAGGAGAGGCAGCGACGCGGCCGACACCACGGCCGCGCTGCCCCCGGCCCAGGCTATCGGGGCAGGTCGCTAGCACCCATCAGGAAGGCATCGACCGAATGAGCCGCCTGACGGCCTTCGCGAATCGCCCAGACCACCAGCGACTGACCGCGACGCATGTCGCCGGCGGCAAAGACCTTGTCATGGTTGGTCCGATAGCTGCGGTCGCCCTCGGTGTGGGCGCGAGCATTGCCACGGGCATCGCGCTCGACACCGAAGGCCTCGAGCACCGAGGCCGCCGGGGCCACGAAGCCCATCGCAAACAGCACCATGTCGGCCGGCACTTCCTGCTCGCTGCCTGGCACTTCGATCATCTTCATCTGACCGCTCGACTCGTCGCGGCGCCACTCGACCCGTGCCGTGACCAGCGCGCGGACATTGCCCTTTCCGTCATCGCTGAAGGACTTGGTGGTGATCGACCAGTCGCGCTCGCAGCCCTCTTCGTGCGACGAAGAGGTGCGCATCTTGGTCGGCCAGTAGGGCCAGGTGAGCGCCTTGTTCTCATGCTCGGGCGGTTGGGGCATGAGCTCGAACTGGGTGACACTGGCCGCGCCCTGGCGGTTGCTGGTGCCGACGCAATCGCTGCCGGTATCGCCGCCGCCGATGACCACCACATGCTTGCCGGTAGCCATCAGCTGATCGGCCACGACATCGCCGGCGACCGTGCGGTTCTGTTCGGGCAAAAACTCCATGGCGAAGTGCACGCCATTGAGCTGGCGCCCGGGCACAGGGAGGTCGCGAGGCTGCTCGGCGCCGCCGGTCAGCAGGACGGCATCGAACTGCGCCATCAGGGTCTCGGGGCTGATCGTCTCGGTGGCCAGATTGGTGATGCGATCGGTGAGCGGCTGCTTGCCGACGAACACGCCGGTCCGAAAGCTCACGCCCTCGGCCTTCATCTGCTCGACCCGCCGGTCGATATGCGACTTCTCCATCTTGAAATCGGGGATGCCGTAGCGCAGCAGGCCGCCGATGCGGTCGTTCTTCTCGAAGAGCGTCACCGCGTGGCCAGCGCGGGCGAGCTGCTGCGCCGCCGCCATGCCGGCCGGACCTGAGCCGATCACCGCCACCGTCTTGCCGGTGCGAACGGCAGGCGGCTGCGGCACCACCCAGCCCTGCTCCCAGGCCTTGTCGATGATCGCGTGCTCGATCGACTTGATGCCGACCGCCT
>JAPLQF010000027.1 GCA_026399875.1 Burkholderiales bacterium | reverse complement strand
TGCCGTTTTGCGCGAGCAACTCGCTGATGGTGCCGTTCTGGCCCTCGGCGCTGGCGCCGTTGTCGCCAAAGATGTAGATCACGATGGTGTTATCGCGAATGCCCTGGCGCTCGAGTTCGGCAATCACCTTGCCTGCCTGCACGTCGACATGCTCGACGAAGCCGGCGTAGATCTCCATCAAACGCAACTGGAAGGGGCGCTGTGCTTCGGGGATGCTGTCCCACGAGGGCATCGACTTGTTGCGCGGTGTAAGTTGCGTGTTGGCGGGGATCCAGCCGAGCGCCTTCTGGCGAGCAAAGACGCGTTCGCGGTAGGCGTCCCAGCCCGCGTCGAACTTGCCCTTGTACTTGTCGGCCCATTCCTTCATCACCTGGTGCGGGCCGTGCACGGCGCCGGGTGCCCAGTACATCAGGAAGGGCTTGTCTGGCGCATAGGCGCGCTGCTCGCGCAGCCACTTGATTGCGTCCTCGGCGATGTCTTCGGTCAGGTGGTAGCCCTTGCGATGGATTTCATGCGGCTGTACCAGACTGGTGTTGCGCACCATATTCGGCTCGTACTGGGACGCCTCACCCGCCAGGAAACCGTAGAAGTACTCGAAGCCGTAGCCGGTGGGCCAATACTCGAACGGCCCCTTGCTTGTGACGTGTTCTTCAGGGGTGTTGTGCCACTTGCCCCAGGCACCGGTGCTGTAGCCGTAGTTCTTCAGCACCTCGGCCACGGTTGCCGAAGACTTGGGAATAACACCGCTGAAGCCGTCGAAGTCATTGGCCAGTGCCGCGATCTGGCCGTTGCCCACGCGGGTGTGGTTGCGGCCCGTGAGCAGCGCGGCCCGCGTCGGGCTGCACATCGCCGTGGTGTGGAAGCGGTTGTAGGCCACACCCATTTTCGCGATGCGGTCCAGCGTCGGCGTATTGATCTCACCGCCGAATGTGGCCGACGTGGCGGGGCCGATGTCGTCCATCAGGATGATCAGGATGTTCGGCGCGGCCGTTGGCAAGCGCTGAGGCTCGACGCGCTTCTTGTAGGTCGAGCTCTCCATCGTCAGGCCAGCCTTGGAGCCTGAAGGTGTCGGCGGAAAGGGCAGGATTTCCTGCGCACCGGCCGTGGCGGCCAGCAGTGCGCCCAGCAGTGCGCCCAGCAAGAGGTCGAGGCAATACTTCGCTCGAGGCTGCAGGACGTGGCGGTGAGGTGTCATCGTGAGATCCAGGAGTTGTTGATGGCCGACAGCCGGGCGGAAGCGCAAGCGACACACGATTCGTCGCAGTCCGTCGATATGCCGGATCGAAGCCGTTGCTGCGCCACCGCTATCGCGCCTGCTGCAACTTCAGGATCTGCGACTGCACGCCTTCGAGCGTCTTGCCGACATCGGCGCTCAGCCCGACCTGCCGCACCGGAAACTCCTTGAAGCTCGCCAGATGCTCCATGGCAAGACCGAGAATCGGCGTGAGGACCCAACCCTTGATCTCGGCGTATTTGCGGTTCTCGTTGCCCCACTGCCGTTCGAACGGGTCCATCAGCAGATTGGTGACCATAGGCCGCCCGAGGCTCAGCAGCGGATCGTCCCAGTGCCCACCCATCTTTGCCGAGAACGTGACCTTGAACTGCTTGTAGCGGATCGCGGTGAGCACGGTTTCGTCGTAGTAAAAGATGTGGCTGCGTGCGGACTCTTCGCTCTTGCCGGTGAACAGCGCTGTCTGATCGACGCCATCGAGGTGCACCTTGAAGTTGCGCCCGCCGATCGCCGCGCCCTTCTTCAGCTTGTCGACGACACCAGTTTCACCGGCCGCCGCCGCGAGTGTGGGTAGCAAGTCGGTCATGTCGACGATGTCGCCGCTCACCCGGCCGGCGGGCGCGCCCGGCCAGCGCATCACGAAGGGCACGCGCACGCCGCCCTCCCAGGTCGTGCCCTTGTCACCTCGGAACGGCGAGGTGCCGCCCTCTGGCCACATGTATTGATATGCGCCGTTGTCGGTCGTGTAGATGACGATGGTGTCCTTGTCGAGTCCGGTCTGCGCCAGCTTGTCCAGCAACTGGCCGACATGCGCGTCGTGCTCCTTCAGCGCGTTGCCATAGACGTCTTCCCTGCCCGCGCGCGACTGGCCTTGCGCCGCGGCCTTCAGGTGCAAAAAGACATGGTTGCGAGTCGAGTTGTGCCAGAGGAAGAAGGGCTTGCCGTCCATGGCGCGGCGATCGAGGTAGTCGAGCGACTTGGCAGCGATCTCGTCGTCGAAGGTCTCCATGCGCTTGACGGTCAGCGGACCCTCGTCCTTGGTCGGGCCGCTGGCCGTACCCGAAATGACGCCTCGCGGATCGAATTTCTTGCGGAACTCGGGACCTGTCAGCCGATCGGGGTCTTCAAGGTCCTCGTTGGCATTCAGGTGGTACAGGCTGCCAAAATACTCATCGAAGCCGTGACGATGCGGCAAGTGCTCTTCGAGGTCGCCCAGGTGATTCTTGCCGAACTGGGCAGTCGAATAGCCGCGTGCCTAGAGAATCTCGGCAAGCGTCACATCCGCCTTGTTCAGCCCAGCTGGCGAGCCTGTCGTGCCCACGGTGGTCAGTCCGGTACGAATCGGCAGTTGGCCGGTGATGAAGGCGGCACGCCCTGCAGTGCAGCTGGGCTGTGCATAGAAGCTCGTCAGGCGCAGGCCTTCGCGGCCGATGCGGTCGATGTTGGGCGTCTTCACGCCCATGATGTCGCCGCCGAAGGACGAGACGTTCTGGTAACCGATGTCGTCGCCGAAGATGACCAGAATGTTGGGTGGCTTGGCCGGCTGGGCATGAACCTCGGCCGCAAGAAGACACTGCAGAAAGGCACTGATCACCAGTGCCCCAAGCTTGACGAAAGTCGAATGAGTCAATCGCGTCTCCGTATTGTCTGATTGATGTTGGCGACTGCATGGCGGGCCTTCGGCTCCAAACAGCACAGCGGCCAAACTGAATGTAGCGAAATCGTGTCTTGACCGAACCCTGAGGCCTCGGGAGGTGCGCGTCTATTGCTCAAACGGATTAGGTGATTGGTATCCCAACTGTGCGACTCCGACTTGGCAGCGAAATTTGTGCCTGGCGAATCGAACGCCCGCGCTGCCCCTTGCCCGATAAAGCCACTGGATCAGCAATTTCGGCGCGTGATTTCTCAGGCGGCAAGGAAAACTGGCTGCCGGCGAAGGGGATGCCTCTTCGGCGCGGCACACGAACCGCCCAAAGCGCACGATCCCATTCATGGATGTGGATGGCACAAGCCGATCGGAACCGACGCCGGGTTTGGATCGGAATCAGTAACGGAATTCATCGGACTCTGAGCATAAAAAAGCCCAAGTCCGAAGGACGAAGGCTTCTGGGAAAAGGCTGCTGCAAGACTTATTCGGTCTTAAGGCTCATGCGACCGACGTTTCGAGCTCGAGCTCGCCCCACTCAGCATGCCGAGCGGGTTGATCAAGGATCGGACGCATTCCGATGAGCGAGCGATCGGGAGTGTGCAACGCGATCAATATCGCCTCGGTTCAGATCCTCTGACGGCTTGAATCCGTTCGAAACCCAAGCCTCCACACTCCGCACAAGCATCTGCGGCTTTTGGAAGCCCTGGTCGCGGGTGCCGGTCATGCCAGCGCGTCGGCCCAGATGTTGCGCGCCCAGCTCAGCGCATAGACGCCTTCGAGCTCGTTGCGGGCACTGCTCAGCCCGCCCGCACCCTGCACCGGCACGAGCGTCTTCTGCTCGGCATTCCACTTGTGCACGCTGGCCACGTGCACGACTTCCTTCTCGCTGACGAAGCTGTAGCAGGTGTTGGCGATGATGGGGCTCTCGTTGACCGGCTGGCCCGTCAGCCGCGCCACCACAGCGTCGGCCACCACCTTGCCGTGGTTGTTGGCCTGGAAGCCGCTCTTGGGCATGCCGGGCGCGGCGGCGATGGCGTCGCCGATCACGTGCACGCCCGACACCTTGGTGGACTCCCAGGTCTGGAACTCCACGCCCACCCACTGGTTGTTGACGGTAATGAGCGGCTGCGCGATGCGCCCGGCCTGCTGGGGCGGGATGATGTTGAACAGGTCGGCCTTGTAGTCCTCGACCTGCCCCTTGGCGACGTTGCCGCGCACGTCGAACTCCACCACCTCGGCGTTGGGCCGGTACTCGATGATGCCCTTGTAGAGATCGTCCCAGGCCTTCAGGAACAGCCCCTTCTTCGAAACCAGGTCGGGGTTGGCGTCGAGCACCAGCACCTTCGAGCGGGGCTTGTATTGCTTGAAGTACGCGGCCACGACGCTGGCGCGCTCGTAAGGTCCAGGCGGGCAGCGGTACGGCGCCTTGGGGATGCTGATGGCGAACACGCCGCCGTCGGGCAGCGCCTGCAACTGCGCGCGCAGCGCCAGGGTCTCCTGGCCGGCCTTCCAGGCGTGCAGCACGCGGCCCGACTGGTGGGCCTGCTGCAAGCCGGGAATCTTGTCGAACTGGACATCGATGCCGGGCGCCACGACCAGGCGGTCGTAGCTCAGCGTGTCGCCCCGGGCCAGGCGCACCTGCTTCTTCTCGAAGTCGATCGCTGTGGCTTCGTCGCGCACCAGCTTCACGCCGTGCTTGGCCAGGCCGTCATAGGGCAGCGTGATCTCCGACAGCTGCCGGTAGCCCGCCACCACCAGATTGCTGATCGGGCAACTGATGAACTCCGGGTTGCGCTCGACCAGGGTGACCTCGATGCGGGGCTCCCACAGGCGGATGTACTTGGCCGCGGTGGCACCGCCGAAGCCGCCGCCGATGACGACGACGCGGGCGATAGGTTTCCCGGTCACCACGCTGGCGCAACCGGCGAGCGAGGCCGTGGTGCCGGCCACGCCGGCGAGCAGGATCTGGCGTCGGTTCAAGTTCATGGCGCGGTCCTCATTTCGCGGCGGCGAACACGGCCGCGATGCGGCGCAGTTCGTCGTCGGTGTAGCCCTTGGTGTGCTGGTGCATCACCGTGGCGGCGGGACGCTGGTTGTTCTTGAACTCCAGCAGCGCGCGGTAGACGGCGTCGGCGTCGCGGCCGATGGGCGGGATGCCGCCCTGGCTCTGGCCGCCCGTGCCGTGGCAAGCGGCACAGCTCGCGGCCCAGACGCGAGCCTGGCGGTCGATTCCTTGCGCGGCAACCTGGCCGGGAAGGAGCATCGCCGTGCATGCAAAAGCCGCGGCCGCCATTGGCAACCGCACCCAGGTCAACTTCAACATCAGACTTCCCACATCGACACCCGCAACGGACTGGACGTCGGAGTCTGCCGGCAGCGCATTGACTCTTCCAATGCGGAATTCGCAGTTGCTTATGAGAATTTCGATCAGACTGCAACGCGCAACGCCACCCGACTTATCGCGGCGGCGATCGGTGTGGCGGCCTATGCACGACCGCTGCGTTCAGAGCACAGACGTCGCGTTGACTCCGACCGTCGGACGATCAGCGCGTCGTCAGCAGCGCTGTCGAGCTCGCTGTCGCCAAAACCGCACCGGCAGGATCGAAAAGGCTGGCTTCGAGAAAGGCAACGCGTCGGCCCATGCGCAGGACGCGCCCTTCAGCAATCACCCGTCCCGGGCCGACCCGCTGCAGGAAATTCACCTTCAGCTCCAGGCTGGCCACGCCGACCGGCTCAGCCGCTCGGACGATGACCGCCTGGGCCATGCTGAAGTCGAGCCAACCGCTGATGAAGCCGCCCTGCACGATCGTGCCATCGGTGTGACAGAAGCGCTTCATCGCTTCGAACTCGGCCCGCACCACACCGAGCTTGCGGTCGGTCGACAGGACCTGCACGAAACCCATCGACTCAAGCAACCCGTCCTCAGGCAAGGACAGGCCCATCTCGTCTTTTTCCATCACGGTCGAATCAGCCGGCGACCGCGTCTTTCGTGCACTTCTTGACGAAGCTGTTTTTGGCAGCACCGTAAATTTTCTTTTCGTCAGCCTGCGTGGTGCAAGACGTCTTCGCATCGGTCTCGCACTTCTTCATGAAGCTGTTCTTGGCAGCACCGGAAAGTTTCTTCTCGGTCGAGGTGGTCGTGCAGCTGGCGCCCTGAGCCTGAGCGGCAGCAGCGAATGAAAACAGAGCGGCGATAAGGATCAGTCGTTTCATGAGGAACCCTCCTGGTTGGATGATGGCAAACAGCCGGGAGGATGTTACGCGCTCGTTCGAATCGGCGCGACCGCTTCAGACCTCGACCATCTCGAAATCCGCCTTGCCGACGCCGCATTCGGGACAGGCCCAACTGGCGGGCACATCGGCCCACAGGGTTCCGGGCGCGATGCCCTCGTCGGGAAGACCGGTGGTCTCGTCATAGACAAAACCGCACACCACGCAAAGATAGGTTTTCATGCTGATTCCTTTTTTGAATTGGCCGCAGCCAGGGCTTCTCGATAATGGTTGGCATGGCGCTCTTCGACCCGGGCGAGCGCCGCGAAGCGCTTGGCCGCGGTCTGCAGCACCGATCTGAAAGCGCGCGCATGTTCACGGCTTTCAGCGATCTGATCGTCGAATTCTGCCACCGCCTGGTGGTTGCCTTCTTCGACCGCGAGGTGCCTAAAACTCGGATACATCTCGGTGTATTCATGGGTCTCGCCCTCGATCGCGATCTCGAGTGCTCGCGACGGGGTCAACGTTGCAGCCGGATAGAGCAGATCGAGATGCCCGAACGCGTGCTGGACCTCCTGTTCGGCCGTGGCTTCAAAGATGGCCGCCGTTGCCTCATCTCCGGCCTTTCGGGCCAGTTTCGCGAAGTAGCGGTACTTGATATGGGCCATCGACTCGCCGGCGAACGCCGCCTCGAGGTTCCTGATCGTGATGCTGCCCGACGGGCTTGATGTCTTGCTCATGGTTGATACCTCTGCTGGGTTGATCGTGATTTCCCGGATGGGACAAGCCGATGCTGAGGCCAGCAGCTCAATCGATCCAACGGATAATAACGATTGATATAATCGGAAATTCCGATTCAACAGCGTCACCCTGAGCCATGAGTCTTCTGCCTTCGCTTCGACAGCTCTCCTATCTGATTGCCGTCTCCGAGTCGCTCAATTTCACGCAGGCGGCCGCGGCCTGCCATGTCACGCAGTCAACGCTCTCGGGTGGCATCCAGGAGCTCGAGCGCGTGCTCGACGCAACCCTTGTCGAGCGTGACCGCCATGCGGTGCGCATGACGCCGGTCGGAGAAGCGGTCGTCGATCGCGCGCGCAGTCTGATCTCGATGGCGAACGATCTGGTCGAGCATGCGGCGCAGGCCGGCAGACCGATGACCGGGCTGCTTCGGATGGGCGCCATTCCGACCATCGCCCCCTATCTGCTGCCGCCGCTGCTGCGCATCAGTCGCGAGCGCCATCCCTCTTTGCGGATCGCCTTGCGCGAAGACCAGACCAGCCGGCTGCTCGAGCAGGTGCGGGCCGGTGCTCTCGATTTCGCGCTGATCGCCCTGCCCTACGACACCGATGAGCTGAAGCTCGCCCCCCTCTTCGACGAAGAACTCTGGCTGATCGCTCTGGCCGGCGATGCCGCAGCGCGCCTTGTGCGTCCGCGCGTCGAGCAGCTCGATCCTCAGCGCATGCTGCTGATGGAAGAGGGCCACTGTCTGCGCACCCATACCCTGACAGGCTGCGGCCTGGGCGAGCGGGCCAACCCGGGCGGGCTCGAAGCCAGCAGTGTCTCGACTCTGGTTCAGATGGTCGAAGAAGGTCTGGGCTTCGGCCTGTTACCAGAGATGGCCATCCGCTCGGGCGCGCTCAACCAGACCACGGTGATTGCACGCCCGATTGCTGCGCCGGCGCCAAGGCGCACGATTGCGATCGTGGCCAGGCAGAGCACGGCTCGCGGGCTTGAATTCGAAGCAATCGCCGCGATTGCGAGGTCGCTCGAACCAGTCGCGATACCTGCGCGCAAGCATCGTCTCAGACGGTCGGCCTGAGACGCAGGAATCAGCCTCTGACCTGCAGCACCATCTCGACCTCGACCGCAATCTGCGATGGCAGCGCCGGCATGCCGACCGCCGACCGCGCGCCGCGCCCGCGCTCCTCACCAAAGAGTTCGACGAACACATTTGAAAAACCGTCGATCACCTTGGGCTGCAGCCCGAAGTCGGGCGCGCAGTTGACCATGCCCAGGGTCTTGACCACCCGATCGACACGCTCAAGCGAACCCAGCACCGCGCGGATATTGGCCAGCATGTTGATCGCAACCAGGCGCGCAGCCGCCCGCCCCTGCTCGACATCGAGATCGACGCCGAGCTTGCCGGTGATCGAAGTGCCATCGGGATGGCGCGGGCCGACGCCCGACATGAAGAGCAGCCCGCCGGCGACGACGCCGGGCACGTAGTTGCCGATCGGGCGTGGTGCGGGCGGCAGCACGATGCCAAGCGCTTCGAGTCGTTGATCCAGATTCATTGCGAGTCTCCTTAGGGTGAAATCGTCATCACGGCATCTCGCCTCAACTGAGGCGTTTGCCAAGAAAAACCGTGGCCACCACCGCCAGCGCAAAACCGACGGTCATCGCCTGCAGCGGCTCGCCCAGAATCGGCACAGCCGCCAGGATGCTCAGAAAGGGCTGCAGCAACTGGGTCTGACTGACCTTGAGTGCGCCGCCGATCGCAAGGCCTCTGAACCACGCAAAAAAGCCTGCCCACATCGAGAAAATACCGACATACAGCAGCCCCAGCCAGGCCTGCGGCGCAACGCTGTGCTCTGGCCAGGTCAGCAATGCACCCGGCAACGTGATCGGCAGCGCCATCACGCAGATCCAGCAGATGACCCGTTCGGCACCCAGCGCCGGCGTGACCAGTGCGCCGAACACATAGCCGAGCGCTGCGGCCAGCACTGCACCGATCAGCAGCAGATCGGCCCATTGCAAGGTAAAGCCGCCGCCATACTGCTGCGCACGAACCAGCGAATAGACCATCACCAGCGCAGCACCTGCTGCTGCACACAGCCAGAAACCCAGCCGCGCTCGCTGATGCATGACCCAGGCCGCCACCGCCGCAGTAACCAGTGGCAGCAGCGCGATCACCACGGCGGCATGGCCGGAGCTGACATGGCGCAGCGCAAAGCCGAGCAGCAGCGGAAAACCCAGCGCATTGCCAAGCACCGCCAGCGCAAGCGAGCGGCGCTGAGTCGCGGTGGGCCAGGGCGAGCGGGTCACCAGCAAAAAAATGATCGACAGCGCACCGGCCAGTGTCGCCCGGCCAAAGGTGACAAACCAGGGCGAGAGCTGGGGATCATCAGCGGTGCCGGTGGCCAGCCGGGTCATGGGCAAGGTGACGGCAAACACCGCCACGCCGAGCAGACCCAACCACATTCCGCGGGTTTCTTGCGGTGTATTCACCGCCCTCAATGGCGTGCAGACCGCACGACTCTCACAATCACCGCAAGCGCTGCCACCGCCACGATCACGAAGAGTGCACCGCTCCAGACTTCGAAGGCCAGACCCGCCAGACGGGCCGAAGCCGCATCGGCGCAGGTCGCACCCACCCGGAACATCGACGGCCAGATCGCATCGAGCTGCCATGCCATGAGGGTCCGATCGGCCCAGGTAAAGGCGCACGACAGGGTCTTGGCTGCCACGGTGTGCTGATACCAGGCAGCCAGCACGCCGCAGATCGAGAGAGCCAGCAACAGGAGCGCCGCGACGATGGGGCCGAATCGAGGCAGGCCGCGGGCAATCAGCGCACCGACCAGGGCCACCACGATGATCGCGATGACCACCACCCGCTGCATCACACACCAGGCGCAAGGCTCGATGCCGAAGCCATGCTGCGAAACCAGCGCAATCAGCAGCGCGCTCAGGCTGACCAGGCCGATCGCGACCAGCACACTGGCGGATCCGCTTTCGCGTCGATCGATGAACAGGGAGCGTGGGCTTGGCATCGTCGAATCATAGCCGCTCGGCGTTCGCCCGACACCGGCGACCGCGCGCAAGGCGGTTGCGGCCGTGGCGGCGTGTAGACTCGCCGCCAATGATGGATCTTCGCACCCGTGTCCTGCCCAATGGCCTGACGATCGCCTCGGTGAGGCTGCCCGGGTTCCGCACCGCGGCGGTTGGCACTTTCGTGAAGGTCGGCTCGCGTGACGAGCCTGCCGACCTCAACGGCATTTCGCACTTTCTCGAACACATGGCTTTCAAAGGCACCGCTACGCGCGATGCCCGGCGCATCTCGCTCGAGATCGAGCGGGTCGGCGCGATGATGAATGCCTATACCGCCAAGGACCACACCGCCTTTCATACCGTGCTGCTGGCCGAACATATGCCGGTGGCGCTCGATGTCCTGGCCGATGTGGTGCTGCGATCGACCTTCCCGCCCGACGAGATCGAACGCGAGCGGCAGGTGATCCTGCAGGAAATCGGTGAAGCCAAGGATGACCCCGAATCGATCGCCCAGGATGAATTCGATCTGCGCGCCTATCCCAAGCAGGCCTTCGGCCGGCCGATCCTGGGCAATGCCCGTTTCGTGAAACGCGTCGGACGCGACGATTTCCGCCACTACCTGGGCACGCACTATTTCGCCAGCAACACCGTGATCTCGGCGGTCGGCGATATCGATCACGACCGCTTCGCCGACGAGGTTGAGAAACGCTTCGGCGAGATGCCGCAGGGCGTGCGCTCGCAACGCGAGGCGGTGCGCTATGTCGGCGGCTTCCGGCATGTCGACGACGACTATGAACAGACCTCGGTCGCGCTTGGCTGGCCGGCGCCGGCGCGCAGCGATCCGAGCTTTCCGGTCTATGAACTGCTGGGCGAACTGCTGGGCGGCGGCATGTCGTCGCCGCTCTTTCAGGCGGTCCGTGAACGTCACGGTCTGGCCTATCAGATCGACGCCTGGACCGAAGGCCATGAAGACTGTGGCCTGCTGCAGGTAACCGCCGGTGTGGCGCCCCGCAATCTGCGGCTCTTTTTCGAAGTGGTCTGCGGCGAGATTCGCGAACTGACGCATCGGATCACGCCGGAGGATCTCGAGCGAACCCGCAATCAGCAGGCCACGCATCTGGCCCGCAGCCTCGAACGACCGATGGATCTGGCCGAGACGGTGGCACGCGATCTGCTGGTCCATGGCCGTGTGCTCTCGCCACTCGAACGGATTGCCACCACGATGGCGATCGGGGAAACCGAATTACGGCAGGCTGCGCGCGACCTGCTCTCGCAGCCGCCCACGCTGGTGCTGGTCGGTCGGGCCGGACGCGGCGACCATCACAGCACGGTCCGACGCAGCCTCGATCGCTGACCGGCAATCGGCCTGCGAAGGTGGGCAGGTCAGGAGACCGTCAGCGCCGCACCCGGTCTTATGAGCGCGATACCGCCATCACGGCAAGCCTGCGCAAACGCCGACGACGCAAGCCAGTCGTACTCGGCCTGCCTGAAGACACCGATCGGATCGCCCGGCTCGAGTCCCTTGGCCGGATGACAGGCGATCAGCGCTCCATCGGGCAGCACATCGAGCATGGCCCGCCAATGCGCCGCAATGTCTGTGACATCGGCGAAGTCCTGCAGGCCACCGAATGCGGCATTGCCCGCGAGCCCTGCTCCGCCGAGTCGCCTGGCGAGTGCAGGCGCCCCCAGCAGGCGCAAGGCCAGTCGTTTGGCTGCCGAGTTGCGGGGGCCGAAGGCCGGAAAAAGATTTCGCACGACGATCTTGCCGCCGTGGCGCTGCACCGCCTCGACGACGAGTTCGCGCAGCGGTGCCAGGACATGGACATGCTGGTGGCTGTCGACGAAATCCGGCGCGCGTCCGGCAAGGTCCTCGAAAGCCCGCCATTGGGCGGCGATTTCGCGCGCCAGCGCCTGTCGAGGCATCGAGAAGCTGGCCGCTCGCGCCGCAAGCCAGGCCGCGCCCGGCAAAGGCTTGCCGTCGGCAAGACCATCGCCTTCAACGAAATTCAGATGCAGCCCGAGGGCCACACCCTGCGGAATCTCATGCAGATGCTGCCAGGCTTGCGGCCAGCGCGCACCGGCGGTCATCGCCGCGATTGCGGTCAGTCGCCCCTGTCCGGCCAGATCGAGGATGCCCCGGCTCACCGGCTCGGAGAGCGCGAAATCGTCTGCGCAGATCGCCAATCGCCGAACTCGCATGGCGGGCCCGATCAGGCGTCGTCCCGGGTCGGCGGTCCGAGCCCTTCGTCGATGCGGTCGATGAGGTAAAGCGGGCGCCCCTTGACCTCACGATAGATGCGGCTGATGTAGGCACCGAGCGTTGCCACCGACAGCATCTGCAGGCCGCCGAAAATCATGATGCCAGCCGCGAGCGTGGCAAAACCGCCGATCGCCTGCCCCAGAAAAAGCGCTTCGAAGATGATCCAGCCGGCATATCCGAAGGCAAAGAGCGACACGATGATGCCGGCCACGCCGAAGATCTGCAGCGGAAGAGCCGAAAACGAGGTCACACCGGTGGCCGCGAGCTTGACCAGCTTGCGAGCCCCGAACTGCGAGGTGCCGGCAGCGCGCGGCGCCACCTCAAAGAACTCGCCGATCTGCCTGAACCCGAGCAGGGCGAACAGGCCCTTCATCATGCGTTCGCGTTCGGGAAAGCGATTGAGCGCGTCGACCACCTTGCGATCGAGCAGCCGGAAGTCGCCGGCGCCGCGCGGCAGGACGATCCGGTCCTCGCGTCCGACGAACTGGTGAAACGCCCAGCGCAGCAGGCGTTTGCCAACCGACTCGGGCCCGGGATCGTGCCGTACCCCGTAGACCATGTCATAGCCCTCGCGCCAGCGGGCAATGAAGACCGGCAGTGTTTCCAGCGGATGCTGGAAGTCGGCATCCATGATGACGACCGCATCACCCGAAGCGATCTGCAAGCCGGCAGTCATCGCGGCTTCCTTGCCGAAGTTGCGCGACAGGCGAACCACCCTGACCGCGTGGCTGCGTGAGGCAGCCAGGGCCAGCGCCGGGCTGCCGTCGGTGCTGCCGTCATCGACCACCACCACTTCCCAGCGCAGATCGAGGGCGCCAAGAAACTGCTGCAATGCGCCGAGAAAATCGCCAATGACCGGCGCCTCGTTGTAAACCGGCACGATCACCGACAGCAGCGCATCCGGACCGCGGGCAAGGATCGGCAGACGCGGCGCATCAGACACGGTCAGGTCGGGCCCGGACGCTGCAGGCGCTGCGTCCGAGATCGTCGGATTGAGGTCGCCTGGCTTCAACGCGCCCCCGGAGCCGGCGAGATCGGGCGCACCAGCGTGTAGTTGTCGTGGGCGATCAGAACCTCGATCTGACCGGCCGCAAGCTGCGGTGCGACCAGACTGTTGGAAATGATCCGCAGTCCGTCGCCGCGTGCATAGCAGGCTGCCTCGGACGCCGGAGTATTGCCGATACAGGCGCGACCTCGAGAATAGAACTTCCCCGAAAATCTCAGACTGCCGGGTACGCTCAAGGGCAGCCGGCCGACGGGATCAAGGCGATCGACATGCGCCATCAGATAGCGGGCTGAACCGGCATTCAGCCGGCTGAACATCACTGGAGCGATCGCCGCGAGGACGGCAACCCAGATCAGCCCCCCGACTGCTGCGACACGCAGGCGCGAGGCAGACAGCGTCGCCAGGCGCGGCGCCAGCAGCAGCGCGAAAGGCGCGATCGCGGTCAGGCAGTAGGTCCAGATAATGTTTCGGGCGAAGGTGAACATGAGCAGCGGCGCGAGCGTCCAACACCACCACCATAACCGACCCGGCGGCGCAAGGGCAGCCAGGCCGGCATCGTGCGAAGCGCTTGGGCCACGGGGGATCAGCCAGGCCAGCAACCAGGGGCCGAGTGACATCACGGTAAAGGCCCAGATCATGCCGATCGGCTCGATATGTGCCGAGCCGTAGCGATCGCCCTTCCAGCCGGGTTCGATGAAGCGCATGAAATGCTCACCGACGATGAAATAGCTCAGGAAGCCAGGGTAATAGACCTCGGCAAGCAGATACCAGGGCAGCGCGAGCAGCATCGCCAGAGCCAGCGCACGGATCGAGAAAAACATCCGCCAGGTCTGCCAGGGTGCCCGCAGGGCCAGCCCGTAGAGAAAGATCGGAAACGCGATCAGCGCCACGGTGGCCAGCCCCTTGGCGAGCGTGCCCAGTCCAACCGCCGCCCAGAAACCGTTGCGCCATGTGGCGCGGCGATCAGGACTCGCCGTGATCAGCCTGGTGGCGCAGGCCATCGCCACCGTGACCACCAGGCACTGCACTGCGTCGGTCATGACCGCACCGGCAGCAATAAAGCCCAGAGGCGCGCTCGCCACGATCAGCGCGGCAAACAGCGGCGAGACCTGAGTGATCGGGCCGCCCCGGGCGGCAAGCCGCATGGTGATAATGATGACGATCGCCATCGTCAGCAGCGAGGGCAGCCGCAAGGAAAACTCGCTCACGCCGAGCAGAGTTGCCGAGACCATCGCGAGCCAGGTCGATGCCGGGGGTTTGGCAAAAAAGGGCAGCTCAGGCGATGAATGAGGCATCAGCCAGTAGCCGTGGGCGACCCCGACCCGTGCGATCTCGCCATAGCGAGCCTCGGTCGTGTCAGCCAGCGGCAAAAGGGCGTTAAGCCCGAGGCGAATCAGCAGCACGCCGAAAAGCGCTGCGATCAGCAGGATGACGATGGTCCGATCAGGTGCGCGGCCGGATCCCGTCGCGGCACGAAGCACAGGCTCGTCAGCGGGAGAAAGGGGCATCGAGGGTGCAGGGGGTGCCATCAGCGAAGACCCGCTGGAGCATACCGTATCGCCCCGCAGGCTAGCCTGCATCAATCTCCTGAGCGCCCAGCTTGAGCCTGGGAATGAGCTCGCGCCCGTACTCGCTCACATCATTGACCGGATCGAAACCGCGAATCAGAAACGAATGGATGCCCATCCGGTAGTACTTGAGCATGGCATCAGCCACCTGCTGCGGTGTGCCCACCAGACAAGATGAATTGCCCCGACCACCGGCCAATGCCGCCACCGGCATCCACAGACGCTCATCGTGCACATCACCGCGCGAGGCAATCTCGACCAGCCGCTCGGCCGAGGCATCAAGCGCGCGCGTGGGCATGGCGCCACCGTCTTTCAGGTCCTTGAGCACCCGGGCTGCGCGGTCCCAGGCTGCGCCTTCGGTCTCGGCAATGATCGGGCGAAACGACATATTGAAACCCGGCGCCGGGCGGTGCTGTGCGGCCACCCGGGCCCGAAAGTCGTACATGCGCGCCTGAGTGTCGGCCAGCGGCTCGCCATACATTGCAAAGACATCGCAGTGCGCAGCACCCATCACCAGCGCACCTTCCGATGAACCACCGAAAAAAAGAGGCGGATAAGGCTTCTGGATCGGCCGGGCATCGGTGCGCACATCGGCAAAGCGGTAGAAGCGGCCTTCGTGATCGAAGGGCTGCGTTTGCGTCCAGACCTTGCGCATCACTTCAAGGTATTCGGAAGCACGCTGGTAACGCTCCTCCTTCGCGGTGAAGTCGCCATCGCGCTGCATGTCTTCGTCGGTCACTCCGGCGATGATGTGCAGGGCGAGTCGCCCGCCCCACAGGGCATCGAAAGTTGCCACGGTGCGAGCCGCAAGCGTGGGCACCAGCACGCCCGGTCGATGCGCAATCAGGAATCCCAGTCGACGGGTATGGGCAGCGGCATAGGAGGCCACGCCAAAGCCCTCGGCCGAACTCGAGTAGTAGCCCACCAGCACCAGGTCGAAACCGGCATCTTCATGGGCCCGGGCAAACTCGGCCAGAAACCCTGGAGAGATGCCGCCCGAAATCACATGGAGCGTGTTGCCTTTGGGCGGATCGACACCGATCATCCCAATGATCCGAACCGGCATGGTGTCTCCCCTGATCGTCTCTTGTCTGAATGATCAGCTTAGCATCCGGCCTGAGCCGGCCTGATGACCTAGCTTGCCGACTCAGGCAGGCGCAAAGCTCGCCAGTCCTGCGCTCATCGCCTGATCGCCAGACCCGGTGAGCACATCAAACGCGATCTCGTCCCCGTCGCGGCGCAAGGCGCGCATGCGAAGGGTATCCAGAGGTGCCACCGGGCGTCGGAACTCGCCCTGCAGCCTGTGCAGGCGACGCAGACCCTCTGCGCCCATCAGGCCCTGAGCGATCGCCTTCGCGGCAAAGGCCCAGGTCGCGGTGCCGTGCAGCAGGATGCCGCTCAGACCCGCTGATCGGGCTACCCTTTCTTCGGTATGGATCGGATTCCAGATGCGCGCGCACTCGGTATACACATGAGGCAGGCCTGCATCGATGGGCATGAGGTATTCGGCAAGCACCGCGTCGGCAAGCACCGCGCCTTGCCCGCTCACCGCAGTTCGCGGCCGCGAGTCCTCGCCGAGCACCTCATGATCGCCTGCGATCGAGACCCCCCGAAACATCGTCCCCGACAGACTGTCGACCAGCAGCGTGCCGCTGGATCGCTCGCTGCTGCGATATCGGATAAGCACATAGGTGCCTGCCGATGTCCGCCGCATATGGACCACTTCCGATGAGGTACTCACCGACATCCCAGCCCGGATCGGCGAGACGAAGCGCGAGTCCTGCCAGACATGCACGGCGCGGCGCAGTTCGGTCTCATCGAGCCTCAGTAAAGCATTGCGGGTCTTGAGGGCCGCCTCCCATTCGAGGCACACGCAAAACATCGGCACCACGAAGGGGCCATCGGGCTGAGCGTCATCGAGGTAGAGCCGGTCGGTCAGACCGAGTCCGGCGGCATACGACAGCACCCAGCGGGTGTCTACCTGCTGCGAAAGCGATTCGCTTGCGCCCAGTGCGTCAGGATTGATCGGCATGGTCAGTCTCTCTTCGTCGTTTATCGGCGCAGACGGCGCGGCCCCGATCGCGCCCGCCTCATCGCCAGATCAGTTCACCGTCGCGCCCGATTCTTTTACCACCTTGCCCCAGCGAACGATCTCGCTGCGGATGAAGGCATCGGCCTCAGCCGGGGTGCTGCCCCAGATGTCATAACCGTAGCCCTCGATCTTTTCACGGGCATCGGGCGCGCGCATCGCACGAAGGATCTCGGTGTTGAGCTGCTGCACCAGCGCGGGCGGTGTGGCGGCCGGCGCCAGTACCGAATACCACACCGAGACATCAAAGCCCGGCAGGCCCTGTTCGGCCACCGTGGGCACATCGGGCAGCACACGAGAACGCTCTTTCGAGGCCATCGCAATCGCGCGGAATTTGCCGGCCTTGATCTGCGGCAGTGACGAGGAGAGCGAGTCGAACATGAAATCCACTTCATTGCCCAACAAGCCGATGATGGCCGGCCCGCTGCCCTTGTAGGGCACATGGATCATGTCGAGTTTGAGCTGCGACTTCAGATACTCCACCGACAGATGACTGGTGTTGCCGGGGCCGGCCGATGCGAAGGTCAGCTTGCCCGGTTTTGAGCGCGCGCCTGCGATCAGGTCCTGGAAGGTCTTGAAGGGTGAGTTGGCCGGGACCACCACCACCAGCGGCAAGGTGGCCGCGATGGTGATCGGGGCGAAGTCTTTCACCGTGTCGTAAGGCAGCTTGGGCATCAGTGTGGCGTTGATCGCATGGGCCGACAGCATCATCACGATGTTGTAGCCGTCGGGCGGCGATTTCGCGACGAAGTCGGCACCGATCGTGGTGCCGCCACCCGGCTTGAAATCGACGATTACCTGCTGGCCGAGATTTTTCGACAGCTCGACCGCGATCGGTCTGGCCAGAATCTCGGAGCTGCCGCCCGGCGCATAGGGCATCACGAAGCGGATCGGCCTGGTCGGAAAGGGCGCCGATGGCACGGCGGTCTGGGCACCAGACCGTGTCGGCCACTGGGCGGCTGTCATGGCAGCCGCGCCTGCAAGAACCAGACGGCGTCGTGTCGTCATCATGTGTCTCCGAAAAAAATTCTGTTTGTCATGGTTGATCTGCGTCAACAACGTGCTGCGCGCTGGCTGAAGCGCAAGCGAATCGATCATAAGCTGAACCGCTATGCTTGGCACCCGACACCGGCAACATGGAAGTGCTGGCCCGTTACGGCAGACCCGAACCACCCCAACCGCCACAAGCAGCCGTCGGTCTGGCCCAGCGAGCCTTGTCGATGATGATCAACCGGGGCTTGAAGCGCGTGGCCTTTGGCGGGCCGGTGATCAACAACAATGTCTGGTCAGAGCGCATCGCCGAGTCGCGCATCGCGATCGACCAGGCCCGTCTGCTCACGCTGCAGGCGGCTCACATGATGGACACCGTCGGCAACAAGGCCGCGCGATCGCAGATCGCGATGATCAAGGTCGCCGGGCCTGCCATGGCCTGCAAGGTGATCGACTGGGCAATTCAGGCCCATGGGGCGGGGTACCAACAACGACCTCGGGCTGTCCAGCGCCTACGCCACCGCGCGCCTGCTGCGCCTGGCCGACGGCCCGGATGAAGTGCATCGCAACCAGATCGCCCAATTGGAAATTCGCCGGCATCAGAACCGAGCGACACGACTGCCCAGCTCGTGGACCGAGGTGGCGCGGCGCTGAGGGCGAAGCAGATCGTCAGGAAACGCCGCGGACTCGCGGGTTTCCATCAACCGGACAGCAGTTCAATGTAGGCCTGGTAGCTATAACTGCGGTTCTTTTTCTGCCCGGTCATCTCCACCGCAATACCCAGGCCCTCCAGCACCTTGACTGCCGCGGTCGCGGTGGGGAAGCTGGTGTCGAGTTGCTGGCGCACGCGTTCGATGGTGAAGCGCGGCATCATCGGCAGCATCTCGAACAGCCGGTAGCTTGCCGGGCCTGCCTTGGCGGATTGCAGCAAGCGCCGGCGGTCTGTCGCAACAAGGCTGGCGACGGCAATAATGTTTTTCTCCGCATCGACAGCCGCGGTCACGACACCTTCGAGAAAGAAGCTGACCCAAGACTCCCAATCACCCTCGGTACGGATGGCCGACAGGCGACGGTAATACTCAACCTGGTGTTGCTTCAAGTAGCCACTGAGATACATCAAGGGCTCAGACAGCAATCCCCAACACTCGAACAGCGCGGCAATCAGCAGCCGACCAATGCGTCCGTTGCCGTCGAGAAAGGGGTGGATGGTTTCAAACTGCGCGTGGATGAGCGCTACCTTTACCATCGGCGGCAAGTCTATCGACGCTTCATGAATAAAGCGTTCCAGATCGGCCAGCAGCGTAGGAACCTGCTCCGGAGGCGGCGGCACGAAGACCGCGTTGCCTGGCCGTGTGCCCCCCACCCAGTTCTGCGAGCGGCGCAACTCGCCCGGTTGCTTGCCTGCACCGCGTACCCCGTCAAGCAGGCGTCGGTGGGCCTCGCACAATAGTCGCACGCTGATGGGCAGCCCTTTGGGGTCGCGCAGTTGATCCTGCGTCCAGCGGAAAGCGCGGAGATAGTTGGTGACCTCCTCCACATCGTCGGTATTGCTGACTTTGAATCCTGCTTCCTCATCGAACAGGTCGGTCAGTGTGGCCTGCGTGCCCTCGATCTGGGACGTGAGCCGCCAAACGCGCAAGCGCCAGTTCGGCCTGCCGGTTGAGGTCGGTGAAATCCGCGGGGGACAGGTTCGGAGCAGACGGAGGCAAGGAATGAGGCAGGAATGCACGCACTGACTCACCCAAGGTCGTGCAAATCAAGTAGGTCCCAGTGGTGCGTGTCATTGAAAGCAGCCTTTAGTCGCCCGCCATCAAATTAAACTATTCTTTAATTAGATTGGCAACGATTAAAGACGGCTTTCCGACCTTCTCAACCTGAAACCGGAGAGTAAGTTTCAACAAGGGTTCCGTCAGGACCGCGGACATAGGAGACCGTTTGCCCCAAGGTTTTACACCGGCTCCTTGATAAACATCGCGCCTGCGTCGATGGCCCCGGCATACGCCTCAGCAACATTTTCGGTGACCAGCGCAATTTCCATCCTCAGCGGGGTTTCCGACTGATTCGCCCTGACATAACCGGCTGGCAAATTGGATGCACCAAGCTCATGGGTCGCAAAGGCCAGGGCTGGCGGGGCACGAAGCTCGTTCAACCGCAAGAAGAAAAGGGCTCGAAATTTTCCGCCTCATGTGATTGGTGGCGGATTACGGAACCGAACCCGCGTCCCAAATTTGAAGCGGTGCGTTCGCGCCGTCCTTGAGGACGCGGTTTGGCGCCAAGGAACTTACTTGATTACCGACACGCAACATTGATGGAAGTCAGATAAATTTCTCTATTTTCTGTGTTGACAGAAAATAGAGAAATTGTACCTTCCGATCATGAACCCGCGCACCCCCGCCTCCCCAGACGAAGCATCCGCGACGCCCCGCCTCCCGGCCGTGACTGAACGCTTCGTGCTGCACTGGGGGGAGATGGGTTCTCGCTGGGGCGTGAACCGCACCATGTCGCAGATTCACGCGCTTCTGTTCATCACCGGCCGGCCCATGAACGCCGACGAGTTGTGCGAGCAGTTGGGTGCGGCGCGGTCCAATGTCAGCACCTCGCTGCGCGAGTTGCAAGGCTGGGGCCTGGTCCGAATCGTCCATCTGCTGGGGGACAGACGCGACCATTTTGAGACGTCAGGCGATGTATGGGAATTGCTGCGCACGATCGTGCGGGAACGCAAGCAACGAGAGTTCGACCCCACCATCCAGGCGCTTCGCGACTGCCTGGCTCACCCCGAGCTGCCCCGCGAGAGCGCGCTTGCCCGGCAGCGGATCAACGAGACGCTGGTGCTCATGGAGACCACCTCGGCCTGGACGGAGGAAATGCTGCGCCTGCCGCCCGAGACGCTGGTGAAGATCATGAAGCTGGGCGCGAAGGTCCAGGCCCTCCTGCGCGGCAAGGGCAAGCCCTGAGCCTCAATTTATTTGGTCATATGATTCGGTTTATTCTGAAATTACAGAAATAAAGGGAAACAATGAATACTCGAAGCTCCCCGCTCCTGACGGCCTACTACGACGGCCAGTGCGGCCTGTGCAGCGCCGAGATGGGCGAACTGCATGCACTGGACGTGCGAGGCGATATCGCGCTGGCGGACTGCTCGGCGCCGGACTTTGCCGACGAGGCCGTTCGAAGCGCCGGCCTCACTCGTGAAGACTTGCTGGGCGCCATGCATGTGCGCGACGCCCTCGGCGATTGGCACCGGGGCGTGGATGCGATTGCACTGCTCTACGCCGCCGTGGGTGCGCCCTGGTTGGCACGCGCCTGGGCGCATCCGCTCATGCGCCTTTTCGCCAGACGCCACCCGCAGCGACACGTTCCGCATTGCACGCACGGCACTGCCGGCTGGACAGCCGCACGCCGCGGGCCTGAGGCCTGCCCCGCCTGAAGTCACTCCCCGCCAGGAGAACCGTATGAGCCAGAACCTCTTCGCCGCGGTGCGGGCTCGCAGACCGCGCCTGGACCGGCTGCTCGCCGTGCTGCGCCAACGCGCTACTTTGCGCACGGTGTGGCGCTTTGTCTGGTTCGGACCTTGGGTTGGGCTGGTGGTAATAATGGTGCCCGCGTTCTTGAGCAACTTGCGAGCAATGCCACCGCGAGTGGCTGAGCCACTTGGGATTGGGGACCTTATTCGAAGTGCCGATCTCTTTATAACCGGCGCCTACTTTTTGGGCGGGCCGCCCGCCTTGGTGGCGGGGCTGTTGTTCGCCGCCTGGTATCACGGTGCCAGCCGTCCACCCGCCTGGCCCAGACGGGCCGCTCTGGGCGCACTGGCAGGGCTGGGCGGCTGCTTTGCCGTCGGGGCGCTGGTCGGACTGATGGAGGCACTGGGGGTGCTGAACCGCCCCGACTTCTTGTTGGCCTGGTGGGAATTTTCAGCCATCCTCGCTCTCTCAGGCGTTCCGGCGGCAGTGGTGGTAGCGCTGCTGCAGAAGGCCTCAACACCGCCCGACGAGCCCGTGTCGCCATAGTCAGCAGGCTTGCACGCCGGTCTTTATCAGCCTCAAGGCGGTTAACACCATCGTCGGCAAGTCGGTTTTAGCCAAACGGCGTTCACCAGGGAAGGTGATTGACTGGGCGATCCAGGCCCGTGGGGGCGGCGGCACCAACAACGACCTCGGGCTGGCCAGCGCCTATGCGACTGCGCGCCTGCTGCGCCTGGCCGACGGCCCGGATGAAGTGCATCGCAACCAGATCGCCCAGTGAACCGCCCCGGGTTTTGAGGAGGCTCCAACTCTTGAGAAGATGGAGCCATGAAAAAGACGAACAAGTTCTCACCTGAGGTCCGTGAGCGGGCCGTGCGGCTGGTGCACGATCACCGCGGGGAGTATCCGTCGTTGTGGG
>JAPLQF010000028.1 GCA_026399875.1 Burkholderiales bacterium | reverse complement strand
GCGGTCAGACCGTAGTGCTTGAAGAACTCCTGCGCCGAAGGCAGCAGCGCACCGCGCATTCGCTCGTTCTGCAGCCTGAGCATCATGATCACATCGACCCCCTTGAGCCCCTCGCGCATGTCGGTGAAGACCCGCACGCCCATCTGTTCAAGCCCCGGCGGCAGCAGCGTGAGCGGCCCGATCGCCCGTACCTCGGGCACACCGAGGGAGGTGAGCGCATGGATATCGCTGCGCGCCACCCGCGAATGCAGGATGTCGCCGACCACCGCCACGGTGAGGTTGGAAAAATCTTTCTTGAAGTGCCGGATGGTGTACATGTCGAGCAGCCCCTGCGTGGGATGCGCATGGCGCCCGTCACCGGCATTGATCACATTGATATCCGGGCCGACATGGCTGGCGATCATGTAGGGCGCGCCGCTTTGCGCATGGCGCACCACAAACATGTCGGCATGCATCGCCGCCAGATTGTCGATGGTGTCGAGCAGCGACTCGCCCTTGGAGGTGGATGAGGTGCGCACATCGAGGTTGACCACATCGGCCGACAGGCGCGTGGCCGCGATCTCGAAGGTGGTCCGGGTACGGGTGCTGTTCTCGAAGAAGAGGTTGAAGACCGACTTGCCGCGCAGCAGAGGCACTTTTTTCACCTCACGGTCGCTCACCTCGAGAAACGAGGAGGCGGTATCCATGATGTGCGTAATGATCTCGCGCGGCAGTCCTTCGATGCTCAGAAGATGCCGCAGCTCACCGTGTTCGTTGAGCTGAGGGTTGCGCATCAGGCACGCTCCACGGTCAGGCTGAAACCACCCTCGGACAGCCGGCTGAGCACGAAACCCTGATCGCGCTGCAAGGGAATGCGCGCACCGCACAACCCGGCCTGCACCGGCAGCTCGCGCCCGCCGCGATCGAGCAGCACCGCCAGCTCAACGCTGCGCGGTCGGCCATAATCGTAGAGCTCGTTTATGGCTGCGCGCACCGTGCGACCGGTGTAAAGGATGTCATCGATCAGCAGGATGTCGGCGCCCGCGACCTCGAACTCGATGCGGGTCTTGCCGGCCCCGCTGCCGGTGCCGGTGCGCAGGCCGCGGTGCGCGAAATCGTCGCGGTGAAAGGCGCTGGACAGAAAGCCCAGCGGTGCGTCAGGGCACAGTTCACGATGCAGGCGCTCGGCCAGCCAGGCGCCGCCGGTGTGGATGCCGACCAGCGCCGGACGGCGCTCGGTGATCCCGGCAAGCCAGGCCGCGACGGCCGCTTTCAGGACGGCGTAGATCGCTTCGGCATCGGGCGCGTCAAGCGCAGCAGCCGAGTCAGCCGGAGAAGATGGAGCCTGTGAAGGCGTGTTCATGAGGTGGACACCGGAGGTGGCGACGGCTGGGCGCGGCCCAGACCGTCGAGGTATTGAGACAGGATCACGGCGGCGGCCATCGGATCGTCATGACCCTTGTTCTGCCCGCCATGCGCACCGCGGCGCCCGGTGGCGGCGATGATAGCCTGCGCCTCGCGACTGGAGAAGCGCTCATCGACCGCCTCGACCGCCAGACCGAAGCGACCCCGCAACTGATTGGCAAAGCGCTCGGCCAGGCGGGTGGTCTCGGTGATGCTGCCGTCTTCGTCGAGCGGGCGCCCCACCACCAGCCGGTCGGGCTGCCAGGTGCGGATCAATTCGGCGATGCGCGCAAAGCGCTGATTATTCGGCGCGCTGTCGATCAGCGTGAGCGGACGTGCGGAGGCGCTCAGTGTGTTGCCCAGCGCCACACCGATATGTCGCACACCGAAATCGAAAGCGAGCAAGGTCTCGGGCCGAGCCTGTGGCGATGACGGCGGTATCGATGACGCGGTGGGCTGTCGGGATGATCCGGATGAACCGGGCGATTCGGGCGATTCGGACGATTCGGGCGAATCGGACGATCGGGGCACCTCAGGCATGCCCTGCGGCCGACGACAGAAAGGCCGGATTGATGCCCAGCAAACCATAGGCGCGAGACAGGCGGTCCTGGACCGGCGTGGCGAAGATGACATCAGGGTCGGCCTCGACCGTGAGCCAGGCATTGCGGGCGATCTCGTCTTCGAGCTGCCCCGGCCCCCATCCGGCATAGCCGAGCGTGACCAGCAAGCGCTCGGGCCCGGTGCCTTGCGCCACTGCTTCGAGCACGTCTTTCGATGAGGTGAGACCCAGGCTGTCGTGGACGTTGACCGTCGAGCTCCAGGCACCCAGCGGCTGGTGCAGGACGAAGCCGCGATCGGTCTGGACCGGCCCGCCATAGAACACCGCAGAGGTGCTGAGCGGCGCAATTTCAAGCGTCAGATCGATACGCTCGAAGAGCGACTTGAGATCGAGTTCCATCGGACGGTTGATGACCAGACCCAGCGCGCCCTTGGCGCTGTGCTCGGCCAGGAAGACCACCGCACCACCAAAGTTGGTGTCGGCCATGCCGGGCATGGCCAGCAGGAAATGATTGGTCAGATTGGTTGCCGCGTCGATGTCACTCATCGATCGATTGTAAAGGCCTGATCGGGGCCGCACAATCGCAGGCTTTGCCAAAGCCGCCGCCATGCCCCGCGAACCCAACTCTGCCGCACTCGTCTGGTTCCGTCGCGACCTGCGAATCAGGGACCATGCCGCGCTCGCCCATGCACTGGCGGCCTGCGGGCGCCTTTACTGCACTTTCGTTTTCGACCGAGAGATTCTCGATGCGCTGGCCAGCAAGGCCGACCGTCGTGTCGAGTTCATCGCGGGCTCGCTGCGCGAACTGGATGCGCGACTGCGTGAATCGGGCGGCGGCCTGATCGTCGTTCACGACCGGTCGCAACACGCTATTCCCGCACTGGCTGCAAGACTCGGCGTGCAATCGGTCTTTGCCGCAAGAGACTACGAACCGGCGGCGGTGCGCCGCGACCTGAAGGTCGATGAGGCGCTGCGGGCAGATGGCCGGACACTCACACTGGTCAAGGATCAGGTGATCTTCGAGGCCGACGAGGTGCTGACGGCTGCCGATCGCCCCTTCTCGGTCTTTACGCCCTACCGCAATGCCTGGTTGCGAACGCTCGAGGCACTGAGCGACGCAGGCAGCCACCCATCGGGCAATACCGCGCTCGCCGAGCAGTCCACCGCCGAGCTGGCAGAGCACCCTGCAAACAGCCGCCTCGCACCGCTGCCCGCCTGGCTTCGCGATGCCGAGGGGATTGACAGCCCCGCCGCACTCGGCACAGACCCGGTCAATGGCGTGCCCAGCCTTGCCGCGATCGGGTTTGAACAGACCGATCTCGCCAGCCTTGCAATCACGCCGGGCGAATTGGCCGCCGGCGCGCTGCTCGAGGATTTCCTGCCACGCATCGGACGCTACCGCGAGGCTCGCGACTACCCGGCGATCAAGGGCCCGTCGTATCTGTCGGTCCATCTGCGCTTTGGCACGGTGCCGATTCGCCGCCTGGTGCGCGAAGCACGGCACGCCGAGCAAAGCGCGCTTCACAACGGCATCGACGCACCCGCCGCCGAGGGCGCGCGCACCTGGCTCTCTGAACTGATCTGGCGCGACTTCTACTTCCAGATCCTGCATCACCATCCGCGGGTCGAACACCAGTCATTCAAAGCCGACTATGACCGTATCGAGTGGGAGGGCGGCGAAGCGGGCGATGCGCTCTTTGCGGCCTGGTGCGAGGGCCGTACCGGCTATCCGCTGATCGATGCCGCGATTGCGCAGATCCGCTCAAGTGGCTACATGCACAATCGCCTGCGCATGGTCACCGCCTCCTTTCTGTGCAAGGACCTGGGCATCGACTGGCGGCGCGGCGAGCACTGGTTTGCGCAGCACCTGAACGACTATGACCTCTCGGCCAACAACGGCGGCTGGCAATGGGCGTCCTCGAGCGGCTGCGATGCGCAGCCTTATTTCCGAATCTTCAATCCGATCACCCAGTCGCAGAAATTCGATCCGCAGGGCCAGTTCATCCGCCGTTATCTGCCGCAGCTCGCCGGCCTGTCAGCCGCGCAGATCCATGCCCCGTGGCTGTTGTCGGCCGCCGACCAGATGCGCCTGGGCTGCGTCATCGGCCGGGACTATCCGGCGCCAGTGGTCGATCATGCACAGGCCCGGCTGCGCACGCTGACGCGTTATGCGGTTGTCAAAGCCGACGCTGGCCGCTGATCCGACAACCGGGTCCTCGCTGAGTGCGAGCCACAAAACCGTTGCGGACGCGCCAGCACAGCCGCACAGGCCCGCCGTCCGGACGGCCACGGGCACCCTCTGGCCGGCAGGCGTTGGTCATGCAGACACCATCGCGAGACGATTGGGCCAAGGAGACTGCCTCGACCTGCTCGCAGCCAGTCTTTCCGCTGTCTGAATTCGTCCAGGTCTGATTCGCCCAATGGCTGAAGTCGTCACTTCCTTCGAGGACGCGACCGCGCCGGCTCAGGCATCCCGCCCGAGCACGCCGTGGTCGCATGCGCGCGCGATGCGCGACAAGCTCGATGCCTCGCTGCAGACCATCGCCGACGGTCACCAGAACTCGCCTATCGCACTCGACGATGTGCGCACCGCCTCGGCCTTGCTGCAAAGACTTTGCCTGCTCGAATCGGACGCGATGCTGGCGGTGCCCCTGCGCATGACCGGCGGACGCTACGGGGTTCGTCATTCGCTGGCCACAGCCATCGTGCTCGAGTTCATGCTCACACGCATGGGCACTTCGCCCAGCGAACGACGCACGGCGATCAATGCCGCGCTCACCATGAACCTTGGCATGCTCGAGTTGCAGGAGCAGCTCTATGGGCAGGCCGGTGCGCTGTCGCCCGAGCAGCGGGCATCCGTGCTCGATCATCCGAATGTCAGCGTCGCCCTGCTGCGCGGCGCCGGACTTGAAGACCGGATGTGGCTTGCACTGGTCACGCAGCATCACGAGCACCTCGACGGCACTGGCTATCCGCGCAAGCTCTCCGGCGACCAGCTGTGGCCGGCCGCGCAGGCGCTGATGCTGGCCGATCGCTGGTGCGCCATGATCACCGAACGCGGCTATCGGCCGGGCGCACCGCCCGACAAGGCGCTGCAACTCATCGTCGGCCGAACCAGCAGCGTGGCCGATACCTCGATCGGCAGGGCCCTGAGTGATGTGCTCGGCCCCTATCCGCCGGGTACACCGGTCAGACTGGTCAATGGCGAAGTCGGTATCGTCTGCCGCCGCACCTATGATCCGAGCGCACCAGTGGTCAGGGTCATGCATCCCACTTACGGACCCAACGGGCCAGACGGGGTCAACCGCCTGTGCATCGAATCGAAGCTGCGCATCGAGGCCTGTATCCCGGCAGCCGAACTCGGTTTCCCGATCGACACCGAGCAGTTGTGGCCGGCCACAGGGCCGCTCTAGCGAGCGGCTTTCGCCGGCTGGCCCGCGCGATGACCCTCAGGATCACCGCCCAGGCCTGCTGAGCATCAGCTTACCGGTTGCGATTCGTTGGTGAGCTTCTTGACCAGGCGCAGCAGCTCGCCCTCTTCATAGGGCTTGCCAAAGAAGTGCGATACGCCGAGCGAGAAGGCATGGTCGCGATGCTTGTCGGCGGTGCGTGACGAGATCATCACGATCGGCACACCCTTCCAGCGTTCGTCCTCGCGCATCTTGCGAGCCACATCGAAACCGTCCATTCGCGGCATCTCGATATCGAGCAGCATCAGATCGGGCACGACGTCCTGCAACTGACGCATCGCATCGAGACCATCACGAGCCAGCACCACCTGATAGCCGTCACGGCTGAGCAGTCGCTGGGTCACCTTGCGCACGGTCACCGAATCATCCACCACCATGACGGTGTGCGGCACTTCGATGCGGGTCGGCGCAAACCCTGCGGTATCGCCCTGCCCGGCCCGATGGCCTGCGCCGCTCTGGACAATCTGGACCGGATTGAGGATCAGAACAATCTCGCCGTTGCCCAGCACGGTTGCACCGGCCATCCCGGTCAGACGGGCCAGTTGCGGGCCGACGTTCTTGAGAACCACCTCGGTGCTCGGCGAAACATGGTCGACGTGAAGCGCCAGGCGCTCGACACCCGAGCGCAGCAGAACGACCGGCGAATAGCGCTGCGCAAGCGGCGTGCATTCGGCCATCTCGAGCAAGCTGCCCAGGAAATAGAGCGGCACCGCCGCGCCCTGCCATTGGACCGTGTGATCGGCATAACCCGCGGCCAGTTCATCCGGCTTGAGCTGCTGAATCTGCTCGACCAGCGCCGAGGGCACTGCCACGCGCATCGAGCCGACCGTGAGCAGCACCACCTGGGCGATCGCGAGCGACACTGGCAGATGGACATCGAAACAGGTGCCAAAGCCAGGCGTCGAATCGAGCTCGATACGCCCACCCATGGCTGCCACCTCGGCACGCACGACATCCATGCCGACACCACGACCGGCAAGCTCGGTGACTTCTGGCGCGGTGCTGAAACCCGGCATGAAGATCATCTGCGCAAGCTCTCGCTCATTAGGCTTGGCGCCTGCCGCGATCAGCCCACGCTCGGTGGCGCGCGCAAGGATGCGCGGATAATTGAGTCCGGCGCCGTCATCGGTAAAGCGCAGCGTTACCTCGCTGCCTGCCTGGCCCACCGTCAGGGAGATCTCGCCGGTCTCGGCCTTGCCGGCTGCGAGCCGATCGGTGCGCGATTCGATGCCGTGGGCCACTGCGTTTCGCAGCAGATGCTCGATCGGTCCGCTCATGCGCTCGAGCACGCCACGGTCGAGTTCGGCATCGCCGCCCTTGATTTCGAGGTTGACGCGTTTGCCGAGTTCCTTGGCGGCCTGGCGCACCACGCGATACATCCGATCGGCCACACTGCCGAACTGCACCAGGCGGATGCGCATCAGATCCTGCTGCAATTCGCGGGTCACCTGATGCTGACGTGACAGATCGCGGGCAGCTTCGTCAAGACTGCGCATCGCGTTCTGCTGGACGGTGGCCACGTCATTGACCGACTCGGCCAGCATCCGGGAGAGTTCCTGAAAACGCGTATAGCGGTCGAACTCGAGCGGATCGAAATCGCCCTCGACCTCGCGATTGCGCGCAATGCGCGACTGGATCTGCGAATCGGCCGCCAGTTCGATTTCGCGAAGCTGCGAGCGCAGCCGATTGACGTTTTCGGTCAGCTCGACAAGCGACTGACGGATGCCGCCGATCTCGTTGTCGAGCCGGGCACGCGAAATCGAGACCTCGCCGGCCTCATTGACCAGCTTGTCGAGCAGATCGGCACGCACACGAATCATCGGATGGCTGGCTGTCGGCTGGACAGAGGCCGGGCGTGACTGCGTTCGTGCAGGAAGGGCATGCTCCTTCGAGACCATCTCGATCGCGTCGACCAGCTCGAGCGGCTCAACGGAAACGCCGTCGTTCGGCGCAAGCTGCGCCGGCGTCAGCGAAGCGTCGTCAGTCACCGACGACCCATCGGGCAGGCCGAGAACCTGTACCGCCGCCGCAGCTGCTGCGGCAGAGTTCGGATTGCGCAGCGCCTCGTAGACCGTCAGGATCAGATCATTGCGCGCAATCAGCGCTTCGACAGCCTGCTCGGAGACCGCCGGCAATGCGATCACCTGTTCGATCTCGGTTTCAAGATCATGGACCAGCGAGCCCAGCCGCATCGCACCCGCCATGCGGGCGCTGCCCTTGACGGTATGAAGCAGTCGCATCAGGGATTCAGGTGCCGCCGAATCGGCAGGTTGCTGCGCCCATTGGGTCAGCGCCTCACCGATGCGGGGCATGAGTTCATCGACTTCTTCGAGAAAGACCGGGCCGAGATCGGGGTCGAGCTCGTCTTCGAGTGCTGCCACCGGATCGGTTTCGTCATCGCTGAGCGGAGTCTCGCCATCGAGTTCGAGACCCTCCCCGAAAGCCAGCATGCCGGCAACCGCTTCCGGCGCCGCGACCTCATCATCGCTTGACCAGCGACGCGCGAGATCGGCTGCGCGTTCGTTCATGCGCTCGTCGGTCGCAGGTTCCTGACCCGCCGCAAACTGATGCAGCGCGCCAGTCAGACGATCGAGAACGAAACCGTAATCAGCGATGTCATTCGACTGCACCGAGCGACCGGCAACCGATTGTGCCGCCAGGAAACGCTCGAGTGCATCGGCACAGCTGCGCACCGACAGCAGACCCACGATCCGGCAGATCCCCGCCAGCGAATGCGCCGCGCGCACCGACTCTTCGGAGGCCGGCATGGACGGCGTCGTCGCCCAGCTTTGTCGGGTCTGGCCAAGCTTGCCCAGCAGATCGTCGGCTTCGTTGAGGAAAATCCGGAACAGCGATCCGCTGAGCATGCGCTCGCCAACTCGGACCTGCGTGTCTGCACCTGTGTCTGCACCTGTGTCGGCACTCGCATCGGCCACCTCATCGGCCACCTCATCGGCCAGCTCATCGGCCACCTCACTGGCGAACGGGTCGGGCGCTGGCTGATTGCCTTCGAGCTCGTTCATGTCGAAGGTGATCGGCAGCTCGATGCCCTCACCGTCAGCCTCGATCGACCCGAAGTCGACCGGCAGATCGATCAGTTCGGTGGTGGCTGCCGGACTCTCGAAGGCGGTCACATCGAAGGCACTTGCATCGTCGCCTGCCTTGATCGATGCGGCGCGCGCAATCAGCGCCCGGGCATCGACCGTCGCACGCGGATCCTGTCTCAGAAGCGCGATCCAGTCGACAAAGAGCCGGTGGGCCTCGCCCACCAGATTCAGCAGCGAGTGGCTTGCAGGATGCTCACCCGCCAACCAGTCGTTGAGCACCTGCTCGATGGCCCAGGCGGCTTCGCCCAGTGCGTCGAGCCCGACCATCCGGCTCGACCCCTTGAGGGTGTGAAAGCCGCGACGCAAGGTGGTCATCGCTTCCGAATCGAACGGCGAACGCTCGCAGATCGACCGATTGGCCTCGATCGCCGCAAGCACTTCGCCGGCTTCCTCGAGGAAGATCGACATCAGTTCGGTATCGGCACCGGCACCGGCATCATCCGGCACCGGGTTCGTCACAGCCGCCGGCATATCGACCACGGCTGGCTCCGCGATAAGGTCGAAGCCAGTTTCGGTGTTGTCGTTATCGACAAGAAGCTCGGTCGCATCCGAGAGCATCGGCATCGATGGCTCGTCGACCGACTGAACCACCGCCGCCGAGATGTCGATCGGCTGCGAAATCTCGATCGGCGCGTCTGTCGGCGCGGCTTTCGACAAGGCTGTCTGCTCGCTGTCTGCCACGGTCTCGCGCGACTGCGTAATCGGCACGATAAGGCGTGCGACGAAGCCATTCTCGTCATGGTCAAACCGGAATCCGCCATGATGGCGGTCGGCATCGCGCAGCGACTCGGCAAAGAATCCGAGTGCACCAAGGTTGTCAGCCACTCGCTCGCAATCGGCTTTTTCAGGCGCGTCGGCGGCATCAAGGAAGGCGGCGATTCGACCCGACACCGCATCGGCACCGGCGGCAGCCTGATCATGTCCGAGAAGCCGGAACGCGCCGCTCACCTGCCCCAGCAGTGTGCCGAGGGTCAGCAGATCGGCGCGGGCACCCGGATCGCGGAAAAAGGCATCAAGCACCCGCTCGCAAGCGCGAAGATTGACCTGCAATTCGCCAACGAAGGCCTGCAGCGTGAGTCGAGTCTGCGCGGCGCGCGACAACTCGGCCAGCCATTCGGGCATGGCTTCGGCGTTACCTTCCTGACGCTCGCACAAGGCATCGAGTCGATCGGCCAGTTCAGCCGCACGACGATCGTACTGATCAACCTCGGCCGGTCCGTGCTCGAGCGCCTGCTCGACAAAGAGCAAGGCAGTCGCCAGTTCGAGCGACAGCAGCTCAGCCAGATTGGTGCTGCTTGCAACCAGCACCCGGCGCAAGCCGCCAATGGTGGCAGCCAGGCGCTTGAGGCCGCTCCAGGGCAAGCGAGACATCGTGGCTTCAAGCTGCTGGGCCGCACTCGAAAAGGCAGGCAGATCGGCCGCACTGCCACGGGCGAACTTCTCCCAGGCGGTCTTGGTCTGAGCGGTGGCTTCGCGGGCTGCACGCAAACCACGGTTGTCGACCAGACCGTAATGCACCCTGTTGACGTCGGCCGGGACAGCATCGATCAAATCAAAGGTTTGTTTGACTTCATCGATCTTCGCGGAACCACTGCCGGCAGCGGCGATCTGAAAGAGCAGTTCGCGAATCACCTGGTCAGGCACTGCAATGCCGGCCTCATGGGCGCGCTTGACTTGCTGGTGGATCCGGGTGACTTCGCGCTTGGCAACCAGATCGACCGGCAGGGCCTTGACTCGAAGACCATCCAGAAAGGCGAGCGCCAGCCACCAGAAGGTCCGCAGCGCCGGCGACTGACTGGCATGCAGCAATCGCTCGACCGCCTTGCTCATCTCGCCGATCGCACCCGGATCGCCCGGATCGCGAAGAAAGCCAAGCATGCCGCGCTCAAAGCTTGAGCGAACCCTTGCAATGTCGCGATTGGCGGAGTGGCCGCCCCTGCCGAGACGCGGCGCACGCCGGCTCAGTTCCGGAAAAAAGAGATCGGCAGGTTCGGCCCGCTCGACGCCGCGAAGTGCCAGCAGTTCGCGGTAGTTGGCAAACAGCTTGAGTGGGGAATCACCCGAGCCGGCTGCAATCCCTTCGAGGTACTCGCCGACCGCGGCAAATGCACGGACCAGAACCACCTGGGACTCAAGCGACATCGCAAGCTCGCCGCGCTCGGACAGGGCGAGCAGATTCTCGGCCTCCATCGTCACGACCCGCGCACCTTGGAGATCGACGAACTGCAGCGCGCCGCTGGCCTGATGCACCATGGTGCGCGCGATCGTCGTCTGCGAGCGGTCATCGTCGCCCTGCGCGAGCTGGGCTTCGATTGCGACCTCTGCACGCGACAGTGACTCGCGGATTTCGCCAAGACACCATGACAAAGCAGTCAGATCGGGAGACTCGATGCTCATTACGACACCCTGAAACGCGACACCGAACTCTTCAGCTCACGCGCGAGTTCGGCAAGTTGAACGATGGACCCTGCGGTCTGCTGCGTGCCGTCGCTGGTCTGCTCGGTCACCAGCAGAATGCGCTGGATGCTCTGGGCAACCGTTCCGGCTGACACCGCCTGGCTCTGGGTCGTGCGGGCAATACCCTCGATCAGTTCGGCCAACTGGCGCGAGACGCGACCGATCTCGCCCAGCGCATTGCCGGCATCGTCGGAAAGTCGGGTGCCGAGCACGACACCCTGGGTGCTGCGCTCCATCGCGGCGACCGCGTCCTGCGTGTCGAGCTGGATCGTGCGGATCAGGCCCGAAATCTGCCGGGTGGCCTCGGCACCGCGCTCGGCCAGCCGCTGCACTTCCTCGGCGACCATCGTGAAGCCTCGACCCGCCTCGCCGGCGGATGCCGCCTGGATCGCGGCATTGAGCGCAAGCACATTGGTCTGCTCGGTGAGATCGGAAATCAGCTCGACAATCTCGCCGATCTCCTGCGATGACTCGCCGAGTCGCTTGATGCGCTTGGCAGTCTCCTGGATATGATCACGGATCCCGTTCATGCCCGAGATCGATTTGTCGACCGCCTGACGGCCCTGCTCGGCCGCCCCAAGCGCCTGACGGGCAACCTGTGCCGACTCGGAGGCGCTTTCGGACACATCGCTGATCTGCGAGGCCATGCGCAACACCGATTCGCCGGTCTCGCGAATCTCACGGGTCTGCTTCTCAGTCGCCTTTTGCAGGCCACCCGAAATTGCCGCCGCGCTGGCCGATGCATCGGCCACCAGTTCGGCAGTGATGTTGATGCGAGCGACCAGACTGCGCAGTTCTTCGACGGTGTAGTTGACCGAATCGGCAATCGCTCCGGTGATGTCTTCGGACACGGTGGCCTGGACGGTCAGGTCACCGTCGGCGACATCCTGCAACTCATTCATCAGCCTGAGAATGGCACTCTGATTCTGTTCGTTGGTGCGACGGGCATCGCGTTGCATCGCCTCGGCCTTGGCACGCTGCGCATCGGCCTCGACGATCTGACGGCGCACATCCTGCTGGCGCAGGAAGTAAAGGCCCGAGCCGGAAAGCGCTGCCAACAGCAGGGCGGCGGCAGTGCCAAGGTCAGCCAGCGAGAAACCATCATCGGCACTCACCAGTTTCGATTGCAGGGCGAGCAGTTCGGTGCGCAGTGCCTCGCTGTCGGCGCCGATTCGCTGTGCCCCATCCGAGGCCTTGCGCAAGGTCGGTACGCCAGCGGTCACCTTGCCGATCGGTGCCTCGATTGCGGCATAAGCCTGCGACAGCGAGCCGATCTGCTTGCGAAGTTCGGCCTCCCGTCCCGGCGCCAGACGCAGCGAGTCGGTGCCGCTTGTCAGCGCCTGGACAGCGGCGCCGAGTCGTGGCGCCAGGGTCTGCAGCTCATCGATCGAGGCGCTCCTGGCAGGACCGCCCTGAGCGGTGAGCTGTGTCAGATGGCGCATCAGCCGCTCAGTCAGGGCGCCAAGACGCGAAAGGCTCGCGACATCGGCAGCCGGGGCGCCTGATGATGTTGCCAGTTGCATCAGTTGATCGATCTGATCGGCCAGTGCCGGCGTATCGGTCAGCAGCTTTTTCGAGGAGTTTGCAGTGGCGGCCAGCGCGGCGCCGTTGTTCTGGAGGGTCGTGGCTGCCGCGTCGGTCAGGGTCCACAGACCGGTCACCGCGGTGATCTCCTGCGCGAGCGTCTGTGGCAGCGGCTTGACCCGACGATCGTCGATCTCGCCGCCAGACTGCAGCAGACCCACCACCAGAGCCAGACGTACCCGGCTGTCGCCGAAATCGGCCAAGGCCTTTGCATCGCCATTGAGCAGCAACGGTGCGTTGCGAGCGAGCCGCTGCGAATGCATGAGCGATTCGCCGACCAGTCGGGTCTGTAGCGCGTGCATCGAGGCCTGACGGGCACCGAGCGCATTGAAACCCATCGCAAGCAGGAGCGAACCGGCGACGAGACCGGTGAGCCAAAGCATCTTGCTGCGCAACGACAGGCGGTTGACGAAGGGCACGGAAAAACCGCGTCGAGGGGGTGATTGCACGGCAACAGCAGGCGCTGAGGCGGTCGCGCCTCCAGGCGCCAGCAAGGGGCGGCGGAGTTTGAAATCGATTCGCATGGTGGGTCGATTCTCTGGCGCGGGCTCAGCGGCCAACCAGCAGAAAGTCGCTTCCCGCGGCCAACTTGGCAAGATCGAGTTCGTACCAGCGATTGCCATCGGCATCAAGCAGGGCGCAGCCAACCCACTCGGGCTGCCCTGCGCTGCCAAAGGGCGAATAGGCGCTGTCGGTATCGTCACTGCGCATGGAGGACACATTGCGCAGGCCCATCATGCGGGTGACCATGATCGCGGCATTGAAATTCAGTCGGGATGCAAGTGCCAGCAGGCGCGCATCCTTGCCGCCGTCGGTGCGCCCCAGACGGGCATAGGCCTGCAGATCGACCACGGTATAGAGCGCACCGCGCAGATTCACAAGACCCACCAGCCAGTCGCGCGTCAGCGGTACCCGGGCGATCGAATCGGGCACCGGAACGATTTCGCCAGCCTCCGACAGATCGACCAGCCAGCGCTGATTCCCGATCATGAGGCCAAGCCGTGCGGCGGTGTCGACCTGCGAGACGGTGTCGGCGGCCGGTTCGAGCTTTGACAACGAGATCACCGGCTCTTCCTGATCAAACATGCCTCGCATCCTTTGAACGAACCAGCTCCGCGATCTTTGCCAGCAAGACCTCGGCATCGACCGGCTTGGTCACGTAATCACGCGCACCTTGCCGCAAGCCCCAGATCCGGTCGGTCTCGGTCGACTTGCTGGTGCACAGAATCACCGGAATCGACTGGGTCTCCGGATCGCGGTTGAGTGCCCGTGTCACCTGAAACCCGCTCGAGCCGGGCATCACGACATCCATGACGACCAGCGACGGGCGCTCGAGTCTGATCTTGGCCAAGGCATCCTCGCCGTTCTCGGCGGTCAGTACGCCGTAGCCGCTGCGCTTGAGCAGATCGGTGAGGAAGAAACGCTCGGTCGGCGAATCGTCGACCACGAGAATCATCTTCTTGGCCCCCATCGTCACCATTGTCGTCAGGCTCCGATCGTGCGCCGCGCATGCTGCGCAACACACTTGAGCAGGCTGTCTTTGGTAAAGGGCTTGGTGAGGTACTCCTCGCATCCGACCATGCGACCGCGGGCGCGGTCGAACAGCCCGTCCTTGCTCGAGAGCATCACCACCGGGGTGGCATGCAGTCGGGGGCTCTTCTTGATGAGTGCGCAGGTCTGATAGCCGTCGAGTCGCGGCATCAGAACGTCGCAAAACACCAGGTTGGGCGCATGATCGGAGACCTTGGCAAGCGAATCGAAGCCGTCTTCGGCGACGATGACTTCGCAGCCGGCTTGTTTCAGGAAAATTTCGGCGCTGCGCCGGATCGTATTGCTGTCATCGATGACCATCACTTTGAGGCCGGCGATCGAATCTGTTGCACTCATCTTTATCCTCGCAGCCCCTCATGCTCATGGCGTGCTCACAATTCGACCAGTTCGAAGTCTTCCTTGCGGGCGCCGCACTCAGGGCAGGTCCAGTTCATCGGCACGTCTTCCCAACGTGTGCCAGGTGCGATTCCTTCATCGGGCAGGCCGGCGGCTTCGTCGTAAATCCAGCCGCAGATCAGACACATGAAGGTTCGCGTCGTCGATTGATCACTCATCGTTGTTCCACCGTTGTCCATTAGAGAGGGAAGCCGGGGATGTTACCTTCCTGCGCCGATGAGCCTCTGGGAAACCCCGACGGGCGGCTTGACTGCATCCGGCGCGCCACACTGTCTGCTGACACACCGACAACACCACTACCGGGAATCCGATGAAGCCCATCCTGCGCGGCCTGTACGCCCTCACCCCCGACGACACCGACCTGGCGCGCCTCACGCGCCAGGTGAGCCTGGCACTCGAAGGCGGCATTGACGCGCTGCAGTTTCGGGTCAAGGGCGGCACACCCGCCGAGCGTCGCGAGCTCGCGATGGCGGTCAAACGCCTGACCGATGCGGCGGCCGTGCCACTGATCGTCAACGACGAGGTCGAGCTTGCCTGCGAGATCGATGCCGCCGGCGTGCATATCGGTCGCGACGACGGTGATCCGCGGCAGGTGCGCGCGCGCATCGGTGCACACCGATTGCTGGGCGTGAGCTGCTACAACGATCTCGAGCGCGCCCGCTCAATGATTGGCATCGCCGACCATGTGGGTTTTGGCGCGGTGTTTGCGTCGCCGACCAAACCGCAGGCGGTGCACGCACCGCTGTCGCTCTTTGCGAAGGCCCGCGCCATCGGTCTGTCCACGGTGGCGATCGGCGGTATCGACCGCACGAATGCAGCGCTGCCGATTGCAGCCGGCGCCGAAGCGGTTGCAGTGATCAGCGATATCTTTGCGGCCGACGATCCGGCGCTGGCCGCAGCGCAGTTACGCGCGATCGTGCATCAGGCGCTTGCGGCTACCAGGGCTTGAGCGGCAGTACTTTCAATACCCGACCGTCGGCCTGACTGACCAGCACTGCGCCATCGGCCGCCGGCCCGCGCATCGGCAAATAGCGAAGCGCCGATTCGCTCAGACCGGTCGCCGCAACCGCGGTATCGATCTCGGGGCCACTGGACGGATTGAGCGTCCGCAGCTTGGACACCGGCAATGAACGGGTCAGTGCATCGGCCACCTGCGAATCGTAGTCGGCATAAAGGCGCGGATGGTGCTGAACATCGCGACCGTTTTCGAGCGCCTCCATCATGATGGCCTGTCGCTCGCTTGTTGAGTCGGGCATGCGGATCGACACCCAGCGGGGGCCGCTGATGTGGAATTGCGCAAAAGGGTTGTCTTTTGCTGCAAGCAGATCGGGCGGCAGGATATCGGCCGGCGAGACAATCTCGAATCGATCCTTCACCAGCACAACGAAGGCAGGTCGACCCTGATGCAGGGTATAGAGCCCGTAAGCCAGCGCCGCGAGTTGCAGGGCGGCAATCGTGGCCAGATCCCAGGCCAGACGTTTCTTGCGACGATCAAAGACGATGAAGGTGAAGATCGGCCCGAGCACGACATCCACACCCAGCATGATCAGCAGAATCGATCCGACGCCAAGCAGTTGGGGCATCGGTTGCGGATACCAGGTGAGCAACACCAGGGCAAGCACGGCGGCCGCCAGCAATGCCGACAGGGAGAGGTGGATGCCAGCGGCGCGCAGCCGCTGAGCGATGCTCGACGCAGGTGTTGGTCGGTCAGTCGCCTCGCGTGCGGGCGAGGGCGACGGAGCCGGGGCAGGGGCAGGGGTGGGCGAGGAGGCAGAGGCGCGGAACATTAGATTGAAGCAGGGTGAGCCAAAACATCTGGATCATCGGCAACGCGTGGCGCTATTGAATGGCGATCCGACGCAAGGCCGATGTCGGGGAACAAAATGCGCCATCGCCGTTCCAGCGGTGTCTCGTGTGAGAAGAAGTGCGCTGCGAGGGCAGTCAGCGACACACCGCCGGTCGGTACTTGGCTTCGAGCGTCCCGCCGGCGCAGGACCAACTGATCTCATTGCCAGCTGGCGGTGTTCCCGCAACGAGGGGCACGGCATTGGAGGTCGGCGTCAGCAAAAGAGAATTGACCGACACCGCGGCAACCTTGGTGGTAAACGAGACGGTGACGACCCCGGTGGCGCGTTCGATCGTCACCGAGCTCACATTGTTATCCGCAGAAGATACCCAACCGAGGCTCAAATCATTCTGGCCATTGACAGCATTTTCGAGCACCTGTGCCTTGGCTGCCGAAGCGAGTACAAGCCCACCCGACACCCGGGCACGAACCGTGTAGTCCTGATAGGCAGGAATGGCAACGGCGGCGAGAATACCGATGATCGCAACCACGATCATCAGTTCAATCAGTGTGAAACCACTGTGCCTGCGATTCGTCATGTTTTTTCTGCGAAGCATTGACTGCATCGGGTGCCGAAAAAAGCGCCGCAATCGGACAGCCCACAAAAGTAAACCGGGATGAAAGACAGACAGCCTTTCATCCCGGTTACGGTTACTGAAGGCCTTTTCTCAGGCCCTCAGCCCCGCATCAGCGGCACTCGGCCGGACGGAACTTGGCTGCCAGCGTGGTGCCTGCGCCGTTGCAGACCCAGGTGATCGGGCCGGCAGGCGGGGTTCCGGCAACCAGCGCAGCGCCACCCGAGGACGGCACCAGCACAATGTTCTTGCCATTCTCGATCTTGGTGCCATAGCCGATCGTGATCTGACCAGAGGCTGCAGCGATTGCGATACCGGTCACGCGATCTGCCTGCGCAGTCGGTGCGTTGTAGCCAGCGCCAAGGTCGGCAGCGCCGTTGGCCGCGTTTTCGGCAACCGACAGTTTGGCAGCACCAGCAAGCGACAGACCTTCAGCGACGCGGGCACGAACCGTGTAGTCCTGATACGCCGGGATGGCCACTGCGGCAAGAATGCCGATGATCGCGACCACGATCATCAACTCGATGAGAGTAAAACCTTTTTGAACTTGCTTGATCATTTGAATCTCCAGGAAGTCGAGGATGTGCCAACAGGCGTTTCAACCAACGCGACCATCGCGCCGGATGCCTGATACATAGCCGGTTTCGTGCCAGCGTGACCTTGTTCACTCAATCCCCGGCTTGCGCAGATGAACGGCATTCAGCGCTGAATCGACGGCTCGATCGGGTGACGCAAACTAAACCGGGTGACGCTTTCTGTCAGCCGCAGGTGACGCGATGCGTCACCATCGACAGGATCGGTCAGATCTCGAGGACCTGGCCGCGCTCAAGCAAACGCGGGCTGAAACGGCCGGCCCAGGCCTCGATTTCTCGACCGATCAGGTCCGCATCCGACGGCTTCAGATGCGTGACCAGGACCTCGGGTTCTCGGCGCAAGGAGCGAAGCTGCTCGCCGAGTTCGATCGGATGCAGGTGTTTGGCGGTAATGGCCAGATCGCGCTCCTTGTTGGAGAACGCGGTCTCGATGATCAGGTAGCGCAGATCGATAATGCTGTTGACCACTCGCCAGAATTCATCGGTGGGGATGCTGTCGCCCGAAAACACGACACTGCCTTCGGCGCTGAACAGATGAAAGCCGAGAGCCGGCACGGTGTGATTGGCCGGGATGCTGCGAATCGCCCGTCCGCCAACCGTCACGGTGACGCCAAGCGTGATCGGCTCAAAGACCATCCAGGGCCGTTCGTAGTGCGGAATCTCGGTGAAGTCGGGCCAGATCACCCAGTTGAAGATATGGGCGCGCAATGCCGAAATGGTTTCGGGCAAGGCATGGACCACCAGGGGTGTGCTGCGACGTGCGCCGACCGAATCGACCATGAGGGGTAGCGCCGCGATATGGTCGAGATGCGAATGCGTGAGAAAGACATGGTCGATGCGGGTGAGCGCCTCGACCGAGAGGTCTTCGACGCCGGTGCCGGCATCGATCAGGATGTCGTCATCAACCAGAAACGAGGTGGTGCGGGCGTTGACACCCGTGCCGCCGATGCCGCCGCTGCAACCCAGCACGGTCAGCTTCATGCAATGCGCTCAGCAGGCGCTACCGCCCCGGCGCGTGCCTGTTCGGTCGCCGCCCGGGGCGAAACCACGCCCGGTACCGGCTGCCAGATCCCGATGGTATCGGTGCGCCCCTGCACCGCAGACTGCCCAACGAACTGCAGGGCCACAGACTGCACCGCCGCACAGGTCGACTCACCGAGCAGGATCGGCAACTGGTAGTGCTTGGTCAGGCCTTCGATGCGGGCGGCAAGATTCACCGCATCGCCAATCACGGTGTAGGCACGACGCAGTTGCGAACCCATGTCGCCCACCCGAACCACGCCGGTATTGATGCCTATTCCCACCGCCAGCGTCGGCCAGCCGAGGGACTGAAATTCGCGATTCAGGCGGGTCACTGCCTGCTGCATGGCGAGTGCTGCCGCCACCGCATGATCGGCGTGGTCGGGGTCGTCCATCGGCGCACCCCAAAAAGCCATGACCGCATCGCCGATGTACTTGTCGACCGTGCCGTCATGGGCATGAATCACCTCGGTCATCTCGGTGAGAAACCGGTTGAGATAATCGCGAAGCTGCTGCGGCTCCATACGCTCGGCCATCCGCGTGAAGCCGCGGATATCGGCAAAGAGGATGGTCAGCTCCTTGTTCTGGCTGTCCAAGGGATAGTTGTCAGGGTTGCTCGACATGCGCTCGACCAGCTGCGGCGCGACATACTGGCCAAACAGCCCGATTACCGCGCGTCGCGATCGCCCCTCGGAGATATAGCCGGCCACCAGATTCGTGATCGCCACCAGGCACAGCGCAACCACGCCTGCCGCCAGCGGCAAGGCCCAACCAAATCGGGCATAGGCAATCGCATTGCAGGCGATCAGGATCGACAGCCCAAGCAGCGTGACCGCCGAGACACCGACGACGCCAGCGCCGGTCATGGCCAGCGCTGCTGCGCCGACAACCAGCGCGATGAGAAGGGCAGAGACCAGTGGGGCTTCGGGCGGGCGTCGGTGGATGGTGCCTTCAAGGGCGCCTGCAATCAGCGACGCATGGACTTCGACGCCGGGATAGACCTCGCTCACCGGCGTTGCGCGCAAATCGGTCAGGCCGGGCGCCGAGGTGCCAACCAGCACGATCCGATCCCGAAAGAGCCGCGGCTCCACCCGTCCATCGAGCACGTCGGTGGCAGAGATGTAGCGAAAGCGAGAAGACGCAGCCCCGCCGCGTCCCTGGAAGGGCACCAGTGCGGTGGTGCCGACCGAGATCGGGATGCGCGCCTGAGCACCCGAGGCACCGAAGCCGAGGCTGTCGGCCTGACCATCCTGGCCATGCAGCGTGAGTGGTGCATTGCCGAAGTAGATTCTGAGCACCGAGACCGCCAGCGACTCATAAAGCTGGTCGCGATGCTCGGCCAATAGCGGCAAGGACCGCACGACGCCGTCGCGATCGACCATCGGATTGAAGAAGCCGGCCGCGCGTGCGGACCGCGCAAGCGGCGCGATATTGGCACCATAGCCTGCCCAACTGGTCATGGTGAGACCCTGGTTGCGCAGTGTCGTCGCCGGCCAGACCGGCTGCGGAAGCAGCCCGGTCGAGAGGGCGCCCAATTCGCTGGAGAAGTAGTAGCCAAGCGCTACCGGGGCATTTGCAAGCGCCAGCGCCAGCGCCCGGTCAGCCTGTGGCTGTGGCTCGGCAAAGACCAGATCGAAACCGATCGCGCGCGCGCCGCCTTCGCTTGCGAGGATCTGCGTCAGTCGAGCCACCTGCTCTCGCGACCATGGCCAGCGGCCCTGGGCAGCAAGGCTCTTCTCGTCGATGTCGACGATGATGATCCGGCTGCTCGGCTTGGGCGGCTGCAGGCGCATGCGCGAGTCATAAAGGAAGCGGTCGAGGGAATCGACCATCGGCAGCGAGACCTGGGTGAGCTCTGCGATCACTGCAAGCGCGACAATACCCAGCCCGAGCAGGAGCCGACGCGCCTTCATCGAAGAAAGATCGATTACCCCCATGGTCTCGGTGTCAGGAAGGCGGCGCGTATGAAAAGCGGAAGATTGTCCCGGCCAGCTCGATCAGATCGTCATCCCTGAGCAGACGCGAGATCAGTCCGGTCGATTCGCCATTGACCAGCGGGAAGGTCGTGCCTTCGAGATGCGTGATGAAAAACCCGTTTTTTCGCCGGGCGATGACCGCCACCTGCCCCGAAGCATTCGACAGGCTCACGATCGCCCGATCGATGGCGATGACCTTGCCGATGGCATCGCCGGACAAGGCCTCGACGCAGGCCCATTCAGGCGGCCGGTCGCCCTCGGGGATCAGTGGCTCGATCACATACTGCAGTCGATAAATGCCGATCTCGATGCGATCGCCATCGAGCAGGGCGCGCTGAATGACTGGTTCGTCATTCACCAGCGTGCCGTTGCGACTGCGCAGGTCCTCGATGACACTTGCGCCGGCACGGGTGAGAAGCAGCGCATGCTCACCCGAGACGGTGAGGTCGTCGAGCATGATGTCGTTGTAAGGCCGGCGACCGATAGTGAGCCGCGGCTTGTCGATCACGATCTGCCGCAACTGCTGCGAAGCAGTGCTCAGCAGCAGTTTTGGGCTGGCGGTGGTTTCACGCTGCTGCATGGGTCGATAGAGTCCGGGAGCTCAGAAGAAAGGGAAAACGGGTCAGCAGCTGTCAAACGCCGCTCAATGATTGATGGGTCGGTTAAAGGGCCCGCCGGCCAGGACGACGGTGATGTTGTCGGTGCAGCCTGCTTCGAGGGCGGCATCGACCAGCATGGCGGCGATACCTTGCAGATCGGACTGCGGCTGATGCAGCAAGGCCTCGAGTGAATGGTCGACCAGCGAGTCGGTCAAGCCGTCGGAGCACAGCATCAGCAGATCGTCCCGTCGCCAGTCGATCGTCATGATCTGAGGCAAGGGTGCGATTGCATCGGTGCCGAGCGCACGGGTCAGGATGCCGCGGGCCGGCAGTCGCCGGATCTGCGCCTCGCTGAGCTGACCGGCCTCCAGCATCTGCTGTCCGACCGAATGATCGGTCGTCAGGCGCTCCAGACGCCCTTCGCGCAGAAGATAGGCCCGCGAGTCGCCAACATGAGCGATCGTCAGCCTGGCATCGGCAATCGCGGCAACCACCAGCGTCGTGGCCATGCCAAGACAATCGGCCCGCATGCGGACCACCTCCTTGATGCGGGAATGGGCATCAAGGCAGGCTTGTGAGAGCGCCTGCTCGGGTGGCAGACCGGCATCAAGGCAGGCGGCCGCCACTTCGGTGACCGCACGAACTGCGAGCGCGCTGGCGAGTTCACCGGCGTTCAGGCCGCCCATGCCGTCGGCCAGGGCAAAGACGCGGGAGGACTCGTCGCTCAGCCAGGCATCTTCATTGTGTCGGCGGGCACCACCGGGGTCGGAAAGCGCCGCCCACGGCAGGGCAGCACGCAGGCGCAGGCCTTCCGCAAGCGCTGCGGGCGATTCAATGGTCCAGTTTGCCGATCCGATTCCAGCCATAGCATGGAATCTAGCGGTCGCTTCGAACCCAGGGCAGGAACTGCCTCACGAACGGGTCACTGAACCCGCCCGGCGGTGCAAGACCGGGCGGGGCCCAGGGGCGACTCAGAGCGCGGCGATCTTGTGTCGTCGAAGCATGAACAGCGACACACCAACCACGAAGACGGCGCCGATCACTCCCACCAGTTGGCCGAGGGTGTGTCCGGACATCTGCAAGGCTTGCGCCTGCTGCTCGACCCAGGGCGCGATTGCCGGATCGGACATGGCGATTTCGCCGGCGATATAGCCAAGCAGCGCGGCGCCCAGCCAGACGATCAGGGGGAAGCGCTCGATGACCTTGAGCAGCAGGGTGCTGCCGAAGATGACCAGCGGGATGCTGATCGCCAGGCCGAGGACCAGCAGGAAGGTATCGCCCTTGGCTGCGGCCGCCACCGCGATGACATTGTCGAGGCTCATGACCAGGTCGGCGATCAGGATGGTGCGGACCGCCGATGCCATCGACCCCTTTCCGTTCGATGCTTCATCGCCGCCCTCCTCGCTTTCTGGCAGCAGCAGGGTGATACCGATGTAGACCAGGAGCGCTGCACCGATCAGCTTGAGCCAGGGCAGCAGCAAAAGCCGCGCCGCCACCAGCGTCAGCAGGATTCGCATCACGATGGCAGCACCAGAACCAATGGTGATCGCCTGCTTTTGCTGCTGCGGTGGCAACGACCGGGCTGCCAGCGCAATCACCACGGCGTTGTCGCCGGACAGCAGAATGTTGGCAACGATGATCTCGCCGAGCGCGACCCAGAAAAGCGGTGATGCGAAATCCACGGAATGTCTCCTCGTGCGTCGTCAGATCGCTGCTTTGAGCAGTCGCCCCATTTCGGAGGGGTTCTTGGTGACGGTGATGCCGCAGGCAGCCATGATTTCGAGCTTTTCCTGGGCAGTGCCCTTGCCACCCGAGATGATCGCACCGGCGTGCCCCATGCGCTTGCCCGGGGGGGCTGTGACGCCGGCGATGAAGCCGACGACCGGCTTTTTCATGTTGTCCTTGATCCAGAGCGCGGCGGTTTCTTCATCGGAACCACCGATCTCGCCAATCATGACCACCGCGTCGGTCTCGGGATCGTCGTTGAACATGCGCATGACATCGATGTGCTTCAGGCCATTGACCGGATCGCCGCCGATGCCAACCGCTGAGGACTGGCCCAGACCGAGTTCGGTGAGCTGTCCGACCGCTTCATAGGTGAGCGTGCCGGACCGCGACACGACACCGATGCGCCCCTTCAGATGGATATGACCGCGCATGATGCCGATCTTCATTTCGTCGGGCGTGATGACACCCGGGCAGTTCGGCCCGAGCAGCGAGGTACGGCGATTTTGTGCACGCATGCGATCGCGCACTTCGATCATGTCGCGCACCGGAATACCCTCGGTGATGCAGACCACCAGATCAAGGTCGGCCTCGACCGCTTCCCAGATGGCTGCGGCAGCCCCTCCGGGCGGCACATAGATCACCGAGGCATTGGCGCCGGTTTGGGCCTTGGCATCTTTGACCGACGCGAAAATCGGGATGCCGTCGAAATCTTCACCGGCCTTCTTTGGGTTGACGCCGGCCACGAAGCACTGTGCCCCATTGGCATATTCGCGGCACATCCGGGTGTGGAACTGACCGGTCTTGCCGGTAATGCCCTGGGTGATGACCTTGGTGTTCCTGTTGACCAGGATCGACATGGTAGTGCTCCGGATGGGGTGGGTCAGTGCGCTGCAGCGGCGGCCGCAACAACCTTTTCGGCGGCTTGCGCCATCGAATCGGCCGAGATGATCGGCAGACCGGAGTCGGCCAGAAGCTTGCGGCCGAGTTCCTCGTTGGTGCCTTTCATACGGACCACAAGAGGAACCTTCAGACCCACCGCACGCGACGCGGTGATGACGCCCTCGGCAATGGTGTCGCACTTCATGATGCCACCGAAGATATTGACCAGAATGGCCTTGAGCCCGGGATTGCGCAGCATGATCTTGAAGGCCTCGGTCACCTTCTCGGCAGTGGCTCCGCCACCGACATCAAGAAAGTTGGCAGGCTCGCCGCCGAAAAGCTTGATGGTATCCATCGTCGCCATGGCGAGGCCTGCACCATTGACCAGGCAACCGATATTGCCGTCGAGCTGGATGTAGGCCAGGTCGAACTTGGAGGCCTCGATCTCGGCGGGATCTTCTTCATCGAGATCACGCAGCGACACCAGCTCGGGATGACGGAACAGGGCATTCGAATCGAAATTGATCTTGGCATCGAGAGCGATCACATCGCCCGAGCCGGTCAGGATCAGGGGATTGATCTCGGCGAGGCTGGCATCGGTCTCCCAGAATGCTCGGACCAGCGCCTGAAAGACGGCCCTGGCTTGCGGTACGCTCGCGGCCGGGATGCCGATCTTGACGGCGAGATCGTCGGCCTGCGCATCGGTCAGGCCGGTGGCGACATCGGCCGAGACCTTGTGAATCAGTTCGGGGGTCTTTTCGGCGACTTCTTCGATGTCCATGCCACCTTCGCTGGACGCCATGACGGTCACTTTCTGGGTGACCCGATCGACCACCAGACCGACATAAAGCTCTTTCTTGATGTCTGCGCCCTCCTCGATGAGAAGGCGGCGCACCAGTTGGCCTGAGGGCCCGGTCTGATGGGTCACCAGTTGCATACCAAGAATCTGACTGGCGTAGGCTCTGACTTCGTCGAGCGACTTGGCCACCTTGACGCCGCCGCCCTTGCCTCGTCCGCCGGCATGAATTTGCGCCTTGACGACCCAGACCTTGCCGCCCAGGGCTTGTGCAGCCTTAACCGCTTCTTCGACCGAAAAGCACGGAATGCCTCGCGGAACGCGCACACCATAGCGTTTCAGGAGTTCTTTGCCCTGGTATTCATGGATTTTCATGGCGGTCCTTGAGATTCGGTTGGCTTTGGCCACAACCTGCCGCCAAAGCCTTGCGACACCGGCCAGACTCGGTCAAACGCGTCGGCAAGAATGGTGCCGTGACTAATCGACATCGCATGTCGAAAAGCATTAAATTGTAGCACATCGACCATGGCTGGAAACTGGCCTAGACCAGCGCAAGCCGTGGTCAGGCGTCTTCGTGTAGCCCGCCCTTGTGCCGAATAACCCATTGAATCGCATCAGAGGTGAAACCTCGCTGTGCGAGGAAACGTTGCTGACGCGCACGCTCGGTCGGGTCTTGAGCTGCCACGCCGAAGCGGCGCATCCAGGCATCGAGAGCTCGCTCGCGCTCGGTGGTTCGCAGCGTAGCCAGTATCGGGGCGCTGACCAGCGGATCGAGCCGATGGGTCTGCAACTCCTGCTCGATTCGACGAAGACCGAAGCGCGCTGATCGCCGGCGGGCGAGGCTTTCGGCGAATCGCTCCTCGCTCAACCAGCCTTCCTGCTGAAGGCGATCGAGAACCGAATCGAGTTGATCAGGCGACTCGGCGTGTGGCGCGAGCTTTCGGTTAAGTTCTTGCCGGCTTTGCTCTCGCTGCGTCAGCAGACGCAGCGCCCGGCCTCTGAGTGAGAGTGCTGCCCGAACCATTACCGACAACCAGTCTGTCAGAAGATCAGTGCCGCTTGATCAGGCGGCTTGGGTTGCACCCTTGCCGCCCTCGATGACCTGCAAGCCACGAGGATTCACGCCAAAATGGGCACGGACCTTGTTTTCGATATCGAGCGCGATCTCGGGTCGCTCGCGCAGATACTCGCGTGCATTGTCCTTACCCTGACCGATACGATCGCCACCGTAGCTATACCAGGCACCGCTCTTTTCGACGATGCTGCTGGCGGAGCCCAGGTCGAGAATCTCACCTTCACGCGAGATGCCCTCTCCATAGAGGATGTCGAACTCAGCGGTCTTGAAGGGCGGCGCCACCTTGTTCTTGACGACCTTGACCTTGGTCTCGTTGCCGATGACCTCATCGCCTTTCTTGATCGAACCGGTACGCCGGATGTCGAGACGCACTGAGGCGTAGAACTTCAACGCATTGCCGCCTGTGGTGGTCTCGGGATTGCCGAACATCACCCCGATTTTCATGCGGATCTGATTGATGAAACTCACCAGACAGTTGGTGCGCTTGATGCTGCCTGTCAATTTTCGAAGCGCCTGCGACATGAGGCGCGCTTGCAGACCAGGCAGGGAATCGCCCATTTCTCCTTCGATTTCGGCCTTGGGCGTGAGCGCTGCGACCGAGTCGATGACGATCATGTCGACCGAGCCCGACCGCACCAGTGCATCGGTAATTTCAAGGGCCTGTTCGCCGGTATCGGGCTGAGAGATGAGAAGGTCTTCGAGCTTGACACCCAGCTTGGACGCGTATTGCACATCGAGCGCGTGTTCGGCGTCGATGAAGGCGCAGGTGCCGCCAAGCTTCTGCATTTCGGCGATGACCTGGAGCGTGAGAGTCGTCTTGCCGGAAGACTCCGGGCCGTAGATCTCGACCACACGACCGCGGGGAAGGCCGCCAATGCCGAGGGCGATATCAAGACCGAGCGAGCCGGTTGAGACAACCGGAATATCGACTGCGACCTCGGCATCGGACAGCTTCATGACCGAGCCCTTGCCGAACTGCTTTTCGATCTGGGACAGCGCGGCGGCCAGCGCCTTGGCTTTTTCGACCTTGGATTTGGAGTCGTCCATGAATTGCCCTGTGGGAGAGTCGATGACTGACCGGGTCTGGATGGGGATCCGCGTCAGGGCATCGACTGGGTTGAATGAAATCGATGAAAAAGTATCGCATGGAACTACTGTATAAACAATCAGTCTTTCAGCCTAGGCTGTTTGGTCAAAGCATCACTTCCGAACCGGCTGTGATCACGCCGCAGGCGGCCGATCGGCAAGCTCTGCGGCCAGCCGACGCGACATTTCGCTCAGCACATGAATGGCCGACTGACGCCTCACCGCCGCCCGGTCGCCCTCGAAACGCAGTGTCTGGGCCCAGACCAGCGGCGCGTCGGCGGGCAGCGCCGGCGACTGGATCGCCCATCCGAAGCAGACCGTGCCGACCGGCTTGCCGGGTGTCGCGCCGCTCGGGCCGGCAATGCCGGTGACCGCCATCGCGACCTGAGCGCCCGAGTGCCGCAGGGCGCCCAGCGCCATCTCGCGCGCAACCGGCTCGCTCACCGCGCCATGAGCTTCAAACATCGCGAGCGGCACACCGAGCGACTGATGCTTGGCCGTGTTGGTATAGGTCACGAATCCGCGTTCGAACCAGGCCGACGAACCGGCGGTTTCGGTGAGTGCCACTGCGACCAGACCGCCGGTGCACGACTCGGCTGTCACCGCCATCAGGCCAAGCGCCTGCAGCGCTCGTCCGAGGGCCTGGCCGGCAGCATGGACGGCAGCATCATCGAAGGTCTTGGCGAGATCGTTCATCGGTAGACCGCCATCCAGACTGCAAACACCAGGACCGTCATGAATGCAGCCAGGGCATCGTCGAACATGACGCCGAAACCGCCCTTGAGCGTGCGGTCGAAGTAGCGGATCGGTGGCGGCTTGATGACGTCGAAGGCCCGAAAGACGATGAAGGCGAGCATCTGCGAGATGAAGCCCGCCGGGACGATCAGCAGGACCGCCCAGAAGGCCACAATTTCGTCCCAGACCATGCCGCTGTGATCGAGAACGCCAAGATCGCGACCGGTGTTCTGGCAGGCCCAGCAGCCGAGGGCAAACGATGCCGCAATGAGGGACCACCAGCCGGCATCCGACAGCCAGGGGTCGAGTACGGCAAAGGCCGCCCATGCCCAGAGCGTGCCGACGGTACCGGGCGCTACCGGCGACAAGCCACTGCCGAAACCGAGCGCTATCCAGTGCGACAGCCGAGGCCTCATGAAGGCGAAGGTCGGATTCGGCCAGGGGCGCGCACTGCGGTCGTTCGAATCAGCGGAAGTGGTCGAAAGCGGCTGCATGAAAATCGATCCGATCGCCATGGGCATCGAGAAGTTGCACACCGGACTCGCCTGTTACGGTGCCGATGCGGGTCAGTGTAAGGCCGAGCGAGCGGCTGAGCATCGCCAGGACAGGACGGGCCGGGGCCGGCGCGCAAAAAAGCAGCTCGTAGTCATCGCCACCGGCAAGCGCCAGCGCGATGCGCTGCGAGTCGTACAGATGATCGAGCGCGGTATCGACCGGCACGCTCGGCCAGTCGATGTGTGCACCCAGCGGCGCGCCACCGGCTGCGGCCGATCGGGTCAGCACATGACCGAGATCGCCGACCAGACCGTCGGACAGGTCGATGGCGGCGCTTGCGACCGAACGCAAGGCCAGCCCGAGGGCCACCCGCGGCTGCGGCCGCTCGAGCCGCAAGCGGGCGGCGGCGAGCGCCGCGTGCGGTGGGGTGGCAGGCGCGCCGGCATTCGAATCAGCGCTCGATCCGGCGTCGGGGTTATCGACGCCCGCCATCGGAAAAGCCTCGGTCTGAAGCCGACAGGCGACTGCCCAGGCAGGTGCACCGAGGGTGCCCGAGACCCACAGATCGTCGCCCGCCCGCGCACCGTCGCGACGCAACGCAGCATCAGGCGGCACTTCGCCGAACACCGTGATGCAAAGATTGAGCGGACCTCGGGTGGTGTCGCCGCCGATCAGCTCGCAGTCGTGGGCATCGGCGAGCGCAAACAGTCCGCTCGAAAACGCTGTCAGCCAGCGCTCGTCGACCTGCGGCAACGCCATGGCCAGCGTAAAGCCGAGCGGGCGCGCGCCCATCGCGGCCAGGTCAGACAGATTGACCGCGAGCGCTTTGTGGCCCAGCGCCGCGGGATCGACATCAGCAAAAAAATGCCGACCCTCGACCAGCATGTCGGTGGAGATCGCGATCGACTGACCGGTCCCGGGGCGGATCAGGGCACAGTCGTCGCCGATGCCGAGCAGCGCCCGGCGAGGACCGGCGGATCGCTCGAAGAAGGTCCTGATCAGCTCGAACTCGCCCAGCGCCATCGGCGTTCGGCCCGACGCTCAGCGCGGACTAATCTCGGTCGGCCGCGCTTTGGCAGCGACCTTGTCAAGCACGCCGTTGACGTACTTGAAACCGTCGGTGCCACCGAAGGTCTTGGCCAGCTCGACTGCCTCGTTGATGACGACCCGATACGGAATCTCGAGATGACAGGTCAGCTCGTAGGCGCCGACCAGCAGCGCTGCATGCTCGACCGGCGAGAGCTCGTTGAGCGGCCGGTCGATGAAGGGCGAGATCTGGGCATGCAGCAGATCGATGTCACGAATCGAGCCATGCAGCAGTTCGCAGAAATGATCGCGATCGGCTTTCTCGAAACTCGGCGATGTCGAGGCAAGGTGGGCTTCGATCGCGCCGGCGTCTTCGGGCGAGACCAGCCACTGGTAGAGCCCCTGGATGGCGAGTTCACGGGATCGTCTGCGGGCGCTCTTGGGCGGCGTGCGCTCGAAGGACTCCGACCCCGGAGCGCCCTCGCCGCGAGAGGCAACGGACCGCTCGGGCCGCTCGGGCCGCTCGGGCCGATTCATGGGGTCCGGTCACTCATCATCGTCGTCATCGGGTGCCAGCGACGCAAGCGAGGCGCCGAGATTGGCCATCTCGATGGCGACCCGAGCCGCATCGGCGCCTTTTTCGCGCGTGCGCGCATGGGCCTGCTCATCGGTGTCGACCGTGAGTATGGCATTGGCGATCGGCATGCCGTATTCGAGCGAGACCTGCATCACGCCCTGCGAACTGCGATCGGAGACGACCTCGAAATGATAGGTCTCGCCGCGCACCACCGCACCGAGCGCGATCAGCGCATCGAATTCATTGACGGCCGCCAACTGGCGCAAAGCCATCGGAATCTCGAGCGCACCCGGCACCGAGCAGATGAAGACATCTTCTTCGCTCACACCCAACCGGGCCAACTCGGCCAGGCAGGACTCGCGCAGGGCACTGCAGATCGGCTCGTTGAAACGCGACTGGACGATGCCCACGCGAAGGCCTTCGCCGTTGAGTTCTGCATTGAAAACTTCAATATCCACGCTGTTGTCCTTTGTAATGCTGCCCGGAGAAAGCTCAGGGCTGCGATTCGAAACCGACGACCTGCAAGTCGTAGCCGGCCATGCTGGGCATGCGCCGGGGCTGGGAGAGCAGCCGCATCCGTCCCACGCCGACTTCGCGCAGGATCTGGGCGCCGACCCCGTAGGTGCGCAGATCCATCTTGGCCGCCCGCTTTGGGCGCTTGTCAGCCGGCAGGCCGCTGGCAAGATCCTCGAAACGACGCACCAGCGACGAACCGTCCTGGGCACAGTTGAGCATCACCAGCGCCCCTTTGCCGTGGGCCGCGATCGCCTCGAGGGCCCGATGGACCGACCAGGCATGCGCACCGCGCTCGACTTCGAGCAGATCGAGCACCGACAGCGGCTCGTGCACCCGCACCAGAACCTCGTCCTGCGGCCCGAACTCGCCGCGCACCATGACCAGGTGCGGCGAGCCGCTGGGCTTGTCGCGGAACATGATCATCCGAAACGGTCCGCAGGCGGTCTGCACGACACGCTCACCGACCCGCTCGATCAGGCTCTCGTTGGCACTGCGATAGTGGATGAGGTCGACGATCGTGCCGATTTTCAGGCCGTGCTCGCGTCCGAATTCGATCAGGTCGGGCAGACGGGCCATGGTGCCGTCGTCTTTGAGAATCTCGCAGATCACCGAGGCAGGCGTGAGCCCGGCGAGTTCGGCGAGGTCGCAACCGGCCTCGGTATGGCCGGCGCGCATCAGCACGCCACCTGGCTTGGCAGTCAGGGGAAAGATGTGCCCGGGTTGCACCAGGTCATCGGGCCTGGCGCCAGGCGCGACCGCAGCCTGCACCGTGCGTGATCGGTCGGCCGCCGAAATGCCGGTGGTCACGCCCTCGGCGGCTTCGATCGAGGCGGTGAAATTGGTGCCGTGCACCGTGCCGTTGGCCTGCACCATCGGCGACAGATTGAGCTGGCGGCAGCGGGCTTCGGTGAGTGTCAGGCAGATCAGACCCCGTCCGAAACGGGCCATGAAATTGATCGCCTCGGGCGTCACGAAGTCGGCGGCGAGCACGAGATCGCCTTCGTTTTCGCGGTCTTCTTCGTCGACCAGAATGACCATCCGGCCGGCAGCCAGTTCGGCGATGATCTCGCTGGTCGGAGAAATCGCGTCGCTGTGGGGCGCCGCAGGTGCTGACGGGTGCAGGGGCAGAACGTTTGGCGTCGACATGAGAGACCGCGGACTGGGACGGACCTGATTGACCGCTGGACCTTGCTGCGCTGGTCTCATCGCGGATGGAGGGGTCAAGTATACCGGGCCGGGCGCTGTTGCTTGCTGCGTGCGCCAGCTAAACTGATTGTCGAACGGCCCGCTTCAGGGCCTTTTCCAGGAGATTCGAGAACATGTCGAGTTCGCTGATTCGCGCAGGACTTGCGCTGCTGTTTGCGGCCCTGACGGCCACCGCCCAGGCCCAGACCTTTCCCTCCAAGCCGATCAGGCTGATCTGCCCGTTTCCGCCTGGCGGCGCGGTCGACATCGCCTCGCGTGCGATTGCCGCCGAGATGTCGAAGACCCTCGGCCAGCCGGTCACCGTCGAAAACCGGCCGGGTGCCGGCGGCAACATCGGCGGCGCTGAAGTCGCGCGGGCGGCACCCGACGGCTACACCATGCTGATGACTACCAGCGGCATCCAGGCGATCAACCCGGTGCTCTATCCGAAGATGCAGTACGACCCCAACAAGGATCTGACCCCGGTTGCCGCCCTGGTGTCGCTGTCGAACGTGCTGGTCGTCCATCCGGCGGTCAAGGCCAATTCGGTCGCCGAACTGACCGCGCTGGCCAAAGCCCAGCCCGGCAAGCTCATTTACGCCTCGAGCGGCAGCGGCACCAGCATCCACATGTCGGCTGAGCTCTACAAGCAGCTCACGAAGATCGACATCGTGCATGTGCCCTACAAGGGCAGCGCACCGGCGCTGGTAGACCTGATCGGCGGCCAGGTCAATCTGATGTTCGACAACATCCCATCGGCCTTGCCGCATATCAAGGCAGGCCGCCTGAATGCGCTGGCAACCACCGGTGCGCGCCGCGACCCGACCCTGCCCGATCTGCCGACGGTGGCCGAGGCCGGCGTCAAGGGCTATGAATCGGGTGTCTGGTTCGGCCTGGCCGCCCCGGCGGGCACGCCGAAAGAGATCGTCGCAAAGCTGGCCGATGAAGCGGTCAAGGCCACGAAATCACCCGACTTTGTGAAGCGCATGACCGAAGCGGGCTATGTCATCGTGGGCGTCGGCCCCGATCAGATGGCCGAGATGATCCGCGCCGAAATCAACCGCTGGGGGCCGGTGGTCAAGAGTTCGGGTGCGACGGCAGACTGACCGGCAAACTGAGCATCCTCTCGACATAGCGGGCGATCAGGTCGATCTCGAGATTGACCCGTGAGCCCGCCTTCAGGTGCTTGAGCGTGGTCGACTGCAGGGTATGCGGGATCAGGTTGATGCTGATCTCGCAGCCGCCGTCGGTCAGGTCTTTCACGGTGTTGACGGTCAGGCTGGTGCCGTTGACCGTGACCGATCCCTTGTAAGCCAGGTATTTCGAGAGCATCGCCGGCAGGCGGATGTCGAGGCGCCATGATTCGCCGACCGGCTCGAAAGCCACCACCTCACCGAGGCCGTCGACATGGCCGCTCACCAGGTGCCCACCCAGCCGGTCGGCCAGTCGCAGCGCCTTCTCGAGGTTGACCTCACCGGGCGCACCCAGGCCGATGGTCTTGTCGAGGCTCTCGAGCGATACCTCCACGCTGAAACGCTGCCCATCGAGCGCAACGGCTGTCATGCAGGCTCCCTGGATCGCAATTGAGTCGCCGATCACCACATCACTCAGATCGAGCCCACCGGCATCGACATGAAGGCGCAATCCCGCGCCCTGCCCCAGCGATTCGACCCGCTCGATGCGGCCAACCGCCGCGACAATTCCGGTAAACATCAGATCAGCTCCAGGAAGAAAGTTGAGGCGCCCGCCGTCAAAATCGGGCCAGGACGCGCAGATCGGCGCCGAAGCGCTCGACATCGGTAAAGCGCAGCATGCGGCAGTGCGCCAGATCGGGCGGTGCGTCGAGCTCGAAACCGGGCAAGCCCTTGCCGAGCAGCGAGGGCGCCAGATACATCAGCAATTCGTCGACCATGCCGGCCTGGATCAGCGAACCGTTGAGCTTGTGGCCGGCCTCGACATGCAGCTCATTGATGCCACGCACCGCCAGCTCGGTCATGAGTGCGGCCAGATCGACCTTGCCGCGGCCATTGGCCATCGGCAGCACTTCGCAGCCGCGATCCTGAAGTTCACGGACCTTGGCCGGATTGTCGATCGCGCACGCAATCAGCGTGGGAGCGCCCTTGAGTACGGCCGCCTCGAGATCGATCTCGAGGCGCGAATCGACCACCACCTTCATCGGCTGCCGCGGCGTCTCGACCAGCCTCACACTGAGCTGCGGATTGTCGTCGCGAACCGTGCCGATACCGGTGAGGATCGCGCAGGCTCGGGCGCGCCAGGCATGTCCGTCGCGACGCGCAGCCTCGCCGGTGATCCACTGACTCGTACCGTCAGGCAAGGCAGTCAGCCCGTCGAGCGAGGTCGCCAGCTTCAGGCGCACCCAGGGTCGATTGCGGCTCATGCGCGAGACAAAGCCGATATTGAGTTCGCGCGCCTCCTGCTCGAGCAGCCCGCATCGCACCTCGATGCCGGCATCGCGCAGGCGCTTGAGGCCGCGCCCATCAACCGAGGGGTTGGGATCCTGCATCGCAACGATCACCCTGCCCACTTGCGCGTCGATCAGGGCATCGACGCAGGGCGGTGTACGGCCGAAATGGCTGCAGGGCTCGAGCGTCACATAGACCGTCGCACCGCGCAGCTGGCCTGCCGCCTCGGCGAGCGCAACCACTTCGGCATGCGGCTCACCGGCACGGTGATGCCAGCCTTCACCGACAATCAATTGCTCCTGGACGATCACGCACCCGACCCTCGGATTGGGCGTGGTGGTGTAGAGACCCTTGCGCGCCAGCTCGATCGCGCGGGTCATGAACTCATGATCGGCCGGGGTGAACATCGCCTGATTCTAAACCTGGGACAAGGCCAGGCCGGCGTTCATTTTTCGGGTCCGACCCTGCGCCGGGGTCCGAGTTCCTTGATCGCTTCGGCGAATTCATCGACGTCCTCGAACTTGCGATAGACCGAGGCAAAGCGGACATAACCGATCTTGTCGATCTTTCTGAGCTCGCGCATGACGAGTTCACCGATCTTCTCGCTGGCCACCTCGCGGGCTGCCAGCGACAGCAGTTCATCCTCGATGCGAGCGATGACCGCATCGACCTCCTCGGAGGTCACCGGCCGCTTTCGAAGCGCCAGTGCGAGCGAGGCGCGCAGCTTGCGCCGGTCGTACTCGGCTCGGACACCGTTCTTCTTGACCACCGCCGGCAGCGAGAGCTCGACGCGTTCGTAGGTGGTAAAGCGCTTGTCGCACTGCGTGCAGCGACGGCGACGCCTCAGCGCATCGCCGTCATCCGCCTCGCGGGTCTCGATGACCTGAGTTTCGGCATGGTCGCAAAACGGGCACCGCATTCAGCGATAGACCGGAAACTGCGCGGTGAGCGCAGCCACCTTCGAGCGGACACGGTCGATGTTGGCGGCATCGCGGGGCGCATCGAACACATCGGCAATGAGATGCCCGACCTGCGCAGCCTGCTCGGCGCCGAATCCGCGGGTGGTCATCGCCGGCGTGCCAAGGCGAATGCCACTGGTGACCATCGGCTTTTCGGGGTCGTTCGGAATCGCATTCTTGTTGACCGTGATGTGCGCCTCGCCAAGCACCACTTCGGCATCCTTGCCGGTGATCTGCTTGGGCCGCAGATCGACCAGCATCACATGACTTTCGGTGCGCCCCGACACGATGCGCAGACCGCGCGCGGTGAGTGTTTCGGCCAGCACCCGCGCATTGGTGATCACCTGCTGCTGATAGACCTTGAAGGACGGCTGCATCGCCTCGTGAAAGGCCACCGCCTTGGCGGCGATCACATGCATCAGCGGGCCACCCTGCAGACCCGGGAAGACCGCCGAGTTGATCGCCTTTTCGTGCTCGGACTTCATCAGGATGATGCCGCCGCGCGGACCGCGCAGGCTCTTGTGCGTGGTCGAGGTGACGATGTCGGCATGCGGCACCGGATTGGGATAAACGCCGGCTGCGATCAGACCGGCGTAGTGCGCCATGTCGACCAGGAAGATTGCACCGATCTCGCGGGCGATCCGGGCGAAGCGCTCGAAATCGATGTGCAGCGAATAGGCCGACGCGCCGGCAATGATCAGCTTGGGACGCGCCTCGCGGGCCCGTGCCTCCATGGCGTCGTAGTCGATCGCTTCGTTGGCATCCAGGCCATAGGAAACCACCTTGAACCACTTGCCCGACAGATTGAGCGGCATGCCATGGGTAAGGTGGCCGCCTTCAGCCAGGCTCAGACCCATGATGGTGTCGCCGGGCTTCAGGAATGCCAGGAAAACCGCCTGATTGGCCTGCGCGCCCGAATGCGGCTGAACATTGGCCGCCTGCGCTCCGAACAGCGCCTTGACGCGCTCGAGCGCCAGCGCTTCGGCGACATCGACAAACTCGCAGCCGCCGTAGTAACGCTTGCCGGGATAACCTTCGGCGTACTTGTTGGTCAACTGGCTGCCCTGCGCGGCCATGACCGCCGGGCTGGCGTAGTTCTCGGACGCAATCAGCTCGATATGCGCTTCCTGGCGGCGGTTCTCGGCCTCGATGGCCTGCCACAATTGCGGGTCGACCTGGGCGATGCCCTGGGAACGATCAAACATTTGCTGAATCCTCGTTGCAGTCAAAGGCCCCGGCGGAATGCCGGCAACTGCCCAGGCGAACGGCTGGCGACGGACGTCGCCCAATTCCGCGATTCACGGTGTCAATTCACCCTTACTCGCCAGTCACGCGGAAGACGTTCATTGTAGTGGATCGACACGCAGCCAGAAAGTGACCGGGCCGTCATTGACCAGATGGACCTGCATGTCGGCGCCGAACACACCGGTCGCCACCGGCCGATGCAGCGCGATCGCCCGTGCAGCCACCTCGTCGAAAAGGCGCCGGGCCTCCTCGGGCGGTGCAGCCGGGGTGAAACTCGGCCGCAACCCGCTGCGGGTATCGGCCGCGAGCGTGAACTGCGGCACGAGCAGCAGTCCGCCACCGATGTCAGCCAGCGAACGGTTCATGCGCCCGGTATCGTCCGGGAACATCCGATAGGCCAGCATTCGTGCCAGCAGCGCCTCGCCCTGACGCATCGTGTCACCGCGCTCGGCGCACAGCAGGACCAGCAAGCCGGGGCCGATCTCGCCGACGGTCTGCCGGTCAACCACCACATGGGCGCGGGCAGCCCGCTGCAGCAGCGCGATCATCGCGGTCGCCGCTCAGACGACGGTCACACGGGCCGCACGACGCTTGCCGACCTGAACCACATAGCTGCCGGCCTCGAGCTTGAGCCCCTTGTCGGTTACCCGGTCACCGTCGATTCGCACCCCGCCCTGCTCGATGTTTCGCAGCGCCTCGCTCCCCGAGGCCGCCAGACCGGCCTGCCTGAGCAACTGCGCGATCGCGATCGGCGATCCCGCCACCTGCACCTCCTGCAGATCGTCGGGCAGGGCCCCTCTCGAAAATCTCGCCTCGAAGCCGGTGCGCGCAGCATCTGCTGCAGCCGCACCATGGAATCGAGTGACCATTTCACCTGCCAGCCTGACCTTGACGTCGCGGGGATTGAGTCCGCCCGCGCACTCGATCCGCAATGCGGCAATCTGCTGAGCCAGCGCCACCTCAGCACGTCGCTGATCGACAGCGTCTTGGCAAACATGCTGTTGGCGTCTTCGGTGATGCCGATGTAGTTGCCCTTGCTCTTGGACATCTTGTCCACGCCGTCGGTGCCTTCCAGCAGCGGCATGGTCAGGATGCACTGCGGCTCCTGTCCGTACTCTTTTTGCAGTTCACGGCCGACCAGCAGGTTGAATTTCTGATCGGTGCCGCCGAGTTCCAGATCGGACTTCAGGGCAACCGAGTCATAGCCTTGCATCAACGGATAGAGCAGTTCATGGACTGAAATCGGGATGCCACCGCGATAACGGCGGGTGAAGTCGTCGCGCTCGAGCATCCGGGCCAGGGTGTAGCGCGAGGCGAGCTGGATCATGCCGCGCGCGCCCAATGGATCGCTCCACTCGGAGTTGTAGCGAATCTCGGTGCGCGCCGCATCAAGGACCAGGCTGGCCTGCTGGAAATAGGTCTGCGCGTTGGCTTCGATCTGCTCGCGAGTGAGCGGCGGGCGCGTCATGTTGCGCCCTGACGGATCACCGATCATGGCGGTGAAGTCGCCGATCAGAAAAATGACGGTATGACCAAGGTCCTGCAGCTGGCGCATCTTGTTGAGCACGACGGTATGACCAAGGTGCAGGTCCGGCGCGGTCGGGTCCAGACCCAGCTTGATCCGCAGCGGCTGACCGCTGGCCTCCGAGCGGACGATCTTGCGCAGGAAGTCCTGCTCGACCAGCAATTCGTCACAGCCTCGCTTGGCGATGTCGAGCGCCCGACGGGCGGAAGCGCTCACCGGAAGTTCGGTGGGTGGCGAAAGGGGGCTGGATTCGGTCATGAGCGATACTGGGCAGGAAGGTCGAGCGGGACAGTTCTCTGTTACCATCGCGCCTGAGGGCGAAGCTCTGGTCACAGATGGTGCGCTTCGGTCCGGATCGCTGCAGCAACTGCCTGGGCGATTCAAACGACAAGCCGTTGATTTTAGCCTAAGGCATTACCAGCCTTCCGAGTGCTGTTTTTGCCGATGTTTTCCGGCAGTTTTAATCAGGATCACAACCTCTCCTCACCGATGTCACAGTTCAACGTCAAAACAGTCCTTCTTGCCATCGGCGGCATCTGCACGTTCGCTGCCGTGACTGCGTTCGGTGTTGCGCCGCTGGCCGATTCCGCCGTGCCAGAGCAAAGGCTGATGAGCGAGCCGCTTCTGATCAACACGGTCAACGCTGCCAACTCCGACACCTCGTTCGTGCAGCACGAAAAAATCCGTCGGGGCGAGACACTCTCATCACTGCTGTCACGCATGGGCGTCAATGACGACGAGATCGCCGGGTTTGTGCGTCGCGATCGCACGGCGCGAGGCCTCCTCGAGCTGCGCCCCGGCCGGACGGTGTCGGCAACGCTGTCAGCCGACCGCTCGGTCGAGTCCCTGAACTACCGGCTGGGGTCCGAGGGCACCCTCGACCAGGCCAAGCGCCTGGTCATCCGCCGCTCAGACGGCAGGCTCGAAGCTGTCGAAGAGCCCCTGCAGCTCGAGCGCTCGGTCGAGATCCGCAGCGCCGAAGTTCGCCGGACGCTGGCCGAGGCACTTGAAGCCGCTGACATCCCCGATTCGCTGGTCACCCGGATGGGCGACATTTTTGGTACAGAAGTCGACCTTCGCAAAGACGTACGACGTGGCGACCGGCTGCGGGTGGTCTACCAGACCGTCCGTGAAGCAGGCAGCCTCGAGCCGGCAACCGTCGAGCGCATCCTCGCGGTTCAGTTCCGCGGCGGTCAGCGCAAACTCGAAGCGGTCTGGTTCGATCGCGGCAATGGCAACGGCGACTACTACTCTTTCGATGGCCGCAGCCTGTCGCGAACCTTCCTGGCTTCGCCGCTCGAGTTCACTCGGGTCAGCTCCAATTACACCGAGGCACGGCTGCACCCCATCTTCCGTGACTGGCGTGCCCACAAGGGCGTCGACATGCATGCCCCGATCGGCACCAAGGTTCGCACGACCGCCGACGGCACGATCAAGTTCATCGGACGCCAGAACGGGTACGGCAACGTCATCATCGTCCAGCACAACGCACGCTATCAGACGCTCTACGCGCACCTCAACGATTTCGCCCAAGGGCTTGAGCAAGGCAGTCGCGTGCTTCAGGGCGATGTGATCGGCACTGTCGGCATGACCGGCTGGTCGACCGGCCCTCATCTGCACTTCGAGTTCCATATCGACGGTGAACATGTCGATCCGATGGCCGCCATCGAGCAGTCACCGGTTCGTCTGCTCCAGGGCGATGAGAAAGCCAGGTTTACCGAGGTCGCCGCGCAGTTTCGCAATCGGTTCGGTCTGCTCGAGTCCCAGCTCGTCGCACGCTTCGAATAGCGGTCGATTTTCCCGATGCGGTTCATCGGGCTGATGTCAGGCACCAGCGTCGATGCAGTCGACGGGGTGCTTGCCGAGTTTGAGTCTGACTCCCCGGATGCCTCTGTCACGACACTGGCTTTTGCATCGCGGCCAATGCCTGATGCGCTGCGCCGATCCCTGCTCGACCTTCAGCAGCCTGGGCCTGACGAACTGTCACGCGCCTCACTCGCCAGCATTGCACTCACCGACCTCTATGCTGAGGTCAGCCTCGCGCTGCTTTCAAAGCTCAAGGCCGATCAGGCGGGAAACGAACAAGCCAGCCTCGAGCAAATCGTTGCGATTGGCGCGCATGGACAGACCGTCCGGCATCGCCCCGAACTGGGCTATACCATTCAGCTGATCGACGGGGCGCGTCTTGCCGAGCTGACTGGATGCCCGTCGGTGGTCGACTTTCGAAGTGGCGATGTGGCCGCCGGCGGCCAGGGCGCGCCATTGGTTCCGGCCTTCCATGCGCTGGCTTTCAGCTCGGTCGACAATCGCCGGGCAGTGGTGAATATCGGCGGCATTGCGAATGTCAGCCTGCTGCCGGTGGGTGGCGGCACGGTCACCGGCTTCGATACCGGCCCCGGAAACCTGCTGATGGACGCCTGGTGCGAGCGCCATCTTGGCAAGCCTTTCGATCGGAACGGCGACTGGGCGGCTGGCGGCACGATCGACCGCGCCTTGCTCGATACGATGCTGGCAGAGCCTTACTTTGGACTGCCGGCCCCAAAGAGCACCGGACGGGACCTCTTTACGCCAGCCTGGCTCGACCACCAACTCGCAATCAGCCGGCCAAATAGCGCAGCCCAACCCACACCGCGCGATGTCCAGACAACGCTCGCCGAACTGACAGCGCTGACGATCGAGCGGGCATGCCGAGATTTCGGCGCAAGCGAAATAAGGGTCTGTGGCGGCGGCGCTCTGAACGCCTACCTGATGCGACGGCTTGCACAGATCGCCACGTCAATCGACGTTGGCTCAACCGCTGCGATCGGCATCGACCCGCTGGCGGTCGAGGCACTGGCCTTCGCCTGGCTCGCGCGGCAGCGCATACTGAATCGGCCCGGGAACCTTCCGGCAGTCACCGGGGCTCGCGGGCCGAGAATACTGGGGGCGATTTACCCGGCATCGCCGGGCAAGGCCTGATCAGGCCGAGAAAGACGACCCGCAGCCGCAGGTTGAGGTGGCGTTGGGATTCTTGATCACAAACTGAGCACCCTCAAGACCGTCTTTGTAGTCGATCTCTGCACCGATCAGATACTGGTAGCTCATTGCATCGATCAGCAGTGAGACACCATTTTTTTGCATCACGGTATCGTCTTCGTTGGTTTCTTCATCGAAGGTGAACCCGTACTGGAAACCCGAGCAACCACCGCCCTGCACGAATACACGCAGTTTGAGATCGGCATTGCCTTCTTCTTCGATCAACTGGCGCACCTTGTCGGCGGCGCTGTCGGTAAAGACGAGGGGAGCGGGCATTTCGGCAACAGCATTCATCGTGGATCCTCCTGACGTGAAGAGTGTAGCCGCCCCGGCGATACCCGTGCAGTGCGCAGGGTCGCCGGGGGTGACAAGCGGCAGATCAGCGCTTGGAGAACTGCTTGCGCCGGCGTGCCTTGCGAAGACCGACTTTCTTGCGCTCGACCTCACGGGCATCGCGAGTCACCAGACCTGCGCTGGACAGGGCGGGCTTGAGCGTGGCGTCGAAATCGATCAGCGCACGAGTGATGCCGTGGCGGACTGCACCGGCCTGACCCGACTCACCGCCGCCGTTCACATTGACGCGGATATCGAACTCACCGACCAGATTGGCCACCTCGAGCGGCTGACGCGCCACCATCCGGCCGGTTTCGCGGGCGAAGTACTGGTCGAGGGGCTTGCCGTTGACGACGATGTCGCCCTTGCCCTTCTTGATAAAAACACGAGCCACCGAAGTTTTGCGGCGGCCGGTGCCGTAATTGTATTCACCGATCATAGTGGGTCCTGATGCGCGTCCTGGTGAGCGTTGTGACGAATGCCCGCAAGACGCCGTGGGAGACGCGTTGAGGTCAGACTTCCAGCAGCTTGGGCTGCTGGGCAGTGTGCGGATGCGTGCCTTCGGCATACACCTTGAGCTTCTTGATCATGGCGTAGCCAAGCGGCCCCTTGGGCAGCATGCCCTTGACCGCCTTTTCGAGGGCGCGGCCCGGGAAACGGGACTGCATCTTGCCGAAATTGGTTTCGGAGATGCCGCCCGGATAACCCGAGTGCCGGTAGTACTTCTTGTCGGTTGCCTTGGAGCCGGTCACACGGATGCGTGCAGCATTAACAACGACAATGAAGTCGCCGGTATCGACGTGCGGCGTGAATTCGGGCTTGTGCTTGCCACGCAGTCGAGCGGCGATTTCGGCAGCAAGACGGCCGAGCACCTTGTCGGAGGCGTCGACGACAAACCAGTCGCGGCGGACTTCATGCGGTTTTGCGGAGAACGTTTTCATGGTCTGACGAGTTCTGCTAAGCCCTCTATCATAACCAAGTTAGCCTTCTTGCGTCAAAGAATCTGAGCACCCGCTCAAACAACGTCAGCTCACATCATTTAACAGAGGACAACAGGATGGAAACACTGGTCAGATGGACCGGCCCCGACACCATGTCGTTCGTCGCCGAAACCGGTAGCGGCCACGCGGTCGTCATGGACGGCGCGCCCGAAGGCGGCGGACGAAACCTCGGCCCGCGCCCGATGGAGATGGTACTGCTGGGCACCGGCGGCTGCACCGCCTATGACGTGGTCCTGATCCTTCGCAAGAGCGGGCAGGATGTGCGCGGCTGCGAAGTAGCACTGACCGCCGACCGCGCCGAAACCGATCCCAAGGTCTTCACCCGGATCGGATTTCGCTTCACCGTCAGGGGTCGTGGTCTCAAACCGAACGTGGTCGAGCGGGCCATCAAGCTGTCTCACGACAAGTATTGTTCTGCGACCGCCATGCTGGCCAAGACCGCCGAGATCACGATCGACTGGACGATCGTCGAAGACTGAGACCGAAGACTGAGACCGACAACGCAGGCCGAGAACTGAGGCCGAAAACAGCGCAAGCCGGTCAGATGCGATGCGCGGTGGCGGTCATGATGCGCGCCGCCAAGTGCATCACCGCGCGCACCGGCCCGGGCATGGGCGCAGCACCCAGGGCCTGAGCGCGATCGGCATGGCCGGCCTCGTCGCGCCGCATGTGCTCGACGATTGCCCGAGACCCGACGTCGGCCACCGGCAGTCGCTCGAGGTGGCCCGCGAGATGACGCTCGACCTGACGCTCGGTCTCGACCATGAAACCGAGCGAGTGACGATCACCGAAACGCCCGGCCACCGCACCGAGCAGCAGCGCACCACCGTACCAGACCGGATTGAGCAGCGAGGGCCTTGCGCCGAGTTCAGACAGGCGTTGACGGGTCCAGGCGAGATGATCGCCCTCTTCGGCAGCCGCCTCCTTGAAAAACGCCTGCAGGCCCGGATCAGCGCTGGTGGCCGCCTGACCTTCATATAAGGCTTGAGCGCAGACCTCGCCGACATGATTGACGCGCATGAGCGCACCAGACTCTCGCCGCTCGACCTCGCTCAGCGCGACCGGCGCGCGATCGCCGACGTCAGCCAGAGGCAGAGGGCGCCCTCCAGCGGGCGAGGCCGAGACCGCGCTCAGCGCGCGACCGATGCTCGCCAGCAAACGGTCTTGTCGGGACAAGCGGCGTGACACTGGTGCTTGAAGCAGACGTGGATTCATCCCGCCAATGGTACGCGAGCCCCGATGCGCCGATCGAGTGGCCAGCGCTTGACGCTCCCACACGGCAGCCGCAGAACGACTCGCTCACCGGCTCTGCCAGAAGGCTCCGGCGACCCTCGGTCGACATCACCGGCGGCTTCAAGCACGGGACGGCAGGCCCACCGGAGCGGAAGGCCAAACCGCCAGCCAGACCCGGATAGTGTTGCGCATACACGACAACCGAGGTGAAATGACACCTCCGCGCCCAGCCTTTTCCTTTGCTCGCCCTGAATTTGTCAGCAGAATACCGTCAGCTTCCAGCCGAATTCGATTTCGGGGAGTTGCGGTTCCGGGCCTTTCCGGACGACTTTGGAATTTAGACACCTAGGAGATTGACCAATGAAAAAATCGCTTCTCGCAATTGCAGTCGCAGCCGCGCTGCCCGGTTTTGCGCAAGCCCAGTCGTCGCTCACGATGTACGGCATTCTTGACGTGTCGCTTAATTGGGGTAACAACGACACCAACAGCAGCTACGCAATCGCCCCTGCAACGCCCGCCGGCTGGGCTATCAACCAGACCACCGGTGTCATTCAACCGACCGCAGCGAAGCCTGCGACCGTGACCAAGTCTGCCGGCTCGTCTGGCTTCACGATGGGCAGCGGCATCGGCATGGGTTCGCGTTTCGGCATTCGCGGTTCGGAAGACCTCGGCGGCGGCATGCGAGCCATCTTCACGCTCGAGCATGGTCTCGACGTTTCCGACGGCGACACCGCGGGTGCTGGGTCGACGGGCAGAGGCGACACCACCAACAACAAGTGGTGGAACCGTCAGGCTTTCGTCGGTCTTTCGTCGGGCTGGGGTCAAGTGACCGCCGGTCGTCAGTACACCCCGATTTTCTGGGCACTGTATCCTGCTGACTTCTCCGAGTATCGCTACTACAACAACTGGGCAGCACCGACCGGCGCGTCGATTGCCACGCTTCTCCCGCAAGGCCCGGTTCGCCTTGACAACGCGCTTTCCTACAGGTCGCCCAGCTTTGGCGGCCTGACTGTCTACGCGACTTACTCTTTCGGCGAGAACCTTGGCGCGGGCACCAGCGGTCCTACCGGCACGAACACCCTCGGTACCGGTGACGTCTACGGTATTGCGGCCGGCTGGCAGCTTGGCGGCCTGTATATCGGTGGCGGCTTCCACAACATCGACAGCAAACCGACCGCAACCACCGGCCTTGCTGTGGTTGGTGGCGTTCCGACGGTCGGCTCAAGCGTTGCTGCGGTCACCGCATCGTACAAATGGACGAGCTTTGGCGTCAGCCTCGGCTACACCCAGGTCAACCTCCAGCAGTTCTTTAATGGCGGTACCAGCAAGGCTAATGTCAACACCATCCTCGGCAGCGCCTTCGCAATGGTCGGTACCGGCAAAGTGATCTTCAACGCCTACTTTGCTGACACTCACGACTTCAAATCGATCTTTGCCAATCAGCCAGTCAACGGCAATTCGACCTTCTCGTTTGGTCTGACCTACGAATACCCGCTGTCGAAGCGTACCTTCGTGTACGTTGCGGGCGGTATGTCGGACTTCTCGAACCTGCAGGTCAGCGGTACGGATCGACTGAAGCCCCAGAACGTTGCTCTGGGCTTCCGTCACCTGTTCTGATCCAGCGCGGGTCTGATGACCCGCCTTGCATCTGTCAGGCTGAGCGCCGGGGTAACCCGGCGCTTTTTTTTCGGCCGTCTGTTTCGGTCTGTTCGGACAGCGTCCTGCGCCCGCTAAACCGCCAGCGGCAACACCGTCACGCGGGCTTCGAGCTCCTGCTCGCCGCCGCCCAGGATGACGCCGCGCAGCGGCGTGACATCTGAAAAGTCCCTGCCCCAGCCAAGCGTCACAAAGTCCTGATCGACGCGTCGAGCATTGGTCGGATCGATATCGATCCAGCCCTGTCCGGCGCACCATGCCGACACCCAGGCATGCGAGGCATCGGCCCCGATCAATCGCGGTTTGCCGGGCGGCGGGTTGGTCAGGATGTAGCCCGAGACATAGCGGGCCGGCACGCCGATACCACGCAAGCCGGCGATCATGAGCTGGGCGAAATCCTGACAGACACCACGGCGTTGCTCGAAGACCTCGGCCAGCGGCGTGGTGACCGTGGTCGCGCTAGCGTCGAAGGCGAAATCGCGATGGATACGGGCGGCGAAGTCCTGCAAGCCCACGAGGAAGGGTGTGCCCGATCGAAAGCTGCGGGCGGCATACAGGCTCGCGCGGCGCGAGCGCGGCACCTGCGGACTCGGCACGAGAAACTGCGCAATCTCATAGGCGGTGCCGGCATCCGGCGGCAACACCGCAACTCGCCAGGGCTGCATCACCGCAGGGGAGTCGGGCGGCGCCGGCGCGACGTCAAGCTGCGATCGGGCGACCACATCGAGGCCCTCGTGCGGCGAGTGAATCGCAAACGCGGTCACCGGATTGCCGAAATAGTCGGTGCGCTCATCGACCCAGTCGGGGCGCGGCGTGATTTCGAGGCCATGGCTGAGCAATCGCTGGAGGCTGCTATGACGCGGTCTCAGATGCGCCAGTTGCCACGACTGTGCGACCGCCAGTTCGTATCGGTAGCGGGTCTGGTGAACGATCTGGATCTGACGCGCCGGTCGCTCGTTGCCCGAGTGATCCATCAGGGTCGTGCGGTGAGGTGGCGACGGAGGTTGGCGGTTCATGAACGGGAAGTCGCTTCGGGCAGGCGGGCCATGATGGCTGCCCTGCTTCAGGCAGCGAAGGTAGCGATGTTACTGGTCTGCGCCGGCGTAAAGAACCGCATCGAGAGGCGTTCTGACAGCAGCGCGGCGCCCTTCGAGACACTGTCCAGCCAGTCGGCCAGGGCCGCATCAGGCTCGAGCGCAGCCGGATCGTCATAGCCTCCGAGCTTGGTGAGTGGCTCGGGCAGGAAATCGGCCACCACGCCGCCGATGGCGCGATCGATCTGGGCAATGACCTGATCGAGTCCCTTGAGCTGGAACAGCACCGAGCGCGGATTGGTGTCGTCTCGAATCAGCAGATCGAGCACTGGCAGCCATTCGGGCTGGCCCATGTAGCGCGAGCGATAGGTGATGGTGGAGTCGCAGAACTCGAGCAGCCAGTCGAGTCCGGCTGAACGGCCCTCGCGCACCGCGGTCGACAGTGCGCCGCAGACCGCTCGCAGCCGCTCGATGCGTCGGCCGAGCGACAGGAATCGCCAGCCGGTATCGTGGGTCATGCCATCGAGCGTGAAGCCGGAGAGCGTCACCAGAGCGCTCACCGTGCGATCGAGCAGGGCGATCGCCTGCGGCAGGTCGCGAAAACCGTCGAAACCCGAATCGAGCAGCAGACGATTGATGGTGCGCCAGTGATCGGTCGACAGGCGCTCACGCAGGCTGAAGGCCAGGCGCTGGACCTGCTGCAGACTGCCCGGCAGCGCACCGAGGCGGTCGGCATCGAAGACCGCGTCGAGGAGTGTCGATTCGGCGGAATCACTTTGGCCGCTTTGGCCGCTCTGAGCGATCAGGCCGAGCGTTCGGGCAAAGGCCAACAGCGGCGCCTGCGCGGTGCGATCGTCGTCATCGACCAGCAGGCGCGGCAATGCGACTCGCAGCAGGCGGGCCGAATCCTCGGCACGCTCGCAATAGCGCCCGAACCAGAAGAGGTTTTCGGCAGCCCGCGATGACAGGGTGATCAGGTTGGAGCGCACCAGATCGGCTGCGCCGACGGTTGATTGCAGCAGCGTGAGCGAGGCATTGACCGGCGCGGCCGACAGCACCCAGGTGTCTTTCGAGGCGCCGCCGCGCTGCATGGAAATGATGCGGGCGTCGTGATCGGGCGCAACGCGCGTGAGGCCACCTGGCATCACGCTGTAGCCGTCGCGCGAGGCCACCGCGAACACGCGCAAGCCAACCGAGCGGGCCGTCAGCTGGCCGGGGTGAGCCGGGTCGTTGACCGGCGCCTGTGCGAGCTGCACCAGTTCCTGGGCGAACCAGTCGGCCGGGTTGCGCCGCAGGGTCTCGGCCAGCGCACGCGCTTGCACGGCATCGAGATCGGCACCGAATATCGGCGATGAAGATCGCCGTCGATCGACCGGCTTGAAGACCAGTTCGTGCAGGCGCGGCAACGCATCGGCAAGCGCCGCCGGTTCGCCGAGCCACCAGGTGGCGACAGAGGGCATCTGCAGCGGCTCGCCGAGAAGGCGCTCGCTCAGACGCGGAAAAAAGCCCATCAGGGCGCCCGACTCGAGCACGCCCGAGCCAATGGCATTGGCGATGAAGACCGTGCCACGTCGTGCGCAATCGACCAGCCCGGCCACACCCAGGGCCGAATCGGATCGCAGCTCGAGCGGATCGCAGAAATCGTCGTCCTGACGCCGCAAAATGGCATGCACACGGCGCAGTCCGTCGACGGTCTTGAGCCAGACCTTGCCGTTGCGCACCAGCAGGTCATGGCCTTCGACCAGCGTGAAGCCGAGATAGCGCGACAGCAGCGAGTGCTCGGAATAGGTCTCGTTATAGGGGCCGGGCGTGAGCAGCACCGTCAGGTGGGCACCATCACCCTGTGGGGCGAGGCGACGCAGCGAGTCGCGCAGGGTCGCGAAAAAGCCGGCGATCCGCTGGGTGTGCAGGTCGCGAAACAGACGCGGGAAGACCCGCGAGACGATCAGCCGGTTTTCGACCGAATAGCCCGCACCCGAGGGCGCCTGCGTGCGATCGGCAATCGCCCACCACTGACCATTGGGGGCTCGGGCGAGATCGACCGCGTAGGAAAAGAGCGCCACACCACCCGGCAGGTCGGCGCCGCGTGCGGCGCGCTGAAAGGCGCCGTGGCCCAGCACCAGCGCAGGGGGAATGCTGCCATCGGCCAGCAGGGTCTGCGGCCCGTAAAAATCAGCGAGCAGCGCGTTCATCAGTCGGGCGCGCTGCGCGACACCGGCTTCGATCTGGGCCCACTCGTGGGCCGGGATGATCATCGGCAGACCATCGAGCGACCAGGGCCTCGTCTGGCCTTCGGGGTCGGCGTAGATGTTGTAGGTCCTGTCGCGGATCTCGCGCTCGATGGTCGCGGTCCGCTCACGAACCCGCTCGGGCTCGGCGCGGGCGAGCAGGTCGATCAGCGCCGCCCAGTGCGGACGTGGCTGATCGCCGGGGCCGAGCAACTCATCGAAGCGCACCGGTGCGCGCGCATAGTCGCCGAGCAGATCACGCACGCCGCAGGTCCAGTGTGAAGGGCGATTCGGGGTCAATGCGTGCCGGCTCTGGCTTCATCGCGCCCGGCGTGTGACCCATGCGGAAAAAACGCGCCATCCGGCGGGCCTGAGCCTCATAGTCGTTGACCGGAAAGGCCTCGTGACTGAGCCCGCCCGGATGCGAGACATGGTACTGGCAGCCACCAATCGATCGGCCATTCCAGGTATCGACCAGGTCGACCGTGAGCGGTGCATGCACCCCGATCGTGGGATGCAGGCAGGACGCCGGCTGCCAGGCGCGATAGCGCACCGCACCCACCTGCGCGCCCTCGGCGCCCACTGCTTGCAGCGGCAGGGTGCGGCCATTGACGACCAGCGCGTGGCGTCCGGCGACCAGGCCACGGGCCGACAACTCGATGCGCTCGATCGAGGAGTCGACGAAGCGCACCGTGCCGCCGGCGGCACCCTCCTCGCCCATCACCGGCCAGGGTTCGAGCGCCATGCGCAGATCGACCTGCACACCACCGGCTTCGAAATCACCCAGCTTGGGGAAGCGGAACTCGAAGTGCGGCGCAAACCAGTCGAGCTGGAAGTCGTAGCCGGCCGCGCGCAGATCGTCGAGCACATCGCGCAGATCTTCGCGCAACACCGAAGGCAGCATGAAGCGGTCGTGCAGCGCCGTGCCCCAGCGCGGCAGCCTCGCGGGCACCAGCGGATCACGCCAGAATCGGGCAATCAGCGCGCGGATCAGCAACTGCTGCAGCAGGCTCATCTGGGCATGGGGCGGCATCTCGAAGCCGCGCATCTCGAGCAGGCCCAGGCGGCCGCTGGAGGAGTCGGGCGAATAGAGCTTGTCGATGCAGAACTCGGCGCGATGGGTATTGCCGGTGACATCGACCAGCAGATTGCGCAGCAGCCGGTCAACCAGCCAGGGCGGGCAGGCATCACTACCCTGTTCCTGCAGCCGGGCAAGCTCGCCGAAGGCGATCTCAAGCTCGCGCACCGAGTCGAGCCGGGCCTCGTCGATGCGCGGCGCCTGGCTGGTCGGACCGATGAACAGACCCGAAAACAGATACGACAGCGACGGATGCGCCAGCCACCAGGCGATCAGGCTGGGCAGCAGGTCGGGGCGACGCAGAAAGGGCGAGTCGGCGGGTGTGGCGCCGCCCAGCACCACATGGTTGCCGCCGCCGGTGCCGACATGGCGGCCATCGAGCATGAACTTCTCGGTGGACAGCCGGGTCAGGTGCGCCGCGTTGTAGAGCTCGGTCGTGCGACTCACCAGCTCATCCCAGCTCGCGCTCGGATGGACATTGACTTCGATCACGCCAGGGTCGGGGGTGATTCGCAGCACCGCGAGGCGGGCATCGCGGGGCGGCTCATAGCCTTCGAAGATCACCTGCAGTCCGGATTCGCTGGCGGCCGACTCGACCGCGGCGACCAGTTGCAGGTACTGATCGAGGGTCGCGGCCGGCGGCATGAACACATAGAGACGGCCGTCTCTGGGCTCGATGCACAGCGCGGTCCGGGCAAGGCCCGAATAGGAACCGCCGGCGGCGCTGCCCTGGCCATCGCCGGCATCGCGACCGATCTGCTGCACGATGCGGGCGGGCGGCTCGGCGCGACGGGCGATCGCCTGAATGCCACGAGGGGCGATCGGCTGGGCCGCCTGGCGCGGATCCCAGGCCGCGCCGAGCTGGGAGTGATGCGGCGCGAGCGGCCCCTGCGGCTGGTTCGGATCAGCCGCGTGAATCCAGGGATAGTCGGTCTCGGCCACCCAGGGCAGCGAGGCCAGTGGCAAGCGATAGCCGATCGCCGAATCGCCCGGCGCCAGAAAACACTTGTTCATGCGCAGGGGCCAGGCGCTGGTCTGCCACAACTGCACCGGCTGCCTGACGCTGCCAGGCGCGGGCGCGGTCGTACTCTGGGTGGCACTCTGGGTGGCACTCTGGGTCGAACTCGGGCGCGGATCGGGCTGGATCGGCAGGATCCAGCCGACCGGCTCGCCCAGGCCATGAGCAAAGACGCGGTGCAGGCGTTCGCGCTCCATCGGATCGTCGAGCCTGGCATCGAGCACATCGACATTGACCGGCAACTGCTGCTCGCGGTGAACGAAATGCACCGGATCCTCATAGGCCTCGAAGGCCATCTGCGGATCGACGCCCAGCCGGGCCGCGACACCCAGCACGAGTTCGCGAGCCTGGGCGATGGTCGAGACAGGGTCGGGTGCGGCGCCCGACATCCGGTCAGACAAGCGCGGATGATCGTCGACCTCGGTGGCGAGGACCGACAGATCGCGCACGATCGGCTCGCCGTCGCGCCGCCAGAACCAGTTGAGCGACCAGCGCGGCAGCTGCTCGCCGGGATACCACTTGCCCTGACCGTAGTGGAGCAGGCCCTGGTTGCCCTGATTCGCACGCAGGCGCTGCAGCAGTTCGGCGGACAGCCGGCGCTTGTTGGGACCAAGCGCTTCGGTATTCCACTCGGCGCCGTCGCGGTCGTCGATTGACACGAAAGTGGGCTCGCCGCCCTGAGTCAGGCGCACGTCGCCTGCGACCAGGTCGGCATCGACCACGCGCCCGAGCGCATCGATCGCCTGCCACTGCAGCGGGTCATAAGGCCTGGTGACACGCGGGGCCTCGAAAACCCGCTTGACCGACATCGAATGGACAAACTCGCAGCCGGCCGGCTCAACCAACCCGGTCAGCGGGGCGGCCGATGCCGGATCAGGCGTACAGGCCACCGGGATATGGCCTTCGCCCGCCATCAGCCCCGAGGTCGGGTCCAGACCGACCCAACCCGCGCCCGGCAGATAGACCTCGCACCAGGCATGCAGGTCGGTGAAATCGTGCGTGGCGCCCTGCGGCCCATCGAGCGACTTCACATCGGGCACCAGCTGGATCAGGTAGCCCGAGACGAAACGGGCCGCGAGGCCCAGGCCGCGCAGCAGCTGCACCAGCAGCCAGGCCGAATCGCGGCAGGACCCCGAGCGCAGCTCGAGCGTCTGCTCGGGCGTCTGCACGCCGGGCTCCATGCGGATCAGGTAGCTGATGTCGTTTTGCAGCCGCTGGTTCAGGCCAACCAGAAAATCGACGGTTCGCATCGGCTCGCCCGGCACCTCGCCCAGCCATTGTTCGACGCGAGGCGTGACCGGCAGGCGCGCCAGGTAAGGGGCGAGTTCGTCGCGCTCGGCCGAGTCGTAGCTGAACGGGAAACGCTCGGCGTGCGGCTCGAGGAAGAAGTCGAAGGGGTTGAAGACCGCCATCTCGGCGACGAAGTCGACTTCGATTGCGAGTTCGGTAATGCGCTCCGGGAACACCGCCCGGGCGAGCCAGTTCGACTGCGGATCCTGCTGCCAGTTGAGGAAATGCTCGGAGGGCGTGATGCGCATCGAATACGACAGCACCCTGCTGCGTGAATGCGGCGCCGGTCGCAGCCGAATCACCTGCGGGCCGAGTGCAACCGGCCGGTCGTAGGTGTAGCGGCTCAGATGATTCAGGGCGACATGGATCGACACGGGTACAGCTCCCTCATGACCTGCAGTGGGCCTGCAGCGGACGTGCAGCGCTTGTGGCAACTCGCCAGTCGCAACGTCAAGCCAGGTCGATGCAAACCCCGTGCCATCGAGACCCTGACAATGGTCGCCGTCGCCCTGCCGACCGGCGAGCACAGCGCTATTGTCGCCCGACTTGCCGGTTCTAGTCGGACTGAGCCAGCTGCCTCGATTGCGCCAGCGCAGCAAGACGTGCATCGCGCAGGGGCTTGTCGAGCGCGGCCAGCTGCTGGACCTTCGCATAGAACTGGGTGAAATCGCCATTCGACTGGTCAAACATCACCCGAAACGCCGGGACCAGATCGCTGTAGGCGCCCACCGCGGCCAGCCGGGCATTGTTGACCGGCTGCGAAAACCAGCGGTCATAAGCGGGATTGCCGCCCCAGGAGTCCTTGAGCTGCTGGTAATCGGCACGCAAGGATTCAAAGACCTGATGCTTGCCCAGACGCTTGTCCTCATCCGACACCGGCTGCGAATAGACCGCAGCCAGCGAGGTCTTGTGCCGGATCAGCAGCTCAAGGAACTTGCGGCGTCGCTCATCGTATTGCCGGAAGGCGAGTGCTGCCGCCGGATCGTTACGCTGGGCGAACCATTTCTCAACGCCGATCTCCTCGACCGCCGAGGCAAAGGATTCGTTGAAAGTGGTGTCGCCCGGCACATAGACCACCTGATGCGCGAGCTCATGGAATATCAGTCGCGCCAGTTCGCCCTCGGGGTACTGAACGAAGGTCGACAGCAGCGGATCGTCGAACCAGCCGAGCGTCGAGTAGGCCGGCACGCCGCCGACACTGACGTCGAGCCGCTGCTGATCGAGTGCCTTGGCGAAACGGTCGGCATCAGCGCGGTCGTAGTAGCCGCGGTAGCTGACGCAACCGGCCACCGGAAAGCACCACTGCTGCAGATTCAACGACAGCTCGGGCGTCGCAAACACATTCCAGAGCACATAGGGCCGCTGCAGATCGGCATAAGTCGTATAACTGGCGTTATCCGGAAGCCCAAGCGATCGGCTTGCAAAGACGCGCATCGCACGTGCCTGCTCGAGGCGCTTGCGCAGAGCCGGGTCGGTCGAGTCATCGGCAATCACCTTGTCGACCGGCTTGGCACGGCTGATCACATCGAGATGGCCGAACATCGATTGCAGGTAATAGCCCGGCCCGTCCTGCAGGCTCGAGCAGCCGCCGATGGCCTGCGTCAGCAGCAACAGCCCGGCCGCGGCGGCCAGCCGCAGGCCACCCCGGGTGCTGCGCATGCGCCGCTTCATGCCGGTGCCACCTCGACCAGACAATCGTAGAAAGTCGGCGCACGCCCGAGGTCGCTCAGCGCCTGACCGGTGACCGCATTGACGTTGCGTCCGCCTTGCGTGCGCTTGTGCCACCAGATGCCCCAGGCGGCGGCCACGCCGGGCCGGGTCCGATCGCTGACCTTGCAGCGGGCAAGGAATGACCCCCGATCATTGAAGACCCGCACCATCGCGCCATCGGTCAGACCTCGCGCTGCCGCATCGTCAGGATGCAGATCGACCCCCGGCTCGCGCTCGGCGGCCCGCAGACTGTCGACATTGACGAAGGTCGAGTTCAGGAAATGCCGCGCCGGTGGTGAAATCATCGCAAGCGGAAATCGTGCCGCAAGCTCGGGCGAAGACTGCACCGACTCGTAAGGCGGCAGGTAGTCGGGCAAAGGGTCCATGCCCATCGCGGCAAGGCGCGCCGAGACGAATTCAACCTTGCCCGAGGGCGAGGGAAAGCCGCCGTCGGCAAACGGCGCATCAGCCTCCTGCACCTTGGCGTAGCCCAGCTCACCCAGCATATCGAGGGCTGCGCGCGCAGCTTTTGGCCCGCTGCCACCGTGCTCGGCCGCAGCGGTCGCAAGCGCCGCAGGCAGCCGGGGGTCATCGAGCGCCAGTGCGCTGGCCGCCACCGCCTCATCCGAATCCTGCAGACAGGCATCCTGAAAACCCATGCGAACAGCAAGCCGGCGGAAGACCTCGGTATTCGGCAGCGCCTGGCCGAGCGGCGCAATCGCGGGCTGATTGGCCACCCACCACCGATGGCCGTAGGTCTTGTGCAGATCGAAGTGCTCAAGCTGCGTCGTGGCCGGCAGCACCCAATCGGCATAGTCGGCGGTGTCGGTCATGAACTGCTCGATCACGACGGTAAAGAGGTCGTCGCGCTTGAAGCCGGCGATCACTTTCTCGCTGTCGGGCGCGACCGCGACCGGATTGGCGTTGTAGACGATCATGGCCTCGATCGGCGGATCGGCCTGGGCCAGCGCATCACCGATGGTCGACATATTGATCGTGCGCGGGCGGCGTCCGGCGAGCAGGTCGGGGCGCACCCAGGCCTGGTTGTCGACTCCGAAATGGCCGCCCGACGACAGCAGCATGCCGCCTGCCGCGTGTCGCCAGGCACCGATGAGAGCCGGCAGCCCGGCCACCAGCCGGGCCGCATTGCCGCCGCCGCGGGTGCGCTGCATGCCGTAGTTGAGCCTGATCGCCGCCGGCTTGATGCTGCCGTAGTCGCGCGCCAGCCCGATCACCTCGGCCTCGGTCAGGCCGCAGGTGCGCGCCACGCGATCGGGCGTCCAGGCGGCGGCGCGAGCGGCGAGTTCATCGAATCCGAGGGTGTGGCGGGCGACCCAGTCGTGATCGACAAGGTCCTGTTCGATCAGTTGCTGGATGATGCCGAGCGCCAGCGCCCCATCGCTGCCGGGCAGCAGCGCAATATGCTGGTCGCATCGCTCTGCGGTGGCGGTGCGGTAGGGATCGATGGCGATCAGCCGGGCGCCGCGGCGGCGCGCCTCCTGGGCCTGACTCCAGAAATGGACGCTCGAGGTGATCGGGTTGGAGCCCCAGATCAGGATGAGCCCTGCATTGGCAAACTGTTCGACATCCATTCCGACGGATCCGCCCAAGGTGTAAGCCAGACCTTCCTTGCCCGCCGACGCACAGATCGTCCTGTCGAGCAAGGAGGCCCCGAGCCGGTGAAAGAATCGCATCGCCATCCCTTCGCCCTGCACCATGCCCATCGTGCCGGCGTAGCTGTAAGGCAGGATTCGCTCGGGGTCGCGAGCGGCGACTTCGGTCAGACGGTCGGCAATCGCCCCGAGCGCTTCGTCCCAGGTGGCCGGCTCGAACTGCCCCGAGCCTTTCGGGCCAACCCGGCGCAGCGGCACGGTGAGCCGGTCGGGGGAGTAGGTTCGCTCGAGGTAACGCGAGACCTTGGTGCACAGCGCCCCATGAGTGGGCGGATGATCCGGGGCACCGACCACCTTGATCGCCCTGCCCTGGCGCACGGTGATCTGGAGCGCACAAGTGTCGGGGCAGTCGTGCGGACAGGCGCCGCGGACAATCACATCGCCGGTCAAATCGTTGTTTTCGGAGTGCATGGCATCGGTCGCGAACAGGGTTGGAGAGCCAGACTCGGATGTTAAGCTAAGCCTTTTGATCCGGAGCAATCTCACCATGATGCTGGCAGAAGGAATCCTCGATCTGCAGTCGGAAATCCAGGCGATCCGGCGCGATATCCACGCGCATCCCGAGCTTTGCTACCAGGAACACCGCACCGCCGCCCTGGTCGCGGCCAAACTCGCTGCCTGGGGCATCGAGGTCACCACCGGCGTGGGTGGCACCGGCGTCGTGGGCACCCTGCGCCGCGGCACCTCGACCCGGTCGGTCGGCCTGCGCGCCGACATGGACGCCCTGCCCCTGCAGGAACAGAACACCTTCGATCATGCCTCGCGGCACGAAGGCCGCATGCATGCCTGCGGTCACGACGGACACACCGCGATGCTGCTGGCCGGCGCGCGCTGGCTGACCCTGCACGGCGACTTCGACGGCATCGTGCATTTCATCTTCCAGCCGGCCGAAGAAGGCGGCGCCGGCGCCAAGAGAATGATCGACGACGGCCTGTTCGAACGCTTTCCCTGCGAGGCGGTCTTCGGCATTCACAACTGGCCCGGCATTGCGGTCGGCACCTTTGCCCTGACGCCCGGCCCGATCATGGCCTCGTCAAGCGAGTTCGAGATCACGATCCAGGGCAAGGGCACGCATGCCGCCATGCCCCATCTGGGCATCGACCCGGTGCTGGTCGCCACCCATCTTGTGCAGGCACTGCAATCGATCATCACGCGCAACAAGCGTCCGATCGACACCGCGGTCCTGTCGGTCACTGAAATCCACACCGGTACGACCACCAACATCGTGCCAGACAGGGCCTCGATCCGCGGCACGGTGCGCACCTTCAGCATCGAGACGCTCGATCTGGTCGAATCGCGCATGAAGGCGCTGGTCGAGCAACTGCCGCCGGCCTTCGGCGCCACCGGATCGATGCACTTTCACCGCAACTATCCGCCCACCATCAACGACGCCACCCAGGCCGCCTTCGCCGCCAGCGTCATGAAGGAGCTGGTCGGGCAGGCAAATGTCGATGCCAGCTGCGAACCCACCATGAGCTCCGAAGACTTCGCCTTCATGCTGCAGGTCAAGGCCGGCTGTTATGCCTTCATCGGCAACGGCGACGGCTCGCACCGCGACTCGGGCCATGGCATGGGCCCGTGCATGCTTCACAACCCAAGCTACGACTTCAACGACGAGCTGATCCCGCTGGGCGGCAGCTACTGGGTCCGGCTGGTGCAGCGTTTCCTGCCGCTCTCCTGAGCCCCGCCTCATCGCAACACATCCCCGCCCGCGCCCGAGCCCACGATGATCGCGTTCATCATTCGTCGTCTGATGCAGTCGATCATCGTGATGGGTGTCGTGGGTTTCGTCGCGTTCTCGCTCTTTCAGTTTGTGGGTGACCCGGTGCTGGCCATGGTCGGCCAGGACGCCACGCCTGAGCAGCGTGCAGAGCTTCGCCGCGATCTCGGCCTTGACGACCCGATCCCGGTGCAGTTCGCCCGATTCGTAGGCCAGGCGGTGCAGGGCGATTTCGGCATGTCCTATCGGCAGAGTCGTAAAGTCTCGACGCTTCTCAAAGAGCGCTTTCCGGCCACCATGGAGCTGTCGATCGTCGCGGCGGTGCTGGCGCTGGTGATCGGCATACCGATGGGCGTCTACACCGCCTTGCGGCGCAAGGGCTGGCTGGCCAATCTGCTGCTGGCAGTCTCGCTGATCGGGGTGTCGCTGCCCACCTTCCTGATCGGCATTCTGCTGATTCTGGTTTTCGCGGTCATCCTCGGCTGGCTGCCCTCGTTCGGACGCGGCGAGACCGTGGCACTCGGCTGGTGGTCGACCGGGCTGCTGGGGCGCGACGGCTGGGCGCATATCATCCTGCCGGCCATCACGCTGGCCCTCTTTCAGACGACGCTGATCATGCGGCTGGTGCGCGCCGAGATGCTCGAGGTTCTGCGCACCGACTACATCAAGTTCGCGCGTGCCCGAGGTCTGTCCGATCGCGCGGTCTATTTCGGCCATGCGCTGCGCAATACCCTGGTGCCGGTCATCACGATCACCGGCCTGCAGCTCGGTGCGATCATTGCCTTTGCGATCATCACCGAAACCGTTTTCCAGTGGCCGGGCATGGGGCTGCTGTTCATCCAGTCGGTGCAGGTGGCCGACATCCCGATCATGGCGGCCTATCTGTGCCTGATCGCGCTCATCTTCGTTACCATCAACCTTGTCGTCGACCTGCTCTATTTCGTTGTGGATCCGCGTTTGCGCGTCGAACGCGCCGGATCGTCCCATTGACCGGCATTGTTCACGCACCCCTGTTCCAATCGATTCATCGCATCTATCCTTTCTGACAACGCCGCTCACCTGATCCCGGACTAGGAGACACCCCTTGAAACCATCAACCCGCTTCCTCGTTGCAGCGACAGCCGCGCTGCTGGCGTCCGCCTCGCAAGCCGCAACCCTTCGTACCGCCGACCAGGGTGATGCGCTGTCGATGGACCCGCATTCGCTCAACGAGACGACGCAGCTCGGCTTCACCGCCAATGTCTACGAGCCACTTGTGACCCGTGACAGCAAACTCGCGCTCAAGCCGGCACTGGCCACCGAGTGGAAACAGAGCTCGCCCACAAGCTGGGTCTTTACCCTGCGGCGCGGTGTGAGCTTTCACGATGGCCAGCCCTTCACCGCAGACGATGTGGTCTTCTCGTTCCAGCGGGCAGCCGATGCCGGCTCCGACCTGCGCGGCGCGGTGGGCCAGGTCAAGGAAGTCCGCAAGGTCGATGACCGCACGATCGAGATCATCACGACCGTGCCGCTGCCGATCCTTCCCGAGATGCTGACCTCGCTGTCGATGATGAGCAAAGTCTGGTGCGAGGCCAATAACGCCGCCAAACCGGTCGACAAGCGCAAGGGGGTCGAGAACGCCGCCTCGGTGCGTGCCAATGGCACCGGCCCCTTCCGCCTGCGTTCGCGCGAACCGGGTGTGCGTACGGTGCTGGTCCGCAACCAGCAGTACTGGGGCAAGATCGAAGGCAATGTCGACCAGGTGGTCTGGACCCCGATCGGCAATGACGCCACCCGGGTCGCGGCGCTCAAATCGGGCGAAATCGACCTGATGCAGCCGGCGCCGGTGCAGGACGTCGAGCGCCTGAAGCAGGACAGCAACCTCACCGTGCTGCAGGGCCCGGAGCTGCGCACGATCTTCCTGGGCATGGATCAGAAGCGCGATGAGCTGCTCTACTCCAATGTCAAAGGCAAGAACCCCTTCAAGGACCGCCGCGTGCGTCAGGCCTTCTTCCAGGCAATCGACATCGAAGCGATCAAGACCCGCATCATGCGCGGTGCGGCCACGCCCACCAATCTCATGGTCGGCCCGGGTGTCAACGGTTTCCTGCCTGACCAGAACAGGCGTGCTGCCTATGATCCGGAAGCCGCCAGGAAGCTGCTGGCCGAAGCCGGTTATCCCAACGGTTTCGAAGTAAAAATGAACTGCCCCAACGATCGCTATGTGAACGATGGCGAGATCTGCCAGGCGGTGGCCGGCATGCTGGCGCGGGTCGGCGTCAAGGTCAGTCTCGAGGCCGAGAGCAAGGCCACCTACTTCCCCAAGATCCTGTCGCGCAACACCTCGTTCTATCTGCTCGGCTGGACGCCGACCACCTATGACGTGCACAACACGCTCTACAACATCATGGCCACACCGACGACCGGCCAGGGCGTCTTCAACCTGGGCAGCTATTCCAATGCCAAGTTCGACGAACTGACCAGCAAGATCGGTACCGAAACCGATCCGGCCAAGCGCAACGCGATGATCGCCGAGGCGATGAAACTGCACGCCGACGATTTCGGCCACATTCCGCTGCATCAGCAGGCGCTGGCCTGGGCAATGCGCAAGAACGTGACCATCGATCAGCGCGGCGACAACATCATTCTTTATCGCACGGCCGTCGTGAAGTGACAGACGCTGTGAGCACCTCGGCAGCAGGACGGTTTTTCGACAGCGATATTTTCTACAGCTTTCGAAGCAGTCCTGTGGCCGTCGGCGCAGCCATCGTCGCGGCATTGATGATCCTGGGTTCGGTGCTGGCGCCGCTGCTGGCGCCGCACGATCCCTTCGACCTGGCAACGCTTGATCTCAATAATTCGCTGCTGCCGCCGGCCTGGGTTGCACAGGGTCAGGCGGCCTTTCCGTTAGGCACCGACGACCAGGGTCGTGACGTGCTTTCGACCATCCTCTACGGCTCGCGCATCTCCCTGCTGGTCGGGCTGGCCTCGGTCGCGCTTGCCATGGTGATGGGCGTGACGCTCGGATTGCTGTCGGGCTTTCTGGGCGGGCGCCTCGATTCGTTCATCATGCGGACCGCCGATGTGCAGTTGTCGTTTCCGGCGATCCTGATCGCGCTCCTGATCAATGGCGTGGCACGCTCGCTGCTGCCGGGCAACGCCAACCTCGAGACGCTGGCGATCGGCGTCCTGATCGGCTCGATCGCACTGGCCAACTGGGTTCAATACGCCCGCACGGTGCGCGGATCGACCATGGTCGAAAAACATCGCGAATATGTGCAGGCTGCGCAGGTGATCGGCGTCGGGCCGTTCGCAATCATGCGCCGCCATGTGCTGCCCAATGTGCTCGGTCCGGTGCTGGTGATCGGCACGATCAATGTCGCCACCGCGATCATCACCGAAGCGACGCTGTCGTTTCTGGGCGTAGGCGTGCCGCCCACCACACCATCGCTCGGCACGATGATCAATACCGGCAACAACTTTCTGTACTCGGGCGAGTGGTGGCTGGTGGTCTTTCCGGGTCTGGCTCTGATCCTGCTGTGCATGTCGGTCAACCTGCTCGGCGACTGGCTGCGCGATGCACTCAACCCGCGGCTGCAATAGGTTGGCATCATGACCAGCCAGAGCATCATTGCGACGCCTCTGCTCGAGGTGAAAAACCTGCGGGTCGCCTTCACCACCCGGCGGGGCACGCTGGTGGCGATCGATGATGTGTCGTTCTCGATTGCGCCGGGCGAGGTGCTCGGTGTGGTCGGTGAGTCGGGCGCGGGCAAGTCGCTCACCGGGGCAGCCATCATCGGCCTGCTCGAGCCACCCGGGCGCATCGTGGGCGGCGAGATTCTGCTCGACGGCCGTCGCATCGACAATCTCGACCCCTCGCAGATGCGCCGTATTCGGGGCCGGCAGATCGGTGCCATCTTCCAGGATCCGCTGACCTCACTCGACCCGCTTCAGACGGTCGGCCGGCAACTGGTCGAGACTATCCGCACCCATCTCGACCTGAACCCGACGCAGGCGCGCGGCCGCGCGATCGAGCTGCTCGACAGCACCGGTATTCCGGCGGCCGCGGCGCGCTTTGATCACTATCCGCACCAGTTCTCGGGCGGCATGCGCCAGCGGGTCGTGATTGCGCTTGCGTTGGCCGCCGAGCCGCGGCTGATCGTCGCCGACGAGCCGACCACCGCGCTCGACGTCTCGATCCAGGCGCAGATCATTGCGCTGCTCAAGCGGCTTTGCCGGGAGCACGGCACGGCGATCATGCTGGTGACACACGACATGGGCGTGATCGCCGAGACCGCCGACCGGGTGGCGGTGATGTATGCCGGACGGATTGCCGAGATCGGTCCGGTCGCCGATGTGATCCACAGGCCGCATCACCCCTACACCGTCGGTCTGATGGGTTCGATCCCGCTGATCGGCCATGCCCGCGAGCGCTTGGCACAGATCGACGGCGCGATGCCGCGCCTGAATGCAATTCCGCCCGGTTGCGCCTTCAATCCGCGCTGCCCGATGGTGGTCGATGACTGTCGCACGGTCCGCCCCGAACTGGTTACAGCGGGCCGTTCAATGGCAGCCTGTCTGCGCCACGGCGCCCACGCACCGGTCCCGGCTGTCGAATGAGTCTGATCGATCGTTTCGGCGAGCACCTCGAGCGCGGGCGCGAGTCATCTGGAGTCGGGCGCGAGTCATCCGAGCGCGGGCGCGAGTCATCCGAGCGCGGGCGCGAGTCATCTGGAGTCGGGCGCGAGCCGTCATCGCCGACCCCCGCTCGGCCTCCCGAGGACAACTCGCCGGTACAGACACACCCGCTGCCGGCATCGCTTCTCATGCCCGTCAATCTGCCCTCCGACGCGCCGACGGCCCCAAGCCCCGTTGCGGCCACGCCCCTGGTGGTGGTCGATTCGATCGCGAAAACATTCGACGTCTCGCCGCCCTGGCTCAATCGGCTGCTCGAAGGCAAACCCCGCCTGCTGCTGCATGCGGTCGACGATGTGAGCTTCGAGATCGCGCGCGGCGAAACGCTGGCCCTGGTCGGCGAGTCGGGCTGCGGCAAATCGACCATTGCCCGGATGCTGGTCGGACTTTACAAGCCCAGCCGTGGCCAGGTGCGCTTTGACGGCGTCGATCTGTCAGACCTGAGCCGCCCCGGTGGACGCCAGATGCGTTCGCGGCTGCAGATGATTTTCCAGGATCCCTATGCCAGCCTGAATCCGCGCTGGAAAGTCGCCGACATCATTGCCGAGCCGATCCGCGTTCATCGGACGATGACCGGCGAGGACGCGATCGCGACCCGCATCGAAGCGCTGCTCAGGCAGGTCGGCCTGTCGGGCGCCGATGCCGCGAAATACCCGCATCAGTTTTCAGGCGGCCAGCGGCAGCGTCTGTCGATTGCTCGGGCACTGGCCTCCAGACCGGATTTCCTGGTCTGCGACGAACCCACCTCGGCGCTCGATGTCTCGGTCCAGGCCCAGGTCCTGAACCTGATGCGTGATATTCAACGCGCCGATGGGCTGACCTACCTGTTCATCTCGCATAATCTGGCGGTGGTCAACCATGTGGCCGACCGGGTGGGTGTCATGTACCTCGGGCGGATCGTCGAGCTGGCACCCAAACGCCGGCTCTTCGAGATGCCGCAGCATCCCTACACACGGATGCTGCTCGATGCTATCCCTGTCATCGATGGCAGCGGCAAGACGCGCACCGCGGTGTCGGGCGAAGTGCCGAATCCGCTGAGTCCGCCATCGGGTTGTACCTTTCACCCGCGCTGTCCGCTGGCACGTGACCGGTGCCGCAGTGAACGACCGCTGCTGCGCAGCAGTGCCGATGGTTCGCAGGTCGCCTGTCATGCGATCGAAGAAGACTGGAGCTGATATGCATCGACTGATCGTTCTGCTTGGCATGACGCTGGTGCTGGCGGGCTGCCAGACCGATCTGCCGCTCGCCAGTCTGAAAGCCCAGTACGGTGCGCCGCCATCGCGTTATCTGCCGATGGATGGCGTCGAAGTCCATTGGCGCGACGAAGGGCTGGGCAGCAAACCGCTGGAGGACTCGCCCACCTCATCGCCGGCAGCGGGCACATCGACCGCCGCCAGCGCTGCCAACCCCGCCAGCCCGACCGCAGCCAACCCGGGGATTCCCCCCAGGGCATCGACCTTCCCGACGCCCCCCAGGCCCACCTCCGGCCCGGCGCCCGACGACACACCGACCATCCTGCTGCTGCACGGCACGGCATCGTCGCTTCATACCTGGGAGGGCTGGGTCAAGGCGATGTCGCCCTCGTGGCGGGTGGTGAGGCTCGATCTGCCGGGCTTCGGGCTGACCGGCCCCTATCCCTCGGGCGATTATTCGCCGGCCGCGACCGTCGATTTCCTCGAACGCTTTGCCGATGCCGCAGGCCTGAAACGCTTTGTCATCGCGGGCAGCAGCCTCGGTGGTCAGGCTGCCTGGCGCTATGCGCTGCGCCGCCCCGACCGCATCAGCGGCCTGATCCTGATCGATGCCACCGGGTATCCGCAAAATCTGTCGACCACCACTGCGGTCGCCCTGCAGCTTGCGAGCATGCCGGTCATCAGCGAACTGATGCGCTGGGCGCCGATCGAAGGGGCGGTCGGCAGGAGTCTGAAAGACGTCTATGTTGACGACAGCCTGGTCACGCCCGAACTTGTCTCGCGCTATTCCGACCTGATGCGGCGTCCCGGCAATCGGGTTGCACTCGGCGACCGAGCCCGCAATGCACCACCCTCGACCGGCTGGGAGCAGCTGCGTCAGCTCAAGGTGCCGACGCTGATCATGTGGGGTGCCCAGGACACCTGGGTGCCGCTGTCGATGGGCGAGCGCTTCAAGCAGGATATCGCGGACAGCGAGCTGATCGTCTACCCCAATCTCGGTCATCTGCCGATGGAAGAAGACCCGATGACCACCGCACGCGATGCCATGGCATTTCTGCGGCGACGGGTCCTGGGTGCTGTCGATGCCGCACCGGCCTCTGCGAAGCCACCGTCAGGACCCCTTCAGACGACCCCTTCCGGCGCGCCCCCTCAGAAGTAGGTTCTGATCGCCCGGGTCACGCGATAGTCATCGTCCACGCCCCAGATCAGGCGCCACTTGTCGAAGGTGGTACAGGGATGGGAGACGCCAAAGCCGATCAGATCACCCACTGCAAGCGTGTCGGCCGGATCAACCTGCAGATAGCCGTGCTGATCGTTATGACCAAAGACCCGCCAGTGCGAGGGGGCGGCTCGGGGTGCTGAGTCGCCGTGACGCATCCAGTGAAGGGCCAGCGGCAGATCGGCATCGGTCCCGACATCGCGACGCCCGAGCGTGACGATCACACGATCGGGTTCGGGCCGTGACTGCACCGCCGCCCAGACCTCGAGCGCACCGCGAAGCCCCGGCTCGCCGACGCTGGCATACAGGCCACGCTCAACGACAGACGCGGCAAAGCGGCGATACATGCCGTCATCGTGTGTCAGATAGCAGCCGCTGCGCAGCACCCGCCTGACCGGTCGCGACAACGCCGGTCGCAGGGTCTTCGCCATCAGATCGTAGGCCGACGAGCCGCCTGCCGAGATCAGCACCTCGTCGACCTCGAACAGGCCCTCGCGCTCGCAGGCCTGCGCCAGATCGCCAAGCCGGGTCATCCACGCGCCGACCAGTTGCGCATCGCGCACCGAATCGCCGGTGATGTTCAGGCCTTCATAGGCTTCGACGCCGACCAGCATCAGGCAGGCGTGCGAGGCGACCGCCCGCGCCAGAGCGAGTGCCTGCTCATCGTCTCGACAGCCGGTGCGCCCGCCGGCAATGCCGAGCTCGACCAGCAACTCGAGCCGCGGGCCGCCCTGTGCGCCGCGCACCAAGATGTCGAGCTGCGCCATCGAATCGACCAGCGTGATGAATCGAACGCCGGGATGTGCGCTGGCGAGCGCACTCCAGCGCCGGACATCCGCAACCGTCGCGATCTGGTTGGCCATCAGCACCCGCAGGGCACCGGCTTCGACTGCGATCCGCCCCTGATGGACATTGGCCACCGTGATGCCCCAGGCGCCGGCGCGCAACTGCTCATCAAAGAGTTGCGGCGCAAGGCTGGTCTTGCCGTGCGGGCACAGGCTCACACCCGACTCGGCAACGAAACGCGCAAACCATTGGGCGTTGTGCACAAGCGCCGATTCGCGCAGAACCGCTACCGGCATCGGCAGATCACCGCGCAGCAGTTGCAGATCGGCAGCACCCGCCTGCTCGACCCTGAAAGGTGATCGCTCAGGCGCAAAGCCCTTGAAGCTGGCGTCGAGCGTCTCGGCAAGAACCTGTCTGATTGTCGGCATGCGGGCGATTATCCCGCAGCTTGCAGCCGGTCTGCCCGGGGCACCGGCCGGGATCGGCCTCAGTCTTGCGCGAGCGCTTCCGACAGGTCGGCGCCAACCGTCATGAAATCGATCAGCAGCGCCTCTGCCGAGCCGCCATGAAGGGTATAGGGATCGAAGTGCAAGCCCGCCATCCGACGCCCGAACACCGCCCGATGCGCGGCATCGGCCGGCGCGAAGGCCATGTTCCAGGACGGAAAGAGGCGCGACTCGATCGAGCCGAACTTGAGCAGCATCAGATCGCGATGGCGCGGGTCGTTGACCAGCAAAGAATAGAGCGAACTCAACTCGCGCTGCGAACCCTCCATCGCCTGCAGAAAATACTTGCTGTCGAAAACCAGCAAACCGCTGATGCCCCGCAGTCCATTGCGCAGCCTGGCCTGTGAGAGCAGGAAATTGATCGCGGTCGGATCGAGTGGAGTGGTGACCGTACTGGCATAGATCAGGCGTGAGAGCATTGGACTGTCCTTGTTGTCGCCGGTCCCGGATGCCGCAGCCACACTCAGGCCAGGGGATCGAACAGGTCGCTGAAGACTACATTGTCACGATATTGGCACAATTTGGGCTGATAAACCGACCGGCTGATCACACCAAAGCCGAAGTTCGTCGGCCGATACCGGTCTACAGTGCGATCTGGCAGAGCATCGAACGCGTCACAGTTCGCACCGGCCTCCATGGCTGACATCCATCATCGATGCCATGGGAAAGGGCATGCGGGAGAGGGTATGCAAGTTCTGATTCTGGGCAGCGGCGTCATCGGTGTCACCACCGCCTGGTCGATCGCCCGCCTCGGCTATCAGGTCACGGTCATCGACCGGCAGCCGGCTGCCGCGCGAGAGACCAGCTTCGCCAATGCAGGTCAGATCTCACCCGGATACTCAACCCCCTGGGCCGCACCCGGCATCCCGCTCAAAGCCCTGAAATGGCTATTTCAGCGCCACGCGCCGCTGGCCGTCCGACCGGATGGCACGCTGTTCCAGTTACGCTGGCTGGCGATGATGCTGGCCCAGTGCAGCCAGGGCCGCTACTCGGTCAACAAGGAAAGAATGCTGCGGCTGGCCGAATACAGCCGAGACTGCCTGATCGCGCTGCGGGCCGATCTCGACATCCGCTATGAGGGCCGACAACTCGGCACGCTGCAGGTGTTTCGCAGCCAGGCGCAGCGCGCTGCGATCGACCAGGATGTCCAGGTACTGCGCGCCGCCGGCGTGCCCTTCGAGTTGCTCGAGCCGGGCGAACTGGCCAGCGTCGAGCCGGCACTTGCTACTGTTGCCGGCAATCTGAGCGGCGGACTGCGCCTGCCCGGCGATGAGACCGGCGACTGCCGGCTGTTCACCGAGCGGCTTGCCGAGGCAGCGAGCCTGCTGGGGGTCCGGTTTCTGTATGAGCACGACATCGGGCATATCGAGCTTGCCGGCGGACGAATTGCCGGAGTCACGCTCAGTAGCGCCGAGGGTGAACAGCGGCTGACGGCCGACCACTATGTCATGGCTGCCGGCAGCTATTCACGCGCCCTGCTCGAGCCGCTTGGCCTCGATCTGCCGGTCTATCCGCTGAAAGGTTATTCACTCACGGTGCCGATCACCGATGCCTCCCGCGCGCCGGTCTCCACCGTGATGGACGAGACTTACAAGGTCGCGGTGACCCGGTTCGACCAGCGGATCCGGATCGGCGGCATGGCCGAGGTCGCCGGCTTCGATCTGCGACTCGATCCGCGCCGCCGGGCGACCCTCGAACACGTGCTCAATGGCCTGTTTCCGGGCGCGGCCGATCTGTCGAAGGGCGAGTTCTGGACAGGTCTGCGCCCGATGACACCCGATGGCACCCCAATTGTCGGACCGACCGGTTTCCCGAATCTATGGCTCAACACCGGCCATGGCACGCTTGGCTGGACCATGGCCTGCGGATCGGCGAAGCTGCTGGCCGATCTGATGAGCGGCCGGCAGACCGATATCAGCCCGAAGGGCCTGGGAATCGACCGCTATCGCCCGAGCGGCCGAGCAGGCCCGATCGTGGTGTCGGCATCGCCATCGGTCGCGCCTGGCCTAGACAACTGATCAGGGATTGCGCTCAAGCATCCTGATATCGCCGTACCAGGCACGGATCTTCTGGCGCGTATTGTCACTGTCGGTCACGACAGCGACCCCGATCAGGCGTCCGGGAGGCGCGCCATACACGCGTTCGAAATCGGCCACGATATCGCGCCGATAACTGCGCCACTGCCGAACGCCTTGCGCTCCGCTCTCGACGACGATCTTGCGGATGCGCGTGGTGTGGGGGTTGACGACCAGCGACTCGGCAACGCGCCGGTTGTCCCAGACATACATCAGCGTGGCATAGGGCAGGTCATGCCCGCCCAGCAGCTTGACCCGCTCAAAGAACATCTGCTCCTCGATCGGCAGCGTGTTGATATCGCCAGCGAATGCCAGCACCAGCCGCACCGGCGAATCGTCAGCTGAGCGCTCACCGACATCCGCGCCGTCAAGGGTGGCATCCACCCGCCAGCGCCACTCGAAAATCGGGCGACTCCGGGGGTCGGCATCGAGCCGGAACTTCAGCCCGGAGACCGACCCATCGGCGATTGCCTCGACGACCCGCTCCTGACCGAGCGACACCAGCTGATACCGGGTCGCACGCTTGCTGATGTGAAATTGCCAGGCCGACCATCCGTCCGGCGAGGGCACTTTGTCCGAGGTCGAAAACAGCGCGACGGTCTGGGCGGGCGGCCTGGCACCGGACACCGATGGGGCGCCGCTGTCGGCGATCGGACTGGTCGCGGAACCGATCGATCCGCCCGGACCTGCACAGGCGACAAGACCGGCAGACCCGATCACAACCGCCGCCAGACCGAAGCACTTCATCCAGCTCACCCGCATCGCGACACCCGATTGGCTCCTGATTGGCATTCGCCGACCGACTGACGGCGATCGACGGCGGTTTTCTCTCAATCAGCTTACGCCCGCCACGCTCAACAGCGCGAAATACCCCGTTAGAAGCCCGGTATTCATCAGATTGCAAGAAGCCGATCGGCCGACACTGAAAAGACACGAGTTAGATACATTAACGAAACACTCTTGACGATCGACTGCCGGAATGAGCTCGACATCACTCCCTCGCTTCGCCTCGAAAACCGTTCTGGCGAGCGCATTGGCTGCAATGGTGGTGGCGCTTGCCGGACAGGTTGCCGCCATCGCGAACCTTGCAAACGGCTGGGTCGCCTGGCTGTCGCTGGCTGCCGGCCTGGCTGCCACCACGCTCGCAGCCAGTGCTTTGGCCATGCAGCATCGGCTCGTCACACCTGCCGATAGCGGCCCGACATCGGCGGCGAGCGGTGCGCAGACGGCGACGTTCGAAGCACTGGCCGTGCGCCTGAACGAAGCCCTTGCCCTGTGGCAGCGACATCTGAAGACCGCGCAGGAGCAGACCCGCGAGGCCACCGACAAACTGCTTGGCGGCTTCGTGTCGATCATCCAGCAGCTCGATCAGGTCATCGACACCGACACCGGTCAATCGCAGGGGAAAGACCAACGCGCGCAGGTCCTGATCGAAGCCGAAGTCGACCTCAAGGCATTGCTGGCGTCGCTGGACGAAACCCTGCACTCCAAGGACAGGGTGCTGGGCACCATCCGCGAACTCGACGGCGCCTCGCGAGGCCTGCTGGGCCTGGCCGATGTGGTCGAAAAGATTGCCCGTCAGACCAACCTGCTGTCGCTCAACGCCGCAATCGAAGCCGCCCGTGCCGGGCCTGCCGGCGCCGGATTTTCGGTGGTCGCCGGCGAGGTTCGCAGGCTGTCGGCCGAGTCGGGCGAGATGGGCAAGCAGATCGGCGAACAGGTCCGCAGCTTCGGCGCCCAGGTCAACGCCACGATGCGCGATGCGACCGCGCAGTCCGACCATGATCGCAATGCGCTCGATGTCAATGAGGACCGCGTTCGCAGCGTCATCACCCGCGTCGATGAGGCGGTTGAGTCGCTCAGTACGCGTGCGCAGAGTAACCGGGCGGTGTCGCAGTCGATCCGCAGCGAAGTCGAATCGCTGATGGTCGCTTTCCAATTCCAGGATCGGGTCAACCAGATCATCGATCAGGTGATCCATGCCTTCGACGGCATCGCCGCCCACCTCGAAGAATCGGCCCGCACCCATCGCATGCCCGAGCAGGAAGACTGGCATCGCACCCTTACCAGCGGCTACTCGACCGTCGAGCAGGCCTCCAATCACGGCGCAAACGCCAGGCCTGCGAAAGCGCCGGCACAGGCCTCAGAGGTCACCTTCTTCTAAGGTGGAACATGAAAAAAACCATTCTTATCGTCGATGACTCTGCCTCGCTGCGCCAGGTGGTCAGCCTCGCGCTCTCGCGGGCCGGCTATGAGGTCCTCGAGGGCTGCGACGGCAAGGACGCGCTCACCAAACTCGATGGCCGCAAGATCCATCTGATCGTGAGCGATGTGAACATGCCGAACATGGACGGCATCGCTTTCCTGACTGCGGTCAAGGCGCATCCGAACTATCGCTTCACGCCGGTGGTCATGCTGACCACCGAAGGGGCCGACGCCAAGAAAAACGCCGGCCGCGCCGCCGGCGCCAAGGCCTGGATCATCAAGCCCTTCAATCCGCCGGTGCTGCTCGATGCGGTGTCGAAGCTCTGCCTGCCGTGATCCGAATGGTCATCCGCAAGCCAATCCATCAGCCATCCGCACCGTCAACCGACCGGAGTCATCCGTGAGCAAGGACAACGACACCATCGACTTCGAGCTGCCCGACGATGTCGGCATCTATGAAGTCGGCGAGCTGTATCGCGATCTCGGCGGCGTCCTGCAGGCCTTCATCGATGCCACCGGCAGCTCCGGGCGCCACGCCCTGCGGCTGGGCGCGCAACGCGTCGCGATGATCGATACCGCCGGACTGCAGCTGCTCCTGGCGATCGCTGCAGAGCTTCAGTCGCGCGGCCTGGCACTGCGTCTGATTGCGCCAAGCAGCGCCTTGCGCGGCGTTGTCGATCGCCTGGGCGCCAACGCGCTGCTCGATCTCCCACCACTCGCGCAAGCAGCATGAGGATCGCTCCATGAGCATTCACTCGAATGACGATCAGGATTTCCTGCGCGACGCACTGCCCGCCTTCATCAGCGAGTCGGTCGAACTGCTCGACCAGCTCGAGCAACTCCTGCTCGAACTCGAAGACCGTCCGACCGACCGCGAGCTGCTCGATGCGCTCTTTCGCTGCGCCCACACCATCAAGGGTTCGGCCGGCCTGTTCGGGCTGGTGGAGATCGTGGCCTTCACCCATCATGTCGAGACCTTCCTCGATGCGCTGCGCGAAGGCAAAACGCATCTGACCGGCAAGACCAGCGCGGTGCTGCTGCAAAGCGGCGACCAGATCCGTCGCCTGATCATGCTGGTCGATCCGGGCCGACGCGACACCGACGCCGCGCCCGATATCGCCGATCAGCGCGACACCCTGATCGCGGCGCTGGTGGCGGCCCTGCCGGCAAGCGCGTTGCAGAGCACATCAACGCAGCACGCGGGCGATGCCGTCGCGGCAACCACCGCCGCGCCTGCCGGCGCATACCGTATCGCGCTGCACTACAAGACCGACACCTTCCGGGACGGCTTCGATCCGCTGGGCATCCTCGACTATCTCGGCACACTCGGGACGATCGAGTCGGTCAGCCTCGGCGTCGATCGGCTTCCTGCCTTCGATGCCTTCAATCCGGAAGACTGCCATCTCGACCTGAGCCTGGTGCTGCGCGGCTCGAGCACGACCGCCGAGGTCGAGGCCGCTTTCGAGATGGTGCGCGAAGACTGCGAGATCAGCGTGAGCGCGATCGCTGATCGCGAAGCTGCCGACGCTCGCGATTTTCCTGCGGTCGCAGCGCAGGACACACAGTCCGACATGTCCGATACGCCTGCGCCAGTTAGCGCAACCTCGGCCACCACATCGGCCACAGCGGCCGCCGCACCTTCGGCTGTCGATCGGCGCGCCGCCGGCGAGCGCCGTCAGGGCGACGATGCCCGCTATGTGCGCGTGCGCGCCGACCGGCTCGACGACGTCATCAATCTGCTGGGCGAACTGGTGATTGCCGGCGCCGGCACCGGCCTGCTCGCCCAGAAGATCGGCGATTCGGAGCTGATCGAATCGAGCCACCAGCTCGGGCGTCTGATCGAAGAGATCCGCAACGGCACGCTGCAGATGCGCATGGTGCAGATCGGCGAGACCTTCGGGCGCTTTCGCCGCGTGGTCCACGATCTGGCTGCCGAACTCGGCAAGCAGGTGCATCTCGAGATTGCCGGTGCCGAGACCGAACTCGACAAGTCGGTGGTCGAGCGCATTACCGACCCGCTGATGCATCTGGTTCGCAACGCCATGGATCATGGCATCGAGACCTGCGAAATGCGTCTGGCCGCCGGCAAGCCTGCAGCAGGCACGCTCAGGATCGCGGCCAGCCACGATGCCGGCGGCATTCTGATCAGCATCAGCGACGACGGCCGCGGCATCGACCGCGAGCGTGTCCTGCATCGGGCGCGCGAACGCGGACTGGTCTCGCCGGGCGTCACACCGAACGATGGCGACCTGCTTGCGCTGATCTTCGAGCCGGGCTTTTCGACCGCCGAACAGGTCACCAATCTGTCGGGCCGCGGCGTGGGGATGGATGTCGTGCGGCGCAATGTCGAAAGCCTGCGCGGTCGCATTGATCTCAGCAGCGTCCAGGGCAAGGGCACCACGATCGAAGTGCGGTTGCCGCTCACCCTGGCGATCATCGACGGCTTTCTGGTCAGCGTCGGATCGTCCAAGTTCATCTTCCCGCTTGATGCGGTGGTCGAAGTGATCGAGAACCGGCCGACCGCCACCGCGGTCGATGCGCATGGCTGCAGCGTCGTCGAGCTGCGCGGCCAGGTGCTGCCGGTGATGAGCCTGCGGGCCCTTTACAGCATCGAATCGCTCGAACCCGAGCGCAGCAGTGTGGTCGTGATCCAGTCGGGCGGGCGCCGCTATGGCGTCATGGTCGACGGGCTGCTCGGCCAGCATCAGACCGTCATCAAGCCGCTCGGACGCATGTTCCGCAGCCTGCGCGGCATGTCCGGCTCTTCCATCCTCGGCAACGGCGAAGTCGCACTCATCTTCGATGTGACCTCGCTGTGCCAACTGGCCGAGCATCCGCCGCCGCATCACACCGCCCCGCCCGTCAAACCCATCTCGAATGCGCTCAATCTGAAGCAAGGAGCAACACAATGACCACCCAAAACCCTTCCTGGATCGCACGCCTGGTGGCGGGCAACGAACTGCAGCAGGCCGCCGAGGCACTGCACAAACAAGCACAGCAGCGCGCCGAACTCGAAGCCTCGCTGGCTGAACTCAGGTCGCGACTGGCCGATGTCGAGAGCGAACTGAAGGTGCGCACCGACATCATGAATGTCACCAGCATCGTCTCGGAGGCCGACAAGAAGGGTGACATCCTGAGCGTCAACGACAAGTTCATCGAGGTCTCGAAATACAGCAAGAAGGAACTGATCGGTCAGCCGCACAACACCACGCGCTCGCCCGACATGCCCAAGGAGACCTTCAAGCAGCTCTGGTCGACGATCGGTCGTGGCGAGATCTTTCGCGGCATCATCAAGAACCGCGCCAAGGACGGCACGCCCTACTATGTCGATGCGGTGGTCGCGCCGATCATGGGCGACAACGGCAAGCCGATGAAATACCTCGGCGTGCGCTACGACATCACCGACGCCGAGATCGAGCGGCAAAACGCCCGCGGCATCCTCAATGCCATCAATCAGACCTATGCCTATATCGAGTTCGACCTCGGCGGTCACGTCCTGAGTGCCAACGAGATTTTCCTCAAGACTCTCGGCTATCAGAGCCAGGAGATTGCCGGCAAGCATCACCGCATGTTCGTCGACCCTGCTTACTCCGCCTCGTCGCAGTACACCCAGTTCTGGGCCGATCTGAACGCCGGCAAGCCGCAGACCGATACCTTCAAGCGGGTGAGCAAGGATGGGCGCGAAGTCTGGATCCAGGCGGTCTATGCGCCGGTCAGTGATGAGATGGGCCGGGTGGTGAAAGTGGTCAAGATCGCCACCGATGTCACCACCGAAGTCGTGGCCAACCGGATGCTGAAAGAAGCGGTCGAGCAGGCGCAGCAGGTCACCAGCGCGGCGCGCGACGGCGATCTGAGCCAGCGCATCCCGCTCGAGGGCAAAAGCGGCCCGATCGGCGAACTGTGCGCCGGGGTCAATACCCTGATGGAAACCACCACCGTGATCTTCGACGATGTCGGTCGGGTCTTCGGCGCGCTGGCAGCGGGCGACCTGTCGCAACGCATCAGCCGCGAGTACTCGGGCACCTTCGGTCAGGTCAAGGCCGACGCCAACGCCACCACCGAGACGCTGGCAGGCGTCATCGAGGATGTCGGTCGGGTCTTCTCGGGCCTGGCCACCGGCGATCTCACCCAGCGCATCACCCGCCAGGCCGAAGGCACCTTCGAGCAGGTCAAGCTCGACGCCAACTCAAGCTGCGAAAAACTCTCAGGCATCATCGAGGAAGTACGGGCGGCGGCCGATGCACTCACCGGTGCGGCCAACCAGGTGAGTGCCACCGCCCAGTCGCTGTCGCAATCAGCCAGTGAGCAGGCTTCGTCGGTTGAGGAGACCACCGCATCGATCGACCTGATGTCGGCCTCGATCTCGCAGAACAGCGATAACGCCAAGGTCACCGACAGCATGGCCACCAAGGCCAGCAAGGAAGCCGGCGACGGCGGCCAGGCGGTGATGCAGACCGTGACCGCGATGAAGCAGATCGCCCAGAAGATCAGCATCGTCGATGACATCGCCTACCAGACCAACCTGCTGGCGCTCAATGCCGCCATCGAGGCCGCGCGAGCCGGCGAACACGGCAAGGGCTTTGCGGTGGTGGCCGCCGAAGTGCGCAAACTGGCCGAACGCAGCCAGGAAGCCGCCAAGGAAATCGGTGACCTCGCCGGCGACAGCGTCAGCACGGCAGAACGCGCCGGCAAGCTGCTTGGCGAGATCGTGCCCTCGATCCAGAAGACCTCTGAACTGGTCCAGGAAATCGCGGCGGCCTCGCAGGAACAGAGCCAGTCGGTCACCCAGATCGGCGGCGCGATGGGCCAGCTGAGCAAGGCCACGCAGCAGAACGCCTCGGCCTCGGAAGAGCTTGCGGCAACCTCCGAAGAGCTCTCCGGCCAGGCCGAGCAACTGCAGCACTCGGTCGCCTTCTTCACCCTCGGTGGCGGCGGACAGCAGGCGCTCGCAAGCCGACCCGAAGTCCGCACGCAGCCCGATCGTCGAGGTGCCGGCTCACCGATGCGCGGGGCCACTGCCGCGCCGAAGGTGGTCCGAGCCGCCAATGCCAGCCACGGCAGCAATGGCACCAACGGCAACTTCCGTCCCTACTGAGGTGCTCGCCATGAACAGAACGAGTCATTCCGGAGCCGACAGCCCCGAGGGCGCCGACGCAGCGGCCCAGTTCCTGACCTTCACCCTCGGCGAGGAAGTGTTCGCGATGGACATCCGCACCGTTCGCGAAATCATCCAGTACGGACCGATGACCACCGTGCCGCTGATGCCGAACTTCGTTCGCGGCGTGATCAATCTTCGTGGCGCAGTGGTTCCAGTGATCGATCTGCAGGCTCGCTTCGGACGGCCCGCGGCCAACCTGAGCAAGAAGACCTGCATCGTGATCTTCGACTCGACCCGTGATGGAGAACGGGTCGAGCTCGGCCTGATGGTCGATGCGGTCAGCGAGGTGATCGAGATCGCGCCAACCCAGATCGAGCCGCCGCCGAATTTCGGGACCAATCTGCGCCGCGATTTCATCCAGGGCATGGGCAAGGTCGCCAACCGTTTCGTGATCATCCTCGAGCCCGACAAGGCCTTCGATGTGGCGGAGATGGCGCAGCTTTGCGAGTCGGCGCAAAACGCGGTCGCCGCCTGAGGCCTGCATGGCAACACTTCGCGACGACACCTACCGGCAGATCAGCGAGCTGATGTACGACTCGATTGGCCTGTCGTTCAGCGAGAGCAAAAAGCCGCTGGTTTCATCGCGGCTCGCGCCTCGCATCCAGCGACTGGGCATCAGCAATTTCGAGGACTATCTCGAACTGATCTCGGGCAACGACGACGGCGGCGAGTTTCAGATGGCAGTCGATCTGCTGACCACCAATGAAACCTATTTTTTTCGCGAACCGGCCCACTACAAGCTGCTCGAAGACGAACTCAGCCGCACCCGGCCGCGCACCCTGGCGGTCTGGAGCGCGGCGTCGTCTTTTGGCGACGAGGCCTGGAGCACCGCGATGCTGCTGGCCGATCTGCAGCAGCAGGGCCGCATCGGTGACGGCTGGTCGATTCTGGGCACCGACATCAGCGATCGCGTGCTGCGCAGCGCGACCGAGGCCATCTACCCGGAAGACCGTCTGCGCAATGTCTCACCCGAGCGGCTCAAGCGCTACTGCCTGCGCGGCGAAGGGCCCTCCGAGGGCCTGGCGCAAATCAACCCGAAGCTGCAGGGCCGAGTCCGTTTCGGCCAGCTCAACCTGTGCCGACCGCTTGATGACGTGGGCCTCTTCGATGTGATCTTCCTGCGCAATGTGCTGATCTATTTCGATGCCAGGACCAAGAGCGATGTCGTCGATCGCGTACTGGCCCAGCTGCGCCCCGGCGGGCTCTTTTTCATCGGCACCGCCGAAGGCCGCGTGCCCTGCAAGACGCCGCTGCAATCGCTTGCACCCGGCGCCTTTCGCAAGCCGGCGGCATGACGATGTCCGACCCTGCAGGCAAGCTTTTCGGGATCGCCCAGCCGCAGCAGATCTATACCCTGCATCCCGGCGACGTGGTCTGCGGCGAGCGCGGCGACCGGCTCGAGACCCTGCTCGGATCCTGTGTGGCGATCATCCTGACCGACCCGCGACGCACTATCGGCGCCATGTGCCACATCGTTCATGCCGGTCAGTCGGCATCGTCTGCGCCGACCAACGCTGCCTATGCCGATGTCGCCCTGGCGACCATGTATCGGCTGCTTCGTCAATGCGGCATCGACCCGACGCAATGCGAGGCCTATCTCTATGGCGGCGGCAACATGTTCCCCGACCTGGTCAGCCAGGGCCATGTCGGTGAACGCAATGCCCGCTGGGTCTGTGATGCCCTCGCCGAAGACGGCGTCCGGGTGCTTGCCCAGGATCTCGGCGGCTGCGCCTATCGACGGCTGTCCTGGACGGTCGGCATGGGCGCGCCGCAGGTGACATCGGTACCGATCTGAGGAGCTTGCGTGGCCATCAAAGTCTATGTCGTCGACGATTCGGCAGTGGTGCGCCAGACGCTGCTCCATCTGCTTCAGGGTGATCCTGACATTGAGCTCGCCGGCAGTGCGCCCAACCCGCTGATTGCGGGTCCTGCGATCGCAAAAAATCGTCCCGATGTGCTGCTGCTCGACATCGAGATGCCGGGCATGGACGGCCTGACCTTCCTGCGCCAGATCATGGCCGAATCGCCGATTGCCACCGTGATCTGCTCGACCCTGACCACCGATGGCAGCAAAGCCGCGCTCGAAGCGCTGGCGGCAGGTGCGGTCGCGATCGTGGCCAAGCCAAGGCTCGGCCTAAGCAGTTTCTCGAAGACTCGCGGCGCGAACTGATCCAGACCCTCAAGACCGCCGCCCGCTCACGCCCGCGCGCAAGCGCTGCCGCGAGGCCGGCAGCAGGCAATGCCACCCAGGCCGCACGCCCGGTCATCGCCGGTCTGCATGCGCTGTCGGTCAATAAACCGGTGGTGCTCGGCAGCTCGACCGGCGGCACGCAGGCACTCGAACTGGTTCTCACCGAACTGCCTGCCGATGGCCCTGGCATCGCAATCGTCCAGCACATGCCCGAACGCTTTACCGAGATGTATGCCGCCAGACTCGACGGCCTGTGTGCCATGAATATCCGCGAGGCGAAAAGCGGCGACCGCATCGAACGCGGTGTCGCGCTGATCGCCCCGGGCGGCAAGCATCTGAAGGTGCGCAAACAGGGCGGCCAGTATTACGCCGAAGTGTTCGGCGGCCCGCCGGTCAATCGCCACTGCCCCGCAGTCGACGTGCTGTTCAAGTCAATGGCCGAATGCGCCGGCCCGGATGCGTTGGGGATCATCATGACCGGCATGGGCGACGACGGTGCCCGCGGGCTGCTCGCGATGCGCCAGGCGGGTGCCCGCACCATCGCTCAGGATGAGGCCAGTTGCGTGGTCTTCGGCATGCCCAAGGAGGCGATCCGTATGGGGGCCACAGAGACCGTCATACCGCTGGAGCGACTTGCCGGAGAAATCCTTCGCTTCGACCGGCGCGGTTGAGCGACGGGCCAAGACAGACACAGACTGGGCAGTTCAGCGAGATATCGCTGGCGCTTGCGTCGATTAGCCGCAGACCACTTTTTTCGGGGCAGGCTGCTCGCGAAGATTGGCGCGCTCGGTCAGCTTGACTCTGCAATCGACCGATTCGAAGGCCGGCAGCCTGAACTGAACCCGGCAGCGGCAGTCACTCTCATTGCCCGGCTCGATCCAGGTGGGCTCGCACTGGCCAGTGCCGTTGAGTTGCCTGACGCTGCACTCTGACCGATGGAATCCTGGTGTGCATTTTCGCCCATAGGTCACCCCACGGTTTTCGCCGAAGGTTCTGCCGTCAACACGGACAACCACTTCTTCGATGGTGCGCACAGCAGCAGGCAGCACCGTCACTGGCGGTGGTTTTGCAGGCGCGGCGACTTCGATGAGCGCGATCGTGGTCCGCGATTCCTTGGACAGAACAAGGATCTGGGCATCATCTTCACTCAATCTCAGCGAGCTGGCGTCCAGCGTCAGCAAACCGCCCGATGTCCCGGCAAACTGCCCGTCGACCTGTCTGATCTGCCCGTCATTACGTTTAACAGTCACCGCTATCGCGTCAGCATCGAGAGCATGACCATACAGCTCGATGACGCGGACGCAACGGTCGAGTTCGTAGATCGCCGGCACTGGCTCGCAGACCACCGGAGCCATCAATGGAGCTGGCATCGGTGATTTGCTTGGATCGAGCTTGACCCGCATGCGACTCAATTCCTGTCGCATGCGATCTCTGATCAGGTTCGCATCGCACCGCCCATCCGGCGGCGAACTGGCCAATCCATTCTGCATCAGGCGTTCGAGATCTGCGCCGATCAGCATCTTGCCCTCTGGCGACAGCGACTTTTCAAGCGAGGTCACAACCGCATGCCAGCTCCCAGCCGGTTTTGCCAGTTCTGTAATCGCCTTGTTCAGACCTTCGACCGTCTGGTTTTTCGGTGAGCAGGCGATCAAACCAAGCAGCGCAGCGGTCGCTGCAAGTCGCCAGATGAGCGTGGATGCAATTGAAAGCATGGAAATGACCTGACGCCCGATTGTTGGAAATGCAGAAGGTTTCACACGGGCGCAGACTGCCGCACCGCCATCGGACCTTCGTGTCAGATTATCAGCGCGAGCCGCTCTCAAGAGGAAAGCCTGAACCGACCGATGGCGCTCTTTACCCTCTGGCTGAACGGTCCAGATCGGCGTTTTGTGCTGTTGGCGTCAGTTTGGCCAGCACATGCGCCGGCAACTCCGCAGGCCTCATCGCTCGAGCAACCTTCAGGTCCGGCATTTCCATCAGCGAAATGATTGGCGATTCACCCGGCCCCACATCAGGGTCGCCGATCAGCACTGTCGGTCGCAAAGTCTGATCGGGCTCCACCGAAATCACACGACCGATCATGCCGTTGCTCAGCAAGACGATGGTGCCAGGCGGCCAGACACCCATCGCCTTGATGAATCGCTGCAACAGACCCCGATCAAAGCCCGCGGCTTCGTTGCGGTAGAGCCGGGCCAGTGCCTGCGATGGCGTGAGTGATCGCGACTCGTCGCTGCCATGAACCAGCTCGTCGTAGCGGTTGGCAATTGCCACGACGCGTGCCGACAGCGGCATTGCCTCGCCCACCAGTCCCTCCGGAAAGCCGCTGCCGTCGATGCGCTCATGATGACACCTGACCGCGTCGAGTACGACAGCCTCGCTGATGCCAAGCCTTGCGCACATCTCGACGCCGAGCTCGACATGACGCCGATAGGCAGACTCCTCGTGCCGATTGCGGCTTTGAGGCGCAATGCGCAGTACCCACGGCGGCAGTTGGAGCTTGCCGATGTCATGGAGCAGCGCGCCCAGACCCAGCGACTTCAGTGCCTCGCCTCGCAGCCCTGCAGCGCGCCCGAGCAGCACCGACAGATTCATGACATTCAGCGCGTGATAGCGCGCGCTGCCATCCCAGGCCGTGCCGCAGATCAGATTGAGCAGGGCATTACGGTTCGCCATCAGGCCCGACATGCTGGCTTCGACCAGCGCATCGGCTTTCTTGGAGGCCTGTTCGGGCGAAACCAGTGCTTGCTGCATCAGATCGCGGATGGTCGACGCGGCAGCGCGGTAATCCTTTTCGCAGCGATTGATGACTTCACGATAGGCCTCGACTTCCGGTGCGACCTGCGGTTCGGCGCCTGCGCGTGCCGAAGCTCGTCGCGTCTGCGGCTTGGCCGCAACCGAGGCAGGCACACGCTCTGTTTCAGATCTGCGCGGCTTTGCCTCGGGTTCCGGCGGCAACGGCAGCGGGCGCACTGTCGAGCGCGCCGGATGATAAACAATATTGCGCAGGCCCAAGGCACGAAGCTTCTCGACCTGCTCCGGCCTCGATATGCGGAATGAACTGAAGAGAAACGGATGATCCATCCACCGCAGACCGAGCGATACATAGAGCCCCGGCTGCAGCTGCTTCACATCGATCCGGACCGGTTCGTCTGCCATCGGTTTGCAGGCGCTCTAAGCGGTGGGCAGACCTGTGCGCTGAGCCGCAAAGTTTACGAACCAGTCGATCGAATCCGGATTGGCCATCGCCGATTTGTTGCAGGCTTTCTCGGCGGGCACCCCGAGCAGGATCTTCTTGACCGGCACCTCGAGTTTCTTGCCGGAGATGGTGCGCGGCACCGCCTCGATCTCAAAGACATCGTTTGGCACATGACGCGACGACAACTGCGTGCGGATCGCATCGAGCAAGCGCCGCTTGAGCGTCTCATCAAGGCGGGCCGGCGGCTGCGGCACCACAAAGAGCGCCATGTATGACTCCTTGCCGAGGTATTCGAGGTCGATGACCAGTGAATCCGCCACATCATCGAAGGCTTCAACCACCCGATAGAGCTCGCTGGTGCCCATGCGGATGCCATGACGGTTGATGGTCGAGTCCGATCGGCCATAAATCACACCGGTGACCGTCTCCGGACGACGGGTCAGCTTGAGCCAATCGCCATGCCGCCAAACCCCGGGATACATCTCAAAGTAGCTCTCGAAATATCGCCGACCGTCGGTGTCTCCCCAGAAATAGAGGGGCATCGACGGCATCGGCTGTGCGCAGACAAGCTCACCGACTTCGCCGTAAATCGCCTGGCCTGATTCATCATAGGCATAAACAGCGGAGCCGAGACCGCGCGCCTGCATTTCACCGGCATAGATCGGCGCAATCGGGCAAGTCCCCAGAAACGCGGTGTTCGGATCGGTGCCGCCCGAGATCGAAGCGAGCAGGACATCCGCGTGCACGTTCTGATAAATCCAGCGGTAACCGTCGTCAGTCAGCGGCGAGCCGGTCGAGCCGACTGTCTTGAGCGAAGACAGGTCGGCGAGTTCGCGCGGACAGATCCCGTTCTTGACATTGATCTGGACGAAGGCCGGCGACAGGCCAAAAAAGCTCGCACGCTCGCGCTCGGCAAAACGCCACAGGGTGCTCAGATCGGGGTAGCCCGGATTGCCATCGAACAGCAGCACCGTGGCACCCGCAATCAGGGCCGACACGGTCATGTTCCACATGATCCAGGTTGTCGAAGTGAACCAGAAAAAGCGATCGCCCTCGGCCAGGTCGACATGCATGGACCAGTTCTTGAGGTACTCGATCACCGTGCCCCCATGACCATGCACGATCGGTTTGGGCATGCCGGTCGTGCCGGACGAATAGACGATCCACAATGGATGATCAAAGGGCATCGGCCGCGCTGCGAAGGGCTGCGGTTTTGCGATCGCATCGTGCCACGCGATCACCGGTACCGATCGTGCCGCCTCACTGTCCCTGGCCGCAACCTCGACCACTGCCCCGACCGATGCCGCGGTATCGAGATAAGGCACAAAAATCACCGCTTGCAGACTGGGCAGTTCGGCAACCAGTTCGCGCACCACCTGCCTGCGATCGAAATCGCGCCCGCCATAACGATAGCCATCGACGGTGAACAGAATCCGCGGGGAAATCTGACGGAATCGATCGAGCACACCCGCCGCACCCATATCGGGCGCACAGCTCGACCAGACCGCGCCACAGCCGGTGGTGGCCAGCAGCGCCACCATCGTCTGCGGAATATTCGGCATGTATGACACCGCCCGATCACCCGGCTGAACACCCAGCCGGGTCAGAGTCGCGGCCAGCGCGCCAGCCTGGGAGTCGAGGCTCGCCCAGGATATTTCCTGCCGAGCGACCGTCTCGGATTGAAAAACAATCGCCGGACGATCGCGCCATTCGGGTTGCTGCGCCCGCCACAGCATCTGATCTGCATAGTTGAGCGTGGCGCCGTCGAACCATTTCGCGCCTGGCATCACCCGCTCGCGCAGGACCTCGCGATACGGCGTTGCCGCCCGCAATTCACCGAAGGTCCAGATGCTTGCCCAGAAGTCTTCAATCTCGGTAACCGACCATTCCCAGAGCGACTCGTAGCCGTCGAACTCAAGGCCGCGTTCGCGTTTGAGCCAGTCCATGAAGCGGGTCAGACCCGCATTGCGGATGCGTTCGGAAGAGGGACGCCAGATCGGTTCGATCTGCGCGGTGGCGTTTGCAGAGGCCTCTGCCTCGCTGGCAGAAGGCTTCGCGGAGGAAGCGTCAGTCTCGATCGTCATGGTCGTCAGGCGTTATTGGCGGTGATGGTCAGCGGTCTCGGAAGAAAGCATTTTCCACATCCTCGGCCAGTTGCATGCCGCCCGCATGCGCCCGCTGCACGACGGTCCAGCAGTGCCGGTAAGACGCCCGATCATGAAGCTCGCCTTCATGATCGATCGGTCCCCAGGCCGCGCGCTGCGCCGCAAGCAGGATTCGACCCGCGCGCTCAACCTCGGCATCGTCCGGGCGCATCGCTTCCACGATCGGACGTATCTGCGCCGGGTGGATGCTCCACATTCTGAGAAATCCGAAGCGGGTTCGAGCCAGGAAGGCGTCCTGACGGACCGCCGCCTCGTCGCGCAGTGTCAGCGAGACGTTATGAACCGGCACAACACCATGGGCCAGCGCAGCCGCAACAATTTCGGTCTTGGCTCTGAGCAGCAATGGGTGCTCGAACTGCAATGGCGAGCGCATCGCATCGAAGCCGAGCGCGCCGTGATGTGCGCTGACGAAATCGAGCAGGCCGAAGACGATTGCCTCGACCTGAGGCAGTGCCGAAATTGCCGCGGCTTGCGCCAGAGCGCCATGCGTCTCGATCAGCACGTGGATCGGCAGCGGATCGACTCGACCGGCGCGCTGCGCCTGTGTTTCGATGACATCGATCATGCGTGCGACATCAGCCGCACTCTCGGGTTTTGGAATGGTGATGTAGCCAATTTTCGCGGCCGCTTCACCGAGCAACAGGGCAATGTCATTGCGCCAGTGCGGGTTTTCGACGTCGTGAATGCGCACACCGATGCGACCGGCCGGCGACTGGGTGTCATTGAGCAGACGGGCGACCATCAGCGCGTGTTCCCGTTCGGCGCCAACCGCTGCACCATCTTCGCAATCACAGGTCAGATCGAAGGCACCGTGCCATTCACGCTGCAAATCGATGGCTTTGCGCATCATTTTTTCGTTGCCGGCGATGTGCTCGCACGGCGCGATCACGGGCATCTCATGGCCCGGAGCCCGCAGAGCATCCCGCGGATGAACATGATCGCCTCGGTCTGAATTAGCTTGAGCCACCATAGGCCTTTAGGTTGTGGATGTCCGATGTGACGAAGTTAGCACACGGCGCTGCGGTGTCATCTCGAAGGTCTTGCCGGCAGCGGTATACAGAGGGCCGTGGTTTGTGTCGTTCGCGGTAATGACTGATCAACTGCGCCTGCAGAGCGAGCCGAATCAGGGCTCACATCAGTCGCGGAAATTTTGGGGGCATTTATCGGTCCCCTTCTTACGGCGCTGTAAAATTCGCGCGTTCCGCCGGGCGAGCAGTCCATGCCCATCCCATTCTTCGAGTTCGACATGCCCGACAACGATTTGCCGTGTCTGCTTTACCGTGTGCCGCCAATGGACTCATCCGTGCCAATCCTGCGCGAATCGGCAGGCCTTCGTCCTCATGTTTCGGTCAGGCTCAGTGTGACGGATGCCGCGTCACCGGTGCGACATCAGCTGATCGCAAGCTCGCTCAGACAGATTTGCGCCCTGATGCTGGTGGGCTTTTCGGCAGGCGCCAATTCACAGCTCATCGCAGCAACGGATGAGTTTCGATTCAGCTATGCGCCATCCGCCTTCCATCGCAGCGCTTCGGCCGACCATGTGAAGTACAACAATCTGTTTTCAGTCGAACTGCTGACAGAGCGATGGAGAATTCTGGGCGCTGACCGCACGACGATCGGCGCCGCGTTCTTCAATAACTCTTTTGGCCAGCCATGCCAGTATGTGTTCGGAGGCCCTGAGTGGGACCTCATGCCTTTGAAATCCGGCTGGCTCTTTGCAAATGTCACAGCCGGAGCCCTCCATGGCTACAGCGGCGAATACCAGAACAAGATTCCGTTCAACCGCTATGGGACTGCACCTGCAGCGATTCCATCGATCGGATGGCGCTATTCACAGGCCTCCATCGTCATGAGTTTGCTGGGCAACAGCGGCCTGCTGATCAGTTTCAGCTGGTCACTGGGTCTGTGAACGTCTGTCAGCGGAGCAGGTTTTAGGCCACGCCTGACCGGCAGGCTCCTCTACAGAGACAAGCCAGGGTACCGGCGTGCTGATCAACCAGCACGCCAAAGCTTAGCCGGGTGGTGTGATTGACGGTGTTGACCTGAAACGCGCTCAGCCGCGAGCGCAACCGGCATTGAGCATGCGTTGTGCGTGCCTTAAAGCGCCATCACAAAGAAGCGGCGCCCCGAAAGCAAAAACCCCTTGAGCGTATGCTCAAGGGGTCTGTGCCTGCTTAGGTTTGCCTGACAATGTCCTACTTTCACGAGCGAATGCTCACTATCATCGGCGCAAAGGCGTTTCACGGTCCTGTTCGGGATGGGAAGGGGTGGTTCCACCTCGCTATGGTCGTCAGGCATAACTTGTTGACCCGAGCCATTCCTGGCTAAGGTCCAATCGGGAAGAAGTCGGAATTCGCTTTATCAGCGGATATCTGTGATTGCGACAGCCTTGCATCTCATTCAGATGCGACGCGCTTCGCTACATCATTGCAAAACTATAGGGTCAAGCCTCACGGGCAATTAGTACCGGTTAGCTTAACGTATTACTACGCTTCCACACCCGGCCTATCAACGTCCTGGTCTCGAACGACCCTTCAGGGGGATCAGGTCCCCAGGGAGATCTCATCTTCAGGCAAGTTTCCCGCTTAGATGCTTTCAGCGGTTATCTCTTCCGCACATAGCTACCCTGCGATGCCACTGGCGTGACAACAGGTACACCAGAGGTGCGTCCACTCCGGTCCTCTCGTACTAGGAGCAGCCCCCGTCAAATCTCCAACGCCCACAGCAGATAGGGACCAAACTGTCTCACGACGTTTTAAACCCAGCTCACGTACCTCTTTAAATG
>JAPLQF010000032.1 GCA_026399875.1 Burkholderiales bacterium | reverse complement strand
GCCTTGACCTCGCAGAAGATCGCCGGCGTCTTGTACTGGCCGGCCAGCAGCGTGGCGTAGAGGATGGTCGGCACCGATGACGCGAAGGTCGAGAGATAGGCACCCATGTTGGCGATGGTCTTGACCCGCATCGCCAGGAAATGACCGTCTTTATCGGTGGCCATCTCGGCGGTGGTCACATGATCGCGGCCATGCGCATCGGTGAGGAAGGATTCGCTGCGCTCGGCGGTCCATTTGATCGGACGACCGACCCGTTTGGTGGCCCACACCAGTGCGGTCTCTTCGGCATAGAGGAAGATCTTCGAGCCGAAGCCACCGCCGACATCGGGCGCGATCACTCGCAGCCGCGACTCCGGAATCCCGAGAACGAAAGCCGCCATCAGCAGTCGCTCGACATGGGGGTTCTGGTTGGCGACATACAGCACGTAGCTGTCGTCATGGCGGGTGTAAGACGCGTTGGCAGCCCGCGGCTCCATCGCATTCGGAATCAGGCGGTTATTGGCGAAATCGAGTCGCGTGACATGCGCCGCTTTGGCGAATGCGGCGTTCACGGCGGCTTCATCGCCATGGCCCCAGTCGTAGCAGACGTTGTCGGGCGCAACCGCATCGTGCAGCGCGGTGGCATTGGCAGCCGTTGCGGTATCGACGACGGCGGTCAGGGTTTCATAGTCGACCACGATCGCTTCGGCTGCGTCTTTGGCCTGCGCGACTGACTCGGCGACGACGAGCGCCACCTGATCACCCACATGCAGCACCTTGTCGGCGGCGATGATCGGATGCAGCGGTTCTTTCATCGGCGAGCCATCGCGGCTGTGGATCAGCCAGCCGCAGGGCAGTCCGCCGATCTTCGAGTCGGCGATGTCCTTGCCGGTGAAAATCGCGACCACGCCGGGCATCTTGCGTGCGGCGGCGATGTCGATCGACACGATCCGTGCATGGGCATGGGGCGAGCGAAGGAACACCGCGTAGGTCTGACCGGGAAGGATGACGTCGTCGGTGTACTGGCCATGGCCGGTCAGGAAGCGCTCATCTTCGCGGCGAACGATCGACTTGCCGATCGGTGAATTGGAAAGGTCGGTCATGTTGTGACTCCTCAGGCGCGGCTGGCGGCAGACTGCACCGCGCGCACGATGTTGTGATAGCCGGTGCAACGGCAGATGTTGCCTTCGAGGGCTTCGCGGATCTGCGCCTCGGAGGGCTTGGGGTTGTCCTGCAGCAGCTGGACCGATGCCATCACCATGCCGGGCGTGCAAAAGCCGCACTGCAGGCCATGGCACTCGCGAAAGGCTTCCTGCACCGGGTGCATCGCGCCATCGGTTGATAGTCCTTCGATGGTCTGGATCTCGGCACCCTCGGCCTGAAGGGCCAGGATCGAGCAGGACTTCACCGCGCGACCGTTGATCCGAACAGTGCAGGCGCCGCATTGGGCGGTGTCGCAGCCGACATGAGTGCCGGTCAGCTGGAGCTGCTCGCGAAGCGCCTGCGCAAGCAGGGTACGCGGGTCGACGTTCAGCGACACTGCCGTGCCGTTGACCGTCAGGTTGAGTGTCTGACTCATCACGGGGTCTCCTGGTTGTTTCAGGGCAAATGGCCGGCTGGTTGGCCTGTTATCTGCCCGGTTATCGGCGATCTTGAACGGCCCAGAGTCGCGAGGCTGAAGAGCCTCGTCCCAATGGCCGCTTCGCTGCCGACGGCGATCATAACCTCTAACGAGGCGATTGGGATGTCAGTCCGATGCGTCATGCCTGGCCGATGCCCCACCCGCTGGAAGACGCCATTTGCTTGCGCTGCCCGGAACGCCGAGAATCGGGAATTAACCCGCCGTGAGTCTCTCTCCATGAGCATCAAGTCCGACCGATGGATCCGCCGCATGGCGACAGAGCACGCCATGATCGAGCCTTTCGAGCCCGGCCAGGTTCGTGTCTCCGACGGGCGTCGGGTGGTGTCCTGGGGCACCTCGAGCTACGGCTACGACATCCGGTGCGCTGACGAATTCAAGATTTTCACCAATATCAACTCGACGATCGTCGACCCGAAGAACTTTGATGAAAAGTCTTTTGTCGATTTCAAGGGCGATGTCTGCATCATCCCGCCCAACTCTTTTGCGCTGGCACGCACCGTCGAATACTTCCGGATTCCGCGCAGCGTCCTCACCATCTGCCTCGGAAAATCGACCTACGCCCGCTGCGGCATCATCGTCAATGTCACCCCCTTCGAGCCCGAGTGGGAAGGCTATGTGACACTCGAGTTTTCCAACACCACCCCCTTGCCCGCCAAGATCTATGCCGGTGAGGGCTGCGCCCAGGTGCTGTTTTTCGAATCTGACGAGGTTTGCGAAACCTCCTACAAGGATCGGGGCGGAAAGTATCAGGGCCAGATCGGCGTGACCCTTCCCAAGACCTGAGTCGCGCTCGCCGATGGCGCCTCCCGTTTCCGGTGTAGCGGACCTTGGCAGGCGATATGGCGGCCTGGCGCTCGGTGTACTGATTGTTTCCACTGCGGCCCTGCTGATCCGCTACGCGATCGGTGCCGGGGCCGGGCCCCTGGCGGTTGCTGCCGGAAGACTGACGCTGGCTGCTGCCGTGGTCGTGCCACTGGCGCTGTGGCGTCGCGGCCCCGAACTCGCCCGATTGCGCCGTCCCGACTGGATGATCGCCGCAGTCGCCGGCGTGTTTTTGGCGGCGCATTTCGCCACCTGGGTCAGTTCGCTCGCCTACACCTCGGTGGCCAGCAGCGTGGCCCTGGTGACCACCAACCCGGTGTGGGTTGGCCTGGCGTCGTGGTGGCTGCTGGGCGAGCCGCCGTCGCGCCGCACGCTCGGTGGCATCGTGCTGGCGGCAGCAGGCAGTGCGCTGGTCATTACCTCCGATCTGATGGCGACGCCGGCCGCCGACGGCGGCGGGCCGACGGCGCCCCTGCTGGGCAACCTGCTGGCACTCGCCGGTGCGATCGCGGTGTCGGGCTATTTCCTGGTCGGGCGAGGTCTGAACCGCAGCATCTCGCTGCTGGCCTATGTGGCCATCGTTTATGGCGCTTCGGCGATTGCGATGAACCTGATCGCGATGATTGCCGGTCAGGGGCTGCTCACGATTCCCCCCGCCGCCTGGCTGCCGATCGCGGCTTTGGCCATCGGCCCGCAATTGGCGGGTCACACCCTGATCAATGCGTCGCTTCGGCATCTGTCGGCGACCTTCGTGGCACTGGCCATCCTGGGCGAGCCGATTGGTTCGGCGCTGCTTGCCTGGCTGCTGCTTGGCGAGTCGATCGCGCCGCTGCAGGGGGCGGGCTTTGCGACGCTGCTCGTCGGCATCGTGGTGGCCGCCTCGGGGGAGCAGCGGTCCTGATCGCCTCATCGTGCGCTGTCGCCAGCCCCTCATTCGTCATCTGCAAGCCGCGCGAAAATTGTCATCCGATGAAAATTGTTAAACGTCATCCATTCAGCAATCCAATCAACTCGTACACCTGACGCTGAAATCCCTCAGATGAAAACAACCCGAGTCCTGCGCGGTCTGATCGCGCTGCTGATGTGTTTCGCTGCCACATCGCTGCGGGCCGCGCCGGACATCCGGCTGGCAACCACCACCAGCACCGAGGCCTCCGGGTTGCTCACGGCGATCCTGCCGTAGTTCGAAGCGCGCTATGGCGGCAAGGTGCGCGTGGTGGCGGTCGGCAGCGGTGCGGCGATGAAGATCGGTGAAAACGGGGACGCCGATGTGTTGCTCGTGCATGCGCGAGCCTCGGAAGACCGGTTCATGGCGGCGGGCTACGGCGGCGAGCGGCGCGATGTCATGTACAACGATTTCGTACTGGTCGGGCCAATGCGCGATCCTGCCACGGTGCGCGGCGGGCGCGACGTCATTGAAGCGTTCAGGAAGCTTTCCGCCGGCAGCGCAAGATTCATTTCGCGCGGCGACGAGTCCGGCACGCACGAGATGGAAAAGTCCTACTGGAGAGCCGCCGGCATCGAGCCCCGAGGTGCGTGGTATGTCTCGAGCGGTCAGGGCATGGGGCCGGTACTGACGATGGCGGGCGAACTGACCGCCTATGCATTGACCGATCGTGCGACTTATGCGGCTTACCGCGACCGTACCGGCTTGCAGGTGCTGGTTGAAGGTGATGCGCGCATGTTCAATCCCTATGGCGTGATCACCCTCAACCCGCAGCGTTACCCCAATCTCAATCATGCGGGGGCGAAAGCCCTGGCCGAATGGCTCACCTCTGCCGAGGGGCAGGCTGCGGTGGCGTCATTCAGGATCAACGGCGTTCAGATGTTTTTCCCCAACGCACGGAGATAGCCGGCGTGGATCTCCTGGTGCCTACCCGTGAGGCCTTTGCGTTGCTGGTATCTGGCGACGCGAGGCTGTGGGGCACCATCTGGGTGTCGCTATGGGTCGCGATTGCAGCGGTCGCGCTGACCGCACCCCCGGCGATCGCCTTCGGTTTTCTGCTTGCGAAGGTCAGGTTCCCCGGCCGGCGTGCGCTGATCGTCCTGATGCAGGCGCTGCTGTCCTTTCCCACGGTCGTCATCGGGCTGGTGATTTACCTGCTGTTGTCGAGACGCGGTCCTTTCGGTGCATTCGAGCTGCTGTTCACGCCCTGGGCGATCATGATCGGCTACATCGTGATCGCACTGCCGATTCTGATTGTCTTCACGGTTTCAGCGGTGCAGGCCGCTGATCCGCGAATCTTCGAGACTGCGCGCAGTCTTGGCGCGAGCCGCTTGCGCGCCGCCTCGACCACACTGCGGGAAGTGCGCTTTGCGGTGATGGCGGGCATCGTCAATGCTTTCGGGCGCGTCGTCTCTGAAGTGGGTTGCGCATTGCTGGTGGGCGGCAATATTGCCGGCCTTACGCGAAACATTCCGACCGCGATTGCACTCGAAACCGCCAAGGGCGAGTTTGCTCAGGGCATCGCACTCGGTATGGTCCTGGTCGTACTGGCGGTGGGTATCAACATCGCGCTGGCCGCCTTGCAAGGGCGAGGCGGACTCGAATGAGCGTGCCGTTGCTGCAGGTGTCGTCCTTGCGAAAAAGTTTCGGCGACCGGGTGCTGTTTGCCGGCGCCGCACTGGCGTTGCAGGCCGGCCGACGCTATGTCCTGAGCGGCCCCAATGGCAGCTGCAAGACAACCCTGCTGCGCATGCTCGCCGGACTCGAGCCGATGGATAGCGGCATCGTGAGTTTCCGTGGTCAAAACCCACGCTCGGGTTCACTGCCGATGACCTGGCGACGCGAGATTGTCTATGTGCATCAGCAACCGTATCTGTTTCACGGCTCGATCGCGTCAAACCTTGAGTACGGGCTGCGCCTGCGCGGGATCGCCGGGGCGCAGCGACGCTGGTGTGTTCAGGATGCACTGCAGTGGGCCGGCTTGATCGAACATGCCGCGGTGCCGGCGCAAAAGCTGTCCGGCGGCGAGGCCCAGCGGCTGGCGCTGGCGCGAGCCAAACTGCTCAGCCCGGCCCTGCTGCTGCTCGACGAGCCGACCGCGAATCTTGACGGCGCATCGCGCGCGCAGGTGCTCGAGCTGCTGACAGCGCTCTGTCTGGACGATCACACCGTGGTGATCGCCACGCACGACCCCGAAATCCTGCGACTGGCGACACGCGATCGACTGCTGGTGGCCGATCTGCGCGTGACGCCGGATGACAGCTGAGGAAGTCGCCCTACCAGAAGCCGATGAAGATGCCGTGCTTGCTCGCGGCCTCGGTACGCAGCGCCACCTGCTCATCGCTGAGCGTGCTGCGGGTCTTTCGCTGCAATGACCAGTGCAGGAGCCGGTCGCGCATCTCGCGGGCCACCGGCCCATTGGCGGCCGATGCGCCCAGATCGTAAAGCTCGTCGGGGTCTTCCTGCAGATCGAAGAGCTGCGGACGCAGGCCTTCCCACTCGACGTACTTGAAACGCCCGGTGCGCACCATCCAGCCGCGGCACTCGCCCGGCGCGCGACCAAGCGTCAGGCGCGCCTGTCGGAATCCGTAATCGGCTTCCGAGAACACCGCATCGCGCCAGTCGACCGACTGCCCGTGCACCAGCGGCAACAGCGAGCGACCTTCGAGGCGATGGTTGTCGCCCGGCACGGCCAGCGCATCGAGCAGGGTCGGCACGATGTCGATCGCCTCGACCATGTCGGCAACCGCTTTGCCGCGGGTAGCCTGTGCCTGCGCCCTGGGGTCCACGACGATCATCGGCGTGCGGACCGCCTGCTCATAGAAAAGTTCTTTTTCGCCAAGCCAGTGATCACCCAGCATGTCGCCATGGTCGGCACACAGCACAATCAGCGTGTCGCTGGCGGCGCCGCTTGCATCGAGTGCATCGAGCACGCGGCCGATATGGTGATCGAGCTGGGCGATCAGCCCCATATAGGCCGGCCGGACATGCGCTGCGATCGCGTCGTCGCCGAAGTTGCGGCTTTCTTCGTGCTGATGGAAGGCGCGCACCACCGGGTGTGCATCGGTGCGCTCGTGCTGCGCCTTGACTGGCGCTGTGAGGGCTGTATCGCGGAACATCGCGTGATAGGGCGCGGGCGCCACATACGGCCAGTGCGGTTTCACATACGACAGATGCAGGCACCATCGGTCGGCACCCGGTGCACGCAGAAAGTCGATTGCCCGATCGGTGAGATAGGCGGTCTCGGAATGGGGCTCGGCCACTCGGGCCGGCCAATGAACATTACGCATCCGCCAGCCCGACTGCGTCTGCCCGGCGTCATCGGTCACCGAGATGGCGAAGTCTGCCCAGGGGTCGTCACCGGGATAACCGTGCTGGCGCAGGAAGGCCGGATAGCCGCTCAGATGGTCGGGCTTGTGATGGCCGTCGAATCGCTCGAAGGGCACGAAGCCGCCTTCGCGCAGCAGCGCACCACGCTCCGATTCGATCTCGATGCCCATGCGATCGAGCCCTTCGGTATCGGGCAGGATATGGGTCTTGCCGGCCAGGGTGGCCGCGATGCCGGCACGACTCAGATAGTCGCCCAGTGTCAGTTGGGCGGCCGACAGCGGCACGCGGTTCCAGCGTGCGCCATGGCTCATGACGTAGCGGCCGGTGTAGTAGGACATCCGGGATGGTCCGCAGATCGGACCCTGCACGAAGGCCCGATCGAAGCGCGTGCCGCGGGCAGCGAGACGGTCGATGTTGGGCGTGGGGACCGGTGATCGGCCATAGGCGCCGACATGGTCCCAGCGCAATTGGTCGACCATGATGAAAAGCGCATTGCGCAGCGGATTGCCTGCCTGAGTCATCGCGATTCGGTCTCCGGGTCTGCCATTGAATCGGCCGTCCTCAATTGCGGGCCGATGGTTTGACTGTACACGCCATCGATGCCAGCCTTGCGTGAACACGCCATCAAATCCAGGTTCCATGACTCTCGACATCCGATCACCGCTGTCACTGCCTTGCGGGGCAGTCATTCCCAATCGGCTCTGCAAGGCCGCCCTTACCGAGGGGCTGGCCGACGGGCGCAACCGCGCCACCGTTCGCCATGAGCGTCTTTATCGCGCCTGGTCGCAGGGCGGCGCAGGGCTTGTGATCACCGGCAATGTGCAGATCGATCGGCGCTATCTCGAACGCCCGGGCAATGTGGTCATCGACCGCAATGGCGGCATCGCCGAGCTCGCGGCCTATGCGAAAGCGGGCACGCAGGCGGGCAATCACCTCTGGATGCAGATCAACCATCCCGGCCGCCAGACGCCGAAGACCGTGTGCCAGGCACCTGTCGCGCCGTCGGCGGTTGCGCTGGCCTTGCCGGGCGACGCCTTTGCCCCGCCGCGTGAAATGAGCGCAGCCGAGATCGAGGACGCGATCAGCCGCTTTGCCCATGTCGCGGCCATCGCGCGCGCCACCGGCTTTACCGGCATCCAGATTCACGGCGCTCACGGCTATCTGATCAGCCAGTTCCTGTCGCCGCTGGTCAATCGTCGCGCCGATCAGTGGGGCGGCAGTCTGGAGAACCGCGCACGCTTTCTGCTCTCGGTGGTCAAGGCCTGCCGTGATTCATGCGGCGACGATTTTCCGATTGGCGTGAAGCTCAATTCTTCCGACTTTCAGCAGGGTGGCTTCAGCACCGAAGACTGTCTGAAGGTGGTGCAATGGCTGGGCGAAGCCGGCATCGATCTGCTCGAATTGTCCGGTGGCAGCTACGAGCAGCCGAGCATGATGGGCGCACGCGGCGTCAAGGGCGCCCCGGAAAGCGTCACTAAAGGTGCGCCGGTGGCCGAAAGCACTCGCAAGCGTGAGGCCTACTTTCTCGACTACGCCAGGGCCATCTGCGCGGCAGCCACCATGCCGGTGATGGTGACCGGTGGGTTTCGCAGCCGCGCTGCGATGGATGAGGCGCTGTCGCAGGGCGAACTCGACATGATCGGCATCGGTCGACCGATGTGTGTCGATGCCGATTTGCCGAATCGACTGATGCGCGGTGAGTGGCCCGAAGGACGTTCATATGAGCGCGACATCGACCCGCCCCGCGCAGGCCTTGCCTGGTTCTGTCTGCAGCTGATTGCAATCGGCGATGGTCGCGAGCCTGACCGCACACTGACCGGGCCTCAGGCGGTCGAGGCCTATGCGGCAAACGAAGCGACGACCGCGGCGGCGCTGACAGGGCGCTGATCGCGCTCTGGCCTGATTGTTCAGGTGCGCTCGGGGTGCCGATCGAGTTTCGATCGGCGTGCCTGGGGATCCGGTCAGGTCAGATCGATTCAGTCCGCAGCACACCTGCAGCGGTCAATGCTGCGATCTTCTGCGCGTCATAGCCCAGCAGATCGCCCAGTACCGAGCTGTTATGTTCGCCAAGTGTCGGCGCATGCGCACTGACCCCGACGCTGGCATCGCTGAACTTGGCGGCGGTATTGATCACGTCGATGCGCCCCAAAACAGGGTCGTCGACCGGCGCAATCATCTCGCGGGCGAGCACCTGCGGTTGGCGCGCGGCCTGCCCGATCGTCTTGACCACCCCGACCACCACATGATGTTCGGTCAGGATCCGGTCGGCCTCATCGCTGGTAAGGGTAGCCAGCCAGCCCGACAGCAGGCGGGTCGCCTCGACCCGGTTGCGATTGACCGAGGCCAGCGATGAAAACCGCGGGTCTTCCAGCAGGTCCATTCGTCCCATCGCCTTGCAGATGCTCTGCCAGGCGCGAAAGTCCGGCCCGACATTGGCGGTGACATAGCCGTCGAGGGTGGCATGCACCGCGTGGTAGCCGGGCCGCTCGACGCCATCGATCAGGCAGCGCTGCATCGATTCATCGTTGGCCGCAAAGAGCGAGTCGAAGAGCGACACATCGATACGCTCACCGCGTCCGGTTCGCTCACGCTTGAAAAGTGCCGCGCAAATTGCCCCGAAGGCGGTGATGCCGGTGATCACATCGGCAATCGCGATGCCGGGGCCGGTCGGAATCTGTGGTGGATCGCGGTACATCGACTGCATCGCGAGCCAGCCGGTCATCGAATGTGCGATATGGGCATAGCCCGGCCGATTCGCATTCGGGCCGGTCTGACCGAAGCCGCTGATCGAACAAAGGATGATTTTCGGATTGAGAGCCTTGAGATCCTCATAGCCCAGACCGAGTTTGGCCATCACGCCCGGTGTGAAAGCCTCGATCACGATGTCCGACTTTCGCACCAGGTCCTGGGCGATCGCCAGACCCTCGGGGCGACCGAGATCAAGACACAAGCCCTTCTTGCCGCTGTTGTGCTGCACGAACATCGCACTGCGTCCCGGCACGATGCGGTTGACGCTGCGTGAGACATCGCCGTCCGGAAAGCGTTCGATCTTGATGACTTCGGCACCGTGGTCGGCCAGTGCGCGGGCTGCAGAGGGGCCGGCAATCAGTGCGGTGAATTCGAGGACCCGCACCCCGGCGAGCGTGCCCTGAGGGTTGGAGTGATCGGTCGGGTCAAGGCTCATGGGCATCCTGTCGGGGCGGTTGCGGTCGGCCGACATCATGCAGCCAAAAAGCCGCTGACATCCTGGAGCGTTTCATTCGGGTCATGTGCAGCCGACCATTCCAGTCACCGATTGCGCGTCAAGTCGGTTCAGGTCGACCGGGACGTTTGCCACAAACCTGCACGAAGAGCACTGGCTGCCAGAAACGTTCCGGCTGAGACTGCTGCCGCAACGAATACCGTCGCGAAAGCCGACATGAATGCCGCGGTGGGTGTTGCTGCGCCGGTCTGCGCCGACATCTGAATCGACTGCAGCAGAGCGATCCAGAGCGAGGCGCCGATCACCAGTCCGATCGTGCGGGTCACCATTGTCAGGCTGCCGGCGACACCGCGTGCGTTGATCGGCAGGGCGGCAATCACGATGTCGGTATAGGCCACCTGAAAGAGGCCCAGCCCCGCGCCATGGACAAGCAGCGAACCCGCCATCAGCGCAATCGATGGCGAGCTTTGCCAGCAGGCGATCGCGCCCAGGCCGGCGATGACGCCGAGCATCGCAATGAAGGCGGTTCGCGGTGCACCGAGCCGATTGATAAGGCCGGATGCGCTGCTTGATCCGGCCAGTGACCCGATCGCCCAGACAGCCATGAGCGCGCCCACCGCAGGCGTTCCCCAGCCGGCGACGCGAACCAGAAAGTAGGGCGTGATCAGTGGCACGGCAAAGCTCGCAAACTGCACGACCACGGCGGCAAGGTTGATCAGCCAGAAGTTGGTATTGCGTGTGACCTCGCTGGGCATGAAGGGCCGGTCTGTTCGGCGCTGTCGTCTGATGAAGGCGGTCATTGCGACGACTCCCGCCAGCGCGATCGGCCAGGGCGCCCAGTCCGGCAATCCTTCGACCCGGGTACCCAGCAGCGCGGGCGCAAGCAGCAGCAAGGCCATGCTTGCCGCCAGCAGCGCCGAGCCGCCGGTATCGAAGGGCTGTCTGCTGCGTGTCGAGCGGATCGGCTCATCGCGCCCGAGTTGGCTAACGCCTGCGAGGGCCAGCAGAGCGATCGGTACCCGAAACCAGTACACCCCTGGCCAGTCGATCATGGCAACCATCAGCCCGCCGGCAATTGGTGCCAGCACACCGGCAATTGCCGCCATCGCGGTGTAGGTCGACAAAGCCCAGGTGCGCCTGCTCTCGTCGAAGAGCAGCGTGGCCATGGCCGGCGCGCATGACAGCGTGAGCGCCACTGCAATGCCTTGCGCCACGCGTGCGGCCAGCAGCCAGCCATAAGTGGGCGCCAGTGCGCAGGCGGCAAACGCGATGGCGGCAAGCATCAGCCCGGCGCGAAACACCCTGCGATATCCGATGCGATCGCCAAGCGCTCCGAACCCCAGCATCAGGCTGCCGTAGGTGAGCACATACGACACCGCGACCCAGCGAATCGAGGCAGTCTGCAGTGAGAAGGCCTGGGTGATCGCCGGAAATGCAATATTGACCGCGAAGTCGAAGGGCGCGATCGAAGCGCCCAGCCCCACGACCAGAAGGCCGACGATCCCGGATCGTCGTGAGTCAGCCGGCTTGATGATGAATCCGCATCAGGGCTTTCTGCGTCCGTAGACATCGTCGATTCGGTTTGCGGCAAAGCCTTTTTCGTAAGGCGCCAGCACCTTCAGCGTGATCGCGACCCGCTCGAACTGCCAGCCTTGCGGTGTGCGGCGATAGCGGTCGTCATAGCGTGCCGACATCCAGTAGGCATGCTCGCCCTCGGGCAGGGCATAAACCATCGGCTGCCACAGATACCAGCTGCCGGTGGCGGTATCGCCGTCGACTCGAATGATCGGATTGACCACCATGTGCAGCGCAAACGGCACCCGCTTCGAGGAGCCCTGAAAGAAGGTGCGTATCGCCTCGCGGCCATTGTGGGTGCCCATCGGGCCGCCGTCCCAGACCGCGTCTTCGGTGAACAGCGAAGCGATGCCATCGGCGTCATAGCCGGCATCGCAATAGCCGCAATAGGTGTGCTTGAGCTGTTTGATCGCTTCAATGTCGGCCAGCCATCTGACCAGCTTTGCGGTGTCCTCGGTCTGAGTCATGTTCCTCGTGTCCTTGGCAGCTCGGTCATCAGGAAGGCGCCGCTTATGCCAGCAGCATGAGCATCGAACCGACTTCCCCGAATTCGCCGGATGGCCGATCGCATGTCTGGCCGAGATCGCGGCTGAACCAGACTGATATGCCGGCAGTGCCGACACACAGGGCGAAGTCGGTCATGAGGATTCTCGCTGTAAAGACCGATCCTAGGCGCTGCCCGGACCGGGCGTCAACGCGAGGCCTTCATTTCCAGCATGCGGATAGAATCGGTTTCGCTTAGCAGGGACGCGCAACTGATGGTGATCGAGCCGTGGTTCTGGGTGGTCTTCACGCTGGTGGCCGCGCTGGTGCAGACCGGTCGCAATGTGATGCAGCGCGGATTGACCGAGACCCTCGGCACGCTCGGCGCCACGCAGGTCCGCTTCCTCTATGGTTGGCCCTTCGGCGTGCTGTTCTGCCTGATCGTGCTGACTGTGACCGGCGCGCCGCTGCCGCATCCGAATGCCGCCACCTGGATGTGGACGTTGGGGGGCGGCCTGTCGCAGATCATGGGCACCTTTCTCTTTCTGGCTGCCATGCGCGAGAAGTCATTCGTCGTGGCGACTGCGCTCACCAAGTTCGAGCCGGTCTGGGTGGCCTGCTTCGGTCTGGTCTTTCTCGGCGATTCGCTTGGGCCTGCGCTCACCATCGCGATTGCGGCGGCCACCGCAGGGGTGCTGGTGATGTCCTGGCCGGCCAGAGGGGCGCAATGGGCGCTTCGGCCGGTTCTGCTCGGTGTGATTTCAGGGGCCGGTTTCGGCATGGCCTCGATCGGATTTCGTGGCGCGATCCGCAGCCTCGAGAACACCTCTTTCGTGGTGGGTGCGAGTTTCATCCTGGCCCTGGGGCTGTGCATCCAGACCGCGGTGCTGGTCGGCTATATGCTGTGGCGCGACCGGTCCCTGCTGATGTCGATCCTGCGGGCCTGGCGCCCGTCGCTGCTTGCCGGCGCTTTCGGTGCCGGTGCATCGCAGTTCTGGTTCCTGGCGTTTGCGGTCGAGAGTGCAGCGCGGGTGCGCACGCTTGCTCTGGTCGAGATCATTTTTGCGCAGATCATTTCGCGGCGGTTTCTGAGCCAGAACAGCAGTGCAAAGGAATGGCTTGGCATGGCCCTGCTGATCGCCGGCGTGGTACTGGTGTTGCAGTCGTGACGATCTGTCGCGCGTCTTCGTCAGGGAGCCACTGATGGACGAGCTCAAGCCGCCGCGCGCAGCCCAGGAGACCGGCCGAGTTGTCCGCCCTGCGCTGACCGGTCAGACCGGCTGGCTGCGGTGGCTGCCTGGCTTGCAGGTTCTTCGAAACTACCAGTCCGCCTGGCTGGTTCACGACCTGATGGCCGGGCTGGCATTGACTGCGGTGCTGCTCCCGGTCGGCATTGCTTACGCCGTGGCTTCCGGTCTGCCAGGCGTCTGCGGCCTGTATGCCACCATGGCCGGGTTGCTGGCCTACGCCTTGTTCGGCCCGAGCCGCATCCTGGTGCTGGGCCCGGACTCGTCTCTGGCCGCGATCATTCTTGCGGTCGTCTTGCCGCTGTCGGGGGGTGACCCCCAGCGGGCGATGGCGCTGGCCGGCATGATGGCTCTGGTGTCCGGTGTGCTGTGTATCGGCGCCGGCGCCGCGCGCCTTGGCTTCATCACAGAGTTGCTGTCCAAGCCGATCCGCTATGGCTACATGAACGGCATTGCACTGACAGTGATCGCCAGCCAGTTGCCGGCGCTCTTCGGTTTCGGTGTCGACGCCCATGGGTTGATCGACGAGTTGCGCCAGTTCACCGTGGCGCTGCTGGCTGGCAAGACAAACCCGGTGGCACTGGCCATCGGTGCTGCAACCCTTCTGACGATCCTGATGTTCAGGCGCCATCCGCGTGCGCCGGGGGTACTGATCGCAGTCACCGGTGCGACCCTTGTGGTCGCCCTGCTGGACCTTGGCTCAGGCACCGGCACTCGCGCAGGTGTGCCGGTCCTTGGCAGCCTGCCGCAGGGTTTGCCGGCGTTCTCGATGCCGTGGATGGGCTATGACGACATCTCGGCGGTTTTGTCAGGCGCACTGGCTGTGGCGCTGATTTCGTTTGCCGATACCAGCGTGCTCTCGCGCACCTACGCCGGGCGGACAGGGATGGCCGTCGATCCCAACCAGGAGATGGTGGGGCTGGGTGTGGCCAATCTTGCTGCCGGTCTTTTCCAGGGCTTTCCTGTCAGCGCCAGTGCGACACGTACGCCGGTGGCGCAGGCTGCCGGCGCCCGAACACAACTCGCCGGTGTGGTGGGTGCGCTGGCTGTTGCAGGCGTGCTGCTGAGTGCGCCATCCCTGCTGCGCAACCTGCCGGTCGCCGCCCTGGCGGCAGTGGTGATCGCCTCGGCCATCGGCCTGATCGAAGTCACCGACCTGCGCCGAATCTGGCGTATCCAGCGCTGGGAGTTCTGGCTGTCGATCGGCTGTCTGCTCGGCGTGGCGCTGTTGGGGGCGATCCCCGGGATCGCCCTGGCGATCGCGGTGGCTGTCATTGAATTTCTGTGGGACGGTTGGCGCCCGCACTCGGCAGTGCTCGGGCGGGTCGACGGCATCAAGGGCTATCACGACATCACGCGGCATCCGCAGGCTCGTGTGGTGCCGGGCTTGGTGCTTTTTCGCTGGGACGCGCCGCTTTTCTTCGCCAACGCCGAACTTTTCCGTGACCGCCTGCTCGACGCGATAGACCGATCGCCAACGCCGGTGCGCTGGCTGGTCGTCGGCGCCGAGCCGATCACCAGCGTGGATGTCACCTCTGCGGATGTCCTGGATGAACTCGACAAGACACTCCACGAGGCGGGCATCGAGTTGTGTTTCGCTGAAATGAAGGGTCCGGTCAAGGACAAGCTCAAGCGCTTCGGACTCTTCGCGCGTCTGGGCGAAGAGCATTTTTTCGCAACCACTGGTGAGGCAGTCTCCCGGTATCTCGCATCGCAGCATGTCGACTGGGTGGACTGGGAAGACCGGGTGCAGTGACGGCGACGGCTGCGATGCGGCGGCCATCGGGGGAAGCCCCCGCGCTGTCTTTGATGGCGCTGGCTTTGGTGACGCTGAATGTCTGGTAGCGAATCCCAGATTCGAACTGGGGACCTGCGGATTATGATTCCGTCGCTCTAACCGGCTGAGCTAATTCGCCAAGGGGCCGAATGCTAACTGATTTCGCCCATTGCTTCAAGGCTGAGGGCGGCGAAACCGGTTGATTGCATCGCGTGTCTCGAGCGCGGCTTGTCTTGCCGCCGCTGCAAAATCATCGCCCTTTCCGGCGTAAAGAATGGCGCGTGACGAGTTGATCAGCATGCCTGTGCCGTCGGTGCTTGATCCGGCTTGAACGGTGGCGGCGACGTCGCCGCCCTGCGCGCCGATACCCGGCACGAGCAGCGGCAACTCGGGGGCAAGTTCGCGCACGCGGGCGAGCTCTGCCGGGACGGTGGCGCCCACCACGAGGCCCAGCTCGCCGCCCCGGTTCCAGCTTCCCGACGCCAGCCGTGCAACCCGTTCGTAGAGCCGCTCATGGCCGACAAGCCCTTGGCTGACACCTTGGCTGACATCAAGCGACTGCAGATCGGCACCGCCAGGGTTGGAGGTGCGGCAGAGCAAAAAAACGCCGCGCCCTGCATGGGCAAGCCATGGCTCGATCGAGTCGAAGCCCATGTATGGATTGACGGTCACCGCATCGGCCTTGTATCGCTCGAAGGCCTCGCGGGCATATTGCTCTGCGGTTGAACCGATATCGCCCCGCTTGGCATCGAGCACGACCGGGATGCCGGGGTGGTGTGCATGAATGTGAGCGATCAGCGCCTCGAGCTGGTCTTCGGCGCGCTGCGCGGCGAAATAGGCAATCTGGGGCTTGAACGCACAGACCAGATCGGCCGTGGCATCGACGATCGCGCGGCAGAACTGAAAGGTGGCATCGGCTTTGCCATGAAGCGGTGCGGGCAATCTGGCCGGGTCGGGGTCAAGGCCAACGCACAGCATTGAATCGGCGCGGCGCCAGGCCTGCTTGAGCGACAATGTGAAGGAGGCGGTCATCGCCCTATTCTAAACCTGCGGCATCAGCCCGCGACCGCACAAGGCGCCGATGGGCCTGGCTCGTAGAGAACTCCTATTGCTGGTCATCCTCACACTTCTGTGGGGCTTCAACTGGCCGGTCATGAAGATCGGTGTGCGCGATTTCGCACCGCTGAGTTTTCGAACGCTGTGCATGGTGGGCGGTGTCGCGATGCTCTTTGTCATGGCGCGCGTGCAAGGCGATTCGCTGAAGGTCAGGCGCGAGCACTGGCCCGAGCTGGTGTGGCTGGCGCTCACCAACATGATCATCTGGTATGTGCTGTCGATCTACGGCGTGAAGCTGCTGTCATCGGGTCGCGCAGCGATCCTGGGCTACACCATGCCGGTCTGGACTGCACTCATCGGCTGGCTGGTTTATCGCGATCGACTCGATCTGCGCATGGGTGCGGGTGTTTTGGCCGCCGTTGCCGCGATCGCGCTGCTGCTGGGTGAGGAGCTGACGCGGCTCGCAGGTCGCCCGACCGGCACGCTGTGCATGCTTTCAGCAGCCTTTGTCTGGGCGATCGGCACGCAGATGATGCGTCGGCGCAAACTGCCCGGATCGGTCCTGGTCCTGACCTTCTGGATGATGGTGATGTCGCTGGTTGTTTGCAGCCTGGTGGCATGGCTGCTCGAGCGCGACCAATGGGTGAGGCCGCCAAACCTCATGGAATGGGGCGCGATTCTGTACAACGCGGTGCTGGTATTCGGTGTCTCGCAGTTATTGTGGTTCAGGCTCGCGACGCTCCTGCCGCCGGTGGCCAGCAGCCTGTCGGTCATGCTGATTCCGGTGGTCGGTCTTTTTTCGGGAATGCTGCTGCTGGGCGAGGTGCCGTCCTGGCAGGACTATGCCGCTCTGATCTGTGTGCTGGTGGCGATGGCGACAGTGCTCCTGCCCGCCGGCGCGCCCGCAAGGGCGTCCTCCGACGCCGAACCGCAGCATAATGACGCTGTGCGCCGTCACGAGCGGTGAGCACACTGCTGGCAGGTTGACGCCGATAGAGCGTCGTTTTGACGGGATTCGATCTCCGAAAGGAACCGCACCATGAATGCGCCACTCGATCCATCTGTTCAGGCCGCTTTGCAGCGTGCGCTGCAAGAGGTCACGCTCGACGACAAATACCGGCTCGAACGCGGCCGTGCCTATATGTCGGGCACGCAGGCGCTGGTGCGCTTGCCGATGCTGCAGCGCGAACGCGATCGGCGTGCCGGGCTCAGCACAGCTGGGTTTATCTCGGGTTATCGCGGATCGCCCCTGGGCGGTCTCGATCAGGCGCTCTGGAAAGCGAGTGCGCATCTGAAACAGCATCAGATTGTCTTTCAACCCGGCTTGAACGAAGACCTGGCCGCAACCTCGATCTGGGGCACTCAGCAGCTCGATCTGACCGCCAGGGCGAAGGTGCAGGGCGTGTTTTCGATGTGGTATGGCAAAGGCCCGGGCGTTGACCGCACAGGCGATGTCTTCAAGCATGCGAACGCGGCCGGCACATCGCGCCATGGTGGGGTGCTGGCGCTGGCGGGCGACGATCATGGTGCGAAGAGTTCGACCCTGCCGCATCAGTCGGACCACATCTTCAAGGCCTGCGGTCTGCCGGTGTTTTATCCGTCGACAGTGCAGGAATATCTCGATCTCGGCCTGCATGGGTGGGCGATGTCGCGCTGGTCGGGCCTGTGGGTCGCGATGAAGACCGTGACCGAGGTGGTCGAAGCCTCGGCCTCGGTCGAGATTGACCCGGATCGGGTCAGGATCGTGATCCCGGAGGATTTCGACTATCCCCATGAAGACCCGCACGGCCTGAACATCCGATGGCCCGACTCGGCACTCGCGCAGGAGGCGCGCCTCTTCAATTTCAAATGGTATGCCGCGCTTGCCTATGTGCGCGCCAACAAGCTCAATCACACGGTGATCGATTCGGGGCACGCCTGGTTCGGCATCCTGACCGGGGGTAAAGCCTATCTGGACACCATGCAGGCCCTGGAAGACCTCGGGCTCGATCGCGAGGCCTGCGAGCGGCTGGGCATCAGGGTCTTCAAGTGCGGCGTGGTGTGGCCGCTCGAGGCTGCCACGGTGCGCGAGTTTGCGACCGGACTCGACGAAATCCTGGTGGTCGAGGAAAAGCGCCAGGTGCTCGAGTACGCGCTCAAGGAAGAACTCTACAACTGGCGCGACGATGTCCGGCCACGCATCTATGGCAAGTTCGACGAAAAGGATGGCCGCGGCGGTGAATGGGCGATGCCTCGGGGCCAGTGGCTGCTGCCGGCGCTTGCCGAACTCTCGCCGGCGATCATCGCTCGGGCGATCAGTGCCCGGCTGCTCAACCCGGGCCAGTATGCCGCCAGGCTCGGAGGGGCGTTGCCGAGCGATCTGCGTGAGCGAATCGAGTCGCGACTGGCGATCATCGATGCCCGGGAGCATGCGCTGGCACTGCCCCATGCCACCGCCGTGCGCACACCCACCTTCTGCTCGGGATGTCCGCACAACACCTCGACCCATGTGCCCGAAGGCTCGCGCGCGCTTGGTGGCATCGGCTGCCATTACATGGCGACCTTCATGCCCGAGCGGCGCACCGAAACCTTCACCCAGATGGGCGGCGAGGGCGTGCCGTGGATCGGCCAGGCGCCTTTTACCGATGAGACGCATATCTTCGCCAATCTGGGTGACGGCACCTACTTTCATTCCGGACATCTGGCGATCCGGGCGTCGATTGCGGCTGGCGTCAACATCACCTACAAGATTCTCTTCAATGATGCGGTGGCCATGACCGGTGGCCAGGCGGTCGACGGTACGCTGAGTGTTCCGAAGATCGTCGCGCAGATGGCGGCAGAAGGCGCTTCGAAGATCGTTGTGGTCACCGACGAGCCCGAGAAGTACGAGGCGGTCAGGTCCTTGCCCCAGATGGCCGGCATCGAGATTCATCACCGCGATCAGCTCGATTGGCTGCAAAAGCAGATGCGCGATGTGCCGGGCTGCTCGATCCTGATCTATGACCAGACCTGTGCCAGTGAAAAGCGCCGTCGTCGCAAGAAGATTGTCGACGGCAAACCGGGTTTTCCGGACCCGGCACGCAGGGTGATCATCAACGAAGCGGTCTGCGAGGGATGCGGCGACTGCAGCGTGCAGTCGTCGTGCGTGTCGGTCGAACCGCTGCAGACTGATCTCGGTCGCAAGCGGCGGATCAACCAGTCGTCGTGCAACAAGGACTTCTCTTGTCTGAAGGGTTTTTGTCCGAGTTTTGTCACGGTGGAAGGCGGGCAGTTGCGCAAGGGAGTGAGTCACTCGGCCGATGGCGAGAAGGCGGCTGTCCTTCCGCCTGCGCTGCAAGAACTGCCTGATCCGCAGCGAATCGAGATCACGGCGTCCGGCAATCGCACTTACGGCATTCTGGTCACCGGGGTAGGTGGGACCGGCGTCGTCACCATCGGCCAGCTGCTTGGCATGGCAGCGCATCTCGAGGGCAAAGGCGTGTCGGTGCTCGATATGGCCGGGCTGGCCCAGAAGGGCGGCGCGGTGTTCTCGCATGTGCAGATTGCACATCGACCCGACGAACTTTTTTCGACCCGCATCGCCACCGGCGAAGCGGACCTGGTGATCGGCTGCGATCTGGTGGTCTCGGCCAGCAACGATGCGCTGGCGAAGATGCGCCCGGCGGTGACTCGCGCCATCATCAACGCCGATGTGGCGCCGACTTCCGATTTCCTTCGCGACCCTGACTGGACCCTTCCCGCTGAGGCGCTCAAGCGTAATCTGATCGACGCCACCGGCGAGACCGCCACCGAGTTTGTTGACGCCACGACGCTGGCTGCCAGCCTGATGGGTGATGCGATTTACTCGAACCCCATGCTGCTCGGCTATGCCTGGCAGAAGGGTTTTGTGCCCCTGGAGCGCCGGGCCCTGGAGCGGGCGATCGAGCTTAACGGGGTGTCGGTTGCAAGCAACCTGGAAGCGTTCTTGTGGGGTCGGCGAATCGCCCATGATCGTGAAGCGGTGGCCGAATTCCTTGATCCGAAGCGGCTCGCGAAGGTCGTTGAACTGCGTCGCCCGTACGGGCAGTCCGACAGCGACCCCGCAGGGCGGATTGATCGGCTGATCGGGCGTCGCGTCGCGCATCTGACCGCGTACCAGAATGCCGGCTGGGCGAGCCGTTATTCCGAGTGGGTCCAGCGCGTGCGCCGTGTTGAAGGCGATCGGATTGGTGACTCTGGGCAGTGGCGACTGACCGAGGCGGTCGCCGAGGGGCTGTCGAAACTGATGAGCTACAAAGACGAATATGAAGTGGCGCGGCTCCATAGCGATCCGGCCTTCGTTGCGTCGATCCGGGCGCAGTTCGAGGGCGACTGGACGCTGAAGTTTCACCTGGCGCCACCGGTTTTGTCGCGTATCGACCCCAATACCGGCGTGCCGGTCAAACGGGAGTTCGGCAGCTGGATGCTGAGTGCCATGCGGCTGCTGGCAAAAATGAAGTTTGCGCGCGGAAAGTGGTTTGACCCTTTCGGGCGCACGCTTGAGCGGCGCACCGAGCGCGCGTTGATCGGTGAGTATGAAGTGCTCATCGACGAACTCCTGGCGAGGCTCGCGCCGGCCAACCACGAGCTCGCCATCGAGCTTGCCCGGCTGCCCGAGCAGATTCGCGGCTTCGGTCATGTCAAGGAGTCGCAACTGGTGAAGGTGCGTGTGCAATGGGAAGACGGACTGGCGCGATGGCAGGGCAAGCCATCACGCAAGCGACGCGAGCCGATTCCGATTCGCAGCATTCAGGCCTAGTTGTCACGGCGCGTCGAAGCTCGGTTTTTCTCATGGCGCCGCCTTCTTTTTTGCAGGCGGCGCCCCTGCGGAGGCAGACGCCGGCATGGCGGTGAGCTGAGACAACTGCAGCCCGTGGCGCCCGTCCAGTCCTCCGGTGCAGCGCAGTGCCTCCCAGTTGCCGCGGGTGTCGGTCGATATGAAATCCTGAACATACTTTCCGGCACCCGATTTGGAGTGAGATGCCAGCCATTCCTCGAATTTGGGTGAGGTGGCCAGCTTCGTGAGCCCAGAGTTGTGGAGCATGGCAACCCGCTTGGCGAGTTCGGTTTCGATCGCGTCCTGGCGCTTGATCCAGGCCTGGGTGCCGGGCTGGGCGGAATTGACGAAGTGGCCGGCCAGGGCTGGAGCGGACAGGACCCGGCGCAGGTTGTCGCGCAGGAATGCCCGTGAAACATGGTCGTAGGCGTCTGTTGAAGAGAAAAGTCCGACCAGCCAGTCGCTGAATGAAGAGGCAGTCCCCGAACCTGACGGCATGATGTTAACCGTCGCCGCAGCCGACGCTGCGAGGGCATGACGACCTTCTTCTTCGGTGCGCGCACCCACGCCGGTGGCGACATAGCCCAGCATGTCGATGAAGACATCGCGACCGAGTCCGGTGTCTTTGGTGAAGCTCGCCCGCCGTGCGGGTGTCAGCGACTCCCATGCCTGCGCAGCGCTGGCTGAGTCGAGGCCCCGACCGAATTCGCGGCGCAATGCACCAAAGGCCCGGTAGGCAGCATCGACCCGCCTTCGTGCAAGGCCCAGGGCGTCGCTGATGCTTGCCGGCCGGCCGTCGAGTGCGATCGCAGTATCGAGACCGATTGCCTTGCGAAGCGCCGCAGCCTCGTCGCCTTCAGCCGGATCGGTCAGGCGCATGAGTTCGGCAAGAAAGGTGGTGACGGTGAACTGTGTGCGGCCATACGACGCGTAATAGGCATGGCCATTGACTTCGATGCGTGCCCGGCTGGGACACCCGGCACTGCTCGCACAGTTCTCGCCGATCGACGCCGATGGGCTCTCCTGCAGTTCAGCAGCCGCCTGATAGCGCTCGACTCGGCTGCGCTCGAGCTCATCCTGGTAGGTCACCGGCACGGCCGATGCCGGCCGGCATTCGAGCACGCGTGCCGGTCCGCGCCGATCGGGAAGGCTCGGCGTGAGCAAGGGCTGCCCCGGCCCGAGGTCGATCCCCGGCAGGCTGGCCATCGTGCGGTCGATGCACATTCGGCGTTGTGACGGGCTGGCCGACAGAATCAGTGCCAGTGCGCCGGCTCGTACATCGTCGAAGCCTTCAATCACGAAGCGTGCAGGTGAGGCCAATGCGCCACCGTAGTGCGCTGCAAAGGAGGCAAAGACCTGACGCCCGGTGGTGCCTGTCCAGGCGATGGCATCGACACCATTGCCGGTGGCAGGGCTGGGCGGGCCCCGACCTGCGATGAAATCGCCCCAGGGGTCGAAGAGCAGTCCGTCGATGCCGGACGGTTGAGGCCGCGTGAGGTTATTGCCAAAGAGCGGTACCGGCAGGATGTCTTCGATCATGAAGGACCAGCGCGCCAGATCGAAACCCTGGGTCTGCCCGAGCGGGCGACCCTGTGCGCCAGTGGTCAGTGCGAACCAGGTGAGCCGGGCCAGACCCCAGGGGTCGAGCCCGGTGATCGGATCGCCTTCGGCATACAGCCTCAGGCTGTCGCGGCTGCGGTAGCCGGTTTGCAGACCCAGCGGATCGGCTTCCAGATAGACCCCGTTCGACGGATCGTAGGTCCGTGCATGGTTGTAGTGCCAGCCGCTTTCGGCATCGAAGTACTGTCCGGGCAGACGCAGCCTGATGTCGATCATTGCGCCGGGGTCGATGAATGCTCGGCCCAGTCGATCGTATCGGGCCGACCAGACGGTCTCGCCGCGTTCATCGATCGCGCGTACCGGTGCGCCGCGCTGGTCAGTGACGATCCGATAAAGTCGACCCGAGTCGATCAGGGCGACCGGGCGCGCCCCGGCCCACAGCCAATGACGCAGACCGCCATCGCCCTCCTGTTCGCCACGCAGGCGCCAGTCCTGGTGGACGAATCGGGCCTCGGCAGGAGTCATTGGGGCAGCGTTTGCAGGCGGCCGGATTGTCCCTTTGACTGTCTGTCTGATTGCCCGCCTGCCATGCGGGTCATCGACATAACGCGAACCCGCAGCCGCCACCAGATGGCCGCCTTCGAATACCGGCTTCGGGTTCTGGGAAGACGCGCCATTCGAGGCGAGCGGGCTTGACGGTGGGGATATCAGACTGATCGGTACCCGCAATGCTTCGGCATCGACCTCGATATCGGCACCGCCCAGACCTTCGACGGTGAGGCCCACGACCTCTTGATCGCGATAGCGGTAGTGCACCAGCACGCCGCCAGGCAGTGCCTCGCCGCTCACCCGGCTGGCGAAGTTGTAGTGCCATTGATAACGAAGGGGCGCATCGGGACGGGCGGCAAAGCGATGTTCCGCACCGTTCAGACGGCCGAGGTGGTCGCGGCTGTATCGGATCGAGACGCTGTCGTTCGAGGCCTCGATCAGCTCTGCGCCGCGCCATGTATAGCGGCCGAGAAGCGTCTTTTTTGCGCCGACGATGCGGGTTGATTCGATCAGGCGCCCTGCAGCATCGCGACGATAGTCGAGCACGCTGCCATCGCCCGGACGGTGCCTGACCAGCCGGTCATAGGCGTCATAGTCGGCCCATTGACGGGGCTCACCTGGCTGGTCGATGAAGACCACGCGACCGAAATCGTCAAAACCTCGAGAAAACACGCTGCCATCGGCCAGAGCGATGGCGGTCGGCAGCCCGCGCCAGAGCGCGAGCGCACGAAGTGCGGGGCCGGCGGGAGGATCGTCGGCAGTCACCCGTACTTCACGACCCAGCGTGAAGTCGTGTCGCACGATGGCCTCGAGCTTGCCGAAGGGCTGGTAGGCAAAGTCGATACCCTGACGGCCGTTGGAGGCACTGACGATGGTCGGGCCACCGAGCCAGTGTTTCGTCGGGTCGTTGGGCAGCATGAGGCTGGTGCCCCCACGTGCCGACCGATGCTCCTGCAGGATCCAGCGCTGGCCGACGTTCAGCGATTCAGTCGGCCGATCGGCCCCCGACACGCTCAGCCAGTCGCCTTCCTGGCTGATGGCAAGACGGTCTGATCGGCCAGGTTGCGGTCCGTCGACCCAGGCCAGCGCACTCAGCCATTCGCTGGGTTGCTGACGGCCGCTGAACCGCGAGCCTTCGAGCGGTTTTCGGTGCCCGAGCGAAAAGTGTCTTGAAAGCCGTGCATAGGTGATGGCCGAGCCGATACCGGCCACTGGCGTGAACCCTTCCTCGATGACATCAGTCGGGCGGCCGAGGGTGTCGCGCCGGATATCGATGCGATGCCATCGCCCCGGCGCTACAGACGGCTGCTCGATGCGGATCGGCCCTGCGAGCCGATCTCGGCCGGGATAGGCCACCCGCCACAGGATCCTGCGTTCGCCGCCCGCTGTCGGGCTGTGCCAGGCTTGTACCGGTCGTCCTGTGGGGTCGCGATCGATCTGCAGCACACCCTGTGGTGCCTCGACACGGCTCAGGCGCTGTTTCGCGTCGTAGGCATAGCGACGTGGTGAGGGCGGGCAACTGCTGCAGGCTTCGCCCTGTGCTTCGAGCAGGTGTGAGAGATGGTCATGGCGCTGATAGAGCCAGGTATAGCGCACCCTGCGCCCGGCGCTGTCGGTGACGATGGTGATGCCGGTCTGTGCGTTTGCCTTCCGGCCTGGATAGCTGATCTCGAGGGTCGGCCCACCGTCGGCCTCGGTGGTTGCGATGGCGCGACCCTGATCGTCATAGCGATACCTGGCGGTCGATCGCGCCGTGGCGTCGGGTTCGGGTCCGAGATCGAGGACATCGGTCAGCAGCAATGGGTCGTGGGCATCGCGGTATTCGTAGCGGCGCCTGCGCCCGTCCGGCCACTGCACTTCGGCCAGTTGCCCGGTCGAGTCATAACGCCAGTCGAGAAGCGGCGAGCTGTTCTGAAGCACGCGCACCAGGCGTGTGCCCTGTTCGTGTTCGATGTATTCAGTCGATGCGCCAGCCGTCGGGGCCGATGAGCCCTTCAAGCCGGCCGGCCTCGCTGTAATGCAGCCGGATCATCGTCATGTCATCTCGAAGCACGGCCACCAGCCGACCCCGGTTATCGAATTGCAGCGATCGGCCGCCTGGCCATCGCCAGGTCCAGCGCACGCGGTCGTGCGTGATGCCGGATATCTGATGCAGCTGGCGCATCGCCTGTCGGCCGAGTTCGCGCGCAAGGGCCCGATCGGTCTCGGCATCGAGGGCTCGCGGGTGCCGGTGTTCGATCACGAGGCCGTCGTCGATCCGGGCCGCTTGCCAGTGCCCGGCTCCTTGCCCCTCGCGACGAAAGACCACACGTCGACCGTCGCCCTGGATGATCTGCAACTCGCGTCGTGTGCCGGAGCGGGTCGGGACGAGCCGGGTCTGGAAGGAGTGGCTCCAGCCGACGCCCAGCGGGCCGTCGAAGCGATGGCGACTGTTGTAGTGCCGAGCCAGTACGAAGGGCACGATGGCCGCAGCCCGAAGATCGACTTCGTGCCGATATTTGTTGCCGGTGACCAGATCGACCGGGTTGCCTGCGCCGGTGGCAACACCACCTGCGCGCAGGCCGGTGGCTTCGTCGGCAAAGTTGCAGACCGACGAGCCCGGGCCTGCGGGCGGCCCGCCTGCTGCGCCACAGGTGCCCTGAGCCATGACAGGCGACAGGCCAAGCAGCCCCAAGCCGACAAGGCCGACCGCGAGCGCCGAGTAAATGGCTGTCAATGCGACCGGCGGCGTATGCCGGCGGCGCGGTGATCGAAGTGTGAGCTGCACGGTGAGGAGATCCGAAAGCGGGCACTGCCCGGTGATCGGAAATCCTTGCGCATCGCGGCGATCCGCTCAATTGAGCTGATTGCCTAAGACCCGGGTACTAATACTCGGGTACCAAGACCCGGGTACCAAGACTCAGGTACCAAGACTCAGGTACCGAGGCGAACAATCAGCCTGAGCGGTTCAAGTCCAGCGTCTGATGACTTCCTCGGCGATCGGGCCGCCCCATTCCTGCGTGAAATGGCCGGCGTCGGCAATCAGCATTGGTGCCGGACAGTTGCGGATCGACTGGCGCAAGTTGGCCATGACCGCCTCGCCCAGTACCGGGTCGGCCAGGCCGACTGCCATCAGCGTTCGGCCGGTCCAGGCGTTTTGCCACCAGTCTCGCGCCAGGCGCGAAGTCGCGGCGCCGGGCGTGTCGCGATGATCGGGTACAAGTTGCGGAAAGCGCCGCACGCCTGCCTTGAAGCGCACGTCCGGAAAAGGCGCGTCATAGGCCGCTGCTTCGGCAGCATTAAGGAAAGGCGTCGAGCGGGCAAGCAGCCTTGCGCAATCGAGGTCCGGGTTCCTGGCGACATAGGCGCGCCAGTCGATGAAGCCCTTCGACAGCGGCTGATCGCCGGTGCCCAGCATGGTGTTCATCACGACCAGTCCGTCGAAACGATCCGGAAAGACCATGGGCAGTGTCAGACCGAGAATGCCGCCCCAGTCCTGGCATACCAGGGTGAGCTCGTTCAGATCAAGGCGCTCCAGCAGAGCGATCAGGTGTCCGCGATGAAAGTCGAAGGTATAGACCGCATCGTCAAACGGCTTGTCCGATCGACCGAAGCCAATCAGATCGGGTGCGACCACGCGGTGTCCGGCCGCCACGAAGACAGCGATCATCTTGCGATAGAGGAAGCTCCAGGTCGGCTCGCCATGCAGGCAAAGGAAGGTGCCCGCGGCCTTGCCGGGGCCGGTATCGAGCACTGCGGTTCGAAGTCCCTGGTAGCCGGGCAGATCGTCGATATAGGTGATCGGCCAATTGAAGTCGGGCACCGACTCGAAGCGTTCGGCAGGTGTGCGAAGAATGTCCATGGTCAATGTCTCGCAGGGCGGTCCGTGCCAGATTGTCGCCTGACGAGGCAGAGCAAGCTGATCGGTTCGGCGCGCAAGGCCGCCGCCGGTCGTTCCGACGGGTTGCCTGCCTGGCCGGCGCAATCCGGTGATAGGCTGGCTTCAGACGAGAAAGAGAGGGCGACCATGGAGACAAGCAGCTTCGCTCAACTGCTTTACCGCTACTGGTTTTATGGCTGGCTTTTCAGAGATGCCAGTCGTGGCAATCTGCTTGAGCGTGCCGCCGCGATTCGCTACAACCGCACGCATTCATGCTGGCTGCCGACCTATCTGCGGCGCTGGACCGCCCTTGGCATGCTCTGTTATCTGATCGGCTGGGCGATCGAAATGCATGCGCCGGCGCCGCTGACGCTTTTTTTCTTCGCTTCGTTCGTGCTGACCGTGCCGGTCAACGCTGTGACGCTGGCTGCCTGGATAGGTCTTAAGGTGATGCCAGGGCACTGAGCCACGCGCGCGGCGCATCGCCAGGCAAAGCCTCACAAACAACAAGGGCCCGATTCGCATCGGGCGGCTTACATGTCCATACCGCCCATGCCGCCCATACCACCCATGCCGCCCATACCGCCCGGCATGCCGCCGCCGCCGGCCTGCTTGTCTTCCGGTGCTTCGGCGATCATGGCGTCGGTGGTCAGCATCAGACCGGCAACCGATGCGGCGTTTTGCAGCGCCATACGGGTCACTTTGGTCGGATCGACGACACCCATCTGGACCAGGTCGCCATACGAGCCGTCCGCGCCGTTCCAGCCGAAGTTGCCTTTGCCTTCCATCACCTTGTTGACCACCACGCTCGGCTCGTCGCCGCAGTTGGCAACGATCTGGCGCAGCGGCTCTTCGATCGCACGCATGACGATCTTGATGCCGGCTTCCTGGTCTGCGTTGTCGCCCTCAGCGTTGTCGCCCTTGACCGTGATGGTCGAGCGAGCACGCAGCAGGGCCACGCCGCCGCCGGCGACGATGCCCTCTTCGACGGCTGCGCGCGTGGCGTGCAGGGCGTCTTCAACGCGGGCCTTCTTTTCTTTCATTTCGACTTCGGTGGCTGCGCCGACGCGGATCACCGCAACGCCGCCTGCCAGCTTGGCAACACGCTCCTGGAGCTTCTCGCGGTCGTAGTCGCTGGTGGCTTCTTCGATCTGCGAGCGGATCGCCTTGACGCGGGCTTCGATATTGGCTTCTTCGCCGGCGCCGTCGATCAGGATGGTGTTCTCTTTGCCGACTTCGACGCGCTTGGCGCGGCCGAGGTCCTGCAGCGTGGCTTTCTCGAGGGTCATGCCGGTTTCTTCGGCGATGACCGTGCCGCCGGTCAGGATGGCCATGTCTTCGAGCATCGCTTTGCGACGGTCACCGAAGCCCGGTGCCTTGACGGCAACGGTCTTGAGGATGCCGCGGATGTTGTTGACGACCAGCGTTGCGAGCGCCTCGCCTTCGACTTCTTCTGCCACGATCAGAAGCGGGCGGCCGGCCTTGGCAACCTGCTCGAGCACCGGCAGCAGGTCACGGATGTTGGAGATCTTCTTGTCGTGCAGAAGCACGAAAGCATCTTCCATGACCGCGATCTGCTTGTCGGGGTTGTTGATGAAGTAGGGCGACAGAGAGCCGCGATCGAACTGCATGCCCTCGACCACGTCGAGTTCGTTGTTCAGCGACTTGCCGTCTTCGACCGTGATCACGCCTTCCTTGCCGACCTTTTCCATCGCCTCGGAGATGATGTTGCCGATCTCGGTATCCGAGTTGGCAGAGATCGAGCCGACCTGAGCGATTTCCTTGGTGGTGGTGCAGGGCTTGCTGATGGTCTTGAGCTGCTCGCTCAGGGCGATGACCGCCTTGTCGATGCCGCGCTTGAGGTCCATCGGGTTCATGCCGGCGGCCACGTACTTCATGCCTTCGCGAACGATGGCCTGGGCCAGCACGGTCGCGGTGGTGGTGCCGTCACCCGCATTGTCGGAAGTCTTGGAGGCGACTTCCTTGAGCATCTGGGCGCCCATGTTCTGGAACTTGTCTTTCAGCTCGATTTCCTTGGCGACCGACACGCCGTCCTTGGTGACGGTGGGTGCACCGAAACTGCGCTCGAGCACGACATTGCGGCCTTTCGGGCCGAGGGTGACCTTGACCGCATTGGCCAGGATGTTGATGCCTTCGACCATGCGCTGGCGCGCGTCGTCGTGGAAGAATACTTGCTTAGCTGCCATGTTGATGACTCCTGGAATTTCTGAATTCAGTCGTTAATGAGGTGCGTGATCACTCAACCACGGCCATGATGTCTTCTTCGCGCATCACGAGCAGCTCGTCGCCCTCGACCTTGACGGTCTGGCCCGAGTACTTGCCGAAGAGGACCTTGTCGCCAACCTTGACGGCCATCGGACGGATCTTGCCGTCGTCGCCCACCTTGCCGTTGCCGACGGCCAGGATTTCGCCCTGATCGGGTTTTTCGGCGGCATTGTCGGGGATGAAGATGCCGGAGGCGGTCTTACGCTCGTTGTCGAGACGCTTGATGATGACGCGATCGTGCAAAGGACGAAGCTTCATGAGAAAGGGCTCCTGATAACTTGATTGAACAAGGCTGTTGAAGGGATTTGCCGAAAGCGGCCGAAAAACGGCGCGCAGAAAGCGGCGCAAGCAGACGGTATAAACGGCAGGCTGCAAAGCCTGATACTTCCGAACGGAGCGGAAATTGTTAGCACTCACCGCTTGCGAGTGCTAATGATAGCGTCCCGAGTCGGCTTTTTCAAGTCATGCCCCAAAGTGCGCCGACTGGCGCGAGAAGGAAATCGCGTGGATCTGCTGCTGTTGTCGTTCGGAACGAGGCTCGAAAACCATTACCAGGCCGCGTTTTCGATCCTCAGTTTCCTGGCTCGCCCCGGCATCGAGCGGATCTTCGTGCTGACGGATGCCCCTCGCTTTTATGCGCAATTCGACGCCCGGATCGAGATATTGCCGATCGACGAAGCGCTGATGAACCAATGGCGGGGCGATTCCGGCTTTTTCTGGCGCATCAAGATCAAGGCGATCGAGAAGGTGGTCGGCATCAGTCGCGAGGACCTGCTCTATGTTGACTCCGACACCTTTCTTGCCGGTGATCTGACAGCCCTTTCGTCGGGATTGGCGAACGGAACAAACTTCATGCATCGCTTCGAGTCACGGCTCAGCCAGCGTGCGAGCAGCACCGAGAAGGCCATGTGGTCGGTCCTGCGTCACCAGACATTCTGCGGCATCACGATCGACGATCACGCCGCGATGTGGAATGCCGGTGCGATCGGGTTGCCTCGGGCCACCGCTGCCGACGATATTGCCCGCACGCTTGAACTGTGCGATGCCTTGTGCGCCACGCCCTGCACCCGGCGACTGATCGAGCAGTTTTCGTTTTCGCTTGCGCTCGCCTCGGGCTCACGCCTTCAGCCCTGCGACGACGCGATCATCCACTACTGGGGTAACAAGCCCGACTGGAATCAGGCGATGCGGGAGTTCTTTGTTGAGGCCGCGCTCACCGATGCCGATTTGCAGGCGCGCATCGAGCGGCTCGCGTCCTTCGATTTCAGTGCGCTGCCGATCCTGCGAAAGGACAACTCGGCGCGGCGCAGGATGGTTGCCGCCGCCGACCGGCTGTTCCCGCCGAAACGGGTCGAGTACTTCCGGTGACGGTCTCGCCGGCAAAGCTGAGGTGGGCGCTCTGGGTCGGGCTCGCAACCGTGGTTGTGTGGGGCGCCAACTTCGCACTCATGAAGTCGGTCTACAGCGTTGCCACGCCGGCCGGCTATCTCTTTGCGCGCTATCTGGTGCTGTCGGCGTGTGCAGTCGGACTGCTTGTGTGGCGCTATGGCACGCGCTGGCCCAAACCTGCGCGTGCCGACCTGATCAATCTGGCCAAGCTCGGTTTGCTGGGGCATACCGTGCACGTCAGCATGGTGAACTTTGGGGTGCACTGGTCGACCGCCTTTTCGAGTTCACTGATTCTGGCCTGCGGCCCGGTATTCACGCTGATCATCCTGCGCTGGTCGGGGATCGAGGTGCTGCGGCCGACGCAGGTCGCTGGCGTGGGTGTCGCCAGGTCGGCGTTCTGCTGTTTCTGTCGGAAAAGCTGCTCTCGGGCAGTTGGGCAGCAACCGGGGGCGATCTGTTTCTGCTGGTGGCGTGCAGCCTGTTCTCGTACTACACCGTGGCCAGCAAGCCGCTGATCGAGCGCCTGGGCTCTGTCGTGGTGATGAGCTATGCCACGCTCGCCGGGGCGCCGCTGATCCTGCTCGGTACGCTGCCCTTCGCGGTTCGGGTCGATTGGCAGGTGCTGTCGCCGCTGCACTGGGGCATGCTGCTGTGGTCGACCATGGTGTCCGCGTTTTTCGGATGGCTGACCTGGGGATGGGTCAACGGTGTGCGCGGCGTGGCCCGAACCGCGCCCCTGATGTACCTGATGCCACCGGTGGCGGCGGTGATTGCCTGGTACGCGATCGATGAGCGCTTCACCCTGATCAAGATCGCCGGCGCGCTGGTGACCATGGTTGGGGTGGCGCTTGCCCAGTTCGGCGGCAGTCTGCCGCTGTCATTCAGGCGATCGGGTCAACAAGGTCAATAAGGTCAACAAGATCAATCGGTCGGCATGAGGTAGTTCAGCGCCAGACGCCCGCCATCGGGATAAATCGTCTGGCCCGACAGATACGAAGCGTCGTCGCTGGCCAGAAAGACCGCCACGCTGGCCACCTCGGCAGGTTCCCCCAGACGCCCGAGCGGCGTGCGCGACATGATCGTGCGCTCGGCGGCGGGCGATCCCATCACGGCCTTGCGAGCCAGTTCGGTCGCGATCGTGCCGGGACCGATCGCATTCACCCTGATGCCGTGCGGTGCCAGCGAAACCGACATCACCTTGGTGAGCTGATTGACGCCACCCTTCGAGATCACATACGGGACCTGATTCGGGATCGCCAGGATCGCGTTGACACTCGACATGTTGATGATCGTGCCGCGAATGCCGGCCGCAACCATGTGTCGTGCGACAGCCTGGCCGAAGACGAAATAGGATCGCAGGTTGATGGCCAGCACCCGGTCGAAGTCGGCCACGTCAAGCTCGAGAAACTCGGCAGCATGGGTGATGCCGGCGTTGTTCAGCAGGATATCGATGCGTCCGAAGCGGGCCAGCGTCTGACGCACCACCTCGGCGGCAAGGCTGCTGTCGGCCACGTCGCCGGCAATGAACAGGGTGTGCTCCGCGCCAAGCTCTGCCAGGGCCCGAGCGCCCTGCTCGGCGTTGAGGTCGACGATCGCCACGCGGGCACCTTCAGCCAGGAATTGCTTTGCGGGCCAGGCCGATGCCCTGTGCCCCGCCGGTGACCAGTGCCACCTTGTCTTTCAGTTTCATCGTGGGTCGCTCCGATGGATGGTCGGCCTGCCAGGATCAGGCCACGTGCGATCATCGCAGATCATGAACGTCTGGTTTGTCATCCGGATCATTTCGCTGCTGTCGGCCATCTCGATCGGCATGCCTGCGCTGGCCCAGCCCGTGCCGTCCACGGTGGCAGCCGCGTTGCGTGCCGCGGCGATTACGCCGAGTGAATACGGTGTCGTGGCCTTGCCACTCGACGGCGGCCCGCCGCTGATTGCCCACAACGAGTCGCTCGCTTTCAATCCGGCCTCGACGATGAAGCTGGTGACAACCTACGCAGCCCTGTCGCTGCTGGGGGCAGGTTATCGCTGGCAGACGCCGATCCTGATGCGCGGTCGGATCGAAGACGGCGTGCTCGATGGCGATCTGGTACTGCGCGGCGGCGGTGATCCGAAGCTGGTGATCGAGGACATGGTCGAGATGGTGTCGCGCCTGCGTGCCCTCGGCCTGAGGGTGATCCGGGGCAATCTGGTAATCGACGACTCGCTCTACGAGATCGGCGACGAATCGACCGAAAAATTCGATGGTGATCCGTCGCAGCCCTATAACGTGCGGCCTCATGCCGCGATGATGAATTTCAAGGCGACCCGGCTCACGGTTCGGCCGCAGTCGTCCGGGCTGGCGATCGATCTCGACCCGCCGCTGGCCGATGTCGGTGTGGTCGATGAGGTCAAGGTCGTTGGCGGACCCTGTCGCAACGGTATCGCCGGATTGGCGATTCGCGACACGGGTACCGAACACAAGCCACTGATTCGGGTTGCAGGAATCTATTCGGGTGCTTGCGGCGAGCAGTCGACCATGACGGCAGTGCTCAACCATCGGCAGTTTATCCAGGCGTTCTTTGGTGGCGCATGGCGTGCGGCTGGCGGCGTCTGGGAGGGTCGTGCGGTGATCGAGCGGCGCGCCGAACCGGGTCTGCCGGTGCTGCTGCAATGGACATCGCCGCGCAACCTCGGTGAAGTGGTCAAGGACATCAACAAGTTCAGCAACAATGTGATGGCCCGCCAGGTGATGTTGCAGACCTCGACCGAAGCCGCGCCGCGACGACCGGCCACGCTTGATCGGGCCCGAAAAGTGATCATCGCCTGGCTTGAAAAGCGTGGCCTGCGCTCACCCGACATCATCATCGATAACGGGTCCGGGCTGTCTCGCCAGGAGCGGATCGCGCCGATGACACTTGCGCGCGTGCTGGTCGATGCCTCGCGCAGCCCGGACGCGTCGGTCTTTCTGCAGTCCTTGCCGGTGGTTGGTGTCGACGGAACCATGAAGGCCCGGCTCAAGTCCGACCCGGTCGCCGGCAACGCCTGGATCAAGACCGGCAGTCTCAACGACGTGCGCAGCATCGCCGGTTATGTCGATGCCGCATCGGGTCGCCGCTATGCGGTGGTCATGTTGATCAACGGGCCGCGTGCCGAGGGCTCTACCCCGGCCCAGGATGCGCTCTTGAAATGGCTCTACCTCAACGGCTGAAGGCCTCGCGAGGCGCAGAGCTCAGCCGATGCCGAGCTCGCCCCACAGACTGTCGATCCTGGTTTTGACCTCTTTCGACATCGCAATCGGGCTGCCCCATTCACGATCGGTTTCGCCAGGCCATTTTCCGGTGGCATCAATGCCCATTTTTGAGCCCAGACCCGAGATCGGCGAGGCGAAGTCGAGGTAGTCGATCGGCGTGCGATCGACCAGGGTGGTGTCGCGCAGCGGGTCTACCCGGGTGGTGATTGCCCAGATGACTTCCTTCCAGTCCCGCACATCGATGTCGTCGTCAACCACGATGATGAACTTGGTGTACATGAACTGGCGCAGAAAGCTCCAGATGCCGAACATGACCCGCTTGGCATGGCCGGGGTACTGCTTCTTCATCGACACCACCGCAAGTCGATACGAACAGCCTTCGGGTGGCAGGTAGAAGTCGACGATTTCTGCAAACTGCTTGCGCAGAATCGGCACGAACACTTCGTTGAGCGCCACGCCCAGGATCGCCGGCTCATCCGGTGGCTTGCCGGTGTAGGTCGAGTGGTAGATCGCGCCTTCTCGAAGGGTGATCCGGTCGATGGAAAACACCGGGAACCAGTCCTGCTCGTTGTAGTAGCCGGTGTGATCGCCATAAGGACCTTCGAGGGCCATTTCCCAGCCTGTGAGGGCGCGCGGCGGCGGCTCGCCCTTGCAGCCGAGGCGGCGGCCATGCTCGCGGGTGAGTGCGCCGTCGGGGTCGGGCCGGATACTGCCTTCCAGGACGATTTCGGAGCTGGCCGGCACGCGCAACTCATTGCCCAGGCATTTGACGAGTTCGGTGCGGGCGCCGCGCAGCAGTCCGGCGAACTGGTATTCGGACAGGGTATCGGGCACCGGTGTGACCGCGCCCAGAATCGTGGCCGGGTCGCAGCCGAGGGCTACCGACATCGGAAACGCCTGCCCGGCGTGCGCCGCGGCATGATCGCGAAAGTCGAGTGCGCCGCCGCGGTGTGCGAGCCAGCGCATGATGGTCTGATTGGGCCCGAGCACCTGCTGTCGATAGATGCCCAGATTCTGGCGGGGGCGCGCCGGCCCACGGGTCACGACCAGCCCCCAGGTGATGAGCGGCGCGACATCGCCCGGCCAGCAGGTCTGGATCGGCAGTCGCGAGAGATCGACCTGGTCGCCCTCCCAGACGATTGTCTGACACGGTGCCCGCGAGACTTCGCGCGGCGACATGTTGAGCACCTGGCGCAGCACCGGAAGCTTGTCCCAGGCGTCCTTGAGCCCTTTGGGCGGATCGGGCTCCTTCAGATAGGCCAGCAGATTGCCGATCTCACGCAGTGCGGCAACCGAGGTTTCGCCCATGCCGAGCGCCACCCGCTTTGGCGTGCCGAAGAGATTCGCGAGTACCGGATACGCATAAGCTCTACCATCCTGGATCGGTCGCTCGAACAGCAGCGCCGGACCTTCGGCTCGCAGTGTCCGATCGGCGATCTCGGTCATCTCAAGCGCCGGCGACACCGGGGCTGTAATGCGCTTCAACTCACCTTGCGATTCGAGTTGAGAGATGAAGTCGCGCAGGTCGACGTATCGCATGAAGAGGTGAACAGGAAGTCAATGACTGCCGATCTTCGCACGCGCCCGACTTTGACCCTCTCCCGGCCGCTGTTATAATGAAGTCTGGTTGAACGTCGTCTCAGACGCGTCAGCCCCCATCGGGCGATTGCTCAGATGGCATTTGTGACCCTGTCGTTGAACGCTTGCGCACAGCACTTCAGCGGGTCATGTCTCCTCAGCCCTTCGGCTGAGTCCCGGCGCCGAGCAGCGCCAAACCGGGCGGCGGATAAAGTTCCGCCCGACACCAGACGGTCCATGACCGTCACCGCCCCGTCGCTCTCATAGCGCGGGAGGTTCAAGTGGTCGCCAGCGAGTCTGGCGGTTTGTGCAGCTTTCGCTGCCAGGAGAAAGGATGTCTCAGCAACGCAGAATCGATCTGCTTTTCAGTACAACCCTCGCGATCATGCGTCTTGGCCGCATGATCAGATCAGCCGGGCCGGCACTGGCCATGCTGCTGGTGGCTGTTGTCGCAATCCACGGCACGCTCGGCGGCGAAGGGACGCTTCAGGCCGCCATGTCGTCGCATCGACAGCCCTTCGGCCAGTCCCTCGACTTGAATGCCTCGGCGCAGTCGGATCGTTCGGTGACCGAAGCCGGCAGGCCGCTCAATAACAACTCCGGGCGAGTTCCCGGCGATGGCCCCGCACAGTCTGCCGCCGAGGCTGCACCGGCTGAAACCCAATCGCCTGCCGCCGTCAGCGTGCGACTCGATCGCGAACAGAGCAATATCGCCCGATTCATTGCGTCTCGTTATCGCACCACGCTCGAGACCACCAACCAGTTTGTTTTTCACGCTTATCAGGCCGCTCGCGATGCCAAGATCGATCCGATGCTGGTGCTGGCGGTGATGTCGGTTGAGTCCAGCTTCGATCCCCGTGCCCAGAGCCCGGCTGGCGCCCAGGGCCTGATGCAGGTGCTGACCAGGGTGCATGCCGAGAAGTTTCTGCCCTTCGGCGGTATACCGGCGGCTTTCGATCCGGTGGCCAATATTCGCGTGGGAAGCGGCATTCTCAAGGAATACCTCAAGCGGGAGGGCACAGTTGAAGCGGCCCTGAAGTCGTACGTGGGCGCGGCGTTTCTGCAGGATGACGGCGGCTACGGTCAGAAGGTTCTCAATGCCCGCGAGCGGATTGCTGCTGCGGCTGCTGGCAAGCCGCTGCCGCCCGAGCTGGTGCCGGCGGCCAGGTCTTCCCGCGGCGACGTCGGTGCCGGAGATGTGACCCATGCCAAAGACGGCTTTCAGGCCGAAGTGACCATCACCGAACGGGCTGCTTTGCAGCGAATCGAGTCTGACAGCCGGGAAGCGAGTCTGGCTGGGCCATCGATCGAGTCATCACTGTCAGGTCAGAGTCGCGGCCCGGGTGCGTTGACTGCTCCGCCCGGTGCCGGCGAGATCTGAGCCGGCTGATCAGCCGAGTCGGTCAGTTTTCGTGCCCAGGATCACGCCAATGCGGCGAGCGGCTTCGAGCAGATTGTCCATCGAGTTGGCGTAGGACAGTCGCATCCAGCGGCCCGGCTCGTTGTTGCCGAAATCCTGGCCAGGCACCAGCGAGACATGTGCCTCTTCAAGCAGTCGCTTGGCCAGCAAGCGGCTGTCGCCGAATCGGCTGCAGTCGAGCCAGACATAGAAGGCCCCGTCGGGGATCACCGGGATACCGAAGCCGAGCGCGGTCATCGCGGTGACAATCGCATCCCGGCGCCTCCTGAATTCAGCGCGACGCGCTTCGAAGACCGCGCCGGATTCGGGTGTAAAGCAGGCGAGTGCCGCATTTTGCGCCAGCGTCGAGGCACAGATGAAGAGGTTCTGTGCAAGTTTTTCGAACGCGCCCACCAGGGCCTGTGGCACGACCAGCCAGCCCAGTCGCCAACCGGTCATGCTGAAGTATTTGGAGAAGCTGTTGACGACGATGAGGTCCTCGCCGAGTTCGAGTGCGGTGCGCGGCGAGCCTTCATAGGTCAGTCCGAGATAGATTTCATCGACCAGTGTGAAACCGCCCCGTGCCCGTGCGAAGGCAACGATGCGGGCGAGTTCATCGAAAGGAATCGAGGTGCCGGTTGGGTTGGCCGGAGAGGCCAGCAGTGTGCCGCGGGTGGCCGGGCCCCAGTGCTCGGCCAGCAGCCCTTCGGTCATCTGGAAGCGCGTGTCGGCAAAGACTGGTATAGCACGCGGTATCCCGTCGAAGGCGGCAACGAAATGCCGGTTGCAGGGATAGCTCGGATCGGTGAGCAGTACCTCATCGCCCACGCCCACCAGCGCGCAGCAGGCCAGCGTGAGTGCAGCAGACGCTCCGGCAGTCACGATGATGCGCCGCGGATCGACGGTGATGCCGTGTCGCGTTGCGTAGTCGCGGGCGATGGCTTCGCGCAGGGGCGTGATGCCCAGAGCCGGTGTGTAGCCGGTATGGCCTGAGCGGGCAGCCAGTTCGAGGGCCGCGAGCACCGGCTCGGGCGCGGTGAAGTCAGGCTCCCCGATTGACAGATGGATGATCGGTTTGCCCTGCTGCTCCAGGGCCAGGGCCTGCTTGACCAGTTCCATCACTTCGAAGGACGCGATGTTGGCGTTGCGGGCGGCGAGCCGATAGCCGGGCATAGCGCCCGGGCCGGGCTGCTGCGGTGAGATGAGTGCGCTCAGGACTGCACCCACGGCAATCCTGCGGCGCGCCAACCGCCTTTGCTGCCGCGCTGCTTGCGCTCGTCGAGATCGCCTTCGAATCCTTCGAGAATGTTCAGGGCCTGCGCATAGCCGGCGGCAGTGGCCACACTGGCTGCCGACTGCGAGCGCACACCGCTGCGGCACAGAAACAATACCGGCTTGTCGGTGGGGGCATGCTGCCCGACTTGCGCCAGAAAGTCGGGGTTGGGCTTTTCGGCACCATAGGCGCGCCACGGCACCAGCGGCACCGCATCGATATGGCCGACATAAGCCCATTCCGGCTGGGTCCGTACATCGATCAGGGTGGCCGCACCGGATTGATACAAGGCCCAGGCTTCGGCGGGCGTGACGTCGCCGAAGTAGTCCAGACCCTTGGCGGTGGCGCGTTGTGCGGCACGCGCCAGAATGGTTTGCGGGTTGCCGAGGTCGGCCGATGCAGGTTCAGGCCTGCGCAAGGAGTCGCTTGTCATCAACGCACCTTTTTGTGTTGGGGAAGTCGTGCGAGGCTAACACCACAGTGGCCGCGTCGCGTGATTCAGCCTTCCTGAAGCGCTGCACCACCGGCAATCAGCGCATCGATCTGCGCCTCGGTATAGCCATGCTCGGCAAGCACCTCACGGGTGTGTTCGCCAAGCGACGGCGCATGTCGTGTGACTGAGCAGGGTGTGTCCGAGAACTTGATCGGCGCCCCGATCGCACGGGTCTTGCCCGCCACCGGATGGTCGAGCTCGACCACCATGTCGCGCGCCAAAGCCTGCGGATGCGAGAGTGCTTCGCCGATCGAGTGGACTGGTCCGGCCGGTACGCCGGCCGCCTCGAACGCGGCCATCCAGTCGGCGCGGTCGCGGGTCACCATGACGCGGTTGATCGCTTCGACCAGTGCCGGCAGATTGGCCATACGGGCGGTATTGTCGTGAAAGCGCGCATCGGTGCGCCATTCGGGGTGGCCGAGCACCTCGCAGATGCGCTCCCAGTTGGCCTGATTGGCGCCGCCGATATTGAGCCAGCCGTCGCGGGCCTGAAAGGCCTGGTAGGGCGCTGCCAGCACATGGCCCGAGCCGAGCGGGCCCGGCGACTGTCCGGTGGCAAAAAAGATGGCCGCATGCCAGTAGGTCTGCTGCATGGCGGCCTCCATCAGTGAGGTATCGACCCGCTGGCCCTGGCCGGTTTTGAGCCGATGCACATAGGCCGCGATGATGCCGGTCGCAGCCAGGATGCCGGAGTTGATGTCGGCAACCGAATTGCCCGGTTTGGAGGGCGGGCGGCCCGGCTCGCCGGTGATGCTCATCAGTCCTGAAAACCCCTGCGCGATCAGGTCGAAACCGCCGGTGCTGGCCATCGGCCCCTGCAGGCCGTAGCCGGTCACGCTGCACAGGATCAGCCCAGGGTTGCGCGCATGCAGGACGTCCCAGCCCAGGCCGAGCTTGTCGAGCGTGCCGGGGCGATAGTTCTCGATCAGCACGTCGGCCGAATCAATCAGCCGCAGCAGGGCTTGCAGGCCGTCCGCATGCTTGAGATTGAGGGCAATGCCGCGCTTGTTGCGATTCAGGATCATGTAGGGCGCCGAGACGCCATTGACCCGTGGCTCGCGGTAGGCGCGCGAATCGTCTCCGCCCGGGAATTTTTCGACTTTGATCACTTCGGCGCCCATATCGGCGAGCATCATGCCGGCGGTCGGGCCGGCCATGATCTGGGCGAGTTCGATGACGCGCAGGCCGCTCAGCGGGCCGCTTGCAGGCGTGTTCATGTCAGTGTCCGGTGAAGGTTGGCGGCTGCTTGGCGAGGAAGGCGGCATAGCCGATTCGGAAGTCCTCGGTGTCGAAGCAGTCGAAGCAGGCATCGTTTTCGATGTCGCTGATCGGCGCCGGATTGCCCAATCGGCGGGCGAACTGTTTGTGCCATCGGGCCACCAGCGGTGCGCCGTCGGCGATGCGTCGCGCGGTCGCCAGCGTCTCGGCAGCCACCTGATCGTCGGCCACGATACGGGTCACAAGGCCCTTGTCGCGGGCCTCCTGCGCATCGAAGATCCGGCCTTCGAGCAGGATTTCGAGGGCAATGCTGCGGCCCACCAGTTGCACCAGCGGCGCCATCTCGGCATAGGCCATGACCAGCCCGAGGTTCTTGATCGGCGCGCCGAAACGGCTCGACTCGCCGCAGATGCGCAGATCGGCCAGCGCCGCGATCTCGAGCCCGCCGCCGACGCAGATGCCGTGGATCTGGGCGACCACCGGATGCCGGCAGGCCGCGATCTGGGCGGCTGTACGGTACATGTCCCGACCGTAGTCAATGCCCTGCGCCTTGTTGCTGCGCTCGGTGGCGAACTCGGCGATATCGTTGCCCGGTGAAAACGCCCGCGTGCCGGCGCCGCGCACGATGATGCAGCGAATGTCGTCTTCGGCTGAAAGGGCCTCGAAGGCCTCGCCGAGGCCGCGCCACATCGGGCGCGTCATGGCGTTGAGCTTGTCGGGGCGGTTGAGGATGACGGTCGCGATGTCGCGGTCTCGTTCGATCAGGATCTCATTCATGGTTCAGACCGGGAAGTTGTCCGCTTTGGCCTATTCGGCCTTGATGTTCAGTTCGCGGACCATCCTGGCGTACTTGGCGTTTTCGGCGCGGATGAATTCGCGAAAGGCCTCGGGTGTGCGGGGCCCGCCGAACTGCACGCCCTGAGGGTCGAGCTTGGCACGGACCTCCGGGTCGGCCAGCACTTTCTTGACCGCAGCATCGATCTTCATGACCATGTCGGCGGGCATTCCCTTGGGCCCCATGATCGAATACCAGTTGGTGACATCGAAGCCGCGGATGCCCTTTTCGTCGAAGGTCGGGACATCGGCGAGTTGCGACAGCCGCTGGGAGGTCGAGATCGCCAGCGCGCGCAGTTTGCCTGACTTGATCTGCTCGAGCACCGGCGGCATGGTGTCGAAATTGGCATTGACCTGACCTGCAACCAGATCGATCACCGCCTGCCCGCTGCCCTTGTAGGGGATATGGGTCATCTCGGTCCCGGCGATCTGATTGAAGAGGGCGCCGGCCAGATGCTGCGTGCTGCCCACGCCCGAGGAGGCGTAGGTGAGCGTGCCGGGTTTGGCCTTGGCCAGCGCGATGAGTTCTTCCACCGATTTTGCCGGCAGGCTCGGCGTCACCACCAGCACGTTCGGCACAAAGCCGACATAGATGATCGGCGTGAAGTCGTTCAGTGCGTCGAAAGGCACTTTGGGCAGGACATGGGGCGCGATCGCATTGCTGTTGGCATGGCCTGCCAACAGGGTGTAGCCGTCGGGCGCGCTCTTGGCGACCTGATCGGCCGCGATCGTGCCTGAGGCGCCGGCGCGGTTTTCGACGACGATCTGTTGCCCGAGCAATTCGCCGAGTTTCGGGGCGATGGCGCGCATGACGATGTCGGTGCCGCCGCCGGGCGCAAAGCCCACCAGCAGCCTGATCGGCTTGGTGGGCCACGATTGCGCGGTTGCTGTCACAGGCAGGGCGATAGTGCCCGCCGCGAGCAGGCTGACGGTAGTGCGCACCGCGCTGCATGCTGCGACGCGTCGAGCAAGGGATGGCTTGGTCATGTCGTGTCTCTGTATTGTGATTTGAAGTGTCGTCGCGCAGCTGAGCTGATCAGACTGATGAGGGTTGGCGTGCCGTCTCGGCAAGATAATCGATCGCCGCCTGTGTGCCGCCGCGGGTATGCGGGACGCCCGCACGCTGCAGCCCCATTTCGACGCCGCCCAGTGTGCCGATCAGCGTGAGATCGTTGAAATCGCCGAGGTGTCCGATGCGAAACACCCGGCCGGCGAGCTTGGCCAGCCCGGCTCCCAGCGACATGTTGAAGTGTTCAAGGACGATGCGTCGCAGTGCATCGGCATCATGCGATTTGCCTGCCGCATCGGTCGGCATCATGACTGCGGTGACCGCACTGCTGTATTCAGCCGGATTGCGGCACAGGATCTCGAGCCCCCAGCCGCGCACTGCCCGTCGCGTGGCTTCGGCATGGCGGTCATGGCGGGCAAAGACATTGTCCAGGCCTTCGGCGAGCATCTGGTCCATTGCCGCCGACAAGCCGTAGAGAAGATTGGTAGAGGGAGTGGTCGGCCAGAAGCCGCGCGCGTTGGCGGCGATGATCTCGTCCCATGCCCAGTAGGCGCGCGGCAGCCGCGCGTTTTTCGAGGCAGCCAGCGCCTTGGCCGAGACCGCATTGAAGGACAAACCTGGCGGCAGCATCAGCCCTTTCTGTGAGCTGCCGACCGTCACATCGGCACCCCATTCATCGTGGCGGAAATCGATTGCGCCGATCGATGAGATGGTGTCGACCAGCAGCAGCGCAGGATGACCGGCCGAGTCGATTGCGCGCCTGACCGCCGCGATATCGGAGGTCACGCCGGTCGAGGTCTCGTTGTGCACGACGCAGACCGCCTTGATGCGGTGCTCGCGATCGGCGACCAGTCGTTCGTGCACGAGCGCCGCATCGACGCCGCTGCGCCAGTCGCCGGCGATAAATTCCGGGACCAGCCCGAGTCGCTCGGCCAGGGTCTTCCACAGCGACGCGAAATGGCCGGTTTCGACCATCAGGACGGCGTCGCCGGGCGACAGGGTGTTGACCAGTGCGGCTTCCCAGGCGCCGGTGCCCGACGCCGGGTAGATGATCACCGGCTGGACGGTCTTGAACACCTTGCGGATATCGGCGAGCACCTTGAGGCCGAGTTGCGCAAACTCCGGGCCACGGTGATCGATGGTCGGATGGTCGATGGCCCGCAGGACCCGCTCAGGCACATTGGTCGGCCCCGGGATCTGCAGGAAATGCCGGCCAGCCGGATGGGAATTGAGAGCGAGCATGACTTCTCCTTTTTGCATACAATATGCGAAATGGAGGGGCGACGCAAACGTCCGACTCACAATCATGCAGACAGATTCGCTTGCCGCCAGCCGTGTCGACCAACAGATCGAGTTGCCGGCCCGTGCCAATGTTCCAGGTCGTCCGGTTGCCCGCAGCAGGGCCGTCGACCGGGTGCCTGCCATGCCGACCGACGTCGGCGCGGTCGAGCGGCGCGTGCTGCATGAGGCGGTCGCCGATCGCCTGCGCGAGCTGATCATCGAGGGTGTGCTCGCACCGGGCGCGCATCTGAACGAGCGCATCCTGTGCGAGCAGCTTCAGGTCTCGCGCACGCCGCTGCGTGAGGCCTTTCGAACGCTGGCAGGCGAGGGCGTGATCGAGCTCATGCCCAACCGTGGCGCGGTGGTGGCGGCGCTGTCGAGCGACGATCTCGAACATGCCTTCGAACTGATGACCGCGCTCGAGGGCCTGGCCGGCGAACTGGCTGCCAAGCGCGCGACAACAGCTGAAGTCAGGCGCATCCGCAGCTTGCAGGCAGAGATGACGCAGGCCCATTCACGGCGTGATTTGCCTGCCTACTACCGTCTGAATCGCGCGATTCATGCCCTGATCGTGGGTTTGGCCGGTAATCCGATGCTCACTGAGTCTCACAGCCGATTGAACGCGAGGCTGCAGGCGGTGCGCTTCCGATCCAATCTCAATCGCGAGAAATGGGATGCGGCACTCGCCGAACACGCGGCAATGGTCGACGCGCTTGCCGCGCGTGACGGCGCCCGACTGGCGGCGCTGCTGCGCGCCCATCTCGCCGGCAAGCGTGCGACCGCGCTCGCGCAACTCGATGGCACAGCAGCCGATCACGACAAGCCGTCACCCCGTGCCGGCCTTCCGGAGCATCGCTCATGAGTCAGTCTGCTGGGGTTGCACCCGGTCGCCGTGTGTTCCTGTCGCCGCAGCTGGCGCGCTCCGACCTGGCGATGCGACTGTCGCGCGAGATGCGCGGCGATGTGCTGTTCGATGCCGCCTCGCGTGGCCGCTATTCCACCGACGCCTCGATTTATCAGATCCAGCCGCTGGGTGTGGCAGTGCCCCAGACCGAGGCCGATCTGGCGATTGCGCTGGATGTCGCGCGCGACCTGAAGGTGCCGGTCCTCGCCCGTGGTGGCGGCACGTCGCAGTGCGGCCAGACCGTGGGGGCGGCGCTGGTGATCGACCATTCGAAGCATCTCGATCAGCTGGTGTCCTTCGATGCCGACGCTGCCCGGCGCGATCCCGACAATGCCACCGCAACCGTTCAGCCAGGCATGGTGCTCGACCGGCTCAATGCCTTTCTCAAGCCGCATGGCCTGTGGTTTCCGGTTGATGTGTCGACCTCGGCGCAGGCCACGCTGGGTGGCATGGCGGGTAACAACTCGTGCGGATCACGCTCGATCGCCTACGGCAACATGGTCCATAACGTTGCCGGTATCGACGCCATTCTGGCCGACGGCACGCAAGGCTACTGGGGCACCTTCACCCGCGGCGATGGCTCGGCCGGCGACATGAGCCTGGCGAACCAGCGTATCCGCGACATCGTGAGCGGACTGCACGCCATTGCCGATCGCGAGCGCGATGAGATCCGCCGCCTCTGGCCGACGGTCATGCGTCGCGTCGGCGGCTACAACCTCGATATCTTCGAGCCGCGCTCGCAGCGGCCCTATACCGCCGACGGCGGCCTGAACCTCGCGCATCTTCTGGTGGGCTCCGAAGGCACGCTGGCCTGGACCCGGCGCATCACGCTCAAGCTGGCACGCCTGCCTGCCTCGCGGGTGCTCGGCGTGGTGTCGTTTCCGACCTTCCATCAGTCGATGGTGCTCACGCGGCATATCGTCGAACTCGGCCCGGTGGCAGTCGAGCTGGTCGATCGGACCATGATCGATCTGTCGCGGGCCAACCCGGCCTTTCGACCGGTAATCGACTCAGCGCTGGTGGGCGAGCCCCAGGCGGTGCTGCTGGTCGAGTTTGCCGGCGACTCGCCCGATCAGCTGCGCCTGCAGCTCGCTCGCCTGGTGCAGCTGATGGCCGATCTCGGACTGCCTGGCGTCGTCAGGGAGCTGACCGACGAGCCGCGCCAGAAGGCGCTCTGGGAGGTTCGCAAGGCCGGCCTGAACATCATGATGTCGATGAAGGGCGACGGCAAGCCGGTGTCCTTCATCGAGGACTGCGCGGTGCCGCTCGAGCATCTGGCCGACTACACCGCACGGCTCACCGAGGTCTTCGAGCGTCACGGCACCCAGGGCACCTGGTATGCCCATGCCTCGGTCGGCACCCTGCATGTCCGACCGATTCTCGATATGCGAGCGGCCGGACCCGAGGGCGGCGCCGCAAAGATGCGTTCAATCGCTGAAGAGGCTGCGGCGCTGGTGCGCCACTACAAGGGCGCCTTTTCGGGCGAGCACGGCGACGGTCTGGTGCGCAGCGAGTGGGTCGCCTGGCAATTCGGAGACCGTCTGACACGGGCTTTCGGCGACATCAAGCGCCTCTTCGATCCGGACAATCGGATGAACCCGGGCAAGATCGTCAACCCGAGTCGAATGGACGATGCCAGTCTCTTTCGTCTTGCGCCCGGCTATGCGGTGCAGCCGATCGCCACCGCGCTCGACTGGTCTGACTGGAACCGCAGCAGCGATCCGTCGTCAGCCGGTGCCCGGCGCGAGGGATTCACGCTGGCCGGTAACGGCGTTGCGCTCTCGATGCCGGGCACCGGTGGCGATCCGGCGCAGGGCTTCGGCAAGGCGATCGAGATGTGCAACAACAACGGGCACTGCCGCAAGTTCGACGCCGGCACCATGTGTCCGTCTTACCGTGTCACCCGCGATGAACAGCATCTGACCCGCGGGCGTGCCAATACCCTGCGACTGGCGGTCACCGGACAGCTTGGCGCCGAGGGCCTGGCCTCGGAGGCGGTTCGTGAGGCGATGGACCTGTGCGTCCAGTGCAAGGGCTGTCGACGCGAATGCCCGACCGGTGTCGACATGGCGCGCATGAAGACCGAGTTCCTGCATCACTGGCAGGCGCGTCACGGGCTGTCGCTCAAGGATCGCCTGATTGCCAGTCTGCCGCACTGGGCGCCCTGGGCGTCGAGGCTGGCGCCGTTTTCCAACCTGCGCGACGCCTTGCCGGGTCTTCGGGGTTTGTCCGAGCGCTGGCTGGGTCTGAGTGCACGGCGAACCCTTCCGCGCTGGCGTCGTGATCGTTTCATGAACACGCTCGTCCCCGCGGCGGATGTCCGTGAGGCACAGCCCGAGGTGGTGTTGTGGGTCGATACATTCGATGAATACCTCGAGCCCGAGAATGCGCGTGCTGCGCTCAAGATCCTGCGTGCCGCCGGTTATCGTGTGCATGTGGCCGGAGCGCCCGGTTCGCAGATTGCAGAAGGCGAGCGGCCACTGTGCTGCGGTCGGACTTTCCTGGCTGCCGGCCGAGTTGAGCAGGCGCGCTCGGAAGCACTGCGAACCCTCAAGGCACTGCTGCCCTTTGCCGAGCGTGATGTGCCGATCGTGGGGCTCGAGCCCTCTTGCCTGCTGACCCTGCGCGATGAATTTCTGGCCTTGCGGCTCGATGAGGCCATCGGCCTTCCGGGCGCTGCCAGGCGCCTTGCATCAAAGGCGATGCTGCTCGAAGAATTTCTCGCCACCGAGCATGCCGCCGGGCGTCTCGTGCTCGCGCTCAAGCCGCTGGCTCAGACGCGCGCGCTGGTTCATGGTCATTGTCACCAGAAAGCCTTCGATGCATTTTCAGCCACGCTGACTGTGCTGCGGCTCATCCCGGGTTTGCAGGTCGATGCGATTGAATCGGGCTGCTGCGGCATGGCTGGCAGTTTCGGCTACGACGCCGGGCATTTCGAGACCTCGATGAAGATGGCCGAATTGTCCTTGCTGCCCGCAGTGCGAGCCGCCGATGCTCAGACCCTGATCGTGGCAGACGGCACCAGTTGCCGCCACCAGATCGCCGACGGTGCGTCTCGTCAGGCGATGCATGTTGCTCAGGTGCTGGCCCTGGCGCTCGACTGAGTCGTGCGGGTCAGCTGATGTTGTGCGGATGCGAGTGCGAGCGCGTGCGCATCAGCGCATCGCGCAGCGCTTCCTGCTTGAAGGGCTTGGCAACGAAATCGTCCATGCCGGCAGCCAGGCAGAGCTGACGGTCCTGTTCGAAGGCATTCGCGGTCAATGCAATGATCCAGGGCTGCACCACTGAATTGGGCAGCGCCCGAATCGAGCGGGTGGCGTCCAGCCCGTCGAGTTCAGGCATCTGGACGTCCATGAGTACGACATCGAACTCGCGAACGCTGACCGCCTGCAGCGCTTCGTAGCCATTACGTGCCAATTCGGCCGTGATGCCGAACTTGGCCAGGATCGCAAGCGCCAGGGTCTGATTGACCGCGTTGTCCTCGGCAAGCAGAACCCGAAGCTGCGAGACAGGCACATCGGTTTTGCCAGGACGCGGGTCCTTGCCATCGTCGTTGCTGCTGGAGCTGTCGAGCTGCATCGCAAAGCCGAATCGACTGCCCTCGCCGGGCCGACTTTCGAGCGTGATCTTGCCGTTCATGATGCGAGCCAGGCGCGACGAGATGGCCAGCCCGAGGCCGGCGCCGCCGCCAGGCACGCTCGCCGCCTGTGTGAAGGCTTCGAAAACCCGCGACTGCTGTTCGACGGACATACCGATGCCGGTATCCGAAACACTGCCATGCAGGCGGTTGTGCCCGGTTGCGGTGTGCTCGGCAAAGAGCTCGAACCTGACTTCTCCACGCTCGGTGAACTTGATCGCGTTGGACAGCAGGTTGAGCCAGATCTGCTGCAGTCGGGTCGGATCACCGAACAGACGCTCGGGCAGTTGACCGGTCCAAAGCAGCATTGAAATGCCCTTCTGATCGGCTTGCGGCCTCAACAGCGCCACGACTTCCTGGGCAAGCACCAGAGGTGAAAAAGGGCGCCTGTCGATCTCGAGGCGACCGGCCTCGATCTTCGAGAAGTCGAGCACTTCGTTCAGAATCGACAGCAGCGTGTCCGATGACTGCGACAGGGTATCGAGCAGGCTTCGCTGTTCGTTGTCGAGGCGCGTGCTGCGCAACAGTTCGATCATGCCGATCACGCCATTGAGCGGCGTACGGATTTCATGGCTCATCGTCGCCAGGAACTCGCTTTTCGAACGATTGCCAGAGGCCGACTTCGCGAGCGCTTCCTCCGCCTCGATCCGGGCACTCTGCTCGGCCTCCAGGCGGCGCGTCAGCTCGGCAATCAGATCATTGGCCCCGGATGACGGGGCCAGCGACTGGCTTGAGGTACTCGGCTCGAACGTGGGCAATGTCCAGCTCCACAGCAATGGACTGATCGGAAAACGACCTGCCTCGGATGTTAGCCGATGCTATGGCGATTTCGGTTGCCGCGGTCGTCCGGCCAGTCGATCGACAGGGGCCATCCGTCGGACACTGGCGGGGAATTGGCCGGCAGGCGTCATTATTACGGGTTGAGCGCTGTTGTGTCGGAATTCTCATCTTTCGTCTGGATAAAACACCAGCTTGCCGCTCATCGGTCCGGATTGCGCGCTGAAGGCGACGATCCTGCACGAATCGGCTTGTCGCTTTATTCTTGGAGCGTGTCATCTTCCTCGCCATGTGCAAAAGCAATCGAATTTCTTGTGATGTCTATCGATGAACTCAGACCGGCCAGTTGAAGTGAATGCCGTCCGCGAGTTGGCTGATATGGCGAATCGAAACGCCGAACGCCCAGACCCGCCTTCAGGGCCTCGCGCTGCGTTGGTTGATGAATGCCGCGGGCTTATTCATGATCGCCTCAATGATGTGATTGCGCAGGCGATGTCGCGTATCACTGAAGACCTGACGTCCGAGGCGCTGCGCGCCAAGCGCTATGACCACAAGCTGGCCTTGCTCGAGGCGGTCATGCTGGTCCGAGAGAATCGTCTCGAGATTGAAGAGCGATTTCGGGACAGTTTTGCCGCGGTTTACCTTCGCCGGCTGGCTCCCAACGACAGTGATCAGCCGGCAACCGCCGACTCGAATTCGGACGAACTGTCGCTGGTGTCGGAGGATCAGGTTGCCGACCTGCTGCAGCTTGAGCGTCTGATTGCACGCGCCCGATCCGTTGTGGACCCCCAGGAGGCACTGGGAGTACGAGCGCGACTGGGGGCTTTGACCGACCGGGAATGGTTAGAGGAGTCACGGCATCCTGTCTCGCCGGAGGCGATTTACGAGGCTTTGCGAGTGGCGCTGAAGGATGTGTCGGCGCGCGCTGAAATCCAGTCGGCGCTGCTTGATGCCTTCGAGCCCTATGTTTCCCGGAATCTCAATGGCATCTACCAGTCGATCAACCAGCTCCTGAAGTCCAACCATATTCTTCCCCAGATCAAGCAGGCTATCGTCCCCGAAGGCGCGGCAAACCGTGGCACTGCCGAGTCTGCCCAGCGGACGTCTCAGTCCCGGGGTGCCGGGGCGTCCAATGCCCGAGCCGATGATTCTGGCGTCGATCCGTCCTGGACTGCAGAGTCGATCGATCGGCTGCAAAGCGTCCTGGCAATGGCCTTATCCGGGCAGCCGGCAGGCCTCACACGGATGGCCCGTATTCTGGCGAATCCGGCGATGCTTGAGACCGAAAGGCTGCCAGTGCAGCCTGTCTGGGCACCTCTGGTCGATTCTCTGACGGCGCTCCAGCAAATCGGGGCCGGTCAGACCCAGGGAGTGTCTTTTCCGGTGCTGACCAAGCAGGTCCGCGATCAGGGCACGCCGATCGACCTGGTCACGGTCGAGATCGTCGGAATGGTGTTCGACTACATTCACGGCGACCGGCGTCTGCCCGATTCGATCAAGCAGCAACTGATGCGATTGCAGGTTGTTGCGGTGAAGGCCGCACTGCTTGATCGCGGCTTCTTTGCCCGCCGTCAACATCCGCTTCGCAAGCTGATCGACCGCATTTCCGAAGTCGGTGCCGATCCCGATATCAATTTCGCTAGCGGTTCGCCGATGCTGACCGGTGTCGAGCAATTGCTCACCGAGGTCATCGGAACATTCAAAACCGATTTGCAGATCTTCGAAGATGCGATCGAAAAAGTCGAGTCGATCGAGCGAGAAGCACTGGCGCTGAGTGCGGGTTCGCTCGCCGGAACGGCGAATGTCGCTGCGCGAATGGAAGCCGAGCAACTGGCTTTGATCACTGCACGGGCAGAAATTGAACAGCGCCTCACCAGCAATGTGCCGATGTTTGTTCGTGAGTTCCTGCTTGATGCCTGGTCAAGAGTCATGGCCCGCACGCGCGCCGAGCAGGGCGATGGCATCGACGCCTACGCCTGGGGTTTCGCGCTGCAGTCGGCGGAGTATCTGATCTGGAGCGTGCTGCCCAAGCGCAGGGACGAAATCCCTCGGCTGGCGTCAACCCTGCCCCGACTGATTCGTGACCTGAACAACGGTCTTGACCTGATCGAGTTTGAACCGCAGTTGCGTACCGAGTTTTTTGACGCACTGATGAAGGAACATACTCGCGAGATTGACTCCGCCAAACAGCGGGCGACTCGGGGCGAACCCGATCCGATCCAGGTGTCGATTTCGATCTCGCACGATGGCAGCGTTCGCTATGTTTCGAAGGAGCATCCAAAGAGCGCTGTCTTGCCGGAAAACGACGAGATTGATGTCTTGCTGGGCGACTTGAAGCGAGGCAACCGTATCGAAGTCGCCGACGAAGGCGACGCGAGGGTTTTCAAGCTCGCGTGGGTCAGTCCGGCACGCACGCTCTTCATCCTTTCGCGTCATCCTGACGACAGCATGACGCTGCAGGGCTCGGAACTCGCGACGATGCTCGGTCGCGGCCTGGCAAGAGTCGTGTCGGATGAGTCGGCGCTCGATCTCGCCATTACATCGCTGACCGTCTGATCGGTCGTCGCAGCTGCCCCAAGCTCGCAGGCCTGCGCCTGCTGCTGAGTGTCGGCGTCGCTGCCGCTGCCGGTTTCGTCTCTGTAGAAATACCGGCAGCCGGTGTTCTCAGCCGTCAGCGACCCTGTCCCAGGCGAGCCATGATGTCGGCGACATCGCCGAGGTCGCCCTGTGGCGCCTGGCCATTGGGCGTGAGGCGGTCGATGAGCTGGGGCAGGAGCTCGGACAGGCCGGATGCACTCGCCTGAGGCGACAGGCCGAGTTGCTGTGCGATCTGCCCGAGCGTGCCCTGTCCGAGGACCTGCTGCAGCTGATCGGGCGAAATCGGCATGTTCTGGCCGGTGCCGATCCAGGACTGCATCTGGTCGCCCATGCCATTGCGCTGAAACGCATTGATCAGACCGCCCAGGCCACCGAGGCCACCCAGCGTGCTGCCCAGGTCACCTAGCCCACCATTGGCACCACCGGCAGCGCTGCCGGCGCCACTGTTTGCCAGCATGCTCAGCGCAATCTGAAGCAGGGGATTCGTGGCGGCGCTTTGCCCGTTACCGGCTGCGCCACTCATGGCGCCAAGAAGACTGTCGATCAGGCTCATTTCATCGATTCCTTTTGCAAGTGATTGCCGGGGAAAAAAATTGTTTTTTGGATTTGGCGCGGCTTTGCTGACCGAGACTACAACAAGTTCATGACGGCAAGTCTCGGCTCGGGCCCGCCGATCAGAGATCGCCGAATCTGGCCTGCAGTGCGGCCAGCGTTGCCAAACCCGCAGTCTCCGTCCTCAGGATGCGTGGCCCCAGGCGCAGGGACTGCCAGCCGCATTCGATCGCAAGCGACTCTTCCGGTTCACTCAGCCCGGCTTCCGGTCCAACGAGTATCCAGGCAGCGGTTGCGGGTGCCGCAAGTTCGTTCAGCGTGACCGACCCTCGCGGAGACAGCAAAAGGCCGGCGGGGGCTGTGTCGCAGGACTGCCTGGCATGTTCTCGTCGCTCGAGCAGCCATCGGTTGAGGTCGATCGGGGCTGTGATCTCGGGCACGCGATCGCGTCCGCACTGCATGCAGGCTGCGATTGCAATGCGGCGCCAGTGGGCGAGCCGCTTTGCGCCCCGACTGGCATCGAGCTTCAGCAACGAGCGGGTGGACAGCAGGGGCTGGATGGCGTGCACACCCAGCTCGATGGCTTTTTCAACGATCCAGTCCATCTTGTCCCCGCTCGGCAAAGCCTGGGCCAGGCAGAGCGTGAGCGGACTTTCGGTGTGGGCTGCGATGGGCGTGCCGACCCGCACGCTCGCCGCACGGGCATCGGTATCGAGCAGCTGTGCCGGATAGCGCAGACCGTCGCCGTTGAAGAGCTCGATGGCGTCGCCGAGCTCGAGTCTGAGCACGCGAAGCGCGTGGTGGCTCGTGTCGGCATCGAGTCGGATGATTGCGTCCGGCGAAAGGGGGCCAGCGAAAAACAGGCGGGTCATCGAGGCGGGCATCGGCTGGTTTGCGCCACACGGCAAGGCTGGTTCGCTGACGAGTGTAGCGCGCTCAATTCGGGCGCAGCAGGACGGCGTTTGTTAAAGTCGGGGATTCCCCTCAGACCGGCCAAACATGGCCGCCTAGCCGATGCATACGCCTTCTGTTACCCAGGCCACCGATGCGGGCCAGAATCGATTGACCGATATTGCCAGTTCGCAGAGCGAATCGCACCGCATGGCCTGTGCCATCCGGGCACTCGCCATGGATGCCGTCGAAAAGGCTGCTTCCGGGCATCCCGGAATGCCAATGGGAATGGCCGATGTCGCGGTCGCGCTCTGGGGTCGTCACCTCAAGCACAATCCGGCGCAGCCTGGCTGGTTCGATCGCGACCGCTTCGTGCTCTCCAACGGGCATGGCTCGATGCTGCTCTATGCTTTGCTGCATCTGACCGGCTACGACCTCTCGATCGACGAATTGCGGGCGTTTCGACAGCTTCACTCGAAGACGCCCGGCCATCCCGAGATTGGCGTGACCCCCGGCGTCGAAACCACTACCGGCCCGCTCGGGCAGGGGCTGGCCAATGCCGTCGGCATGGCACTGGCCGAAATGGTCCTTGCTTCCGAGTTCAACCGTGACGGCTTCGATATCGTCGATCACTTCACCTGGGCCTTTGTTGGTGACGGTTGCCTGATGGAGGGGATTTCGCATGAAGCCTGCTCACTCGCCGGTGTCTGGGGCTTGTCCAAGCTGGTCGTCTTGTATGACGACAATTCGATTTCGATCGACGGACCGGTCGATGCCTGGTTTCGCGACGACACTGTGCGGCGTTTCGAGGCCTATGGCTGGAACGTGATTGCCGGCATCGACGGCCACGATGTCGAGGCGCTCGATGCCGCTGTCACATTGGCCAGGGCGTGGGGCGTATCCGGACGCGAGACCGATGACGGCCGGCGATTCGCACCGACCCTGATTCAGTGCCGAACCGTGATCGGTTACGGCGCGCCGACTCGCGCCGGCACCGCCAGGAGTCACGGTGAGCCGCTGGGTGCCGACGAGATTGCGGGTGCCAAGCGGGCCATGGGCTGGCCGCATGGCCCCTTCGAGGTGCCGGCCGATGTCTACGCTGCCTGGGATGCGACCGGGCGCGGTGCGCAAGTCCAGGCTGATTGGGACGAGCGCTTCAGGGCCTATGCGCAGCGTCATCCTTACAAGGCGGCAGAGTTCGAGCGTCGCATGCGCGGCGTGCTGCCGCCGACCTGGGAGGCCACTGTGTCTCGGGCGATTGCCGATGCGATCGCCAAAGGCGAAACCATTGCGACCCGCAAGGCCTCCCAGAACGCGCTGAATCATTTCGGCCCGGCGCTGGCCGAATTGCTTGGCGGCTCGGCCGATCTGACCGGATCCAACCTCACCGACTGGAAGGGCGCCGGCAGTTTCAGGAGCTTCGGCGGCCCCAATGGACAGACTTTCGTGCCGGGCCGCCATCTGAATTTCGGTGTGCGCGAGTTCGGCATGAGCGCCATGCTCAACGGACTGGCACTGCACGGCGGCTTCATACCCTATGGCGGCACCTTCCTGACCTTCAGCGACTACAGCCGCAATGCACTGCGCATGGCGGCGCTGATGCGCCAGCGGGTGATTTTCGTCTTTACGCATGATTCGATCGGGCTCGGCGAAGATGGCCCGACCCATCAGGCGGTCGAACATGCGTCGTCGCTTCGAATCATGCCGGGCATGGATGTCTGGCGTCCGGGCGATCCGGTTGAGACCACGGTTGCCTGGGCGGCCGCGATCGAACGCGACGATGGACCGACATCCTTGCTGCTGTCGAGGCAGTCGATGCCTTTCGTGACCCGTACCGAGGAGCAGATTGCCGGTATCGGTCGTGGCGCTTACGTCTTGCAAGACCCGAAAAAAGCGCGTTGCGCCATTATCGCGACCGGCTCCGAACTGCGCCTGGCGATCGCTGCCAGCGATCTGCTGGCGCGTGAGGGCATTGCCGTGCGGGTCGTGTCGATGCCCTCGACGACGGTCTTTGATCGGCAGGATGTCACATACAAGCGCCAGGTGTTGCCGGAGACTCTTCCGCGAATCGCGGTCGAGGCGGGGATCACCGATTTCTGGTGGAAATACCGATGTGATGCCGTCGTCGGACTCGATCGCTATGGTGAGTCGGCGCCGGCCGGTGTGCTGTACGAGCACTTCGGTCTGACTGTCGACAATGTCGCCGACACTGTGCGTGCCGTGCTGGCCAAACGTTTTTAACTCAGGAGAAACTCATGACCCTTCGCGTTGCCATCAATGGCTATGGCCGCATCGGCCGCAACGTCCTGCGTGCCCACTATGAAGGTGGCAAGAAGCATGACCTGCAGATCGTCGCGATCAACGATCTCGGCGATCCCAAGACCAATGCGCATCTGACGCAATTCGACACTGCGCATGGTCGCTTCAGCGGCACTGTGGCGGTCGAGGGCGATGCCATGGTCGTCAACGGTGACAGGATCCGCGTTCTCGCCAACCGTGATCCCGCGCAGTTGCCCTGGGGCGAACTCGGTGTCGACGTCGTGCTCGAGTGCACCGGATTTTTCACCTCCAAGGAAAAGGCCTCGGCCCATCTCAAGGGTGGTGCCAAGAAAGTGGTCATCTCGGCGCCCGGTGGCAAGGACGTCGATGCCACGGTTGTCTTTGGCGTCAATCACGGCGTGCTCAAGGCGTCTGATACCGTGATATCGAATGCCTCCTGCACCACCAATTGCCTTGCACCGCTTGTCAAGCCGCTGCATGACGCGATCGGACTGGTCTCGGGCCTGATGACGACTGTTCATGCCTACACCAATGATCAGGTTCTGACCGACGTCTACCACGAAGACCTGCGTCGCGCCCGCGCGGCGGCCCACAACATGATTCCGACCAAGACCGGTGCGGCTGCCGCAGTCGGACTGGTGTTGCCCGAGCTTGATGGACGCCTCGATGGCTACGCGATCCGGGTGCCCACCATCAATGTGTCGATCGTCGATCTGTCGTTTATCGCCGCGCGCGACACGACGGTTGATGAGGTCAACGCAATCATGAAGTCGGCCTCCGAAGGCGCCCTGAAAGGCATCCTCGGCTATAACACCGCGCCGCTGGTGTCGAGCGACTTCAATCACGATGCTCGCTCGTCGATTTTCGATGCGACGCTCACCAAGGTGGCAGGTCGCCTGGTCAAGGTGACAAGCTGGTATGACAACGAATGGGGCTTCAGCAACCGCATGCTCGACACCACCGTTGCGCTGATGGCAGCACGCTGAGCCTGAGCTGGCAGGCCCGGCTCAGGCCGGGTCGGTGTCGGAGGTGAGATTGGCGGCGACCAACGCGACTTCGGCTGCGAGCAGGTCGATCTGAGTGCCAAGCCCGGTCAGGTCGTGAATCTTGGCCCGGGTTTCGATGGCGCCGGCGCGTGCCGACGGGCCGTCGGCACCAATGCTGGCAAGCGAGCCCTTGAGCGAGTGCGCCCAATGCCGGACCTGAGCCGCATCGTTTTGCGAAAGCGCCTGAGCCAGTTTTTGCAGCTGCGAAACCGACGACTGGGCGAACACAGGAGCCAGCATGGCCAGCAGACTCTGATCGTCGCCGATGATGGCGCGGGCTCGCGCCTTCGACTCCTCAGGCGACGGCGCGCATCCGTCAAACGCCTGGGTACTGAAGGCAGCGTTCTGGGTGTTGTCGGCAGGTTCGGTCATCAAGATTCCGGATGCGGCTGCGAAGACTGGTCTGAAATCGACTGCTCCAGACGCTGTGCAATGATGCAAAGGTAATTGATCGCTGGCCCGAAGGTTTTCCAATACTTTAACCCCCTTCTTCTGGTTGACTCACGACATGATTTCCTTCCGGCGTCTTTCCGATCTTTCGCTCACCGGCAAGCGGGTCTTTATCCGCTGCGACCTTAACGTTCCGCAAGATGAGGCGGCAGCGATTACCGACGACACCCGCATCCGTGCCTCGGCGCCTGCGATTGCCCACTGCCTCAAGGCTGGGGCGGCAGTGATGGTGACCTCGCACCTTGGCCGACCAACCGAAGGTCAGTTCGATCAGGCGGCGTCGCTCGCACCGGTCGGGCAGCGTCTGTCCGAATTGCTCGGCGTGCCGGTCAGACTGCAGCGTGACTGGGTCGATACCCCCTTTGAGGTTGCCGCGGGCGAGGTCGTCCTGCTCGAGAATTGCCGCTTCAACAAGGGCGAAAAGAAGGACGACGAGGCGCTTTCCAAAAAGATGGCAGCGCTTTGCGATATCTATGTCAACGACGCTTTCGGCACCGCTCACCGGGCCGAGGCAACTACCCATGGCATCGCCCGATTCGCTCCGGTTGCCTGCGCCGGCCCCCTGCTCGCCGCCGAGCTCGATGCGCTGGGCCGGGCGCTTGGAGCGCCCAAACGACCGCTGGTTGCGATCGTCGCCGGCTCCAAGGTCTCGACAAAACTCACCATCCTCAAGTCACTGGCCGAGAAGGTCGATCAGCTCATCGTTGGCGGCGGCATCGCCAATACCTTCATGGCAGCGATGGGGCTGCCGATCGGCAAATCGCTGGCCGAGCATGATCTGGTCGGCGAGGCCAGGGCCATCATCGATCTGATGAAGCGCCGGGGAGCCGAGGTGCCGATTCCGAGCGACGTGGTGGTTGCCAAGACCTTTTCGGCGACCGCGACGGCTGCTGTCAAGGCGGCGTCCGAGGTGGCCGATGATGATCTGATCCTTGATATCGGTCCGAAGACCGCACAGCGCATGGCAGCCTTGCTTGCTTCGGCCGGCACCATCGTCTGGAACGGCCCGGTTGGAGTGTTCGAATTCGAGGCGTTTGCGCAAGGCACCGAGACCCTGGCCAGAGCGATTGCCGCGTCGCCCGGTTATTCGATCGCCGGCGGCGGCGATACGCTGGCAGCAATCGCGAAATTCGGAATCAGCGACCAGATCGATTACATCTCGACCGGTGGCGGCGCGTTTCTCGAATTTCTCGAGGGGCGCGAACTGCCTGCGGTGGCAGCGCTTCAGGCGCGCGCCTGATCGGCCCTTGCCGCCGGACGGGCATCGACAGCCTTGCGGCCAAGCTTGGCGTAAGATCTCGAATGTAAAACCAAATTTACATTCGAGGTTCTCATGTTGACTGTGACTCAGCGCGGTGTCTCGTCGGTGTCGTCTTCAGTTCCTGTGGCTGGCCATTGCGCCGGTTGCGGTCTGCGGGAACTCTGTCTGGTCGAGGGGCTGAGCGCGGCAGAGATCGATCGCCTGTCCGGCATGGTCACCAACCGGCGGCGTCTGAAGCGAGGCGAAGCGCTGTTTCGGGCAGGTGACGCCTTCAACGCTGTTTATCCGATCCGTCTTGGTTCTTTCAAGACCTGCGTCAGCGTGCAAGCCGGTCTCGAGCAGGTGACCGGCTTTCCGATGTCGGGCGATGTGCTGGGGTTCGATGCCATCAGTACCGGAGCATTCCAGTGTGACGCGATCGCCCTCCAGGACTCGGAGGTTTGCGTGGTGCCCTTCGACCACCTCGAGACTTTGTCGCGGCAGTTCGATGGCCTGCAGCATCAGTTGCACCGAGTGCTGTCGCGCGAAATCGTGCGTGACAACGGGCAGATGCTGCTGCTTGGAAAGATGCGAGCCGAGCAGCGAGTGGCCACCTTTTTGCTGAATCTGTCGAAGCAGTTTGCCCAGCGCGGATTCTCGTCGCGCGAGTTCGTGCTGCGGATGACGCGCGACGAAATCGGCAATTACCTCGGGCTCAAGCTCGAGACAGTCTCGCGGGCTTTCTCGCGTCTTCGCGCCGATGGCGTCATCGCGGTTGATCAGAAACAGCTGCGCATCGAAGACATCGAGCGCCTCGGACAGATTGCCGGCGCAGGATGCCCGATGCATTGATTGCCCGGACGGTTGCGGCGAGATCGCCCCCCGACTGCAGCAGACGCTTGCGCTCATGTCGCGGCTCATGAATTGCAGAAGGGATGGGGTTGGCCCATCGCGAGCGCAAGCAGTGCCGCAATTGCCATCGCACTGAGCAGCGCGCCGCCGATCCGTACACCGATTGCATGCCGATCGGCCAGCCGTGCGCCGGCCATGACATCGATGGCCCGCAGCAGCCAGCGGGCGGCTAGCAGATCGAGGGCGGTTGCCGCACCGAAGGCGATCATCACGCTGGCTCCGCCCAGTGCGCTGCTGGCCAGCGCGGCCACAGCAAGGGCTGAATACAGCAGACCGCAGGGCAGCAGGGACCAGGCCAGTCCGGACAGGATGCGCCGCTTCGACCCGGGTGGCGCAAAACCGCTTGTCGTGGCCGACCAGAAGCGCCGGCCGAGTCCGTCGACCCAGACCGGCTGGCGACCGAGTATGAGCAGTGCCAGACCAAGCATCAGCAGCGCGGCATTGAACAGCCCCCAGACCGGCTGCATCAGGGGGGCTGCCGAGGCGCCCCACCGCAGCGCTGCCGAACCCGCGCCGACCGTGGCACCCAGCACGGCATAGCCGGCGACGCGCGAGACCTGGAAAACCAGGTCCTGGCCGGCAGCGCGCAGGGCGCCTGCAGCCGGTGCAGTCTGGTTGATCGTGCTGATCGGAATCGTCCGGTGCGGGCCTGTGCCGACGATCAAGCGCTCTCCCGAATCCCGATGATTCAAGCCATGCACCGCCACCTTCTGCAGCCCTGTACACATCGCCACGCAATGCACGCCGCCGACCAATCCCAGGGTCGCCGAGGTGGCGAGCAGGGTGATCAGACTCATGGGCTGTCGGCCGACTGATCATCGCCTGCGCTCATGGCGCGGGTGACGATGCCTGCTGCGGCGGTAATCAGCCAGAACAGCAGGAAGGTGATCGAGTAGACAGCGGCGCGCTCCGGCTCGAGCGACAGACCGAAGAGGTTGACGTCCTGCGGGTCAAAGCCGGCGAAAACCAGCAGTTCGAGCGCACTGGCAGCCAGAAAGGCCGGCCACAGGACGGTGATCCATTGGCGGGTGGTGCGTGGCATGGGATGCCTTGCCTCGGTCAGTGTTGTGGCGATCCGGCGGCGATCCGCACCTGCGCGCCGTCGGGCAATGCGAGATGGCGGGCGGTGATACGCCAGTCGAGGGATTCAATGGCGAGGTCCCAGGCCACCCGAGCGATTGGCGCGGCGACCGCCCGATAAAGGCCGTCATTGCCGCGCTGCAGGACCAGCCGGCGGTCCTGCTCGGCATGCACCGGATGGGTCAGGGTGAGCAGGATCGACTCGGGCGGTGACACCTTGCCGGACAGGCGCAGCGTGAGCGAACGATCAGCCGACAGCCGGACCTCGGCGACCAGTTCGAGCGCCTGTGCGCGGGCTTCACGATCGAGCGAGCGGTTGATTGCCAGCCCGCGCTTGTAATAGTCCTCGGCGACATTGCTGTCGGCCCGCTGCACCGCTATCCAGACGGTGATGAGACCGGCCACGACTGTCAGTGCCGGGATGCCGAACACCAGCCAGACCAGCGGCTCATGCCAGGCAGGGGTCGGTTTAAGGCTGGTTGGCAGGGACATGATCGACAATCTCCGATGGTGGGTGGCGGTCAGCGGGGCACGATGAAGCTCGCCTTCTCGGTGCGCGCGATCGCGGGTTCCTCGCGCGCAGTGATCAGGAATCGGATGGCGTGGGCGCCGGGATCGATGCCTTGCGGCGGCACCTGCACCCTGACCGGGACGGCGCGGTTACTGGCGGCAGCAACCTCGAATTGCGCAGGACCTTCGATCGTGATCCCGCTGATGCCCTCGGCCGCGACGTCGATCACCAATGCCTGCTCCGAGGCATTCATCAGGTTGAGCCGATAGGCGTTCTCGATGCGGCCCGCGTCGGCGATGCGTGCCAGCGTGTTGCGGTCGCGAATGACATCCACCCGCAGCGGATTGCGGGTCGCGATCGAGGTCACCAGACCGCCGCCGAGCACCAGCAGCAGACAGGCATAGATCAGCACGCGAGGGCGCAACAGGTGGCTCAGGATGCGCCGGTCGGCAGCGCTTTCGGGCGCGGCATGCACCGCCCGGTGCGTCGAATAGCGCACCAGACCGGGTGCATAGCCCATCTTGTCCATGACGGTATCGCAGACATCGATGCAGGCTGCGCAGCCGATGCATTCGTATTGCTGGCCGTTACGGATGTCGATGCCGGTCGGACAGACCTGAACGCACAGATTGCAGTCGATGCAGCTGCCCAGGCCGAGCGCCGCCGGCTCGGCCTTGCGCGAGCGCGAGCCGCGCGGCTCGCCGCGCCGCTCGTCGTAGGTCACCACCAGCGTGTCGCGATCGAACATTGCGCCCTGGAAGCGTGCATAGGGGCACATGTACTTGCAGACCTGCTCACGCATGAAACCGGCATTTCCCCAGGTGGCAAAGCTGTAAAAGAGCAGCCAGAAAAGTTGCCAGGGGCCGATGCTCAGCGACAGCACCTGCGCGCCGAGCTCGCGAATCGGTGCGAAATAGTCGATGAAGGTGAAGCCGGTCAGCAATGCGAGCGCTATCCAGAGGGCGTGCTTGCCCCCCTTCCTTGCGAGCTTGTCGGCAGTCCATGGCCCGGCGTCGAGTTTCATGCGGGCTGCGCGGTCGCCTTCGGTGTGCCGCTCGATCCACATGAAGAGCTCGGTGTAGACGGTTTGCGGGCAGGCATAGCCGCACCACAGACGCCCCGCTACCGCGGTGAAAAAGAACAGCGACAGTGCCGCGATCACCAGCAGGGCTGCCAGATACACGAAATCCTGCGGCCAGAGCACCAAGCCAAAGAGATAGAACTTGCGTGCACCGAGATCGAAGAGCACCGCCTGGCGTCCGTTCCATTGCAGCCATGGCAAGCCGTAGAAGATCATCTGGGTGAAAAACACCGCGCCCCAGCGAAGACGCGCAAACCGCCCGGTCACTGATCGGGGATAGAGTTTCTGGTGCGCCTGATAGATCGAGAACAGGCAGTTATCGTCTGCCAGCGCGATCGGAATGACCTCGCGAACCATTAGGGTCTTGCGCCCGGTGCACCCGGTTGCGACAGCGACAGCACATAGGCGGCGAGCACGTGGATCTGCCCTTCGGTGAGCTTGTCGTCCCATGCCGGCATTGGGTTGTCCTTGCCGTTGTTGACGATCGCGACCACCGCCTGCAGGCCGCCGCCATGCAGCCAGATGCGGTCAGACAGGTTGGGCGCGCCAAGCGCCTGGTTTCCGCGCCCGTCAGCACCGTGACAGGCCGCGCAGGTCGCAAAGCGCGGCTTGCCGAGTGCCGCCTTGACCGCATCGCTCGAACTGTCGGACAGCGACAGCACATATTGCGCGACCTGCTCGACCTCCTGTGCTGACCCCAGGGCTGCGGCCATCGGTGGCATCAGTCCGTTGCGACCCTTTGCAATCGACTGCACGATCTGCTCCGGCGAGTTGCCATAGAGCCAGTCGTTGTCGGCAAGGTTGGGAAAGCCCTTGGCGCCATGGCCATCGGAGCCATGGCACTGGGCACAGTTGTTAAGGAAGAGTCGTTCGCCAATGGCATGCGCCCTTGCGTCGCCGGCCAGTTCAGTCACCGACCGCCCCTGAAACCGGGCATAGAGCGGCGCCATCTCTTGCGCGAGCGCAGTGGTTTCGGCCTCGTATTGCGCCGCAGCGCTCCAGCCACTTGCGCCATCTCGTGCTCCCAGCCCCGGATAGAGCCACAGGTAGCCAAGCGAGAACACGATGGTGATCACGAACAGACCGCTCCACCAGCGCGGCAGCGGATTGTTCGCCTCCTGCAGATCACCGTCCCAGACATGACCGGTGGTGTTGTCCGCAGACGGCGGCGGCCGCCGGCTGTTGAGCACCAGCAGCAACAGGCAGGCAGCGATGGCGACCAGCGTCGCGATGGTGATGAAGGGTGACCAGAACCCGCTCGTGAAATCCGCCATGTTCGTGTCCTTTGCTCACTCGTCGAAGGGCAGGCGGGCGTCCTGTTCGAAGCGCGCCCTGTTGCGCGGCGAGTAGGCCCAGATCACGATGCCCACAAAGCAGGCAAGCGAGAGTGCGGTGATCACACCGCGAACGAGGTCGACGGTCATTGTCTGATTTCCCTTATTTGATCGTGGTGCCAAGGCCCTGCAGATAGGCGATCAGGGCGTCCATTTCGGTCCTGCCCTTCACCACCTCGGGTGCGCCTGCGATGTCGGCCTCGCTGTAGGGCACGCCGACCTTTGCGAGCGCGCGCATGTGGTTCTGCATGGTTGGGCCATCGACGGTCTGACTGGCCAGCCAGGGATAGCCGGGCATATTCGACTCAGGCACCAGATCGCGCGGATTGGTCAGGTGGGTGCGGTGCCATTCGTCGTTGTAGCGCCCGCCCACCCGCGCCAGATCGGGCCCGGTGCGCTTGCTGCCCCACTGGAAGGGATGGTCCCAGACGAATTCGCCCGCGACTGAATACGGCCCATAACGCAGCGTCTCGGCCCGAAACGGCCGGATCATCTGCGAGTGGCAGTTGTAGCAGCCCTCGCGAATGTAGACATCGCGCCCGGCGAGTTGCAGGGCATCGTAGGGCTTGAGCCCCCTGACCGGCTCGGTGGTCGACTTCTGAAAGTAAAGCGGCACGATCTCGACCAGTCCGCCCACCGCCACCGTGAGCAGGGTCAGGACGATCAGCAGCAGGGCGTTGGTTTCGATGCGTTCGTGATTGAAAGCCATGAGCGACTCCGTCTGCGGTCAGGCGTGGGCCGGTGCGCGCAGCACCGGGACAGCGACCGGTTTGCCGCCGGTCACGGTCATGGCGACATTCCAGGCCATGATCACCATGCCGGTCAGGTAGAGCAGTCCGCCGATGAGCCGCACGTAGTAGTAGGGGTAGCTCGCCTTGACCGACTCGACAAAGGAGTAGGTGAGCGTGCCGTCGGGTTCGACCGAGCGCCACATCAGGCCCTGCGTGACGCCGCTCACCCACATCGACACTGCATAGAGCACGATGCCGATCGTGGCGACCCAGAAGTGAATCTCGATTGCCCGCACGCTGTACATCGTGTCGCGGCCAAACAGGCGTGGGATCAGATAGTAGAGGCTGCCCATCGAGATCAGGCCGACCCAGCCGAGCGCACCCGAATGCACATGGCCGATCGTCCAGTCGGTGTAGTGCGACAGCGCATTGACCGTCTTGATCGCCATCATCGGCCCTTCAAAGGTCGACATGCCATAGAAGGACAGCGAGACGATCATGAACCGCAGGATCGGGTCCTCGCGCAGTTTGTGCCAGGCACCCGAGAGCGTCATTACACCGTTGATCATGCCGCCCCACGAGGGCGCGAGCAGGATCAGCGAAAACACCATGCCGAGCGACTGCGCCCAGTCGGGCAGGGCGGTGTAGTGCAAGTGGTGCGGGCCGGCCCACATGTAGGTGAAGATCAGCGCCCAGAAGTGCACGATCGACAGTCGATAGGAGTAGACCGGGCGGCCGATCTGCTTCGGCACGAAGTAATACATCATCCCCAGAAAGCCTGCGGTCAGGAAAAACCCGACTGCGTTATGGCCATACCACCACTGCACCATCGCATCCTGCACGCCGGCATAGACCGAATACGATTTCATCGGCCCGGCCGGTATCGCTGCGCTGTTGACCACATGCAGCAGGGCCACGGTGAGAATGAAGGCACCGAAGAACCAGTTGGCCACATAGATATGGCGAACCTTTCGGGTAAAGAGCGTGCCGAAGAACACGACCGCATACGAGACCCACACCAGCGTGATCAGGATGTCGATCGGCCACTCGAGTTCAGCGTACTCCTTGCCGCTGGTATAGCCCAGCGGCAGCGATATGGCTGCAGCCACGATGACCGCCTGCCATCCCCAGAAGGTGAAGGTGGCCAGTGGTCCGGCAAACAGCCGGGTCTGGCAGGTGCGCTGCACCGCGTAGTAACTGGTGGCAAAGAGCGCGCAGCCGCCGAAGGCAAAGATCACCGAATTGGTGTGCAGTGGTCGCAGGCGGCCGTAGGACAGCCAGGGCAGATCAAAGTTGAGCGCCGGAAAGGCCAGTTGGGCGGCGATCACCACCCCGACCAGCATACCGACCACTCCCCAGACAATGGTCATGATCGCGAACTGACGCACGACGGTGTCGTTGTAGGTCGCCGCATCGCTGCGGATCTCGGTTCTCAATGGCGCGCTCCCTCGGCAGAATCAAATGGCGTCTTGCTGCGCTGATATTGCTGCGCTGCGCTGCTGTGCCGCTTGATCCAGATCAAGGCTCGGTGTCGTCGAGCAAAATGCGCTGGCCTTCACGCTCGATATCGTCGAACTGACCGGTGCTCACCGCCCAGGCGAGTAGACCGGTGATCGCCAGCACGAGCACGACCGAAAGCGGAACGAGGAGGTAGAGGATGTCCATCGACATGTTTCCTTTTCGTCAGTGCGCAGGCAGGGGAGGGAGGACCGGATCGGGCGACATCGACCGGGCAGTCACCCGCGACGGCGCGAGTCTCAGCGCATTGAGTACGACGATCAGAGAACTGCCTGCCATGCCCAGCCCCGCCAGCCAGGGCGGCAGCCAGCCTGCCAGCGCCAGCGGTATGCCGACCGCGTTGTAGGCTGTCGCAAAGATCAGGTTCTGCCTCACCACACGCATGGCCTGACGCGCGTGATCACGGGCCAGCGCCAGGCGGTCGAGCCGCTCGCCCAGCAGAAGCAGGTCGGCGCGGTGCTGGGCCAGCGGCGCCCCGGTCGCAAAGGCAATCGACACATGCGCGCGTGCAAGCACCGGAGCGTCATTGATCCCGTCTCCCACCATGGCCATGCGACGCCCCAGGCGGCCAAGCGCTTCGATGCGGGCAAGTTTGTCCTCGGGACTTGCCTGGGCATGCCAGGTCTCGATGCCCAGCGCTTCGGCCACGCGAGCAACCCGATCAGGCGCATCGCCCGACAGGATTTCGAGCTGCATTCCCGCCTCGCGCAGTCGTCCGATGGCGCTCAGTGCTTCGGGCCGCAAGGTCTCGCTCAGGGTAAAACTCGCCGCTGCGCGGCCGTCAATCGACAGGCAGACATCGCCAGCCTCGCCGGCCTCCCTCATGGCGCTGGCGTCGTGCGGATTGACACCGCCCTCATGCATGCCTTCGCCGCCAGCTTGCTGTGTCGCAAAGCGAAGACTGCCCAGGCGCGCCCGATGCCATCGCCCGCCAATCAATACTTCACCTTCGATGCCTGCCCCGGCCTGTTCGCGTACCGAGCGTACCTCGGGCAAGGCGATGCCGGCGGGTGCATGGCGCACGATCGCTGCGGCAACCGGATGAATCGAGCCGCCCTCGAGCGCGGCAGCCACAGCGCGCGCCTGCAGCGAGTCGATCCGGACCGCGTCGGCCTGTGTGTCTGCCAGGGAGCCTGCTTGTGCGTCGCACGGTGCACTGGATTGCGCGCCGCTGTGCGACCCGAGCTCTTTCATCTGCACCGCCACCACGTCCATCCGGTCGAGCGTCAGGGTCCCGGTCTTGTCGAAGACAAAGGTGTCCGCCTGGGCCAGGGCTTCGAGTGCCTGCGGCGAGCGGGCGAGCAGACCATGACGCGCCAGTCGCCCCGATGCCGCCAGCAAAGCGGCTGGCGTGGCCAGCGACAGGGCACAGGGGCAGGCGACGACCAGAACGGCGGCCGCTACCCAGGCGGCGCGACTTGGGTCGATCGCGTGCCAGACAAACCAGGCGATGGCCGCCAGTGCCAGCACAACGCCCAGAAATGGCCCAGCCCAGCGATCGGCCAATTGAGCCAATCGTGGCTTGCGCGCCGAGGCGCTGTCCATCAGATCGGCGATCTCCTGCAGGCGTGAGTCACGCGCACTGCGGGTCAGTCGCATCGTGAGCGGTGCGTCCAGACTCACACTGCCGGCAGCCAGGGCATCGCCCGGCTGACGCAACAGCGGGCGGCTTTCGCCACTGAGCAGCGATTCGTCGACATGGGCAACCCCCGCCTCGACAACGCCATCTGCCGGCACGGCCTGCCCGGCGGCCACGCGCACACGGTCGCCCGGTCGCAACTGCCGCAAACCGACCAGCGATGCGCCGCCCCGGTCGTCGAGTCGTTCGATGCGCTCGGGCAGCCGTGCAAGAAGGTCGCCCACGCCGGCCATGGCGCGCTCGCGCGCTGCCGCCTCGAGCCAGCGGCCGACCAGCAGGAAAGCGACGAACATGGTCAGCGAATCAAACCAGACCTCACCGCCGGATGTGCCGGCAGCCAGGCTCGCCACGAAGGTGACCGCGATGCCGAGAGCCACTGGCACATCCATGCCGATCCGCCATGCGCGCAGATCGCGCCAGGCGCCGGTAAAGAACGGGCCGGCGGCAAACAGCATGACCGGCAGCGTCAGGATCCGCTCCGCCCAGGTCATGAGCCCGACGATGTCCTCGCTCATCGCACCCGCCTCGGCAACATAGCGGGGAACCGAATACATCATCACCTGCATCATGCACAGCACGGCCACCAGCATTCGCCACAGCGCCGTGCGACGCCCCGCTGCTTGCGCAGTGTCGAGCAGCCGCTTCGAAACCGGTCTGGGCCGATACCCCAGGCTTGCGATCCGATCACAGGCACGTGACAGTTGCTGCGCATCGGCTCGCCACACCAGACGCGCACGGCGCGTGGCTGCGTTCACCGAAACCTCGTCGACGCAGTCCTGCAGCGCGTCTTCGATTGCGATCACACAGGCTGCGCAATGCACGCCGTCGATGCTCAGGACCGTCTCGAAGCGCCGTGCGCCGTTGGCTGCAGGCGCGATTTCCCGCGCGATCTCGTCGCGCTCGAGCGGGTCGTCGAGGATCAGGAACTCATCGTTGCAGGGGATCTGGTGGGCTGTCGCAGCCATCGCTCGGCACCTGGCCGCAGTTGTAAAGGGGCAGTTTGATCCTAGTGGCACCCGGTGCCGTTGGACTGCCGGCGACTGCCGCAGGCTTGATCCAGATCAAGCTGACACATGGTCACGCCAGGATTTGTTGGACAATCGGTGCTTCTCCCTTGTCGGATCAGTCACGATGAGCATTCCCCGCGCCACCAAGATCGTCGCGACCCTCGGGCCGGCATCAAGTGATCCGACGACTATCGAGCGAATGATTCTTGCCGGCGTCAATGTCGTGCGGGTCAATTTTTCGCATGGGTCGGCCGATGGGCATACTGCTCTGGTAAGCGTGGTGCGCGACGTCGCCACGCGACTCGGCCGTGATATCGGTGTGCTTGCCGACCTGCAGGGCCCCAAGATCCGGATCGGCAAGTTCGCCGGCGGCAAGATCAGTCTGGTCGAAGGCGATCATTTCACCTTCGATATCAATTGCGAGCTTGGCGACGAATCGCGCGTGGGCCTTGACTACAAGGCTCTGGTTCACGACGTGAAAGCCGGCGATTCATTGCTGCTCAATGATGGCCGCATGATCATGCGGGTCGATAAAGTCACCGACACCACCATTGCCTGCACCGTCACGATCGGCGGTGTACTGTCCGATCGCAAGGGTATCAACCGTCAGGGGGGCGGGCTGTCGGCCCCGGCGCTCACGGCCAAAGACATGGACGACATCAAGACCGCGGTCGCCTTCGAGGCCGACTTCGTGGCGGTGTCCTTTCCCAAGAATGCCTCCGATATGTACATGGCCCGCGAACTGGTGCGGGCGGCCGGCGGCAAGGCGCTCATGATTGCCAAGATCGAGCGCTTCGAGGCGATCGGCAATCTCGAGGAGATTCTCAAGGCCTCCGACGGCATCATGGTCGCCCGCGGCGATCTTGCAGTCGAGGTCGGCGATGCCGCAGTGCCGGCGCTGCAAAAGCGCATGATCCGGATGGCCCGCGATCACAGCAAGCTCACGATCACCGCAACCCAGATGATGGAGTCGATGATCGAGGCGCCGGTGCCCACCCGTGCCGAAGTCTCGGATGTGGCCAATGCGGTCATCGACGGCACCGACGCGGTCATGCTGTCGGCCGAGACCGCCGCCGGCAAATATCCGGTCGAGACGGTGTCGGCCATGGCCCGGGTCTGCGACGAGGCCGACCGCGCGGGGGAGTTTTCCCTCGACAAGGAGTTTCTCAACCGCACCTTCGCTCGTATCGACCAGGCGATCGCCATGGCCGCGCTGTTCACCGCGGTTCACATGAAGGTCAAGGCGATCTGCGCGCTGACCCAGTCAGGGTCGACAGCGCTCTGGATCTCGCGGCTCGACTCGGGCGTGCCGGTCTATGCGCTCACACCAGAAGAAGGCAGCCGCCGGAGAATGTCGCTTTATCGTGAAGTGCATCCGGTGCTGATGACCTTCAAAGCCTCCGATCGCGAAAGCCTCCTGCTCGAGGCCGAGCACAAGCTGCTCGACCTCGGTGTGGTAGCTCGCGGCGACCTGATGCTGCTGACAATCGGCGAGCCGATCGGAAAATCGGGCGGCACCAACACCCTGAAAATTGTGCGGGTCGGCGATCACGGCTGACGCCCTTTCGGGTCTGTCGAGGATGGCGGGCGTGCGGTTTGTCGGCTCATTCTGATACGCGCCGAGGCATAATCGGGCCCAATTTCATTCAGGAGTCGACCATGCCTCTCGTCTCGATGCGCCAGCTTCTCGACCATGCAGCCGAAAATGCCTATGGCATTCCGGCCTTCAACGTCAACAATCTCGAGCAGGTCCAGGCCATCATGGCAGCCGCGGCCGAAGTCGATGCACCGGTCATCATGCAGGCCTCGGCTGGTGCCCGAAAATACGCCGGTGAGCACTTCCTGCGCCACCTGATCGCTGCTGCGGTCGAGTCCTATCCCAAGGTGCCGGTGGTCATGCATCAGGACCATGGCCAGTCGCCGGTGGTCTGCCAGGGTGCAATCGATCTCGGCTTTTCGTCGGTGATGATGGATGGCTCGCTTGAAGAAGACGGCAAGACCATCGCGAGCTACGACTACAACGTCGATGTCACCCGCAAGGTGGTCGATATGGCGCATGCGGTCGGCGTGACCGTCGAGGGTGAACTGGGCTGCCTGGGATCGCTCGAAACCATGAAGGGCGACAAGGAAGACGGCCACGGCACCGACTCCACCATGACCCGCGAGCAATTGCTGACCGACCCGGAGCAGGCCGCCGATTTCGTGCGCCGCACCCAGGTCGATGCCCTGGCGATCGCGATTGGCACCAGCCATGGCGCCTACAAGTTTTCGCGCAAGCCCACCGGCGACATCCTGGCGATCTCGCGCATCAAGGAAATCAACGCTCGTCTTCCCAACACCCATCTGGTGATGCATGGCTCGTCGTCGGTGCCGCAGGACCTTCTGGCGATCATCCGCCAGTACGGCGGCGCCATGAAAGAGACCTATGGCGTGCCGGTCGAGGAGATCCAGGAAGCGATCAAATTCGGCGTTCGCAAGATCAACATCGATACCGACATCCGCCTGGCCATGACGGCTGCGGTGCGCAGATACCTTGCCGAAAACCCGGACAAGTTCGATCCGCGCGATTTTCTCAAGCCGGCCCGCGAAGCAGCAAAGCTGATCTGCGCCCAGCGCTATCGCGAATTCGGTTGCGCCGGCCAGGCCAGCAAGATCAAGCCGACCGCTCTGTCGGTCATGATCGAACGCTATCGCAAGGGCGAACTCGCCCAGACCGTGGTCTGAGCCTCACTGCTGCGCAGGCCAGAGCGGGTTTGCCGGAACGCTGATGCCGAGGTTCGCTGCCAACCTGTCGATGATGTACACCGAGCATCCCTTCCTCGAGCGCTTCAAGGCGGCTGCCGAGGATGGGTTTGCAGCGGTCGAGTTCCTGTTTCCCTATGAGTTCGAGCCGCAGGCGATTGCCGATGCACTGGCCGCCAACTGTCTGGAGCAGGTGCTCTTCAATACCGTTCCAGGCGACATGCAGTCGGGTGAGCGCGGGCTGGCTGCCGTGCCGGGTCGCAGTGCCGATTTCCTGGCCGGCGTCGATCGTGCCATCGCCTATGCTCGCGAACTCGGCACCCGGCGTCTGCATGCGATGGCGGGCGTGATGCCTGCCACCGGTGGCCGGTCCGGCGCGGAGTCGGCTGATGCAATCGATTCATCCGCCCGCCGGCGCTGGCGCGACACCTATGTCGCCAACCTGGGCGAGGCCGCCCGCCGGTGCGCCGATGCCGGCATCACCCTGCTGATCGAGCCGATCAACACCCGCGACATTCCGGGCTATTTCCTGAATACGCAGGCTGATGCGCATGCGATCGTGGCCGACGTGGGCGCGGCCAACCTCAAGGTCCAGATGGATCTGTATCACTGCCAGATTGTCGAGGGCGATCTGGCCAGCCGCATCCGCCAGTATCTGCCCGGTGTCGGGCATATGCAGATCGCCGGCGTGCCGCATCGCCATGAGCCCGATCTGGGTGAAGTGAACTATCCCTTCCTTTTTTCGCTGCTCGACGAGCTCGGCTATGAGGGCTGGATCGGTTGCGAATACCGGCCGCGCGGCCCGACCTCGGCAGGACTCGGCTGGCTCGCGCCCTGGCGCTGAGGGCACGGTCTCGCGCTGGTGCTTTGCGCTGATCCGCGATTGCCCGGCTCAGGTGATTCGGCGCACCTCGGGCACAATGCAGGGTTGCATCCCTTACTTTCGTTCAGGTCATTGCCTATGTCGACAGCCCTATTCCAGAGCGAGTTGCATTCGCTGCCGCTGCTCGGGCGCGGCAAGGTCCGCGACAACTTCGCGGTCGGTGCCGACAAGCTGCTGATCGTCACCAGCGATCGCCTTTCGGCCTTCGATGTGGTGATGAACGAGGCGATTCCCGACAAGGGACGGGTGCTCAACCAGATGGCGCTCTTCTGGTTCGACAGGCTGGCCGATGTGGTGCCCAACCATCTGACCGGCATTGCCCCCGAGACCGTGGTCGCACCCGACGAGCTCGAACAGGTGGTCGGCCGATCGATGGTGGTCAGGCGCCTTGCGCCGATCATGGTCGAGGCGGTGGTGCGCGGCTATCTGATCGGGTCGGGCTGGAAGGACTATCAGGCCAGCGGCTCGGTCTGCGGCATCGCCCTGCCAGCCGGTCTGCAGCTCGCGCAAAAGCTGCCCGAGCCGATCTTCACGCCGGCGCGAAAAGCCGAGCATGGCGAGCACGATGAAAACATTTCTTTCGAGGCGACGGTGGCGGCCATCGGCGAGCCGCTGGCCACGCGCATTCGCGAGGTGTCGCTGACGCTGTATTCGCGTGCGGCCGCCTATGCCGCGACCCGCGGCATCCTGATCGCCGATACCAAGTTCGAGTTCGGGCTTGATGAGGCCGGCACCCTCTATCTGATGGATGAGGTGCTGACTGCCGATTCCTCGCGCTTCTGGCCGGCCGATTCGTATCAGGTCGGCATCTCGCCGCCGAGTTTCGACAAGCAGTATGTGCGCGACTATCTCGAGTCTTTGACCGCTTGGGGCAAAACCGCACCGCCGCCCGCCCTGCCGCCCGAGGTCGTCGAGCGTACTGCGGCCAAGTATCGTGAGGCGCTGCATCGGCTGACCGGCCAGACCCTCGCCTGAGGCGCGGTTGTCTGTGATGAAGGTCGAACCATTTTTCGGGAGCATCCAATGAGCGAAGTCGCGCCGGTTGTCGGTGTCGTGATGGGCAGCAGCAGCGACTGGGAGGTCATGCGGCATGCGGTCGAGATGCTTGCGTCTTTCGATGTGTCCCATGAATACAGGGTGGTATCGGCCCATCGCATGCCCGACGAGATGTTCGACTATGCACAGTCGGCCCATGGTCGAGGCCTGCGCGCGATCATTGCCGGAGCGGGTGGTGCAGCGCATCTGCCGGGCATGATCGCCGCCAAGACCATCGTTCCGGTCTATGGTGTGCCGGTGCCCTCCAAATATCTGCGTGGCGAGGATTCGCTGCTGTCGATCGTCCAGATGCCGCGCGGCATTCCGGTGGCCACCTTCGCGATCGGTGAGGCCGGTGCGGCCAATGCCGCGCTGCATGTGGTGGCGATGCTGGCCGGACACGACCCGGTGCTTGCCGGCAAGCTGCAGGATTTCCGTCAACGGCAATCGGATGCGGCTCGCGCAATGGCCTTGCCGCCGGCGGGCTGATCCGATGTCGCCCGCCTCGACCCCGAACCCTGCCGACTTGATCCTGGCCGCACCGGCTGCCCTGCCGCCCGGTGCATGGCTGGGCCTGCTCGGCGGTGGGCAGCTCGGGCGCATGTTCTGCATGGCCGCGCAAAGCCTGGGCTATCGGGTCTGCGTGCTCGATCCGGGCGCCGACAGCCCGGCCGGCTCGGTCGCCGACCGGCATATTCAGGCCGACTATCTCGATGCCGCAGCGCTCGACCAGCTCGCCGGCCTTTGCGGCGCAGCCACCACCGAATTCGAGAATGTGCCGGCCGTCGCACTCGAGCGTCTGGCGCGTGATATCGCGGTGAGCCCGGCAGCCGCGACTGTCGCGATCGCGCAGGACCGCATCACCGAGAAGCGCTTCATTCGAGGCTGTGGCATCGAGGTCGCGCCCTACTGCGAGGTCAGGTCGCGCGACGACCTGGTCAACGCCGATGAGGCACTTTTTCCGGCCATCCTGAAAGTCGCGCGGCTGGGCTACGACGGCAAAGGTCAGGCGCGGGTGGCCAATCGCAGCGAGGCGATGGCCGCCTTCGAAGGTGAGGGCGGATTCGGCGGCGTGCCCTGCGTGCTGGAAAAGCGCCTGGGGCTGAAGCTCGAATTGTCCGTGGTGGTCGCGCGCGGTTTTGATGGCCGGGCAGTGGCGTATCCGGCGGCCGAAAACGAGCATCGCAACGGCATCCTCGCGCTGTCTTGCGTGCCGGCCCGGGTCGATGCCGCGATCGCGAAGCAGGCGTCCGATGCCACGCTCGAAATTGCCGCGCGCCTGAACTATGTTGGTGTGCTGTGCGTCGAGTTTTTTCTGCTCGACAATGGCCGCCTGGTGGTCAATGAAATGGCGCCGCGGCCGCACAATTCGGGCCACTACAGCATTGATGCCTGCGTCACCAGCCAGTTCGAGCAGCAGGTGAGGGTGCTTGCCCGATTGCCCCTGGGTTCGGTCGAGATGCACAGCCCGGCGGTGATGGTCAACCTGCTTGGCGACTGCTGGTTCGCCGAGGGTTCGGGCGGCACGCCGCGCGAGCCCGACTGGCCGGCGGTGCTGGCCCATCCCCGCGTGAAGCTTCACTTGTATGGCAAGTCGCAGGCGCGCCCTGGCCGCAAGATGGGTCATGCCACGGTGCTCGGCGAGACGCCCGAGTCGTGTGCCCGCACTGCGGCCGAGATCGAGACCCTGCTGGGCATCCGCTGATGGGTTCAGGCTGCACGAGATGAACATGGCCTCGCCGATCGAAGCGCCGACGCCTGATGCCATCGAGCGTGCTGCGCGCCTCCTGATTGCAGGCGGTCTGGTGGCCCTGCCGACCGAAACCGTTTACGGGCTCGGTGCCGATGCCGCGCAACGCGACGCAGTGGCCGGCATCTATGCCCTCAAGGGCCGACCGGCCGATCATCCGCTGATCGTGCATGTGGTCGATGCTGCGCAGGCGCTGAAATGGGCACGCTTTGATGAGCGGGCACTGACGCTTGCGCAGCACTTCTGGCCTGGGCCACTCACCCTGATCCTGCCGCGTCTGCCGCAGGCGCCGGCCTGGGCCTGTGGCGGTGAGGCGAGCATCGGGCTGCGATGCCCCTCGCATCCGGTGGCCCGCGCACTGCTCGAGCGATTCACGCAGCTTGGTGGCAGCGGCGTGGCGGCGCCCTCGGCCAATCGTTTCGGCAAGGTCAGCCCGACTCAGGCGGGTCATGTGCTTGATGACCTTGGCGTGCACTCGCCGCTGATTCTCGACGGGGGTCCCTGCGAGGTGGGTGTGGAGTCGACCATTGTCGATCTGACCCGCGAGACCGCGCGATTGCTGCGGCCCGGGCGTATCCGGCGCGAAGCGATCGAACAGGTGTTGGGTGCGCCGCTGGCCGATCGCGATGCCCACGCGCCGCGGGCGTCGGGCACGCTGGCGGCCCACTACAGCCCGCGCGCACCGGTCGAGTTGATCGATGCGGCAGCGCTTGCAGCGCGCCTTGCCGATTGCGCGCAGGCCGGGCTGCGAGTTGGTCTGTGGTCGTCTGACTCGCTTGCCGCCGGGCCTGGCATCTCGCTGGTCCAATGGATCGCAGCGCCAGCGCAGGCTGATGCCTGGGAGGCCGATCTCTACGATGCCTTGCGGCGATTCGATGCGGCCAATGTTGATCGGATCATTGTCGTCAGGCCGCCGGCAAGTCCGGATTGGGAGGCGGTGCGAGATCGGCTGACGCGGGCTGCTGCGGCAACAAAACCCTCAGGGCAAATCTAGTCCGCGAATCTGGCGCAGATACTGCGCTGGCGTCATCACAGGTATCCCCTCATGGGTGACCAGATCCAGCAGATCTTTGTCACCGCTGATAATGGCGGTTGCCTGTCCGTTGACAGCGAGCGCAAGAAACTTGTCATCGTCCGCATCCCGGGAGATGCCATCAGCCATTCCGGCATCCTCGTGCCAGAGCGCCAGTTCCACCAGTTCGGACAGGAACAGGTTCCAGGCCTGAGGCTCGCGGTAGCGATCGAACTTGGGCCGATCCAGACGCGATACCAGTTCAGCAAAGGTCGCTTCCGACAGCAGGATGTCGATATCCTGGCTCAGCAGCGCATCCAGCATCTGACCTGCTGTTCCGGTGGGTGTGATCAGCGCAGCAATCCAGACATTGCTGTCGATTACCACCCGCTCAACTGTCATCCGCGAGCAACTGGTCCAGCACTTGCTCGCTCATCCCCTGAGCAGCGGCGTGTTCGCCCGCTTGGCGCATCGCCTGACGCAGGCGTTCGCGCGCCATGCGCTGGCGGCGGGCGTAGCTCTCGGCCGAGATCATCACCACCGAGGGACGGCCGTTGCGGGTGATGCTGACGGGCTGGCGCTGTGCGGCTTCCAGTACTTCGCCGAATCGGTTCTTGGCTTCCAGGGCAGTGACGCTTTTCATAACAGCCAGAATAGCTATTTTGTCTGTAACAGGCAAGGATGGCAGTGCCGATGCGATCTGTCGATGCGGGGACTCGTGTTCGACGGCGCGCTCGACATCCTGATTGAGCCTACGAAAACCTCGCGACATCCAGGGTCAACCACGCCTCCCCGAGCCGCTTCTCCACCACGACCTGTTCGCCCTCCAGCCGGTAGGTCAGCTGACAGTTGTGCCTGCTCGACCGACTCCGAGCCATACCCGAAACCATGGCTGCCATCTGAAAACCGACTGGCCTGTCAATGCTCAAATGGCCAAGTGATCGCGTTGAACCATTCGGCCTCTTCAAAGGGCCGATCAATAATTGGTGTGCGTGATGGTTAGAGCGGCGGCTTGACCTCGTCTTCCACGGTCTGGGCCAGC
>JAPLQF010000016.1 GCA_026399875.1 Burkholderiales bacterium | reverse complement strand
GGCATCGCGTTCTTGCCCTTGATCGCCGAGACATAGAGTGTGTCCATCCCGGTCTTGATACGCGGTGCCCAGGCAGCGACATCACCAAGCTTGGGCGCGCCCGCGATGCCGGCGGTATGGCAGGCCGAGCACTGCGCGGTGTAGACGGTCTCGCCCGAGCGCAGCACCTTAGGCGCGTTGGCGTCTTTCAGTTCGAAATTGGCGACCGGCTTGATTCGGGCGCTGATCGCCTCGGCGGTCATTGAATCGGTGCCGGCACCGGTGCGCTTGTCGGTATTCACATAGCTGACCAGCAGCGCGATCACCAGGATCGGAATGACAAGGGACAGGACAACGACAGTGATCAGTTGGCCGGGGGTCTTGATGAAGCTCGAATGCTCACTCATGCCGTTTTCCTGAGGCGCTAAAGCGCATGCCACATCGGGCGGTTGCAAAGCACAAAGTATAGCTGGAAGCATGTTTGCGCTGCAGCATCGGGCTGTGACAGGCTACAATCGTAGACCACGCGCCCGTAGCTCAGGGGATAGAGTATTGGCCTCCGAAGCCAAGGGTCGCACGTTCGATTCGTGCCGGGCGCGCCAGTTTTCCTTTCGGTCGTTCTGCGCAGGCACCCATGGCGTCATGCCGATGCCGGCGGCCAGAGCACCTTCTCCTCCTTTTCACCCACACCTCGCGGCGCGTTTTCAAGTGAAACCCGGGATCAGCACCCGTATCCTCCATGCCGATCGGCTCGCCGGCAGCGAGCACGACGCGGTTCACAAGCCGCTCCATGTGGCGGCCACCTACGCCTATCCGAATGCACGGGCACTGGCCGACGTCTTTCAGGGGCGCCAGTCGGGCTATGTCTATTCGCGCCAGGGCAACCCCACCGGCGCAGCGCTCGAATCCAAGATCTCGATGATGGAAGGCGCAGCCGGCACGGTGGTGTTTTCCACCGGCATGTCGGCGATTGCCGCCATGATGGTGTCGCTGCTTCGCGCCGGCGATCATGTGGTGTCGAGCCAGTTCCTGTTCGGCAACACCAGCTCGCTCTTTCACACGCTGCTTGGCATGGGCATCGAGATGAGCTTCGTCGATGCCACCGATGTCGAGCAGGTGCGGGCGGCTTTGCGGCCGACCACCCGCATGGTGTTCGTCGAGACCATCGCCAATCCGCGTACCCAGGTCGCCGACCTCGCCGGGATCGGCGAGTTGTGCGAATCGCGCGGCGTGCTCTATGTGGTCGACAGCACGCTCACCACGCCGCACCTGTTTCGCGCCAGCGATGTGAAGGCCGGGCTGGTGATCCACTCGCTCACCAAGGGCATCAGTGGTCACGGCAATGCGCTTGGGGGGTCGGTGAGCGATACCGGCCTTTTCGACTGGCGCGGCTATCCGAATATTGCCGAGTCCTACAAGCAGCTCGACCCGCGGGTCTGGGGGCTGCAGCAGATCCGCAAGAAGGGTCTGCGCGACATCGGCGCCACCCTGCGGGCCGAGGATGCGCATCGCATCGCCGTCGGTGCCGAGACCCTTGCACTGCGAATCGAGCGCAGCAACGCCAATGCGCTCGCGCTCGCCGGCTGGCTCGAATCGCAGCCGCAAGTTGGGCGGGTGCACTATCCCGGCCTGATCAGCCATGCCCAGCATGCCCGGGCCACCGAGCTTTTCGGCGGGCGCTACGGCAGCCTGATCGGCTTTGAGCTGCGCCCCGACATCGACACCTTTACGTTTCTCGATGCGCTGCGGCTGGTGATTCTCTCGAGTCATCTGTCCGACAATCGCACGCTGGCGATTCCGGTGGCGCAAACGATCTTCTATGAGATGGGCGCCGAGCGCAGGGCCTCGATGGGCATTGCTGAAGGGCTGATCCGCCTGTCGGTCGGCATCGAAGACTACGCCGATCTTCGCGACGATCTGGCGCAGGCCCTTGGCAGGTTTCCTGCCGGGGTCTGAGCCGCGGTCGTTTGAAATCCGGGCTGCGGCGTCGCGCTCGCGCCGCGATCATCGTAGAGTGCGGGGCAGTCCACTCCCTCGGATCCCGACTCATGCTGTCTTTCACTCGACTGGCCGGTGCGGCCGTGATGGCGGTGCCGCTTGCCCTGGCAGCCTTTCTCGCCAGCCACCCGGCTCAGGCGCAGACCGCCTTTCCTGATCGCTATGTCGGTGATCTCGGCGCGGCGGCCTTCCTGAAAACCGGCGTCGTCAGGGGCCAGCACACCTCGACGCTGGCGCTGCCCTATGTTTACGGCGACTACGGCCGCTTCTTCGGTCGCATCGACACCTTCGGCGTCAAGACGCTGGCGATGGGTTGGGGTCATCTCGAACTGGTGGGGCGGGTCAATACCGAGGGCTTTCGCGCCGACACCGCCGCCTTGCGAGGCCTGAGCGACCGCGGCAATCCGATTCCGATCGGCGTGGGCACCCTTCAGCGCACTCCGATCGGCGGCTTCTTTTTCTATGCGATGCACGATGTGACCTCGGGCGGCATGCTGGCCGAGGCAACCTGGGGCACGAAGCTCGAGGCCGGTTGGGCGACCTTCTATCCGCTGGCCAGTCTCGAGTACCGCAGCAGCGCCTATGTGAACCATCTCTATGGCGTAACCGCCAGCGAGTCGGCGGCAAGCGGCTATGCCGCCTACAACCCCGGCGCCTCCTTCGTTCCACTGGTGGGTCTGGCGGCGAGCATTCCGATCACCGGTGCCTGGGCCCTGCAACTGCAGTTCCGACATCGCTGGTTCGACTCGGCCATTACCAGCAGCCCGATTGTCAGCGCCCGCACTCAGCAGACCGGCAATATCGCGATCACTTACGAGTTCAAGTAAGTCGACAAGCTGATGCGGCGCACCGGCATGCGCGGTGCTCAGCGCGTCAGGGCCCGGTGCAGCAGGTCGAGGGCGGCCATCGAGAAGGCGCGCATGTTGCCAACGCGATCGTTGCTGCCGGTCTCGAGCGTGATCACCTGCTCGAAGCCGCTGCGGTGGCTCACTGCCAGGCAGCTGTGGCCGGCGGCATCGCCATAGCCGTTGCCGGTCGGGCCGCTTGCGCCGGTCTCGGACAGACCCCAGTCGGCGTCGAGCCGCTCGCGCGCGGTGCGGGCGAGCATCAAGGCGTAGGGCTCGGAGGAAGAGCGCACGCCCTTCATGTCGGCATCGGCCATGCCCATCAGCATTCGGCGTGCGGGCCGGGTATAGACCACCGCACCAGCCTTGAAATAGGCCGATGCACCCGGGATGGCGAGCAGCGAGGCCGCGATCAGGCCGCCGGCCGAGGACTCGGCGACCGACACGGTTTCGTTGCGGTCTTTGAGCAGTTGCGCGGTGCGTGCGGCAAGGGGCAGCAGGGTGTCCATAGGGTCTCCGAGGGGTGTGGTGGGGTGACTAGCGCAGCGCCTTGGGCAGCGGCCGGCCGCGATGTCGGGTCCAGGGGCCGGTTCGCCCTGACCGGCGCTGCGCCACCAGCACGGTCTGCTCGATCAGGTCGCGCTGCGCGCGGCTGCCGCCGATTCGCTCGTGGGTCGCCATCAGCGGCCAAAGATGCTCGAGCGCCTGCGCATCGAGGCCCTGCGCGAAGGCCTCGAAGCCGAGCGCCAGCCCGATCACCACGTCGGCGGCCGGCCCGCGCGCACCGGCGATCAGGCGCGCCAGCGCGTCGCTGTCGCCGGCCATTGCATAGGCGAGTGCGGCATGCGCATCGACAAACGCCAGACCCGGGTTCGGGAACTGCTCGTGTGCATAGCCGGCCAGCGCCTGCCACTCATCGAGCGGGCGTTGTGCACCGAGCAGCTCGGCGCGCAGCAAGAAGGAGCTGGCGTCGGTGAGCACATTGAGCGGCGGCCCCCAGGCCGCATAGGGCTTGACCTGCGTGTCGAACACCCTGCGGGCGGTGGCATCGTCGCCGAGCTCGAGCGCCGACAGCGCCCTGTGCCACGACAGATGGCCATGCATTGCGCCGGCCTGCGGATAGTCCTCGAGCCAGCGCGACAGCCATGCCAGACCGTCGGCATCGTCGCCGCATTCGTAATCGACATGGGTGCGGATGTGCGCGCCATGGGCATTGCGGGGTCGCTGCGCCAGCGAGCGCTCGGCATTGACCCGGGCGGCATCGAGCTGGCCGACTTCGCACTGCGAAAACGCCCGGGCGGCCTGGAACCACCAGTCGCCGGCGCAGGGCGAATCGAACTGCGCCATGAAGTCATAAAGCGTCTGTTCGCGCCCAGCCAGCCCCGAAAAACCGATCAGTCCGAAGACGCCCGCGCAAGGCGCCATGACCATGAAGTCGCGCGGCCAGGTCTGCAGGTGAGGGCGTGCCGCGGCCATCGCGCCGGCTGCATCGCCCATGACCACGCGCTCGAGGGTGTGCACATGGCTGCGCTCGCGCTCGCTTTGCCCGGCCACCGCTTGCACCGCGCGGGCGATGGCCGCGCGGGCATCGGCGCCACGGCCATGCAGCTGTTGGGCACGGGCGAGCACGGTATGAGCGAGCGCGCAGCCAGGGTCGGCATCAATGGCGCGCTGCGCCGCGGCCTCCATGCCGGGCAGGGCGCACAGAAAACGCTCGACCGCATCGAGATAGGCCTCATGTGCGGCGGGCGAGTCGGTCGACATCTCGAGTCCGAAGGCATCTTCGAATCGCATCGGGCAGGGCTCTCTGGTCGTCAGGATGGGTGGTCAGGATCGGCGGTCAGAATGAGTCGGCAAACTGGCAAATCGGCAAACCGGCAAATCGGCGTCAGGAATCAGCCGATCCGCCAAGCTAGCACAGCAGGCGCACACCTCCTGGCACCTTTGTCCTAAGTCGAAAAGCGGTATTCGCATGACCCTGCCAGCGCACTTGCCCGCGATAATGCAAGCTTCACGTCACCCGTCGGCCATCGACCCCACCGCCCCTTGACTGCACCCGCCTCCGGGTTACCCGTCGCCGATTCGCAGGTCGCGGCCAACCGCGCCGCACTCGGCGTGCTGATGATGTGCACCGTGATCAGCGCAATCTCGCGCGGTGTGGGCGAGAGCTTTGCGATCTTCCTGCTGCCGATCGCCCGCGAGTTCCAGACCGATCGTGCCGCGCTCACCGGCATCTACTCGGCCTACATGGTCGCGCTCGGCGTGATGTCACCCATTGCCGGCACGATCTTCGACCGGCTCGGCGCGCGGCTTTGCTACAGCGTCGGCCTGGCGGTCTTTGGCGGCGCTTGCCTGCTTGCCTCGCAGGTCAGCGCGCTGTGGCAGCTTTACCTGCTCACCGGCCTGGGTGGCGCGATCGGCGCATCGATGATCGGCATGCTGCCGGCGTCCAGTCTGGTCAGCCGCTGGTTCCAGAAAAAACTCTCGACCGCGATGGGCGTGATCTCGGCCTCGATGGGCGTCGGTCTGCTGGTGTTCTCGCCGATCGTGCAGTCGCTGGTCGCGCAGCGCGGATGGCGGGGCACCTATCAGGTACTCGGGCTGATGCTGCTGGCGGTGCTGGCGCTGATCCAGTTCTTGCCCTGGCGCCGAATTGCCGCCGGCGCGCCCGAGATCGCTGCGGCGCGCAAGCAGCAGGCCGCCGACGGTCAGGCCTGGACGGTGAGCCGAGCCCTGCGCACGCCGGTCTTCTGGGCGCTCTTTGGCGTCATGTTCTGCACCTCGGTGAGTACCTTTGCGGTCAGCGTCCAGCTGGTCGCCTATCTGATCGAATCGGGCCTGCCCCCGTTGCAGGCCGCTTCGATTTACGGGCTGGTCGGCATGGTCTCGATCGTCGGCACCTTCCTTGCCGGCAGTCTCGCCGATCGTATTGGCGAGATGCGGGTGGCGATCATCTCCTATGGCTCGACGATCGCCGGCGTGGCGGCGCTCGCTGCGCTCGGAAGTTCGCATGCCATGGCCATGGTCGCCGCCTTCGTGGTGCTGTTCGGCACGATGCAGGGCTCGCGCGGGCCGCTGGTGGCGGTGCTGTCGGCGCGCAACTTCGCCGGGGGACGCCAGACCGGCATCTACGGCGCGGTGCTCTTCGGCATGGGCATGGGCGGCGCGCTCGGCTCCTGGGGCAGCGGCGCCCTCTACGATCTCACTGGCGGCTATTACGGCGGCTTTGCGCTGTCGGCTGCCGGGGCGGCCTGCGGGCTGCTGCTCTTCGTGACCGTGCCCGGATTGCGCGGTGATGTTCTGACTAAAGTCCGTCGCTCTTGAATGAAGTCTGTCGAAACATGCCACGATGCGGAAAGTGATGGGGGACAAGTTCGGTGGTGTTGGTGCCGCAGGTGGGCGCTCTGTTGGCGTGGCACGTCAGCGCAGCAGGCTCTTGTAGGCCCGTACAACGGCCCTTGGTCCTTTGCACTTGCCGTCAGCTCGCATCGACGCGCGAACGACTGACGCAGAGGATCGAGGGCGGCATCTGTGATGCGGCCGAAGACCCTCCGAAAACTATTCCTGTCGTACGTCCTTCCCGATTGACCGGCGGCTTCCGACCCGTGGCAGTCCTTCACGTCGCGCGATTCGGCGCTACGAAGCGGCCCTTCGATTGTGTTGGACTTCGGGGGCGTTTCGATCGACGTCTGTGGGCGATCGGGGGAAACCAGAAACAGCTTTGGTTGAACTGGTCATCAATGAACAACTACAGCATAGGGGTTAAAGCTTCGGCTAAATGCTGAGGTAGCCTGATCCCCGCAGACAAGTGGGCTAGCAAGCTATCGGCTAGAGAATCAACAGTGAAGTTTGTATCTGGATCGTGATGGGTTGACACTTGATTGCTACGATTTTCTGATGTGTCAAGTGATGTTTTCAAAAACAATTGGCGATACTGCCCCAGGTGAAAGAAAATACCCTTAACTTTACTTGACTCACGATTTATCGGTCACGCAAGTAGGTATCTCCATTTTGATTTTTCAGGAAGAACACTTCCGATGAGTCCACGGTCCAACCCTGAGCGATTCGCCAAACTCGTCAGGTATGGCGGCGCGGTCTTGCTTGCTGTTATTGGGTTGCTTTTGCTTTTGGACGGTCGCATTACTCCGGATCCGAATCAGTTTGCCCAAGAGGAACAGTATGGCCTGGGTTGGATTATTTTGGGAAGTGCAGTGTTTTATTTCATCATCACCGGCTTCAATGAGCGGAAAACAAGAACTCGCAGTGTCACCCAAAAGCAAGTCGGCACTTTGACAACCCCATTTGATCGGTACTTACTTTCACTGCCTAATCTATATAATGAAGGACAGAAAAAGCAGAGCCTCATCTATCTTTATTTTTTCCGTTACGGGATATCTTTACAGCAACCTCTCTGCCGCCGCTGAAAGAACGGGATATAGTGGATTCCTGCTGATTCTGACGGGATCGATTATCGTCTTGCTTCTGATTGTAGTTGGTGTTGTTACCGAACCCGAGCGTCGTCTCCTGGCCCTTTCCCGGGGAGAAACGCCGAGGCTGGAAATATCCACCTTGGGCTTAAGCGTCTCCGGGCTGCTCCTCACCGATCCCGCCCGCTGGCGCGTTCTGGAAACGGGGAAATCCGAACTTTTTATTCCCTGGCAGGACTTGCTGCAAATCGATGTAACGCAGGGCGGGGGGAAAGTGCCGCCCCAGTATTTATTATATGTCGGGGGCAGCACCGCAAAGTTTGGTCGTGGGGCCATGGGTGTGGGAGCGGGGTTACCTGCTCCGATATTTGGCATTATTCGCACACACCTTGGCAAATCCGATGCCCTGGTGGGGACAGCGCTCGAACGATTCGCCACCTGCCCCATCAGAATCCAGGAGTGAGCTGCCGTCCCAAGCCTATCGCGCAGATGCGGGACATCGCAAGTTCTTGAGAGATTAGATCAAAGAGATTTGATCTCAGTGGTTGCTGACCCAGTTTTCAACGCGCAACCCAGCATAGTTCACAAAGTCCGCCTCGTTATTGGTGACCAGCGTTACCCCTAAAGCGACCGCGTGGGACGCGATGAGTTTGTCCAGGGCATCGCGATTGCGATCCGTGTAGGCTGCACGGATAGGGCCGTAGGACTTTGCAGCTTGTGCATCGAAGGGCGCCACCATGATGTCGTCGAGCAAGCTCTCCAATGCCGACCGGTTGGCGTCTTGCACTGCAAGGCTTGAGCAAGCGATGCCGAACTCCAGTTCGGCCAAGGTCACCGCAGAAATCACAACGTCGCCCACAAAGCATGCCGCAAAGCGCTCGCGCACTTCAGGCGGCTGGTGCTTCATGAGGTAAATGCAAATATTGGTGTCGAGCATGTACTTTGGATTCATAAGGCTTCGCGCTCGCCCTCGACGTTTTCGCCCCGTCCCTGGGTCATGAAGTCTGGAGAGAATTTGGCAAACTTGCCCAGCACATCGCCCATGCGTCGCTGCGCCGGACGGATGCGCAGCTCGTCCCCCTGGCGCTCAATGACCAGCTCAACATCCCACGTGCTGTAGGCAAGTTCTGCAGGAATGCGAACCGCCTGCGAGTTGCCGTTCTTGAAAAGTTTGGTGCTGACCATTGCGAGCCTCATCTGGATGTACGTGTACATCCTAACCCGAGAAGAGACACATGTAAATACATGAATGCACGGCCCAGCGAGGATGCCAATGGGGTCACGATCGCTTCCGGTGCAAGGCCACGTTGCACAACTCGTTTCGCGAGCCGGCGCGCGTGTAGCCCTGTTTGCGTATTCCGGACCAAAAGCGCCAGGGTTTCGGATTCAAACCCGCCACCATTTCCGATTCGATAGCGCCACCGGGGTGGCGCTTTGAGGGACCGCGACGGAAATCGGATGCTGCAGCCCCACAAACCCCTGCCATGTAAGCGTCAGCTTGATGCGGGGAAGTGCCCCTTTAAGCGCGTGGCTTGAAGACCCCGATCCGACCCATTGCGGGTACTCGGCTATCCAGATCGAGGTCCGCAAAACTGGCATCGAGCGGCGCCAGTGGTAATCAGGTGGTGGCCTGGTGGCCCTCCAGGGCCATGCGCGCGATAAACCCCGAGCGAGTCTCGCCCGTGGCGCGAGCCAATGCGTCGAGCCGGTGCAGCACTCGACGAGGCAGACTGATGTTTACTCGTTCAAGCGTGTCATCAAGCACCGCGGGGTCCACCTTGACGACGGCCCAGACCCACGTCCTCCATTCCTTGTGCTTTTTGCGCAAGGCTTCGACGCTGGAGGGCTGAGGAATATCCTGCCCAGTATCAAGGGCGGTTTCAATCCAGACAGAGATGGCTTCTTCGGCCTTAGCCATGGCCTCTTCCAACGTGTCACCGGCGGAGAAACACCCAGGCAGGTCAGGTACAACGACGCCGAATGCTTCGGTCTCGGTACCAGGTTCAATGGCGACGGGGTAACGCATGTTGCATGCCTCTATTCAAATCCCGGCCTGTTGCCGTATGGCCTTTACCAGCCCAAGCCCAAGGTCCTTC
>JAPLQF010000026.1 GCA_026399875.1 Burkholderiales bacterium | reverse complement strand
GCGAGCCGGGCCCTTCCGGGCGCTGCCATGAGGCGTTCTCGATCGGCAGCCACCAGGGCAAGCCGCTCACCACCTGCCGGACCGCCTGACGCTGCGATTCGCCGACCTGCAGGTAGAACACGAAAGACGCCCCCTGGGTCTCGGCATCGGTGATGTAGCGCGTGGCGCGCACGAAGTCGGCAAACTCTGCATTGGTCACAGTGGTCGATGCGATGCGAAAACCATCAAGCGCCACTGGCCGCGTCGGCCCCTCGCCATCGCCCGGCACCGCATCGGGGCCTTCATTGCCCATGATGAAGGTCCCGGCCGGGATCGCGCACCAGTGCCCGCAGACGCGCGCATTGCCCTGCTCGGTCACGGACCGGTCATGCGGAGTGATCGGTCCCGGCGCAGGCGCCGCAGTGCTTGCCGCCTTCGGACCGCAGCAGGATGCGCCGCTTGCTGTCACGCCTGCTCCCTGCCCGCCCGGGCTATTCGTCTTTTTCCCAGAATGCGCGGGTCACGCCCTGGCTGCTCATCAGTGCCACGATCTTGTCGCGGGCAATCACCCCACAGCGCGCGGCCCAGGCGTCATATTGAGCTGCCATGTCGACGACCCTTGCCGGATGCTTAGCGGCAAGATCATTCAACTCGGTGCGGTCCGCTTCCAGATCGTAAAGCTCCCAGTCAAGGGGATAGCGCTTGACGAGTTTCCACTGACCGATGCGCACTGCGGCATTGCCCTCATGCTCCCAGAACATCGGCGGCCGTGCGCCGCCATCCTGGCCGAATACCGGCAGCAAACTGCGGCCTTCGAGCGGATCAACCGCACGCCCCTCGAAGCTCGACGGGTATGGCGTGCCGGCGATATCGAGCACGGTGGCCATGATGTCGGGCAGATAGCCCGGAGCATGCCGGATACCGCCCTTGTCGGTGATCCGGTTGGGCCAGTGCACGATCAGCGGGGTCGAAATGCCGCCCTCGTGAATCCAGTGCTTGTAGAGGCGAAAAGGCGTGTTCGACAGATTCGCCCAAGCCGTGCCATAGCTCTGGTAAGTGTTCTCCGGGCCAGGCATACGGCCGGTGTCGTTGCCGAAATGCACCGGCCCGCCACTGCGAGTGGTCGCCCTTGCAATCATCAGCTTGTTGACCAGCTCATCGATGGTCACGCCCTCAGGAATGTCTTCGGCGCAGGCACCGTTGTCTGCCAGAAAGATCACGACGGTATTGTCGAGCTGTCCGGTGCGCTCAAGCGCCGCGATGATGCGGCCGATGCCCTGGTCCATCCGATCGATCTGCGCTGCATAGACCTCCATGCAGCGCAAGGTCCAGGCCCGAAACTGCTCATCGGCTTGCGCCTGCGTCCAGGGCGGCTGACTCGGATCGCGCTCGGTCAGTTTCCAGGAGTCTTTGAGAATCCCGGAAGCAAGCAGCTTTTCGAGGCGTGCTTCGCGCAGCGCATCCCATCCTGCATCGAAGCGGCCCTTGTACTTGGCGATGTCGGCCTCGTGCGCATGCAAGGGCCAGTGCGGCGCGGTGTAGGCGACATACTCGAAAAACGGCTGATCGCCATGCTTTGACGCATGCTGGTCGATATAGGCAACCGCCTGATCGCTGATCGCATCGGTATAGAAGAAGCCCTCAGCACGCGCTTCATGTTCGGCATTGGCATTGCCGCGAGTCAGCGTGTTCGGATCGTAGAAGCTGCCGGCACCGATGATGGTGCCGAAAAATTCGTCGAAACCGCGCTGCAGCGGCCAGGTATCGGTCGGCTTGGTCAGGCTCGAAGCCACATGCCACTTCCCGCTCATATAGGTTCGATAGCCGTTGGCCTTGAGCACCTGCGGGATGGTCACGCAGCGCTGGTTGAGATTGCCGGCATAGCCCTCGGGCCCGGAATCATAAGTAAGGATGCCGACGCCGGTCTGGTGCGGATGCAGGCCGGTGAGCATCGAGGCACGCGACGGGCTGCAGCGCGCCGTGTTGTAGAACTGGCTGAAACGCAGTCCGTTCGCGGCCAGCCGATCAAGGTGCGGCGTGTCGACCTCGCCGCCATAACAGCCGATATCGGAAAAGCCCATATCGTCGTTCAGGATCAGCACCACATTCGGCTTGGCTGGTTTCATTTCGGTATCCGGTTGAAGCTGAGCAGCTTACTGAGTGACAAGGACCGGCACTTCACCCAGGACCGATGTCCGATGAAGCTCCCGGCGATAGCCGTCGTAGTCATTGACCGCAAGGTGCTGGACCACCCGGTTGTCCCAGATGGTCAGCATGTGCGGGCGCCAGCTCACTCTGACGATGAACTCAGGGCGAACCGAATGCTCGGTCAGGAAATTCAGCAAAGGCGCGCTCTCGGGCTCGGTCATGTCCTCGAAGCGAATCGCATAGACCCGATTGACGAAGAGCGCCTCACGCCCTGTGGCCGGATGAGTGCGAACAACCGGATGGACGAACTCGGCCATTGCCTCGGGTCCGGTCTTGATCTTCATTGATCGAAGATGCCCGCCATTGGCATTGTGGCTGTTCGGACCATAGGGGCGGCGCGCACTGTGGACCGCCTGCATGCTCTTCAGAAGCGCCTTCATGCCTGGCGACAGCGATTCGAAGGCAAGGTATTGATTGGCGAACAGGGTATCGCCTCCAAAAGGCGGCAGTTCGCGGGCATGCAGCAAGGTGTAGCTCGGCGGGGTTTCGAGGAAGCTCCAGTCACTGTGCCAGTTGCCGCCGAAATTCAGTCGCCGGACTTCATCGGCCTCCTTGACCACCGCGATCACATTAGGATGCGTGGTGTCGCCTTCGACGAAGGGCTCCAGCCCGAAAGGTCCAAGGCGGGAGGTGAATCGCGCCAACTGCGCATCGTCAAGCGGCTGATCGGGCAGGGTCACCACCAGAAACTCGTGCATCGCCCGATGAATTTCAGCAATCGCCTCATCATCGGCCGAGGCCAGATCGACTCCGGTGATTTCGGCGCCGCCTGCGCCGCCCAATTGCCGCACCTTGATTTTTCGATAAACCATATCGGTCTCCTGTCTGGTCACACTTCTCTAAGCAGGCCTTTCGACCTGTGTCGAATCATCGGCTCAGTCGGGCGCGAGCGCCTTCGCGGCGGCAGCAGCACGCAATTTGGCCTGAAACGCCTCTTCGCTCGGCTCGACCAGGCTGCCGGGTGCCATCGCACCAGGCTCGATCCGAATCCGATCGATCTGCCCGCCGTACTCAAATGCACCGCGGTGTTCATAGCGCTCGCTGACCGCCAGACGCCGTGACACACCGATGCTCATGCCGCAACTCGGAATCCGCATCAGGGTTGGCGACAAGTCGACGCCTTCGAGATGGCGGGTGCCATTGAGCGATACCGTCGCATGCCCTTTTCGCCCCCCTTGCGCGCCGGCAGACAGCGCGATCGGTGTCAGCGTCCTGGGGTTGTGCCACTGCTGATAGATGCAGTGCAAGGCGCCATCCTCGACAAAGAGCACCAGACCGAAAAACCGGTCGCCCAGCGCAAAGATGATGCCCTCGTTGCCCGGCTGCCAGTCAAAGCGGGCAGTGAGCACGTAGCTGCGATCGGCAATCAGCGGCGTGATGACAACCGACGGAATCGACTGACCGGCGCGAAAAAATTCGCGTGGCAACTGCACGCGATCAAGCTCATAAGGCGGCAACTGAAGACCGCGACGCTCATCGCGCAGATCGATCGGATAGACATAGTTCGCGCCGGCCTCCTGATCGAACTCATCCACCAGCCGGGAAACGATCTCAGGATGCTTTGCAGCCAGATCGGTGATCTCGGCCGGATCATTCGCCATATCAAACAGCATCCAGTTGTTCATGTCCATGGCCTTGTCAGGCGCCTGCAGCGAGACGATCTTCCAGTTCGCAGAAATATAGGCCCGATTGCCCTGCAGCTCGTAATACTGACGATCGCGCAGTGAAGGCGCCTGCGCATCATTGAGAAGGCTGGCAAAACTGCGGCCATCGAGCGGACGGGTTCGATATCCCTTGAAATCAGCGGGCAATGTCGCGCTCGCCAAAGACATCAGCGTCGGCAGCACGTCGGTGACATGGACCCACTGTTTGCGCAGGCCACCCCTGTCGGCAATGCCGGCCGGCCAATGCACGACCAGCGGCACGCGGATGCCACCCGCCATTGGTGTTCGCTTGAAAAAGCGATAAGGGGTATTGCTGACCTGGGTCCAGCCGGTGGGATAACAGATGTAGGTGTCTTCGCCACCGACCTTGCCCTCTTTGAGCAGGCGCTGATTGAGCGCCATGTCTTCGACTGCGCCGACGCGCCGGCCCACCAGGTTCATCACGCCGCCTGGGCCAGCCACAGCATTGGCGCCGTTGTCAGAGGTGAGCATGATGATGGTGTTGTCGAGTTGTCCGGTCTGGCGCAAGAAGCTCACCAGTCGGCCAATGTTCTGATCGGCATTGTCGATAAGCGCGGCATAGACTTCCATGTAGCGCGCAAACAGTGCCTTCTCGTCGGCACTCAAATCGTCCCAGACCGGCACCCCGGGATTTCTCGGGGCAAAGCCGGCATTGGGCTCGGTGAGGCCGGTACTGTGCTGACGATCGAAGCGCTGCCGTCTCATCACATCCCAACCGGCATCGTAGCGCCCCTTGTAGCGCGCGAGATCCTGAGGCTTGGCATGCAAGGGACCGTGAGGCGTTTGGAAGGCCAAATAGAGAAAAAAGGGCTTGTCGGGCGAGGCGGTGGTGTGCTGCGAGATCCAGTCGATGCTTCGGCTGGTGTAGTCATCGGGTGCGAAATAGCCCTCGGGATAACGCAGCACCTGGGCGGGCTGATTGCCCTCCATCATGTTGTCCGGCTGAAAATAGCTGGTCTCGGCCGACATGAACCCGTAAAACTGGTCAAAGCCTCGCTGAACCGGCCAGGAGCTGGTGTCGCCTCCCTGAAAATTGTTGCGATCGTAGGTGTTGTGCCACTTGCCGGCCGCCATCGTGGCATAGCCATGCATGCGCAGCAGCTCGGCGCTGGTGGGCGCGTCAAGCGAGATCTCGCCTTTATAGCCGGGATAACCAGGATCGTTATGCGACAGCCAGCCACAGCCGACGCTGTGCGGATTTTTTCCGGTCAGCAATGCTGCGCGCGCCGGCGTGCACATCGGCACGGTGGTGTAGTTCGTGAAGCGCAAACCGTTGCCGGCCAGCGCGTCGATATTCGGCGTGTCGATCTCGCCGCCGAAGCAGCCGAGGTCTGAATAGCCCATGTCATCCATCAGGATGACGATCACATTCGGGCTGCCTTTCGCGGCCCGAACCGGCGCAATCCAGTTCGGCATCGAATCGGCAAACGTCTTGCCGATATGGCCGGTCGAGGGCTGTTGCGCAGGGCTGGTCTGTTTGATCCCGGACATCGCGATGCTCCTTGCTTGAACCTTACGCTTGAATCGCCGAGGCCGGATCCGTGACCGGATGCGGCTGACTTAGTCTGCTCGATGATGCCGGCTGGCTTATTCCGGCTTGATGTTGGCCGACTTCACCACCGACAGCCAGATCTCGAATTCGCGATTGAGAGAGGCGGTGAACTCGGCGGGTGTCGATGCAGGGGCGGGGGTCATGCCGCTTTGCGAGAGCGTTGCCCGGACATCATCCCTGGTGATCATCTTGTCGACCTCTGCGCGAAGACGCTGCACGATCGCAGGTGGCGTGCTGCGCGGCGCGAGAATGGCCAGCCACTGATCAGCGTTGAATTTCGGCAGACCTGCTTCAGCCATGGTCGGCAAATCGGGCAAGGCCGCAAACCGCTGGGCGCTGGTGACTGCCAGCGCGCGGACCCGGCCACCCTTGATTTGCAGCAAGGCAACCGCCGCGTTGGCAAAGAGCACATCGACCTCGCCTGCGATCAGATCGTTGATCGCCTGGGGTGCGCCCTTGTAAGGGACATGAAGCATCTCCACGCCCGCCATGGACTTGAGCAGCTCACCGTAAAGGTGTGCAGGGCTTCCCTGCCCGGCCGATGCATAGCTGAGCTTGTCGGGTTTCGATTTGGCGAGCGCAATCAGCTCCTGCACCGAACTGACACCGAGCGCGCTGCGTACCACCAGCACCGAGGGTGCATACGCCACAGCAGCGATCGGGATGAATTCATTCGCAACACTGTAAGAAGGCAGGCGCTTGATCGCGGCATTCATGTTCAGTGCCGAGGTAGTCAGCAGCAGGGTGTAGCCGTCAGGCGCGGCCTTGGCAACCGCATCGGCACCGATGCTGCCGCCGGCACCGGGCCTGTTCTCGACCACAAACGGCTGCCCCAGAGCGGCTTGCAGGGTCGTGCCGGAAGTACGGGCTGCGATATCGACCAGCCCACCCGCCGGCCAGGGCACCACCAGGCGCACCGGCTTGTCGGGATACTCACTTGCGACAGCAGGCAGCGTTGCAGCGGCTGTCAGCCCTGCAAGGGCCAGGACTGAAGATCTGCGGGATTGTTTCATTGAGGCCATTCCTTGAGTGATGGGTGGTGTGCCGCGCGGACTCGGCGGCCGGCAAGGCGCTCGAGTGACTCAACGAGTCACATAGATCGGACTCGACCAGATCAGATGGCCGTCTTCCTGGGTGATGCAGACATACAGGGCATTATCAACGCCTTGATTGAGCCGGATGCGACGAGAGAGCATAAGCTCCTTATGCCGATTCTCATCGGGCAGGCGAAAGACTCGGATGCGTCGACCGATACCGCCGGCCTCGAAAACCAGGTCATCACGACCGATATCGGCGATATTGATGCGGCATTTGACCAGCGGGGTGTCGATTTGCAGTACCCCTGAACGCGCGTCGCCCAGCCAGGCGTCGAAGCCACCGAAGCCACCGGTCGTCAGCGCGGCCCACTCAAGCGACTCGGGGCTGGTCTGCACAATCTGCTTGTCGAGATTCCAGAGGTTGATCGGCGCAATGCGTTCGAAGCGATTGCCACTGAGCGTACAGCCGCCATCCCAGACCGTCTGACGCCCGCGTCCACGGTACTCCGACCCTTCCCAGATGACCCTGATCCGTCGGCCCAGCTCATGATCAGCATAGGGTCGCCAGGTCTCGAGCACCTCGAGTCGGTTGCGGATCTCGATTCGCTCGATCGGCGCCGACGCCACCGCATGCACACTGAACTCGAGCTGCTGATCGGCGGCATGCAGGATGTCGCCCATCATCGCCTCGCGCACTGGCTCAGCCGCGCTGGCACCCAGGTTCGGATCGTCCGCATAGCGCTGCGCATCGCTGTCGAAGCGCGCCTTGACATCAAGCACCATGCGACAGCCGGTTGTCGCGTAATGGTGGCGCTTTCGAAGCGCATCGAAGAGCGCTTCGCGCGTCAGCTCGGGAGCAATCAGGCAGGAAAGCCCGCCATAAGCGCCAAACAGCGATGCACCCGGGTGACTCGCACCATGACGCCCCTTATGGCCGTCTGAGTTGGCAAGAATTCCGATGCGATAGCCCTGCTCCATCGCGTCATGGACCAGCCATTCAAAGGTGCCCCAGTCGGAGTGAACCTCCACTGAACGCTCGATTCGCAGATCGTGCGCCATCTTGATATCGGCATACCGTCCGCCGATATGGGCGAACACCACACAGTCCTCGTCCTTCAAGGCCTTGAAGAGATCGGTCGCACTGTTGGCATCAGTCTCGAGGTCCGACAGATCGTCGAGCAGCGCATGCGATGAGCGATGGATCTGCCTGCCCTCATGCATGAACATGACATTGCGATCGCCGCCGAGCCCGGTATTGCCAGACCACTCATAACCCGGATAGATGACGAAACGACCGTCTTCATTGAACTGCGCAGTCAGGCGATTGAGCTCCTGCCAGAAGGGCGTGGTGATCTGGAAGTCGTTTCCCTGGTGGCTCATCGCGTCGAGAAAAGCCCGGTCGCGGGCAAACTCGATCAATTCGCGCGCAGAGTTGGTACCGATCGTCTCCTCCGATTGCCCGTGCAGATCGGCCCAGTAATGCAGCAGCGGCGCCTCGGCTGCGATGCGCATCGGATTGCTTTCACAAAGGCGCGCTCCTGCAGCATCAAACACCTCGATTCGCAGCTCCCCGGGCTCGGTCACCGACAGACTGTCGAAAACCCGCGCATGCTCGCCAGCCTTCATCGAAAAGCCGGCAGGCAGGCCATTGATCGGATGGCTTGAGCGAAGGGTGAATAGGCCTTCCACTTGGTCGCTGGGATTACCCCATTTGTCCTCACCCTTGAAGCCCAGCCGAAACAGCTGACCGGTCTGGCGCAAAGTCGGGACAACCGCTTTCCAGAGCACCGGCGGCCCGGCAACCACCGAGATCACCGGCTGCACCGGCAGCGCGGTGTAGTGATAGGTCGCAAACGGATCGACCAGTATCCGAAACTCGAAGGTCGGCTCGCTGAAGGTCTGCACACGCATTCCAGGCGAACCCTTCGAACGATCGCCAAATCGCACCGTGATGGTGTCGCCTTCGCGCAGGAAGCCGCGGATCACCCGGATGAAAAGCGTCTTGTCCCAGGGACGAATATTGCGCTTGCCGTCGTACTGCACTTCGAGCACTGCGCCATTGGAGGCTTCGACTGTTGTGTAGTTGGCTGCCGCCGGATCGCTCCATTGCGGGCGACCCATATCACTCGCGAAACGATGCACGATCTTCAGAGAGCCGGTGTCGTCGATGCCGAAGTAGCCTGCGGTGTAGACCAGCTCGAACGACTGAAAGGAGCCGGCTTCAAACCGTCCTTCGGGCGAGATCCGGGCGTGCCCCATCCGTTCGGGAAAGTAATTCGAGTGTTGCATGAGCGGTCTCCTTCTTGGGGCCGGGTGCTCGTGTCAGGGGCTGATTGCCTCGGAGCGCCGCGCCAGCGCATCGGCCACATTGACCTTGCTGCCGACCTTGAACGCGTATTCGTAAAGATCCGCATGGGCGCAATAAAGGTCGTATTCGACCGGTGTGCCATCAACCAGATAGGTCACCCGCTCGAGCGCGAGAATTGGTGTCGACGGCGGCATCCGCAGCAGCTTGCGGGTCTCGGCCGTCGAGGGCTGAGCGCGAATCGAGATATCAGCACGTTCGATCTTGAGCTTCTTGAGGTTCTCGATGATGTGGTACGAGGTGTGCATCGAGGCCATCTCGTTGGTCACCTTCCCGACGATCGGCGCGAGATAGACCCACGCCACCGCAAAGGGTTCGCCGCCGCGACGATAGAGCCGCTTCCAGCTCACCAGCGACTGGGTACCCGATCGAAGCCGCTCGGCGACCCTCGGTTGCGGTACACGCCGGTCGAATTCCAGCAGCTCGATCTCCGGATTCACACCCCCTGCAACCAGTTCGTCGTAAAACCCGCGCAGGTCAATCAGAGGGTGCTGAACCGGCTGCGCGCTGACAAAGCTGCCCTTGCCCTGGCGCCGCACCAGCAGACCTTCGGTGACGAGTTGCATCACCGCCTGACGCGCGGTGATGCGTGAGACCTGATATTGCGCCATCAGGGCCTGCTCGGTCGGGATGCTGTCGCCCTGCTTGTAGGTGCCGCCGTAAATCGCCTCGCGAAGCCGCTGTGCGAGCTGACGATGCAAGGCGATCGGGCTGTCACGGTTGAGCATCGGCTGCAAGTCGCGGCTGATGCTCGAACTGTGCGCCGTGCTCATGGGCCGACCCGCGAATCAGAAAAAGCAGACAACATCGTCATTCGCCAAGCAGCTCCGGGTTGTTCACCAGTGCCAGGGCACCGAAGTCAAGCTCGCCATGGCCTGCAGCCGCTGCCGCGGTGTAATAAGCCAGCACCGCACGGGCCGCAGTGCTCGGTGTACCCAGGGCATCGGCCATCGCAACCACAAGCTTGTAATCCTTATGCGCCGCCGACAGGCGAAAGTAAGGCGTGAAATCGCCCTTGAAAGCCTTCGCCACAAAAACATTCTGAAGGGGCCAGCTGTTGGCCGCTGTCTGCGGCAAGGCCTCGCAGAAAATGTCGAGATCAGCCCCGGCTTTCTTCGCCATCGCATAGGCCTCTGAGATCAGTGCGCCATAGCCGCATGACAGAAGGTTATTGGCCAGCTTGATGGCTTGCCCGGCACCGATCGGCCCGCAGTAATCGATCTTGCTGCCAATCATCGACAGCAGCCAGCGCAGTGATTCGCAGGTATCGCGATCGCCCGACACGAAAAGCTGGAGCTCGCCTGCGGCGGCGGCCGTCGGCCCCTTGCCAACCGGACAATCGACAAAGCGGATGTGACGGGCGGCGAGCGCCGCCTGAAACTCGCGGACGGCCTCGATTCCGTCGGTCGACATTCCCACCACGGTCGCACCGGCTGCCAGACCATGAATCAGCCCCTCGGGGCCCAGAATCACCTGCCGGGAGATTGAGGGATCAGGCAGCGACAGGAGCACCACATCACAGACCTCACCCAGCGCGCGGGGCGAAGTACTCTGGACCGCACCTGCCGACACCAGTGGCTCAAGCGCCCGGGCATCGACATCGCTGACGTTGAGCCGGCCATGCTTTGTCAGGATGTTCATGGCCATGCCACTGCCCATCAGACCCAGCCCGATGAAACCGACCCGGCTGTCCGTTGCGACCTCTGATGTGACGCCGGACGGCGAAACCGCCGATTCCTGATTTGTCGTATTCATCGACGATCTGCCTTCTGGTCGGTCAAACTATTTCTATAACGATATATAACGTTATTACTTAACCCTTGATCAAGTCAAGGTAAGCAAGACGACCATGCTCAAATGCGGGGCATGGGTTTCGCTCAGACAATTGCCAAGCGGCAAGCGCTTGGCGAGGAATCAATGCAATGAGTCATTACAAAGACTGGTCCTTTCCCGATGTTCTGGTCCCAAAGGCCAAAGACCTGAGCTTCGATCTCGAGGCCCGACTTGATGCGATCGTCGAAATTCGAGCCGATGTGCCCGAGCAGGCGTTCACCGCCAATACCCTCGGCACGTCGCGCAGCGGCAGCGGCGTCGTGCTGGACGATCGGGGTACGGTCGTCACCATCGGCTATCTTATTACCGAGGCGCAGTCTGTCTTTCTCACCACGCGCTCCGGTCAGGTCGTTCAGGCAGTGCCGCTTGCCTACGATCAGGCCACCGGTTTCGGTCTGCTCAAAGCACTTGGTCCGCTCAAGACAAGGTCGGTGCGCCGGGCGGAAAGTCGCCTGTCGCAGGTCGGCGACAGCGTGTATCTGCTCAGCCATGGCGGGCAGACCCATGCGCTCAAAGCCCGTCTGGCCGACAAGCGACCCTTTGCCGGCTATTGGGAGTACCTGCTCGAGGCTGCCCTGTTCACGACGCCTGCGCATCCCGAATGGAGCGGTGCCGGACTGTTCAATTCAGACGGCGAACTGATCGGCATCGGTTCGCTGCTGTTGCAGCAGGCAATCGACGGCGAACCGGACGACAAGTCAGGACAGGGCAATATGGTCGTGCCGATCGATATCCTCGAGCCGATTCTGGACAGTCTGATGTCAACCGGTCAGAGCGGCCAGCCCGCCCGACCGTGGCTCGGTCTTTATGCTGCGGAAGATGACAATCGCGTGGTCGTCGGCGGCATCGCCGACAAAGGCCCGGCCATGAAGGCTGGCCTGCTGCAGGGTGATCTGATTCTGGATGTCGCAGGCACTCGGGTGCATTCGCTGGCGACCTTCCTGCGCACGGTCTGGGCGCTGGGGCCGGCCGGCGTCGAGGTGCCGCTGACGCTCGGCCGCGAAGGCGAATTGCTCAAACTGCGCATCCGCTCAGCCGACCGCAATTCGATGATGTACCGACCAACCGCACACTGAGCGGCGAGTTTCCTTTTCCTGGGATCACAAATGCTGCCGCTTGCTGGTTACGCCGAACGCCTGTCCGCCCGACCCGGAGAAACCCTGCGATTTCATGTCGCCAATGCCAGCGGCGCGCGGGTCGCGGCCAGCGTGGTGCGGGTTAAGTGTGCTGACCCGAACCCCGAGATTGGTGGCGCCAGTACCGAACCGGTGGCAATCGAGGTCACGACACTGGCCGAACCGGGACCGCAAACGGTGCCAAGTGGATCCTATGCGGTCGTCGCACAAAAGGGCCCGCTCAATCAGGTCACCGACTGCACTTTTTCGATTCGAATCTGCCCGACGCTCGCTCTGCCACGGCGCCAGGTCATCATGTCGTGCCTCGACGAACAGGGTCGCGGCGTCTCGCTCGAACTCACGCCAGCACTGACCTTGCGGGGCTCGATCGGAACTGCCGCAGGCCTGTGCACGATTGATACCGCGCAGGCTGTTGGCTTGCATGCCTGGACCGGTGTCACCCTGAGCGTCGACTCGGCCAAGGCCACACTGAGCCTGTCGATAACGCCGATCGCCGATCGGGCCGAGTCGCTCACAGTGACCATCAGCCTGCCGGCAGCACCGGTCCTGGATGCCGGGTCCCGGCGTCTGAGTTTTGCGAGTGCGAGCGATGTCGCCCCGGTAGACACCTTCAACGGCCGACTCGAGCATCCGGTGCTGACCTCGAGGTCGCTGGCCAATGCCGATGAAGCCGCCAAAATCGGCAGCGCCACGATCAATGCCTGCATCGGCGACTGGGATTTCGCGCGCGAAATGCATACCCAACGCATTGTCGATACCGGGCCGGCAGGCAATCACGGCGAACTGGTCAATACCCCGACCCGCGCGGTCGTCGGCTCGAACTGGACTGGCGAGGAACACTGCTTTCGCCACGCGCCCGAGCAATATGGCGCCATCCATTTTCATGACGACGATCTGGACGACTGCCGCTGGCCGGCGACCCATGCGATCACCCTGCCCGACGGCCTGAAGTCGGACGCCTATGCACTGATCCTGAAAGCCGGCGACATCGAGGAAAACATTCCTTTTTTTGTCGTGCCACCCAAAGGCCAGGCGAGCTCGAAAGTCGCGGTGCTGGTGTCGACCTTCACCTATACCGTCTATGGCAATCACGCGCGCCCGGAATGGATGATCGACCCGAAGTGGCGTGCGGCTTATATCGATCAGGCCAGAGCCTGGAAGGCCTATCCCCATAACCCGGGCGAGCATCGCGAATACGGCCTGTCGACCTACAACTATCACACCGACGGCTCGGGTATCGCGCTTGTCAGCTGGCGACGCCCGATGCTCAATCTTCGCGTGGGCTACCTGACCTATCCCTACCCGGAAATCCGCGGCTCGGGCCTGCGCCACTATCCGGCAGACAGTCACCTGCTGATGTGGCTGGCGCATCAGGGCTATGAAGTCGACCTGATCACCGATGCCGAACTGAACAGCGAAGGACAAGCGCTGCTCGAGCCCTACAAGGTGGTGGTCACAGGCTCGCATCCCGAATATCACACGCCCCGGATGCTCGATGCCCTGCAGAGCTATCGCGACAGCGGCGGCAGGCTGGTCTATCTGGGCGGCAACGGGTTTTACTGGAAGATCGCCCTCGATCCGGCGCGTGAGGGCATCGTCGAGATCCGGCGCGGCGAAGGCGGCATACGGGCCTGGGCCGCTGAGCCCGGCGAGTACTACAACCAGTTCGATGCGCAATACGGCGGCCTGTGGCGACGCAATGCCAGGCCGCCGCAAAAGCTGGTCGGGGTCGGCTTTACCGCGCAGGGCAATTTCGTCGGCTCGCACTACCGGATCAATCCCTCGGCCCGCAGCAACCCGAAGGTCAGCTGGATCCTTGAGGGCGTCACTGCCGAGACGGTTGGCGGCGAGGGCTTCTCGGGGCATGGCGCGGCCGGCTTCGAGCTCGACCGTGTCGACAAGCGCCTGGGTTCGCCCGAGAACGCGGTCGTGATCGCAGCCTCCGAGAACCATCCGCCCGAGGCGCCCTGGATGCTCGTCCCCGAAGAGCAGCTCACCCATATCACCACCATCCCCGGCGAGACCCACAAGGCGCTGATCCGCGCCGATATGACCTGGTTCGACTGCCCCGGTGGTGGAGAAGTGTTTTCTGTCGGCTCGATCACCTTCTGCGGTTCACTGCCGGTCAATCACTTCGATAACGACATCTCGCGCATCCTCGACAACGTCCTGAAACGCTTCAGCCAGTAAGCCGGCCTTCGGGGGTGCGCCGGCCGATCGGATAAACTTCGACCACTATGAAGACCTCCTACCGCACCCCCCTGCCCGGCACCTCCCTCGACTACTTCGACGCCCGCGCGGCGGTCGATTCGATCAAGGCAGGCGCCTATGACACCCTCCCCTATACCTCGCGTGTGCTGGCCGAAAATCTGGTTCGCCGCTGCGAGCCGGGCATGCTCGCCGACTCGCTCACACAGCTGATCGATCGCAAGCGCGACCTCGACTTCCCGTGGTTTCCGGCCCGAGTGGTCTGCCACGACATCCTCGGGCAGACCGAGCTGGTCGATCTCGCCGGTCTTCGCGATGCGATTGCCGACCAGGGCGGTGATCCGGCCAAGGTCAATCCGGTGGTGCCGGTTCAGCTGATCGTCGACCACTCGCTGGCGGTGGAGTGCGGGGGCTTTGACCCCGATGCCTTCGCCAAGAACCGCGCGATCGAGGATCGCCGCAACGAAGATCGCTTTCACTTCATCGACTGGACCAAGGCGGCCTTCAAGAACGTCGATGTCATTCCGCCGGGCAACGGCATCATGCATCAGATCAATCTGGAGAAGATGTCCCCGGTGATCCAGGTGCGTGATGGCGTCGCGTTTCCGGATACCTGCGTCGGTACCGACAGCCATACGCCTCATGTTGACGCACTTGGTGTGATCGCCATTGGTGTGGGCGGCCTTGAAGCCGAGAACGTCATGCTCGGGCGGGCCTCCTGGATGCGCCTGCCCGATATTGTTGGCGTCGAGCTCAGCGGCAAGCCTGGAGCCGGTATCACCGCCACCGATGTGGTACTTGCGATGACCGAGTTCCTGCGCAAGGAGAAAGTCGTTGGCGCCTGGCTCGAATTTCGGGGTGAAGGCGCCTCGGCACTGACGCTGGGCGATCGCGCCACCATCTCCAACATGGCGCCTGAATACGGTGCTACAGCGGCGATGTTCTTCATCGACCAGCAAACCATCGATTACCTCAAACTCACCGGTCGCGATGACGCGCAGGTGAAACTGGTCGAACACTTTGCCCGTCACACCGGGCTGTGGGCCGACAGCCTCAAGATCGCGCAATACGAGCGCACCCTGCACTTCGATCTTTCGACGGTTGTGCGCAACATGGCCGGCCCGTCCAATCCGCATGCACGGGTGGCGACCACCGACCTGGCGGCAAAGGGTATCGCCGGACAGTGGGACGATGTCCCAGGCCAAATGCCCGATGGCGCGGTGATCATTGCAGCGATCACCAGTTGCACCAACACCAGCAACCCGCGCAATGTGATCGCAGCCGGCCTGCTGGCGCGCAATGCCAATCGGGCCGGGCTCACCCGCAAGCCCTGGGTCAAGACCTCGCTGGCGCCAGGCTCCAAGACGGTCGCCCTTTACCTCGACGAAGCCGGCCTCACCAAAGAACTCGAGCAACTCGGGTTCGGCGTGGTCGCTTTTGCCTGCACCACCTGCAACGGCATGTCGGGCGCGCTCGACCCGGTAATTCAGCGCGAAATCATCGACCGCGACCTCTACACCACCGCCGTGCTTTCGGGCAACCGCAACTTCGACGGCCGCATCCATCCCTATGCGAAGCAGGCCTTTCTCGCCTCACCGCCACTGGTGGTCGCCTACGCGATTGCCGGCACGGTTCGCGTCGATATCGAAAAAGACGCGCTTGGCATGGTCGATGGCAAGGAGATCCGCCTGAAAGACCTCTGGCCAAGCGATGCCGAAATCGATGCGGTCGTGCGCGCCTCGGTCAAGCCCGAGCAATTTCGCAAGGTCTATGGACCGATGTTCGACATCGCCCGTGAGGCGGTCAGTGCGGTCAGCCCGCTCTACAACTGGCGGGCGCAATCGACTTATATCCGCCGACCACCCTACTGGGAAGGCGCGCTTGCCGGCGAACGCACACTCAAAGGCATGCGGCCTCTGGCAGTGCTCGGCGACAACATCACGACTGATCACCTTTCACCGTCGAATGCGATTCTTGCCGACAGTGCCGCCGGCGAATACCTGGCAAAAATGGGCTTGCCGGAGGAAGACTTCAATTCGTACGCCACCCACCGCGGCGACCATCTCACCGCGCTGCGCGCGACTTTTGCCAACCCCACACTCAAAAACGAGATGGCGGTGGTCGATGGCAAGCTCAAGGCCGGATCGCTTGCCCGCGTCGAGCCGGAGGGCACGGTGACGCGCATGTGGGAGGCGATCGAGACCTACATGAACCGCAGCCAGCCGCTGATCATCATCGCCGGCGCCGACTACGGCCAGGGCTCCTCGCGTGACTGGGCAGCCAAGGGCGTGCGTCTGGCCGGTGTCGAAGCGATCGCGGCTGAAGGCTTCGAGCGCATCCATCGCACCAATCTGATCGGCATGGGCGTGATGCCGCTCGAATTCAAGCCGGGCACGACCCGCATTACGCTTGGCATCGATGGCACCGAGACTTTCGATGTGGTTGGCGCCCGTACGCCGCGCGCCACGCTCACGCTGGTCATTCACCGCAAGAATGGCGAGAAGCTCGAGGTACCGGTGACCTGTCGTCTCGACACCGCCGAAGAGGTGTCGATCTATGAGGCAGGTGGCGTTCTGCAGCGCTTTGCGCAGGACTTTCTCGAGTCATCCAAGCAGGCTTCCTGAGGATCACCATGGCCCATGCCGCACAAATCCGGATCCCTGCCACCTATCTGCGCGGTGGTACCAGCAAGGGCGTGTTCTTTCGTCTTCAGGACCTCCCGGCCTCCGCCCAGGTGCCGGGCAAGGCGCGCGATGCGCTGCTGCTGCGCGTGATCGGCAGCCCCGATCCTTATGGCAAGCAGACCGATGGCATGGGTGGCGCGACCTCCAGCACCAGCAAGACGGTGATCATCGCCAAAAGCAGCCGACCCGACCATGATGTCGACTATCTTTTCGGCCAGGTGTCGATCGATTCGGCCTTTGTCGACTGGAGCGGCAACTGCGGCAATCTGTCGGCGGCGGTCGGCCCGTTCTCGATTGCCGCCGGGCTGATCGACCCGAGCCGGGTGCCTCAAAACGGCATGGCCATCATCCGCATCTGGCAAGCCAATATCTCGAAGACCATCATCGCGCATGTGCCGATCACCGATGGCGCGGTCCAGGAGACCGGCGACTTCGAGCTCGATGGCGTGACCTTCCCGGCCGCTGAAGTGCAGCTCGAGTTCATGGATCCGGCAGCCGAAGAAGAAGGTGCAGGCGGCTCGATGTTTCCGACCGGCAATTTGGTCGATGATCTGGAGGTGCCTGGCATCGGCGTGCTGAAGGCCACGATGATCAATGCCGGCATCCCGACGATTTTTCTCAATGCCGAGCAGATCGGTCACACCGGCACCGAACTGCAGGACGCGATCAACAGCGACCCGAAAATTCTGGCCAAGTTCGAAACCATTCGGGCTTATGGCGCGGTTCGCATGGGCCTGATCAAGCATATCGATGAGGCTGCCAAACGCCAGCACACGCCCAAGGTCGCCTTCGTGGCCAAGCCCTCGAGCTATGTGTCGTCGAGCGGCAAACAGGTTGGCACCGGCGATGTCGATTTGCTGGTGCGGGCGCTTTCGATGGGCAAGCTGCATCACGCGATGATGGGTACGGCCGCAGTAGCCATCGGCACTGCGGCCGCGATTCCGGGCACGCTGGTAAACCTCGCCGCAGGGGGCGGCGCGCGCAATGCGGTGCGCTTTGGCCACCCTTCCGGCACGCTGCGCGTGGGTGCCGAGGCCACGCAGGAAGGCGGTGACTGGGTGGTCAAGAAGGCCAGCATGAGCCGCAGTGCGCGCATCCTGATGGAAGGCTGGGTGCGGGTGCCCGGGGATTGCTTCTGAGCAGTCGACCTGACAGACGGTGTGCGGGAGACGTACTGCAGGCCGCCAAAACAAAAATCGCCCCGAAGGGCGCTTGAATGCTTGCTACTGGCGGAGGGACGGTCCGCTATTTTTCGTCTCATGAAATCTCACGAACTCTCAATAACTATACTTTATAGTTTATTTTCAATAAGTTAGTTGAATCGCGGCAGATCAGCACGTATCATCCAAGATCAATCTCTTGGGTATGTTTTTTGGTATGCCGAAAATTGCGAAACCACTCTCAGCGGTTGAGGTAAAACGCCTTCTGGACCCCGGCTGGCATGCAGTCGGTGGGGTGGCAGGACTCCTGCTCCAAGTCAGGCCACCAGCACAACAAGGGGCGACACTCCCTCGTTCTTGGATACTGCGTCTACGCATCGCCGGAAAGCGCCAACCGATTGGTCTTGGGTCATATCCCCAAGTCACCCTAGCCCAAGCCCGTGAGGTTGCAGGCAAGCTGTCGCTGGAGGCCAAGAGCGGGGTTAACCTCGTCGAGCGTAAGCGCAGCCAACGCAGCGCGCTGATCGCAGCAGCATCCAAGAACAAGACGTTCATCGAATGCGCTCAAGCCTACATCGAGGCGCATGCATCGGACTACAGCAACGACAAGCATCGCAAGCAGTGGGCATCAACGCTCGAAGCCTATGCCTACCCGAAGATCGGTCGGATGCTGGTTGCCGACATCACCATGCGGAGTGTCCTTGACGTACTGGAACAGGACACTAAGCACCGTAACGGCACATCTGGCAAGTTGTGGCACACCAAGACCGAGACCGCGAAGCGGCTGCTTGACCGCATACGCACGGTTCTCGACTTCGCCACCGTCAACGAATACCGAAGTGGCACAAACCCAGCTACATGGTCTGGCTATCTCGACACACAACTCCCGTCACCGCGAGGGCTGAAGAAGGTTAAGCACCACCCTGCTCTGCCATACAAGATGGTCGGCGACTTCATGCCAAGGCTTAGGCTCAACGAAAGCGTTAGTGCCCGAGCGCTGGAATTTTTGATCTTGACTGCCGTGAGATCGGGCTCGGTGCGCGAAGCCGAGTGGGACGAGATCGATCTTGAAAAGAAGCTGTGGATCATCCCGCCCGAGCACACCAAGACCCGCCAAGAGCACCGGGTACCGCTACCACCGCAAGCCATCAAGCTGCTCCGCAACCTGCCAAGGATCGCCGGAACCGACAAGGTTTTCCCGAGCCCGACAGGCAAGGCGCTAACTGATATGGCGTTGAGCCAGCTGATGCGAGGAATGCGTGAGCGTGGGGAACTTACCGCGGAAGCCGTGCCGCACGGCTTTCGGTCGACGTTTCGTGACTGGGCGGCGGAGCAAACAAATTACCCAGACGAACTCCGCAAGGTGGCATCTGGGCACACGGTCGGCGATTCGGTCAAAGAAGCGTACCAGCGCACTGATCTGCTTGAGAAGCGTCGGCGTCTGATGAACGACTGGGCTAACTTCATGGACAAACGATCTGCCAGCCAGTCGACGAAGGTCACGCCGATAAGGAAGCGGGTATGAGCAAGTCGGGAACCAACAGACTCGTCTCGCCGAAGAAAGTGGCACAAGCCGGTATCGCTGGCCTCGCTTCTGCGAATACAGTACTCAAGGCGCGAGCCGATGCCGAAAGACTTTTTGACTTGGTTATGCAAGAGCAAGGCTCAACCGCGGACCTAAGGAGATTGGTCACGCATGACTCAATATTAGAACTGATATTTCACTGCGTAGACCTAACAAAGGTTGCCCGTGCCCGAGTTAATGCCCAACGCTCTCATGAAAAAAGCGTCAACGCACGAGAAAAGGCGCTATCAGCGCTGCATGGCTGGCTTGACAAAAATATCAGTCGATACAAGGGCAGACTTGAGAAGTGCACAATCGATTGCCATGCCGCGCTAAACCACAAGACGGGCGGTCTAGGTAGGAGCGAACAGTGGGTAAGGAAAGAAATAACGGCTTACAGGAAGGCTAAGGATCCCCCATAGGCGCTAGTCGCTTGCTAGCAACCGGAGAATTTTTCCGGAGTTTAAATAGCACAGTTCACTCCACCTCAACCAAGAGTATGGAGTGGCAAGATGCCCAAAGAAATACCGAAGCGTCGCAATATTAACTTTGACGACCTTCCAAATGACGCTCATTTGCGTCTCAGACAGTTGCTGGAATGAGCTTCCCTTTGATTTTCGGATACCGACGGTAGAGCAAAATATGGCGATACCGGAGGTGATGGATGAAGCGGATTGCGAAGGCGAGATACACCGAGGAGTTCAAGGTGGCGGCGGTGCAGTTGATCGCTGCGGGTCGTC
>JAPLQF010000042.1:124008-316521 GCA_026399875.1 Burkholderiales bacterium | reverse complement strand
GTGGTTCCGGGTGCGTGCTTCAGCGGTCTGGGCCGCCTTGAAGGCCCAAGCAGGAAGGCCCCGGCGATGAGGTTGCCGACATGACGGCCCCGGGTAGCCCTGAAACCCCGCCAGAGCGCTTCGATACCGCCGGGGAAGGGCAGACCCCCGCCGACACGGCGAGCGCGCTTCTGACAATGATCTGGCCGCTCCTGGGCCGTCACATCGCCTTCCACCGCCGGCTGGTCGACCTCACCGGCAACGTGAAGGCAGCCCTGCTGCTGTCGCAGGCGGTGTACTGGACCCGGCACGGCCGCGACATTGCGCAGCGCAACGGCTGGTTCCACAAGACCGCCGAGCAGTGGGAGCTTGAACTCGGCTTGTCTGCCCGCGAGCAGACGAGCGCCCGCGAGTTGCTGCGCGCCCGTGTCCTGCTCGAAGAGCAGCGCCTCGGCCTACCCGCCCGGATGCACTTTCGACTCAACCTGGAGGTGCTCGGTCGTCGATTGGCCGAACGTGTGGACGCCCGGCTTCTGACCGCCCCGGGCACCGACTGGCATGACCGGATGCTGATCGCCGAACTGCTGGGCCCGGCAGTGGCCTTCCATCGCGCCTTGGCGGCGGTGGCTGGCGGCATCCACGGCGGGTTGGTGTTGTCCCGTGCGCTGCACCTCACCCGGCTTCAGGCGCGGCGTCAGCGCGACGTCTGGATTGCCGACTCGGCCGGCCATTGGTTCGAGGAACTGGGGCTGTCGCGGCGGGAGCAGGAGGCCGCCCGCCGCGACCTGCTGCAAATCGGCGTGTGGGAGGAACGGATGGCGGGCATGCCGTCGAGCCTCTTTGCAAGGGTGCGGCTCGAGGTTCTAGTAGCGCTGCTCGGTGTCCGTTCCGAAAGCCTGTTGGCTGTTCCGGCGGGTTCCGCTGCAGTCCGCGGCAACGCCACAGCCAGCGTGTCACCAAACGTCGAAACAAGAGTGCGGCGTTCCCACAGTCTTGTTTCGACGAAACCGCCAGGCTTGATTCGACGAAACCGCCATCAGTGTTTTGACGAAACCGCCATCCTCCATAAAGAACAGAGTACAGGTGATTCACTACAACCACAGAACACTGTGTCACCGCCGGCCGGGGAGCCACCTCTCTCGGCGGCCGTAGGTGGTGGTGAAGCACTGATCTTCCCGGATCGGCTGCTGCCCCAAGAGCGAAACGCAGCCCAGCGGCTGCTGAGCCAGGTGGCCGACCAGCCCCAGGCGCTCCTCGACGAACTCTCCGGCCGCCTGCAGACCGAGCAGGTGCGCAGCCCGGTCGCCTACCTGCGGGGCCTGATCCAGCGCGCCGCGGCTGGCCAGTTCGTGCCAGAGCTTGCACCCCGCATTGCCGCCGAGCGCGATCGCCTCCACCGGGAAGCAGAAGCCCGCCGGGCGCGGGATGCCGAGGAGCGCCGGCTCGCCGCCGAGCGTGCAACTCCCGAGTACCAGTTGCGCGAGCGCGAGCGCAGGCAGCGCATCAGCGAACTGCTGAGCGACATGCGCCGCCGCATCGGCACGCCGCCCGGGCGGTGATGCCTGCCGCGGCACGCCCTTCATCCAACAACGCCAATCGCGCCCCTGTCCCCGCAACCCATAGCCCTGAGGACCACACCATGCCCACCGAAGACCTTCGAACCACCGTCGGCGCCGACATCGCAACGAGCGAGAAGCCAGCAGGCGAACCCGCCCCGGAATCCCTTGCGAGCGGTAAAGCGCCCACCAGCACGCGCAGCCGCACCCGAAGCACCATCGGCCGGCTGGACGAGCAGGCGCCCGACGTGATGACGCTGCACACCCGCGAGGCCTGGCAGATGTTCACCGGTCGAAGCGCCGACGCCAGCGGCCAGACGCCGGCCATCCCGGGCGGCCGGCGCTTTGCCGCCGTGTGCGACTGAGCGAGATCCGTGCGCAGATGTCCAGGACCATCGAGGCGCGTGAGGCCGAGCTGGAGCGACTGCGCAGCCGGGGTCTGAGCCTGTCGGTGCTGGCCTCTAGCCGGCCGGTGACGGTAGAGCTGGGCTTCCGCAGCCCCTACGGCTACGCCACCGCCGAGGCGATCGTCGAGTTCGACTACCACGTGCGCCTGGTGCAGACGCTGATGCTCAAGGACCGGTTGAGCGACGAGGCGGGGCGGGAGGCGATCCGGGAGATCGGCCGGGGGCTGCGCGCCCTGTTCCTGGAGCCCATCCGTTGGGAGCGGTCGTTGATGCGCGAGGAGATGTTGCCGCTGTCGCGGGCCGACTTTCTGCCTGGCGCCGCAGAGGCGGCACGAATGCGCGTGCAAGCGGCCGTGAGCCTGTTCGGCGAAGTGCCGCGAACGGTGTTCACTGGCGAGGAGGCGCCGCGACACACCCAGCGCCGCGTCACCCCCACGGCGGCGGAACTCCGGCTGCTGCGCGAAGCATCGCTGAGCCCAGTGGCCGAACCGTCGGTGCCGGCCGAAGGGCAACTGCTGTGAGGGCCGGCCTGAATCGAGCGTCGAGCGCCCCGCAGCTCGATGCGGCGCAGTGGCGGATGCTGTGCGCGATCGCCCGCGACGCCATCGCTGCGGCCTGCACCCACGGCTCCGAGAGCTTAGTTTTCCACGGCTATCGCGTGGCAGCCCGGCGAGTCGAGATCGGTAACTCGGTTGCCATCGAGGTCACCGTCAGCCTGTTGGCTTCCGCCACATCTTGCCCTCCCACGGCTGTCCGCACTGAGGTTGCGCTTCCCGTCGAAGCCGGAACAGCATCGGTCATCGCGTGGCGCTGCGCCTGTGGGCGGGCGGTCTGCGCAGAGGTTCCTTCCGCTGGCTGAGTCAGCCCGATTGATGCGCGTAACGCATCGCCCGAATCCGGTCAGATCTCCTGAAAACCGGGAGCCGCAAGGCTCGGAGATGTCGTGAGTTGCTTCAACCCAGCCGGGGAGTTCCGTCCCCGAGCAGGGGGTGGTCTTCCCATTCCTTGTGTTCCATATCCGTAGGAGGCCATCATGTCCGAGTCCACTCAAGCCAACAGCGCGTCGTTCTTCAACCTGCATGTCGAGGGCGTCGGTTATCTCAACCGCGTCCGCGTCATCAAGCCGAAGAAGGGTCAGGAGTTCCTGGCCTGCACCGTCTCCGCCCTGCGCGGCAGCGATGCCGATGTCAGCTACACGAAGTTCGACTGCCGTGTCAGCGGTGCTGACGCCCAGAGCGTCGTCAAGCGCCTGGAGGCCGACGTCGCCGCCGAGAAGGCGGTGATCATCGGTTTCCGGATCGCCGACATCTATCCCGAGCTGTTCACCTTCGAGAAGGGTGAGCGCAAGGGGCAGCCCGGTGTCGCCATCAAGGGGCGGCTGCTGCGCATCAAGTTCGCCAAGGTCAATGGCGTAGCGATCGATGTGCCGCAACCCGCTCGCCCGATGGAGCGCGAAGACGTGCCTTTCTGAGCCGTGCTGATCGTCTGACCGTCGTTTCTTCATCCACCCCCTGGGGAGTTTCCTCCCCTCGGGGCGGAGCTCTCCGGATCGGTTCCATCAGGAGAGTTCCATGCGTTCCACCATCCAGTCGCTGTCCGACGCCGATCTGCTCGGCGTGCTGGTCGGCCCCCGTACCGCCGTGCACCTGCTCAAGGACGCGAGCGGCAGCCTCGCGCAACTGCTGCACGAACCCGTGCCGGCCGTCTACGCCCAGCCCCGCGCCGCCAGCAAGTTGCAGGCGGCCCGCGAGCTGGTGCGCCGGTCGCTGGCCGAGCAGATGCAGCAGCGCGATGTGCTGGCCTCACCCCAGGCCGTTCGCGACTACCTGCGCGTGGCGCTGGCCCATCTGGAACACGAGGTCTTCATGGCCCTGTTCCTCGATGCGCAGAACCGCGTGATCGCTGCCGAGGAACTGTTCCGCGGCACCTTGACCCAGACCAGCGTCTACCCGCGCGAGGTCGTCAAGCGCGCCCTGGTGCACAACGCGGCGGCGGTGATCCTGGCCCACAACCACCCGTCGGGAGTCGCCGAGCCCAGCCGGGCCGACGAGTTTCTGACGCAGACGTTGCGCCAGTCGCTGTCCCTCGTGGACGCCCGTGTGCTGGACCACTTCATCGTCGCCGGCAACGGCGTGGTGTCGTTCGCCGAGCGCGGTCTTCTGTAGTTCGTTCTTCGTTTCGACGTTTCGTCGTTCCCACCGCACGGCTCGCCGTGCATCCCTCCGGCCCGGGGCTTCTCCCGGTCCGGTTCACCACCCCAGCGGGGATGTGTATCCCCGCATGGCGGGGTGCCGTCCTCGCGTTCTTCAAGGAGCATTCCCATGAAAACCGGACGTACCCTCGTCGATCTCGCTGGCGAACTCGAGCGCCAGATGTCCTCCAAGCGCGACCTCGTCGTGCCCTCGTCCCTGCTTCAGTGCCGCACCAATGAGGGCGGAGAGCTGAAGATGCTGGTCGATGTCCGCAGTGCTGACACTGCGGTCGCCCGCGAGTACGGTGTGACGGACTTGGCGCGTCGGCAGCTCGCCGACAAGCTCAAGATCCCGTTCGCCTACTTCGAGCGCATGCGCAGCGAGCAGCCCACGCTGCTGGACCGCAACGTCAACACCTGGCTGCAGTCGGATGGCGACCGTCGGATGATCCGCACGCTGGACGGGCAGGTGAGGGCGGTGCTGTCTGATCGCTACCGGCGGCTGGACAACTTCGACCTCGCCGAGAACGTGTTGCCCATCCTGCAGCGGCTGGACGGTGCCCGCTTCGAGTCGGTGGAACTCACCGACACGAAGATGTACCTGAAGGTCGTCACGCCGCGCGTGAGCTTCGAGGTCGCCCCTGGCGACATCGTCCAGGCCGGCATCGTCATCACCAACTCGGAGGTGGGTTGCGGCACCCTGTCGGTGCAGCCGCTCGTCTTCCGTCTGGTGTGCCGTAACGGCCTGATCGCCTCGGACCACGCCCTGCGCAAGACCCATGTCGGTCGGGCGCTGGGTGCGGAGACCGAGTCGGTGAACGTCTACCGCGACGACACGCTTGCCGCCGACGACCGCGCCTTCTTCCTGAAGGTGCGGGACGTGGTGGAAGCGGCTGTCTCGGAGACGACGTTTCGGCAAATCGCGCTGAAGATGCAGAAGACGCGCGACATCCCGCTGACCGGTGACCCGGTCAAGGCCGTGGAGGTGCTGGCCAACCGCTACACGCTCAACGACACCGAGCGGGCGGGGGTGCTGCGGCACCTCATCGTCGAAGGCGATCTCACCGCCTACGGCGTGGTCAACGCCGTTACCCACTACTCGCAGGAGGTGGCGGACTACGACCGGGCCACCGACTTCGAGGCGCTGGGAGGCAAGCTCATCGAGCTGCCGGCCAGTGACTGGAGGGAGGTGGTGACGGCGGGGTGAGGAGGACTCCCGGTGGGCTGGCCGATGGGCTGGCTTGCCGGGGCTTCTCGGTCAGATGTCTGTCTTTTCGCCCGGTGCAGCCTCAAGGCTGGCCGGGCGATTTCTTTTGTCGGTGGCCAAACCCGTGTCCGCCGAACCGATCGCTCTGCAAGGCTGTGGCGCCCGCAGGTTGCGCGCGACTCCCAAATTGGGAGATACTACGCTCGATGAGGGTCATTGCGAAGAGCAGCCTGCAGAAGTTCTGGGAGCGTCCGGGTTGTGCTGACGCGCGGGGGCCGCTGCACAGCTGGTACGTCGAGGCCGTCAAGGCGACATGGCGCATGCCTCAGGACATCAAGGACCAGTACGCCAGCGCCAGCATCTGCGGCAACAACCGGGTGGTGTTCAACGTGGGCGGCAACAAGTACCGGCTGGTGGTCGAGATCCAGTACCAGGCCGGCATCGTCTGGGTGAAATTCGTGGGAACCCACGCGCAGTACGACCGAATCGACGTGGAGACCGTCAATGAGTATTAAGCCGATCCGCAACGATGACGACCTCCAGCGCGCCTTCAAGCGGCTGGAAAAGATCTTCCAGGCCGAGGAGGGCACCTCGCAGGCGGATGAGCGGGACGTGCTCGTCACGCTGATCGAGGCCTACGAGAACAAGCACTACGACTTCGGGCCAGCCGACCCGGTGGAAGCGATCAAGTTCCGCATGGAGCAGGAGGGCCTGACCCCGCGCGATCTCGAGCCCTACATCGGCCAGAGCGGCCGGGTGTCGGAGGTGCTGAATCGCAAGCGCGCCTTGAGCCTGCGCATGGTCAAGCGGCTGCACGATGGGCTGCGGATTCCTTACGAGAGCCTGCTGGCCGGCGTCCGGTAGTTCGCCTCGACGGTGATGACGCCACCGGTCTTCCGCCGCTACCTCGGCATCCACTACGCCGGGGCGGAGACCCCAGACTCAGGGCTCAAAAGCCTGCGCGTCTACAGCGCCACACCCGAGACGCCGCCGCAGGAGGTCCTGCCTCCGCCCAGCCCGCGCAGGTACTGGTGCCGCCGGGGCTTGGCGCACTGGCTGGCCGGGGAACTGGCCGGCGACACGCCAACCATCGTGGGCATCGACCACGCGCTGTCGTTTCCACTTCGGTACTTCGAGGTCCACCAGCTTGCGCCGGACTGGATGGCCTTTCTGGAAGACTTCCATCGCCATTGGCCGACCGATGCGCCGCACACATACGTGGACTTCATCCTCAACGGGCCCCGAGGCCAAGGCGCCGAGCGCATGGGCAACCCGCGCTGGATGAGGCTGACTGACGACCGCTGCAGGGTGGGGCGGTCGGTGTTCCAGTTCGAGGGGCAGGGGAAGGTCGCGGCTGCGACGCACGCCGGATTGCCGTGGATCCTGTACCTGAAGCGCCAGTTGGGCGATCGGCTTCATGTCTGGCCGTTTGACGGCTGGAGCATCCCGGCCGGCAAGTCGGCATTGGTCGAGGTGCGGCCAGCGATGTGGCGAGACCAGGAGCCGATGGCCGCGCTGACCCCTGGGCAGAAGGATGCCTTTGTGACTGCGTCGTGGTTGAAGCGGGCTGACGAATCAGAGGAATTTGCCGCAGCTCTGCAGCCGCCGCTTTCTCCGCCGGATAAGCTGCTCTCCGCTGTCGAGGGCTGGATTCTCGGATGTGAGGCGTCGGCCAGGATCGGAGGATCGCGAGTAGCCAAGGCTGAGGGTCGGCGGCCTCACCTGATCTGAGTCGCAAGCTGGACTCCGACCAAGCCTCACTGCTTGGTCGCCGGACGTCATTCGCGGACAGCGGGCGCTGCTTGCACCAGTCTTTGTCTCGGTTGACGTGTTTACTATCAACGCCGTCAAAACAAACGGAAGGGCAGATCAATGGCGAGATGTACGGCACCCGTTCGGGGTCACAGCTCCGCAGCCGCGCAAGCAGCGTGTCCGGCATGCAGATACCGCTATGGGGGTTACGGCAGCGGGTACAGCAGTGGATACAGCTCGCCGTACTCCTCGGGTGGTGGGAGCAGCTACGGTGGCGGCGTCAGGTCCAGCGTCGGCGGCAGTTCAAGGCCCCGCTGGTCGCGTGCAGGTTCGTCCGTTTCGTACACACCTGTTCAGGTGGCGTCCCTCACACCGGTGCGGGACGCCATTGAAAGGGAAACGGCGTCACGGCCAGACCTTCGGGACTGCTTCCTCTGTCACGCTTGGGATGACCGGCAGGGGGCAGCCAAGGAACTGCATGACTTGCTCGAGGCGGCTGGCGTCAAGGTTTGGTTCAGCGAAAAGGACCTTGGCCTTGGCATGCCGATGATGCGAGCCATAGACAAGGGTCTTGCTGCGTCGAAGATTGGGCTCGTCCTCGTGACACCTGCGTTGCTTGTTCGCCTTCCGAAAGAAGGCGTCGCCGACAAAGAGCTTTCTGCCCTTCTCCAGGGCAACCGTCTCGTGCCGATAGTGCACGGCACCACGTATGCGGCGCTCCGCGATGTAAGCCCCATGCTTGCGTCGCGAAGCGGCCTTGACACGTCGGAAGACACGATGGTGGTGGTAGCCAAGAAGATTGCCGAACTAGTCTCCATCTGGGGCTGACCCACCGGGCCGGTATTTCACGGCCGAGCGTCACCGCCCACAAAGTCGGCTCCGTCCGAAGGCCATAGATGCGATCAAGGCCACGGCCTGACTGACCCTCACCTCCCCAAATAAACCGCCGTCACCTGCTCCCTCTCATGCCCCAGCTCCGCGCTGATGGTGAGCCGGGCCTCCCGATCGATCCCCTTCTGCTCAGCCGTCAGCTCCCGTGACCGCGGCCCGCCGGCTGCAGGCGCTGCCCAGCCCGTCAACTCCCGATACCGCACCTGCGCATACTGGTGCCGGAAGCCGTGCACCCGGTGGATGCCGGCGGCGGCGCACTGGTGCTCGAAGCGGCCCAACTGCTCCGCATAGGTCTTGTCCGCCGGGATGAGGCTGCCCCTGCCGGCGATGGCTTTTGCCTCGTCGAGCAGTTGTCGTTGCTCCGCATTGCGGACAGGCACTTCACGTGCTCGGCCGCCCTTGGTCCAGGTGTCCTTCAGGGCGAGGATGTTTCCTCGGTCCGCCCATTCCAGCCGGATCTTGATGGACTCTTCCCGTCGCAGCCCGAAGGTGGCCTGCAGCCGCAGCGACATCGCGGTGTAAGGGTCGGTCACCCGGGCGAGGTCGCTGCCCAGGAGTTCCCGCGCCTTGCTGACGTTGGTGACGTGCTGCCGGTTGCCGATGCCGTAGTGGTGGTTGTCGCGGGCGATGACGTTGCTCTTACCGATCTTCTCGGCCCACCAGCGCAACTCGGCCATGCGGTTCTTGATGGTGCCGACGGCCAGGCCCTCGGCCTGCCAGCGCGCCACCAGGCCGTCCACGTGCTTGGGCTTCAGGCTGGTGGCGCCCAGATGCCGAAAGCCCGCCTCCTGAAGCTGGTTGGCCACGAGGTCGAGCACACGCTCGCGGTCGCGCTGGGTGGCGAAGCTGCCGTCCCGGTTGCGGCGGCAGAGCTGCTTGAGCTGGTAGTTCAGGTCGCGCATCCGGTTGCTGCTGGTGCTCTCCGTCGTCGGTTCGGTCGGTTGCCCTTGGGGGCACGGTCGGGATCGTTGTCGCTGGTGTGAAGTCGGTCTGGTAAGTGTTTCTGTCCGTCCCGAGCGCCTGAGCGCAACGGGAACTACGAGGGACACGGGACACCACTCCCGTCTTGTGCCGAGGTCTTGCTGCTGGCCGCCGCGGCACGCGGCGTTGGCCCCGACGGCGCTTGCTGCTGCAAGTCGGTTCGTCGGGTCGAGCCCATGCCCTGGGCTCAGGGGATGCACCGCAGGGCGGTGCGCAGGTCGACGGTGCCTGCTGGCGCAGGCGGCTGACGGTCGTCGGCGACCGTCAATGTCGCCCCGGGGACCGCTTTCGCGGGCCCGGGGAGGGCGCGGCGGAGCCCGTCACGCGGGTCCGTCACTTGCGACAGCCCGGACATCGCCCGGGCGTGCTGGGGCTGCGTGCGCGTCGTCACTACCGGCTGGCGCCGCGTAGTGACGACGCTGTAAGTTGGCGCAGCCCGTTGTGGCAGGGCGCCGCCAAGGTTGCAGCAGGGCTCGATGTCGGCCGTGGCGCCCAAGTCGTCGCCCTGTTGGGGCAGGCAACGCACGCAGGGCTGTTCGGCCAGACTGGGGCAGGGGATGTCGGCGGGGCCGACCTTGGACGCGTATCTCCAGGCCTTGCGGCCGCCGGGTTGCAGGAGATCAGGCCGGCTTGGGCGCCCGCTGAAGCGGGCTGGGCGATGCTGTGACGGGCATCAAGCGGGCTGACTCAGCCAGCGGTTGATGGGCAGGATGCTGCGCCAGGAGTGTGCGGGCTGCAACCGCAGTGGTGGCGGTCAGGCTGACCTCGGGTGCGTTGGTCGTCAGCAGTGCTGACGACTCGGGTGAGGGCAGACTCTGGCGGCTTACCCACCGCCGCGCGAGTCTTGCGTGAGAGGCGCCGATCGCGCTGCCGTGGATAAGCAACAGGCGCTCTGAGTTGTAATGCGGTCGACCGACCGTAAGTCGTTGTGGTTGTGGTGCAAGAGGCTTTTCAGAGGGGCTGCACTACCCGCGCATCGATGAGTGCTCGAAGATGCGCGCCCAGCCTCTCTGGAATGCCCCCACCATTGATCAGCACACCTGCTTCCATGTTCCTCTCCATCGCATACCCCGTGAGGTTTGCGCTGGTGATGAAACAAACCGTCCCGTCGGCCACGGCAACTTTGGCATGGACGCTTCCATCGACAAATGGGTCCGCCTTCTCGCGCCAGGCATAGAGCCGAGCCTGCGGGACCAGCGACCTCATCTTTCCAATGCCGTCGATGCTGACGTTGCCACCATGCTCGTGGGACGACTCGAGCAGCATCGAAACGTCCACTCCCCGGTCGATCGCGAGATTCAGTGATTTCACGATGCCTGAGACGTCATAGGCCACGAAGCTCGTGATGAAAAGTGTTTGCTTTGCTGCGTTGATCACCTGCAGTAGAGCCTGCTCAGTTCTCCGAGCCGCGACGAAAGGCGTCGTCGGCCCCGTCCACACCAGTTCAATTGATTGCTCCGCAGCCGCTTGCCTCACGACATGACTCGAGGCGACCAGCATCGACGCCAGCTCGGCGGCGCTGACGTTCGTGGCTTGCCAGGCATCGATCAACTCGCCGACGACAGAAGAAGCAGCTGGCGTTCCAAGCACGCCCGCCAGTGCAGTGACTGCCACGTCCGGTGTGGTTTGGCGAATCCTGGATGCAATGGCCTGCGCCTTTTCAGGCGAAACCTGACGGGCCAGAGTCGCTACTGCGTTCAACAGCCGCTCCATTTCACAGGCCCTTGAAGAACGCAGCATCGATGCGTTCCAAGGTTGGAATCAGTAGAGACCGATCCAAGTAGCGGTTTCCTCGTTCACACGAGGTTTCGGCGACCAAGCTGCACGCGTGGCAAGCCGCACCGTGAAGGGACCGATCCTTTTCTGCGTCGTGCTCGGAGCAGAGTGGGTCGGAAGAACAGATCTTCGAGCGATTCAGGGCCTGCTCGAGCAAGCGCCCCAGGTTCTCAGGCTTGCCGAGATCGACCAGGCCACCCAGCGTCCCGTCGGAGTCAGCGGCGGCCGTGTAGATCAGGATGCCCGCCTGGGGTTGGTCGCCAGCCGTGTCGGCATAGATCCGCTCTCGAATGCTTGCCGCGTTGTAGCCGCACTCCAGCGCCAGTTCTCGAATCAGCAGGTGTGAGAGCGTGTGCAACATGGCGTACCGGATGCCCGGGTAGCCTTCGTCCGGATCCAGGTGGCGGGAATTGCGCCAGCCCCTGTGTCCGCCTCGCAGCATCCGGTCCACCGCTTGGACGGCAGGAAGGGCCTCCCAAGCAACGAGTGCCGGTTCGTCGAACTGGACGAAGATGCCCTCGCCATGGACCTGGTTGGCTGGGACCCATTCTGGCTTTCGGCGCGAGAGGCTGGCCATCTGCGGCCGCTCGTTGGGATCCCCGGACTCCTCGGGAGCCTCGACCCGGGTGAATCCCATCAGTGCATTGACTTCACGGAGTCGCTCGAGCAGGAGCACCCTGCTGATGTAGGTCCCAAAGCCGGTCGGTGTGCCCACCTTCTTGCTCATGAAGTGTGGGTAGTCGGTGGGCGGATTCGCCTGCGTCAGGACATCCCACTCCGGGCCCTTGATGTCTGATTCGCCCACGGTTTCTTGCCCACCACCATTGCGGTGCGCCTCGATCGCTGGCCAGATCGCGGACGCAGGGTATTTGTCGATTCCTGGCAACGCGCCAGTCTTCTTGAGCGTCTTGACCGTCAACGCAACCTCAGCCTCGGATTCGAGGTCTTCGAAGAATGACCAACCGTCTTCGACCAGCTGATTCAGCGGATCACTGGTCTGCGGAATGGCCAGTGCCGACAGGGTGATCGGGAACCAGCTGTTGGTCGCGCCCAATAGGACGGCACGCGCTTCTTCATCGCACTCCGTGTCGAAGTGGTCCAGGTGAGGATGCCGCCCTCGACAAGACGGAAGGTTCTCCTTGCCCGCCTTGCCGAACGCCTGCGCCAAGCTTCGGGATGCGGAGCATGCGTCGCACTTGACCCACAGGTTCTCGGTCTGCATCGACGCACCGCTCTCGAAAAATCGAAGCGTTCCTTTGCATGGGCTGTTTCCACCGTGGACGAAGTAGTGCCATGGGAAATCGTCGAGGTGCCCGTCGCGACATGCCAGCAAGAAGCGCGCTGGAACTGCATCTGCGTCCTTGGCAGGTTGCTCCCCCTTCGAGCCTCGGCAACCCTTGTGGACGAAACGCGTTCTCTCTGGCCTGAACCGGTGCTCCTTGATTTCAAAGAGTCCAGCGTCGTAAGGCGAGAGCAGTCCACATTTCACGCAGCGCATCCAGCGAGGAAATGGCCTGACAGGAACGCCGATGTTGGCTTCGGCAGACCAAGGGTCGACGAGCTCACTCTTCTGGAACGGCGGCATCCGCAGGCTCTCGACCTGTTGTCCCAGCACCTTCCTGACGGCTGCCAGCAGTCGTGCCTCCTGGATGGGCTGGCAGCGATCCTTCTCCCAGCGGTCGGTGCCAAGCGTCACCACCGACAGGCTGGGCAGATCGATCAATGCACCCGGCCCGTAGGTCCAGAGCAGTTGGCTCGGGCGCACTTCGCCGACTGGCGTCTTCTCGTTGATGATCATGTTCAATCCTCATCCTTCGTCTGGGGACGAGGCTTCCATTCGTGGTCGTCGGCGATGTGGCTCGTGTTCATGATCAGGCGCACGCCGGGTTCAACCTCCCGCATCGACATGGGCACCGTCCAGTTGTCCCAGGCCTGTATGCCCGGTGACCTGATCAGGGCGACGGTCTTGTCCTTCTCCGGCCCACGCTTCTCATATGCCAAGATCCGGCCGCCCACGCCCACCTCTTTCGCCCACTCGTCGGCGCGCTCCTTGAGCTCCTGCTCGGCGAGGGTCTTGGTGCTGGCCAACTCGCTGACATTCCATGCGCGCTTGACGAGGACGGCTATAGCGTCCGTGATTTCGGCCCTGTCCGACTTGTCCAGCTCGCCGGCGCCAGGGTTGGGGCTGAACGCATCGTTCTCGAGGCGCATCAGGCTGAGCATGGTGCCGGTCAGACCGCGGTCCATAGCGCGCGGTGAGAAAGGCGTCACCGACTGGGCTTCGACGTGCTTGTAAAACGTGGCGTGGTAGTGCTCGAACGTCTCGTAGTGAGACAGATCGCGCGGCCTCGCCCAGGTGAGCACGGTGCAGACCAGACCGGGAAAGGAACGACCGACACGACTGGTAGCCTGGATGTACTCCGCCGTGCCTTTGGGCTGGCCGTTCACTGCCATCAATCCAAGACGATTCACGTCGACGCCCACCGACAGCATGTTGGTGGCCAACACCACATCGATGGCGCGAGTGTCGCCCTCTTGCCAGCGTGTCACGTACTTGTCGGCCGCAGCGTCGAATTCAGCCTTGAATTTCACCTCCAGCTGATCGAGGTATTTCGGAATGTCCTGGCTGGACACCCGTGACGTCAGTTCTCGAATGTTGCTGATGCCGCGCTGTGCCAGTGCCGGCCGATCGACCATGCTCATCTGCACGCGGTATGCGCGCGTCTGAACGTCGTCCTCGGCCAGGCGCTTCATCCCGCCCAACTCACGCAGCGAGTTGAAGTACCCCACCATGGTCATGTAGGGGTCGGCAGGTTCACCGAAGCGATTGAACAGCTCTTGCGCAGCCGTCAGGAAGGCCGTGTAGACCCGGATCAACATCGCTGGGCGCGAACTCCCCGGGGAGCACACGCCCAGATAGCGGCGACCTGGCTTGTCTGCGATCGGGCGTTGAACGGAGAAATAGTTGTCCTCGACATCCAGCCCGTGCGGGGGGAACACCGACACCCGCCGCATGAAGACGTTGTTTACCTGTGCTTGCGCTTTTCGCACGGTCGCAGTGGAGGCGATGATCTTCGGCTTGATCATCTGATCGCCCAGCTTCCAGCTGCAAAGCTCGTCGACGGCAGTCTCGTAAAGGCCCACCATGGTTCCAAGTGGCCCACTGATCAGATGGAACTCGTCCTGGATGATCAGGTCCGGTGGACGGATCGGGCTGATGTTCTTGACCTTGGCGGCGGTCAGGCCCTTGCCGGCTTGATGGTTGCCGTTGCAATCCGCGCCCTGCCAGAGCAGACCATGCCGATCACACTCTTGGCCTACTCGGCCGAAAAGCGTTCGCACCTGGCCGCGCCACGCCATCATGGCGAACTTGTCCACGGTGGCAATCATCATCGTGGGTGGGCGGTGGTAGATCTCCTCGTCGACGACCAACACCGGCAGGCCGGCGTGAGGGAGCTTGCTGGACTTCCCTTTGGAGAAATCGCAGCGCCCGATCTTGTCGCCGCAGTAGAGGAACGTGCGGCCACGACCCTTGTCGACTTCGACATCGCGGCCAGGCGAGACTTCAGATCCGCACCACGGACAACTGGTGAGCTGCGCGGGAGACGCCGCACCCGCGTTGTACTTGCCGGGGTTGCGGATGTCCTCGATGGCACGATGGCTGTCTTCGGTCGTCCCAGGCGTGACCTTGTTGCCCACCCACAGGCCGATGGTGAAGGGTTCTGCACCGAGAACTTTGTCGCCGGCCACCATAGCCTCGCGACGAAGCACTTCCATCGCACAGATCAAGGCAGTGGCGCGTTGGAACTGCTGCAGAGTCAGCAAGCGCAGCGTGTACCGCATGATCACGGCCAGACCTCGCGAACCGTCGTATCCGCCCAGGTTTCCCTGCATGCGGCGTATGGCCATCGTGAACGCCGCCACACCCAGGTAGGCCTCGGTCTTTCCGCCGCCGGTTGGGAACCAAAGTAGGTCGGCGTAAGCATCGACCGGTTGGACCCGGTCCGGATGCAATGGATCGGCAAGCGAAGGGATGGACAACAGCAGGAACGCCAGCTGGAACGGGCGCCAACTGCGGTTCTTCAAGACATCGAATTGTTCGACGGTGACGGCCTTGCCCCGTCGAACCTCCAGCGCGTACTGGCTTCGCACGCGCTGAGTGGCCATCGCCCGATTGGCAAATCGGAAAGCAGCGAGGGCGTTCTTGTCGCTCTTCAAGGTGTCGATGCCTTGCTGTAGTCGCAACAGGATGTCCTTGCATCGCGCCACGGCCTGGTGCGCCTGCGCGTCGTGGCCAAGAACGTCAGCACCGATCCGACCACGTTGCTCTTCGATCCAGGCCGCGTAGTCCGTAGTCAACATGTTCAACGCATCGCCCAGCGCGCCGACATCCAGAGTTGCGAGGTTCTGCATGTCGAGCAGACCGCTACTGACCATCTCCTTCATGGCGGGGCGATCAGAGACGTCCAACCCTGGGGTCTCGGTGACCTGTACCTCGTACTGAGGCATGACGGTCGTACGCACTTCGGTGGCCAGCGTCACGTCTTCCGCCGTCACGGCGTGGATGGCAACGCCATGCCCGACCGCAAACTCCACCCGATTGCGGTAGATCATCTCCAGCGCTTCACGCTCTGGATCCGAGCCGTCTGCGTCGAGAACCGGTCGGCGGCGAAAGATCGCGTGGTTGCTCGCCTCGGGGACGGCGCGAACCATCAACTCCGGCTGGAACACCCAGGCCATGTCACGGTTGGTCTCGGGCTCGTCCTGGGCGTTGACCAGAAACAGTGTGACGAGACGATCACCGTTCGCGTTCTTGGCTCGAACCGAGCCTTGCACGCGCACTTCGGCGTAGGTCTTGTCAGGTGCCCTGGGTGCAATCACCCCTTCAGCGAGCGGCAGCACGAACTTTCCGCCACAAGGAATGCGCTGCCAGACCTTGGCCTTGGTCTGTTCCTCGGCGCCTGATTCCCTGTTCTTGCGCGTGCGGAAGATCTCATGATCGTCACTGCGCTCATAGCGGCCCCAGCGCACGTCGACCTCTATCCGGTCAGCATCACCGTCGACGCAGAAGGTCATCCCGAGGCTGCTCGGCACCAGCGACTGGTTGCTGGATGCATCGATCTCGTCGGTGGCATCAGACTCGGGCTCGACGCGGCCAGTCACCGTCCCAAACTCCGCGCCAGGTTCGTGCTGACCGGGAACCGCCGGATCCGTGGGTTCCTCGGCATCGTCGCTCGCCAATGGGCCTTGGAGCCCCTCGATGCCACCCTGCGCAGCTTCACGCGGTGCCAGCTTTCCCACCAGATACCGGTCACGCACTCCCATGTCGACGATGCGCTCACGGGGGCCGCCAGCAGGGCCGAGCAGGTCATCGACCACCGCGAACTGCAGAAGCTCACGGATGTAAGTCTGATCGGCGATTGTCGGAACATCGGCGATTGGCTTGTGCAGCACCTTGGTCAGTGTCTCGACGAAATCAGTCCATTGAACTCGGCCGACACTCCCCGACGACGGAGGGCTCAGCGATGTGCTCCCGACCGTGACGAGTGGTTCGATATGCGACATCCGGTCGAAGTACAGCTTCGTGATCTCAAGATTTGATCGCAGTCGGAGCACGCGCCCCACACGGGTTACTTCGCCTGAGGCGCTCAGTATCAGCACCCAGTCTTCGGCGGCGACGGCCTCGTAGGTGGACCGCTGGCCAGTCAATGTGAGGACATAGGGCGTGAGCCCGGGATCGCCGTTGAGCCTGTGGTCGATGGCGATCCATGCGGCGGGTGTTGTCGTCATGTTCTGGAGCCTCGAATCCACGGACTAAAGTTCGACCCGCGAGAAATGCGGATAGATGCGGTAGAACTTCTTGAACACGTCGAACGGGTTTTCGCCCATGTTCGACGTCGGCAACTCGAACCCCATCATGGCCTGGGCGTCGTCGTTCGATTCCATCGTCAGCCGCTCCAGCGTCGAGAGCGCAGGCAAATCGACTCGATGCGGCGTATCGGTCGTCGCATAGAACTCCCATGCCCTCACCACTTCCTCCATGGTCTTGTCGTCGTTCTGGCAGACCACGAGGGTCGCCGTCACCATCGCCTGCCCGTCGGCGTAGTGGGTGGCCAGTGCCCAAACGATGTGGCGATCTCGAAAACTGAGAACTTCCTTCTCAACTGCCAGCTTGAGCGCATGTAGCAAGCTTTTCCCGAAGTTCTCCTGCTTCATCCCGTCTGCGATTAGTCCATTTGGGAAAAGCGCACCGAGTCGCCTTTGGAATGCCTGAAGTCGCCACTCCATAAGCTCTGCTTCTGAAAGATTTCCGTCTGGCCTGCCGAGAGAACTAGGATTTGCATTCAGAGTGATCCGCAAAACGCTGCCGATCGGCACGGTGCCAATGGTCCGCGCGAAACGCTCAATCTGCGAAGTGATGCCTTTTGGTTCCGTGTAGTCGAACCAGATGATCGCAGGCGAATCGATATTGGTTTCGTCCAAATAGTCTTCGAGACTCTTGTGGACGCACTCGATCGAGGCGATAGGCCGATTGAAAAGTTGACGCTTGTGAACCTGCTCCTCTGTCTCGATACAGGTCATCTTGGCGATGCCAATTCGACCGTGGATTAGCCGGAAGTCTTCGAGAAAAGGGCCGCCAAGCCCGACGTAGTGATATGTTTCGAGTAATAGTTTCGGAGCCAGCCGCATCAGCAGCGACAGGAACAGCTCCCGATCCACGGCTTTGTTAGGCCGTAACCGGTACGGTAGCGACGATCCAGTACTCATCGTTTAGCTCTCCTGCCTCTTGGCCTTCGTGAGCTGCATCTCGAAGCACCTGTCGCCGACGATGCCGGGCTTTTCATCCGGGTCATCGAACAGCAGCTTGGAGACGAGCCGCACTTCCTCAGCAGGCCGCGAAAAAACGATCTTTCGGGACGATGGTTTCTTGTCCTCCGGCTCCGGCAAGACCTTTGCCTTCTGTGGGTTGAATTCGATCGCGCCAGCAATCTTTCTCGTGGCGCTGCGAGCGGACACGACCTCAATGGCACGGCTCAACGGCATCGGCTTCGCAGACTCCCAATGACTCGACTGATCGGCGCGCGGATGGTTCTTCCACTGGTTCGTGTACGAAATCCAGATGCGCATACCCTCTTTCATCTTGACGAGGGATTCCAGCCAGACGTTCGACGAGGTATCGAGTGCACGCTTCGTCGTCGTGACCGGCAGTTTGTCGGCGTGTTTGGAACGGAACTCGATGATGCCGGTGATGATGGCAAACTGCGGGTGGTATAGCGGAATGCCGTCGCCCCAGCCCGTCAGACGACCTTTATCCCCAACGATGACCGCACGGTCGTTGCAAAGCACCGTCCAGCCGGCAGTGGCAGACGAACGGTCACGTTCAAATCCCGCGTCGTCCTCATCTTCATCTCCAAGACTCTTCCCCGTATTGAGGCCGACGGTGATCGAGACGAGCACGCCGTCGATCGTCTTCTGGTAGATGTAAGGGGCAGGGCTCTTCTCGTCTGTCGAAACGAGCACCTCGACACGGACCGACTCCACGGGTATTCCGTTGAGTTTGACCCTCAGCCCCCATTGGATGAACATGGTGAAGTGCTCCGCTATCGCGGTGCGTACCTCGTTCTCGAAGGCTCCATTGGCGAAGTGCCGCGAGACGCCTTCGTACAGGTCGGTGACGTAAATCGTGGTGCCGGGCTCGTCGAGCCGCTCCTTTGCTTCGGTCGGCTCATTGATGGGAAGCGGTTCCCAGTTCTTGGCATCCAGCCATTCCGATGTGATCGGCACCTCGAACGTGTCCTCGCCATGCCGCGTCCGCACCAACGCATTGCGCCCCATTTTGAAGATCGCGCGCTTCATGCCGACGCCGTACATGCCGATGGTTTCGGCATCTGAATCGCGGTCGTCATCGGGTTCACGCCCCATCTTGAACGCGTAGTTCTTGGCAACGTCACGCGGAATACCGCCGCAGTTGTCGGCAATGGAGAAGTGGTCTTCGGCGATTTCGATGTCCACGAAATGCTTGACGTAATCGACGCCACTTCCGTTGGCTAGCCGCATTGCGCCATCGAGGCAGTTGTCGAGCAGGTCGAGAATCGCATCGGCGAGACTGATGTCGCGCGTGAGCATCGACACGAAGAACTGCTTCGTCGGGCTTGCCTGAGCTGTATCAGTGCTAGGTTTCGTCATAGACGGGCTCTCCGTGTGCGATGTGATCTATTTGCAGCGACGGTCAACTCGAACGTCGGCATGACTTGGGTTCGAGTCATGAAGCCCCCTCGTGATGGTCGTCCCGGTGACCCTGCTGGATGCGATAACGTGCGCCACGCCTCTCGCCACGGCGCTCGACTCTGCTGCTTGCGATCAGGTCGGCTATCGCGGCGTTCCACTGTCCGTCTGTGATGCCTGTGGCCGCGAGGACATCTGCCTTGGCATGCCATCCAGCGTGTGCGCCCAGGAAGCCGATGATCGCCGTAGCCGGGGTCATGCCATCGACGGCGGTCGCGGCCATGGCTTCGAAGTCGAACGAGGGTTGAGCACTCGCGGCGCTAGAGGCGCGCGGAGCACGGGTCAAAGCACGCGGGGATGGGTCTGTATGCAGCCCTCTGGCGACTTCTTCCTCGTAACGCTGACGGTTCAACTCCGATAAGCGCCGCAACACTTCAAGCTGCGCGGTTTCGCCAATGGTGAAACGCATGCAGTCATTCTCTGGGAGATACGGCATCTCGTGGAACCCATGGTCGAGATCAAGATCCTCCCATCCATAGGCAGCTGCGACAGCCTCGTCGAGATTCCTATGAAAATCCCGAAGAGTCCGAATTCCAACAGCCGTTTCAGACGGGTCATGAAACACGTTGTACAGCTCAGTCAGCCCCACGCTCATTTCGATCGCAACGCTCCGGCGCACCTTGCTGTATTTCTCTCCAAGATTTATCAGTGACTCGCACGATAATGCTGTCGTAACAAATGGAAAAGTGTCAAAGCTAGTCGAAGTGCTGTAGCGAACACTATTTCCAAGCTTTGACGATGCACCTCGAACCCAAATTTCGTGGATGCTCGATTGAAGAAAAGCGAAAAGGCTTGGACGCTCGTCCGCGAAGAGCTTAATGCCATGGGTATACAAGTCATCTGGGGAAACGAATTCGAAAACCAAGTGCCGCTGAACAATCACGCAGGCGATGATCCGAGAGAGCTTGCGAGCAGACTCCATAAACACGAGCCGTTTGTCCCAATGCAGCCAAGGTCGGTGTTCGTGAACCTGCCTTGTCTGGTTTGAACGCTCTTCGGCAACATTAAGCGTAAGCTCTTCGACGATTTCGTCGCAGCCTTCGATTTGATGTCTATCTCGGTCCCCAAAGTCGATAGCGAACAGTCCGCCATCTATATTTGGCGTCCCGTTCAGGACGTCCCCATTCACGTAACGCCGAAGATACTTATCCAGCCCCGAATTCAGAGAGCGAATCTCAGCCACCTCATCTTTTGTCTTGATGAATGCTGAGCCGTACAGTTTGACGCCCTCGCTGTAATTGATTCCATGCGACAAGCGCTTCATCGCTCCGAAATCAACATGACTGCTCAGAGAAGAGTTAATCTCAGATACGAGTTGACCATTCAATAATCTCTGCCCGAGCCACTTGCCCTTGACGATGAGGACGATAGAAACAACCACTGAGGCGCCACCCGGCCAAGGTAGGCCAGTTTTCGCAAAATACACCTCGCCACCGCCATTAAGGATGGGATCGAGTCCAACCGATCGCGTTGCTGTTTCGGCAATGCTCTTTGTCGCAAGTAGCCCCAGGCATCCATTTCCGGCAAGCAGATCGAATGCCCGACGAAAGAAATACGCGACGAGATCGGCAGCACCCTTGGAGTCGGTGAAGAATGCTTTCAAGGCTTCGCAGTAACTTGGCCCGAGGCGAGTAGGCATTTGCTTCCCACCCAAGAAGGGTGGATTTCCTACGATCAAATCAAAGCCATGCCTATCAGAGTGAAAGACCTCCGAAAACTCCAACGGCCAATGGAAAGGCCGCCGCACCGGCCTGTTGGTGGGCATATCAATCGAGAGTGCAGCAACCGACCTCCGGCGCATAGATTCGAGCACGTCTTGGTCGCCGTCGATGGCTTGTCCGGCCTGAATGGCTAGAGACGCCAGCGTGTTTTCCAGTCCCGCGCCAGTGCCGCCAGACGCAAACACCTGTCCGATGAATGCATCGGCGATGCTTTCTGGCACTTCGAGTCTGCGACGTGCGTCGGCGTCCAGATGCGCCATCGCCTCCACATCGCGGATGTCTCGGATGGGCATTTCACGCAGGCGCGAGCGCAGTTCGATGGCCTCGCGCACAGCTTGCTCGACGTTCTGGCCGAAAAGGCGTAGCTGGCCTTGGCCGGTCGGGTTCATAGAAAGCTGGGTGAGCTGATCCAGCCGATGGATACCCAACAAGCTATCACCACAGCGAAGGTTGTGGTCGAGAAAGCCAAAGGGGCGCCCCTTGGCCAGCGTCACCAGCCAAATGGAGAGCTTGGCCAGTTCGACTGCCAGTGGGTTTAGGTCGACGCCATAGAGGCAACGTTCGGCGATGAGACGGCGGGCAATGACGGTGCGAGACTCAATGTCGCGCGGCAGTGGCTCAATGCTGGCGTCGGCATCCATAACCCTCCCATCGACGCCAAACCTGTGGCCCTGTGCCTCGGCCTGCGCCCATGCCTCCACCAGCCGGTCAGCCAACCACCGGCAGGCTTGCACGAGGAACGCGCCCGACCCCATGGCCGGGTCGCAGATCTTCAGGTCGAGTAGTTCGGCGGGTAATTTCAACGCCCAATCCGCGCGCGGTGTGCCCTGCGCCGGGCCGACGTAGGCGATGGGCGTGAGCGTCTCGGCAACGATGGCCTCGGTGAGCGACTTCGGCGTGTAGTGGGTGCCGGTCTCGCGCCGATCAGAGCCGGTGGTGACGATGAAGGCTCCGGCTGGGTAGACGAGTGGATAGCCCCATGGATCGGAACGCACCAAGTGTGCAAAGGGCTTGATGCGATCGCGGAGACCGAAATCTCCGTGGCAAGCTGCCAGCAGGCGATCGGCGAGAGCGTCATCGACAGGTTTGACGAGATCGTTCCGGATGCGGCTGGCGGAACTGCCAGAGCGATCCTGGAGCAAGTCGGCGAGCCGAGCGGCGCCCTCGAGTCCAGCCGATTCCAGCTCTGCCAATTTGATCCACGGAGCCTTGGCGTTCTTGGTGCCGTCGAGTTCGAGCGTGACTTCTGCCGTGCGCTTGACGGTGCGTTCGAGGAGGCCTTCATAGACGTAGCCGACCTGTTCGACGTCCAAGGCTCGATAGGAGAGTGTCCGACCCTGGAACTGCTGGATGGCCTCGAGCAGCAGCAAGACGGTCCGGTTGTCGATGGGCAGCGGCTTTGCGGGCTCGGTGCGCCAGTTGGAGCCCTTGGCCCGTCCTTCGAGGAAGGAAAAGCGATCCGGATCGAACAGCGATCCGCCCAATGCTGGGAGGCGAAGGTTCTCGTGCTCGATGCCGCCGAACACTGCACGGAACGTCGCCAGCAGACGCGACCAGGCATCCCAGCGCCGCTCAAGGATCTCTTCGGATTCGGTGCGCAACTGCATGCGCAATGTCGAGATCGCGTAGTTGGACTCGTAGCGCTCGTCGCCCAAGAGAAGGAGGCTACGCTCTTCCGCTGCGAGCAGGAAGACCAGCCGCATCATCAGTGTCAGCGCGGCTTCGTAGAGCTCCGGCTCCTTCACATCTCGTAAGAGGTCGCGATCGCGGTCCTGGTCAGCCTTGTCGAGCGCCTGGATCAGCACTTCGACTGCGCGCCGCACCTGCTCGCCCAAGGCTTCGGTAACCTCGTCCTGATACTTCAGTGATCGGTCGAACAGCGCGGGCAGTTGTTCGGCCTCGTCGACGAAGAAGCGACGAATGCCCAACAGGTGAACAAACGCTTGCAGGGTGATGGGCGCTTGGGCCCAGATGCGCGCGTACCAACTGGCGAACGTCGTAACGGCGCCCACGGGTGCGTCGATCAACATCCAGCGTTCGCCGTTGGTCACCAGGGCGAGGCGGCATCCTGTGGCGCGGCACAGTTGCACCATTCGTTCCGCCGGCGTGGCGGTCCAGCCGTCCAGCTTTTGCGGCGCGTCGAGGTCCGTGTCCTGCGAATACGTGTGGATGAGCATCAGGGGCTTGTTCGCCCGTTGCTCGTCTACCACCGCCAAGTCGGGTGACAGCGCCACCGCATGTTCAGGCAAGCTGACCCGCAGGTTGGCGATACACCAGTCTGTGCGCTTCAGGACGTTGGCTCGTCCGTCTTCATCGAGCTCCAGGCCGCGCGAAAGCACTTCGTCGACCCATGCTGTGTGGAGTTCCGGCAACTGCGGATCATCCGTCTCCAAGGCTTCGCGCCATTCATCGTAGGCCTGCCGCAGCCGTTTGCGCTTGAGGCCGTCGAGTTCTTCCAGGCCTTGCGGGAAGGCTTCTTTGAGGACGGGAACTGCGACGAATGGGCCGGAGATCTCGATGAGGGAAAGCCATTCATGGTGTTGAATCAGCGTCGTCATTCGGGCTGTTCCTCGGAGAAAGCAATCGTGACGCCTTTGTCGGTGCTTCCCCAACGGTGACCGCATCCGCAGATCGTGGATTGACCGAGATCGATGTATGCCTTCGTTCCGCAATCTTGGCAGTGGATACGAGCACAACTACATCCGCGACACTGCCCCGCAAGCCACCAGAACCAAGAACCTCCCTCGAAAGCAACGGCCCCTTCTTGGTCAAGCACAATGCAGTCCGCACCGCAGGACGGACACATCTTCCATTTGTCTGGAACGATCAGATCCAAAGCTTCTTCCACGGAAAGAAGTCTGAGATCGCATCCAACATGCTCGGCCTTCTTCTTGGCAGGCTCAGTCCAGCCATTCGCTGCGACGACGATGGCCTTGTTTGCGCCAACTGCATCGGAAAGCGCGAGAACAGATTCAACCTCTCTCACGTCGATGGGGGCAGCGTGAAACTTGGCATCAACGAGCATCTTTAGCGGGTGTCCCTTTGCCTCGATTTCGATGAGCACATCGATTTGCCGATGCTGACCGGTGACTTTGTCCGGCACCATGACATTCCTACGGACGTTTCCAAAACCGTCTGCCTGCTCGTAGAGCACGGCGACAGCCTCTTGATACTCCTGCCACGTCATCATTTCGTCGCCTGCATCGACTCGGGAATGATGAACACGACGGCTACTGGGAAGGTGCGGTCACTCAGCTTGGCGTAGCGCAACTTGATGGAATCGACCTCCTGAATGCGTTCGGCCGGGATGCGCTCGAGGCGTGCCTCCAACGCAGCGTTGTCACGTCTGAGCTGGGTACGTTCGTCTTCGGAGAACAGCGAGAGCTGTTCGGGCTGCTGATCCTTCTTCAGTTCGCCTTGGATCGCCTTCTCGAGTTCATCGAGAACGGCACCAATATCGCCAATTTCCTGCTGCTTGCGCGCCTGGAGCGTGTTGGCAAGAAACTTGAGCCGGTCCTTCGATCTGGCGTCGATAGACTGCAGGATGCCGGCGTTTGCACGATCAAAGCGAACCCGGAGGGATTCGAACAGTGCATCGTTCGCCTCGATGGGCTTTGCATCGTCGAGCCACTGCTGCACCCTGGTGACGCTCTCCTCACGCCGGAAAGTCTGGTCACGCAGATAGCCGCCCGAGACCGTCAACTCTTCGTGCAGCCGGTGGTGGTTACCGCCGGTGATCACCAAACGTGAGACGACGACGACGGCGGGGCCGTCGATATGACTGTCGGGCACGGCCCGTACGGTGACGCGGTGCAGCTTTTTGACGTCGTCCTGCGCCCAGACTTCGGCACGCAAGAGCCGCAGGCACATCTGGACCAGCCGATGGTTCAAGTGGACCAGCACGACGTCGTCGCGTCCTTTCGCCACACCATGATCGAAGGTGATCGGCCGTGGCAGCTTCGTGTGGGGGTGGCGTAAGCCCTCGAGGCAGCGGGCCCAAGAACCCGACAAGGGCGGCATGCGGAAAACGCTGCCCGAAGGGGTGCCCGCCAATGCAGTCGGTTCGAGCGGGGGACGGCCCGCAAGCTCCAGGCCGGTCTTCACCGCCATCAGGATGTGGACGGGTGTGAGGTGGAAGTCTTCCTGCGTGGCCAAGAGGCGCTCGTGAAGCTTGCTGACGCGGGCCTTCAGTTCCCGTTCTGCACGCACGAATCGCCTGGCCTTTGCGATCTTGGCCTCGGCGAGTCGTGTGTCGAGATCCGTCAACGAGCCTTCGATCAACCCCGACATCTGCGGTGCGATGACCGGATTGACACTGCCCATGTCGGCGCGCATCGATTCCAGCTTGCGCAGCGCGCGGATGATGTCATCGCCGTGGCCGCCGACCGTGGCATGCCCGGCTTCGCCACCGTCGACCGGGTGCCAGATCAGCACTTCCTTTTCACGCTGCCCGTGACGGTCGATACGGCCGTTGCGCTGCTCCATCACGTTGGGGTTGTAGGGGATCTCCAAGTGGACGAGGTAGTTACAGTGGTTCTGCAGGTCGATACCTTCGGATGCCGCATCCGTGGCCAGCAGGATGCGAACCGGCGAGTCCTTCGGCGACGCCTGGAATGCCGCCTTGATCGGCTCCCGCTCGTCCTGGGTAAGCCCCCCATGGAGCAGGCCGAGGCGTTCACCGCCAAAGCCGTGACTGGCCAGGATCTCGTGCATCCACTGGTGTGTGGTTCGGTACTCGGTGAACAGGATCACGCGCCGCTCGTTCCACTTGCCGCCCGGCCTGAGGTGAGTCTCCAGCCAGGCCAGGATGGCCGTGGCTTTCGAGTCGGGCTGGTTCTTTGCCCTCTGTGCCCATTGCCGCAGGTCTGTCAGCATTCGTTGCTGGTCCTGCGACAGAGGTTGGGCGCTGCGTGAAGCCTCCTCGACCGCCTCCGATTGCGCGGCCTCTACGGACTGGTCGTTCGCGTAGTCCTCGTCGACGCGAAGGATGGCTTTGCGCAGGATGCGTTCGGACATCGCGTCCTTCGGCTTGCGGCGGCCTCCTTCGGCGAGTGCGGCGACGTGCTTCTCTAGCGTCGATGCGAAGGCTGAAGGCGATGAAAACAATCGCTTCTTGAGCAGCTGATTGACGAAGGTCGTTCCAAACGAACTGCAGCCGCTGTCGGAATCCTTCTCACGACTGGCGCAGTAGTCGTTCAGCTTCTGATGGATGTCCCGCTCCTCGCGCGTGTACGGGACCGCCAACGCCTGCAATTTGCGCTGGGCATACAAGGGCTTGCCGTCGGAGTCGACCAGGTCGCTCTTCAGGCGACGGATCATCACTTGGCTCAGTTGCTTATCGTCGGGCAGGATGTTCCGTGCGAAGCGTTGGTCGTCCAGCAACTCCAACAGCGAGGTAAATGATTCCGTGTAGCCGTTATGTGGAGTCGCGGTCAGAAACAGCCGATGTTGGAAGTGCGGACTGATCGACCGGATGAACTTCGTCCGCTGGCTCTCGAGGGCGTAGTGCGCTCCGGCGGCAGGCGCGATGTTGTGTGCCTCGTCGACCACCAGGAGATCGAACTTACGTGGATGGCCCGCATGTGCTGGCAGGACGTCGCGCATGGCGCGAAGACCCTCGCCACCCTTGACCCAGTCCATCGACGCGATGAGCCGGGGGTGGGATGTCCACGGGTTGGCGTGGATGCCGCGTTCGCGCCGCAGTTGCTTGATGTACTCGGTGTCGACCAGGCGGAAATCGAGACCGAACTTCTCGAGCATCTCCACCCGCCACTTTTCTTGCAGAGAGGCCGGGCAGATGATCAATACGGTGCGTGCACGGTGCCGGAGCAGCAACTCCTGGATGACAAGCCCCGCTTCGATCGTCTTGCCCAGGCCGACATCGTCGGCGATGAGCAAGTTGACCCGAGCCATGTCAATGGCGCGAACCAGAGGGTCGAGCTGGAAGTCTTCGATGCTGACGCCACTGCGGAAAGGCGCCTGCAGGAATCCGCGGTCAGCGTTGGTGGCGGCTCCCCAACGCACAGCATCCAGGAAGGCATCGAGGGTGTTCGAATCATCCTGGCCGGTGATTGAAGGCAGGCCGGCGCGTTCGATTACTTGCGCGCCCGGCTCGAGCTCCCAGATGACTTCGAGCTCCTCGCCGAGCCCATCCTCGTCGATGGACGAGAGGGTCACGCAGTTTTGCGATGCCGAGTTCGACTCCAGCGTCGAAGAGTTCACTTCGGCCACGACCCACTGGCGCCGCCGAACTTCGACCAATTGGCCAGGCTCGGGGCGAGCGCGGTAGGCCTGGGTTTCGATGTCAGTCGCCGTTTGCATTCAGTGTGCCGACCTGTTGTTCAGTTCTTCGTACGTGGAGTGGCGGGTACTTCGCGAAGGCTCGACCTGGCCACCGTGATCAGTTCGATGACGGTCTTCGACGCTTCGCTGGGAGCCTCGTGCTCCCAGATCCGCAGCACCATCCAGCCTTCGTCGCGCAACCTCGCGGTCGTATCGGCATCCCGAAGGCGATTCGCCTCGATCTTCTGCCGCCAGAACTCGGCATTCCTCTTCGGCCAGGTGGCGTGCACTGGGCAACCGTGCCAGAAACAGCCGTCGACGAAGACGGCGATCTTCAGCCTCGGGAAAGCAATGTCCGCCACACGGCGAGGCTTCTTGATGACAGCGTAGTTGACACGGTAACGGAGACCACTTCGGAAGAGTTCGCGACGCAGAGCGACTTCGGGTTCAGTCCCTTGCTGCCGGACGTTTGCCATGCGGAGACTCGTCTCCGGGGAGGGGCGCTCGACGCATGGGATCGACATGCCCATTTCAGCTCGTCATCTGCTCGAAACGGATGTGAGGTGCGCGTGGATGCTGCGCGCGATGGCGCGACCGAGGTCGACCGGGACTGCGTTTCCGATCAGTCTGCCAAGGGCGGTGAAGTTGACTTCACCGCCCTTCGGCACGAAGGCGTAGTCCCGAGGGAAGCTCTGGAGGATCGCTGCCTCTCTCAAGGAAATCGCCCGGTCTTGCTCAGGATGACCGAAACGGCCGTTACCGAAGCCGTAACACTGGGTCGTCATCGTGGGCGCAGGTTTGTCCCACTCCATCCGACCATAGACGCCGGGGTAGGTGCGCCCGGTTTCGGCCTTATGGCATTCGCTGACTAGATCCTGCGGCCAATCCCGCCAGGTACCGCCAGGTCTTGAAACGCGAATCCGTTCTAGATTCTTTTGGGAGAGCGTCGACGAGGCGTGCAACTTGTCCCTTGGCGCAGACTCGCCGGCGTACAACGCGCGCAGTCGACCGATGGCTTGACGTACGGTCTTCGGCTCTCCGTGGGTCGGCTCGATCATCCGGATTTCGCCGTGCCTGGATGCCAGCAGCACCATCCGGCGCCTCACCTGGGGAACTCCGTATCTGGAACTGTCTACGACATCAAACCAGACCCGGTAGCCAAGTCGCCGCAGGGTGTCGACGAAGTCATGGAAGACGGCATGTTTGGCAACGGTCGGCACGTTCTCCATCGTGATGACATCGGGACTCGCGCCTTCGGTGAGGCGGGCGAATTCATAGAGCAGCCCCCACTTGCCATCTTTGCCGTCCAGCTCATAGCGCTGCGCGTAGGTCGAGAAGGGCTGGCAAGGGGCGCAGCCCGCCAAGATGGTCACATCTGCGTCACCAAAGAGGTCTCGCAATTCAGCAGGCGTGACCGTCGTGATGTCGCGTTCGAGGAACCGTGCGTCGTTGTTCGTTTCATAGGGAAAACGACATGCAGGGTCCAGGTCGATGCCGGCAACGACTGGCAGTCCTTCGCGAACGAAGCCATGAGTCAGGCCGCCCGCACCGCAGAACAGATCCACACAGGAAATCTTGGTCACCTTGTCACTCCTCCTTTCGCGTTGAGCGCTTGTTTGTTCCGAACGAACCATCCGTTCAACCGTTCCTCACTCCTCTTCCTGAGATCCAGTCTCTGCGGCACCGCCAGACCGAATCCATCCATCGACTTCTGTTGCCTTGAACTTCCACAGCCGTCCGATCCGATGCGCCGGCATGTTCCTTTTGCTGATCCACGCATACACGGTGTCTTTGCTGACACCAAGGTATTCGGCGATCTCTTCCACCGACAACCAGCGATCTGACATGAAGAGTCCTGCAACGGGTGGGAACTGCAAACTGCCTCAATGATCGCACGGAATTCAGCCTGATCAAGATGGTTTAGGTAGGGTTAGGCATGATTTGATGCAAATGGGTATGATTTGAAAACGGTGTCGAACCGCCCGCTGTCGATACTGACTGGCTTGCCACGGAGGACCAGAGATGTTGACGAACTCGCGAATCGGACTGGTAAGCCGCCTTGCTGAATGGCTGGGCAGCCTCTGGGAAACGCTGCGATTGGGCTTCTCGCTGCCATTGTCTGAAGCCACTGGCTCGCAGGATGAGCGTGTCGATTCGAAGCAGGAGTTCCATGGGTGGCTTCACGGTGACCCCTCTGTCACGAAGGACCCGGCCAGCCTCTACGGTGAACGGTCTCCCGGGTACATCACGGGAAATGGCCTGGGCAGTCTCGAGATTGGTCACAGTGACGACTGAAGTGCCGGGTTGAGTGGCCCGCTGATTCAGCCTCCGGGATCACTTTCGGAGCGCTCCCTTACCGTTGCCCGAAAGATCCTTGTAAGGCGCCGAGGGCTCTGCAGGAGGCGGCCCCGCGACCGGAACACCATCCTTGCCGAAGTGCCACTCGCCGATCGGCTCTCGCCTGGGCGGCGTGCCGATCTCGGGGGTGCCGGCATTGGCACCGATCGTGTCCCAGACTGCCCGGTTGCCGCCGTGGTTCGGGCTGACCTTGCCGGCGCGCACGGTGGCACCGTAGTTCTCGCTGAGCGTGCCCGCGTCCTCCGACACCTGACGGCGCTCCTTCTCGATGGCGCCTGCTGCTTCCCGCTGACCCTGCATGACCCGGCCTGAAACGTCGTTTCCGATCGCCTTGCCCGGCTGTACACGCGCCCCGGATTGACGGGCTCGGACGTCGGCGTCGTTGCGATTGGCCTGGTCGGTGATCGCGGTGCCGTCTGCACCACGGACCTGACTGTCGTACTGGTCACGCAATGGGGACTGCCAGCCCATGGCCTCGGGAAGTGGTTGGCTGGGGCCGAGCGGGCTGTCGGTAGGGACGTAGCCGCTCGCGGCGCTGCCACCACGGGCGTACGAATACGCGATCTCGGCTACTGCCCGCTGCATCTTGATCGGGTCTTCTTCGCGCAGGAGGCCGCGCTCGGCCAGTCGCTGGGCCGCGTAGTTGGTGAAGTCGGTCTGGGTGCCGCTGCCCCATTCGCGCATGAACTGCGCGGTGCGCGCCAGTTCCTTGGCACGGCCATAGGCGCTGTCGCTTGAGGATTGCCGTTCGCTGGCTTCGCGCGACGACGAGTCGTAGCCGGCGGTGGCGCTGGTGCGGTTGCTGCGGGCCCACTGGTAGGCGTCGGACGAACGGAAGTCCTTGACCAGAGCACTGGCGTCCGAGATCTGAGCGCTCTCGGCAGCTTTGCGGGCGTAGTCGTAGGCGCTCTGAAGCCGTTGTTGATCCATCTTTTGGCCCTCGCGCGTCAACCGGGCGCCGATTTCCGTCATGGGGATCTTCGCGCCTGCAGAAGCTGAGGCAGCGATGCTGTCGCCTACCACCGAGTCTTCGCTCAATCCGAGCCGCCTGTTCACCTCCTTGGCAACCGACTTGAGGGCCTGGAATTGGCTCGAGGTCGAGCCGCCCTCGGAGGTGCTGGTGGCACCGGTGCGCTGCTGGGACTTCTCGTAGCTGTCCTGGATGCCCAGCGCGTGGGTCATCGCGGTGGCCTGGCTGCGCTGCATGGCTTCGCGTTGCGTGGTGGCGAAGGACTCAGCCTCACGGGCGCTCTCGCCGATGGCGGTGGCCTGCCGCTCGCTGATCGTGAAGGTGCTGGCCAGCCGGCTCATGGTGGCCTGGTAGCGGAAGACGCCGGCCTCGGGGCCGATGCCCTGGATGGTGGTGCCGTGGGCCTCGGTGGTGGTGCCCATGAAGGCCGAGGTGCGGGTGGGGCCGAGTTGCTGCTGGTCAAGGCTGACGCTGTTCTGGCTTATCAGCCCCTTGCTGGTGGCGGCGGCTTCGCTGCTCGCTGCCGACTGGATCGCGCTGCTGGCGGTGATGGCCTGGAAGGCGACTTCGCCGCCCTTGATGATGGCGGTGGCGATGAGTGGAATGGCGGCCACCAGGTAGCCGGCGATGGCCTGATCGGAGATCGCGCCCTGGTAGATGCCGGCGGCGGTGTCCAACGTCAGGCCACGGCTGTTGGTTCCGAGGCTCGCGGCAGCGGCGAGGTTGTTCGCGCTGGCCAGGGTGCCGACGTAGTTGAGGATGGCGTAGAGCGGGGGCCAGAGCTGGATCCAGACCAGGCTCATCACGAAGCTCTTGATGGCCAGGGCCAGCCCCTTGCCCTGGGCCAGCAGGAAGAGCAGCAGCACGAAGGGGAAGACCGCGTAGATCACCGCCTCGATCACGTTGCGGATCATGGGCAGGGCCTGCGCGGCGATGCGGCCCATGGTGATGAAGGACGCATTGGTGGAAGCCGTGGCGTTCGCCCGTGCCGTGGCCAGCATGGTTGCTGCCGGGTCGTTCAGGCGCAGGCCGGCCAGGGTGTGGGTGTCCTGCACGAGGTTGATCAGGATGTTCTGGCGCAGCAGGTCGGCGGCGCCCTGGGCGGCGGTGGCAATGCGGGTCTTGGTGTAGGCCTGCTCGAGCTGGCCGTCGATGACGCCGGCAGCGATGCTGGGGTCCAGCGTCGGGTTCATCTGCAGGGCGAGCGTGGCGCGGGCCCGGGCGATCTCGGCGGGCAGGCGGCTGTTGAGCCGGGTGTAGATGGCCGGGCAGGTGTCCACCTGCACCGGGTTGCCCCAGGTGGAGAAGCGCCCCGGGTTGGGCGTGCCCATCAGCGCCCAGATGTCGGTGCTCTGGGCGAAGGCCGCCGGGTCGATGGTGCCGTCCTGCAGGTCGTAGACGGTGCAGTTGTGCACGAAGGCGATCATGTCGGCGCGCAGCTGCGGGTCGGCCACGTTGGCGGCGCGGCTGGCCTGGATCAGCCGGTTGCCGAACATCACGCCGTTCTTCTGGTAGGCCAGCGCCTCGGGCAGCTGGGCGTTGGTGTCCGGGATCACCTGGAAGGCGGTCTCGAAGAAGCGCGTCATCACGTCGCCCACCAGGCTCGTGGCGTGGCCAAAGAAGGCCACACCGATGGGCACGTTGCCCACCACGGCGGGCGGCTGGCTGCCGAGCTTGTCGACGATGGCGACATCCGCCTTGGGCAGGAACATGGCGTGATAGACCAGCAGCAGGCCCATCAGCCAGCCCCAGCCGTGGAAACGCCCAGGGGTGAAGAGGCCCGCGGCGGCAGCCACCAGCACGCCGGTGACCGCCATGGTCTTGATGAGGGCCAGGTACCCGGCGCCGCCCATGATGGCGGCGATGGCGTTGAAGACCCCGGTCAGGGTGTCGACGTTGCCGTAGGCGTAGATCTCGAACATGCCGGCTGTCTGCGCCTTGGTTTCGGGATCAGGAGCCGCGCTGGCCCGCGTTGGCGCTGAAGTCGAGCATCGATTTCACCGCCGGGGGCATGGCGGCCCAGAGCTGGCGCTCCAGGCTCTGCAGGTCCTGGGTCATCGAGGACACCGAGCGCACCTTGGCATAGGCGGCCTGCTTCTCGATCAGGATCTGCATCTGCGCCTCGCGGGCGTGGGCGCGCAGCTCGTCCAGGTAACGCTGCTCGACCTCGCTGCGGCGCAGGGCTTGCGAGAGCGCCGTGCTGGCCTGGGCGAGCGCTCTGGCGAGGAAGGTCTGCGCATAGTCGAGCGCGATCACGTCCTTGTAGGTCTCGATCAGCGTCTCGGCGGTGCCCGAGCCCGGCACGGCGTTGGCCACGGCCAGCATCCGGTAGACCGGCTCGCTGGTCTGGTTGATGAAGCCGATGTCGGCCGGGCTCTGGGCGCTGCGGGTGGCGATGTTGTCGGAGATGCGCTTCAGGCGTTCGGCCACCAGCCTCGTGAAGGGCTTGACCGAGACGGTGGCGCGGCTGGGGTTCAGGCACTCAGTGGTCTCGTCGCAGACGTAGACGTCCACATCCACCAGGCCTGCGGTGGCCGAGTCGGCCTTGCCCAGCAGCAGATCCCGGATGCCGGTGAGGGTGGGCTCCAGCATCCGGGGGCCGGCGCCGCTGCCGTCGTCGGCGGGCGGGGTGACGATCACGGTGCCGATCAGGCTCATGATCAGCTCCCTCTCCTGGCGGCTGATGCTGCCGCCCACCTGGTTGAGCGCGTTCCAGGTGACGTTGCCCTTCGCGAAGGTGGCGTTGCGCACGTTGGGGTCGGCGCTGTTCGCCGCGGTGCGCACCACCGATGGGGCGTTCGACGCGCAGGTCAGGCGCGCCTCGGCGCGGTCGCTGACTGAGCCCAGGTACTGGGCGATGTTCGCGCAGCCGCTTTGCACCGACTGGTCGTACTCGCCCACCACGCCGTTGACCAGCGCCTGCGCCGCTTCGCAGGAGTTGATGTTCATGGCGTTGATCTTGTTGAGCTGGTCCTGCAGCTCTGTAAGCAGCTTGTCGATGTCGGGCGAGATCGACTGCAGGGCCAGCTTGAAGGCGTAGCCCACGGCGTTGGAGCCGATGTTCTGCAGCAGCGCCACGAACTGCTGCTTGTTGATGAAGGAGAAGGCGCCGCCGTAGATGTCGATGCCGCCACAGCCGGCCTTCAGGCTGGGCAGTTGGGCCTGCACGAGCGGGTAGTTGCGCCCCGGGGCGCGCATCATCAGGCTGCCGCCGGTGTAGAGGTTCATCGCCTGGCCCCGGAAGGCGCCCGGGCTCGTGACGTTGCCGATGGCCCCCAGGTCGTTGAACATCGTCTGCATCTCGGTGTTCAGGTCGGCGGGCAGCGCCGGGGCGGGGCCGATGGCGATGGTGGTGGCCAGCAGACCGGCGATGGTGCGACGGGTGGGCGTCATGGCGTGGTCCTCAATGGGTTGGGGAGCCCGGCCGGGTCCGCTTCGCGCGCGAGTGCGGCGATGCGCTCCAACAGGTCGGTGTCCGACATCAGGCCGAAGCCCACCGGCCGGAACTCGCGGCGGCTGGGCTGGGTGAGGTACAGCGCCGGCACGGCACGGGCGTTCAGGCGCGCGGCGATGCCGTTATCGGGGCGAGCGTCGGGGTACTCGGGCAGGGTGCCGCCGTCCAGGCTCACGGCCAGCACCGTCAGACCATGGGTCTGGGCGAAGCGCTTGAGGACGGGCGCGAAGCGGTGGCAGAACGGACAGTCGCTGCGAAAGACGAAGACCAGGCCGTGCGTGGTGGCCAGTTGCCGCACGGCGGCGGTATCCCGCTCGCGCTGGCGCTCGTCGAAGGCGGCGATGGCCAGGGTGTTGGTGGGGCGACCGTCGGATGCGTAGTCGAGGCTGGGTTCGCGCCAGACCAGGCGCTGCCAGCGGTCGGCGAAGACCTGAGAGCGGTCCATCACCATGCGCTGGAAGCGCATGTAGGCCATCAGGTTGTCGTCGGTGGGGTTCATGACCGCGACACGCTTGAGCGTCTCCAGCCTCTGCTGCATGGTCTCGAAGTCGGCGAGTTCCCGAGGCCTTGATTCGGTGGTTGGCGCCTTCGGGGCGGGGCGGGTTTTCGGGGGCAGCGGGTCGCGGTACCAGAACCACCCTTCGCGGTGCTGCTGCCAGTAGACGGTGGCGGTCTCCGCTTGGTCCACTGGCTGTGCCGTGGCCGGCTCGCCGGCATGGGCCGCGATCGCAGGCAGGACTGCGAGCACCGCGAGGAGGGCGGATCGGATCGCGTTCACCGTTCCTCCGGGAATCGGCCATCGGCGCAGTAGCTGATCTGGTAGACCATCTCCTGATCGCCGCGCTTGCCCGCCTGAGTCACGTCGCGCTGCCGGGTGGTCACCTCCAGCCGGCCGCAGCCGGGCTGGGGTAGCTGCTGGAGTCTGCGCACGTCGATCTCGATCGGGGCATCGGTCTGGAAGCGGCGCGCGATGGCCTGCGCGCCAGCGCCGGTGAGCGTGCCGCGGGCGCTGCCCTCGGCGGCGGCGCGGGCGAGCAGGGGCTTGAGGTCGGAGACGGCCTGGCGCGGGGTGTTCTCTGCGGGGCCGGCCGCGTGGGCGGTGCAGAGCGCCAGTGGAAAGGCGGCGGCCAAGGCCAGTTTGGGGAGGAATCTCATCGCTTTTCCTCAGGGCCCGATGGCGCCGTTCACGCGGCTGCGCGCCTTGTTGGCCAGTGCGCCGACGTCGGGCAGCGTCGGGGCGATCTCGGCGTAGAACTCGGTGAGGTCCATGCGCGAGAAGTCGAGCGTCTGCAGTTGCGCGAGGCTGAACCCCGCGCAGTCGGGGTTCTTCGCGCCACCCCAGCCGCGGCCGAGCTGGGCGCGACCCTGCTCGTTGAGCACCCGGGCCAGGCGCGAGTTGAAGCAGCAGTAGCTCTGGGTGGTCTCCAGGCAGGTGCCGAGGATGGGCACCTTGCGTGAGCAGTAGCTGCCTACGCTGTGGCACAGGCGGTTGTCGTTCTTCATCGCCAGCACCTGCTCGGCCTGCTCGCAGGACAGCAGCCCCGAGAGCTGGATGGCGAGCATGGCGATCGTCCAGGGGCCGGGCACGAGCGAGGTCATGAACGAGCCCACCGACAGTTCACCCGCGATCAGGCCCGCCAACGCCGAGCTGCCGCCGCCCGCGCCGAAGAGCGCCTCGAAGCCGGCGATCACCATGTCCGGCGCGTCGGCCGCGAAGAGCGCGTCGTAGGTGTAGCTTGAGCCCACCGCGCCGATGGCCCGACCGCCGGCACCGGCGATCAGCGCCATCGTGCTGAAGAGCGATCCGCTGGCACCGCCGCCCTTGCAGCAGTTCACCAGGCCGAAGAGCTTCTTGCGGCAGCGGTTGTCGTAGCCCTTGAAGACTTCGAGCGTGTCTGGGTCGATGTAGCGACCAGCCTCGCGCTGGATCTCCAGGCCCGCCACCGTGCGGGCGAAGTCGGGATCGGGCGTGTGCGAGGTGTCGAAGCAGTTGCCGTCCAGGCAGAAGCGCCGGTCGCCGCAGTTCGTGACGGTGCTGCTGGTGCCGCTGGCGGTCTTGCACTGCCAGGACTGCTCGAACACCGTGCACAGGCCCTGCGGGGTGGTCTCCACGCAGGTGGAGCCGACTTGGCTGCAACCACGGTCGCGCAGGGGCTGGCAGTCGTCGTTGCTGCGGGCGGCGAGGCAGCTGTAGGACGAGGTGGTCCGCCAGCAGTCGCGGTAGACCGCGTACCCGCTGATGATGCGTGTGGCGGGGCCTTCGACGCAGACCTCGGCGTCCTTGACGCAGTCGGCAGCGAAGGCGGGCGAGGCTGCTATTGCTGCTACTGCCGCTATCGCAGCGAGGGCGAGGCGAAGCAGCTTCATCGGGCGCGCGCCTCCAGTGCGCTGCACTGGTTGTCCCAGGTGTCGGTGAAGCTCACGCGGGTGGGCATGGCGAAGGTGCTCACCCCCTCGAAGCTCGTGCCCTGGCAGGGGTTGGCGAACCAGGCGCCGATGCTGCAGTTCGCCCCGCTGCACGACTGGCTGTAGAAGGTCTGGTAGCAGTAGAAGCCTTCGATGCGGCTCGGGCCGGGCGTCTTCGGGATCTGTGTGTTGAGCGCGCCGGGCACGTTCTGGCTGCCGAGGTCCATGTAGACCTCGCCGCTGCCCTTGTTGAGGGTGAAAGCGTGCATGCGGTAGCTGTCCACCGCACAACTGAAGTCGAAGGCCAGGTAGTCGATGCAGGCCGGGCAGGGGTCGGCGGTGACGCGGGTGAGAAATTCGCCGTCGCTGCAGCCAGGCGTGAGTACCGGTGTGACGATGAGCACCTTGTCGCAGGTGAGCGTCTCGGTGGTGCGGTACTGGTGGCACAACGCCGTCTCGAAGCGGTCCGGCGTGGTGGTGGTCTGCACGCTGCAGCCGCTGTAGGTGCCGGCGATGTTGCCGGCAATGCTCTGCGGGTCGGCGGTGATGGTCCGGGCGCGCGTGAGCAGCGGGTCGTTCGGGGCGATGCTGAAGGTGGGCCGACGCGTCGGGTTGGTCTGCGAGAAGTTCACCGCGTTGCAGGCCTGTGCGCCGGTCGTGGCTCCGTTCCCGGCCGCCGCGCAGGCGCTGGTCGCGGCGCCGGCCTGCGAGCCCAGCCCGGCGCTGCCGAAGTAGGCGGCTTGCGGTGGACTGGTGGTGTAGCCGGGCACCGTGCCCTGGGCGGTGGTCGGGTTGATCTGGATGCGGGCGGCGGCATTACCGGAACGGCCCATGGCTGCGCCCTGGTTGAAGGCGTCGGAGAGGGATTGGGCCTGGGCGGGCTGCGTGGACAGGCAGAGCATTACGGCGGCTGCTATTGCTGCGACGGCTGCTGTTCTTGCTGTTCCTGCGACTCGTGCGAGCACGCCGCGGGCGGTCGCAGTTGGAAACCGCGGTCGGACAGGTGCCGGGCGTGGGTTCTTCATCGGGAGCGCAGCCGGGAGAGGTAGGGGCCGGCGACCGCACCGGCGCCGGGATGGCGGCGGACCATGTGCTCCAGCGCGTAGTCCAGGCTCACGTCACCTGACACCGAGACGAAGGGGCGCGGCACGGTGCAGGTGGTGGCGCTGCAGGGCGGGGCGTCCTCGCCGATGGTCAGCAGGAAGGTGGGCGCGGCCTCGACGCCGTGCCGCTCGAAGGCCTCGGGGTCGATCACCCATCCGGCTTTGCGCTGGCCGAGCAGCTCGCTGACAGCAGCGACCGTCTGGCGCATCGACTGGTTCTTCAAGCCGCGCAGCACGAGAACCGCGCCGGAGCGCTCGGCTTGGTCGACGAGGCGGCGCAGGCTGCCCTGGGGCATGTCCAGGGTGACGAAGATGCGAAGCGCGGGCTCCTGGGGTGGGAGGGCTCCGGGGCTCATGGCGCCGCCAATCTGGCTGCCCTGACGGGCCAGGACGCCGATGTCGATGCCGGCGCCGCTTGCGGGAGGGCGCTGAGCTGCGCCCGGTCCCTCGCCGGAGCCTGGGCCGATGCGGGGCAGGGCGCGCGGTGCCGGGATGGGGGCTTCCGGTGCGGGAAGCGGACGCTCGGCTTTGGTGCGCTCGATCTCCTGCGCGGTGGGCCAGCGGGGGGCGGTCGGTTGCTCCTGGGCAAAGGCGTCGACCGCAAGCAATGCGATGACGCTCGACGCTGCGAGGCATGCGGCCTGCTGGATGCATGCGATGGGGTGCCGCTGCGCCCGCTGATCACCAGGCGCCGACACAGCAGTTCCTCTTGCGGAAGATCTGGTAGCTGAAGTCCTCGCCGCTGACCGGGAAAGACTTGCCGGAGCCCCAGATCATGGTGGTGCGCCCGTAGGGCTGGCAGCACTGGCCGGCGACCTTCGCGGTGGCGGGCACCGGGTAGGTCATCTGCAGCTTGTAGTGGGTCTTGTCGAAGATGGGCAGCGGGTACGGGCCGCACAGGCCCCGCGAGCCAGCCGTGGCGAAGGTGGTGAGCTGCCGGTGCATCTTGGCGGTCATGCGCTGGGTGAGCAGCACCGAGGCCTGCACGCCGCCGATGTGCGTGGTGACGTGGCCGGTCATCGGGTAGATCGAGCCCTGGCAGCCGGCGCACCAGAAGAGGCTGGCCACCGGAAAACCAGCACTCGCCGCGACGCAGTCGGCCGCGCAGGCGGCCTTGGCTACCGGGTTGGCGAAGAGCACCGCCTCCGGGTTGAGAATGGCCGAGAGCTCGTCGTCGGACCACAGCGGGTCCACCTCGGTCAGGTAGGCCAGATCGAGCGAGCCCTGCTCCAGGCAGGGGAAGTCCAGCAGCACTTCCAGCCAGGCGAGGATGGGGTTCGCGTACCAGTGGACCTGGTAGAAGCTGTTGCGGGTCTGCGAGTCGTGCCCGACCTGCGCGCCGCGCGGGGCGCCGATGCCGGGGTCCAGCGACAGGCCACCCAGCCCGACCATGCAGAAGGGCGTCCGGGTGACGTCCACCATGCGCACCGGCTCCCAGAACCCGATGGAGATGCCCAGCCGGGGCGGGTTGTTGCAGTAGCAGACCGGCGAGGACGGGTTGCCGATGTCGGGCTGGTCGTCGGAGACGATGCCGATGCCGCCGATCGTGAGCGGAAAGAGGCAGCTCCAGCAGATGTCGGTGATGGGGTTGGCGAATCGCCCATGGCAGGTGGCGCCGCCGGTGGGCGCGGCGGCGTGCGCTGGGGCGAGCAGCATGCTGATCAGCAGCAGCATGGCCAGCAGGCGAGGTCGGATGTCAGCGCAGTTCATCGATGCGCAGCCTTCGGCCGTCCTGGGTGACGCGGGCGGGCACCTGGCGGATGCCCAGCCGGGTGGTGAGCAGGCCCTGCTGGTCGTAGTAGACCGTCTGCTTCCAGCGGCGCATCAGGTCCAGGTAGGAGCCGCCGGTGAGGATCAGCTTCACCTGGCCACGGTGCTCGGCAAGCTCGCGGCGGGCACGCTCGACCTGCTCGGCATCGCGGGCGTCGAAGAAGAAGAGCGGGCGCGACAGCGACACCACGTCCAGCGGGTTCACGCGTGTGCCCGGTGCCATGATCAGGCGCCCCTCGGCATCGCTGATCGGGTAGGGCACCTCGATGCTCGGATCGAAATGAAAGGTCCGAGCGGTTGCCGTGCGAGTGATGCCAGCTACCGGAGCGGGATCTTCGATCTGGCGCCGGATCCGCGCCTGGCTTTCGCGCTGCAGGCGCTCCAGGCCACCGTTGGCGGTGAGTTCGCGCAGCTTGGACTGGATGAGGGCGAGCAGGCTCGGCTCGGCGATCGGGTACACCGGGCCGATCACGCCCAGGTGCTGGGCGTGGGCCGGTTGGGTCAGGGCTATGCCTGCGACGGCGAGCAGGAGCGCCGCGATGCGGGCCCGGTCAGAAGATCGCACGGGCCCGTCCGATGAACTGCTCGCGTGCGATCCAGCCGGTGAGCGCGTGGCGCGAGTCCAGGCTGTCGGGGTGCGGCGCGTAGACGAAGTAGCGACCCTCGGGCAGGGTGCCGGTGGGGCCGGGTTCGAGCGGCTCGCCGCGACGGCTCGTCGGCTTGGCCTGGCCGAGCGCGGTGCCCGCAACGACGAAGGTGGCGCCGTCGCGGGTCACCGTGTCGCCCGGCTGTCCGGCCAGCACCTTGATGAAGGTGACGCCGGCCGGGTAGGGGCCGCCACCGGACCAGCGGAAGGCGACATGCTCGCCGCGCTGCGGCAGCGCTCCGCGCTCGATCAGGTACAGCGTCCCCGGCAGGCTGTGGGTGGCGTTCAGGCCGAGCGCGTAATGGCTGTGGAACCAGAAGGCGCCGGCCAGGGCCGAGGCGTACGCTAGGCCCCAGCGGCGCAGGTGCGACACGGATCGGGAGCGAAAGCCTGCGGCGTCGAAGCGCTCGCGTAGGGCCGTCAGGCGGATGCGCGGCGATCGCACGAGGCGCAGCGCTCTCGTGGCTGGGCTTGGGCTTGGGCTTGGGCTTGGGGTTGCGGTCGGACTCATCGCGCCTCCTCCAGTCCGAGTTGCCGGCGCAGGTGGGGTGTGAGATCGGCGATGCGGCTACCGGCACCGGACCCGATCAATGCACCCTGGGTGAAGACGAGACAGCGACAGTCGGCCGGCAGGCGCGCCACCAGGCGGTCGAGCTGCTCGCCGAAGGCGGCAGCCTCGCGCAGGGCCGCGGCGCGGTCGGTGTCGCTCGCGTCCCGGCGCAGCAGTTGCGCGGTGACCTGGCCTTCCTTGGCGCGGTAGAGCGAGGCGATGTCGACCGTGGCCAGGCGCTGCCCGGAAGCCGGCAGCAGCCAGGAAGCGGCCAGCACCAGCGCGAGGCTCAGCGCAGCGTTGAGCCCGACGATCAGGGCGAGTTCGCTTCGGCTCACGCCTGTCCCCGCTCGATCAGCACCGCGTCGATGGCCTGCGACACTGACAGACCCTCTGCGCGTTTCGCGTTGATCGCGCTGAAGTCTTCGGCCCGGCTGGAGAAGAGCAGCAGGCTGTAGGGGTCGACGATCAGGCGCCCGACCCCGTTGCCGGCAGGCGAGTGGATGAAGACCTCCGAATACGCGCCATGCTCGGTGCGCAGCGACTGCAGCAGCCGCTTCATGGCGTCGTCCATGGTGAGCTGGCCGAGCTTGTCCATCATCTCGATGGACTCGGGCTTCTGGCGCAGCAGGAACATCCAGTCGGAGTTGTCCAGTGCCGCCTTGGCCGCCGGGTTGCGGTAGTAGTCGTCCACGCCCTGCGTGGCGGACATGAAGGCGCCCTTGTACTTGCGCGCCCGCCGGTAGCCGGCCTCGATGAACTCGGCGGTGGCCCCGCCCGAGAGCAGGTCCCAGGCCTCGTCGATGATCACGATCTTCTTGCGATCGCGGGTGAAGTACATCTCGCGGGTGATGCGGTACATGACGATCAGCAGCACCACCGTCTGCAGATCCTTCTTGGCCTTCAACTCCTCGAGTTCGAGCACGATGAAGTCGCTCGAGAAATCGATGCTCGCCTCACGGTCGAAGTACTTGCCGTAGGTGCCCTCGCGCGCATAGGGCGCGAGCATTGCGGCCAGATCCTTGAGCCGGCGGTCGCCTTCGGCATCCGTGTTGGCGTCCTCGTCGAGCCGCCCGGTGGCCAGCAGCGCGTGGATGTCGGTGATCGTCATTGCGCGGCCCTTGGCCTTCCAGACCTTCTTGATGGCCGCACCCAGCGTCGAGTACCGAAAGCCGTCCAGCGCCTCCCGTGGGGAGACCATCTGGGCGAGCAGCGGCTGCAGCAGCTCCATGTCCTCGTCGATGTCCTCGACGAAGCTGAAGGGGTTGAGCGAGATCCCTGCACTTTCGGTGAACTCGATGAAGCTTCCGCCCACGTTGCGGCAGGCCTTCTCGTAGGAGCGGCCGACATCGATGATCCAGACCCGGGCACCGGTGCCGAGATACGACATGGCGATCTCGTTCAGCAGCAGCGATTTGCCCGAGCCCGAGGTGCCGGCGATCGCCACGTTGTAGTTGCCGGCCGGGTTGTCGTACACGTCCAGCGGCATGAGCTGGCCGCGCCGGCCGCCCAGCATCAGCACCGGGGTGCCGGTGCCTTGCCACTCGGCCACCAGCGGTGCCAGGTGCACTGCGTTGGCCGAGGTCTTGGTGCTCACCCGCTTCATGCGCGAGAGATCGCCGTGGAAGGGCGGCGACAGCGTCATGGGGAGTGAGCCGATCAGCCCCTGGGCCATCATCATCGTGTCCCGCGACAGCTCGAAGCCGCGCGCCCGAAAGATCGAGCGGGCCGCCTGTTCGGCGCGGGCCATGGCCTCGGGCGGGGCGAAGAGCGTCACCTGGTGCTGCAGGTCCACCAGCTGCTGGCCGTCGTCCAGGGCCTTGAGCACGATGTCCCAGTCGGCCTTGCGCTCCTGCATGTCGGGCAGGAAGCGCGCCATGTAGCTGGTGGCGTTGGTGGTGGCGCGGGCAGCCTTCAGATACGCCCAGTTGCGCGTGGCCTCGGCATCCAGCACGTGCACGCCTAGCGTGATCATGAAGGGGCAGGGGTACTGCAGCGTGGCCTGGTAGAGGTCGCCGATCAGGCTACCCATGTTCCACAGCGCAAAGCGCGGTGGGAACGATCGCACCGACAGCAGACGCATCTCCTGCGGCTCGGCCACCGGATTAGCCAGCGTGATGCCGCCGGGTCGGATGACGAGCATCGTCGCCGGGTCGAGCACCTGGTCGCGCAGTTCGCGCCCGGCGTCGTAGGTGAGCGGCAGGCCGTCGCCCGCCTGCCTGTGCGGATCGAGCAGGGCGGACACCCAGTTGATGAGGTCTCCCGCCGTCCATGGGCGCGACGGGAAGCCGGCGGCGTGCAGCGTGGCGCGCATGCCGTCGCGCAGCAGCAGGAGTTCGTCGATGCGCCCGAGGTTCTCCGGGCTGCCGGGCAGGCAGACGCTGGCCACGAGCCTGAAGCGCCGGAGCAGATAGCTCTGGTTGGGCAGCAGGGACTGGCGGGCGCCGCGCAGGTAGTGCCCGACCCGGCGGCGGGCGAGCGTGCGGTGGATATTGGTGTGCCGGCCCAGCCGACCGCGCTCGTTCAGTTCGGGGATGAACTCGTCGGGCACCCGCAGGTCGGCGTAGGCGCCGAGCGTGCCGCGGATGTCGGGACTGGCCAGCAGATGGAACTGGATGCCGGTGCCGGCGGGTGCGGCCTCATAAAGGGACGTGAGGATGCGCGACATCTCCTCGTCCGCCCCGGACTGCGGGCGCAGCTCCAGGCAGAAGCCCAGCGCGTCGCGGTTGACGAAGACCTGCCGGTCCTCGAGCCAGGCGCGGTAGGGCAGCCAGTGGGAGAAGGAGTCGGCGTCGTTGCGCGGCAGCGGCCCGGCACTGGGCGGGCGCAGCAACTCGCCGATGCGCGTGGCGCGCAGTGCACCGTCCAGGTCGTCGATCAGGGTGCGCAGCATGGCTCAGGGCTCGGGTTGGTCGAGGGATGGGTTGGCGCGGGGGCTGATGCCGGACGCCTGACTGCCAGCTGGTGCGCTCGTCGGCGCAGTGCTGGGAGCGGAGGGCGGGGTGACGCCCATGCGCGGTCCACGCGGTGCGGGGCGGACCCGCTCGATCAGCCAGCGGCCGTGATCGATCAGCACGTGGACGGTGGAGGCTTCGTGCAGGTCGCCGTCGCTGTCTTCCCAGGGGGCGATCCACAGGCGCAGAACGCGGGGGGCGGTGCGCAGGGCGGCGGTGGATTTGGCGGGCACCGCACCGGAAGGTGCGGTCGGGGCAACTGTGGTCGCGCCGCTTGCCGGCGCGGGCGCAGGCCGGGTCTCTAAGGCGGAGGCCTTGGGGGCAGGTGCGCCAGCGCCGCTGCGAACCACCGGTCCGTGGGACGTCGCGTCGGCGACGGGCGTCCCCAGCGCTCCGGATCCTGTCGCACGGGGCGCCTCTGATCCGAGCAATTGCCGGGCGCCTTGTCCGGCGTTGGCGTAGACACCGGACACCGAAGTGCACTGCGCGCCTGCCGGGGCCTTGCAGGCATAGGTCGGGGTGCCGCCGACGCCCGACAGGTTCGAGGCGCAGCCGCTCAGACCCAGCACGGCGGTGCCTGTGAGCAGCGCGGTGAGGCGCACTGCTCGGGGAGAGGGTCGGCAGGTGGCCGCCAGGAGTGCGCCCTTCATCGGGCGCCACTTCCCGCCGCTGCGCTCGGGGCACCCGCCCCGGGGCGCGACAGCCAGGCCTCGATCTGATCCCGGCTTGCGGCGCCTGCGAGCACGCGACCGTCGCCCGCGATCAGGGTCGGCGTGCCGTTGATCCCGAGCTGCTCGCCCAGCGCCACGTTGCGGTCTACCGGGTGCGGGCAGTCTGCTTGGGGCGGCAACGCATCGCGCAGCATCAGCGCCTGCCAGGTGGCGAGCCGGTCGGTCGAGCACCAGACCGACACCGCCTTGCCGCGCGCGGCCGGGTGCAGCGAGGCCAGCGGCATCAGGAAGGTGTGGATCGTGATGTCGTCCAGGCCACGCAGTTCGGCTTCCAGCCGCCGGCAGTACGGGCAGTCGGGGTCGCTGAAGATCGCCAGCGTGCGCGTGCCCTTGCCCCGGACTTCGGTCAGCGCATCGGCCAGCGGCAGGCTCCCGAAATCGATGCGGGCCATCGCATCCTTGCGCTCGGCCGTGAGGTCGCGCTGCTGGCGCATGTCGTAGAGGTGGCCGAACAGGAAGTAGCGGCCGGTCGCATCGACGTAGGCGAGGTTGGCGCCCATCGCCACCTCGAAGACGCCGGGCCAGGCCGTGGGGTGGATCGCGCCGAAGCGGGTGGAGGGGTAGAGCGCCTGCAGGCGCTCGACGAGGGTGCTGGCGTCGGCCGGTTCGGATCCGATCGGCGTGCCGGTCGATCGAACTACGCCTTGGGTGGCTGACGCCGCTTGAGCCTGGGCGGGCGAGCCGGCCTGCGCCTGTCCTGTCGGCGCGGCGCGGGTGGCCGTCGCGGCACCGGTCTTTGGCGAGGCGGCGGGTTGGGCAGCGAGCGGGTTGGCGTACAGGCTGGCCGCCAGGGTCGTGGCCAGCGCGGTCGCGAGCGTGGCGGCATGGCGGGCGCGGTTCGGGGTGCGCGCGGCCGGGTCAGTCTTCGTCGTCTTCATCGGTGGTTCTCCGGGCGGTGGGGGTGCGGCGCGCGAGGTGCGGGAAGGCGTCGCGGTCGGGGTCGGTGTTCGCATTGGCGTTCGCGCCATCGGGGCGGGTGCCGTCCAGCGACTGCCCGAGCGCGATGCCCTGGGTGAGGACCACGTCCACGGTGCGGCCGGCATCGATCTCGATCACGGGGAAGACCTTCTCGGCAAGCGTGATGTAGTACTGGGCGAGCCGATCGAGTGCTCGGCCCACACCGGTCCCGAGGCCAGCCTGCAACTGCTTGCCCGGATCCACGGTGCCAGTGGTGCCCAGCGGCGAGACCGAGAGCGTGGTGGCGCTCTGCTGGAACGCGGTGCCGATGCCGCTGGCCACACCGGCCAGCAGCGCATTGGCGAGGATCTGGCCCTGCTTGGAGACCAGGCGCCCGCGCATGCCGGCCTTGCCGTCCTCGCCGGCCACATACCCTCGGATCGGTACGTCGATCGCGGTGCCGTCGCGTGTGACGCAGGACAGCGACTCGGTGCGGATGTAGGCGCGCTCGGCGCTCACGTCGCCGTAGCCCGCACCGACGACGAAGCACTCCTTGATGCGACCGCGGAACTGGTTGGGCAGCATCGCGTGATCCAGCAGACGCAGAAGCACCGGCTGCGGGTTGCGCTGGGCCTGGCCGCCGGTGGGCGCGTCGAGCCCGCCGAGCAGCAGGGCGCGGGTGAAGCTGCCGCTGGGCAGGTACCGGCGGGTATCGCGAGAAGGCGAGGCAGGCTTGCCGGTGGCGTCGGTTGATCCTCGTGCACCGGATGCGGCGCCGGTGCGAACTGCGGCCGGGTCGGCCAGCGTGATGCTGACGATGCCACCGGAGCCCAGGCCAGACGGCGCGGCGCCGGGGCTACCGGGCAGACCGGTACGCGGGGCCGCAGGAGCTGGCAGGGTGGAGGGCGCCGGCGGAGGCGGAAGCCTCTGCGCCGGGTTGGCCGCAGGCGGTGTCGCCACTGGATCCGGGCCGAAGTTCGGGCGCGTGGCGGGCGCCGGCATTGGTGGCGGAGGCAGCGGTGTGAGGCCACTCGTGTCGGCGCGGCCTGCCGGGGCACCGGCGTTGCCTGCCTCCAGCCGCTTGAGCCGCTCCATCATGTCTCGGCTCTGGCCTTCGAGCTCGCTGCCGCGCTGCGTGAGTTCGCGCGAGCGCTGCTCGATGGAGCGCAGTTCCGCATCGGCCTGCCCACGCCAGGCATCCCGTGGGTCGACCTGTGCGCCGGGCGAGAGGATGTTGGTGGACTTCGGACGAGGGGCAGGCTCGCTGCTGGTGCCCGACCCGGTAAGAGACACCGACAGGACGGTGCCGGCAACGATCACCCCGGCGATGCCGGCCAGCAGCAGGTACTGGCGGCGCTTGATGCGCTCGGCGCTCGCGCCTGCGGGCGCATCGACATTGCCGGGCGGCAGGGGTTGCTCAGTCATCGCTGCGGCGCTCCCGGATCACGAAGACGGGCGTGGCCTCGCCAGGCTGCAGGCTTGCGCGCTCCACGCTCACGGCCATCACGCCGCGCTTGTGCAGGTCGGGCTCGTGCAGAGTCAGCGCAGCGGCGCCGGTGTTGGCCAGGCGGTACTTCTCGGCCACCAGGTGGGTGCCCAACAGCACGCGCTCCAGCGTGAGCCGGGTTCCGGTCCAGAGCGCGATGTCGCGCCCGGGCTCGCGTACCTCCATGTCCTCCGGGAGGCTGTCGTCGGCGAGTGCCACCAGCAGATTCTTCAACGTGCGCACATGGCGGCTGCTGGCTTCCAGGCGCGGCGGCGCATCGCCCGCGGCGCGCGGCTCGCGGATCACGATCGAGTCGCCGGGTACGTCCACCGGCTGAAGCAGCAGCGACACCGTGCCCCGGTCGCTGCTCACGAAGAGGTTGATCGGCTTGGTGGACTGAGGATCGGCAGGCCGGATGAAGACCTGGCCGCGCTCGTCGTCCTTCTCCAGCACGAACTCGTTGGCGTTGCCGGTGACCCGGCGCACCCGCGAACGCTCGAACGCGATGCGGGTGACTTCCTGACGCGACACCCGGGCCAGCACGGTGGCACCGTCTCGGGCCTCCACCACCTGCTGCGCGAGGGCAGGCTCAGCGAGCAGGGGCGCCAGCAGGCACAGCAGGTGCAGCTGAAGGCGAGGGCGCATCGGGGGCGGGTGCTGCGGGAGCAGCCGGTGCGCCGGGAGCCGCGCCGGGTCGGGTCTGGAGCTCAAGGGGGTCATTGGGGGTGGTCTCGCGGAAGGTCTTCAAGAAGATCCGGCCGCTCGCGTACTGAAGCTCGATGGCATAGCCTTTCGAGACCTCGGAGACGCGCCGGTCGCTGATGAAGGTGGTGAGCAGGCCGCGCAGGCCCACGCGCTGGGTGCGTTCGTCGACCTGCAGGTCCTGCGGGCTGAAGACGGTGGAGGCGCCGTCGCGCTTGATGCGCTCGGCGTTGGCCGCCATCGCCGTGCGCAGATCGCCCCAGGAGGCCGGCGCGGCGTACTGCAGCAGCAGGCGGGACTGGTGCTCGACGCTCTGCGGGGTGACGTTGAGCGTGAGCTGGGCGAGGAAGTAGCCCATCTGCTCCAGGTACTCGGGGCTTGCCCGCTCGGCCTCGACCCAGAAGGACTTGTGGATGGCAGGTGGCACCACCACCACGCGCTCGCGCCCGGCCTGGCGCACCGTGTGCGCGGCCAGTAGCAGCGTGGCGAGCATCGAGACTGCGAGCAGGATCGCCAGCAGCGCGGTGGCGCGGCGGGCGCTGGCCTGGTCGGCGCGCAGCCAGTCGAGCCTCATCCGACCAGCTCACGCAAGTGGGAGGGCGGGGTGCGCTTCAGGCCCGAGACCGCCGCCGGCAGGTGCCAGTACAGCAGGTGCAGGGCGAAGGCGGGGTGCTCGCCCGACTTGGCCTTGCCGTAGGCCCAGGCGAGCAGCACCCCGGCGGCGCAGCCGGTGACGAAAAAGCCCGCGATCATGCCGGCCAGCACCGCTGCCAGGAACAGCAGTGACACGTCGATCTCCCACCAGAACATGCGTGGGGGATCGTTCAGCCGGCGCGGGATCTCCAGCGCGACGTCGCTCATGACCGTCAGGAGGAAGGCCCGACCGTCAGATCGTGGCGGTCATGATCGAGTCGATGATGGTCGGCACGTAGACCATGAAGAGCGCGAAGACCACGCCCGCGAGCGCCGGAATCGGCGAGGAGCGCGCCACGCCGATGCCGGCGCCCAGGATGAAGGCGGCCACGGCAATGGCCTTGCCGAGGTAGCCGGTGGCCCAGTTCAGCATGGTCGTGTACATGGTCTGGAACTCGGTGCCGGTGGTTCCGGCGAAGGCCGAGGTGGCGCCGAGTGCCAGCAGCAGGGCTACCGGGGCGACGGCGGCGAGGCGGGCGGGCGCGTGAGAGGTCAGGCGAACGGAACGGTTCAAGGGTGTCTCCAGGGCAGTGAGGTTGGCGGGTGGGGTGGAGGGCTCGCGCGCCCTCACTGCGCGTGGAGACCTCGCGCCTGCCCGGGAGGGGTGGCAGACGCGAGGCGTTCGGGGGGGGCGTTCGAGGCCGCACGGCGGGCGCTGCTGGCGGCGGTCGCCATCAACTCGCGGTGCACCTTGTGGGCGTAGGCCCGACGTAGCGGCGCGCTGCGCGCGTTGTAGGCGCCGACCGCCTCCCACGTGTAGCCCAGGCGGGATACGTTGCCGGCGAGGATCCAGGCGCCCACGTGGATGCTCGTGCAGGCATCGAACAGGTTGTGCTCGGCGATGCCGTGGCCAGCCAGCGTCGGCAGCCACGAGGAGTTGATCTGCATGAGCCCGATGTCGCGCGAGCCGTCGCGGTTGCGGCCGACGGCCGCCGGGTTCAGGCCCGATTCGGTGCGCGCGATCGCGTAGAGCAGGTGGCTGCTGAGCCCGTAGCGGGCAGCCGCCTCATCCCAACAGGCCCAGGATGGCGCTGCGACGAGCAGCCCGGCCAGTGCAGACAGCGCCATCGCGCCGCGCCGGGCCGGACTGCTCGTCGTCGATTGCGCGCTGCGTGCGATGGGGCCTCCTGTGCATCGGTGGGTCCGCGACGCGGGGGTGCGTCAGCGGTGGAGGCATCGTAGGAAGCGCGGGCGGCGGCGTCTGGGGGAATCGGGGCTTGGGGGAGGGACTGAATCGGTTGGCAAGGAGCGCCATCAGCGCACGGGGTATGGTTGCGCCGGCATGGCCCCATTGAAGTCCCCACGTCGTTACAGCATGATTGATCGCATGGGAGGCACGATTGGCAACCAATGAGCAGCTGACGGCCGCGCTGAATGTAGTGGTGAACGTCGCGCGATGCATCGCGTTGAAGCGCGCGCTTGCGGAGGCTGATTCCGATCCGTCGCTGAACTTCTGGCGCGTCGTCCACGGGAATCTGCTTGACGTCGCTGTGCTCGACTGGTGCAAGCTGTTCGGCTCCGACGACGAGGACCGGCAACTACTGCACTGGAAGAACGTCTTTGGTGATGAGGATGCGTTCCGGGCAGGTCTCTTCGCGCACGTCCAGCTGGATCAGGATGCATGGCGTGACTACTGGCAGAAGATGAAGAGCTACCGTGATCAGCATGTGGCTCACCTGGACTTCAATCGGCGAGACGTCTCGCACTATCCCGATCTCGGGCCGGCGCTAGCGTCGGTCTGCTATTACTACAGCCGTCTGATCGTGGAGCTTCGAGCCATGGGTGATGCGCGCTTCCCCGATGATCTCAGCCGGTATTACGAGGCGTTCCTGGCGCAGGCAGACGAAATCGCGAAAGCGGTAACCGCAGGCACCCGGGGGTTTGCAGAACGCGTAGGGTGAGCCTTGAATCCTTCGGGGCACGGCGCGAACCCGCAGTAGTCAGCCGGCTTTCGAATGCGGTAGTCAAGGAATCAGATCCCGGGCGGGGACTTCGTCTGCGAGAACAGTCTCTGTCGAGCGGCAGCCACTGGGCCGCGCGCCAGCGCCTTGTGTCATCGCCACTTGGCGCAGACCGGCGACCGGGTCTGAAGTCAGGCCTTTCCCGCGCGCTCTGGGGCCCATTCACGCATCTCCTGCGCGATGAACTGGGCCAGCGGCGTGATCTGACCTTTGACGCTCGCGGCCTCCAGGGCCTTCATGTATTCATCTCGCCGGCTCATCCGGATCACCGTCCACGGGTAGCCGCCTGACGCTAGAAGCGTGTTCATCAGGAAGCGGCCGATGCGGCCGTTGCCGTCGTAGTACGGATGGATGAAGACGAAGAGATGGTGGCCGAGCACAGCGCGAACGCAGGCTTCAGGTTCCGCCTCGATCAATTCCCACAGCGCTTCCAGAGAATCCAGGATGGCTTCGCTGGGGAGCGGCGTGTGCATCGAATTGCGGATGAAGACAGGGCCACGCCGATAACCGGCAAGCTGGCTCGCTTCGATGATGCCGGCTGTCACGGACGGTCCGAACAGCTCTGCATACCAATCGTGGTGGTCGCGTTTGACGACGATACCGGCGTTCTCCCCAGTCAACACCTTGCCGATGCTCTCTTTCACAGCCTGAAAGGCCTGGTAGTAGCCCCGAGCGGCCAGCGCGTTCCGGGTCTTGTCGTGCTCGGGTTCGCCGTCCGGGTTCCAGTCGCCACGAGCCACCCGCTCGATGAGTTCGTCGGTGACGCGGTAGCCTTCGATGGACAGGGAGTTGTAAGCGTCAGAGACGTAGCGCTCATCGACCCGGGCAAGATAGCCCGCCCGCTGCTTGTCGAGGCCAGGCGCAGGCGGGAAGGCATCGATGACGTCCTGGCGCCACCCAGCCCACATGGAGCGCAGGCGCAACACATACGGCGAGCGCTCCTTGCTGGGCGAAATGGTGGGCTCGGCCAGCTCGAAGGGGTTCACGGATTTGAGCGTGATCCGGGATTTGGCAAATGCCCTCCGGATGAGTTCAGCCTCGTCAGGGCGCCTGACGAATTCGAATGCGGCCGCCAACCGCCCGGCGGCCGTGACCATCTTGTCGCCCGCCAGCAGCGTCGGCAGCAACTCGGATGCGCTGCGGATGGTGGCCAGTGCGATCTCGGCTTCGCGCGGATGGTTGATGAAGAACGACGGACCGGCCAGGCACAGGGCCTCGGCAACGGGCCAGACTTGCAGACCCCGCACCTCCATGCGTGCCTTGGGAACCCGGTTCCTGTCGGGATACACGAGCAGTGAGTTGTCGAAAGGCAGGTCCACCTTCGATGTGCCGCTGTCGATCGTGACGCAAGTGACCTGCCTGGGGACGGTGGTGTTGCCCGTGTGCAGCAACAGCGATGCCTCGGGATTCAGGCAGTAGCGCTTGCCAAAGCGCTTTCCCAGGTACCCCGATACGAAGGCCCAGAAGGACGCGTACCACGCGGTCGAGTCTCCTTCGCCGTCGCTCGGGCTGCTGCAGATGTACCAGCCCTTCATCACAGGCCTTAAGAAGCCCGTATCGACCAGCACGGCACGCTGCTCGTCATTCTTGAAGTCAGAGGCCTCGACAACGCCGTGGTGCTTTTCCTGGAGACGCTTGAGGGTCTTCAGCGCAGCTGTGAGGATCGGGTTGCCTTTCGGCTGACGTGGTGTCGGCGGCATGGATTTACTTTGAGATAGCCCTAGATTCTACTTTGCCATCTCAACCAAGTCCACTTTGCTATTGATCTGAAATCTACTGTGTCATCTGCACCCTCAATGCAAGTCTGCTGGCGCTCCGCAGCACTTCTTGAACTTCTTGCCGCTGCCGCAGGGGCAGGGCTCGTTTCGGCCTACCTTCGCCTGCAGCGTCCGGGCCACCGCTCGTTCGTGGATAGCCAGGCGCAAGGGGATCCAGTGGGCGTGCATGCCAAGGACGGCCTCGGGGATCTGCAACGCCAGCTCAGCCCTCTGTGCCGGCGTGCGCGTGAGCGCGTCCTGTTCGGGCCCGAAGTCGTCCTCTCCCAGTAGTCCGATCGGCCGGTACCAGGCCCGGCCCTGATCCGTCTCCAGCAGCGGTTGCCAGTCGGCACGGCAGAGGTCCACGCCCTGCACGAAGCCCCAGGCCCAACCCTCGGCGTCATCGAACTCCCGGCCTTCGAACTCCATGACGGACCAGTGGGGGTAGATGTCCGGCCGCTCGTCCTCCAGGGCGGCGATGATGCTGTTGAAGTGGCGCATCACCAGCTCCAGGATCCGGTTGATCTGCTCCAGGCTCTGCGCGGCCGGCACCATCCCCTGAGCCTGCGTATGCCCCCAGATCGGCGGCAGCCACTGCTGGGGCTTCAGTGTGGTGGGCCCGATGGCCACGGCGTGCATGTAGCCGTCCATCGTGTCGAACATCATCGCCTCGGCTCCGTCGCGGTCCTCCATGAGGAATGCTTCGAGTTCATCGACCTCATCGTCGAAGAGCGGGGAGAAGCCATGGGGGGCGGTCAGCATCATCGATCCACGGTCCTGGTTGATCTTGTCGAAGCGCTTTCATGGGACGGGTGTCCGGCGATGCGTCTCGACTGCCATGAGGGGAGGGTTGAGCGCGCCAGGGCCGAAGCCTTGTGAGCGGTGTCGGCGTAGCGCTTATCCATGGGGCTTCAGGGTCAGCAAGGTTCCGTCTGGCATCCGGCTCATCCAGCGCTTGTCGCTGCCGGTTCGCAGTGGGTAGCGCGAGCGGAGATCGTCCACGTCCAGCAGGCCGTTCTCCCGAGCCCACGTCAGGAACAGTCTTACGGTCTTCACGCTGGTGCAACTGGCCAGCAGTTGTCCCATGAGTTTCTCGCGAGGCGGGCGTACCCCGTCAAACAGGTTGCGAGCCTCCTCGAGGCTCTGGCGGGTGCCGGCGTCATACAGCAGCTCCAGCACGGCGCGCTCCGATGCCGACACGCGCAGTCCGTCGGGCAGCCCGGCGGGCGTCACGACGGTCTTGGCCGCCAGCATCTCATCCGGCCAGTCGAACAAGCGCGCGTGCACGTAGCGTGCGGGAAACCGCGAGGTAAGCCAGTCGGGTAGGGCGAAGCGCACATCGCCCCAAAGCACCAGGGACTCGCGGCCGCCCAGGTTGTGTCGAACGCCCTGTTGCGCGAGCGCACTCTTGCCGCCGATGTGCAGTCCGGGAACGCGCTGTTGCAGGAACATCAGTGCGCCGTACACCCCGAAATCGTCCTTCGGGAAGGCGTACACGCCCTGTGCCAGGCGCACGAGCCAGCCGCTTTCGGCGTAGCGCGCAGCCAGTGGCGGTGAGACTCCGACCCGTGCCAGGGTGCTCAGGTCGAACGGCGCACCCCGGGCAAGACCTGTCTGCAGGCGCTTGAGAATCTGATGACGGGAATTTGAATCCATGGGATAAATCCAGCGCAAGATCCAATCATAAGCCGGTCGAACGAGCAAGCAGCCAGCTGGAGACAACTTGGGGCACTCGAAGCGATAGCCCCAGATCCGGTTGCCTCGAATCAGGCCTGGGCGCGCGCCCTGATTGACGCTGACGGCCTCAACCAGCCCTCGAATACTGGCGCATGGCCGCCATCGAGACAGTGCGCAGTCGCCCGCCGGATGCGCTGCGGGCGCCCCGCCGGCCCGTCATGGCCGATCCCGTTGGGCTGTTGCGGGCGCGTCTCGCGTTCCCCCGGGAAGTCTTCGACGTGCTGGTCGAGCCCGTGATCCGTGGGCTTGCGGGGTGCGTGCTGTCCGCCTGCTCTTGTGATGCAGCGGCGGATACCCAGTTGCTCGGGCGCTCGCTGCGGCTTGTGCTCCGCGCCCTTGCTATTCGCCGGGACCGGATCCTCCCCCCGAACGCGCCGCCCGAGCAGGTCGGCGAGCTGGCACATCGTTGGACCTACGCCGTGCTGCTGGCCGCCATGGTGCGGAACGGGGAGGCTACGGGCGCTGGAACTCCTGCCAGCCGGTACGAGTGCGTTGTGCCCGAACTCGGCCGCGTCTGGATCGGCCAGGACCGTGAGGCGAGCGCAGCACTGGCTGAGGTGCTTTCCGATCGATGCGGTCAGGACAATCCCATCTTGGCGATCCTGACGGAAGCGCTTTCCGGTCGCTCTGGCGCGGGGGCTCCTGTCGATAGAGCGCAAGGGCATCAGCACGCATCGCGCATCGATCCGAAGGCCGCTTCCGACACGGCGCCGCCGCCGGCGCGATCTGCGTCTGAGGCACTTGCGACCCACGCTTCGCGGGCTTCCTTGTCGGCCCTGGCGCTTCCTGAGTTGTTCGGCTGGCTCCGCGATGGGCTGGCAGGGGGGTCGATCGAGATCAACACCCGCACGGCCCTGGTCCATCACGTTCTCGAAGGCCTGCTGCTGGTATCGCCGGGCATCTTCCGGTCCTTCCTGGCATGGCAGGGTGCCGACGCTAACTCCCAGGAGGCCCTGAAACGTCTGCAGCGTTCCGTCCTCAAGGCCGGATGGCACCTTGTCGGGGCCGACGGGGCGAACGTGCTCGGCTATGCCTGGACCAAGAACGGCAAGGCGACCGCCAGGTTGCACGGGATCGTCATCGAGCAGCCCCAGCGCCTGCTCGACCCGCTCCCACCAATCAACCCGCGACTCGCGCGTATCGCGGTCGCTGGCGGCTCTGACCCGTGACCGCGCCCCTGGAAGGACGGCTTCGCGGCGCGCACGAACTCGTCGCGGCCGGCGTGTCGTTGGCGACGGGTGGCGCTGTGCTGATCGCGCCCGGCTGGCTGTTGCTGAGCCCGCCTTGGCAGTTCGGGCTGGCTGCAGCGCTGCTCGGCCATGCCGCCTGGCGGGGCGGGCAGGGTGCTCGAACGCTCGCCTACCGACGCAACCTCCGACGCTTGCGTGGCTTCACGATGGACTCGGCTTCGATCCCCTGGTCGGCGCATCGCCTCTACCTCGGTCGAGGGTTCCGGTGGGACCAGCGTCACACCCAGCGGCTCTTCGAGGCCCGGCAGCCTGCGAACCAGCCCTTGCTGGAGCCGTCCTGGTGGACGCGTTTGCTGCCCGGGTCTGCGTCTTCTGGTGACGTTACCGCCGGTCTCGGCGGCGATCCGGCCCTGCATGGCGTCGAGCCCGATGAGTCCGACATCTGGATGGATCTTTCTGAGCGGGTCGGCCACACCCTGGTGCTGGGCACCACGCGGGTAGGCAAGACGCGCCTGGCCGAACTGCTGATCGCCCAGGACATCCGCCGGGGCGAGGTGGTCATCGTCTTCGATCCCAAGGGCGACGCCGATCTGCTGCGGCGCGTCTACGCCGAGGCGCAGAGGGCGGGGCGGGCCGACGCCTTCTTCATGTTCCACCTCGGCCACCCCGACATCTCTGCCCGTTACAACCCGGTGGGCAGCTTCTCACGCATCACTGAGGTGGCCACGCGCATCGCCGGGCAGTTGCCCTCGGAGGGGCAGTCGGCCGCCTTCAAGGAGTTCGTCTGGCGCTTCGTGAACGTGATGGCCCGGGCGCTGGTGGCGCTCGGGCGTACGCCCGACTACGAGGCGATCAACCGCCATGCCTCCGACATCGAGCCGCTGCTGGTCGACTACTTCGAGCAGTGGCTGGATCGGGAGCTGGCCGCGGCCGGGTGGCGAGACGAGCTCGAGCGCCAGCCGATCGACAAGAAGAGTCTCGACAAGGGGCTCCAGTCGCGCGGCCTGCGGGCGGTGAGCCTGGTGGAGTTCGCCCGGCGGCGGCGCCTTTACGACCCCATCGCCCACGCGCTGGCCTCCACGCTCGCCTACGAGAAGAGCCACTTCGACAAGCTGGTGGCCTCGCTGCTGCCCCTGATGGAGAAGCTCACCACCGGACGCACGGCGGCGCTGCTGTCGCCAGCGATGAACGCGCCCGGGGATTGGCGGCCGGTGTTCGACTGGAACGCGGTGATCAACCTGGGCGGCATCGTCTACGTGGGGCTCGATGCCCTGTCCGATTACGAGGTGGCAGCCGCGGTGGGCAACTCCATGTTCGCCGACCTGACCAGCGTGGCGGGCAGCCTCTACAAGTACGGCCCGGGTCGGGGCTTTCCGGTGCCGGTGAAGCCGCGGCGCATCGCTATCCACGCCGACGAGTTCAACGAGCTGATCGGCGACGAATTCATCCCTTTGCTCAACAAAGCGGGCGGAGCGGGCTTCCAGGTGACGGCCTACACCCAGACCTGGTCGGATGTGGAGGCGCGGATCGGCTCGCGACCCAAGGCCGGGCAGATCGCCGGCAACTTCAACACGCTGATCATGTTGCGGGTGAAGGAGCTGGCGACCGCCGAGCTGCTGACCACGCAGTTGCCGACGGTGCAGGTGGTCTCCACGGTGGCGTCGTCGTCGGTGTCCGATACCAACGACCCAGGGGAGTTCACTGACTTCGCCAGCCGCAACGAAGACCGGATCGCCCCCGAGACGGTGCCGATGCTGGCGCCGACCGACCTGGTACAACTTCCCAAAGGGCAGGCCTTCGCGCTGCTGCATGGGGGGCAACTGCACAAGATCCGCATGCCGCTCCCCGGGGCGGGTGACGATCCGCTGATGCCTGCCGGGCTGAAGGAGATCGGCGAGGCGCTGCGCGCCCGGCTGGACGGGCCCTGGCTGTGGCCTGAGCCGGCACCGGACAGGCCCGAAGGAGAGGGCGCGCATGGGCTCGCGCAACACCAGCTTCCATGACGGGGCGCTTGCGCGGGTGCTGCTCGCGCCGTTCAAGCTCGGGTTCGCGCTGACGCTGGGGCTCGCTGGCCTGCTGTTGGTCGCGTGGACGGTGGACTGGCTGTTCGTCGCCCACGTCTGGCCGGGAAGGGTCGATGGCTTGCGGGCCTTGCTCACCGAGGAACTGGCGGCCGGCACGGTCATGGCGGCCCGTCAGGGCGGATCGGTGTCGGCAGTGACCGCGCCGGCCAACGCGCTCTATGGGTTGGTCTTCGAGGCCACAGGGCTGCACGAGATGGGGCAACGGTTCGCCGAGGGCTCGTCGCTGTCGATCCCGGACACGGTCGTGCGCAGTACCTGGATCGCCCGGCAGGAGGCAATCGAGGTGGCGATGATCGGCACCCAGCTGCTGGGCCTGCGTGCCGGGGTCCTCATCCGGTTTTTCCCGCTCCTCGCGCTGCTCTACGCGGTGGGCGCAGCCGAGGGTCTGAGCCAGCGGGCGATTCGCCGTGCGCAGGCCGCACGGGAGTCGGCGAGCCTGTACCACCGGGCGAAGTACGGGCAAGTGGTGGTGCTGGCGCTTGGCGGGTCAGTCCTGCTGGTCTGGCCGGCGCCCGCGGCGTGGGGGCTGTGTGCCGGCTTCGGCGCCGTGCTGGTCGGGGTGCTGGCGGCGGGGCAGTGGGCGTACTACAAGAAGCACGTGTGAGAGGTCATTGCGCCGGCGGGCAACCTTCCCGCCGTAAGCGCCGAGTGCCTGAGCGGACGCGCAGTGCCTGCTAGCCCCAGCCCAGTGGCCCGGCCTGGGGTGAGGCTTGGATCGGCGTAAGATGCATGAAACGTCAATGAAAAAGCATTCGATTTCCCATGTCCGTCCTGGTCGCCAATCCCCTGCCTGCCGCATCGGCGCATGTCGCTCGTGCGTTGCGCCCCGGGCATGTGTACAGGCGTGAGGACCTGGCGCCGCTCAGCAAGGCCGTGGATCGCCACCTGCAGGAGCTGGTCTCGGCAGGCCGCCTGACCAAGCTCGCCCGCGGCCTGTACTACGCGCCGCGCGAGTCGGCGTTCGGCGTGGTTCCGCCCGCCGATGAGGAACTGGTTGCCGCGTTCCTGAAGGACCGGGACTTCCTTCTCTTCTCCCCCTCGGCCTACAACGCGGCGGGTCTGGGCACGACCCAGCTCTACAACCGCACCTGGGTCTACAACCGCAAGCGCCATGGCGTGTTCACGCTCGGAAGCCGGCAGTACGACTTCAGGGTCAAGCCCCGGTTCCCGAGGCGGCTGTCCGACGAGTTCCTGTTCGTCGACGCACTCAACAACCTGGGTGAGTTGGCCGAGGACGAGGCGGCCGTACTCGCGCACGCTAGGCAGCGTGCCCGCGAGATGAATGGCACGAAGTTGAAGCGCGCCCTGGAGCAGTTCGGTCTGGTGGCCACCCGCAAGCGCGTGATGGGCTGGCTGGATACCTGAGTTCCTGCACGCACGGCGCGACTTCGAGCAACTGGTCGGTCTGGTCGCTGCCGAACGGGGTGTCGATCCGGTCCTGGTCGAGAAGGACTACTGGCTGATGCACTGCCTGTGGGGCCTTCAGGCGCAGGGTCTGGGGTTTGAGCTCAAGGGCGGCACCTCGCACCTCAAATTCGTTCACGAGGGGATATTCGCTGTGCAGCGAATATCCCCGAAAACCTGAACATCGAGCGCTCGAGCAGCGCGCAGGCTGGCGACCGGGTTCTGCACTGCTCAAGCCCGCCACAGCTGCGGCCGTTTCGGTTCCGGCCCGTCGAGCACCGGATCGGCCGCCTTGGTGACGGGATCGATCCAGTCCGCCTTGCCCCGGGCCCAATCGAGCCAGTTGCGCTTGTCGTCATCGAGCGTGCCTTGCGAGATCGCCTGCTGCGCTTCGACGGCCGAAGCCAGTGCCCTGATGCGGTTGGCGCGTTCGAGCCTGACTGCATCCCGGAGCAGGCCTCGAAGCCGCTCCGCCTCCTCGGACCGTTGCCGGACGGCGGCCTGGTAGCGGGCCTGCGCGGCTTCCATCTCGGACTCGCGGGTCTGGTGCTCGGCCTGCCGATGGCGCTGTTCCTCGATCAACTCGACGACGCCGATGACGATGCCGCGCAGGCGGCGCTCCAGGGGCGTCTTGGTGGCGTCGTGCCACTGGCGTTGCACCCACCCGCGCACGGTGATCGTCAACATGGCGGTCGGGCGAACCGGGACCGCGTCGCCGACGGTCGTGCGCCGGCCTGGCGGGCGACGCGCTGCGGCGACGATCTGCTCGCTGATGGCCAGGGTCAGCGTGATGTCTCCCGAGTGCAATCGGGTAGAGCCAGTTTTCGGGTCGATGCCGGCAGTGATGTCATGGAGCGCCAGTGCCTTGAGCAACGTGTCGGTGATCCGCAGGGCGCGGTCGAGGCAACCGCGCGAGACGCGGATGTCGAGCGCCCCGGTCAGCTCGTCGGGCGGGGTGCCCTCGGCGCGATCGGTGTTCCCGGTCTGGCGGAGCGCCGTGGCGGTGGCTTTGACAAGGGGGTGAGGGTCCAGCAGCCGGTCCGGGACGGTGATGGGCTGCTGGCGCTCCTGAGCGGCGGCAGCTGCCGCCTTCACGGCCATACGGCGCGCCATCTCGGTATCCGACAGAGGGATGGGGCCGACGGGTGGGCGCCGGCCTTCCCACGGACTAAGCGGCGGCGGCTGGAAACGCTCACCCGCGGCGATCCGTGGCCAGAGGTGTCGGGCCGGCACGGGCAGGTGCAGCCGGCGGCAGGTGGTCAGGAAGGTGAGCTCGCACACGCCGTAGCGGTTCAAGAGCTCGGGGATGGGGCGGGTCCACAGCTCCTGGTAAAGGGCTTCCCGCGAAGTGGGTGTGGGGATGGGCAGCATGGCGCTCTCCGGTTCCGTGAGGGGACGGGGTAGGGCGCGCAGTGATCTCCGGGAGTTGCCCTTGGGTATGAAAGATAGTAGTCGAAGGTGTGCGACGGGTGGTCGGCGCTCCGATCGCGTCAGAACGGGGGACTGCGTCGCGATGTGCCGCGAGGCACGGCGGTCAGCCCGACTTCGCCATCGAGCAGATCCTGATCCTGCTCCGCCTCCGGCCACAGGGCGGGGAAGTAGAAGCGAAGCGCATGACGTGGGATGCCAAACCGCAGGCTCCCGTAAGGGGAGTCCGTGGTGAGGAACCCGCGAGCGAGCAGCGCTGACAGCGTGGCGGTGGCCACGCGCTCGCCCAGGCCGGTCATGGCCTTGAACTGCGCGCGCCCGAGCTCTCCTTGCGTGGCGAAGAGGTAGTGCAGGGGAAGCAGCGCCTCCTCCCGAACCCCTGACTTCACCGCAGCCGTCTCGTAGGCGAGGGCCGCGCGGATGCGGTCCTGCATGCCCTGCACATCCAGTTGGCGGGCCATGAACTCGACCTGGTCGAGGCAGACCTCCAGGGTGTACTCGATCCACTGCACCAGCCCAGCCTGGGTGAGGTTGCCCCGTCCGTCGAGATCTCCGCGACGGTGCTCGTCGGCAGCCTGCAGCAGGGCCTTGTACTTCGATTCGGTACGCGCGTATCCCCGCAAGGGGGACCACAGACCACCCGTGAGCCCCCAGGCATGCAGGAGCAGGAGTGTGTGCAGCCGGGTGACCCGGCCATTTCCGTCCAGGAAGGGGTGCGTCCACGCCAGCCGATGGTGCGCAGCAGCCAGGGCGACGACGGAAGCTTCCCCTCGCCGAATGCTGCCGTACACCTGCTGCCAACGCTCGATGAATCGGGGCAGCGACTGCGCTGTGGGCGCCTCGTGCCGGCCGACCGCCACACCGCGCTGGCGAAGCTCGCCCGGCACCATGGTGCTGCCATCGGCCAGCCGCAGGTCGTCCTCAGGAAGGTCGCGGAACAGCTCCTTGTGCAGCCAGATCAGTGCTTCAGGCGAATAGAGCCATCTGGCGGCTTCTGGGCCGTCGGCCTCGAGCTTGCGGTCGACTTGACCTTCGCACAGGGCTTCGGTGCGGATGTGGGCGACTGCCAGTCGCTGCTTGCGCGCGAGGTCGGCGTTGGCGGAAAAGTCCTGCTGCAGCGCGCGCTCGATGTCGCTGGGGCGGGTGTGCTCGCCCTCGATCCGGTTGGTGTAGTACGAGTTCATGCTGCGCAGGAGCTTGCGCAGTTCGGTCTGCGCAGTCCTGCCGGAGGCAGCCCCGAGGGCCGTGGCCTTGCGCATCAGGTCGCCGGCCTTCTCCAGCAAGGGCGCGAGCAGGGGCTCCGCAGGCATCAGCGGCTCGAACTGGTGCGGGGAGTCGTACTGCTGGATGATCTGCGGGTTCACGTGCGAGATTGTATGCGTGAAGATTACCTATGAAAAGTCCATCGTTCGCGTCTTCATGTGCGAGATGAAACGCAGGTCAGAGCGCTGGTGTCGAACTTCAGATCACCGGGGTAAGCGAAGATAACGTATATCTGCACGATAACAGCGGCGATGTTAAGCTGCGGTGGCGCTGTGTTCGTGTGGGGACCTGTGACTGACCTCGATGCCGCCATTCGCGCGTACTTGAAGGACACGCTCGGAATCGACGCCCCGACCGCCCCCTGGTCGGGCGCGGCCAGCTTGCCGTACTTCCTTGTGGATGCCTTCGACCTGAAGGCTCTGGCGATGCTGGGTCGCCCCGTCCTGCTGGCCATCGACAAGCGGGCTGATCGCCCTGGCCTTTCCACCATCCGCGCCCAGATCGACAGGATCCGCGAGGGCAGCGGGCTCCCGGTTCTGTATGCCACCGGGACACTGGCCTCCTACGAGCGCAAGCGGCTCATCGAGCAGAAGGTGCCCTTCGTCGTACCTGGCAACCAGCTCTACCTGCCCGATCTTGGCGTGGATCTGCGGGAGTACTTTCGCAATCCGGCGGCGCAGGCCCAAGGCGAGATCAGCCCGGCTGCCCAGGCCATGTTGATCGCCGTGCTGCTGGGTAAGCCGTGGCGGGGCGAGTGGGAGCCTGCCGATGCGCTCGGCCGTCTCGGCTACACCGCCATGACCGCCTCGCGCGCCGCTCGGGAGGTGGTGGCTGCCGGCATCGCGAGTTCGGAGATGGTCGGCAAGCTTCGGCGGCTGAAGGCCGAGGGCACAGCCCGTGCGCTATGGGGTCACATCAAGCCCCTGCTGCGCAACCCGGTCAAACGCCGGGTCTGGGTCCTGCCGACCTCTGATCTTGCCGTGCGTGAATTCAGGCTTGCGGGTCTCAGCGCATTGGCGCAGCAGTCGATACTGGCGGAACCCACGTGGCCGACCTATGCGCTCAGCCCTTCGCAATGGAGGCTTGCCTCCCAGCAGGGCGTCAAGCCGGTGCCTGAGGCCGAGGCCGGTGCCATACAACTGGAGCTGTGGAACTACAGCCCCGCCTTGGTGCCGGGCACTGCGCTTGTCGATCCGCTGTCGCTGGTGCTCAGCCTGCAGAGCGACGCCGACGATCGGGTGCAGCAGGCGCTGGCGGAGCTGGAGGAGCACTTGTTGCGTTGAACGAGGGGTCGGCCCCGAGAAAGGCGGGTTCGTCACATTGAGTTGATGCTCTCGGTGACCTGGCCAGACTCCCCCTGAGTGCTGCCATCCCGAGTCAGGGCAGCCCACAGGCGTTCTGTTTGACGGAATCTCTCGCGCGGATCACAATGCGGCATGATCCGCTCGTTCGCGTGCGCCGACACCGAGGCCTTGTTTCACAGCCGGTCGATTTCTCGCTTCGGCAACATCGAGCGCGTCGCCAGGCGCAAGCTGCTCCAGATCCACGCCGCCACCGAGCTCGCGAGTCTGCGCATCCCGCCGGGAAATCAGTTGGAGGCATTGAGAGCCGACCGTAAGGGCCAGCACAGCATTCGCATCAACGACCAGTGGCGGATCTGCTTTGTCTGGAAGACGGATGGAGCGCACCGCGTCGAAATCGTGGACTACCACTAGGAAGTCGGAACATGGCCAAGTTGCTCGAAGAGATTCACCCAGGCGAGATCCTGCTCGAGGATTTCATGAAGCCCATGGGCATCAGCGCACGCCAGTTGGCGGCGGACATCGACGTGTCCCCGAGCCGCATCAGCGAGCTGGTGAATGGCCAACGGCCCATCACGGCCGACACCGCGCTTCGGCTCGGCATGTTCTTCGGCATGGAGCCTCGGTTCTGGTTGAACCTGCAGGCCGAATACGACATGCGTATCGCCGATCGGGAACTGCGAGCCAAGCTCTCGCCAAGGATCCGCGTCTTTCAGCCAGCCGCAGGCTGACCGCGCTATGCAGATTCCCGCGCGCGAACATACCGATGGTGATGTCGAAGCCTCGGCCAGAGTTGACCGCTGCATGGTTGGTCGAGGTCTGGCAGCCGTGGCGGCGCGGGGAGGGTGCCGGAGCACGTCGACGGTAAAAGATCAGCCTGAAAGATCTGATGCGACAATGACTTACGCGTAGTGGTGACGGTAGTCTTCCAGGCAGATGCGATGGTTCTCCTGCAGGGGACGAGACTCCCGATCAACCCCTCGCCAAGCCCGATAGACCTCGATAGATCTCGAAACGTGCATCCCGCGCAAATCGCCCGGAAACCCGCGCCAATGCTGGACCTCATCAAAGTGTCGGTAGTCCTGACGGTACAAGTCGGCCTTCGCGCGGCCAGGCCCAGTCTTTCCGAGGGATTGCCGGCTCCATTGGTGTTTGAGTGGGAATAGGTTTCGGGATCTATCCCAGACTGTCTCCCGGTCTGCATTGCTGAGCCGGACTGAGTCCACCGCCGCAAAAAATTGAATGTCTGTAACGCGCTGCCTAAGGATCGCATAAGCGAGTGCTTTGGCCGGCGGCTCTAGGCCAGGAGCCGCCACACAAAAGATTGCTCTGCAGCAGCCATTCAAGATCGTTGTTACGCCTTTCGTCACTGTCGCGTTGTTCAGGTACTCCCGATGGTGTTATTCCTTCGGCAGGATTGTGACAACCGCCTCCTGTGTTGATCGGGGGTTTCGGGTTCGCACCAGCCGGCTTGCAAAGTGTTTCTTCCGGCGCGTGATCAAAGATTCATGGCGCGAAATTGAATGCTCCGCCGACCAATAATCAAACGGTTTGAAAGCCTGCCTGTACATCGCCGGAGGTATCGAATGCGCGGCCGTAGACATACACTTTCGTTTTGTGCGATTGGACTATCTGCAATCCTGCAAATGTCTGCTGCCAAGGCAGCCAGCACACCATCCGATTTAACCGGTCTAAAGCAAGGGACCGTCCAGACCTACCAGTACAAGCTGCCGGGACTCCCCACCTCCAAGTCAGGCGTCGTAGTGGGCTTCCCGTTGATCAGCCTGCCTGATGCCAGGGCTGCTGAGCGTATCAACATCTTGCTGCATCACTTCCTGCTCGGGACCTTGCCGCCACCTGCCGGCACCCCAACCCTCCCTGTCATCGCACTGGCGGCCTCCGAAGCCACCAACGGTCTGGCGAGTTTGCAGGTTGAACCGCCAAAGGTGCTTTATCAGGGGCGAGTGCTGGCGGTGTCGGCTGGGGGTGATGGTTGCGGCGCCTATTGCGAATCCTACGAGCGCCACCTTGCCTTTGATTCACGCACCGGCCGCCTGCTGGTGCCAGCCGAATTGTTCACGCCTGCGGGGCTGAAGGCCCTGTCGGCGCGAAAAGCGAGTCTGAACCTGACAACGCTTCAAAATGCCGCAGGTGAAGCCCGTAAGGCCTTGCGCGGCAAGAAGTTGAGCGCGGATGACAAGGAGCGCTACGAATACCAGGTCAACCTGTACGAGGAATGTGCCGGGCGCTACAAGGAGGGTGGTTATCTGAACGATGGGATAAATCTGGGTGCAATGCGCCTGGTCGAGGGCGGCATTGAATGGAACGATGGAGAGTGCTCAAACCATGCGACTCGGGCGCTGGATGATCTGGGCGACCTCAAGTTAACGATGTCCGCTGACATGCTCGGGTCCTGGCTCAGCCCCTATGGTCGTGCGCTCCTGCTTGATCAGGGCAATGCGGTGCCGGCGACGCTCAATGGGCGCGCCCAGATCTTCAAGGGCAGCCTGCAGGGGCCACTGCCGATCGTGCTGATTTTCGGGTCCGAACATGGCTCTCTTCAGGTGCCGCCATTCAGTGTCGCCCAGTACTACTACCAGAAGTGGCGCAAGCCGATCGATCTGAAGGTCGAGCGTCAGGGCGATCAGTTCACCCTCACCGAATCGGGCGGCGTCATCACTGCGAAGCTGGTCGGCAAGAAGCTGGAGGGGCAGTGGCGTGGCAACGGTAAGGTTTTGGCCTTCGAAGCGGAGGCGTACTGACGGCGGTGGGTGGCTTACGGCCCGTGCCCGTAGGCAGCACCCGGCCATCGGCTGACGCCCAGGGTTGACAGCTACCGGCGGGTCAACATCACGACTGCGATCCTGGTGGCCCAGGTCATCGAGCAACTCGCTCGGACCTGGTGTGAAGGTCTGATGACTGTTGCTGGCGCCATCTTCGACACAGAAAGTCCCGTAAGTTAAGCTGCAGGTCAAACTCACCTGCGGAACAGAGCCATGCGCAGCATTTGCCTGAAGCGTTTCTGGTGTCTGGTGATGGCGATCCTGCTGGTCGGCAGCCCACCGGCGTTTGCGCACGACGCCCCGGGGCCGACCAACAAGAAGATCATCTACTCGCCCTACCCGGCCAAGACCTTCCCCAGCCGCGTCTACTTCGGCGACACGCACCTGCACACCGCATACTCGGCAGATGCCGGCATGGCGGGCGCCATCGTCGGCCTGGAAGACGCTTACCGTTTCGCGCGTGGCGAAGAGATCAAGTCCAACACCGGACTGCCAGTCAAGCTGGCGCGCCCGCTCGACTTCCTGGTCATCGCCGATCACGCCGAGAACCTGGGTCTGGCGCCAATGATTGCGGCATCCGATCCCGGCTTGCTCCAGTCGGAGTGGGGCAAGAAGGTGCACGACCTTGTCAAGGGCGGCAAGGGTACCGATGCCTTCAATATGTGGGCCGCTGCCATGCAGTCGTTGAAGGACCCGTTCAAAGGCCAGGAGAAGACCATGGCCGCACCGGCCTGGAAGCAGATCACCGCCGCCGCCGAGAAGTACAACGAACCGGGCCGATTCACCGCATTCATCGGTTATGAGTGGACCTCGGGGCCCAACGGCGACAACCTGCATCGCAACGTCATCTTCCGCGATGGCAAGGCCAAGGCCGACCAGATCATTCCGCTTTCCTACTATGAGACCGGTGACCCGGAAGACCTGTGGAAGTGGATGGCCGCCTACGAGCAGAAGACCGGTGGCAAGTTGCTGGCCATCGCACACAACGGCAACCTGTCGAACGGATTGATGTTCGATGATGTGACGCTGACCACGAAAAAGCCGCTCGACCGCGCCTATGCTGTCGCCCGCACGCGCTGGGAGCCGATCTACGAAACCACCCAGCCCAAGGGCGACGGCGAGACGCACCCTGCGCTGTCGCGCAACGACGAGTTCGCCAACTTCGAACGCTGGGATAAAGGCAGCTTCGGACCAACGCTCAAGACGCCCGACATGCTGCGCCGCGAATACACCCGTGAGGCGCTCAAGCGCGGCCTGGCCTACGAGGCCAAGCTTGGCGCCAACCCCTTCAAGTTCGGCCTCATCGGCTCTACCGATGCGCACACAGGTCTCGCCACCACCACCGAGGACAACTGGTTCGGCAAAGTCGCCCTCCTCGAACCTTCGGCCGACCCGATCCGCTTCAACGAAGTCATCATCGGCCGCGTGCCGGCTGACCGCGCGCGCAAAAACCAGCACCTGGCGCGCGAGACCAGCGCCTCCGGCCTGGCGGCTGTCTGGGCCCGCGACAACACGCGCGAAGCGCTGTGGGACGCGATGGCGCGCAAGGAGGTCTATGCCACCACCGGCACACGGCTGCAGGTGCGCGTGTTCGGCGGCTTCGACTTCAACGCCAAGGACCTCGATCGCAGCGACTTTGCCGAACAGGGCTATGCGCGCGGCGTGCCGATGGGCGGCGACCTGAAGGCCGCGCCTGCGGGCAAGGCGCCGAACTTCGTGATTCGTGCCCTGCGCGACGCCGACGGTGCCAACCTCGACCGCGTGCAGGTCATCAAGGGCTGGCTCGATGCCGCAGGCAAGACGCACGAGAAGGTCTACGACGTGGCCTGGTCGGGCAATCGCAAGCCGGGCAAGGATGGCAAGCTGCCGCCGGTGGGCAACACTGTGAACATCAAGGACGCGAGCTACACCAACGCCATCGGCTCACCGTACCTGACCGCGCACTGGAAAGACCCGGCCTTCGATGCCAGGCAGCGCGCCTTCTACTACATGCGTGTGCTGGAGATCCCCACGCCGCGCTGGACCACCTTCGATGCCAAGGTCTTCGGCGTGAAGCTGCCCACTGATGTACCGGCAAGCATCCAGGAGCGCGCCTACACCTCGCCGATCTGGTATTCGCCGTCCTGAGGTCGCGCGGTTTGAGATTCGTTTCGATCCGCGTGCGGCAGCGCTGGGCCATTGTCCCGCCTGCCGGGTACCAGCCGAACCAGTACCCTCAACACATCGCGCCGGCGGTTTCTTGGGCATGAGCACTTAACCCAAGCAACTTATTCGATATCCGGGCGGTTCAGGGCGGTTCAAATTCAGACCGACCTGAAGACCGGGCGGCCTCGAATTAATGAGTTAGCAATTAGTCAATTAGACTTCGGCGGCGGTGGGTCGCAGGTCAAGTGCACCAAGCGACCCAAAATTCAGCAAGCGTCCTCGAGTCCGCAGAATCCCACGCCCTGACGCTCCTTGGGCGACTGCTTCGGGTCGCTGACAGCCCTTCACGCAGTTCGGCGCCAGGCTGCCTGTGGCCGATCTGCGTCGGTATCCGATCAGTAAGCTGACCCTTAGTCCTTAGGCCCCTCTGTGTCGAGAAATGGCCAGGCGTCTTTGCGCCCAAGACTTCGAGTCTGTGGTCATCAAAAAGCGATTTTGCGCCCATTAATAACAGCGATTTTTGAGCGACCTTGACCGTAGCTGACTGCCCATCCTAGCGAAAAGTGTCGGCTGGCTTTACACAAGTCGAGGCGTGGGCTAAGGGATTGATGGCTAAGTGTCTGATTTTGTGACATTTGACACGTTTGGCCAATTCCTTGCGGAACCCTCTTGAGGGTAATTCCTGGCTAAGTCTGATTTCTTGTGTTTAGGGAACAAGCTTGGAGTTTTTCTGCGCTTTGAAGGCCTTTGAAGTTAGCAGGTGAGGTTACGAACCAGACAAAACAGTTGTCTGTCAGGGTCAACAGCCCGGCTCTCAGGTCATCCAGTCCATTGCAGGTGTGCGTACGCTCGTTTCCCTTTCTCCAAAGGAATGCATCATGAAGAAAATCGTGTTCTCGGCCGCTTTCTCAGCAGTAAGTGTCTTATCCGCCACCGGCGCCATGGCTGCGCCGGTGATCTACAATCTCCCGGTTAACAACATCGGTGCTTTTGACAGCATCATCACCGGAACCGGTGCCTCCGTGGGCACGGCGCCGGCGGTTTTGGGTCAGTCGGTTTATAACTACATCGACATAAGCGGTAATCCTGCAACTGTTACCGTCACCCGGCCGATCAGTGGCGCTGCAGCTACTCCCAGCACTTCGAGTTACGGATCTGGAGTCGGCGGTATTCCCAACCCGCTCTGGGACATCGGCCCAAACGACGGCGGCACTAACCTGGGCAGCCCGCCCATCCCAGGCTTCAATAGCGCCGGCCTGACCTTCACATTCTCCTCGCCGGTCAACGCCTTCGGTCTCGAAATTGGCGACTGGGCAACCTGTTGCGTATCGAATGAACGTCCTAGTAACGTCCAGAGTGCTTATGGCGTCCCGGCCACCGGTTCCGGCCTGTGGATCTCCTTCGACGGCGGCGCCGCCACACTGCCCGCCAATGCATTGAGCGATAGCGATAACCCAGGGATTGCGGCTTATGGTCAATACACCAACTTCATCGGCGCCATCGACAGTTCGGGCTTCTTCAGCAGTGTGAGCTTCTTCGGCGATGGTTTTGGCGAAGTCTTGTATGCCGGGGGCACATTGCGCTTTTCGTCCGTGCCGAAAGGGTCTGTTGGCACGGTCCCTGAGCCAGCCTCGCTGGCCCTGCTGGGTCTGGGCGTAGCCGGTTTGCTTGCTGCCCGCCGGCGCAAGGCCGCCTGACGGTCAGATCCGGCGCGCACTGCGCGCCGTGAAGGAAACGGCCCTCTCGAGGGCCGTTTTCATTTTTGGGTCTCGCCCGTCCACCGATGCATGGGGGGAGGGCACTGCTGGTCATTTGGCGGGCTGAACGATTCGCTTGATCGCATCGATCGCCCGGGCGAGGCCGCTTCGCCATTCAGCGCCTGATCGACTCTGCACGGGTCGCGGCCCCGGTGTTAGTCGGCACGGCGCGACGCTGGCATTGCAGTCGGTGCTTCCTGACCCGCAAGGTCACACGCCGAAGCGTCGCTTCATCAAGCGAAAAGCTGCGTTCGCTAGCGCAGCGGCGGCGAACAAGCCGGCAGCGAACTGCACCGAAACGTAAGGGTCGCCGCTTCTGTCATAAAGCCATCCAGCTATCGGCGGTGCCGCGGTCATGATCACGAAATAGCCGCTGAAGAACACACCCATGCCGAATGCGCGCCGTTGCGGCGCCATGGCCTCACCGGTGAGTGCCATGATCACACCTGCCGAGGCCATGCCGACCAGACCGAAGGCCAGGCTCAGCCAGACCGCGATCGACACTTCATGCAGCAACAGAACGGACGCAACGGCAGTGGCCGAACAGACATAGAGGACCAGGTCGCGCTTGCCGGTTCGATCCGCGATCCGGCCACCAATGGCGATGGAAAAAATCATCACCCAGCTGGCGATGCTGATCACGGCTGCCGCTTGGGTCACGCCGTAGCCACCCGCCACCAGCACGCGCGGTGCGAAGCTCAGATAAACAATGTAGCCGGCATTGAACAGCCCCCATACAGAAGCCGCGAGCAAAGTCAGCACAAGTTCATTGCGAGGCAATCCCGGCACGACCATTGCGGCGCCCGCACCCGGAGCGCGCGGCGGTGCGCGGTAAAACAGCGCCACAGCCAATGCGCCAATCACGCAGTAAACCGCTGACACCACAAACGCCATACGCCAGTCGTAGTTTGCGGCAATCCATACATGGCCGATCTGCCCGATCGCGATACCGACCGGCCAACTCGCCACCAGCGCGCCCATCGCGGTGGCCAGTTCGCGCCCGCCAAACCAGTCCGCCACCATCTTGGTGAAATAGATCGTGCTGATGACGAAACCGGCACCGGCTGCGATGCGCCCGAGCGCAAGCAACCCGAATCCCTGTGCGGCGGCTGCGATTGCACCGCCCAGTGCGAGCGACAGCAGACCCAGCGCGACCAGCGTGCGGTCAGCAAAAAAGCGGCCCGCGTAGCCCACTGGCAGCGATAGCACCAAGCCGGGCAGCATGAACAGGCCGATCAGCGTGCCGATTTGCGCGTAGTTGAAACCGAGTTGGTCCACCAGGGAGGTCGAGACCGAACCAAGTGCCTGGAACTGCAAGCCCAGGCCGGTACGGCAGGCAAAAAGCATTGCCAGCATCAGCCAGCGGGTATTGTCTGAATTGATCGTCATGAATTCAGTCCGGATGTTTCGCTGCGTTCAGATACGACGGCCGGTGCTCACGGTCCTTGACATCAGACACGTGCTTGTCACGAGAGCTTATCGTTCGCGTCTGGGTTTTTCCAGCGCGCCAGTTGTGGACATCCGGAAGATTCCGGCGCATATCGGGGTCGTGAAATGCCACGCTGGCCCTGTGCGACAGCGGCCAACGGGGCTGCAGGTCACGCGGCACCATCGCGCATAGATGCGATTGGAAGCAGCGCCGCGGTTCGGGCCACGCGATGCGCTTTAAAAGGCCCGGATTAAGGCTCTTCAGGCGGGTATAGGCCCTGTTTCGGCCCTTGAGTAGGTATCCGGACCCCTATGTTTGCTCGTCGTGATTTTTCGAACCGAACGGACAGGCGCCGCGAGGCGTGCCCTTGGGCGGGATCTTGAGAGACTGAATCATCGTCACCGCCAGCGTCACCGCGGTGAAGCCGAGCTTTCGAAAATGTTATCGACCGCATGCGCCTTTTCAATCAGGTAGCCGGTCAGGAACGCGAGCGATTTGGCGTTGGCCCGCGAACGCGAGAGTGGTTCCGGAGATCTGGCCACCACGCTGGTCGAGATCGCACAGCGCTACGGCTGCAGCGCCATCCTGATCTGGCCGCAAAACAAGATGCCGAATTGCAGGCGATCCGGGCGGTCGAGCCGATCGCACTCGGCGCGAACCTGATTTCCGAGGCGTCCATGACTGCTGCCGAAGTCCATCGGCAACTGTCTTTAGAACGCCGTGCACCTGCCCGAGAGCGGGCGCACAGCGCGACGCAGCGGGTAGGCCGCGCGGGTAAGCTTCCGCGTGCCGGTGCGGCGATCTTCTGCACGCCCTGATGGCGGACGCGCTGACGTCCGACCTCGCGCTCGTGATCGCTCCGGGCGCGCGCGAGCTTGCATCGAGCGGATGCTGCGCGCACCGCGGCCGCTGCCGCCGCTACTTCTCCCGCACCAGCAGCAGCGCCGTGCGGCAACGCGAGGCCACACGGGTTGCAACCGAACCCATGAGGGTGTGCCGGGATGCGCCGAAGCCGATCGAACCCATTGCAAGCAGGTCCAGCTTGCTTTTCTTGGCCTGTTCGACGATTGCATCGGCGGGCACCTGCCCGATTAGGCGCACTTCGGTGGCCGTGATGCCCGCTGCGGCGAGCAGGTCATGGACCGGCTTGAAAACGTTCTCGAACGCGGCCTTCTGCAAGGCGGCGACCTGCTCGGGTTTGATACCGGTTTGCACCTCGCGTTCAATCCACCCCGGCACTGTGATCGTCGCCAAATCGGGAGTAACGTGGATGAGGCTCACTGAGGGCGATGCCCCGAACAGGTCGCGGTGCCTGGCTACGAAGCGCGCGACGGCAAGGCCGTAGGGACTGCCGTCGAGCGCAATGCCGACCTTCAGCGAGTCGCGTCTGGGTACCGGTGCCCCTCGAAGGATGAGCAGCGGCTTGGTGCACGAAACGGCCACGGTGTTTGCCACCGAGCCGAGCAGTAGCTTCTTCAGCCCTGTGTCTCCATGCGAGCCCATCACGATCAGGTCGGCCCGGTCGTTGGCGACGATCGACGCCAGGTGGTGCGCGATGGTGCCGACGACGTACAGTGGCGTGGCGTTGGCTCCGGCGCGTTTGAGCGCCGCTGTCGCAGACTTCAATACCTTCGCCGCTTCACTCTTGTGGTAGGACTGCACGATCTCCTTGCCGGCGGCGCGCTCCACTCGCTGCGAGACCGGGTATTGGACGTTGATGAGTTCGACGTCGGTCGGCTGCTTGAGCAGGGTGGCGCGCGACGCGACGAAGGCGACGGCGGCTTTGCTGTAGTCGCTTCCATCGACGGGCATCAAGATGCGCAAAGTGACTCCTCGGCGTGGTTGTTAAACATTCATCGTTCAGACAGACGCCGCAAGAATCTGGCGTGTCGGTCGGCTTCCATAAGGTCGTTGAGCGAGACGGTGACATGGTTGTTATCGGTACGCACACCGACTCCTGTTTCGCAAACCCTTCTATGTTCGCTCGTCGTGTTTCTTCGAGCCAAACGGATAGGCTCCGCCAGGCGTGCCCTTGGGCGGGATCTTGAGAGAAAGAATCATCGTCACCGCCAGCGTCACCGCGGTGAAGCCGAGCGAATACACCACAGGAATCTTGTAAACATCGATCAGCAACATCTTTAGGCCGATGAATACCAGGATGATCGCCAGACCGTAGCTGAGCAGGTGGAAGCGCTCATGCATATTGGCCAGCAGGAAGTACATCGCACGCAGGCCGAGGATCGCGAACACGTTGGAGGTGAGCACGATGAAAGGGTCTGTCGTGATTGCGAAGATGGCCGGGATCGAGTCGACTGCGAACACGAGATCGACGATGCCGATGAGCACGATCACCACCAGCAGCGGTGTAGCCATCTTGACGCCGCCCACCACGGTGAAGAACTTCTCGCCGTCGTAGTCTGGCGCGATCTTGAACCGGCTGCGGATCCACTTGAGGGCAGGGTTGTTGTCCAGATCGGGCTCCTGGCCGGCAGCCCACCACATCTTGATGCCAGTGAACAGCAAAAAGGCGCCGAACAGGTACAGAACCCAGTGGAACTGCGTGATCAGCCATGCTCCCACCAGAATCATCACAGCACGCATCACGAGCGCGAGCAGAATGCCGATCATCAGCACACGCTTCTGGTACTCGGCCGGCACCGCGAAGTAGGTGAACAACATCAGGAACACGAAGATGTTGTCGACCGCAAGCGCCTTCTCGATCAGGTAGCCGGTCAGGAATTCCAGCGATTTGGCATTGGCCAGCGAGCGTGCGGCCTCGTCTGTGCCGGCACCGCCGAGGTGCCACCACAGCCAGCCCATAAAGGCGAGAGACACACCGACCCAGACGAGCGACCAGATAGCAGATTCGCGTGTGCTGACTCGATGCGCGCCCTGCTTGCTCATCGCAAAGAAGTCGATCAGCAGCGCAACCAGTGTGAAGCCGGCAAACAAGGCCCACATGAAGGGAGAACCGATGGATTGCATGACTGCCTTTGAAGTGAGTTGCAGCAAGACGCCTGACGGTTCGCTTATCTGAGAATACGGTGACGAAGTCAATGCGCCCAGACTGTTCGTATGGTCTCTTGGCTAGGTCTTAGGCCAGACCAGGCGGCAATCTGCTCGTGGTAAGCCTTACAGACTGGCAGAGCGCCTATTGAGTTTGTCCCTCAACCAGAGACCGCCACCACGACACCCGACTCCTCGATACTGGCCATCGCCTGTTGACCAGCCTTCAGCCTCTGGCCCGGATCGCAGAACCCTACCAGGCTGACGCCGCCCTCGAGTTGGAGTGCCACCTCGGCTCCCAGAGCGGAGCGCGACGCCCGGCTCACAATACCGGCCACCACATTGCGCGACTCGGCTTGCCCGATCCGAAGCGCGACACGCACTGCGGTCGCTTTGCACAGCGCAAGCACGCGCAGGCCCCGCTGCAACTGCAGCAGCTGCGCGCTCTCACGCGTGATGCGGGAATAAAGCAGGCCTGCGCTGGGTAGCTCAAGGCCGACACGCACGAGGCCCGCGGTTGAACTCAGGCTCTTCACGGTGCACGGAAACTGATTACGCATGCTGGTGCGCAAGGCCATGGCCGCAAGTCCCGGACCTGCGTGCTCGCCTCGCGCGCCTTGCTCCAGCAGTGCCAGGACGTCGGCACGTGCCTTGTCGAGCAACGCTGCGGCGTCCAGGACCCGCCGTCCTGCAGGCGTGATGACCGCACCGCCACCGCCGCTGCCGCCCACGGCCTTCTCGACCATTGGCGTGCCGGCGAGATTGCTCAGGGTCTCGATCGCCTGCCATGCCGCCTTGTAGCTGACCCCTGCACGACGCGCAGCCTCCGAGATCGAGCCGCCGTCGCCGATGCGGCGCAGGATGTCGATACGCTTGTCGGTGGACGCGTGACCGAGCACTTCTGCCAGATCGGGGCTCTTGGGCTTCATGCTTCGATAGTAAGCGGGTCCCGTGCGTTTCGACTACACTTGCGCTATTCAAATTGTGAATAGCGCGGCACGCCATGAGAGCCTGGATGCTCGGAGTATTGATCGCGGGGTCCCTGACAGCATCGGCACGGGCGGCCGAGGTCAGTGTGGCTGTGGCATCAAATTTCACAGCGCCGATGCAAAAGATCGCTGCGGCCTTCGAGCAGGACACCGGTTACAAGGCAGTGCTCGCTTTCGGTTCGACCGGCAAGTTTTACGCCCAGATCCGAAACGGCGCTCCTTTCCAGATCATGCTGTCGGCCGACGACGAGACGCCGGCGCGTCTCGAACGCGAAGGCTTTGGCGTCTCGGGCACCCGCTTCACCTATGCCATCGGCAGACTGGTTCTCTGGAGCCGGCAGCCAGGGGCGATCGACGACAAGGGCGAGGTGCTGAGCAGCGGCAGGTTCGAGCGCATCGCGTTGGCCGACCCCAAGCTCGCACCGTATGGCGCAGCCGCAGTCGAAGTGCTGAGAGGGCTCGGTCTGATGTCCGCGTTGGCGTCCAAGCTCGTGCAGGGCGAGAACATCGCCCAGGTCTACCAGTTTGTGGCCACCGGAAACGCCGAACTCGGCTTCGTTGCCTTGTCCCAGGTCTTTGCTGACGGCAAGCTCACGAAAGGGTCAGCCTGGGCAGTGCCTGCGAGCCTGCACACCCCGATCCGACAGGACGCAATCGTGCTGAGTGCGGGCAAAGACAAGGCCGCAGCCTCGGCGCTGATGGCCTACCTGCGCAACGACAAGGCGCGCACGATCATCCGATCGTTCGGCTACGACCTCTGACTGCTGTGCTGCCAGGTAACGAGGCCATCGAGGCCATTCTTCTGACCGTCAAGCTCGCCACGCTGACGACCCTGGTGCTGCTCCTGATCGCCACGCCCATCGCGTGGTGGCTGTCTGTCACGGCCTCCCGCTGGCGCGCGCCCATCAGTGCACTGGTCACCTTGCCGCTGGTACTGCCGCCCTCCGTGCTGGGTTTTTACCTGCTGGTGGCGATGGGGCCAGACGGCCCTCTGGGTCGGCTCACCCTGGCGCTCGGCTGGGGAACACTGTCGTTCACTTTCACCGGACTTCTCATCGGTTCCATCATCTTCTCGCTGCCTTTTGCCGTACAGCCGATACAGCACGCCTTCGAGGCGATTGGGCCGCGCCCGATGGAGGTGGCTGCCACCTTGCGTGCACAACCTCTTGATGCTTTTTTCAGCGTGGCGCTGCCGCTGGCCCGGCCAGGCCTGGTCACCGCCGCGATTTTGAGCTTCGCGCACACCGTCGGCGAATTCGGCGTTGTCCTGATGATCGGCGGCAACATCCCCGGCAAGACCCGCGTCGTCTCAACCCAGATCTACGGCCATGTCGAGGCGATGGAGTACGCGCAGGCCCACTGGCTGGCCGGCGGCATGGTGCTGCTGTCGTTCGCGGTGCTGCTGGCGCTGTCACTGATGAAGCGCCGGCTGGGGCGGGTGCTGCCGTGACGTCCGCAGCGAGCAGCAGGATTCGGCTCCAGGTGGTGCGCGAAGGGTTCAGGCTGGCGGTCGATCTGGCGTTACCGGCGACAGGCATCACCGTGCTGTTCGGCGCGTCTGGCTCAGGCAAGACGACCCTCCTGCGCTGCGTGGCCGGTCTTGAGCGCGCGCCTCAGGGGCTTGTGCGCATCGGCTCGCAGGTCTGGCAGGACGACGAAGCGCGCATCTTCCTGCCCACCTGGCGGCGACCACTGGGCTATGTCTTTCAGGAAGCATCGCTTTTCGAGCACCTCACGGTGAAAGGCAATCTGCACTTTGGGCTCAAGCGCACAGGTTCGCGCGATGACGGGCAGGTGCTCGATGCCGCCATACGCCTGCTGGGCATCGACAAGCTGCTCGACCGTCTGCCTGCTGGGCTTTCGGGTGGTGAGCGTCAGCGTGTGGCCATTGCCAGAGCACTCGCCACGCAGCCTCGCCTGTTGTTGCTTGACGAGCCGCTGGCGGCGCTTGATCACGCGCGAAAGCAGGAGATTCTGCCTTGGCTGGAGCGACTTCGCGATGAGTTGAGCACGCCGATGCTGTATGTCACCCATTCGGCCGACGAACTTGCGCGGCTGGCCGACCACCTGGTGGTGCTCGATCAGGGCAGGGTGACGGCGGAAGGCCCGGCGGCGAGTGTGCTGGCAGCCATCTCCAGCCCGGTCCTGGCGGGAGACGAGATCGGCGCCTTGTTGGCGGGCAGGGTGGTTGAGCGCGACGCCCAATGGCATCTGAGTCGCGTGGCTTTCGACGGCGGCAGCCTCTGGTTGCGCGACAGCGGCTTGCCGCTAGGCCACCTTGTACGCCTGCGGGTGCTGGCCCGTGACGTCAGCATGGCGGTCGAAGAGCCGCGTGGCACCAGTATCCAGAACCACCTGCCATGCACCATCGAGTCGTCGGCCCCTGATGTGCATCCGTCGCAAGTCCTGGTGCGGGTCAGGGTGGGTGCATCGACGCTGGTGGCACGCATCACCGGCAGGTCGTTCGACGCCCTCGGTCTGCAGCCGGGCAAGTCTGCGTGGCTGCAGGTCAAGTCGGTTGCCCTGCTGGAGTAAGGCAGCGCTTTGCCGCGCTGTGCTGCAAACTGAAGCCCCATCCGACATGCAAAGGACTGCTGCCATGGCGCGCCTGCCTTATCTCGAAAAATCCCAGCTCCCTGCGGAGCATCAGGACCTGATGAAGCGCGAGATCGCGCTCTACAAGCAATTGGTACACAGCCCCGGCGCATTGCGGGCGTTTCAGGGACTGGGCTCATACATCCGGTTCGGCAGTCCACTCGATGGCCGGCTGCGCGAACTGGCGATTCTTCAGGTGGGGTATCTGGCGCGCTCGGCCTACGAGTGGTCACACCACATCAAGATCGCTCATGATTTTGGTGTGAGTGATGCCGATATCGCGGCCTTGATCAACGAGACTGAGGGGCGCCCGGCCACGCTTGATGCGCTGACTCGGCTGGTGCTCAAGGGTGCGCGTGAAGTGACCAGTGCAGGCAAGATGGCCGCGGATACATTCGCTGCGCTTCAGACGCACATGCCCAACGAGCAACTGGTCGATCTGATCGTGAGCATTGCTTTTTACAACGCGGTAGTGCGGGTTCTGGCAAGCCTGGAAATTGACATCGAGCCCGAGTATCAGCGCTACCTCGAGCGTTGGCCGCTTCCAACCGCCTGAGCGGCCAGTAATTTCGGGAGGATGCGAATTCGCCGAGTCGCGCTCAGAGCAGCAGGAAGGCTGCCGCGGCGACCGCCGTCGGGCCAAGCGCACCCAGGAACAAGCCTCCAGCCCCGATCGACTCGTCCTCGAATCCACGCTTGAGCAAGGCAGCGCCAGCGGGATTCGGCGCATTGGCAATGACAGTCAGGCCTCCCCCGGTAACCGCACCGGCAACCAGCATGTACTTGGACTCGGCTGAAATGCCGGTGATGAGGGATCCGAGATAGGTCAGCGCGGCATTGTCTGTGACCGCCGTCAGCGCAACCCCACCGAAGAACAAGGCCAGCGGCTCCAGGCTCGACACGATGGGCTGCAGCCACCAGGCCTGCAGCCCTCCGAGCACCACAAGACCTGCCAGAAAGAAAGCGACGAGCAGGGCTTCCTTGAGGATGAGGGGGCTCTGATGTTTTTCGTAGGCTTGCGTAAAGCCCAGAAACATCAGGAACAGTCCAAGGAATGCCACCGGATGATGGGCGAACAGCACCACACCGGCAAGCAGAACGAGATGCACCATCACCACAGGCAGCGGAACCTGCATTTTCAGCCCTGTTATCTCCGGCGCCGGGTCGCGCAGATGCTTGCGAAGAAAGAAAGTCGCGACGGTGGCGTTGAACATCACGGCGGCCGCAGCCTTCCATCCGAAGGTGGCGAACATGAAGGCGCTGTCCCATTTCCACGTTGCCGCCACCATCAGCACTGGCGGCGCCGCAAAATTGGTGAGCGTTCCTCCGATGGAGACGTTGACGAACAGAACGCCAAGTGCGAGATACTTCAGTCGCTCAGGCACCTGTTTTTGAAAGATTCCCGGAGCCAGCATCAGCGCCGCAATCGTCATCGCTGCCGGCTCGGTGATCAACGACCCGAGCAACGGCGCTGCTGCCAGACCTAGCCATGCACTGGCTAACGGCGTCGGCACGGGCACCAGTCGAGCGATGTTGTCAACCGTCCGGATCGCTGTGCTGAGTACCGGCCGCGACGCCGAAATGACCATCACGACGAAAACAAACAGAGGCTCGGTGTAGTTTCGGGACTCCGCGTAGGCTAGGGCTTTGTCGCCGCCCAGCATCAGCGCCATGACAAGAATGAGGATGATGGCCCAGAAACCGAAGACGACTTCGACTTCACCCAGAAGGTGAAACAGCCCGGAGTGATTGGGAAATCGGTGCGAGAGTCGGTCGAACTGCTTGGCTGCGAAGGTGTGCCCCACCGCCAGCACAAAGATGCCAAGGGCGATGTACTGAAGGGTCGAATCAGGTGTCGGGTGCATGGGCGAAAAGGCTCCGCGTGGCGGCCCGACCAGCGCAAAAAACCTACCATTCCGGGAATCGGTCTGGCACCCGCTCCGATCCTAACCAACTGGCGGAAGAAATTCCAGCGCAAGTTAAACCCGCAGGCTCGGTGCCTCCACACCTGATCGCACGCGCCCGGTCAGTTCGTAGGAGGTCAGGTTCGCCGAAACATGGTGCGTGAGACAACTCGCCTCGCGAAGCAGCCGCTCAAGCACAGCGCTGCGCCGGATTGCGCCGGCGCCTGCGGCGTCGTAGGCCATGCGTACCACCTCAGTCGATCGATGCACAGCGGTCACGGCGGCCACACGGGCGTTCAGCCGTTGCTCCTGCGACAAGGGTTCGCCCCGCGTTGCGCTTTCCCAAATCGAACGCAGCGCCTCACGCAGGCCGGCGCGGCAGGCAAACCATAAGCCCTCGCCCGCTTCGAGGCTGCGCTGTGTAGCGGGGTGCTCCAGCACAGGGCGCCCGCTGAAGCGCTCGACCTTACCCCGCATCTCATTGCGTGCTTCGTCCAATGCGCGTCGTGCCAGCCCGAGGTGGGTGGCGGCCGCGCAATTCGAGATGAACCAGGTACCGGGGACGAAGACCTTGGCCGGGTAGTCAGCGTCGGGTACCGCAGCGGCGGCCGGCCAGGCGAATGTGCGGTAGCGCGGCACGAACACGTCATCGAAATGGACGTCGTGGCTGCCGGTGCCACCGAGTCCGATGGGATCCCAGGTTTCCACGACCCTAGCCTGGGCTACCGGTACCAGTGCGACGATCGGGCGCGGCAGCTCTCCCTCCTGAAGCGGTGGCAGTATCACCATGCCTCCTGTGTGGCTTGCCATCGTGCAGCCTGACACGAAGGCCCAGTTGCCGCTGATCCGCAAGCCGCCCTCGAGCTCCTGCACCGTGACTCGCGGCAGATTGCTCCAGGAGGCGCAGGCCAGCGGATCGGCAAAGAACTCGTCGCGAAAACGCAAGTCGGCGGATGCCGCAATCAATCCGGAGCAGACACCTGCGTGGGCGCTGACCCAGGCCGTCGAGGCGTCGGCTTCGGCCAGTTGCATCATCACTTCCAGCCAATCGGGCAGCGAGCAGCCGAGCCCGCCGTGGGACGGTGGCACCAGCATGCGGGCCAGGCCCGCATGCTTGAGCGTGTCGGCAAAGTCGGCGGCGATCCGGCGTGCCGATTCAAACTCTGTCCCCCGCAACCGGGCTTGCGCCAAGAGTTGCGCAAGCTGCGCGTTCAGATCTTCAATCGAGTTCACGGTCGTCACACCCGCAGGACCTCGCGCCGCATCGACCACAGCACGGCCAGCACCTCATTGCAAGTGGCTTCGTCGATATTGTTTTTCTTCAACGCATCCATTGCGTCGTCGATGACGGTCATGAACTCCTGCTCGTTGATGTTCATGCCCTTGTGTGTCGCCAGCATGTCCTTGCCGCTGTAGGACTCTGGTCCGCCCGTGCCAGCGCAGAAAAACTCAACCACGCGGCGTTCGATGCGCTCGAGGTTTTCGCTGTTCATATACCGAGTGTTAACCAGCGGATTGGCGAGGTGGTTTTTCATCAGGTCGGCAGTGATGCGGGCAATGCCATCTCGACGGCCGAGGCGCTCGTAGAGGGTGCTGGTGCTTGTCTGGTTCATCTTGAGTCTCTCTCAGGTTGTCGCGGGTCCAGGATTGGACCTGCTGGTTGAAAGCCTATTTGCGGCACGTTCTTGAATCGTTCCTGACTGAGCCGGGTGATTCAGACTGTCGTTCACAGCAGACTGGCGTGCAGATGAACTGCCCAGGAGTCAAATTCGATCGTGCCGCGATCGGGCATCCAGGACGCGTACTCGATATCGGCCGCGTCGATTTGGGGCAGGGCGTGGGCCGGGGTCGACGCAACGCCAGCGCCGAGCAGGTCACGCCTCAAGATGCCCAGCGTGCCGGCGACGGTTTGCTCGATCTCGAGCAAGCCTTGCGGCGTCAGTGGTTGCGGCAAGGTCAGCACGGTCGGCAGGCCGCTGATTGGTGGAAGGGTGAGTAGCAGACAGGTCATGGGAGCTCCTTTGTTGGTCCAGGCCGGGGACATCCACTCGGCTTGATCCAGATTGCCCCATCGTGTGTTCCTGAATCGTTCCTGGGTCTGGAGGGGGTTGTGGGGGGCACCGCTCTGCCGGACACTTCGCGGTATGGATACCAACCTGCTCAAACTGAACCTCCCGGCGCCCTCAAGCCTTGATGCCTTCCTGCTCGGTCGATTTTCGGTCGCCATCGATGGTGTCGAATTGACGGCCGAGCGCTGGCCCAGCCTGCGTGCCACTCAGCTCGTGCAACTGCTGTGCTTGCAGCCACGCCAGCGTTTGACCAGAGACGAAGTGATCGACGCGCTTTGGCCACAGCTCGAACCCGAGGCCGGTGCCGCCAATCTGCGCAAGGCGGCCCACCATGCACGGCAGGCGCTGGGGCGCCACGACGGCATCGTGCTGCAGGCAGGCGAGGTGCTGCTGTGGCCCGATCGTCCTGTGGTGGTGGATGCGCTGCGTTTCGAGCAGCGCGCGGATGCCGCTCTGGCGCAGCGCGACCCAGCCGCGTGTGCGGATGTTGCCGCCAGCTATCCGGGCGACCTGCTGCCCGGTGCCCGTTTCGAACCATGGGTCGAGGCCACGCGCGAGCGACTTCGCCAGCGTCAGTTGCAACTGCTGCGCGCCAGCGGGCAGTGGGAGAGGCTGGCACAGATTGACCCGGAAGATGAACCGGCGCACCGGGCGTTGATGCAGCGTGAACTGGCTGCCGGCAATCGTGCCTCAGCGCTGCGCTGGTATGCCCATCTGCGTGAGGCGTTGCAGGAAGGCCTTGGCGTGTCGCCCGACGCACAGACTCAGGCGCTTTACGAACGCTGCATTGCCGGCCTCCAGTCGGCCGGGCCTGCCTTCGTTGGTCGCGCCGAGATCTGCGCCCAGGCCGCCGCATGGCTGGACATGGACGCGACCGAGCGGCCGGGTGGCATTGTGTTGCGAGGGCCTGCAGGCATTGGCAAGAGTGCACTCAGCCGCGAGATCGCGATGCAGGCTCAGCACAATGGCTGGGCGGTATGTCGCGTCGATGCCTCACAGATTGGCCGAACCTATGCGGTGATGTGCGCGATCACCGAGCGGCTGATTCTCGACGACCGCGGCGTGCTCGATCGCATCGGCGCCCAGGCGCGCTCGGTGCTGGCGCTGCTCAGTCCGCAGGCCGGCCCGGCTGACAAGCTGCCCGGTCCGCTGGGCAGGCATCAGGTGGTGGGCGCCATCCACCGATTGCTGCGCGCCGCCGGTCAGGGCAAGGACGTTTTGCTGCAGGTCGATGACGCGCACCTTGCCGACGATGCCGATGTCGATGTGATGACGCAGCTGGCTGCCTCTGGCGCGGGCTTGTGCGTGCTCCTTGCGATACGTCCGCCGGCAGCCGGTACAGCGCTTGCGCGCGCCCTGAGCAGGCTGCAACGCTCCGCCCGGCTGCAAGTGCTGGATGTTGATCCGCTGCCTGACGATGAATGCCGCAGATTGGTCGCGCGTGTTGCGACAGTCGGTCTGTCAGCCACTGTGCTGGCGCACATTGTGGACGCTGCCGATGGCAACCCTTTCGCTGCCATCGAGTTGGCGCGCTGTGCCGGGGCCGATGCCGATGCGCGTTTGCCCGGAGGCGTGGCCGAAGCGATCAAGAGCGGCTGTGCGACGTTCCGGACAGCGCGTTGAGCCTGCTCAAGTGGTTGGCCCTGAGCAGTGACGAGTTTGATGTCGCCACCGTCGAGGCGCTGGCGGCCGAGGCGCAGGTGCCCAGCCTGGCGTCACTGGACGCGGCCTTGGCCGCCGGTGTGTTGCTGCCGTTGGCCAGCCGTTACCGTTTCCGTCATCACCTGGTGCAGCAGGCACTGGTCGAACAGGTGCCGCCCCACCGTCGGCAGAAGATGCACCGCCAAATCGCCACCCGCCTGGCTGAGCTCGACAGTCCGCCTGCCGGCATCGCCCGCCACTGGCTGGAGGCTGGGCTCCCGCGCGATGCGATGCCCTGTCTGTTGGTCGCTGCGCGCGAGGCCTTGCGTCTGGCCGCTTTCAGCGACGCGCTGCGCCACCTCGAGCCATTGCTTGCCTATCAAGCCGACCATGCCGAGGGCTTGAGGCTGCGCGCCGAATCGATGGACGCCATGGGTGAACCGGCCGCGCTGGCCGCCTACCATGCCGCCGCGGATGCTGCGGGTGAACCCGAGAGCCACAATCTGCGCGCCAAAGCCGCGCTGGCCCAGGTGAAACTCGGTGACCCCAAGGGCGCACTGTTGGTGCTCGACGGGCTGATGCCAACAAGCGTCGAGGGTCGGTTGTGCGAAGCGCTGGCCTACAGTGGCGCGGCTGCGCTTGGCGCGGGCGATCCGGCAGTCGGTACCGCCAAGGCTGCCGTTGCGCGGCAGCTGGCACTTCAGTCGGGCGACACCACCTCCTTGGTCATCGCTTCCTGGGCTCAGGCTGCTGCGGCACATGCGCGCGGCGAGCTGCACCGAAGCGTCTGGGCCGATCTGCACGAGACCAGTCAGGTGCCGCATCTGGCGCTGCGCGTCTTCGATGGCCACCTTTGCATCACTCAGCGCTTCCTCTATGGCGCGCGGCCCTACGCGGACGTCATCCATTTCGCCCAGTCCCTTTCAACCGAGGCGCAGCGGCTGGGCGCCTTGCGCGGCCATGCGTTCGGCGTGACGCTGCGAGGCGAGGCAGAGTGGCTCGCCGGCACCCTGCCCGAAGCACGCGAGCATTTGCGCGAAGGCGCTCGACTGCACCGGGCCATCGGCGGGCCAGTGGGCGAGGCCTTATCGCTTCAGCGCCTGGCCGAAGTCGCGCTGCATGAAGGTCGGCGGGATGAGGCGCGCGCCCTGATTGACGAAGCGCTGGACGTCGCGCGCCAGACCGACATCGGTTTTCACCTGCTCGACCGCATCTATGGCACGCGTATCACCTTGCATGCCGATGACCCGGCTGCTGCGCTGCATGTGATGGAAGACGCGAGTGCCTCGGTGCGCGGGCCGCTGGAAACCTGCCCGGGATGCCGGATCACGTTCGCGGTACCCGCGGCGATCGCCGCCGCGCGGGCCGGCGAACTTGCGCTGGCCGAAAAGCACGAGGAGCAGTGTGCTTACCTTGCTAACGTCGTGATGCGCTTGCCGGCCTGGTATGCCTCGCACCATGAAGTGCGTGGGCATATTGCGGCAACCCGCGGCGCGGCCGATGAAGCGCTGGCGCAATTTGCCGCTGCAGCGGCGCGTTTTCGCGAGGCGGGACACCCAATCGATGCGCATCGCTGCGACGGGTTGGTCAGGCAGTCGAGCTAGCCGGTGGGCACTCGCGAAGGGGCGTTGGCAGGAGCTTGGCGTTCATGACAACTGATCCGAGATCGCTCGCGGAGTCGAAAGCTTGATTCTTGGTACGACCTGCTGCTGTTCCTCAGCAGCCCGCGCGTCCGTCGAGGATTCGACATAGGGTAAAATCTTTTTTTCATCTCGCTCATTGCAGCAGCCGAGCGGCTGATTCTCAGGAGGATCACGTGATCAAAGAAATTCGCTCGCGGCTCAGGCATCTGCTTTGTGCGCTGTTGCTGCTGCCACTCACTGTGGCGGCCCAAACCGCCGACAAGCCCTTCACCGTCGAGCAACTCGACCAGATGATGGCGCAGATCGCCTTATATCCCGATCCGCTCTTGTCCCAGGTACTGATGGCGGCGACCTATCCCGACGAGTTTGCGCAAGCAGTGGCCTGGGCCAAGGCTCATCCCGACGCCAAGGGTGACGCGGCCGTGAAGATGGTCGAAAACCAGCCCTGGGATCCGTCGGTCGCTTCGCTGGTGGCCTTTCCCGACGCCCTGATTACGCTGGGTGACAGACCCGACTATGTGCGCAATCTTGGCGATGCTTTTCTTGCGCAGCCTCAGGATGTGATGGACTCGGTGCAGCGCTTGCGACGAAGCGCACAAAAGGCAGGCAACCTGCAGTCCAACGAACAGGTGAATGTCTCTGTGCAGGCGGCGCCGGCCCCTGCGCAGACATCGTCCAGCGTCGTTGTCACATCGGCAGCGCCCCCGCCGCAGGTCATTGTGATCCAGCCGGCGCAGCCCTCGGTGATTTACGTGCCTGCCTACAACCCCGCTGTGGTCTATGGGCCATGGATGTATCCATCCTATCCGCCCTATTACTATCCGCCTCCTCCCGGCTACTGGTGGTCGCGCACGATTGCGACCGGCATTGCATGGGGTGTGGGCATCGGTGTGACCAACGCGCTCTGGGGCGGGTTCAACTGGGGCCGTGGCAGCGTCAATATCAATGTCAATAACTTCAACAACATCAACGTCAACAATCGCCTGAATGTCAATTCCGGCAACACAAGCTGGAATCACGACTCCATTCATCGCGGCAATACCCCCTACAAAGGTGGTGACAGCACGCGCCAGAAGCTGGACAAGCAGCGCGATGTGGCCAATCGCGAACAGTTCCGCGGCAGAGAGGCATCCAGCGCCGGAAGCCGCGAGGCGAATCGTGATCTGAATCGTGATGCAAGCCGCGATGCAAGTCGGGAGCGCGCTGCGCAAACCATGCAGGATCGAGGTGGCCTCCAGGATCGAAGTGGCCTCCAGGATCGAAGCGGTCTGCAGGATCGAAGTGCCGGTCAGGATCGGGCAGCAGCCAGGCCGGCAGCTGGCACGATCGGAAATGGACAGGGGCCTGACCGCGACGCTGCTCGCCAGCGGGCACAGGATGCTGATCGCGATGCCGCACGCCAGCGTGCGCAGCAGGTTGACCGCGATGCCGCCCGTCAGCGCGCGCAGCAGTCGTCGCGTGATAACGCGTTGAGGGGTGCCGGCGATCGTCAGTCGCGCCAGCAGGTCGATCGCGGCGCGGCGAGCCAGGCGGCCGCGCAGCGAGCGCAGTCGATGCCTGCGAGAGGTCAGGCTGGCGGTGGTGGTGGGATGGCTTCAGCCGGCGCGGCGAGGTCCGCAGAGGCAAGACCCGCCGCCGCGAGGCCGGCTGCCGCCAATGCCGGTGCTGCCAGGGCGGGCGGTGGTGCAGGACGGGCTGCTGGCGGTGGTGGTGGCGGTGGCGGCGGTCGCGGTCACGGTCACGGTCGTTAACAGGGAAACCGACATGAAAACAAAGTCATCTGCCCAGCGCCTTCCGCGCATGGCTTTCGGGATTGCGCTGACGGCAGGCTTCCTCGCGTTTGCGCCCGCGGCTTACTCGCAAGCGGTCTTCGCAACCCCGGCTGCCGCCACGGATGCGCTGGTCGACGGCATTGCACGAAGCGACGAAGCAAAGGTGAAAACAGTCCTCGGCGCCGATTACAAGCGCTACATCCCGGACAGCGCAAGCGCGTATGCCGACCAATTGTCGTTCCTCGAGGCCTGGTCGCGTGGGCACAAGATCATCGATACCGGCAACGGCAAAGCCATGCTCGAGATTGGCACCAACGGATGGACGCTGCCGATTCCTCTGGTGCAGTCCGCGTCAGGCTGGCGATTCAACACGCGTGCCGCGCCTGCCGAGATGCGAACTCGACGCGTCGGTCGCAACGAGCTCGCCGCCATCCAGGTCGCGCTGGCCTACACCGATGCGCAGGAGGAGTACTTCGCGAAGGACCCCGATGGCAAGGCGACCAAACATTTTGCCTTGCGTGTACTGTCCTCGCCCGGCAAACGCGATGGCTTGTACTGGGCGTCATTGCCTGGCGAAGCCCAGAGCCCGCTTGGCCCGGATTTCGCCGATGCCAGGCCGGGGATGGCCTATCACGGTTATCTCTATCGCCTGCTCACCGCACAGGGTAAGGATGCGCCAGGCGGCGCAAAGAGCTATGTGCGCAATGGGCTGAAGACTGATGGTTATGCACTGATCGCCTGGCCCGAGCGCTATGGTGACACCGGAGTGATGAGCTTCATCGTCAATCGGGACGGCATCGTTTATCAGAAGAACCTTGGGCCGGGCACAGACGCCGCCGCGCGCAAGGTCACGACCTACAACCCGGATGCGAGCTGGACAAAAGTACAGCCCGCGAAATAGAGCCTGCTGTCCTCGCCGACCCGCAGCGTCGGCGAGGACTCAACTCGCGCTGCAGTTATTCGGACCCGCGCTGTCGTTATTCACTCTGGGCCGGGTTCATCACCTCATCGACTCGCTTTCCAGCGTCGTGCGACACGTCGAGATGGCTTTCCGGCTTGCCTGTGTTGCACGTATTCCGAGCACCTTGATGCTCGGCTAGTGTTCGGTAAGCCGTGTCGCTACGGCGGGTTATCGCCTTGGGCGTTTCCTTGCTGGTCTGCTGGCAGATACACTGGCCAGAACACAGTTCCCCCGCCTGAAAGCCCCTCATGAACAAGACTGATTCGACCGTCGGGACGCAATCCTGGCCCGATGCGCCTGCCATCGACCTGAGCAGATTGACAGTGGAGGGCGTGCAGGAAGGTTTCAGCTCAGGTGCCTTCACTTCAGAAAGCCTTACCCTGGCGTGCTTGCGCCAGATCGACACCTTCAACCGCCACTACAACGCACTCATTTTTCTGAACGACGCGGCCCTGGCCGATGCGCGGGCGATCGACCAGCGTCGCCAGTCCGGCGAGGCGCTCGGGCCGCTTGCCGGTGTTCCTGTCGTGATCAAGGACCCGATGGACATGGTCGGCTTTCCGACAACGGCGGGTTGGTCGCTGCTCTGCAGCAAGGCTGGCGGCGTCGACCTCATGCCTGAGTCCGACGCGCCGGTGGTCGCACGCATGCGCGCGGCAGGCGCGATCCTGCTGGGCAAGACCAATGTGCCGGTGCTGAGCAGCTCGGGGACCCACGCCGATAACAGCTGGGCCGGGCCGACACTGAATGTCGCGATGCCCTCCCGCGTGCCGGGTGGCAGCAGCACCGGGACAGCGGCAGCCGTCGCCGCCGGTATGGCGGTGCTCGGACTGGCAGAAGAAACCGGCGGCTCGATCCAGAACCCGGCATCGGCTCAGGATCTGGTTGGCATCAAGCCGACCATCGGACTGGTGCCCAATGCCGGTGTGGTGCCTTTGTCCGGCAATCGCGATGTGGTGGGGCCGATCGCGCGCTGCGTTCGCGATGCTGCGCTTTGCCTGGACGTGCTGGCCGGCTATACCTCTGAAGATCCGAAGACGCTGGCAGGGGTCGGCAAGAAGCCACCGCTTGGCTACACCTCAAAGCTTCACGCCGAGGCACTGAAGGGCGTGCGTCTGGGGCTCTATGGCCCGGGCTGGCGAGACCAGGCCCTGTCGCACGAGACGCAGCAGCTCTACCAGCGTGCCGTGCAGGAGTTGACTGCGCAGGGTGCGATCCTGGTCGACGATCCGTTTGCAGTGTCGGGCTTCGCAGCCTTGAGAAAGCAGACGGTTCACGCGGCTGATTTCGATGCACGCGGCCTCGAGTCGATGCCCTACGATCTTCAGAAGTACCTCGAACGCCTCGGCCCGAACGCGGCATTGAAGAGCTTTGCCGCGTTTGCCAGGGCCACTGCCCGCGAGTCGGCCTTCGGCCCCAAAGGTCTGCTCAGTTTCATGCACAAGCTGCCCGATTTCGCGGCCTGTCTGAAGTCGCCCACGGTTCCGCCCGACCTGTCCGAATTCATCGCGCTCAAGGCACGCTACCTTGAGATTGTCGATGAGGTTTTTATGCGTGAAAGGCTCGATGGTCTGGTGTTTCCGCAGATGCGCGAGGAGTTGCCCCCGGCCGGGTCAGGTCTCACCATCAAGGAAACCACTGTCAGCGAAATCAATATCGCCGGCATGCCTGCGGTTGCGATGCCCGCTGGCTATTACGCCTCAGGTGCGCCGTTCGGCCTGCTGTTTGTGGGCAAGCTCTGGAGCGAGGCCGATCTGCTGGCCTATGCCTACAGCTACGAGACAGCGACTCGGCACCGAAGGGCACCGGCTCTGACTACCCGCTGATCTGCTGACGGTTTCGGTGGTGCGGCGACCGTCCCTGGGCGCTGAGTCTGAGGGCTCAGGCGCCACCACCATCTCAAGGCGCAAGCGGTCCGTTTAGCGGGATGAGCAGCCTGTCATCGCCGCCTCCCGTCACATTCGTCATCGTGGTCAATGTCGCGCGCGCGCTCGGAGCGCCGCGAACCAGGGCATCAAGGAATGTGACTGACCAGGTCAGGACGTCGTTGGATGAGGATGCACCGAGCTCATGTTCGCCACCGACCAGTGTCACCAGCTGCCGCGTGCCCTGCAGCCGCGCCATGCCTTGCTGGGTTAAGAGCACTGGCGCAATCTTGTCCGATGTTCCGCTGATGGCCAGATAGGGCAGCTTCACGCTGTCGAGGCCGTGCTGGTCGCGACCGAAGGCCGGCAGCAGCGCTTGCCCGAAGTAGGGAATGTAGCCCACCGCGGCCTTGATGCGCGGATCGACGCCGACCGTCGATGAGGCCAGACCGGTTGTGGTCGTCAGCGCTGCGCCGCCCATCAGCATCATGGTTTCGCCACCGATGCTTGCACCGAAGCCACCGATCTGCGCGATATCGAGATGATCACGCCATTGCGGGTGCGCCAGCACAAGGTCCAGTGACGCCGAGACCGACAGCGGGCGCAGTGCCTGCATCGCCACCGCATCGCTCAGATGAGAGAGAACGATGAGCGCATCGCCGAAGTCGGCAATCTGCAGCTTGGTAAATCGCGGGTCGCCATGAAAGGGCGCGACCACAACATAGCCGAAGCTTGCCAGCCACGACAAGATGACGAAGTGATCGCCCGAGAGTGGACTGCCGGCCAGTCCGTGCGAGAAGGCAAGCACCGGGTAGCGGGCTGACGCGTCTGCGAACAGCGGCGGTTGCGCACCGGTCTGCATGCGCGGCACGACCTTGCCGGTGGGCAAGGCGAAATCCGGCCGCGAATTGTCTGCCGTGGTGGGATAACAGGCGAGCACGACAAACTGGGTTGGTTTGCCGGCAAATGAGCCGAAAAGTGCGGCGTCATTCGGCGCATTGACAGTCACCGAAAGGGTATTGCCTGGGTCGGTCAGGAGATCGGTCATGTAGCGCGAGGTCCCGTCTGGGGCCGGCCTGCCTTCCCAGTAGGCTTGTGCCTGCTCTGTGCTTTGCGCTGCGCCGCTGAAATCCTGTGCGACGTTGCTGCAGGCAATTGGATAGGGTCCTGGCAGCGTCATCGGCGCCACGCTGATCGACGCGGATCCGCCACCGCTGCTGCCGCTGCTGTCACCACTGTCGCCACCACAGCCAGCAAGTGTCACTGCCATCGCCAGCAGCCCGACCAGTGCTGCGCCGCATCGGCCGCGTGCACAGGGCGCCTCACGCCGGAATCTCGAGCTCATTGCGACTCTGTCCCGGCCTGATGGTTCATTCCCGTTTCCTCATTGAAGGGCAATGCGCTGCAGCCTCAACTTGTCGGCACAATCTGTACCTGTCTGAAAGGAGTACGACGATGACGACGCAAGATGAAAGAGACCTGGTGCTGGAGCGTGTGGTTGACGTGCCGCCCGAACTGCTCTTCAAGGCATGGACCACGCCTGAGCATCTGATGCCATGGTTCTGCCCGAAGCCCTATCGAACCATCGAGTGCGAGATCGATCTGAGGCCGGGAGGAAGGTTTCTCGCTCAAATGGTCGACCCCGACGGCAACAAGCTGCCGACGCAGCCAGGCTGCTATCTCGAGATCGAGCCGAACCGCAGGTTGGTATGGACCTCGGCGCTCGGTCCTGGCTATCGGCCGCACGCGCCGGGCTCGGCGCCATGGTTCTTTACCGCTGTGCTGAGTTTCGAGCCTCACGGCAGTAGCGGCTGCACCTACACTGCCCGGGCCATTCACAGCACCCGGGAAGACGCTCAGTCACACGAGCAGATGGGATTTAGCCAAGGATGGGGCAGGGTGCTGGAGCAGCTGCTTGACTATGTGAAGTCGACGCCGATGCGCTGAGCAAACGCTCGCGCGTCTGACTGGCGAGGCGTCGTCAAACAAAAAGCCCCGGAGGACCGGGGCTTTCTGACGATGCGACAGCAGCGACTCAGCTCGATCTGCGGGTTGAATATCCAATGGCGGCAATCGGCAGCAGCAGCAGGAGCAAGGTGGACGGTTCGGGAATATAGACCGCAGCAACCAGTCGCCCCACCGCGGCAGTCGGATGGAATGAATCCCAGTAGAGATATTGATCCGGGTTTTTGCAGAGACTGGTTTCGGTCAGACAGGCATCTTTGGTGTTGGTAAAGCCATACGCGAGCGGATTGGCGGCGACCATACTGCCGATGCCGTAGAGATCCAGCAGTTGCAGCTTCAACGATGGGTCGCTGCCGCTGATCATTGCCAGCACCTGCAGCAGGCCCTGATTGATTGCCATGGTGATGCCGGTCGCACCTGCTGCTGCAGCGGGTCCCATCGCCTGGACACGAGGCGTCGCTCCGACGTCAGGCACATTCACGATCACGAAGTTTTTCGCCCCGCTGTTGGCCAGGGTAACAATCTCGGTGGCGATGTTGCTGACGATGCCTCCGATCGCCGCAGGAAGGTTGGCGGACTGCGATGCCGGCAGGACATCGTTGCCCCCGCCTTCGATCCAGTACACCGCGTTGGGGTCAGCGGCGCCTCCTGGTCGGCTGCTGATGAAGCTGCCGATCTGCGTTTGCACGTTAGGAATGAAGCCGCTGCTCACGCCAGGGCCGGTTTGGGCGCCGGCCCATGAAAAGTTGTTTCCGCCCAGGAGGCTGGGGGTCAGGGTGATGCCATAGGTACCAGCAATGAGTTCGGCAAACACCGGGCCGTTCGAGAAACGTCCGTTGAAATAGGGCGGTGAGGTCGGTGTTGGTGTACCACCGCTACTCGTGGCGATGTACAGATTGCCGGTATCCATCAAGCTGTCGCCGAACACGAACATATTGCTTGGCACGGCCTGCGCAGCGCCGGCAATTAGTCCCAGCACCACACCAAACATCGCTGCTATCCGCTTCATGGACTGCCTCCCAGGTTCTCGATTATTGTGAGGAAGGCACCCAGCGCACCCTCCGGAGGGATCTCAAAGCGAAATGCATGCCACCGGTCGCAGATCGGCTCCAGGCTTGAAGCAAGGAAATAAATCACGCACCGATCAACCTTGACTGTAAAGAAAACCGACACTTGCCTGTCATGAGTTTGTATGACAAGGCGTCGGAAACCTTCGTCTTTGCAAGCCGGCCGGATCAGGAGGTTTGCAGGCGCCGGTGTACCGGCACGCCGCGGGCCCAGGTTTCTCTCACAACCCGGTCGTCGGCGAGTGTGGTGAGTGCAAAGAAGGTGTCGAGCGGATCGTCGCGCAGAGCGGTGCGTCGCGCGAGCAGGGGCGTCGCACCCGGGTCGAGCACCGCGAAGTCGGCGTCCCGGCCTGGCAGGAAGTTGCCGATGCGGTCATCGAGGCAGAGCGAGCGGGCACCGCCGAGCGTTGCAAGGTAGAGCGAAAAGGCCGGGTGCAGGCTGCCCCCGAGGAGCTGCTGAACCTTGTAGGCCTCGCCCAGGGTTCGCAGCATCGAATAGCCGGTTCCGCCGCCAACGTCGGTGCCCACGCCGATACGGTTGCCAGCCGCGAGTCCCTGACGCAGGTCGTACAGGCCGCTGCCGATAAAGAGGTTGGAGGTCGGACAAAACGAGACAGCTGTGCCGGTCGCGCTCAGACGCGCCCGGTCGGCGTCGTCGAGCCAGATGCAGTGCGCATAGACCGCACGCTCGCGCAGCAGGCCGTAATGGTCGTAGACATCGAGGTAGCTTCGCCGCTGCGGAAAAAGTCTGCCGACCCAGGCGACCTCGTCGCGGTTCTCGGCAACATGGCTTTGCAGGTGCACCGTCGGATAGTCGGCGGCGAGCTGGCCCGCGAGCGCGAGCTGCTCGGGGGTGGAGGTGACCGCGAAGCGCACGGTGATCGAATAGCGGTTGCGGGCACGGCCGTGCCAGCGCTCGATCAGCGTGCGGCTGTCGGCGATGCCGCCATCGGCGGTGTCGCACAGACCCTCTGGCGCATGGCGGTCCATCAGGCATTTGCCGGCGACCATCAGCAGTCCGCGTGCTTCGGCTGCACAAAAGAAGGCGTCGACCGAGCCTGGGTGCACGGTGCAGAACACACTGGCAGTGGTGGTGCCGTTCTCAAGCAGACGGTCGAGAAAAAACTCGGCCGTCTGCTGCGCGTGGCTTGTCTCGGCGAATCGGCGCTCCTCCGGAAAGGTAAAGCGCTCAAGCCAGTCGAGCAACTGGCTGCCATGGCTCGCAATCACATCGACCTGAGGGAAGTGGACATGGGTGTCGACGAAACCGGGTACCACCAGCGAGCCGCGACGGTCATGCACCGCGACATCCGGCCCGAGCAGAGGCAAGAGCGTCACGGCCGGGCCGAGCCGCTCGATGCGGCCATCGCGGATCAGCAGCATGCCGTCACGGACATGCTCGATGGCTGCTGCGTTCGAGCCGTCGATTCCCGGATCGCTCAGGCAGTGCAGGAAGTCGGCGCGGATCGCGATCAGCGCCATCAGGCCTCAGCAGGTGCCATGGCTTACCCCGATCCGCCTGAGATAGCGCCGATAGGCAGCCGACGCCTTATCAGCTGCGCAGTGCAATTCCGCCCGTGTATCGAGCGGCAATCGCTTCGGGCGTTGCGATTCGAGGATTGGCTGATCCTGGGAAAAGATCGCGTCCTGGAAAGCGCGCATGGCTTCATCCGGCGACTCGAAGTCGGTCATGGCCATCCTGATCCAGACCCGGCAAGTCTCGTCGGTCGATGGCAGAACGAACAGGGCGATCGATTCGCGAAAGCCTTCGATCGAGACCTTGGAGGCTTCGGGTGCCTTGGTCAGCACGCAGGTGTAAGGGCCGCTGACCTCGTAGGTGTATTCGACCATCGCGCCGCCGGTGGCATGGATGCTCGAGACTGGCTGCCATGCCAGGCAGCCGGTCGCGAGCAGGCCGGTGGCGGTGTCGTCGACGCGGTAGTCGGGAATCTCGGGATGGTTCCGGTCACCAAGGCTGCCGCCATGGACGAAGCCGAAGTGCGCCATGTCGAGGAAGTTCTCGACCACTCGTGGCGCGCTGGTGCCGACCTCGTAGGGCCCGCAGGTCACCTTTCGCAGACGTGAGTCCGACTCGGCGGCGAAATCTGGCGGCTCGATCGAACCCAGCTCCAGACGCACCCAAAGCAGTCCATAACGCTCGATCGCCTCGTGAGTCCGGGCGCGGTGCCCTTCGGGCGGCACGAATCCGGGCAACGCCGGAATCTCGGTGCAAAGCCCATCGGCACCGAAGCGCCAGCCGTGATAGGGGCACTCGAGCCGGGCGCCTCCCGGCGTCCCCGGCATGAGCATCACGCGGCCGCGAGACAGACTCGCGCCGCGATGCGGACATTGGTCTGCCCATGCATGAACGCCGCCCATGGCATCGCGCCACAGAACCAGAGCGCGATCGAGCAGCGTGACCGCGACCGGTTGGTCACGCAGATCGTCGATCCGCGCAACCGGATGCCAGTGTGTCGCTTCAATCATGGGTGAAAGGCTCAGTTTCCGGTGGGAACCTTGCCTTCGACGCCCTTTACGTAGAAGTTGATGCCGCCCTTCCACGCTCCGTCGGCGACCACATCCTTGGCAAGCTGCTCTTTGCCGGTGTTGTCGACGATCGGGCCCTTGAAGACCGCAAAAGAGCCGTCCTTGAGGCCGGCCTTGACCTTGTCCACGGCTGCTTTGGTGTCATCCGACACGAAATCGGCAATCTTCACGAAGTCGTTGATGCCCTCCTTCGTACCCCACTTCGTCACCTCGGTCTTCCACGACTTGTCGAGCGTCTCGCGGACCGACTTTTCATAGTAAGGACCCCAGTTGACAACGCACGAACCAAGGTGCGCTTTTGGCGCGAACGCGCTCATGTCGCTGTCCCAGCCGAAGGCATATTTACCGTTCTTTTCGGCGGTCTGCAGCACCGCGGTCGAGTCGGTGTTCTGCAGCAGCACGTCGGCCTTCGAATTGATCAGCGACTGCGCCGCTTCACTCTCCTTCGGCGGATCGAACCAGGTATTGACCCAGACGACCTTGGTGGAGACCTTCGGGTTGACCGACTGCGCGCCAAGCGTAAAGGCGTTGATGTTGCGCAGCACTTCCGGGATGGGGAACGACCCGACGAAGCCGATGACGTTCGTCTTTGTCGTCTTGCCGGCAACCACCCCGGCAATGTAGGCGTCCTCATAGAAGCTCGCTTCGTATACGCGGAAATTTGCGGCGGTCTTGTAGCCGGTTGCATGCTCAAACTTCACATCGGGATGGTCCTTGGCGACCTTCTCCATTGCGTCCATGTAGCCGAAGCTGGTGGCGAAGATCAGCTTGTTGCCTTGCGCGACCAGGTCGCGGATCACGCGTTCGGCATCGGCGCCCTCGGGTACCTTTTCGACAAAGGTGGTCTTGATCTTGTCGCCGAACTTGCCTTCGATGTACTTGCGACCGAGGTCGTGCGCGTAGCTCCAGCCGGCGTCGCCAACCGGTCCCACGTAAATGAAGCCGACTTTCAGGGGCTCTGGCGGCGGCGCAGGCGCGGCAACCGGGGCGGGTGCCGGTGCGGGCGAGGCAGCAGGTTTTACCTCTTCCTTCTTGCCGCAGCCGGCGAGTGCGGCGGCGGCGAGCAGCGCAGCCAGCGCGGTGTGCTTGATCAGGGATCGTCTTGCGGGGTGCTTCATCATGGCTCCTTGAGGGTCTTGCTGGATTGATTGCGAGGTGGAGGGTGAAAGGAATCAGGCCTTACTGCCAGGGGTGAAACGGTTTTCCGAGGGATGCAGGCATGTTGACCCTGATCCACAGCGGGTTACGGGAGATCAGCACCAGGACGATGATCGTGGCGAGATAGGGCAGCATCGACATGATCTGGCTGGCGATCTGCACGCCTTGCCCCTGCAGATGCAGCTGCAACATCGTGACGCCGCCAAACAGATAAGCACCAAGGAGAACCCGGATCGGCCGCCAGGTGGCAAAAGTGGTCAGCGCCAGCGCGATCCAGCCGCGGCCGGCGACAAGCCCTTCAACCCAGAGCGGCGCGTAGACCACCGACAGATAGGCGCCGGAGATACCGCACAACGCGCCTCCGGTCATCACCGCGAGCAGCCGGATGCTGCGCACCGGATAGCCGAGCGCATGTGCCGATTCAGGCGATTCGCCGATCGCACGCAACACCAGACCCGCGCGCGTGCGCATCAGCACCCATGCGACGAACAGGGTGACAGCGATGGTGAGATAGACCATCGGGTGCTGTCTGAAAAGCGCGGTGCCAATGACAGGCAGGTCGGACAGGAACGCGATAGCGTGGTTGGGACGCTCGGACAGCTTCTTGCCGACATAGCCGATGCCGACGAATGCCGAAAAACCTGCACCGAACAGTGACAAGGCGAGCCCGGTTGCGTACTGGTTGGTGTTCAGCCAGATCACGAGCACGCCAAACACGGCAGCCGCAAGCGCGCCGGCTGCGGCACCGGCTGCAAAGGCGATCCAGTCGTTGCCGCTGTGGAAGGCGACCGCGAAACCGGCCACGGCGGCGATCAGCATGATGCCTTCAGCGCCAAGGTTCAGCACGCCAACCCGCTCGTTGATCAGCAGGCCCAGGCCCGCGATCGCCAGCGGTGTGCCGGCCGACAAGGTTGCGGCGACAAGCAAGGCGAGTTCGTTCATGACGCTGCCACCGCGCGCGAACGATTGCCGAAGCGCAACCGGTAGCCAATCAGCGTGTCGCAGGTGAGCAGCGAGAACAGAAGCACGCCCTGGAACACGCCGGTCAGTGCCGAAGGCAGGCCGAGTCGCGATTGCGCGAGCTCGCCTCCGATCAGGAACATCGAGAGCAATATCGCGCCGAGCACGCAGCCAAGCGGATGCAGGCGCCCGACGAAGGCCACGATGATCGCGGTAAAGCCATAGCCGGTCGACACATGAGGCGTGAGCTGCCCCATGGGTCCGACAGCCTCGAATGCCCCTGCGATACCGGCCAGCCCGCCCGAGACGAGCAGGGCCGTCCAGAGCGCGCGTCGCGACGAAAAGCCGGCGTAACGCGCGGCTGCCGGCGCCAGCCCGCCGACCTGCTGCTGATAGCCGCCGAAGGTGCGAAACATGAAGAGCCACATCGCGATCGCGATGACAAGGGCAACCGCCAGTCCCCAGTGCATTCGCAGGCCGGTGACGATCCGAGGCAGGTTGGTGTCGGAGGCAAAGCTCATGGTCTGCGGAAAATTGAAGCCCTTGGGATCTTTCCACGCCCCGAACACCAGCCACGACAAAAAAAGGTTCGCGACATAGACAAGCATCAGGCTGACGAGGATTTCGCTCGCGTTGAACCGGTCGCGCAGCAGCGCGACGATGCCCGCCCAGACCATGCCGCCGAGCGCGCCTGCAACAATGACGAGCGGGAAGAAGGCCCAGCGCCCGATCGGTATCTGGTTTGCGGTAAACCACAGTGCAAGGCCGCCGCCGGTGATCGCACCCAGCACGAACTGGCCCTCGGCGCCGATGTTCCAGACGTTCGAGCGAAAGCACAGTGCAAGGCCGAGCGCACACAGCACCAGTGGCGTCGACTTCAGAGCCACCTCGCTGATGGCACGCGTGCCGTTAAGCGGCTCCCACAGAAAGATTCTCAAACCTGCGACCGGGTCGCGTCCGAGCGCGATGAAAAGAAGGGTTGCGACCGCGACAGTGATCGCAAGCGCGATCACCGGCGACAGCCAGGCATAAAACTGTGAAGGCTCCGGTCGGGCCTCAAGCGCAATCATGCGGCGAGCTCCCGGATGTCCTGGACTGGCTCGGTCGGCCCACCCGGCCAAAGCCCGCTCATCCATATCCCCACCTGCTCGACGCTCGCGTTGGCGCGTGCAATCGGCGGCGACAGGCGGCCGCGGGCAATCACGACCAGACGGTCAGACAGCTCAAAGAGCTCGTCGAGTTCCTCCGAAACCACCAGCACCGCACAGCCTGCATCGCGAAGCGCGAGCAGTGCCGCGCGAATCTGTGCTGCTGCGCCGACGTCGACGCCCCAGGTCGGCTGGGCGACGATCAGGACTTTCGGTTGCGCATCGATCTCACGACCCATGATGAACTTTTGCAAATTACCGCCGGACAGGCTGCGCGCCGCCGAGTTCGGGCCGCCGGCCTTGACGCCAAATCGCCCGATGATCGCGCTCGCCTGCGCCATGAGCGCGCCGCGGGCGATCCAGCCTCCTGCTCGCACCGCTTCGCGTCGCGTCAGAAGCAGGTTCTGCGCAAGCGACAGCACTGGCACCGCGCCCCGGCCGAGCCGTTCCTCCGGCACGAAGTGCAGGCCCAGGTTGCGCCGGCGTCCTGGTGATGCGCTGCCGACGGCTTTGCCAAGCAGCACGACTGCGTCAGGCGCCGAGCGCGAGTCCTCGCCCGAGAGTGCGGCCAGAAGCTCCTGCTGACCGTTGCCGGAGACACCCGCGACGCCGAGCACTTCGCCTGTGCGCAACTCGAGCGCGATGTCGATCAGGTCCACGCCGAAAGGCGAGCGCTTTGGCAGCGACAGGCCGCGAACCGCCAGCGCAATCTCGCCGGTACGGGCTGGTCGGTGCACGAGCGGCGGGGGTTCGGCGCCGATCATCAGCCGCGACAGCGAGGCATTGGTCTGGTCGCGCGGATCGACGACGCCGGTCACGCGACCTGCGCGCAACACGGTGCATCGGCTGCAAAGTGTGCGGATCTCGTCGAGCTTGTGACTGATGTAGAGGATGCTGCAACCGGTCGAGGCAAGCCGGCGCAGCGATTCGAACAGACGCTCGATGGCCTGCGGCGTGAGCACCGAGGTCGGCTCGTCCAGGATCAGCAGTTTTGGCTCGGTCAACAGCGCGCGAACAATCTCGACGCGCTGTCGCTCGCCGACCGACAGCGTGTGAACCGGGCGGGCAGGATCGAGGTCAAGGCCGTACTCACCGGCCTTGGCGACGATCCGGGCCGACACCTCGGCGAGCGACATCGTTGGGTCGAGTCCTAGCCAGACGTTCTCGGCGACGGTCACCGTCTCGAACAGGCTGAAGTGCTGGAACACCATTGCGATGCCGAGCTGGCGCGCCTCCTGGGGACTGCGGATCGAGACCAACTGGCCGTCGACCCTGATCTCTCCGGCGTCAGGGCGTACAGAGCCGTAGACGATTTTCATCAGGGTCGACTTGCCTGCGCCGTTCTCGCCAAGCACCGCATGGATCTCGCCAGGTGCGACCTCCAGCGCAACGCCGTCATTGGCGAGCACGCCCGGATAGTGCTTCACGATCCCGGTCAGTGTGAGTCGGTCGGTCATTGCAAGACCTCGGTGACCGATGCGCCGCTCGCCACCTGCGCGCGGCGCAGACTCCAGAGCTCGAAGGCCACCGACGTGGCAATTGCGCCGGGATGCCGGTCGAGCGCATGGCGTGCCGCTTTGCCGCGTGGCGGCTCGCCCAGCGGGCAGCGCAGTCGAGCGAGTTGCGCACGCGACAGGCCGCGGCGCCTGAGTCTTGCCCGAAAGCTCGCCGCCTTGGTTGCCGAGCCGATCAGCCCGACCGAGCCAAGGTCATCGCGCTCGAGAAGCGCAAGACACAGGTCGAAGTCGAGCGCGTGGCTGTGGGTCATCACCAGCACATCGGCGCCTGCCTCGATTGCACCGACGTCATGCGTTGGCGAGTCGGATTCAAGGGTAATGAGATTGTCCGGCAGTCCGGTGCCGAATCGCTCGGCTCGCGGATCGACCCAGACGATGCGAAGCGGCAGCGTCGCGAGTACCCTCGCGACCGCCTCACCGACATGGCCCGCACCAAAGAGCCACACCTGCCACGGGAATACCTCGATGCCCGAGACCAGCATGTTGTCGATACCGGCATCTGGCGGTGTGACTGATGCGATGGTGTGGGGCTTGTCGTGCCCGTCGATGCGGGTCGCGAGCCAGAGCCGACCGCCTTCCTGGTCGAGCCTGGCCACAGCGGTCAGCCAGGGTGTTTCGCGCATGTCGATACGGCGCATTGAGAGCACGACCGCCCCGCCGCAGCATTGGCCGGCGGATGCACCCAGTATCACCTCGCGCATTGCAACCCGATCCCCCGAGACAAGCATTCGACGCGCCTGAGCGATTGCCTCGAACTCGAGGTGTCCGCCACCGATCGTGCCTGATTCGGTCAGCGGTGTGACCAGCATCGATGCGCCGGGCTCGCGTGGCGCAGAGCCGCGCGTGCGTTCGACCCTTACCCAGATCGCCGTCTCATTGGCGCGGGCGATATCAAGCAGGCGGGCGAAGGAAGAGGACATGGTCAGCGGCTGCCGGTGATCGATGACTGCATGCGTGCTGAGCGCACGGCTTGCAGCACGGATTCGGGTGTGGCCGGCGCGGTCAAGGCAACCGGTATCCCATCTGGCGCAAGACTGGCGACCGCGTCCCGCAGCGCGTGGTAGACCGCGAAGGCGAGCATCAGAGGCGGCTCGCCGACCGCCTTGCTGCGATGGATGGTCGGCGACCGGTTCGGCGAGTCGGCAAGCAGATCGATTCGCCAGCGCGTCGGCAGGTCGCCTGCGGTCGGAATCTTGTAGGTCGACGGCGCGTGTGTCGCGAGTCGGCCGTGTGAGTCGCGCACCAGCGCCTCGCTGGTGAGCCAGCCCGCGCCCTGCACAAATCCGCCCTCGATCTGCCCGATATCGATCGCCGGGTTGAGCGAGGTACCCACATCGTGAAGGATGTCGACGGCCAGCATCCGGTGCTCGCCGGTCAGGGTGTCGATCGCGACCTCCACGACCGCCGCGCCGTAGGCGAAGTAGTAGAAAGGTCGACCGCGAAATGCTGCCGCGTCCCAGTGGATGTCCGGCGTGCGGTAAAAGCCCTGGGCCGACAGGGATACCCGCGCCATGTAGGCGCGTCGTGCCAGCTCGGCGAGCGGCATCGAGCGCGTGATGCCGCCGTCGATCGAATGAGCGGCGCCGTCGCGCCAGGCGATTGTGTCGGTGGCGACGCCCCAGTCGCCGGCAAGGAAATCGGCCAGACGGGTTTTGAGCGCGATACAGGCCTCGCGCGCAGCCATGCCGTTGAGGTCCGAACCCGACGATGCCGCGGTTGCAGAAGTGTTCGGTACTTTCGCAGTGTCGGTCGCCGAAACTCTCACCCGCGCGACCTCGATGTCGAACTCGCGCGCGACTACCTGCGCGACCTTGGTGAAAAGCCCCTGGCCCATCTCGGTGCCACCATGATTCAGCAGCAGCGAGCCGTCCGCGTACAGATGCAGCAGGGCTGCGGCCTGGTTCAGGTGCAGGGCATTGAATGAGATGCCGAACTTGACCGGCGTAAGCGCAAGGCCGCGTCGAACAATACCGCCGCGGGCATTGAAAGCGGCGATCTCTGCGCGTCGCCCAGCGTAGTCCGAGGTCGCCTCGAGCCGATCGAGCAGCACCGGCAGCACATTGTCGTGAATCAGTTGCCCATAGTGGGTTTCGTTGCGCTCGTCGGTGCCGTAAAGGTTCAAGCGCCTGATCGCCAGGGCGTCGCGGCCAAGCGCCCGCGCCACCGCGTCGATCACCTCTTCGATCACGAACATGCCCTGCGGGCCGCCAAAGCCGCGAAACGCGGTATTGGACACGGTGTTCGTGCGACAGCGCAGGCTGCGGATTCGCAGGTGCGGCAGCCAGTAGGCGTTGTCGACATGGCAGACCGCCCGGTCGTTGACAGGGCCCGAGAGATCGGCCGAATAACCGCAGTCGGATGCGAGCGTGACATCCAGCGCAAGCAGATGACCGTCGTCGTCGAAGCCGACTGACCAGTCAGCCTGGAAGGGATGACGCTTGCCGGTGATCGTCATGTCGTCGTCGCGGTCAAGGCGGATCTTCACTGCCCGCCCGGACCGCCTGGCGGCAACCGCGGCAAGCGCTGAGAGCAGGGCTGGCTGGCTCTCCTTGCCCCCGAATCCGCCTCCCATCCGCCGGCACTCGACTCGAACCCACGCGCTTGGCACGCCGAGCGCCTCGGCGACGATGTGCTGCATCTCGGTCGGATGCTGTGTGGACGAGTGGACCACCATGCCGCCGTCGTCCAGGGGCACGGCGAGCGACACCTGACCCTCGAGATAGAAATGGTCCTGACCACCAACCACCGAGCGGCCCCGGAGGCGGCGCGGAGCGGCATCAAGAGCGCCCATCGCGTCGCCGCGCGACACCTCGACCGGCGGCAGTACCCAGGAGGACGCAGCGATCGCCTCTTCAATCGACAGGATCGCGGGCAGGGTGGTTGAACTCACCGTCGCCCGGCGGGCGGCAACCCGCGCGGCGCGGTGCGAGGTGGCAAGGACCAGAAAGAGGGGCTGCCCGTCGTAGTGCGTCTCACCATCGGCGAGCAGCGGATCGTCGTGGACGATGCCGCCGTAATTGTTGGCGCCGGGGAGGTCGGCGGCAACCAGCACGTCGATCACGCCGGGGCTTGCGCGCACCGCCTCCAGATTCAGCGAATCGATCCTGGCATGGGCCAGGCCAAGCGTACCGATTGCGCCATGCAGGGCTCCGGCGGGTTCGGGGATATCGTCGGTGTAGTGCGCCGATCCGGTGACATGAAGGCTCGCACTCTCGTGCGCCACCGAAGACCCGATGTCGTCAGCCAGTTTGCTCATCGAGCAACTCCGGTCGCATCGAGCCTGCCCGATGCGATCTGGCGCGAAAGCAGCGAAAGCTCGTCCACGCCTGCCGGCTCGTTCCGGTACCTCGCGTGCCAGAAGCGAACCAGCATGCCCGCGGCGGCGGCGAGGCGGTATTCGCGGCTCGCGCGCAAATCGTCGAGCGGTGCGAAGTCGGCGGCGATCGCAGCGCCTGCACGCTCGAAGGCCTCGAGTGTCGGCGCCATGCCTTCCAGTGCTGCCTCGGCGCTGCCGGCGCGCCGGACGGTGCCGGCCATCCCGCCGAGCGCGATCCGCACATCCGTCAGTTGCTCACCCTCGTCGAAGGCAATCGCAAGGCTCACTGCCGAGATGTCCTGTTCGAAGCGTTTTGAAAGCTTCGATGCATGCACGACCCGTCCGGGCCGGCGCCTCGGTACACGAACACCTTCTATCCATTCACCGGGATCTCGGCGCTGCACACGGTAGTCGGCATACAGGTCTTCAAGCGCAAGCTCGCGCCGATGCGGCTGCGGCTGGGCCGCGCGCCGCAGGGTCACCGTACTGCCCAACGCGATCAGCACCGGTGCGGCATCGCCGATCGGCGAGCCGTTCGCCAGATTTCCCACAAGCGTTCCGGATGCGCGAATCGCCGGCGAGGCGAAGCGCGTCCAATACCGGTCAAACTCCGGCCAGTCGGTATGAAGCAGCGCAAACGCATCGGCGAGGGACACCGCCGCGCCGATCTCGAAGGCGGTCGTACCAGCGGCAGCGATGCGCAGCGCGTCGACCTCGCCAAGGCGAATCCAGCGTCGCGGCTCTCGCAACTGCTTGGTGACCCACAGCCCGATGTCGGTTCCCCCGGCCAGCAGCCACGCGTCAGGCGTCTCGGCCAGCAGAGCATCGACTGCCTCGATGGTGCGAGGCGCGTGCCATTGCACGCCGCCTGCGGCAAACGAAAGCGGCTCGGGTGATCGCGCCGGTAAGGCCCCGATCCAGGCGGGCAATCCGACGGCCGAGCGCGTCGGCTCGAGGCAGTCCGTGGTGGCACCGGCTGGGTGAAGCGTATCGGAGGCGTCTCGCAGCGCATCGATGATTGGTCGGTAGCCGGTGCAGCGGCACAGGTTCCCGGCCAGGGCATCGCAGGCTTGCGCATGCGAGGTCACCGGCCCGCCGGCGAGGCTCGCGGCCATCGCAACCACGAAGCCTGGCGTACAAAACCCGCATTGGGAGCCATGGCGCTCGACCATCGCGCGCTGAACCGGATGGGTCCCGCCGAGCCCTTCGACGGTCAGCACCCCGCACCCATCGACGCTGGCAAGCGGCAGGATGCAGGCATTGCAGGGCTCGACCCGCACCGCGCCATCGACGTCGTGTCGGGCAATTGCGACGGTGCAGGCTCCGCAGTCACCTTCGGCGCAGCCCTCCTTGGTGCCGGTCAGCCGCGCCTCAGTTCTCAACCAGTCGAGCAACATTGTCGATGCAGGCGCATCACCAACCTCGATCGGGCGACCGTCCAGAACGAAGCAGATAGGGCGGGACATTGGCTGGAGGCTGGTTCGAGGAGCGTGATTGGTTGATAGCGCAGGCGGTCGGGCTATACAAGCAAAGGTCGTACCGGCTTGTCAATTGCCCCAAAACGGGGCGCCAAGCCGTCAGCCAGCCGCCAGCAAGGCCACCGCTGCTTTCTGTCGCCGTGCCAGATCGCGCACGTCAACGCTGGCAAGCCGCCCCTCGTCGACGAGAACTCGCCCACCAACGATGGTGAAACGGGCTCGAACTGGCGTCGCGAACAGCAGACCTGCGACCGGGTCGTGCATGCCAGCGTGCTCCAGACCACTGATATCAAACACCGCAAGGTCGGCGGACCGACCCGGCTCGAGCGCGCCAATATCATCGCGACCCAACACAGCTGCACCACCGAGAGTTGCCATCTCGAGCGCATCGCGCGCGCGAAGTGCGGCTGGTCCATAACTGACGCGCGCAAGCAGCATCGCCTGGCGCGCTTCACCGAGCAGGTCAGCACCATCGTTCGATGCCGAGCCGTCGACGCCAAGACCGACCCGCAAACCGGCCGCCCGCCATGCCGGCGTTGGTGCGATTCCGGATGCCAGCCGCATATTCGAGCATGGGCAATGCGAGATGCCGGTCCGGGTCGCGCTGAAGCGGGCGACTCCCGGTGCATCGAGCTTCACGCAGTGGGCATGCCAGACATCGTCGCCCAGCCAGCCGACCGACTCGGCATACTCGGCCGGCGTCATCCCGAACCGTTCCCGACTGTATGCGACGTCATCGTCGTTCTCGGCAAGGTGCGTGTGCAGGCGCACCCCAAGACGCCTGGCGAGCGTCGCGGTCTCGCGCATCAGCCGCGGGCTGACCGAGAACGGTGAGCACGGCGCGAGGGCGACGCGCGTCATCGCGCCGGGCGAGGCGTCATGCCAGCGGTCGACGACGCGTTCGCAGTCGGCAAGGATGGCATCCTCGTCTTCGACGACCGAATCGGGCGGCAGTCCGCCAGCGCTCTCGCCGACGCTCATTGCGCCGCGACAGGCATGGAAGCGGATACCGAGTCGCCGCGCGGCCTCGATCGTGTCGTCGAGCCGCGCGCCATTCGGAAACAGGTACTGGTGATCGCTCGAGGTGGTGCATCCCGAGCGCAGCAGTTCGGCGATCGATACTTCCGCGGCGGTCACGAACATCTCCGGCGTGTAGCGAGCCCAGATCGGGTAAAGCGTCTTCAGCCAGCCGAAAAGGTCCGCATCCTGCGCGGCCGGCACCGCCCGGGTGAGCGATTGATACATGTGATGGTGCGTGTTGATCAGCCCCGGCATGACGACACAGCCGCGTGCGTCGATACGTCGCAGTCTCGTGCCGATGCGCCCGCTCGCGCGCGCCGCTGCGAGTGCGACCTCAAGTTCGGCATCGCTGCCGACCGCTTCGATGCGACCGTCAATCGACAGCAGACCCGCGTCGCGCAACTCGCGCCGCACCGGGTCAATGGTCACCAGCACATCGGCGTGGTGAATCAGCAAAGGGGTCAGGGAGTCGCTCGCGTCCATGCGCGATGATCGCACGGGCATGCCTGCAGCGACCCTGGGCGGTCGTGGCATCATTAGGTCGGCCCGGCCCGGCATCGCGCCGGCCATCCCGATGGACCAAGCAGGATTCTTTCCCGATGGGCAAGCTCTCCACCCGCGTGCTCAGCACGTCCCGAGGCCGACCGCTGACTAATGTGGCGGCTGATTGCGGCTTCGCCCGAACCGACCGCCAACCCGCTTCAACGCTGCGGGTAAGGCCTCGGTCCGGGTCCACCTCCTGCGGCAGCTGACCCAATGGATGCCTATCTTTTCGAATGGCTTAACCTTCTCGGCCGCTGGGTGCACCTGATTACCGGCATCGCCTGGATCGGCGCGTCCTTTTACTTTGTCTGGCTCGATGCTCACCTGCATGCGCCGCGTGATCGCGACGAGGGCGAGCGGCTCGATCTCGCCGGCGAGGTCTGGTCGGTGCATGGTGGCGGCTTCTATCGCGCTCAGAAATTCCGCATCGCGCCGGCCGAACTCCCCGAGCCCTTGCACTGGTTCAAGTGGGAGGCCTACAGCACCTGGCTGTCGGGCATGTTCATGCTGGTGCTGGTCTACTGGCTGGGCGCCGACGTCTACCTGATCGATCCGGCAGTCGCCAATCTGGCGCCCGCTGCAGCCGTTGCGATCGCGGCTGTCTGCCTGGTCGGCGGCTGGATTGTTTACGACGGGTTGTGCCGCTCGCGCCTTGGGAAGAATGAATCAGCGCTTGCCGCAGCGCTGCTTGCCGGCTGTTCGCTCGCCGCCTGGGGACTATGCCAGCTGTTCTCCGGGCGCGGCGCGTTCATTCACTTTGGCGCGATGCTGGGCACGATCATGGCGGCGAATGTGTTCTTCGTGATCATCCCCGGCCAGAAAGAACTCGTGCGAGCCAAGCAGGCGGGCCGCGTGCCCGATCCGATTCACGGTCTGAGGGGCAGACAGCGCAGCGTGCACAACACCTACTTCACGCTGCCGGTGCTGTTCACCATGATCAGCAATCACTATGCGAGCCTCACGAATCACCGTCACGCCTGGCTGGCGCTGGTCGGCATGGCGGTGGCCGGCGCGACGATCCGTCTGTGGTTCGTGATGCGCCACCGCGGGCAGTCAAGGCCGGCGCTGATCGCGGTCGGTGTCGCTTCGATTATTGGCACCTTTGCGCTGGCAATGCCGCGCGTCGATGCTGGTCGCACAGGGCAGTCCTCGTCAGGCACACCGGACATGGCCGCAGTCAGTGCGATTGTCGAGGCCCGCTGCGTCGGCTGTCATGCTCAGCGGCCGACCTGGCCCGGATTTGCGTCTGCGCCGAAGAACGTCTTGCTTGACTCGCCCGATGCGATCCGACGCCAGGCGCTGGCGATCCACCAGCAGTCCGTCGTCACGAAGGCGATGCCGATCGGGAATCTGACGAAAATGACCGACGACGAACGCGCGACGATCGACGCCTGGTTTCGCACCCTCGGATCGCGCTAATCACCTGTCTTGAGATTTTTGCTTCGCTGCCACAAGAGGGTGCATTAGGCACCACAACGAAGCGAAGCGACCCGGTGTTCTGCATGGCATGGCTTTTGCGACTAAGTCGCTCATTATGTCGACACGCGGCCGACCCTTCTCGCCGCGGCTTGTTCTGGAGAGCCTTCCGATGTCTTTGTTCCGCCCGCCTGCTCGTATCGTCTCCCTCATGCTCGGCCTCGGACTGATGGCTGCAGCGCCTGCCTTCGCGCAGGAGACCAGGATCCGATTTCAGCTCGACTGGCGCTTCGAAGGTCCGGCGGCCTTCTTCACGCTGCCTGCGTCGAAAGGCTATTTCAAGGACGAAAAGCTCGATGTCACGATCGATGCCGGCAACGGGTCGGGCGGCACGATCACCCGGGTCGCCACGGGCACCTATGACATGGGCTTTGCCGACATGGCAGCGCTGATGGAGTTCTGGGGCAACAATCCGACCGCGCCTGCAAAACCTGTGGCGGTGATGATGGTCTACAACAATACGCCGGCGGCGGTGCTGGCACTCAAGAAGTCTGGGATCAAGTCGCCGGCTGATCTCAATGGCCGCAAGCTCGGCGCGCCGGTCTTCGATGCCGGCCGCAAGGGCTTCCCGATCTTTGCCAAAGCCAACGGTCTGGACCTCGCCAAGATCCAGTGGACCTCGATGGATCCGCCCTTGCGCGAGACCATGCTGGTGCGCGGCGACGTCGATGCGATTACCGGCTTTTACTTCACCTCGCTGCTGAACCTGAACGCTCGGGGCGTGAAGGACGAGGATGTGGTGATCCTGCCCTACCCGCAATACGGCGTGAAGCTTTACGGCAATGCGATCATTACCACCGAGGCCTTCCTCCAGAAAAATCCTGAAGCAGTGAAGGCCTTTTTGCGGGCGTTTACCAAGGGTCTGAAGGGCGTGATTGCCGATCCCGCTGCCGGTATCGACAGCGTCAAGGCTCGTGACGGACTGATTGATGTCGCGCTCGAGACCCGCCGGCTGAAGCTCGCGCTCGCCGGTAGCGTGCTGACCGCCGACGCGAAGACCGAGGGATTCGGCGATATCTCGCCCCCTCGACTCGCACTGATGGCCTCGCAGGTCAACGACGCCTATGGGCTCAAGGAGCGGATTCAACCCGACCGCATCTTCGTGCAGGGCTTCTTGCCGCCCAAAGACCAGCGAAACCTGTTCGCCAAGTGATCGAGCAGACCGGCATGAGCGCCGCGGTGTCGAGCTACGCTGGCGATCCTTTCGTCGATTTCCGGGACGTCTGGCTCGCCTACAGCAGCGAACTCGCCGATCGCGGCGAGTTCGCCGTCGAGGACATCTCGCTGTCGACCCGTGAGGGCGAGTTCATCGCGATCGTCGGGCCCTCCGGTTGCGGCAAGTCCACATTCATGAAGCTGGCGACCGGCCTGAAGATGCCGACCCGAGGGCATGTTTCGATTGCCGGTCAGGCGGTCACCGGCCCGCTCAAGATTGTCGGTATGGCCTTTCAGGCGCCCACCCTGTTGCCCTGGCGTACGACGCTCGACAACGTGCTGCTGCCGCTCGAGATCGTCGAGCCGTTTCGCTCGAACTTCAAGGCCAAACGCGAGGAGTACGCCGCGCGGGCGCGCCGACTCCTGGCGACCGTTGGTTTGCAGGGCTATGAAGACCAGTTCCCCTGGCAACTGTCTGGCGGCATGCAGCAGCGCGCATCAATTTGTCGCGCGCTGATTCATGAGCCTCGAATGCTGCTGCTCGATGAGCCTTTCGGCGCGCTTGACGCGTTTACCCGCGAAGAACTCTGGAACGTGCTGCGCGACCTCTGGACCACACAGCGTTTCAACGTGATCCTGGTGACCCACGATCTTCGCGAAGCGGTGTACCTGGCCGATACCGTCTATGTGATGAGCAAGCGCCCCGGGCGGATCCTCGCCAAGCGAGAGATTGCGCTGCCAAGGCCGCGCGACCTTGAGATCACTTATACCGAAGCGTTTACAACGCTGGTTTACGAGCTGCGCGAGCAGATCGGCTCCATTCGAAAGGGCTGAACGCCGTGGCCTCACGCAATGCCGAGCGCTTCGCGCCGCTGATCCTTCTGCTTGCAATCCTCATCGCCTGGGAAGTCATCTGCCGCCTGTTCTCGGTGAGCGAGTTCGTACTGCCGATGCCGTCCGCGATCGCGGTCGCGCTGGTTGAATTCGCCGGCCCGATCATGACGAATGCATGGCGGACTTTCTGGACGACGATGATCGGCTTTTCCCTGTCGATTGTGGTCGGCGTCCTGCTCGGCTTCGTGATCGGCTCTTCAAGGTTCGCCTATTCGACTCGGTTCCGAAGGCCGCGCTCGTACCGATCCTGGTGGTCTGGTTCGGTATCGGCGCCGGACCCGCGATCCTGACTGCCTTCCTGATCTCGTTTTTTCCGATCATGGTCAATATTGCAACCGGCCTGGCCACGCTCGAGCCCGAGCTTGAAGATGTGTTGCGGGTACTTGGCGCCAAGCGGCTTGATATTTTGCTGAAGGTCGGTCTGCCGCGATCGATGCCTTACTTTTTCGCGTCCTTGAAAGTCGCGATCACGCTGGCCTTTGTCGGGACGACGGTCTCAGAAATGAGCGCATCCAACGAAGGCATCGGCCAGCTGTTGCTCACCGCAGGCTCCCAGTCACGGATGCCGCTGGCCTTCGCCGGACTGGTGGTCATTGGTGTGATGGCGATGGCCATGTACGAGCTGTTTTCCTGGGTCGAGCGCCACACGACTGCCTGGGCCCACCGCGGACAGAACGCATCGTGATCGATTCGCCTGCGTCTGAAGCTGACTTCGCTGCGCTGCGCGAGGCGATTGCACTGTCGGCTGAGGCACGGGCGGGTGGCTTTCATCCGTTTGGCGCAATGGTGCTGGATGTCGACGGCAGGGTGCTTGCGCGAGCGGGCAACGGGTCTGCTGCAGGACAAGACCCGACCGCCCATGCAGAGACCCTTGCGGTGCGGCTTGCTGCAGCCGCTCATGGCAGCGCCGCGCTCGCCGGCGGCATGCTTGTTTCCAGCGCCGAGCCCTGCGCGATGTGCGCGGGCGCGGCTTACTGGGCGGGGTTATCTCGGGTTGTCTACGGGCTGTCCGAGAAGCGCCTTCGTACAATGACCGGCGACCATCCTGAGAATCCGACACTCGATCTGCCTTGCCGCGATGTCTTCGCGCGTGGCCAGCGATGGGTCACGGTGCTTGGCCCCTTGCTTGAGGACGAGGCTGCGGCGGTTCACGATCGTTTCTGGTCACGTGACTGAAACAGACAGATCGAGCGGCGGAAGGCTTTTCGCCTGCTCTCCAGACAGCAACGGCCCGTCTGCACGGGCCGTTGCTGTCCGGTACTCAGCCGCATGATGCGGCTGCTGATCTCAGAAGTGCCACTCAGCGTAGAGCACCGGTGCCGAGGTTTTTGTTCCCGGGAGTGATGACGGGTTGCCGAACTTGTTGTTCCAGTATTCATAACCGATACCAGCGAACACCGTCCCCTTGTTGAGCGAGGCGAGGGTGCCAACGTCCCATTGCAGCGATGCGCGCATCAGCGTCTCGGTCACGGTCTGGACACCGAAGCCGTCCTTGCCCTTGGGGCCGGTGACAGCGACGAAGCCGGTGAACTTTGCCGGCAATCCAAGGTTGAAGAAGGTGCCCCAGAGTGCGCCAACCTGCCAGGTTGTGTCGAAATCGACCTTCTTGCCGACGATGCCGTTGTTGTTGGTCTCGTTATAAGCGAGCAGGCTCAAATCGAGGAAGCCGACCGGCAGCGCGATATTGACGGTCGGGCCGATCAGCAGCTTGAACGGCCTTGGCGCAAATGTGGTGTCTTTGGCGCCCGCGTCAAAACCAAAGGTCAGCAAGAAGTCCTTGACCGGCCCGAGCTCGTATTTGGTGCCCAGGATTTTTGTCGATGACAGCGCACTGCGATAGACAGCGTAGAGTTCCTGCGCCTGACTGGTGCTGTTTCTGTGTGCCGGGTCATTCGCGAGAGACTGAAGGATGTCGACGCTGAAGAAGTTGGTCCCGTACTTGTATCCGCTGAAGTGTCCGAGCGTATAGATGTTCTTCGGAACATCCACCGCAATGCCTGGATCCATGTATGAGTTCGAGCGGCGGTAACCCAGCCAGGTATCGCTGAAGTCGGCGGCGAGGGCACTGCCGGTTGCAGCAATCAGACCTGCTGCAATGAGGGAAGCTAATTTCGGTTTCATTCACGGTTCTCCAGAGGAAATTGCATCGAGTTGGTCAATTAGCCGCTCTGTTTCAGTGCGCGAAACAGACGGGTGACTGACAACAGCAAGATGCGTTCCAGGCTGGACCGCTACCGGATGCTGATCGCTATCCGACGCAATGGCAGGAGGCAATCAACCAGAAATTTGTGCGATGGCCGTTCTCACCGAGCCCATGTTTTGCTCGCCATGCCTAAGCTCGCAAGCACTTAGCGACTAACGGGGGAGGCTCGCATCTCGCGGATCCGCTGTTGCAGCAGTGCATCATAGGCAAGCGCTTCATCCAGCGAGATCCGGTCATCGCGGTTGCTATCGGCCTGGTCGAAGTAGGCCATTCTTGCTTGGACCACTTCCTTGAATGAAAGCCGTTCATCGCCATCGCGATCAGCCGCTTTCAGTGCGCGCAAAAGCAGCTTGACACGAGACTTGTCCGGAATCGATCCGATCTCGTCCCGAGTGATGTAGCCATCACGATCATGGTCGAGCAGCACAAAGCTGGCCGCGATATCCCGATGGAATTCATTGAGGTCGACATAGCCGTCGCGGTCGGCATCGGCGTCACTGAAGATCTGCTTTGATACGGTTGGCTGGGATGATTGGGCACTGGCTGACACCGTGAAACAGGCCAGTAACGCCGACACGGTCAGAACATACCAAGGATACTTTTTCACTGTGTTCACCTCGCGCAGAGCGCTCACCAGTACCAGCGTTGATTAGGGCGGCCATTGCACGAGTACATGATGACCTGTGTACCGGAGTTCAAATTGCCGCCGAAGATGTCCAGGCATTTGCTGTTCATCTGGCTCTGTATCTGCGCCCCATTGACGGCCCAGCGCTGATTCGGTCTGCCATTGCAGCGCCAGGTGACCACCTTGGCGCCATCGTTGGAATCGGCGTTTGCGATGTCAAGGCATAGTCCTTGAACGATCAGCTCGCCTCGTTGCGTCCAGGTAAAGGATTGGTTGGGGCCGCCATGGCATCGAAAGACATTGAGTTCGGTGCCCTGGACCGCCTGGCCGCCGCGCATGTCAAGACACAGATTGTTCGGGCCTCTGATCGGGCCCTGGCGTCCACCGCCAGGCGGATAGGCTCCCGGTGGCGGCGGATAGTAGCCGGCATTGGGCGGAGGGTAATACTGACCACCCTGCGGCGGGTTGTAGTTCGGTTGATTGTTCTGATTCTGATTGCCCCGGCTTGCGAGGATCGCGATGCCGGCGATCGCGGCAGCGGCAGCGAGTGCGGCGGCAGCATTCGATGAATCCGGGGCGCCGGCCGCCGGCGCTGCGGCGGGTTGCGGGTCAGCAACCGTCAGTCTGAAGCTGCCTGCGCAGCCATTGACCCAGAGTTCGAGCGTGGTCAGGTCATAGCCCCAGGTCCGACCAAAGCGACAGTTGCCTGCACGCTGAGTCACCAGGTCGACCACATGTGTTCCTTTGGGCATCTGGACTGTCGCGGGTGCGCCGTTGGCGCCCAGTTCGACGATTTGCTGTGCCGCGCTTGCGTCGCTGGCCGCAAAAAGCAAGGGCAGGGTGACCAGTGCGGTGACGCGCTGAAAGGCAATTCGCAAGAAACGTCTCCTTTAGTTGTTGTCTGATTTTATCAAGGACACCAAGCAACAGTCATAAGCCAGCAGACATGGCGAAGCCGAGCACATCGCCTCCAGTGCGTCACGGCTGTTGCGGCGCATTACAAAGCTGGCGGCTAGCCGTCAGAGGCGGTATCGGCAGTACGAAAGCACCGCGCGCGGTGGTCATTCGACAGTTCGACAATTCCCGGCTGAGCGAGGCGACAGGCATCCTCGGCGATCGAACATCGCTCGGCAAAGGCACAACCCGGTGGCAGGGCGCTGAGGTCGGGAGGCGCGCCGGGGATCGTGACGAGTCGAGTGCCCTTGGCCATCGCGCCGTGGGCGCGGCTTTGCAATAGCGCCCGTGTGTAGGGATGGCGAGGCTCGCGGATGAGCGTGCGTACCGGGCCTTCCTCGACGATGCGCCCGGCATACATGACCGCGATGCGATCTGCCACCTCGACCGCCGCCCCGATGTCATGAGTCACGAAGATCACGGCGAGACCGAGCTCGCGCTGCAGTTCGCGCAACAGCAACAGGACTTGAATCTGGACGGTTGCATCGAGCGCGGTGGTCGGCTCGTCGGCGAGCAGCAACTGCGGCCGGCAGGCCAGCGCAAGCGCGATCATCGCCCGCTGGCGCATGCCGCCACTCAGTTCGTGGGGATAGGCATCGAGCCGACGCTCCGGGCTGGGAATTCGCACGCGTTCGAACAGCTGCAGTGCGCGCTGACGCGCCTCGTGTGCACTGACCGGCTCGTGGCGACGAATCGCCTCGATAATCTGTGCGCCCACGGTATAGACCGGGTCGAGTGCGAGAAGCGGCTCCTGGAAGATCATCGAAGTGACCTTCCCGCGGTAATCGGCGAGCGCCCTTGGCGGGAGGTCAAGCACCAAGTGACTGCCGACGCGGATGCGGCCGCCGAGCCGCGTACGACGCTCCGGGTGCAGGCGCAGAAGGGATCGCAGCGTGACGCTTTTGCCCGAGCCCGATTCGCCGATCAGCGCGACCACCTCGCCGCGACGCACTTGCAGGTCGACACCGCTGACCGCATTGACCGGATTACGTGCGCCGCTGAACGTTACCGTCAGGCCCTGGATGTCAACGAAGACCTCATCTGCGTTCCCGGCAGGGTGGGCGGTGTCGGCCTTGGTCGTGTTCGCAGCGAACGCAGCGGTCTTGGCGCTTGTCATGCAGCCTCCCGTGCAGACGGCGCATCCGGATGGCCGCTGTCTGCCACCTGCATCCAGCAGGCCACCGCGTGACCATCGGACGAGCGCGCGAGGGCCGGCTCCCGCTCGGCACACATGGGCTGAGCGTGCGCGCAGCGCGTGTGAAATCGGCAGCCGCTCGGCGGGTTGATCGGGTTCGGCGGGTCGCCTGCCAGAGGCGGCTGGTCGGTACGCTGGTCGGGGTCCATCGCGGGGATCGACGACAGCAGTGCCTGTGTATAGGGATGACGCGGATCCTTGAAAAGCTGCTCCGAATCGCCCAGCTCGACCACCTGGCCGAGGTACATCACCATCACCCGGTCGCACATATAGCGCACGACATTGAGGTCGTGGCTGATGAACACATAGGTCAGCCCAAAGGCTTCCTTGAGATCGAGCAGCAGGTTGAGAACCTGAGCCTCGACTGACTTGTCGAGTGCCGAGACTGCTTCGTCGAGAATGATCAGGCGCGGCTGGAGTGCCAGCGCGCGCGCAATATTGATGCGCTGGCGTTGCCCACCTGAAAGTTCATGCGGATAGCGCTCGGCAAAGCGCCGCGGCTCCAGACCGACGCGAGCGAGCAGGTCGCGCGCACGCTCGACCGCTTCGCGGTGCGGGGTGCCGTGGACCTGCGGTGCGAAGGCAATCGAGTCCTCGATGGTCAACCTCGGATTGAGTGATGCATAGCTGTCCTGAAAGACCATCTGCACCTGTCGGCGGAAGGCCTTCAGCGGCAGCTCGCGGCTGCCGACTGTTTGCCCCTCGAACAGTAGCTCACCACGATCGTGTGCGATCAGCTGCATCAGCACTCGAGCCGTCGTGCTCTTGCCGCAGCCTGACTCGCCGACGACGCCAAGCGTCTCGCCGGTGCGTACCGAGATGCTGATGCCATCAACCGCGCGAACGACCCCGCCGCCGCGGCCAAGGACATCCTTTTTCAGCGGGAAGTGCTTGACCAGACCGCGGGCCTCGAGGAGCACCTGTGCCGGCTGGCCATGAGTTGCGGCTCTGGGCTTGTCGCCAGTTTCGGCGCCGGATTCGTGGGTATGGTCGGGCCGCGCGGTCGTCATTGCTTGATCTCCATCGCCGAACGCAGCCCGTCAGACAGCAGATTGAAGGCGATCGAGGTGATGAAGATCATGACCCCCGGCAGTGCGGCGATCCAGGGCTGCACATAGAGCGCAGTGCGCAGCGTATTGAGCATCAGACCCCACTCGGGCTCGGGCGGCTTGACGCCCAGGCCGAGGAAGCTCAGGCCGGAGGCTAGAATCATCGAGACCGCGATCAGACTGGTTGCATAGACGAAGATCGGCCCGAGGACATTCCCCAGGACGTGTACCCGGACGATGGTCAGCGCATCGGCGCCAGAGGCGCGTGCTGCTTCAACGAAATCGCGCCCGCGCAATTGCGTCGTGACACTCTCGGCCACGCGGGCGAGCGGCGGGATGAAGACGATCGTCAACGAGATCAGGGAGTTGGTAATGCCTGCCCCCAGCGCGCCGGACAGTGCAATTGCCAGCAGCACCGACGGAAAAGCGTAGAAGACGTCAATCGTGCGCATGATCAGTGTGTTGATCAGGCCGCCGGCATAGCCGGCAATGATGCCGATAACCGAGCCGATCACGAAGGCAAGGATCACCGGCGTAATGCCCATGAACAGGGACAGTCGCGTGCCGACCATCAGCCTCGACAACATGTCACGCCCCAGTTCGTCGCTGCCCAGCGGATAGCCCTCGGTCCCGATCGGCTTGAGCCGGTTGAGCATCGAAGCGGCATAGGGGTCGGCCGGCGTCAGCCAGGAGCCGAAAACCGCCAATACGAACAATCCGAGAATCACCAGTCCGGCACCGATCGCAACCTTGTCGCGCAGCAGGCGACGACCGACGGTTTGCCAGTAGCCGGGCGAGCGCTCGAGCCCGATGTCCGGGACCTTGTTGGGATCAACGCTGATGCTGAGCATTGGGGTTCGACCTCAGGTCCGCGCGATTCGGGGGTCAAGCAGCGTCTGGATCACATCGACCACGAGATTGAGCAACACGAAAAACATTGCCAGCACCAGGATCGTGCCCTGCAGCAGCGGCAAGTCGCGCTGGAAGATCGCGCTGTTGAGCAAGAAGCCGGTGCCCGGCCATGAGAAAACCGTCTCGATCAGGATCGAGCCACCGAGCAGATAGCCGAGTTGCAACCCCATCACCGCCAGCGCTGTCGGGGCAGCGTTTTTCACGACATGCATGAAAATCCCAAAGTCGGTCAGGCCTTTGGCGCGCAACCCGACGATGAACTCCTGAGCCAGGATTTCGGCGACCAGCGCGCGCACCGTACGCGCAATGATGCCCATCGGAATCACGCTCATCGTCAACGCCGGCAACACCATGTGTTGAAGGTGAGCCCAATTCCAGACCCACTCGTCAGATCCGCCTGGACCGGCGCCGGAGGAAGGCAGCCACATCAGCTGCACCGAGAACACAATGACCAGCACCATGCCCAGCCAGTAGTGCGGAACGCTGACACCCAGTACCGAGGTGAGGGATGCAGCCTTGTCGATCCAGCTGTTCTGGAAGTAGCCCGCGACGAAGCCGAAAAGCCCTCCCAGGATAAAGCCGATCAGGGTCGCCATCACGGCCAGACGCAGGGTGTTTCCAACCGCCCTGATGACCTCATCGGCAACCGGTCGGTTGCTCGCAATCGAGGTGCCGAGATCACCCTGCAGCGCACGCCAGACCCAACTTGCGAACTGCTCTGGCAGCGATCGGTCGAAGCCGTAGAGCGTGCGCATCTGCTGCTGCAGTTCCGCGCTGGCATCGGGGGGCAGGATGGAGACCAGTGGATCGCCGGGCGCAAGGTGCACCAGGGCAAAGCAGACCAGCGCGACGCCGAACATGATCGGCAGCGTATAGAGAAGACGTTGAAGCAGGAAAGCAAGCATGTGGGAAGCCAGGCGGACCGCAAATCGGATCGGGAGGACGCTACCGATCCGTCATGCCTGCACGGATGGTATCGCCCTCTTTCAGGACGGGGAGGCGCAGAGTGCGCCTCCCCGGGCCGGTCAATCCATCGACATCGTTGCGATATCGATGAACCAGCTGCGCGGCTGCACCACGCCCTTGACCTTTGCACTCATGGCACGCGGACCGACGTCATGGGCGATCCAGACGAAGGGCGCTTCTTCTACGATTCGCGCGTGCAGTTTTGCAAGCGCTGCATCGCGTGCCTTGTCGTCGAATGAACCGCGGGCATCCGCGATCAGCTTGTCGAACTCGGCGTTACCGAAGTAGCCCCAGTTGTTCGAGGTTGGCGGGAAGGTCTTGGTGCTGGTGAAACGAACCATCGCAAAGAAGGGATCCATCGCCGCGAAGCTGACGTTGGTCGCATTGGCACCATTGGCCGAGGGATCTTTCGCGCCTTTGCGCCAGTTCGTGAACAGCGTGTTCCACTCGATGACGTCGAACTGGACATCGAAGTAACAGGCCTTGAGCGACTGCTGCACAAACTCGTTCATCGGCAGCGGCTGCATCTGGCCCGACCCGCTGGCACTGATCTGTACCTTGACCTTCAGCGGTTTGGCCGCAGACCAGCCGGCCTCACTCATCAGCTTCTTGGCGGCATCAGGGTCATAGGTGATGTCGAACTTCGGATTGCCCCACCACGGGTGGCCCGGTGGGACAGTGCCCTTGGGTACCGACATCATGCCGCCGAGCAGCTTGAGAAGACCGGTTCGGTCAACGCAGAGGTTGGCAGCTTGGCGCACGCGCTTGTCCAGCCACGGCGAACCTTCGGCGAATGACAACTGCCAGGGCCAGACATGAGGCTGCTGGTTGAAGTAGATCTTGTTGCCGCGGCTCTGGATCTGCGCCATGGCGTCAGGGGACGGCGCCTCGATCCAGTCGACCTGTCCTGACAACGGCGCTGCCGTGCGGGCATTGGCCTCGGGCATCGGAATCATGACGACGCGGTCAATCTTCGGCACTCGCGCCGGATCCCAGTAAGCCTTGTTGGCAGCAACTTCCAGGCGCTCGCGCGCCACGAAGCGCGTCATCCTGAACGGGCCGCTGCCGCTCGCATCCGCAGCGAAAGCGGTCCAGGCAGTTTTCGCCTTGTCGGCCGGCGTCGCGCCTGCTGCGGCGTCGAACTTCTTCTGCCAGTGTGCGGGACTGGCCATGAACAGATTGGTCAGATTCAGCGGCAGGAAGGCATCCGGTTCACTGGTCGTCAACTCGACGGTCAGCTCGTCGATCTTGCGCGCGCTGCGCAGGGTCGGCATGCGACTGGCCGTGACACCGACCTGGCTGGCATCGAAATGCGTGGCGTCCTTGTCGAGCACCTTGCGCACATTCCAGACCACGGCGTCGGCGTTGAACGCGCTGCCGTCATGGAACTTGACGTTGGGGCGAAGCTTGAAGACCCACTTGGTTTTGTCTTTTGCATCGACTGACCACGACAGGGCCAGTCCAGGGATCAGGATGCTGGGCGCATCGGCCTTGGAGAGGTCCCAGTGCGTCAGCGCGTCGTACATCGGGATACCGGTAAACCGGTTGCCCTCAAAGCCCTGATCGGGCTGACCGAGCGTGCGCGGAATGTCGGCTGCCGTCATCGCGATGCGCAAGACTTTTTCTTGCGCCTGCGCCGATCCGGTAACCCCTGCGCCGAAGCAGATCGCCAGGGCGGTCAAGCCTTTGACGACGATGCCGCAGCGGCGGGCGGTTGCATTGAACTTCATCTTGACTCCTGTTGTGGGGGAAAGCCGCCGCTCGCAACTGGCGGGCACGGCACAGACGCCTGGGGGTCGTGCCGGAAAATCTTATGCAAAGCCTGTGCCACGGCAAGGCAGGCATCGCTCGGGCGATTCAGCGCTTCGGCCCCGTTTGATTCTGATCTGCTTTGGGTCGTGACCAGGCAAGTTTGCACCATAAATGCGCAAAAAGTCCTGATGTGGGGAGTGTGACGCGCGGGTTTGTGGCCGATTCGCACCAAAAATGATCGAGTGTCGTCGCCGGCAAGCCTCTTCAGCAACGGCAAGCATCGCGAGTCAAAAAGGTTCGAGCTTAAGTACCCCCCGCAAGCGGTTCTTCAGGAATGTGCCGTCACGCGGTGGCAGGGCACGGGGGACTTCATCGGCCGAAATCGGGATTCGCGCAAAGAGGCTGCCCGCGCGGGCATTGACCAGTGCGCCCAGACGATCGACTGATTCGAGACTGCTGACCGCCTCACAGCGTCTGATGCCGCAGGCACGCGCTACTTCGAGCAGATTGGTACCCAGCCGGGTGTGGCTGGCCTGCATGCCGGTTTCGGCAAAGTGCCCATTGTCGAGCACCACGATGCTGAGATTGCCCGGCTGCTGGGCCGCGATGGTGGCGAGCGCGCCAATGCCCATGAGCTGCTCGCCATCACCTGTGATCACCAGAACGCTGCGCGATGGTTGAGCCAGCGCCAGCCCCAGACCGATCGCGGCAGCGCCGCCCATTGCGCCCCAGAGATAGAAGTTTTCCGGGCGGTCGCCGGCTGCAAAGACATCGTAGGCGGCTGAGCCCAGACCGGTCACGACCAAGGCATCGGGGCAGGCGGCGAGCAGACGTTTGACGACCGCACGACGATCGAGCATCGCTTCTTGTGGTGTGTTTGTCATGGCTTGGCCACCCATTTTTTTCGACCGATCAGACGCTGGGATAGCAGGACTGCAATCGGTTCGCCGCTCTCAAACGCCGCATCCAGACCGGCCTGCACGACATCGGCCACATCCTCATGACGGGCAACCCTCATGACCGTCAGGCCCATGGCTTCGAGAACCGGCTGGGTTGCGCGCGACATCGGCACCTGCCAGGGGTTGAACTCGGCAAACTCGCCGCGCATGGTGATCAGAGTGAGGAAAGGGAATCGGCAATTCTGGATCAGCGACATCATGTTGATGCAGTTGCCCACGCCACTGCTTTGCATCAGCAGCACCGAACGCTCACCGCCGAGCCAGGCGCCACAGCAGGTCGCCACACCTTCCTCTTCGGTGGTCAGCACGATGGCATGCATGTCGGGATCGGCATGGACCCGGCGGATCACCTGAGCATGGCCTGCATCGGGGACATAAGCCACCTGTCGCACGCCACCTCGCTTGAAGATGTCGAAGATCTGCTCGGGCCAGGCCAAGGGCGCCGGCGTGTTGTCGGTCATGGAATCTCCTTCCCCACGGCATTTCGCGGGTCGTGAGCCGGATCGGTTCGGGTACTGATCGTTCGGCCACGGCATTCTAGTTCAGAGGCTAGGCGCCTCAGGAGGGTTGACCGGTCGCGAGTCGGCACCGTCTGTGTCGATGCGGCTAGACTGCACCCATGAATGAGACCCAATTTTCATTTTCCGCCGCCGATGGCACACCGATCGCCGGCTATCGCTGGCAAGGCGAGCACACGCGTGCCGTTGTGCAGATTGCGCACGGCATGGGCGAGCATGCTGGCCGATATCGCCGATTCGCGGCTTGTCTGGTGGCTGCGGGCTATGCGGTCTATGCCAACGATCATCGTGGCCATGGCCACACGGCGGTTGGTCCGCAGGCGCTTGGTGACTTCGGCCCGCGAGGTTTTGCAGCGCTGGCAAACGATATGGCGGCCCTGACTCGCCGTGTCAGGCTTGAGCATGCCGGATGCCCGGTGATCCTGTTTGGTCACAGCATGGGGTCGTTTGCCGCACAGCTTTATCTTCTCGATCATTCATCGCTGCTGGGCGGCATGATCCTTTCCGGATCGGCTGCGCTAGACCTTCGCATCGCGGCGCGAAACAGGATGAAGGGTGGATTTCCCGGGCTTAACGCGCAGTTCGAGCCCTCCCGCACGCCCTTCGACTGGCTCTCACGCGACACCCGTGAGGTCGATGCCTATGTGGCCGATCCGATGTGCGGCTTTACGCTCGTGCCGGCGTCAGCGGCTTCGATGAGCGAGAGCAGTGCGCGAATGGCCGATATCGCTCTGCTCAAGGCAGTGTCCGCCGACTTGCCAATGTATCTCCTGACCGGCGACAGCGATCCGGTCAACGACAATCTTCGCTGGTTCTTTCCGCTGATGGAACGGTATCGGCAGGCCGGGCTGGTCGATGTGTCCTGCCATGTTTATGGTGGCGCCCGTCATGAGATGCTCAACGAGACCAATCGCGACGAGGTCACCACCCATTTGATCGCCTGGCTCGATCGGGTGACCGCCTGACGCTGCGCCTTGATACCTGAGTCGGACTGCCGTCGGGATTTCATTCTGGGCCTTCCTGCAGCAGCTGCAGCCGCTGCATGACCTTGTGCAGCAGTTCGGGGCTTCGCTGCTGCTCGTGAATGGCCTGCAGGTTGCTGAGCATTCGAATCAGGATCTGTCGGGCTGACGCCGGTCGCAACAGGCGCTCGACGCTCATGCCGTAGGGAGCAGCGCGCAGTTCAAGTGACTCGTAATCGAGATTTTTTCCGTTGAACGGGTCAATCACCACGATGCCTTCATGCAGGCTTGCCTTGACCAGAAAATGCCCGGGAAAGGCAACGCCTTCGATGTCGATGCCGACATGATCGGCCAGTTCGCACAGCAGCACTGCCAGGGTGATCGGAATGCCTTTTCGAGTCTCGATGACACGGTGGAGATAACTGTTGTCGGCGTTGTAGTAGTCGCTGGCATTGCCGGCAAAGCCCTGCGTGCCATAGACAAAACCAAGAAGCCTTTGCAGGCGAGTCATTTCGGTCGTGGCGCCGCGGCAAGCCTGTGACAGGGCGCGCGCCAGTTCATCGAACTTCGCCAGCGTGCCTTGAAGATCGAGCGTCGGATCGGCGTCCTGGCCGATCGAGGCTGCGGCCTCGAAAAGCGGGATCGTGTCGGCATCGCTGATCAGCAGTTTGAAATAGGCCAGCTCGGGAATGGCTTGATACATGGCGAAAACAGGGCAGATGGGGCAGGTTGGGCCGACGCGGCAGATCGATTGAAGGCTTGCTCAGCGATGATGCCCGAAGCTGCGCGCTGCGGTGTGGTTCAGACGTGTCATCGCGAGTGAGCGACAATCTCCGTGACAAAGGAACGCAAATGCACTATCCGATCATTGCAAGCGCAATACTGTTCGCCGTCACACCGGTCTGCGCCTATGCACAGACGAAATCAGCCGATCCGTGCGCGACTCAGGCCAATACCGTCGAAATCAATCAATGCCTGGGCAATCGGCTTGAAGCCCGTGACAAGGCCTTGAATGCGGCTTACGGCGCACTTTTGAAGCGCCTTGACGCGTCTGATCCGGCTGATGGTGTCGATTACCAGGCGGTCAAGCGTCAACTTGTCGATGCTCAGCGCGCCTGGATCAGCTTCAGCAAAAACGACTGCAGCGGTCGCTACGAGCTCTATGCAGGCGGCACGATCCGTGGAGCGGTCTATGCCAGTTGCATGATTGCGCACACCGAGCGCCGGACCAATGACCTCAGGCGCTGGATGTCGACCAACTGATCGCGATCAGGTCGGTCACGACGCGGCCACTGATCCGCCGTCGCAGGCAATTGTCTGACCCACTACGAATTCGCCGGCTCGCGAACACAGAAATATCGCCAGTCCGGCGATGTCTTGCGGCGTGCCCACGCGACCGCTGGGATTGCGCTGACCGACGCGGTCCCAGTCGACATTTTCGGTGGCACCACCAAACCCAACGCCGGTCGAGAGCATCCAGGTCGGAAAGGGGCCGGGCGCGATCGCATTGAAGAGGATGCGCTCTTTCGTGAGGTGCGCCGCCATGAATCGAGTCAGATGATGCACTGCGGCTTTCGAAGCGCCATAAGAAAACGTGTCGAAAATCGCCGACTTCAGGCCATCGATCGAACCAATGTTGATGACGCGCGCCGGGCTGTCGCCTGTCGCTGCCTTGCGCAATTGCGGCAGCAGTTTCTGGGTCAGAAAGAACACCCCTTTGACATTGGTGTCCATCACCTTGTCCCAGCCGTTTTCCGGGAACTCCTCAAGCGGCGCTCCCCAGGAGGCGCCGGCATTGTTCACCAGGATATCGAGCTGCGATTCGCGCTCTGCGATTCGCGCAGCCAGGCTTTCCACGCCGTCGAGTCGCGAGAGGTCGGCCGGCAGTGCGATGCATTGCCCACCATAGGCGTCGGTCAGGCGCCTGGCCGTGGCTTCGCAGGCATCTGCCTTGCGCGACGAGATATAGACCTTCGCGCCATGGGCCATGAAGCCGGCCGCGATCATCTCGCCGATCCCGCGCGAGCCGCCGGTCACCAGAGCGGTTTTTCCCTTGATCGAAAAAAGATTGTCGAACGATGCACTCATGACTGTCTCCTGGGTTGGTTGATGAAGGCCGCGATCTTCCCATCACTGTCAGGCGGCGGCTTGCCTCGTATCGGAAGGCGGCTGTGGTGTCAGGTCACTCGCCGATCGATGGTGGCGAATGTCGCGCCAAGCGCGTAGGCGCCTGCAGCAAAGAGTGGTGCAGCCATCGCTCCAAACGCATCAGCCAGACCGCCCGCCAGGACCGGGCCAGCAAGCTGGCCGAGTCCCATTGCGGCAGTGGCGATGCTGAAAGCGCGCGCGTAGTCGGATGCGCTGCTGCGGGAGCGCGCAGCCGCTGTGACCAGGGCGGGCGTGGCGGCGAGCCCCAGACCGACCAGTATTGCGCCCGACATGGCCGCGCCGGCATCGGTGGCGGCCGATACCAGACAGCCGGCTGCGGCAAGTCCCATCGCCACCGGCAGGGCGTAGGAGCGCAGCATCGGTCGGCTCAGCAGCAGGATGGTTGCGGCACTGCCCGCCAGCGTGGCTAATCCAAGCGTCGTCCAGGTCGATGCAACGACCCAGATCGGTGCCGCAGCGGCCGAAAGTCTCGCGCCGGCGAAGGTCGAGTACGCCACATAGCCCATTCCGAAACACGCGTAGGTGGCTACCAGCCAGGCCCAGCGAGGCGTTGCGACCGAGGCGAATCTGAACTCGCCATCGCCTGCCGGACCGGTCGCCGGCACCACCAACGCTGGAAAGCCCCATGCCAGCGCCAGCGCCAACATTGCCGCCGCTGCAAAAGACAGACGCCATGCGCCGGGTTCAAGCAGCCATGGCACGCCAATGCCGCAGGCAAGCACAGCCGCCGCCATCCCGGTCCACATCAGGACACTGGCGGTCGCCCGCGCCGATTCGGTCACCTGCGAGAAGACGCTGACCATGATGGCGATGATCGTGGCACCTGCACCAAGCCCGGTGGCCAACCGACCTGCGCCAAGCAGCAGGCTGTCACCCCAGAAGTTTGTCGGAACCACAGCGCACAGCAGAGCGCCGGCAGCAGTCAGCAGATTGCCCGCCCGCATCTGCTGCGCCAGACCCATGCGGCGCCCAAGCATGGGTCCCATCAGGGTGCCGGCGAGGTAGCCTGCCAGATGCAGGGCGTTCAGCACGCCGCCGGCGGTAAAGCCGAGTCCCAGTTCATTGCGCAGCGAAGGCAGCACCACGCCGTAGGCAAAGCGGGCAAGCCCGACATGCAAGGCGACCCCGAGGGCACCCCAGGCGATCAGTCGAAGCGGCAATGTCTTGATATCCATCACTGCACGCCGCGTCGAAGGGCCGGGAGAAAAGGCGTCAACCCGTGCGAGCGCGCCTGCGTCGGGCGATCAGAAACCAGCCCGCAACGACCATACCCGCGAGCGCGATGATCGTCGAGTTCCGGTAGGCCGGAATCCAGTAGTTGAAAACGGTGTTGATCATGACCTGTCGCACCGGGTTGTAGCCTTCCGGCATCGGCAGCACACCCTGTGCTGCTGCCCAGGCCGCATAGTCGGCCTGCATGGCAGCGAACTCCTGCGGGCGTTGCTGCCGCAAATCCTTGGTTTCACCCGGATCGGTACGCAGGTCATAGAGATGCCATTGGCCGTCACCGATCGGTGCGGTGTTCAGGACGAGCTTGAGGTCACCTTTGAAGAGCGCCTTGTTGCCGGCCAGTTCATAGCCAACCGTTTCGTCATCGGTCCGCACACGCAAGGCCGGATTGCTCAGGACCGGCAGCAGGCTTCGCCCGATGGGTGGCTCGATGGATTGGCCCTGATAGCTTGGTCCGGGTCGGGGCACTTTCGCCAGATCGAGAAGTGTCGGCAGGATGTCGGTGACATGGGTCAGACCGGCGTGTATCTGATTGAAGGCAGTTCCGGGTGCACCGCTGATGATCAGCGGCGAGCGAATACCACCTTCGCCTGCATAAAATTTGAAAGTGCTCAGTGGCGATGCCGACGCACTCGACCATGACGGGCCAGGGACGACATACGCGCCTTTACTGCCGAGTCGATCGAGATCCCGGTTGTAATGGAAGCTCAGCCAGATGTCGGCCTCCTTGTAATCCGAGCCTTCCGGTCCGTTGTCGGACAGGAACACGAATACCGTATTGTCGAACTCGCCGGTGGATTTCAGATGCGCCATCAGACGACCCACCTCATGGTCCATTGCGCTGGCCATGCCGGCATAGACCTCCATCAGCCGAGCCTGATACTGACGCTCGGTCGGCTTCAATGCGTCCCAGTTCGTGGTGGTGCGCATGGTCACCATCGGTGCGGATTTCGGCGTCAGGCCGAGCTCTGCGGCCCGATCGCGGCGCGCCTCGCGCAGCGCCGCCCAGCCGCCGTCGTAGCGCCCTCGATACTTGTCGACGAAGGCCTGCGGCGCCTGCACCGGGACATGGTTGGCCTGAAAGCCGACATAGGCAAGGAAGGGCTTGCCGCTGGCTTCACCGCTCTTCAGATAGCCGATGGTCTTGTCGATGAAGAAGGTCGATGAATAGAACTCGGCAGGCATGACCGGCGTCTTGCCGTCCTCAAACCAGTTCACCTTCGCGTTATGCGGCAGGTAGCGCTTTTCGGGCTCCCAGTTGTCGGAGCCGGTATCGCCCATCACGAAGGACTTGTCGAAGCCGCGCCGGTCGGGAAGGTTGTCGGGCTCGCTGCCGACATTCCATTTCCCGGCGACATAGGTTCGGTAGCCGCCGTCGCGCAGCAGTGTGCCCAGGGTGACGACATTCGGTACCAGCGAGCCGAGATAGCCGGGCTTGCCCAGATGTTCACGCGGCATGGTTTCGCGCAGGTTGCCGTGACCATTGCGATGACTGTCGACACCGGTCAGCAGCATCGATCGCGTGGGCGAGCAGGAGGCGGCGACATGAAAATTGGAAAAGCGCATGCCACGGCGCGCCAACTCGTCGAGATTCGGCGTGGCGATTTCACCGCCGAAAGCACCGACATCGGTAAAGCCCCAGTCATCAGCGACCAGCACCACGATGTTGGGCCGGTCGGCCGGTGCTGCGATGGACGTGCTGCACAAACTGAAACCCAGGGCCATGACGAGACCCAGGCCGGTCAGATGCCTTTTTGGTAGTGATCTCACGGTCATCGGTTCAAGCGCCTGTTTCGGCGCGTGCCCCGGCATCGGCAAGTGGCTTCCAGTGCAGCAATCCGAACAGCAGCGTGAGGATGATGCTGACCGCCAGCGGCCCCTTGTAAAGACGCACATGACGAAACATGACTATCAATTCCAGCAGGTGCAGTCCGAGCAGGACGCCCGCAACGATCGGTGCGTGCTCAAATTGCCCTTCGGGAAGCAGGCCGGCCAGCTTGGCGCTCGCCGTCACATATGCGAAGAGGCACAAGCCCCTCAGTACAAGATTCATCGGTTCCGTCCTTAGTGAGTGGCGAAGTTTAGTGCCATTCACCGAAATCAGTACACATGTGTTTGTCGAACTGAAGCCGATCAGCCGTCGCTCAAACAGCCTGTGGCCGCGCTCTCGAGGCGAGACGGTAAGATCGCCTGCAAAGACAAGCTCGCTGGAGACGAAGATGGCTCTGATGACCGCCCTGGCGGCGCAGCGTCGGGGCAATGCGCCCGCGCTGATCGATGAAGCCGGATCCTGTTCATGGATCGCCCTGAACAGCCGCGTCAATCGTCTGATTCGCGCGCTGCGTGCAGCGGGCCTTGAGCCGGGTGATCGGATCGCCTTTTTCTGCGGCAATTCACGACAGTCCTTTGAACTGATGACAGCGGCCCACCATGCCGGTGTCACGTATGTCCCGGTCAACTGGCACTTCACTGCTAATGAGTTGGCCCATGTTCTGACAGATTCACAGTCGGTGGCGCTGTTTACCGATACCCGCTTTGCCAGCCTTGCCTTGCAGGCATTGGCCTTGGCGCCCGACAGCGCGGCGCGGCTGCGGGTTTGCGCATTGACCAGCCATGCCGACCGCACCCCTGATGGATTCATCGGGTATGAGGCGCTGATCGACGCCGAGAGCGATGAGAGCGAGCCTGAAGGGCAGTGCGCCGGGGGCCCGATGTTCTACACCTCGGGAACCACCGGTCGGCCCAAGGGTGTGGTGCGGCTGACTGATGGACCGCCGCCGATCGAATCGCTCAAGTCAATGGCCCAGGGGATGTTGGCCACGCTCGCCTTGCCGCCCGACGGCATGACGCTGCTGGCCGGCCCCTACTATCATTCGGCGCAGTGGAGCTTTGCTTTTTTGCCGCTGTTGGCCGGCTCGACAGTGGTCATGACGCATCGCTTCGATGCCGCGGGCACCTTGCGTCTGATCGATGATTACCGCGTCACCAATCTGCATCTGGTGCCTACCCAGTTCATTCGGCTGCTGCGGCTTGATGCGCCGGTGAAAGACGCTTTCGACGGGTCATCGCTGCAATGCGTCTGGCATGGCGCGGCACCCTGTCCGCCGCAGGTCAAGCGCGAGATGATCGACTGGTGGGGGCCCTGTATTCACGAGTATTACGGCTCGACCGAAGGCGCTGTGGTCACCGGCATTTCGTCGGCTGAGTGGCTCAAGCGCCCGGGGTCAGTGGGGCGCGTCATCCAGCAGACCGATGTCTTCATTCTTCATGAAGACGGCTCGGCAGCGCAGGCCGGTGAGCACGGCACGATCTGGATGCGCAACCGGCGCGGCATCGCCATGCACTATCACAATGATCCGGCCAAGACTGCGGCAGCGCATCGCGGTGCGGGGCTGTTCACCACCGGCGATGTGGGGTGGATGGATGCCGAGGGCTATCTCTATCTCACCGACCGCCTGATCGACATGATCATCTCGGGTGGCGTGAACATCTACCCGGCCGAGATCGAGGCAGTGCTGGCTACCCACCCGGCGGTATTCGATACCGCGGTGATCGGTGTGCCAAACCGAGAGTTCGGCGAGGAGGTCAAGGCGATCGTGCAACTTGCGCCCGGCTTGCGTGCCGATGAAGGGCTGATCGAATCTCTCCTGCATCATTGCCGCGATGCGCTGGCCGGCTACAAGGTGCCCCGCACGATCGAGTTTCGTGACACCTTGCCTCGCACTGAAACCGGCAAACTCCAGAAGCGCTTGCTGCGCGAACCCTACTGGGCAGCGACCGGCCGGTCGATCTAACCGGCGGATTTGACCGCATCCTCCCGCTTGACAGCAGGCACCACCGGAGTAATGCCGCTCATGATGCTCGAGGGGATCTGCGCGATCAGCTGATCGACGGTGAACACCGAGCCATCATTGGTCAGGGTCTTGAAGTCTTCGCCGTAGTAGTAGGTGTTGATGCGGCCCTTCTCGACATGAAAGACATGGCCGTTGATCGCATCGGCGCCGTCAGTACAGAGATAGGCGACCATCGGTGCAATATGCTCCGGTCCGCGGCCTTCGAAGAAGCGGTCGTACTGTTCCTGTGTCATCAGACCGGCTTCGAGCTTGCGTTTCTGATTGGCGATCACCGCATCATTCATCATCATCCGGGTGTCGGCAGCCGGGCACAGCGCATTGCAGGTGATGCCGAACTTCGCGGTCTCCTTGGCGATCGAGCGTGTCAGTCCGATGATGCCGGCCTTGGCTGCGCTGTAGTTGCATTGCCCGACCGAGCCTTTGAAGGCATCGGACGAAAAGTTGACGATTCGCCCGTAGCCCTCGCGCCGCATGTACTTGATTGCGTGATGGGACATCGCCCAGTGGCCCTTCAGATGCACATTGATGACGGTATCGAAATCGTCTTCCGACATATTCCAGATCATGCGCTCGCGAAGCATGCCGGCGACATTGACCAGGATGTCGATCTTGCCGAAGGTATCGACGCATTGCGCGACCATACGGCCAGCTTTCTGGTAGTCGCCGACGCTGTCGTAGTTGGCAATCGCAGTACCACCGGCTGCCCTGATTTCGTTGACGACATCGTCGGCCGGTCGCTCGTCGGTCGCTTCGCCGCCACGACCGACACCGGGGTCATTGACGATCACCCGGGCGCCCTCGCGGGCAAGCAGCAGCGCGACGTCACGGCCGATGCCCCGGCCTGCGCCGGTGACGATGGCGGCTTTGCCTTCAAGATGCATGTCTGTCTCCTGTGTGTTGTCTGAGTAGCCCTGGCGCTGAATCGCAAGACAGAGTGCCAGGGCAGATTGCGTCAGGACTTCCTGACCAGCAGCGCGAGAATTGCCTCCAGGTGCTGGTCGGCCATTGCCCTCATTTCATCGTCGGTTCGATCCTGCACCGGATGCGGCACAAAGACATAAGCCGGATCTGTGCCGAGCGCCTTCGACTGGACAGCTGCAGCGTCGATGAATTCAGTGGTTGCCACACCGACTGAAGGAATGCCATTGGCTTCGAGATCTGCGAGGTCATGCGTACAGCACGACGTACAGGACCCTCAGTCGGCCAGCCCTTCAATCACCAGATTGACTTCACCCACGATCTGCTGACGCAGCGGCAAGGGGGCCGGCTTGGCAACAGTGGGCTTCATGTAGCGCTTGACGACGATGCCGCGCTCTGTGAGCAGTGCATCGATGCGATCAAGAAAAACATTGCCTCGCGGTTTCGAGATATCGAGCAAACCGACCGTGAGGCCTTGCAGCTGGTCGGGGCGCGCCAGCCTTTCGCGCGACGTCGGACTTTGCTCCGCCGTCGGATCCATGATGACAGTCATGATTTCACCTCTCTGTTGACAGGCAGCGATCCGGCTGCACCGCCGGAAGACCAGCCGCCGATGATGCCGGAGAACATACCGGCGCCGCCGCCCGCGCGAACGATGAGCAGTCCGCCCGGGCGAAATTTGTTTCGTGTTGTGCCTGCGACCGACGCGGGATAGCCCTCGTCGATGCCCCTGACGCCTCGCACCAGGCTGTCGCCCGGTATCTCGCAAAGCTGCATCAGCTCATCAAGCAGTCGCTGTTTGCTCCAGCCGGCCTGTCTGAAGGTGCGCTCATGCTCGGGGCAGACCACCAGCATCGCATCGCAGGCTGGTGCGAGCTTGACGTTATGAATCGCCTTGAGTGACTCGGCCATGCTGCGTGCGAGGCTCTCGGGAGTTCGAGATTTCTGATCGACAACGCCCTGAAGTCCGAATCCGGCAAAGACCGTGACGCTCGAAACGCCGCGTGCAAGCCCGAAGTCGGTCGATAACGGCTCCCAGGACGAGCCTTCCTCATCTTCAGCAAAGCAGTAGGTGTATTTCCCGGGATTGCCCAGGGTGGCTCGGTCGACTTCCTGCGGTCGGCCACCGCCCACATTGCGGATGATCAGCTGCAAGGCTCGACCGATCGTGGCATTAGCGCGGTTGCCCTGACCGAGTGCATTGCCGCGGGCGTTCATCGACAGCTGCCGGCGTATCGGGCCGTTCACCACCAGCACCGGCCCGACGAACATCGTGGTTGCCAGCACGCCGTGCATGGCAAACGCCGGATCGAGCGCCGCCTCGACCGCAGCAAGCACCACCGGAAGGTATTCGGGCTTGCAACCTGCCATGACCGCGTTGATCGCGACTTTTTCAACCGTCAATGGCGCCAGATTGGGCGGGCACAGTCCGATTACCTCCTTGGGATCGCGAGTGGTGCCGGCAAGCATTCGCAGGACTCGGCGCTGCGTCGGTGCAACCACCGGCAAACCGTCGGTCCAGCCGCGCTCGTAGATTGCCTCGATCTCGTCCTCGTCTTCACCGAACTCGACGCGCCGGGCATTCAGCCCGGTTTGCTCGAAACGGATCAGCAGATCTTCGCGTTTCGCCGGCTCGACATTCAGCGCCCCGCATCCCGGGCGCATGGCAGGCAGCGAGGCGCCGAGATTGTCCTGCCCGCTCACGCGCTGCCATTCGTTACGATCCCAGCCATAAGTGCGGGCAATTTCGCGTCCGCCCTCGCGGCGGATCAGGGTCGGAACGATGTCGATCGCCAGGGTGTGCGAGACATTCAATGCGGTGTCGTCAATCGGCTGTCCGATCGATTCAGGAAAGCCCGGATCGTCCTGAGTAAAGACCGCCAGATGCTTACCCGCGGCAAGCTCGGCCAATACCGGCTCGATCAGGACGCAGGTGGGGCAATCGCGTTTGACGACCGCGATCAGCCCCTCGACGGGTAGAGACACATGCGGAATGCTCATCAGGGCTCCAGTCGGAAGGCTCAGCTCGATGCGAGCTTGTCCTGTGTCTTGGTATCGAAGTCGCTGGCGTCATGGCGCTCATGCAGCTGGTTCGCCGGATCGCCCATCAGTCGATTGACCATCCGGCCGCGCTTGACGGCAGGTCGCAGGGCGATCTGGTCGGTCCAGCGCTGCACATGCTTGTATTCCTGCACCTGCAGAAACTCACCGCCACCATAAAGCAGACCCTTGGCCAACGCACCATACCAGGGCCAGATCGCCATGTCTGCGATCGAGTAATCCTGGCCGGCCATGTATTCGCTCGTGGCCAGGTGGCGATCGAGGACGTCGAGCTGGCGCTTGACCTCCATCGCAAAGCGGTCGATGGCGTACTCGATCTTCATCGGGGCGTAGGCATAAAAATGCCCGAAGCCGCCACCCAGATAAGGCGCACTGCCCATCTGCCAGAAGAGCCACGACAGGCAGGCAGCGCGTGCCTGCCCCTGCGCAGGAAGAAATACGCCGAACTTCTCGGCCAGATGCAGCAGGATCGCACCCGACTCGAAAACATTGATCGGCGTGGATCCGCTGCGATCAACCAGTGCTGGAATTTTCGAATTGGGATTGGCATCGACGAAGCCACTGCCGAACTGGTCGCCTTCGCTGATGCGAATCAGCCAGGCATCGTATTCGGCACCGGTGTGGCCGAGCGCGAGCAACTCCTCGAGCATGACCGTGACCTTGACGCCGTTAGGCGTCCCAAGCGAATAGAGCTGCATCGGATGACGGCCGATCGGCAGTTCCTTTTCATGCGTCGAACCCGCGATCGGTCGATTGATATTGGCGAAACGTCCGCCGCTGGCCTTGTTCCAGGTCCAGATCTTCGCGGGCGTGTAGGTCGCATCAGTCATGTAGTCAAGTCTCCTGCCGTCATATGAGCGAGCACGCATCGAAATGAGCGTGTTCTGATAGAAGATAGCGAACCCGCGTGAGCAAGTCACCAGACTTGTTCTCGCACGGTCCGCTTTTGAGAAAATCGTCCAACCAGCGTGCAAGGAAGCACCATGATCGTCGTTCACACCACTGAGCTCGAGTATCCATGGGGTACTTTGCGCTCGACCAATGCCAGCAAGGTCAAAGTCGTGCTCGAAGAAAAGGGCTTGTCCTATCGAGTCGAGCGGATGCGTCCGGGTGATCTCTGGAAAAAGCCCGCCGAATTCCTGGCCAAGCATCCCCTGGGCAAGGTGCCCTATATCGAGGATGGTGACCGCTTGATCTATGACTCGACGGTCATCAACGAGTATCTCGAGGAACAGTATGCGGTTCCTGGCCTGATGCCGTCAGCGCCGATCGATCGCGCCGCAGCGCGGATGTTCGAGAACTATTGCGACGAGGCGATACTGGTCGGTGACCTGCCTGGGCTATGGATGCCTTACTGGTCGCCGCCCGAAAAGCGCGATCTCGAACGCATGGAAAAAAGCCGCGCTGGACTGCGAAATCGGGCATTGCCGTTCATCGAACGCAGCCTCGGCAAGAAGGATTATCTCTGCGGCGAGTTCACGCTGGCCGATGTCGGCTACATGTGTCTGGCAATGGTGCTGGAGGTCGACGCCTTTGATCTTGGCGAGTTTCCTGGTGCCGCCGCCTATCTGGAGCGGCTGCGTGGTCGGCCGAGCTATCTCGCGATCAGCCCCGCAACCTCGCTTGCAGAATCGTCCGGCCGCCCTTAGTCGAGTTTGATCCCGCCTGCCTTGAGCAGCAGACGGGCTGCCTGTTTTGCAGCCACTGCAGCCTGCGGATCCGAGCCGCGCACCATCGAAGTCGTGATTGCGCCCTCGACCAGCAGCATCATCTGGCAGGCGAGCACCGACGGGTCTGCGGCACCGAGGGCGCGAAGCCGGTCTTCGAACCAGGCGTGTCTGCCAAGCTTGATCGATTTGACGACTGCGACGACCGGGTGCACGCGATCGCCCCCCAGTTCGGCGGCCGCATTGACAAAGGGACAGCCCCGAAAGCTGCGCTGACGAAATGCCTGCTCGAGCGCATCGAAGATATTCAGGATCTGATCGAGCGGCGGCCCATCCAAAACGGCCGAGCGCGACGCACGGCGAAGCAAATAGGCAATGATCAGGTCATTTTTTGACGGATAGTGCTTGTAAAGCGTGCGTTTGCTGATCGCTGCTGCGCTTGCGAGTTCATCGACTCCGACGGCCTGAATGCCCTTGCTGTAGAACAGCCTGTCAGCGGCAAGGAGGATTCGCTCGCTCACCGTGCCGGAAATGTTCGGTTGAATCGGTGTCACGCTGGCGCTAATGTCGGTGGATTCGGTGGGCGCGACAGGGCGAAAGCCATCTGGACCAGGCCTGCGGCAAGTCCCAGCGAGACACCGACCTGCAGTGCGAGTTGATAGGACCCGAGCGCGTCATAGGCCAGGCCCCCACCGAAGGCACCGACGAAGCTGCCGATCTGGTGAGTCATGAAAGCGACGCCCCCCAGCATGGCCTGCCATCGCAGGCCGAAGGTTTCGCCGATATAGCCTGCGACCAGTGGTCCGACGCCCAGCCACAGAAAGCCCATGATCGCCGCAAAGATCAGGGTATTGGCGGGGGTCGCAGCCGACAGGAAGTACCAGGCGATGCCAAGTGAGCGTAGGGTGTAGATGCCACCAAGCAGCAGCAGCTTGTTATATCGGCCCCCAGCCCAGCCGAAAAACAGGCTGCCCAGAACATTGAATCCGCCAATCACGCCAAGCGCCTGCGCACTGAGCATCGGGTCAAGTCCGCAACTGTCGAGATAGGAAGGCAGGTGCGTGGTCAGGAAGACGAGTTGCATGCCGCACACAAAATAGGCGATCGTCATGACTGCAAAGGGCGGATGCTTCAACGCGCGGATCGCCACGACACGAGCGCGGGTTTCGGTGTCGCCAGGGACGCTTGCCGGAAGGGGCAGGGCATCGACTTTGCCCGCGAACCAGGCGGCTGGAACGATCACAAGCGCCATCAGAACGAAACCATAGAGGCCAACTCGCCAGCCGAACTCCTGGGACAGCGCCTGACCGAACGGTGCAGCCATCAGGGCACCGAGTGAACCCGCGGCCGAAACTATGCCGAGTACGGTGCTGCGGATGGCCGCCGAGACCGGGCGTGAAGCAACTGCCATGGCGATGGCCGGCCCATTGCAGGCCATTGACGCACCAATCGCGATTCCGGCCCCGAGCGTCACCCCGATCATGCCTTGGGCAGTTGCCAGCAGCGCCATGCCCAGTACGTAGAGCATTGCGCCGGCAACCATGAGCCGTCGATAGCCGATCCGGACAACCAAGGCACCCGAAAAGGGCTGCAAAAAGCCCCACACCAGGTTCTGCACCGCGATCGCAAGGGTGAACTGTGAGACCGAAATCCCGATATCGCGAGTGAGCGAGGGCATGAAGACCCCAAGGCTCTGGCGCAGCCCCATGCTCATGGTGAGCATCAGCGATGCGCCGATCAGGATCGGCAGGACAGGTCGCAAGGCGCGAAGGTCTGACATCGGTGCTCCATCGGGTTTCACTGCGACTGTATACCGATCAGTCTACGCCTGTAAACCGATGGGTTTACATCCTGAAGATGGGTACGGTGATGATGTCGCCGAGTTGTCGCGCCGATATTCCTGCTCGCTCGCACGACATCTCGGTCGCGGTTTCGAGCACAATGCGGCGATGTCACCGACCCGCAAACCCGATGTCTGCCAGCCCACCGGTACCGCCGAGCTGCCGATGCTCGACGTCTATATGCCGATGATGAAGACGGCCGCGATCGTCTCTGCCGCCCGCACCGGGCTTTTCGAGGCGCTGGCGGCCGGTCCGCTCGAGACTGTGGCGCTGGCCCAGCGAATCGGTGCCGATCCGCACGGCGCGCAAACGCTGGCTGACTTTCTGGTTGCCCTCGGCTATCTGAGCAGATCGGGAACGACTTATGCCAACACCGACAGCACCCAGCGCTGGTTCACAAGTGCCGGGAAGATCGACTACACGCCTGGCGCGCTTTGGACGCATGAGGCCTGGGCGATGATGGGTGACCTGTCGAGCGCGGTGGTTACCGGGACGCCGCAGCGCTCGTTGTGGGACACGATGCGCGACAAGCCACATCTGGGACCGCTTTTTTCGCGCTACATGCAGGCCTTTGCGCAGGATCTCGGCCCCGACCTGATCGCTCATGTTCCTGTCGCAGTTCATCACACCCGACTGCTCGATCTCGGCGGGTCACATGGATTGCATTCGATCCGATTTTGCCGCCAGTATCCGAAGCTGACTTCGGTGATCGTGGATATGCCCTCGGCGCTGACCGATACCGCGCAGACCGCAGCGAATGAAGGTCTCGCCGATTGTATCAGCCTGCACCCTGCGAACCTGCTTGCGCTTGACTGGGTTCAGCCTTGCGACATCGTGCTTTACCTGTCTGTTGGCCATAATCAGCATGAGGCCGACAACCGGCGCGTGCTCGCCGAGATCGCGCGATCGCTGCGACCGGGTGGCCTGCTTGTGATTCATGACTATCTCGCCGAAGAGCCGCTGAACGCCTTTCATGCGGCGTTTCGCCTGACGCTGCTCTATGAGACCGGCACACGCACCTACAGCCATCAGGAATATCTGGGTTGGCTGAACGAGGCGGGCTTTTCGTCGGTCACTCGCATCGATCTTGATCCGCTCGAAAAAGGCTCCTTGCTGCTGGCGCGTCGCTGAGCACCCTGAACAACCACGCTTGCGGCGCATCAAGATGATGGAGTCGATATCACCTTGGCGCGTGGCCTCATCTCAGATGAGGCGGTACGATGACTTTCCAGGAGATCCCTCAGATGAACGACAGGAAAGTGGCATTGATCATTGGTGCAGGCGATGCCACAGGTGGCGCGATTGCGCGTCGATTCGCGCGTGAAGGTTTTACCGTCTGCCTGACACGCCGAACACGTGAGCCATTGGAACCCTTGCTGCAACAGATTGAGGGCGCTGGCGGGAAGGCCTTCGGCTTTGGGTCCGATGCCCGGATCGAGGCGCAGGTGGTGTCGCTTTTTGAGACGATCGAGCGCGATATCGGTCCGGTCGAAGTGCTGGTCTTCAATATCGGCGGCAACGTCAATTTTCCGATCGCCGAAACCACCGAGCGGGTCTTTCGCAAGGTCTGGGAGATGTGCTGTCTCGCCGGATTTCTGAATGCGCGCGAGGCGGCCAAGCTCATGATGGTTCGAGGGCGAGGCACCATCCTGTTTACCGGTGCGACCGCCAGTCTGAGAGGCGGTTCAGGTTTTTCGGCTTTTGCAGCCGGCAAGCACGCGCTTCGCGCGGTGGCTCAGAGCATGGCGCGTGAACTGGGTCCGAAGAACATCCATGTGGCGCATGTCGTGATTGATGGCGGTATCGATACTGCGTTCACCCAGCAACGCAATCCCGAGCGTTATGCAAGCCTCAAGCCGCAGGACGGCATCCTGAATCCTGATGCCATTGCCGACAATTACTGGAATCTTCATTGCCAGCACCGTTCGGCCTGGACTCACGAACTCGATCTGCGCCCCTGGATCGAGAAGTGGTGAGTGTGCTTTGTCACTGTCAGCTGAGTGCCGGAATCATTCCAAAGAAAATCCGACAGACAAGGCAGCAGCAACCAGGCGACAGGATCTAAAGGCGAACCGTCCTGTTATCAGGCCGAAGGTCTGGGCCGTGCGGCGAGTTCGACACCCAGCTCGCGGGCGACTTCCTGCGAATGCTCGCCGAGATTCGCCGGATGACGCAGCGCACGGGGCTGGCTGGCCGAAAACTTGATCGGCATGCCAACCTCGACATAAGGCCCCTCAGTGGGGTGCTCGCGCTCGCGGATCAGGCCGCTGGCCTTGAGCTGCGGATCGTCGAGCAATTCATCGATGCGGTTGACCCGCATGGCCGGCACCTGGGCCTGCTTCATGAGCGCAAGCCATTCTTCGGTGGTGCGCTCAGGCGAAATTGACGCCATGACCTCGAACATCTGCGACATGTTGGCGCGCCGGGTGGGCTTGTCGATGAAACGGGCTTCCTTAAGCACATGCCCGTGGCCTGCGGCTTCGAAAAAGCGCACCCATCGATCATCCAAGTAGGGCGCAAATGCGATGTATCCGTCTTTGGTGCGCATCGGTTGGCGGGTGGGATCGAGTTGGCGCTGGTAATAGCCGGGGCTGGCGGTAGCTGGCACGAAGCTGTTGTCGCACAGATGCTCGAGTGTGTTGAAACTCACCATCGATTCAAACATCGGCACCTCGACGAACTGGCCTTCACCGGTGCGCAACTTGTGAATGATCGCTGCGAGAACGCCATAGACCGCATGCAGACCGGAGACCTTGTCGGCGATTGCGGCCGGCATGAAGCGTGGCTGCGGATTGCCGTCTGCCATCGGCAGCAACTGGGCCAGGCCGGTGGCGGCCTGAATGATGTCGTCATAAGCCTGCAGGCCGGCATAAGGACCGCTCCCATCGAAGCCGGTGCAGTGCACATAGACAATATCGGGGCGAATCTTCCGAACCGCCTCATACCCCAGTCCTGCTCGCTCGATGGCATCACTGCGGATGTTGTGGATAAACACATCGCTCACCTCGATCAGGCGGCGCATCGCCTCGCGACCGGATTCGGTCTTGAGATCCCAGTCGACTGTGCGTTTGCCTCGGTTCAGGCGCATGAAGACCGGGCCCATGCCCGGCGTGGTCGGCGGATTGCCGATCAGTCGCGAGGTATCGCCTTCAGCAGGTTCGAGTTTGACGACTTCGGCACCCAGATCGGCAAGGGTCTGGGTGCAATAAGGTCCGAAGAACACCGTCGTGAGATCGGTGACGCGGATTCCTTCGAGCATGGCCTGGCGTGTCATGGTGGCTCTCCGAGATCTGAAGTGCGTGAGGATATCAGCCGGGCTGCGGCACGATGCACCCGGCGTGGCTACGCGTTACCATCCGATGCTTGCCGCGAAACCAACGCTTTTTCTGATGCAGGTCAGTCCATGAGCAAACCGAAGATCATTTCTCAGGATCAACGCCCAGCGCCGCTCAATGTCGGTGGGTTCATGACCAAGGGCAACGCCGCTGCCATGTTTACCGAGTTCGACAAGGGCATCAACTGGGAAAGCCCCGACCGCACTGAGCTGATCGCAATTGCCGCGAGCCACGGTCAGACGATCGTCCCCTGAGTGCTGTGACGCCGCACCGTCGTGTTTTCGTCCTGGGTGCGACCGGCACCATCGGGCGAGCAACCGTGCGTGCGCTGGTTCGTGATGGTCACGACGTGGTCTGTTTCGTTCGCTCACGATCGGGGTCAGACCGCTCTCAGACGGCGCACGAGATCCGGCGCCAGTTTCCTGGCGCCACGGTGCGAGTCGGCGAGGTCACCGAGGCGCAGTCTCTGACCGATGACGGCTTTCAGGGCGAGCAGTTCGATGTGCTGCTTTCCTGCATGGCGTCTCGCACCGGGGTGCCCAGGGATGCCTGGGCCATCGATCATCAGGCGCATGTCACCGCGCTTGAGTGCGCGCGCAGGGCAGGTGTCACGCAGGTTGTGCTGCTGTCGGCAATCTGTGTGCAAAAGCCGGTGCTGGCGTTTCAGCAGGCGAAGCTCGCTTTCGAGAAATTGCTGATCGAATCCGGGTTGACCTATTCCATCGTTCGTCCGACGGCGTTCTTCAAGTCCCTGTCCGGACAGATCGAGCGGGTGCGAAAGGGCAAGCCCTTTCTGGTTTTCGGTCATGGCGAGCTCACCGCGTGCAAGCCGATCAGCGACGCAGATCTTGGCGATTACCTTGCCGGCTGCATCGATGATGCCTCGCGCCACAATCGCATTCTGCCGATCGGCGGCCCGGGCGAGGCCATCACGCCCTTGCAGCAGGGCGAGTATCTGTTCGCCCTGCTCGGACGCCCGCCGCGATTCAAGCATGTTCCGGTGGCCCTGCTTGACGTGATCATCGGCGTACTTGGTACGGCAGGTCGTGTATTCCCGGCACTGGCCGAGAAGAGCGAGCTGGCCCGGATCGGGCGCTACTACGCAACCGAATCGATGCTGGTGCTCAACCCTGAGACCGGTCGCTATGATGCAGCGATCACGCCCTCGACCGGCAGCGACACCCTCTATGATTTTTATGCAGGGCTGGTGAGCGGCGAGATCGCCCCCGATCGCGGTGATCATGCTGTTTTCTGATTTCTCCGAGATTTCATGACAAAAGCAAACGCCATCGTCTTTGATGCCCCACAGCAGTTGTCGGTTCAGATGCTCGACTTGAAGCCGTTCGAGGCTGCCGATATCGAGGTCGAGGTCAGCTTCAGCGGCATCAGCACCGGTACCGAGCGACTGCTCTGGGATGGAACCATGCCGCCCTTTCCAGGGCTGGCCTATCCTCTGGTGCCTGGCTACGAAACCGTCGGCACTGTGGTCAAGGTGGGCGACTCCGACAGCGTCAAGGTCGGCGACCAGGTTTTCATTCCGGGTTCCTACAGCTTTCAGGGCGTGCGCAATATCTTTGGCGGTGCAGGCTCGAGGCTGATCGTCTCGCATGATCGGGTCGTGCGGGTTGCGCCCGACCTGGGGCCCAGGGCGGTCCTGCTGGCGCTGGCGGCGACTTGCTATCACACCGTCTCGATCGGCGGGGCGCGCGAGCCGATGGTGGCGCCCGATCTGATTGTCGGTCATGGCGTGATGGGTCGATTGCTGGCTCGCATCACGCTTGCGCTCGGCATGCCGGCGCCGACCGTCTGGGAGACGCAGCCGGTGCGCCGCGAGGGCGGCGACGCTTACACCGTGATCCATCCTGATGAAGACAGTCGGAAAAATTACGCTGCCATCTATGACGTCAGCGGCGACGGCTCGATTCTCAATGGTCTGATTTCGCGCCTGTCACCTGGCGGTGAAGTCGTGCTGGCAGGCTTTTACAAGCAGGATCTGAGTTTTGCCTTTGCGCCGGCCTTCATGCGCGAAGCTCAGATCAGGGTCGCGGCTCAGTGGAAAAAACACGACCTGCTGGCGGTGACTGCACTGGTGGAGTCGGGCGCGCTGTCACTTGACGGTCTGATCACGCATACCTGCGAACTTTCGCGTGCGCGTCAGGCTTATGAAGTGGCCTTCGGTGACCCGCAGTGTCTGAAGATGATGGTCGACTGGCGGGCATAACAAAGCGCCCGGTCAGTGCTGTACCGATTCCTGGCGGGATGGTCCCTGCGAACTCAGCTGGCGCATCGTGTCATTTCTGAAATGACTGATGAGTGCGAGCAAACCTCAACAAAGCGCCAAGGTCTGGCTCGATACCAAGCCCGGGTTCATCGGTCAGGGTCATGACACCGTCAGCAGGGCGTGCCAACGGCCCGCTGGTGAGATCGCGTAGCGGATTAGGGTTTGCGTCAACCTCGAGCATGCCGTCGCCGCCTGCTGCGGCAAGCAGATGCGCCGATGCCAGCAGGCCGACGCCCGCGCCGAGGTAATGCGGGCAGAAGTGCACCCCTTGATCGATGATCTTTCGGGCCACCGACAGGCAGCCGGTAAAGCCACCCCATTTGGCCAGATCGGGCTGCAGAACAGCGAAAATCCTCGATGCGAGCGCTGCGTCGAATCCGGCAAAAGACGCCATGTTCTCGCCTGCAGCCAATCGCATGCCGGTCTTTGAGGCCAGCGCCCGCCAGTCGGTCATCGGGCAATCGGCGCGCAGCGGTTCTTCCAGCCATATCGGCTCAAAGGACTCGAAGGCATTGGCCATCTCGACGGCGGTGCTCACATCCCAGGCCTGGTTGGCATCGATCATGAGGGGTGCGTCACCGACAACTTGTCGCAAGGCGCGCAGGTTGGCGAGATCCCGCTCAAGACCGAAACCGACTTTGAGTTTGAACGCCCGATAGCCTTGAGCGAGTTTTTCGGCTGCCAGCCGTTGCGGATTGGTCGGATTCAGACCGCTGGCATAGACGCGGACTCGCGGCGAATCGCCACCCAGCATCTTCCAGAGCGGCAACTTGCTGCGTCGTGCCTGCAGGTCCCAGAGCGCAATGTCGACCGCTGCGATGCACTGAGCAATCGGGCCGGGCTCGGCCGATTGAATGGCCAGTACCGCAGTTTGCCGGGTGAGATCGAAAAAAGCATTCGACGCTGATTCAATTGTGAGCCCCAGGAGAAGAGGGGCAAAGACCGAGTCGATGAGCCGCGCGCGGTGCTCAGCACCGACCGTCGGAAAGTTGCACCAGACCTCGCCCCATCCTGCGCAGCCGTCTTTATCGGTGATCCGGATGAAGACCGCCGGGCGATCACGCATGATGCCGAACGAAGTCTGTACCGGCGTGTCGATCGGTGCCCTGAAAACAAAGGCCTCGATCCGGTCGATTGTGATGCTCATTGGCCGCTTTGACCGTGCTTGTCGATGGACCGGCGCTCGAGAACATCAAGCAGAGCGGTCCAGTCCTGATCAATGCGGCCGGTGTGCTCCTGCAGGTTGAACATCTCGCGCGCAGCCGTGCCAGTCGCGAGTGGGACGCCGTATGCGTCGCCGAGCTCCTGCGCAAGAAGGAGGTCCTTTCGCGCAAGGCGCGCCGAAAACCCCGGCATGAAGTCTCCCGCCAGGGCTTTGCCTGGGTAGACCGTCTCGAGCGATCCACGGCCGGCTACCGTGCGCTTGAAGAGGCTGCGAAGAAAATCGCGATCGAGCCCGGCAGCACTAGCCAGCGCGAGTGCTTCAGCATTGGCCACGACGCTGACCGAAGCCAGATAGTTGTTGATGATCTTGGTGGTGAGCGCACTGCCTGCGGGGCCGCAATGAATCACCTCTTCGCAGACTGGAGCGAGGACCGGTCTGATGCGATCGATCTGGGTCGCTTCGCCGCCCACCAGAAACAGCACCTGCCCGGCGGCAGCATAGTCGGGGCCACGGGCGATCGGCGAGTCGATCAGGGTCATGCCGAGGCGGGTGATGTCGGCGTGAAGCTGCATGAAGTCGGTCAGCGAGCCGGTCGTCATGTCGATGAAGACGGTATTCGGGCCCGCCGCCGACAGTGCGCCTCGCGGCCCGAGAAGGGTTTCTCGTACTTCGATCGAGGTCGGCAGCAGGGTGATGAGGATGTCGCAGCCGCGTGCGGTGTCAGCAGGCGTCGTGCCGACCCGTGCACCGCATTGCGCGAGCCGCTCGCAGGCCGCCGCCGAAATGTCATAGACCGACAGGCTGTTGCCGGCCTCGATCAGATTGGTGGCGATCGGCGTTCCCATCGCTCCGAGCCCGAAAAATGCAATCTCAGCCATATCGAAGCGATCGATCAGCGATGGATGTCGTTCTTGCCGCTTCGATCGCTGCCGCGGACCTGAAACAGTTTTCGCCGCGACAGGTCGAGCACGCCCATATCGCGGACCTGGCGGGCCGCCAGCTCGCGATCGAAATACGAACTGGCCGGCATATAGCGAAACACCATCCCGGCTCGACGCTTGCCTGAATTGTTCGGATTGGCGCCGTGAATGAGATAGACATCGTGGATCGAGAACATGCCGGGGGCGAGTTCGATATCGCGTGCCGGTGCGCTTTGCAGGTGCTCGGGCTTGAGGACCTGATTCAGGATGATCGCGTCGCTGTTGTCGGTGTCGTGCGAATAGCTGATGCGGTCGCGATGCGAGCCCGGAATCACCCTCAGGCAACTGTTTTCGATATTGACATCATCGATTGCAATCCAGGCGGTCACGGTCTCGAGCGGACGAATCGGCCAGTAATGGCCATCCTGATGCCAGGGTGTGGCGCGTCCGCCTTTGCCTGCCTTGCAGAAAAGTGCCGAACCCCAGACGATGATGTCATCACCGATCAGTTGGGCCACAGCATCGATGATCTGCGGCATCACCGCATAATCAAGCCAGCTCGAATCGCGTTCGATGATATCGGGCACATAGTCGGCGTCGGTGATGTGTTGTTCAGCGAGAAAATCGTCGAGCTTTTTCTGAAGACCAGCGACCTGCTCAGCGGTCAATCCGTTTTTCGGAACAATGATGCCGTCCTGACGGTAACGGGCGATTTCGTCGGCACTCAGGGGTGAACCGAGTGATGCACTTGGCGGCGGCATGGTCTGAGGCCTTGTCGATGAGTGATGGCGATGTGTGATGGCATAGCGGATTTGACCGACTTTCGCTGGGCATGATACTGGTCATCGTTGACTGGACCCTGATTCGGGTCGAGCGGGCGTATCAGGAATGGATGAGATGAACCCTGGCCAATCGCCTGTCTGCAGCCGGCCATCGGGTGCTGTTGCTCGAGGCAGGCGGCCGCGACCGCAGCTTCTGGATTCATCTGCCCGTGGGTTATTTCAAGACCATGGTCGATCCCAGGGTGACGCGCCAGTTCGATACCGAACCCGACGAAGCATCGGGCGAGCGCAATATCGTCTGGCCGCGAGGCCGGGTGCTGGGCGGGTCCTCATCGGTCAATGGCCTGATCTATATTCGCGGCCAGCGCGAGGACTATGCCGATTGGGTTGCTGCCGGCGCGCGCGGCTGGGATTACGACTCGTTGCTGCCGTTTTTCAAGCGCTCCGAGAATTACGCGGGCGGCGCGAGCCATTACCACGGCGCCTCAGGCGAACTGGGGGTGAGCGACCTGCAAAACGACCATCCCTATTGCGATGCCTGGCTGCAGGCTGCACAGCAATTCGGTCTGCCCCGCAATCACGATTTCAATGCCGAGACCGACTATGGCGTAGGCGCCTATCAGCTGTCGATTCAAGGCGGATGGCGCTCGTCGGCGGCGCGCTGTTTCCTTCGACCGGCGCTCAGAAATCCGACACTGACCCTGGTGATGCATGCACAGGTCTCCCGGGTGCTTTTCGAAGGACAGACAGCAATCGGCGTTGAATGGATCGAAGCGGGATCGACAACGTCGGCACGTGCGCAGTGTGAGGTGATCCTGTGCGCAGGGGCATTGCAGTCGCCGCAGTTGCTGCAGTTGTCAGGGATCGGACCAGCGGCGCTGCTGCGCGAGCACGGTATTCCGGTGTTGGCCGATTCGCCCGAAGTTGGCGAAAACCTGCAGGACCATTACCAGGCGCGCGTGATTGTTCGTCTCAAGCGTCGCATGTCGCTCAATGATCAGGTCAGAAGTCCTTATGGGCTTGCAAAAATGGGCTTGCAATGGCTTTTGCTTAATCGGGGGCCGCTGACGGTCGGAGCCGGACAGGTGGGCGGTTTTGCGAGCACAGCCCATGCCCGTGACAATCGCGCCGATATTCAGTTCAATGTAATGCCGCTGTCGGTTGACCGGCCAGGCATGCCCCTGCACACCTACTCGGGTTTCAGCGTGTCGGTGGCCCAATGCCGACCCGACTCGCGCGGCAGGCTGGCGATCCGCTCGACCAACCCTTTTGATCAGCCGCGTATCGAGCCGCGCTATTTCAGCGCAGAACATGATCGCAAGGTCATGGTTGCCGGGCTCGAAATGGTTCGCGACATCTATCGGCAGCCGGCCTTTCAGGGGCTCTGGGATATCGAGACCATGCCGGGCCCTGAATTCAGGACGTCCGCAGATCTCTGGCAGCACGCGAGAATGAAGGGTGGCACCGTGTTTCATCCAAGCTCAAGCTGCCGCATGGGCGTCGATTCGGCCTCGGTGGTCGACGAACAGTTGCGGGTGCGGGGGGTTGATCGATTGCGCGTCATCGACGCCTCAGTCATGCCATCAGTGACCTCGTCGAACACCAACGCGCCGACCTTCATGATTGCCGAGAAGGGCGCATCGCTGCTTTTGTCGGCCCACGATCGGGCTTCATCCCGCTCACACACGGCGCCACGCCGGTCACCCCAGGAGATTCATTCATGATTCACGTCCTTGCCATCATCACTGCCAAGCCCGGCGAACGCGAGACGGTGTTGAAGGCGTTTCAGGCCAATGTGCCAAACGTGCTGGCCGAAGAGGGTTGTATCGAATATGGCGCGGTGATTGATGCCGAGCCGGGCTTGCCGGTTCAGACACCGGCGGGGCCGGACACCTTCATCGTGATCGAGAAATGGGCGAGCCTGGAAGCCCTCAAGGCACACGGCGCAGCCCCTCATATGGCCAGCTATGCGGCGAAGTCGCGACCGCATATCGCCAACCGTGTGGTGCATATCCTTTCCGGAGTCTGAACCGCACGCCGCGAGGCGCCTCTCGCGTCGGCCCGAGACTCGACGTGCGCTCAGGCCGATGGCGTGGGCAGCGTGGCTGACGATCGTGGGCGCATCAGTCGTTCTGCCGCGTCGAACACCAGTTGCATCACGATCGCAAGCAACGCCGCGGGTACGGCGCCGGCGAGCATCTGAGTCGTGTCGCTGACCGCAAGGCCGGAGACGATGCGCTCGCCCAGACCGCCGGCCCCCACGAATGCCGCCACGGTCGCGGTGCCGACGTTGATGACTGCCGCTGTCTTCAGGCCAGCAAGCAGCATCGGTGCGGCCAGCGGCAGTTCGATTTTCTGGAGGATTTGAGTGCGGCGCAGACCCAGTGCGTTACCCGCTTCGATCAGTCCGGGTGCGACCGATTGCAGTCCGGCATGGGTGTTGCGCACGATCGGCAGCAGCGCGTAGCCCGACAGCGCAATCAGTGCCGGCAGAAAGCCGATTGTCCCGAGCAGTGCAATCAGGAAAGCGAGCAGGGCGAGCGATGGGATGGTCTGCAGCAGGCCTGCCAGCGCCATGATGGTGCTGCTGAGCGCAGGTCGGCGACAGGCCAGTACACCGAGCGGTATACCGACGAGCGTTGCTATCGCCAGCGATCCGAAGACGAGCAGCAGATGCTGACGAAGCAGCCGACCAAGGTCGGGGGCAAAAAGGCGCGAGACAAATCGATCGAATGAACCTGGCCGGTCATTTTCGGTGTTCGAACTGTCTTCGACGCGCGGTGTGGATGCACCCTTAGCCAGCCAGTCACGGGACACCTGGTCAAAGCTGCGTCGATCTACCTCGACCTCGGCGTTCAATGACCTCATCGTCGCTTCATCGAGGCGGCCTGCAAGCCTTGCGTGCAGCGCACGGTCATCGAGCGTGGCGCGCATCAGCAGGACCGCGTCATAGCGCGGAAAGTAGCCGAGATCATCGCGAAGGACCCTCAGCTTGAGGCGACCGATCTGGGCATCGGTGCTGTAGACATCGATGATGTCGAGCTGGCCATCGGCGATGGCCTTGTAGGCAAGGCCATGGTCGATCCCGCTGCCGGCATTGATTTTCAGATCGTAGGCTTTCTTGAGACCAGGCCAACCGTCAGTCCGCACCAGAAACTCGTGCGATAGCCCCAGGCGAAGGCCGGCGGCGGCCGATGTCGGCAGCTTTGTCAGGCCTGACAGCGAATCGATGCCCAGTCGCGCAGCATCGGCTTCGCGCATTGCGATTGCATAGGTATTGTTGAAACCAAGCGGGACGCTGGCCTTGAGTCCGCGGGGCGCAAGCCATCGGTTGATCTGTTCAAGCGTGGCCGCGGCATCGTCGGACCCCTCGCGCTTGAGGAGTTCGCGCACGATCGTTCCGGTGTATTCCGGGTAAACATCAATCGCGCCTGACACAAGGGCCTGTTCAAGGATGCCGGTGTTGCCAAGGCCTTGCCGGTGTTCGGCTGCCGTACCCGAGGCGACCAGGACCTGGGTGACCATCTCGCCGATCAGATAGCTTTCGGTGAAGCGTTTGGAGCCGACCTTGACAGGATCAGCCGCCAGCAGGCTGCCGCCAGACATCAGCAAGGCAAACACAAGAAGAAGTCGACCTGATCCGAGCGCCACGCTGCTGCAACCCGATGGCGTCATCACCGCCATCAGGCGTGGCCCCTTCTGCGCGCCTCGCGCTGGGCTTGCGCACGACGGGTGTTTCGATCGACGGTCAGCTTTGTGATCAGAATCGTTGCCGCCAGGGCAAAGGTGATCGAGTTGGCAATGATCAGCGGCCAGGCCCGCATCTGCCATCCATAGACCAGCCACAAGGCAACGCCGAGGGTGAAGGTCCAGTACATACCGACCGATATGCCGATCACATTGCGGGTTCGCAGGATCAGCAGCGCTTGCGGCACGAAGGAAGAGGTGGTCAGCGCGGCAGCGATATAGCCGATCCACTCGGTCAGGTTGATGTCATGGGGCGTCATCGCTCGGCTTGGCCTTGTCTGCTGTCGGTTGATGAGTCGGGGTTGATGAGTCGGCATCGGGCGAGGTCACCGCTTGGCAACCCGGGACGCTGTAATCTGCAGTGTGAGCGCGAGCTGCGCTTCAACACAGAAAACCTTCGCCGATCCGGCCTTCATTATCAGGCAGACCCATGAACTTCACTGATATTCCCGACGATAGCGAGGAGAGCGAACAGACGCTGCGGGCCCGTGCTGCGGCTGCATCCCGCAGCACCTGGGTCAGCGTGGCGGTGAACATTGTATTGAGCGCGCTGCAGATTTCGATCGGCTTCATCTCGGGTTCACAGGGCCTGGTGGCCGATGGCGTGCATTCGCTGTCCGATCTGTTTTCGGATTTCGTGGTGCTGTTTGCCGGTCGCCATGCCAGCAAGGATGCCGACGCCGACCATCCCTATGGGCATCAGCGCTTCGAGACGGCGGCATCGCTGGTACTTGGCGGTGTGCTGCTTGCCGTCGGGGTCGGCATGTTGTGGTCGGCAATGCACAAGCTTGCCGCGCCCGAGTCGATTCAGGAGGTCCAGATCATCGCCTTGTATGTGGCGGGCGGTGCGCTCCTTGCCAAGGAGCTCCTGTTTCGCTACATGCTTTCTGCCGCCAAGCGTGTCAAGTCGAGCATGCTGGTGGCCAACGCCTGGCATGCACGATCCGATGCCGCCTCATCGCTGGTGGTCGGACTTGGCATCATCGGCAACCTCGCCGGCCATCCGATCCTCGACCCGATTGCCGCGCTGATCGTGGGTTTCATGGTCGCCAGGATGGGATGGAGCTTCGGTTACGACGCCTTGCACGATCTGATGGACCGTGCGGTGGATGAGAAGGAAGTCGAGGCGATCCGTCTGACTCTGTCAGAGACGCCTGGTGTGAAGCGGGTCCATGATGTGCACACGCGCAAGATGGGAGACATGATCGTGGTCGATGCGCACATCGAAGTCGACGCGACACTGACGGTCGAGGCAGGTCACGATATCGCTGTCGACGCACGTCAGCGCGTCATGCAGCGCCATCGGGTGCTTAATCTGATGACGCATGTCGATCCGTGGCGCCAACCCGATCGCGACCATCCCGGCGGCATCGCCTCGCCGCCATGATTGCGGCACTGACCGATACCGAGCACTGATGACTGAAGGGCACGAAGTGTCTGCGGTGAATACCGGATTGAGCTCGGTTGAAGCGCAGGCTCGCCTGGCTCGCGATGGCGCCAACGAGTTGCCGGTCTCGCAACGCAAGGGCTTGTTGCGGCTGATTCGTGACATCGCAACCGAGCCGATGTTTCTGTTGCTGGTGGCTTGCGGGGTGATCTACATGATGCTCGGCGATGTCCACGAAGCGTTGATGCTGCTGGGTTTCGTCTTCGTTGTCATGTTGATCACCTTCGTGCAGCAACGGCGTACCGAACGATCGCTCGATGCACTGCGCGAGTTGTCGACACCCCAGGCACTGGTGCTTCGCGATGGCATTGCGGTTCGCCTGGCGCAGCGCGACCTGGTCCGGGGCGACATTGTTCTGCTGGCTGAAGGCGATCGGGTCTCTGCAGACATGGTGCTGTTGCAGGCCTCGAATCTGAGCGTCGATGAATCGATGCTGACCGGCGAGTCGATGCCGGTCGACAAGCGGGCCGCACAGGGCTCAGAGAGCGATTCAGACGCCCGGTTGCAGCCCGATCAGAGCATGGCATGCGGTGTCTTTGCTGGCACGCTCGTTACACGAGGTACCGCGCAGGGCAGGGTGATGGCGACCGGTACGAGCAGCGCGCTCGGGCTGATCGGCCAGTCATTGGCCACACTCGACCCGCTGAGTACGCCGATTCAGCGTGAGACCGGCATGATCGTCAAGCGGGTGGCTGCCGTCGGCATGACAGTTGCCGCAGCGCTGGCACTGGCGTATGGCCTGTCGTCGGGTGACTGGCTCACCGGCCTGCTTGCCGGGCTGACCCTTGCCATGGCCTTGCTGCCCGAGGAACTGCCGGTGGTGCTCACCCTGTTTCTCGGTCTGGGCGCCTGGCGTCTGGCTCGCGAAAGGGTGCTGGCCCGGAGTATTCCGGCGGTCGAGCTGCTGGGTGCCACCACCGTGCTGTGTGTCGACAAGACCGGCACGCTGACCTCCAATCGGATGGTGCTGCGGCGGATCTGGTCGCCCCAGGCGAGCTATGACTGCCTGATCGATGCGCAAAGGCCGCTTCCGGACAGCTTGCATGAAGTGCTCGAATTTGCGGTGCTGGCGAGTCATCGGCAAGCCTTTGATCCGATGGAGTCGGCGATTGGTGACAGCGGTCGCCGACTGCTGGCCGACACCGAGCATCTGCATGGCGACTGGACACTGATCGACGACTATCCCTTGACTCGCGCCATGCTGGCGATGTCGCGGGTCTGGCAATCTCCTGACCGTCGTGACCGCCTGATCGCGGCCAAGGGCGCGCCCGAGGCGATTGTTGATCTGTGTCATCTGAGCCGTGAGCAGCGTGATGGGCTGATGCGTGAAGTCGAGTCGCTTGCAGCCGATGGACTCCGGCTGCTGGGCGTGGCGCTGGCGCGATTCGAGGCGGCTGAACTGCCGCCCGATCAGCATGATTTTGCCTTCGAGTTCCTGGGGCTGATCGCCTTCGAGGATCCTTTGCGAAGCGATGTGCCGTCATCGATCGCCAGTTGCAAGGCGGCCGGCATCCGTGTCGTGATGATCACCGGCGATCATCCGGCCACCGCGCTGTCGATTGCCAGGCAAGCTGGCCTGAGCACCGACGCAGAGGTCATCACCGGCGCCGAACTCTCGACGCTCAGCGATGCCGAGCTCGATCAGCGCCTGGCTGTCACGAATGTGTTCTGTCGGGTGCTGCCTGAGCAGAAACTGCGGCTTGTGCAGGCATTTCGGGCGCGCGGTGATGTGGTGGCGATGACCGGCGACGGGGTCAATGATGCACCGGCGCTCAAGGCGGCGGATATCGGCGTGGCGATGGGCGCGCGTGGTACCGATGTGGCGCGAGAGGCGGCTGCGTTGGTGCTGCTCAACGACGACTTCGGATCACTGGTCACCGCGGTGCGTTATGGGCGACGGGTCTTTGCCAACTTGCGAAAGGCGATTGCTTTTCTGGTTGCTGCTCATGTACCGATTGTGGGTCTGTCGATCCTGCCCCTGATGCTCGGATGGCCGATGCTGCTGATGCCGGTCCATATTCTGTTCCTGCAGCTGATCATCGACCCGGCGTGCTCGGTGGTGTTCGAAGCCGAGCCGCTGGAGGCCGATGCAATGAGCAGGCCGCCGCGCCAGGCTGATGCGCGCCTCTTCGACAGGCACGTTCTCACAAGAGGTCTGTGGCAGGGCAGCGGCCTGCTGCTGATTCTGCTCGGCGGCTTCGCCATATCGCGCGGATGGTCGGGGTCGGATGCCATGGCACGTGCAAACACCTTCAGCGCGATGGTGCTGTCAAACCTTGCGCTGATCTTTGCCAATCGTCGCTGGAGCCGAATCGCGCTGCCCGGGCGCGGAGCGACGAATGTCGCCTTCGGATGGATCGCGGGGGCCACCATCGCCTGGCTCGCGGTGGTGCTTGGTTTCCCTCAGGTCAGTGGTCTTTTCTCATTCGAACGGCCAACGCCTGCCATGCTGATGCTGGCGGTCGCGGCAGCGGCTGCCAGCCTCCTGTGGTTCGAGGCCGTCAAGTGGCGCACCCGAGGTGGCTGATCACGCCTTCGGCTGCAGCAATGCCACTGGCAAAGCAGGCGCTCAGGAGATAGCCGCCGGTCGGTGCCTCCCAGTCGAGCATCTCTCCGGCGCAGAACACTCCGGGCAGGCGTCGAATCATGGCGCGCTCGTCGAGCGCTGCAAAGCGCACGCCTCCCGAGGTGCTGATCGCTTCTGCCACCGGGCGGACAGCCACCAGTTTCAGCGGCCAGGATTTGAGTTCGGCAGCAAACTGCAGCGGGTCATTCGACAGCAGATCGGCCAATTGCGCCGCGCTGTAGCGTTCACGCAGGAGCGCGGCCTTGACGCCTTCAACGCCGGCTGCCTGTTTGAGATGCCGGGGCATCGAGCGCGCCTCACGGCTGCGGGCGAGCGAGGCTCCGAGCGCCTCCAGACTGCGTCCCGGCGCAAGATCGAGTTGCACGGTGGCTTCGCCATGACGCCCGATTGCGTCGCGAATACGTGATGCCGCGGCATAGATCAGGCTGCCTTCGATGCCGGTTGCGGTGATCACGAACTCACCCTGGCGATCGAAGTCCGGCCCGCATCCATCACGAAAATGCAAGCGCACTGACTTCATCGGCGCACCGGCAAATCGCTCGGCGAAGTACGGGCTCCAGCCTCCTGCCGCCAGATCGGCAGCGACATCGAAGCCGCAGTTGGCCGCTTGCAGTGGTGCGATCGGCACACCGCGTGCTGTCAACCATGGGACCCAGGCGCCGTCGCTGCCGAGTTGCGGCCAACTTGCGCCACCCAATGCCAGCACGACCGCATCGGTCTGTACGCTGACCTGACCACCCGGAGAGGCGAAGTGAAGACGGGTCGGTGCATCATCCTCGGTCCATCCCTGCCATCGATGACGGGCGTGCAGGTGAAGCCCTTGCGAGCGCAGACGATGCAGCCAGGCACGAAGCAGGGGGGCAGCTTTCATTTCGACCGGAAAGACCCGGCCGGAGCTGCCAACAAAGGTTTCGATGCCGAGCGCGTGAGCCCAGTCTCGCAAGGCCTGGGGCGACAATCCCTCAAGCCATCGGCTGATCTCGGGTGCGCTGACACCATAGCGAGTGAGGAAAGAGTCTATCGGCTCGCTGTGGGTCAGATTGAGTCCGCCCTTGCCGGCGAGCAGGAACTTGCGACCGACCGAGGGCATGGCATCGTAGAGGTCGACCTGCAAGCCCGCTTGCAGCAGGCGCTCAGCGGTCATCAGGCCGGCGGGGCCGCCGCCGATGATTGCGACCTTGGTTGCGACCTTGGTTGCGACCTTTGGTTGGCTCGTCATCATGGTGCCGCATTATCCGCGAGGCCGGGCGCACAAATGGAAACGGGGGCCGAAGCCCCCGTCACGACCAGGACAAGACCAGGAGTCTCAGTTCTTGTTGTTCTTCATCACCTGTTCCATCACGCGGTCGAGGTTGAAGCTGCCCGGTTTCTGGCGCGGCGGAAATTCCTTGAAGCTTTGCAGCCATTGTCCGACATAGGCACCGGCTGGTGCGATCGCAAACATATGTTCAAGATACCAGCGCTGATAACCGATCGCATGCTCAGCCTGTGCACGCTCGAAGGGGTCCATGCGCAGATTGGTCAGCAGCGGCGCGCGCAGTTGCGTAAACGGCTTTTGCCAAACGCTCATGCCCTCTGATTCCTGCATCAGAAAGGTGACCTTCCAGTTGTCATAGCGAAGCGCTGCAACGCTGCCGTCATCAGTCCAGTAGATGAACTCGCGCCGCGGCCAGGCCGATTCGCCACGCAATGCGGGGCCCAGATCGTAGCCGTCCAGATGCACCTTGTAGTTCATGCTGCCGACCTTCAGGCCCTTGAGGAGGTCTTCCTTGACGGTCTTGTTGCCGGCCGCAGCCAACAGGGTGGTCAGCATGTCTTCGTGGGCGCCGATGTCATTGACGATGGTGCCGGGCTTGATGGTGCCGGGCCACTTGATCATCGTCGGTACGCGGTAGCCGCCTTCCCAGTTGGTGTTCTTCTCGCCACGGAACATGGTTGTGCCGCCATCGGGCCAGGTGAAGGTTTCGGCCCCGTTGTCGGACGAATACATGATGATGGTGTTGTCATCCAGGCCAAGTTCCTTGAGTTTGGCCAGTACCTGTCCGACATGCCCGTCATGCTCGACCATGCCATCGGCAAAAATGCCAAGACCGGTCTTGCCTTTCGACTCACTTTTCAGGTGCGTGAAGATATGCATGCGGGTGGAGTTCCACCACATGAAGAACGGCTTATCGGCCTTTTTGGCGCGCTCCATGAAGTCGAGTGCCTTGACATTGACTTCTTCGTCGATGGTTTCCATCCGCTTCCTGGTCAGCGGTCCGGTATCGGTAATGCGACCGTCTGCGAAGCTGTGGATCACGCCGCGCGGACCAAAACGCTTCTTGAAAGCAGGATCCTTGGGATAGTCGGGGTTCTCGGGCTCTTCCTCGGCATTGAGGTGATAGAGGTTGCCGAAGAACTCGTCGAATCCATGCTTGGTCGGCAGGGTATCGTCGGTGTCGCCAAGGTGATTCTTGCCGAATTGACCGGTCATGTAGCCCTGTGTCTTGAGCAGTCCAGCAATCGTCGGGTCTTCTTTCTTCATCCCCTCAGGCGCGCCGGGCAGGCCGACCTTGGTCAGACCCGTACGAATCGGCGACTGACCGGTGATGAAGGCGGCGCGGCCGGCAGTGCAACTCTGCTGTCCGTACCAGTCGGTGAACAGCGCGCCATCGCGGGCGATGCTGTCGATATTGGGCGTCTTGTAACCCATCATCCCGCGGTTGTAGGCGCTGATATTGAACTGACCGATGTCATCGCCCCAGATGATCAGGATGTTCGGTTTGCGGGCGGTTTGGGCGCTGGCAGTCGCCGTCATCAGTACGCACAGCAGTCCGGATAACCAGGCCAGCCATTTCATCGGAAAACTCGGAAGTGTCATAGATTGTGTCCTCTCTGTTTACGGCTCAGACGCGAACCGGTCGATCCGGATGCGTAACCGCTACGCGGCCTCATGATTTCAGCCCTCGGCAATTCGGTCAATGACTGATCCAGCAATTAACGATACGATATCCGTATCATGAATGACTTGCGCCTTATTGGTTTGGCAGTCGCGTTGTCCGAGCACGGCAATTTTCGCCGGGCGGCAGACGCGCTCAACTTGTCGCAGCCGAGCCTGTCCCGGGGCATCGCCGAACTGGAGCGCTCGTTTGGCGTGCCGCTTTTCGATCGGACGCGCAAAGGGGTGGTGCCGACTGCCTTTGGTCGAGTGCTGCTCGACAAAGGCAGCGCACTGCTTCGGGAGGCGGCCACCCTCAAGCGCGAGATTGAGCTGCTTGCAGGCGTGCAAAGCGGCGAGTTGCGCGTATCGGCCTCGCCGGTTGTGGGTGAGAGCGTGGTGGCGATTGCACTGGGGCAGGTATCAGCCCGATTTCCGAGGCTGCGCATCAGCATGGCGATTTCTCATCCTGACCAGGTTGTCGATGATCTGTTGAAGGGCCGTTCCGATCTGGGGGTGGCAAATATCTATGGATCTGAGCACGACCGTCGACTGGTCATCGATGCGATGGAACCCCTGCCGGTCTATTTCGCCTGCCGCGCAGGGCACCCTCTGACGAATCAGGGCAGCTTGTCTCTGCAACAGGTGTTGGCCTATCCGCTGGCCGCACAGACCCTCAGAGGCGAACATGCCGAGGTCGTAGCGGCCGCTACCGCCTTGTCCGACACGTCGTGGCACAGCAAGCCTCAGCACGCGAAAACAGCTATCAACGGCGACGCTCGGGGCGCGATGTTCGCCCCTCAGATCACGGTCAGTTCGCTGTCTGCAGCCCGTCTGATCGCCCTGCATAGTGACGCGGTGTTCGTCGCGACAGCCTGGTCGCTCGCGGACGATCTCGCGGCAGGGCGTCTGGTCAGACTACCCGTCGATGAACCGGCCGCAAAAAGCTCACACGGGATCATTCGCCTGGCCGATCGATCGCTCGGGCCGGCCGAGAAAGTCTTTATCGAGCTTTTGCGTGAAGTCGAGGCGCCAGCGCATCAGGGTGATACGGTCGCATTTTTCTGATGGCATGCCATGCAGGAAAAGCGGGTGTTGATCATCGACGCATACTCCGGCTCTTCGGGTTTTGCCGAATTGAGCAAGCCGGCAGTGCGTCGAGCCTGGCCAGCCTGCGCTCGAGCACGTCCCGGTAAGACCACTGCGCGTAGGTCTTTGACAGCCGTGCGGCTTCGTACATGGTCTTTGCATTGGGAAGGTCATTGGCCCTGGCGCAACTGCTTCTCGTTCCTGAATATGCCGCCTTCGGCCATCGTGAATCCTGCTGCAAAGCCGCGATAGCGGGCTTCATCAGGCGCGAGCAGGACCGCTTCGTCGAATAGTCTGCGCGCCTCGGTGGCATGCTCGACAACGCGTGCCTGCGGCTTCGTCCGGTTGCGTTCGCTGAATTTCCAGGCGTGCAGCCAGGCGGTGTGCGCCAGAGTCAGCGGATCATTCGGATCGGCGAGCACGACTTGCATATGCGATTCGAGCAAAGCGTCGATTCGCTCGTATTGCCCGTTGTGAAGGACTTCCCAGAATGCACGGGCTTGAACCTGCGCCTCGTCGGAAGGAGGGCTAGCCACTTTGGCCGGAGCGGTGGCTGTCGCCAGCCAGGAGCAGCCCGAAAGGCTGATTGTGGCGAATGCGGCGAGGGCGATGATCAGTCGCATGACAGGTTCTCCATGGGGTGGGCCGATGCGGCCAAGGTCGATTGAAATGAGTCCAGGCTTCCTGTGACTAAGTTTTGTCAGTGCCTAGATGGTGTGCGATCGCTATCTGTTCGCTGTCAAGATAAACTTTTCGCCGACAAGTTAGAATCGATCAGGTCTTGTTGACCAGTACCCGCCGGAGGTGCATTCAGAGTGTCGAGTCCTAGACGAAAAAAGCCTGCGGATCGTTACCATCATGGTGACTTGCGCAATGCGCTGATCACCCAGGCATGGGCGATCATCGACCAGCGCGGTCAGGCAGCGCTGTCGATGCGTGCCGTGGCCGAGGCACTGGGTGTCTCTCATGCGGCGCCCGCCCATCATTTCGCCGACAAGGAGGCCTTGCTGCAAGCACTGCGCAGGCAAGTCTGGAGCGACTTTGCCGATGCACTTGAATCAGCCGGCGACGCTCCCGATGCTCTGCGCCATATGGGGCGCGTCTATGTGGCCTACGCTTTGGCGCATCCTCGGCGAATCGAACTGATCTTTCGCAGCAACAGTGCGAGTTCACCCGAGGTCGAGTCCCAATCGATGCGGGCCTGGGCCGCACTGAGTCAGGCGGTGGTTCGCCATATCGGCCCGACAAAGGCGGCAGATTCGCGGCTGGTGTCGGTCCTGTCGGTCGCCGCCTGGGCGCAGGCCCACGGATTGGCAATGCTCTGGACGGATGTTGGTTTGCCACCAGGCTTGCCCCAGGGCGAGGCGGCTCGACCACTGCATGAAGCGGCCCTGGATGTGCTCTATGCCGGGATGACCGCAGTGCTGGGGCCTGCTTCATCCACGCCCAAGGGTTAGCCCACCTGATCTCAGGCGGGCGCTGCGGCGTTCAGAATTTTTTCTTCGGACGCTTGGCCGCCGGCTTGGGCATGACATCGGACTCGCTGATCCGAAGCGGCTGACTGCCGACCCTCACGGTCTGCAGATGCTTCAACGTCTTTTTTGGCAGGCCTGTCGACAATTCGATCAGGCTGTAGGTGTCGAAAATCTCGATGCGACCGATGTGCTTGGCCTCCAGACCGGTCTCGTTGGCGATGGCTCCGACGATATTGCCTGGCTTGACCCCATGAATATGGCCAATCTCGATGCGATAAGCCTGGCTGCCGAGCCGAGCCGGCTTGGCGTCGATCGGTTCGAGTGATGCAGCGCTGGCCCGGTCGCGCCATGTCGAGATCGGCGATTCGGGTGCTGAATGCGCTGACGGCGCGGGCGTCATCTCGGCCCGAGGCGCCCGTTCGATCGGCGAAGCAACCCTGCGCACTGGTCGAGCAGGACGGTCCTGAGACCTGTCGGAAAAGGCTCCCGGCATGGCCGGAGCCGCCTCGGGGGCAGATTTTGCCCCACGGTCGGGACGAGCCAGCAACAAGGGCACGCTGCCGCGCGACATTTTGGCCAACGCCGCAGCAATCTCGATCGCCGGCACGTTGTGCTCGTTTTCGTAGGCCTCGACGATCGCGGTGAAGACATCGAGATCGCCATCGGCCAGGGTCTGGGTGATTTGCTCCTTGAACCGGGCGACCCGCACGTTATTGACCGTGGTGATCGTCGGCAGTTCAAGCTGTGAGATCGGCTGTCGCGTCGAGCGCTCGATCGACTTGAGCAGGCTTCTTTCGCGCGGGGTGATGAAAAGAATGGCTTCGCCGCTGCGACCCGCACGTCCGGTGCGACCGATGCGGTGGGTATAGCTTTCGGGGTCGGAGGGCACGTCATAGTTGATGACATGACTGATGCGCTCGACGTCAAGTCCGCGCGCGGCCACATCGGTTGCCACCAGAATGTCGATGCTGCCGTCCTTGAGCTGACCCACTGTGCGCTCGCGATGCTGCTGCTGCATGTCGCCATTGATCGCAGCAGCCGAAAAACCTCGCGCCATCAGTTTGACGGCGAGTTCTTCGGTCGCGAGCTTGGTGCGGGCAAACACGATAATGCCGTCGTAATCCTCGGCTTCGAGCAAGCGGGTGAGCGCGTCGAGCTTATGCATGCCGCTCACCAGCCAGTAGCGCTGACGGATGTTGTCGGCGGTACCGGTCTTGGCTGCCACCATGATTTCGGCAGGGTTCTGAAGCTGGGTCTGCGCGATCCGTTTGATCGCAGACGGCATCGTGGCTGAAAAAAGCGCGGTCTGGCGGCTCTTTGGTGTGTCCTGAAGGATGCGCTCGACCTCGTCGATGAAGCCCATACGAAGCATCTCGTCGGCTTCGTCGAGTACCAGGGTCTTGAGCTTCGACAGATCGAGCGAGCCCTTGTCGAGATGATCGATCACCCGCCCAGGCGTACCGACCACGACATGCACACCACGCTTGAGCGAAGACAACTGCGGCCCGTAGCTCGCGCCGCCATAGATCGGCAGCACGTGAAACCCGGGAATATGGGCGGCATAACGTTGAAACGCTTCAGCGACCTGGATCGCGAGTTCGCGCGTCGGCACCAGCACCAGCGCCTGCGGCACAGTCTGCTTCAAATCGAGGCGAGACAGGATCGGCAGTGCAAAGGCAGCGGTTTTGCCGGTGCCGGTCTGGGCCTGGCCAAGCAGGTCGCGGTTTGCAAGCAGCAGCGGAATAGTGGCAGCCTGAATCGGTGACGGGGATTCATAGCCGACGTCATGGAGTGCCTGCAGCAGGGCAGGGCTCAGGCCAAGATCAGTAAACAGGGGAGCGATTGCTTCGGTCAAGACAGAACTCTCTATGCAAAACCTGTGTAGTGTCCACGCTCTCGGCGTAATAGCAAGCCCGGCCTTTTTTCAGCACTGCTCAGACGGTGTTCGAGCATGCCGTAAATGATCGGCAGACAAGCCAAATCTTGCTAATCTGCAGGCTTAGCCTCCAAATGATGTCTTGCCGTGAACCCTGCCGAGATCCTGAGCGCCCAGAGCGCGCCCGCCCCCGAACCCGAGAGCGAAGAAAACCGTACAGGCTTGAGCAAGGACTCGCTCAAAAGCGCTTTTCTTGACAATCTCTTTTATGTGCAGGGCAAATTTCCGGCGCTGGCAAGCCGCACCGACTGTTATCTGGCGCTCGCCTTCGTGGTGCGCGACCGCCTGCTGCAGCGCTGGATCAGCACTGCCGCGGCCTACACCCGACAGGGAGCACGCACAGTCGCTTATCTGTCTGCCGAATTCCTGATGGGGCCGCATCTTGGCAATAACCTGATCAATCTCGGGATTTTCGACGAGGTGAAGCAGGCAGTGACTGAGCTCGGCCTTGATTTCGACGAACTGCTGACCGAGGAGGAAGAGCCAGGGCTTGGCAATGGCGGTCTGGGAAGACTTGCCGCCTGTTTTCTCGATTCGATGGCGACGCTGGAGTTGCCCTCCCTGGGCTACGGTATCCGCTATGAGTTCGGTATCTTCGATCAGGTCATTACCAATGGCTGGCAGGTCGAGAAGACCGACAAATGGCTTCGTCACGGCAATCCCTGGGAGCTGATGCGTCCGGAGTGGACGGTGCAGATCAAGCTGGGCGGCCACACCGAGCGCTATCGGGGAGTCAAGGGCAGCGAGCGGGTGCGCTGGCATCCGGCTCGCATCGTCAACGGCATTCCTTATGACACGCCGATTCTCGGTTACCGCACCAACACCGCGAACACTCTTCGACTATGGCGCGCCGAAGCACCCGAAGGCTTTGATGTCGAGCAGTTCAACCGAGGCGATTACTACGGCGCGGTCAACCGCAAGATCGTGTCCGAGAACATCACCAAGATTCTCTATCCGAACGACGAGCAGATCCAGGGCAAAGAGCTGCGCTTGGAGCAGCAGTATTTTTTTGTGTCGTGCTCCCTGCAGGACATGCTGCGCATCATGCGCACGCAAAAGCTGCCGCTGTCACGATTTCACGAGAAATTCGCAATCCAGCTCAATGACACGCATCCGGCGATTGCTGTCGCCGAACTGATGCGGCTGCTGGTTGACGAAGAGCTGCTCGAGTGGGAAGAAGCCTGGTCCATCACCCGCAAGTCGCTCGCGTACACCAATCACACCTTGCTGCCCGAGGCGCTTGAGCGCTGGCCGCTCGACCTCTTCGGACGCGTCCTGCCGCGACACCTCGAGATCATCTTCGACATCAACGCCGACTTCCTGAAGGAAGTGGCTCGGCACTTTCCCGGGGATGCCGATCTGATCGCCCGCATGTCACTGATCGATGAGCATGGTGGTCGTCACGTCCGCATGGCCCATCTGGCGTGTGTTGGCAGTCATGCAATCAATGGCGTGGCGCAACTGCATTCCGATCTGCTGATGCGTGATGTTCTCAAGGATTTTCATGCAATGTGGCCCGAGAAATTCAGCAACAAGACCAATGGCGTGACGCCGCGGCGTTTTGTTGCGCTGAGTAACCCGACGCTCTCAAGGCTGATCACCGACGCCGTCGGAGAGGGGTGGCTCAAGAATCTCGAGCGCCTGCGTGAACTCGAACCACTGGTCGAAGATGCGGGTTTTCGCGAGCAATGGCGCGAAATCAAGCGTCGCAACAAGCAGCTGCTTGCCACGCAAGTGCGCCTGCGGGCCGGTGTGACCGTCGATCCGCAGTCGCTCTTCGATATCCAGGTCAAACGTATTCACGAGTACAAGCGTCAGCATTTGAGTGTGCTGCATGTGGTCGACCTCTACCATCGCATCCGCACCAGAGCGACACTTGAAGTCGCGCCGCGCACCTTCGTATTCGGTGGCAAGGCGGCGCCCGGCTATCGCATGGCCAAACTGATCATCAAACTGATCACTTCGGTGGCCGATGTGGTGAACAACGATCCGGCAACCCGGGGGCTGCTGAAGGTGGTGTTCCTGCCGAATTTCAATGTCAGCATCGGGCACCGTGTCTATCCGGCGGCCGACGTCTCCGAGCAGATTTCGACTGCTGGCAAGGAAGCCTCCGGCACCGGCAACATGAAGTTCACGATGAACGGCGCACTGACCGTCGGCACCCTCGACGGCGCCAATATCGAGATTCGCAATGCTGTCGGCCCGGAAAACTTTTTTCTCTTCGGCAAGACGGTCGAGGAGGTCGACGCCCTGTGGGCAAAGGGCTACCAGCCGATCGATCAGTATCAGGGCAGCGAACGACTGCGCGGGGCGCTCGATCTGATCAGCACCGGCTATTTCAGCGGCGGCGATACCGAGATGTTCCGGCCACTGCTCGACAGCCTCATCAGTCACGATCCCTATCTGCTGCTGGCCGATTTCGATTCATATCTCGATTGCCATCATCGGGTCGATGCAGCCTATCGTGATGCCGAACGCTGGACGCGGATGTCGATCCTGAATGTGGCCCGCGCTGGTCAGTTCTCGTCAGACCGGACCATCCGCGAATATGCCGGCCAGATCTGGAAGGTCAAGCCGGTCGAGGTCAAATTGCTGACCCGCGCCGATGTGATCGAGGGTTTCCTCCAGTAAGCCAGGCTGCCTGGGGCTGATGCGCTCAGGCAAATTCGCGAGGCTGGCCGGTCGCTTCGATCACCGACATCCAGAGGTCACCGTCGGGGTCGACGCTGCGAGTCCTGCTGGTTGCCAGTGCAATCGGCACATGCACGAAATGCCCGTGCCAGCGTCCGATCAACATTGCGGTATTGCCGGCGAGTCCGGCATGCACCGCGTTGCGCGCCATGTTCCAGCAATAGACGCTGTCGGACGGACAGGCCGGGATACTGCGGATCGCATAACTCGGATCAATGTACTTGACGGTCGTCTCGCGCCCGACCTTCTCGAAATAGGCGAGGATCCGATCGCGCAGGAAGACACCGATATCCTTGAGCTTGGCATTGCCGCTTTTGTCGCGCGAGCCGACTCTCCCCGGCGCCGCATCCGGATCGACGATCAGGTCCTGCGCCGCACCTTCGGCCACCACGATCACCACATGACCCTTGCGAGCCAACACTCGTTCGATGCAGGCGAAGACGCCGTTGTTGCCTTCGAGCAAGACCGGTATCTCCGGTATCAGGACCAGATCGGCTTCGGTTGATGCCAATGCTGCCTGGCAGGCAAGAAAGCCCGAGTGCCTGCCCATGAGTTTGACCAGGCCGATACCGTTTCGCGCCGCAACCGCCTCGATGCGGGCACTGTGAATGACATCGACCGCAGCCGAATAAGCGCTCACAAATCCGAAGCTGCGATCGATGAAGGGCACATCGTTGTCGATGGTCTTGGGCACGCCGATGATGCCGATTCGAAGTCCTCGTCGGGCTATTTCAGCGCTCAGGGTCAAGGCACCATGCATGCTGCCGTCGCCACCGAGCACGAAGAGAATACCGATGCCGTTGGCCTCCAGGTTGTCGACCATCTCGCCGGCATCCTGCGAGCCTCGCGAGGTGCCCAGCACCGTGCCGCCTTCGTGATTGATGCTGGCGACCGATTCAGGTGTCAGCATCATCGGCTGATGACCGAGTCGTGCGATCAGACCTTCATAGCCATATCGGAAACCGACAATGTGCCGCACGCCGTAGCCGGCCCACAGTTCGAGCACGATGCCACGGATGACATTGTTTAAGCCCGGAGCCAGTCCGCCGCAGGTCACGATGCCGCAGCGCAGGGTTCGCGGATCGAAAAAGATCTTGTCGCGAGGCCCGGCCAGTTCAAAAGCCGGAAGGCTGGCTGTGTCGGGGACGGTCTGGGTCAGGCTCGAGATTGAATCATCGAGCAGGACCTTGTCGGCTTCGCCCACGAACTTCACGCCGCGTTCGCCGAGGTGCCGGGTGACCGGGGAGGGCAGCAGGCATCGACCCAGTGTGTCGATCGCCAGATCCTGGGGCAAAGGGCGCGCATTGCGGCCGCCCTGATCGGCTTGTGTCATGGACATGCTCCATCTTTTCCTGTTCAGGCCTGCCGGGCAGCGACATCAGCCGGTATTTCTCAAACCGGCAGCCACGCCGTTGATGGAGATATGAATACCGCGCCTGACCCGATCGTTGAGCGGCTCAGTCGGGCTGCGACCCCGGTAGCGGCGCATCAGTTCGACCTGCAGGTGATTGAGCGGATCGAGATAGGGGAAGCGGTGAGCAATCGATCGGGCAAGTGATGGGTTCGATGCGAGCCTTTCCTGCTCGCCGGTGATCAGTGCCAGTGCATCATGGGCAGCCTGGCACTCGCTCTGAATGGTCGCGAAAATCTTGCGTTCGCGCTTGCGATCGGTGCCCAGCTCGAGATAGCGGGCCGCGATGCCGAGATCACTCTTGGCCAGCACCATATCGAGGTTCGACAGCAGGGTCCGAAAAAACGGCCATTGCCTGTACATCCGTCGAAGGACCTCAATCCGCCTGTCCCGGTCACCCGAGCCGACAGCCAGATAGGCGGTGACTGCCGAACCGAATCCGTACCAGCCGGGCAGGGCAACGCGGCATTGTCCCCAGCTGAAGCTCCACGGAATCGCTCGCAGATCTTCGATTGCGCGGTTGGCTTTCCGCGAGGCCGGGCGTGAACCGATATTGAGCTCGGCAATCTCGCGGATCGGGGTGGTATCAAAAAAGTAATCGGTGAATCCTGGCGTTTCGTAGACCAGCTTGCGATACGCTGCCATGCTGGCCTCGGAGAGCGCTTGCGCCGTCTCGAGAAACACCGCCGGCGCACTGCGGGTCGGATGCAGCAGGGTGGCTTCCAGAGTGGCCGCCACCAGCGTCTCGAGATTGCGTCGGCCGATCTCGGGGTTGGCATATTTCGAGGCGATCACCTCGCCCTGCTCGGTCAGACGGATCTGGCCGTTCACGGTACCGGGCGGCTGCGCGAGGATGGCCTGGTAGCTCGGGCCGCCGCCGCGACCGACCGTGCCGCCTCGTCCGTGAAACAGCCGCAGCGTGATCCCATGGCTCTGTCTCATCGGATCAAAAACACGCACCAGCTCGGTCTCGGCGCGATAAAGCTCCCAGTTGCTGGTAAAAAAGCCGCCGTCCTTATTGCTGTCGCTGTAGCCAAGCATGATGTCCTGCTCGGCACCGGAGCGCACAATCATGTCGAGCACGCCGGGCATCTCATAGAACGCCTGCATGATGCCGGCGGCATTGCGTAAATCACCGATGGTCTCGAAGAGCGGCACGACGATCAGATCGTTGATCGCATCATGGTCAAGTGTGCCGCGCATCAGCCCGGCTTCTTTCTGAAGCAGCAGGACCTCCAGCAGATCGCTGACGTCCTCGGTATGCGAAATGATGTAGTGGCGCAGCGCGGCCGGGCCAAAGCGGCGCCGCTGCACCACAGCCAGGTCGAAGATCGCAAGCTCGCCCATTGTGTGATCGGAATAGACCGCACCGTTGACGCGCAGCGGGCGAGGATCACGCAGCAGGCCCAACAACAGGCTTCGTTTGTCGGCTTCGGTCAATCCGCTATAGGCAGGTGCTACGCGTGCCACCGAAAGCAGCTCATCGATCACTGCCTCGTGTTTGTCCGAACTCTGCCTGAGATCGACGGTTGCAAGATGAAAGCCGAAGACCTGGACTGCGCGAATCAGTGGCGCAAGGCGTGCACCGATGATGGCCTGCGCATGGTGCGAGGCGAGCGATTCGGCAATCACCTTCAGATCGGCAAGGAAGGTTTCGGAATCCGGATACGCCTGCTGGGGCGCGATTGCATGGCGAAGTGCTTCGGTGCCGGTGAGATCATGAAGCGTCGCAGCCAATCGGGAATACATGCCAGTCAGAGCCCGCCGATAGGGCTCGTCCTGGCGATGTTCGCTGCGATCGGGCGATCGGTCACACAGCACCTTCATCTCATCCGACACCTTTGCCAGCAGCGCCGAGATCGACAGCTCCGAGCCGAGCTCGTGAAGTTCGGTGAGGTAAAAACGCAGAACAGTTTCGCTCTGGCTGCGCAAGGCGGTCTGCAGTGTCTGAGCGGTCACATTGGGATTACCGTCACGATCACCGCCGATCCAGTTACCCATGCGAAAGAAGCTGGCGATCTCGTGGCCCGGCAGCGCCTCCTCGATGTCCGCGTACATGCGCGGTATCTGCTTCAGGAAGGTCGAGCGGTAGTAGCTCAGGGCATTCTCGATTTCGTCGGCAACTGTGAGCTTTGCATAGCGAAGCATCCGGGTCTGCCACAACTGCGTGACCCGCGCTCTGAGCAAGGACTCATTGGCTTTGAGGTCGCGAGCGATATGCAGGACCTCGCGCTGGCCGATCAGTTCGGCAATCGCGCGCTCGGCATCCAGAATGCTTTTGCGCTGGACCTCGGTTGGGTGGGCAGTCAGAACCGGCGAGATGTAGGCGGTCCGAAACGCATCGGCGATCTCGTCTGCTCGAATGCCTCGGGCAGCGAGCCGGTCGAAGGCCATCGCAAGCGATCCTTCCTGCAAATCGCCTCGACGCTCATGGGCTTCGCGGCGGCGGACATGATGACGGTCCTCGGCGATATTGGCCAGATGCGAGAAGTAGCTGAAGGCACGCACGACCGAGACCATCTGGTCGATCGTGAGATTCTTGAGCAGTCGATCAAGGGTCTTGCCGGCGGCGGCATCGCGCTTGAGCCGGTAGGACACCGACAGTTGTCGGACCCGCTCGATCAGGTCAAAGGCATCCTGGCCTTCCTGCTCCCGGATCACATCACCAAGCAGGCGACCCAGGAAGCGAATATCGGAGACAAGTGCCGAATCTTTGTCGGTGGCGGCTGAGTTGGCGTCGCGGTGGGGGTTTTTAGGTGCGCTCTTCACTGTCGAGACCGGTTGTTTGCACCGTCATTGTGCACAAGCGGCCCGAAACCAGGGCCAAGCGTCTCGACGCAAGGTCCGTACCAAGGCTCCTCAACCGGCGTTGCTGTCTCCTGCGGCCAGGGCAATCGCACGGTCCATCGGCGAGGTTTCGATGCTGGGACGAGCCTGGCCGCTCGCGATCAGACCGGCCAGGTCGGTGTCTTCGAACGTGAGGGTTTCTTCCGGATGCCGACTGAAGATGTACACCTTGCGAGCCGGGCTGATCCAGGCCAGCTTGTAAACACGGAAATCGCCATCACGGCAGATTTCGATCATCTGGCCGCGCCGAATCTCGGCGAGCGAGGTATCGATCGGACGGGTCGGCAAGCTCCTCGGCGCTGTCTGTGTGAATGACATGGCATCGTCGGCAGATGATGCACCAGACGATTCGGCAGGCCGTGGGTCGGCACCTGAAATGAGCGCCGCGGTTTCGGTCCTTGAAACCGGAATCGTCGCGCGAAACGGCGGGCGCGTCTTGGCTGCTGTAATTTCCTGGGTGTGTTTGAGCATCAGGGCCTGCAAGAAGCGATTCAGTTCGACCTGCGGCATATCGACGCTGGCCATTCCGTGACGCAGCTCGCGGATCATGCCCGGCAGGATTTCAGCCAGTGCGGCGATGTCCTGAGCGTCTTTCTCGCAGGTGCTCCAGATCAGCAGCTTGGCGGTATCGATGCCGCTCTTCCAGGCGGCTCTGGCTTCGTTGAAATCGGTGACGGTCCTGGCACGAGCCATGAAAACAGCCCACCAGTCATCGAGGAAGGTTTTCACGAACGCCGGGCATTGAGTTGTCGCATACAGCTCAAACTCGGCGCGTGCCTCATCCAGAGCCGCGCTCTGAGCTTCTCTCTGGGCAATCGCCCGTTCGGTTGCTGCAAGGCGGGCGCGATGCTTTTCGATCTGTTCCTTGGCGAGCTCGTCGGTCGACTGTGTCGCCTGCACAAACACCTCGACATCGGTATCAAAAGCAACGATCACACGGTCGACGATGCTGCGAATGCCGACCATCAGATCCGATCCCTCGCCGACATCCGAATCCGGGTCGGACCCGATCTCGGCAATGCGATCGATCAGCTGGCGCAGGGGATGCTGACGACGAGCGAAAAAGCCGCGACTCAGCAGCGCCGCCTTGACTGCAACCACCTGCATTCGCAGGAGCTGCTGCTTGATCGCGTCAGGCAGCCGCGGGTCCTGGTAGATGTAGTCGAAGACCATGCCGACGATATCGACAGTAATCTGGTCGAGTGGCGTGCCTTCGTCCTTGATTCGCGCGAGCAGATCGGGATGGATGCCGGCCTGCACGAATGAATGATCCGAGCGCTGAAACGATGTCAGCGAGGACATCAGTGCAGAGCGTTCCTGCACTTGCGGCAAGCCGCCACTCAGCCGGTCGATGGCAGCCGGGTTGGCGAGCATCCTGGCGACCTGACGACGTCCCTCGCCCTGACCCTGACCCGAATAGGCCTGAGCCATCGCATGCTGAAGCATCATCAACTGATCGTCATTCGAGATATCGGCGTCAGGCAGATCAGCGATACCCATCATGTCACCCTTGCGCGGCTGCGCTGCGCGAGCGGCGCCGGACGGCTGGCGACGGGAATCGCGGATCACTGCACCCAGAACAAAATCGGGCAGCACACCGCTCTGGCGCAACTGTTCATTGGCCGCGGCGTAAGCGTCGTTGATCGCGATCGAGAGATTGGCGCCAACCGCAGCGAGCGCAGCCTTGATCGCTTGAGCTGTGGCGCTGTCCTCGGGTAACGCCGCTTTGAGCGCGTCGTAAATGCTTGCCAATGAGGCGGGAAGCTGGTCGCTGGCAAGCGACGGGTTCTCGAGCACAGCACGCAGTCTGGCTTTCAGCTCTTCGACAATTTCCTGATCAACATCGATACCGGCGAGCTGCGCCCAACGGCTGCGCTCCATGCTGTGTTCGATCAGGTCATCGGACACCAGCGACAGCGAGGCGAAGTCGAGCTTACCGCCCTGTTTCGCCGCGGGAGCCGGCACATCGAACGCTGCTGCCAGCGCCTGCTCGAAATGATTGCGAAAGCGCAGGGTCATGTCGTGCTGGTGGCGATGCGCGAAGTCAGCTGCCAGTGCCAGCAAAGACTTCTCCTCCGCGGTCTCGGCGATAGCCGATCGGGCCATCAGCGTCGTGACCGAACGCTCGAAGGACTGCGCAACGCCCTCGGTCAGGCGATTGGTCAGGCTGCGCTGGCAGCTCGCAATCAGCGCATTGCTCTTCAGGCTGGGGGTCGCGTTCACAGGGTTAGGCACTAGGCGCGGGCAAGGTGATCGAGGCAGGGAGTTCAAGGGTGTTGTATCGAATGTCGTCTGGCCGCGCACGCCCGACGAATGGTCGGCATCGGGATCATGAACGGCCTGTGCGCTCGGGAGAGCTGGCTCGATCGTGCCCGGGTGGACCAGACTATGATTGCCGCGGCCGCATCGGGATGGCGGTCGGTCGAAATTCGAACGAACAGAAAGACAGAGAGGGTGCACTGATGGATCGGGAAGTCGACGCGGGGGTCCTGCGGGTCGCCTATCAGGATCATGGTGATCCGGGTGCAATGCCGGTGGTGCTGCTCCATGGTTTTCCGTATGACATCCATGCCTATGACGAGGTCGTGCCACGTCTGGTTGCCCGTGGATGCCGGGTGCTGGTGCCTTTCCTGCGTGGCTTCGGACCGACCCGCTTTCTGTCTCCCCAGACGCTGCGCTCGGGCCAGCAGGCGGCCCTGGGCAGCGATCTGCTGGCATTCATGGATGCACTGTCGATCTCGCGTGCGGTGCTTGCGGGTTACGACTGGGGCGGGCGCGCGGCCTGCGTGGTGGCCGCCTTATGGCCGGATCGGGCGATCGGCCTGGTGAGTGCCACCGGTTACAACATCCAGGACATTGCGGCAGCGAGCCTGCCCTTGTCGGCGAAGATGGAGCATCGCCTCTGGTACCAGTACTACTTTCACGGTGATCGGGGGCGTGCCGGGCTGGAGCGTGATCGCGCCGGGTTTTGCAGGCTGCTGTGGGAGCTGTGGTCGCCGAGCTGGCAGTTCGACGAGTCGACTTACCTGCGTTCGGCTCAGGCCTTCGAGAACCCTGACTTCGTGGACGTGACCATTCATTCATACCGCCATCGGTTCGGTCTGGTACCTGGCGACCAGCGTCTCGATGGCATCGAGGCGCAACTGGCGGCTCAACCGATCATTCGCGTGCCGACAATCGTGCTGCATGGCAGCGACGACGGCGTGACGCCAGTTGAGGGCTCATTGCGTCATCAAGGTTTTTTCAGCGGCCGCTATGAGCGGCACGAAATCGCGCGAACTGGCCACAATCTGCCGCAGGAGGCACCGATTGCGTTCGCTGACGCGATACTGGCTTTGGTCTGATTTTTTGCTGGCCTTGCATAATCCCGCTTTCCTGACCTGACGCCCTCGAGACACCATGACCCGATCAGCCCTGACCGCCATCCGCAGCCGGATGCGACTGCCCCTCATCGCCGCACCCATGTTTCTGGTGAGCGGACCGGATCTTGTTGCGTCGGTCTGCGAGGCCGGCGTCGTGGGCTCGTTTCCGACCGCCAATTGCCGAAGCGCCGAGCAGCTCGATGCCTGGATGATCGAGATCGCGACGCGCCTGTCCGATCATCAGCAGCGCACCGGTCGGGAGGGTGCTCCGGTCTGTCCGAACCTGATCGTGCATGGCTCCAATACCCGGCTGCACGAGGACCTTGCGGTGATCGTGCGCCACAAGCCGGCGATGGTCATCACCAGCGTGGGATCGCCCGCTGCGGTGCTGGCGCCCCTGCATGATGCCGGCGCGCAGGTCTTTGCCGATGTGGCGACGATCAAGCATGCGCAAAAAGCCGCTGATGCCGGCGCAGACGGCCTGGTGCTGCTGACGGCAGGGGCGGGCGGTCAGACCGGCTGGCTCAACCCTTTCGCTTTCGTGCGCGCGGTGCGTGCTTTTTATGACGGCCCGCTGGTGCTCGCCGGCGGTGTGTCGGACGGCGCAGCACTGTTTGCCGCTCAGGCGCTCGGCTGCGAAATGGCTTACATGGGCACCCGTTTCATCGCGACGCACGAAAGCATGGCCGCGCCTGCCTACAAGTCGATGCTGGTCGACAGCACCGCCGACGACATCCTGCTCACCAAGGCCTTCACCGGCTTGCAGACCAATATGCTGCGGCCTTCGATCGAGCTGGCCGGACTGGATCCGGACAACCTGCCGGTGAGGGGCGCGATCGATATCGCCAAGGACATCAGCGTCGAGGGGCGGGAGAGTCGACCCAAGCGCTGGAAGGACATCTGGTCGGCCGGTCACAGTGTGTCAGGCGTTGGCAAGCTGATGTCAGTGGCTGAGCTGGTCGCGCAGACAGAGATCGAGTATCACGCTGCCGCCAAAGGGTTTTCTGATTGCATCTCGAGCGTTGATATCGCGCGCGCTGGTCCATGAGCGTTGCGCCGCTGCCGACCCTGCGGCCCGATCTGCTCGCGCGACTTGCCGGTGCAGCAAGCTTTGACCTGGCGGTGATCGGTGGCGGCGCTACCGGTCTTGGCGTCGCGCTGGACGCGGCAGCAAGAGGCTTTCGGGTTGTTCTGATCGAGGACGGAGACTTTGCACGCGGCACGTCCTCGCGCTCGACCAAGCTGGTGCACGGCGGCGTTCGCTATCTGGCTCAGGGCAATCTCGCGCTGGTCAAGGAAGCGCTGCGCGAGCGAACCATCCTGCTGCGCAACGCACCACACCTCGCCCGTCCGATTCCTTTCGTGATGCCGTCCTACAAGGTGTGGGAGGCGCCGTTCTATGGTTTGGGCTTGAAGCTGTATGACGCGCTTGCGGCTGACGCATCGCTGGGCGACACGCGATTTCTCGGTCGCCGCGACACACTCGATGCCTTGCCGAATGTCAGATCACAGGGGCTGCGCGGCGGTGTGCAGTATTGGGATGGCCAGTTTGACGATGCCCGTCTGGCGATCGCCCTGGCTCGCACCGCTGCCTCGCTGGGCGCCTTGCTGATCAACCGTGTCGGCCTGACTGGCTTCGATCACGAGGCAGGCAGGGTGGTGGGGCTACAGTGCGTCGATCATGAGACCGGTCGCTCCTATGCAATTCGTGCGGGTTGTGTGGTCAATGCCACCGGCGTCTGGGTCGACACGGTTCGCAGCATTGACGCGCAGGCCGCCGCTCGGACGGTTCGTCCGACGGTCAGCCCGAGTCAGGGTGTGCACATCGTTGTCGATCGCGACTTTTTGCCGGGTGATCATGCTTTGCTGGTGCCTCGAACCGGGGATGGTCGCGTGCTTTTCGCGGTGCCCTGGCTCGGCAAGACCCTGATCGGCACCACCGATACGCCGCAGTCGAACGCCAGCTTCGAACCCAGAGCGCAGCAAGACGAGCTGGCATTTCTGTTGCGCGAGTCGGCACTGCATCTTGACCGCGCGCCTGCGTCAGGCGATATCCGCAGCATCTGGGTCGGGCTGCGACCATTGCTGCGCCCGACATCCGAACCCGACGCATCGGGCAAGACCGCCACAAGAGCCATCAGCCGCGAGCATGCAGTCATGGTCAGTCCGTCAGGGCTGGTGACCGTGACTGGCGGCAAGTGGACGACCTATCGGTCGATGGCCGAGGATGTTCTCGAGCACTGCGCCCGCGCCGGGCTGCTCGAACACCGGTCGGCAGGCCTCACAGTGAGCCTGCCCGTGGTGGGAGGCGGCGCGAACCCGGATGCCATGCGGCCATTGAGCGATGCACCGGGCCCTCATCTGTATGGCGACGAAGCCGAACTGCTGGCTGGCCTGCCGGGTGCCGACAATGAGCTGATAGCCGGCCTGAGCGAAGCCATGGTGCGTTTTGCAGCGCGATTCGAGTACGCTCGAACGGTGGAGGATGTGCTTGCCAGACGCTCGCGCCTGCTGTTTCTCGATGCCAATGCCGCGCGAGACGTGGCCGCGGCGGTGGCGCGCATCCTGGCCGAGGAGACCGGTGTTGACCCGGCGCTGACTGCCTTCGACGCTTTGGGCGCCCGCTATGCCGATCCGTTATCCGCCGATCTCAAATGACAAACCCGGTAGTCAGCCTCAGACTTTGCGGATCCCCGCAACGGTTTTCAAGTTCAACGACTTTTCCGTGAGACCAACATGCCTGCACTGAATATCAATGGCCGTACTCTCGATTTCGAGGCCGATCCGGCGACACCTTTGCTGTGGGTCCTGCGCGAGCAGCTCGGTCTGACCGGAACCAAATATGGTTGCGGTGTCGCCCAGTGCGGCGCCTGTACCGTCCACATCGATGGCGCGGCGATCCGCAGTTGCGTCATGCCGGTCTCGGCGCTTCAGGCGACACAAAAAATCGTGACCATCGAAGGCCTGTCGGCCGATACCAGCCATCCTGTCCAGAAAGCCTGGCTGGCGCTCGATGTGCCGCAATGCGGCTATTGCCAGTCGGGAATGATCATGGCGGCAGCAGCGCTGCTGAAAGACAAGCCCAAGCCGACCGATGCCGATATCAACGAGAGCATCACCAACATCTGCCGTTGCGGCACTTACAACCGCGTTCGCGCCGCAGTCCATCTTGCCGCTGATGGCGGCGTCCCGAAAAAGGCCTGAGCCGTGGCGATGAAACCCTCAAAGATTCCCGCCACCGCTGCCATGCCCTGTGACCTTCCGCAGGCCGCCCAGACGCTCGCCACCCTTGCACCGGTGGCAGTCGGCCGACGGCGATTCATGATCGGGTCGGCCTCGGCCGCGGGCGGCCTGATGCTGGGCTTTCAGCTGTCGGCATCCGCGCAGGCGCAGCCGACAGCGACCGAGGTGAATGCCTGGGTAGTGGTCAAGCCGGATGACACCGTCGTGATCCGGATCGCGCGCTCCGAGATGGGGCAGGGCACCCTGACCGGCCTGGCACAGATGGTGGCTGAAGAACTCGAATGCGACTGGTCTAAGGTGACAACCGAATACCCGACGCCCGGCCAGAATCTGGCCCGAAATCGCGTCTGGGGCAATTTCTCGACCGGTGGCAGCCGTGGTATCCGTGAATCGCAGGAGTATGTCCGCAAAGGCGGTGCGACCGCCCGCCAGATGCTGATCCAGGCGGCGGCCAATCAATGGGGCGTGTCTGCATCTGAATGCAGCGCGCAGAACAGCGTGATCACGCACCTGCCAAGCGTGCGGCGCACCAGCTTCGGCAGTGTGGCGCAGGCGGCTGCGAAACTCTCTGCGCCGGCCGATGTGACGCTCAAGGCCCCCAAGGACTGGAAGCTGATCGGCCAGTCGGTCAAGCGTCTCGATACCTTTGCCAAGCTCAACGGCAGCCAGGTTTATGGCGCCGATCTGACCTTGCCCGGCATGCTCAATGCAGCGATTTACGACTGCCCGATCTTCGGCGGCAAGGTCGTCAGTTTCGATGCAGCCAAGGTACAGAAGATGCCCGGCGTTCGGCGGGTTCTGAAGGTCGGCGATACCGCGGTGGCGGTCGTGGCTGATACCTGGTGGCAGGCCAAAACCGCACTGGCCGAACTCCCGGTGGTCTGGGACGATGGCCCTAATGCCAAGCTCAACAGCCAGATGGTGGCCGCCACGCTTGCAGCCGGACTCGATGCGCCGGATGCCTTCATCGGCAATGAAGTTGGCAATGCGAAGACGGCTCTTGCGTCGGCGGTGCGTCGCATCGAGGCGGTCTATGCCTATCCCCACCAGAACCACGCGACCATGGAGCCGATGAACGCAACCGCTCGCTGGACGCCGGAGCGTTGCGAAGTCTGGACACCGACGCAAAACGGCGAAGCCGCGCTGGCGGCCACCGCTGCTGCGGCGGGACTACCCGCCGCCAAGTGCGAGGTCTACAAGATGCATCTGGGCGGCGGTTTCGGTCGGCGCGGTGCAGTCCACGACTGGATTCCGCAGGCAGTAGCGATCGCCCGCGAGATGCCGGGCGTGCCGGTCAAGCTGCTCTGGAGCCGTGAGGAAGATATGACTCATGGTCGTTACCATCCGGTCACCCAGGCCAAGCTCACCGCCGGGCTCGATGCAGCCGGCAACCTGGTCGCGCTCCACATGCGGATTTCGGGCCAGTCGATCCTGGCGGGCGTGGCTCCCCAGAACCTCGCCAATGGCCGTGATCCGGTTCAGTTCCAGGGCCTGACCGCGACCGGTGACGGAGCGTTCGGCTACACCGTGCCCAATCTGCTGGTCGATCACGCGATGCGAAATCCGCCGGTGCCGGTCGGGTTCTGGCGGGGCGTCAATCACAACCAGAACGCGGTCTATCTCGAATGTTTCATGGACGAGCTGGCTCATGCCACCGGAACCGATCCGCTCGTCTTTCGCCGCAAGCTCATGGCCAATCACCCCAAGCATCTCGCGGTGCTCGAGGCTGCCGCCAAAAAGGCGGGCTGGGGAACGCCGGCGGCGCCTGGCGTCTACCGGGGGCTGGCACAGCATATGGGCTTCGGCAGCTATACCGCCGCAGTCGCCGAGGTGTCGGTGAGCAAGGAGGGCGAACTCAAGGTGCATCGCATTGTTGCGGCCACCGACACCGGCTACGCGGTCAATCCGCAGCAGATCGCCGCACAGGTCGAAGGCTCGTTTGCCTATGGGCTGTCGGCCTGTCTGTACGGTGAATGCACATTGAAGGACGGTCGCATCGAGCAGACCAATTTCAATACCTACGAGGTGATGCGCATGTCGGCCATGCCGGCGGTCGAGACGATCGTGATGCCCTCCGGAGGCTTCTGGGGCGGTGTGGGAGAGCCGACCATCGCGGTTGCCGCCCCTGCGGTACTCAATGCGATTTTTGCCGCCACCGGCAAGCGGATTCGTCGTTTGCCGCTGGCCAATGCCGACCTCAAGCGGGCCTGACCAGCGCGGTATCGCATCGGGCGGCAACCGCGCTGGGACGACCATGTTCAACATGCCTTGGCGCGTCTGATGCGAGGGCGGCTATCGGTGATCTGCCTGATCGCCGCGGTCTTTGCGACCGGGGCGGGAAGCGCCTCAGGTGCTTGGGCAGCCGACGGCGACCGGATCGATCAGCCACTTGAGGGCTTGCAGGGCGATCCGGCCAGAGGCCGTACGATCGTGGCGGATCGCAGCCGTGGCCTTTGTCTGCTGTGCCACAACGGACCCTTTCCCGAGGAGCGCCAGCAGGGCAATCTCGCCCCCGATCTCTCGGGGGCCGGAAGTCGGCTGTCACATGCCCAGCTGCGAGCGCGGATCGTCGACAGTCGTCGCATCAATCCGCAGTCCATCATGCCGGCCTACCATCGCATCGAGGGACTCGAGCGTGTCGCCCCGACATTCAGGGGGCGCCCGATTTTCGATGCACAACAGGTAGAAGATGTGGTGGCTTATCTCATCACCCTGCGTAACGAGCCCGGAGATCCGAAATGACCCCCGAATCGACAACAAATCCTGGCCGCAGGCAATCGCTCAGGGTGCTCGTGGCCGGGGTTACCGGTGGGGTTGCCGGCGCCTCGCTCGGCTGGTGCCCTGAGGCTCAGGCGACACCCGCCGACATGCAGGCGGCGATCACTGCCTTCTCGCGCAGCCAGACGCTGCAATCGGGCGGAGTAAGGCTGCTGGTACCCGAGCTTGTCGAAAACGGCAACTCAGTGCCGGTCAGTGTGCAGGTCGACAGCCCGATGACCGAGCGCGACCATGTCCGCCGTATCGGTCTTTTCAGCGAGAAGAATCCGCAACCGCAGATCGCGGTCTTTCACCTTGGTCCGCACAGCGGACGGGCCAATGTCACGACCCGAATCAGGCTGGCCGACTCTCAGCGTCTGGTGGCGATCGTGGAAATGGCCGATGGACGCTTTTTTCAGACAGGCGTCGAGGTGATCGTGACCCTGGCTGCCTGCATCGAGAACTGACATGGCCAGCGCGCTAGTCAGAGTTCCGGCAAGGGCCAGGCGGGGTGAGGTCATCGAGATCACCGCGATGGTCGCCCATCCAATGGAGACCGGCTTTCGCAGCGGCGAAAATGGCCAGGTCCTGCCGCGAAACATCGTGCAGTCATTTGTTTGCAGATATGACGGTGTCGAGGTGTTTCGTGCCGAATTCTTTCCGGCGATCACCGCCAATCCCTATATCGCCTTCAGCACAATTGCGACTCGTAGCGGGACGCTCGAGTTTCGCTGGATCGACGACCGCGGCGCCGAGATGCTCGAGCGCGCGGCCATCATTGTCGAATGAAGGTCGGCAACCGTGCAGGTGTGACTGCCGCGCAAGCTTTCGGTCTGCTTCTGCTGGCACTGTGTCTCATGCTGCCTTGCGCTTCGGCACTCGGGCAGCCTGCTGCTGGCGCAGGCCTGCGGTCCGGCTTTGACAGCATGAGCGAATCGACTCAGGCGATGCAGCGCGACGATGCCGCCAACCCCGGCATGCTGACAGTCAATGACGGTGCAAGACTCTGGGCACGACCCGAGGGAAGCGCACAACGCAGCTGTGCCGGTTGTCATGGGGAAGCGAGCGTCTCGATGAAGACCGCGGCAGCCCGCTACCCGCGATGGGACGAGCGCTTGAACCGTCCGGTCGGGTTGTCGCAGCGGATTGCCCTGTGCCGTCAGCGATATCAGGGGCTCGATGCCGGCTCACCTGACTCGGCGGCGCAACTTGCGCTCAGCACCTTCGTCGCCCACGCTGCCAGAGGCGTGAGCCTGCAACCCGATACCGATCCGCGTCTTGTGCCCTGGCGCGAGCGAGGACGAGCGCGCTTCAATCAGCGAATGGGGCAACTCGATCTGTCGTGTGCGGCCTGTCACGAGGAGCGGGCAGGCCTGCGTCTGGGCGGCGCGACCATTCCGCAGGGGCATCCGAATGGCTATCCGCTCTATCGGCTTGAATGGCAGTCCGTGGGCAGCCTGCAAAGGCGCTTGCGCAACTGTCTCACTGGTGTGCGCGCCGAGGTCTGGCCATCCGATGCCATCGAATACATCGAGCTCGAACTCCATCTGACCCGCCGGGCCGCGGGGCTGTTGATCGAGACGCCGGCGGTTCGCCCCTGAGCGCGACTACACTTGCGTCGCAGGACCTCTCCCCACTGTCCTGACCAGCCCGCCGCCTGAACAAATTGAGCCTTCAGTGAAATCGCCTTCAGTGAGTGCCCCAGGAACACAGTCGCTGCCCGTCGATGACGCGGTTGCAGCCCAGCGGCTTGAGCTTGACCGGCGCTTCATGCAGTGCGCCCTCGATCAGGCGGTGCTTGCCCAATCGGCCGGCGAGGTGCCGGTGGGCGCGGTCGTGGTGCTCAATGGCGAAGTGATTGCAAGCGGCTGCAACCAGCCGATCGGTCGCAACGATCCGACCGCGCATGCCGAAATCGTCGCCCTGCGCGCAGCAGCCCTGCGGATCGGCAACTATCGCCTGGCCGGTTGCGAACTGTATGTGACGCTGGAGCCCTGCGCGATGTGCGCCGGTGCCATCCAGCATGCGCGGATAGCACGCCTGGTCTGGGGCGCAAAAGACCCGAAGACCGGCGCTTGCGGCAGTGTGGTTGATCTGTTTTCGCAGCCGCTGCTGAATCACCACGCTCAGGTGGTCTCAGAGGTCATGGCGCCTGAATCGGCCGCTTTGCTGCAGGGATTTTTCGCTCAGCGCCGGGCCAGGGCAAAACAGCAGGCCCTGGCACTGCGAGGCGATGCACTCAGAAGCGGGGCACTCGGAACCGAAATGATCAGGCCGCCCGAATCCGATCCGGCCTGAAACTTGATGGCTGGGCCTTGATGACTGAGTCTTGATTATTGAATCTTGGCCTTGGCGCGCAGGTCAGCCTGCAGCGTCTGGATACGCCGGCGCTCGAGTTCCTGCTGGATCTGCGGCTTGACCTGCTCAAGCGGCGGCGCCTGGGTATCGCGGACGTCGTCGAGTCGAATGACATGCCAGCCGAAGTCGCTCTTGATCGGGGTCTCGGTGGTCTGACCCTTCTCGAGCTTCACCATCGCTTCAGCAAAAGGCTTCACAAAGGTTGAGGGCGCATTCCAGTCGAGATCGCCGCCTCTCTGTGCCGATCCGGTGTCCTTTGACTTCCTGGCGAGGTCTTCGAACTTCGCACCTTTCTTGAGCTGGTCGATGATCGCCTTGGCCTCCGGCTCGGTCTCGACCAGGATGTGGCGGGCGCGATACTCCTGGCCGCCCGACGACTTAACCACCTTGTCGTACTCGGCCTTGACATCGGCGTCGGTGACCGGATTGGTCTTGAGCGAGTCGCGGATCAGGGCTCTGATCAGGATGTCCTGACGGGCGCTTTCGAGCTGGCGCTGGGTCTCGGGATTGCGCGTCAGGCCCTTGCGTTCGGCTTCCTGGACGAAGATCTCGCGGGCGATCAGTTCATCGCGCACCGCGTTGCGCAAGTCGGGGGTATCGGGGCGACCCTGCTGGGTCAGTGAAGCAACGAATTCATCGACCCGAACCGATGGAATCGCTTTGCCGTTGACGATCGCTGCGTTCTGCGCCTGTACGGACAGGGCGGTCAATGCCAGTGAGAAGCCGGCAATCGCGGTGATTGCCGCGCGACGGAGAGTTGCGTTCATGGGCGTCGAAAATTTGAGGTGGGTTTGCACCCGGCCGACTCGCATCTGAGTCATTGCCAGGAGGAGTCAGGATTCGGCAGGCGGGCGGGCGACAATCGCCAGCGCATGAATTCGATGGGGCATCCAGTCGAGCACGGCATCATACACGAGGCGATGACGCGCAAGGGTCGCCAGGCCCTTGAACCGGGCAGAGTCAATTCTCACGCTGTAATGCCCCCCGCCGCTGGCGGCGCCGGCGTGGCCGGCATGAAGATGGCTGTCGTCGGTGACCTCGATGAGTGCATCCGGGAACGCGGCATGCAGTCGGGCCTGCAGCTCGCTGACCGAGGGCGCCGTCATTCCGGCGCCTTGATATGGCGACTGAGCCAGAAGCCCTGGGCGATGACAAAAATGAAGGTCAAGCCGAGTGTCCCGAAGAGTTTGAAGTCGACCCAGATATCCAGCGGGTAGTTGTTGGCGACATAACTGTTGAGCGCGGCCATCGCGAGGAAAAAGCCAGCCCAAAGCAAGGTCAGCCGCGGCCAGATCTCGTCTGAAACATCAAGCTGGCTGCCCATCATCGCACGCAGAGGATTGCGTCCGGTCACCCTTTCGGTGGCCAGAAGGATGACTGCAAAAAGCACATAGAGAACGGTCGGCTTGACCTTGATGAAGGTTTCGTCCTGAAAAAACAGGGTCATGCCACCGAAGAGCGTGATCAGGACAAGGCTCACCCACTGCATCGATTCGACACGTTGGCCGCGCACCTTGAGCCAGACAATCTGGCCGATGGTGGCAGCAATCGCGACCCAGGTGGCGGCATAGACATCGACCGCCTTGTAGGCGATGAAAAACAGGATTACCGGGAAAAGATCAAAAAGCAGTTTCATGGTTTCAGGATTTCAGGATGAACAACTGACCGAAAGGTGGGAGGCCCAGGCAGGTGGGTGCGCGGCATAAGCCTCGAGCCCGGGGCGTTCTTCATAAGGGCTGGATAAGGCGTGAAGCAGTCGAAGGACCTCGGAAAAGTCTCGTTCGTTGGTCGCAGCCCCCTCCGCGCTCAGACCGCTGGCGCGGCGAATGGCTATTTCGGCCAGATGGTTGCGCAGAACATAAATCGGATTAACCCGGTTCATTGCGTCTGCCCGCTCAGCCTGAGGCACACCTTCGGTGGCGAGTCGTGCGCGATAAATCGACAGCCAGGCATCTGCGGCACTGCGGTCGATGAAGAGGTCGCGCACCGGGCCGTCGCCGCTGGCGTCGCCGGTGTTCACCCCTGCGAGCCTTCTAAAGAAAAGCGTGAAGTCGGCCTGCGAGGCCTGCATGGTCTCGAACATCGCGCTCATCAGGGCTTCGTCGTCTTGATGCTCGCTGCGCAATCCGAGCTTTGCCCGAATCAGCGCGGTGTGCTCGCGATCGTAGGTGTCGCGATAGGCGCTCAGGGCTTGCCGGGCGAGATCGACATCACCAATCAGCGGCATCAGCGCCTGGGCCAGCGCAAAGCAGTTCCATTCGCCCACACCGGGCTGCATCGCGTAGGCATAGCGACCCTGCCGGTCGGTGTGATTGCAGATGTGATTGGCATTGAAGCCGTCAAGAAAACCGAAGGGGCCATAGTCGATTGTCAGGCCCAGGATCGACATGTTGTCGGTATTCATCACGCCATGGCAAAAACCCACTGACTGCCATTTCGCGATCAGGCAGGCGGTGCGTCGGGCCACGCTTTCGAGCAATGCGGCATAGCTCTCTGCGGTTCGAGCTGCGGCCGGACCCCGCGCGGCGATCTCGGGCTCATAGCGATCGATGACATAGTCGGCCAGCACCCGCAGCGTCGGATGCTGATTGAAATGCGCGAAATACTCGAAATTGCCAAAGCGTACGAAGGAGGGCGCGACCCGCATCACCACCGCGGCAGTCTCGACGGTTTCGCGGATGATCGGCTGATCGGAGCCAACCACGGCAAGCGCCCGGGTGGTCGGAATGCCGAGCGCGGCCATGGCTTCCGAGCACAGGAATTCGCGAATCGATGATCGCAAGACCGCCCGGCCATCGCCCATTCGCGAGTAAGGGGTCGGCCCGGAGCCCTTGAGCTGCAATTCGTAGTGGCTGCCGTCGTGTCCGGCAACCTCGCCCAGAAGCAGGGCACGCCCGTCGCCCAGGCGGCCTGCCCAGGCCCCGAACTGATGGCCTGCATAGACCGCTGCCATGGGTTGTGCGCCCTCGGGAACTCGGTTGCCGGCAATAATGTCGAGCCATTCGGGCGACTCGAGCATCTCAGGGGCCAGACCCAGCATATCGGCGACCTGCGCAGAGGCCGCCACCAGATAGGGGTCGGACAGCGGCAGGGGCGCAAGGCGGCTTCCCATCGCCGGGTCGAGCCTCGCGAAGCGGTTATCGAAGCTCAGCGCTTGCAGCGCGATCTGATCGGTGGCGGTATTCATCCGGCCATTCTACGGCGGCTTGACGACAGCAGTATGCATGCTCACCATCAACAGTTTTGCCTCGGGATGGATCCGGGCAGGGCCTGATCGATCTTATTGATGATGAAAACCGAAGGAGTACCCATGCAAGGTCTGATGATGGACATGCCGCTTCTGGTGTCCAACCTCCTGCAGCACGCAGCCCGTCACTTTCCGGAGGTCGAGATTGTCTCGCGCCGTGTCGAGGGTGATCTGCATCGCTACAACTATGCCGCTTTCGCCGCCCGTACCGAAAAACTTGCCAACTCGCTGACGACCCACGGTGTCCAGGGCGGCGACCGCGTGGCCACCCTGGCCTGGAACGGCTATCGACATATGGAGATCTACTACGCGGTCGGCGGTATGGGGGCGGTCATCCACACCATCAACCCGCGCCTGCACCCCGAGCAGATCGCCTGGATCGTCAATCATGCCGAAGATACGCTGCTCGCCTTCGATCTGACTTTCCTGCCGATCGTTGAGGCGATCGCCGAGCACTGCCCGACGGTCAAGGGCTGGGTGGCGATGTGCGATCGCGATCGGCTGCCGGCCAGCAGCAAGATTGCGAACCTGATCTGCTATGAGGATCTGCTTGCCGCTGGCCAGGATGGGTTTGTCTGGCCCGACATTGATGAGCGCTCGGCGGTCTGCCTGTGCTACACCTCGGGCACGACCGGCAATCCGAAAGGCGCGCTCTACAGCCATCGGTCAACGCTTTTGCAGGCTTATGGCGCGGCACTGCCCGACGCGATGGGCTGCAGTGCCAAAGACACCATCCTTCCGGTGGTGCCGATGTTCCATGTCAATGCATGGGGCATTCCGTATATCGCGCCGCTGGTGGGCGCCAAGCTGGTTTTCCCGGGGCCTGCGCTCGACGGCAAATCGATCTATGAGCTCTTCGAGTCCGAGAAGGTCACTTACTCGGCCGGCGTGCCCACGGTTTGGCTCGGCCTGCTCAATCATGTGGTCGGCAACAAGCTGACATTTTCAACCTTCACCCGCACCGTCATTGGCGGCTCAGCCTGTCCGCCGGCGATGATCCGGACTTTCCGCGAGCAGTATGGCGTGAACGTCATCCATGCCTGGGGCATGACCGAGATGTCGCCGCTCGGCACACTCTCGGTCCTGCAGAACAAGCACCTGTCACTGCCCGCCGACAAGCAGGAAGCGGTGCTGGCCAAGCAAGGCCATGTGATTTTTGGCGTCGACATGAAGATCGTCGGCGACGATGGCCAGGAGATGCCCTGGGATGGCGCGAGCTATGGCGAACTGCTGGTGCGTGGACCCTGGGTGATCAAGTCCTATTTCAAGGGCGCGGGCGGCGATCCGCTGCGCTATGACGATCAGGGCCGAGGCTGGTTCCCGACCGGCGATGTGGCCACCATCGACGCCGATGGTTATATGCAGATTACCGACCGAAGCAAGGATGTGATCAAGTCTGGCGGCGAATGGATCAGCTCGATCGATCTCGAAAACCTCGCGATCGCCCATCCGGCAGTCGCACAGGCGGCGGTGATCGGTGTTGTGCATCCGAAATGGGACGAGCGGCCCTTGCTGATTGTCGTGAAGCGCCCCGGCGTCGAGGTCAGCCGCGACGAACTTCTGGCTTTTTATGAAGGCAAGATCGCCAATTGGTGGACGCCCGACGACGTGCAGTTTGTTGAGGCCATTCCGCTTGGTGCAACCGGCAAGATTCTCAAGACCCGGCTTCGCGAGATGTTCAAGGACTATCGCTTGCCGGTTGCATGAGGCCTGTTCGAGCTGACATCGCACCTGGGACCCGCTGGCCGGCCTGTACCGAAAGGCACGGGCGGGTCGCGCGACTGGGCAGGTATAGAGACTGGGATATAGTCTTGGGCTAGGTATCGATAGCGGGCGCAAGCTCGCTTTTTACCGACCCTAAAAAGCACGAACGTTCGATTTCATCGAGGAACCCGACATGACTCAAACCCACTATCGCCAGGATGGCGATATCGCCGTCATCACGATGGACAATCCGCCGGTCAACGGCCTCGGATTCGATCTTCGCGTCGGTATCGATGCCGGCATCCGCCGTGCGCTGGCCGAGCCCACCGTCACCGCCATCGTGCTGACCGGCACAGCGCGCGCCTTCTCGGGCGGCGCCGATATCCGCGAGTTCAACTCGCCCAAGGCCTTTGCCGAGCCCAGCCTTCACGACCTGATCGGTCTGATCGAAGACGCCCCCAAGCCGGTGATCGCCGCGGTGGCAGGCCTGGCGCTGGGTGGCGGCAACGAACTGGCCCTGGCTTGCCACTACCGTGTCGGTCTGCCGGGCACCCAGATCGGCCTGCCGGAAGTCAACCTCGGCCTGCTGCCGGGTGCGGGTGGTACCCAGCGTCTGCCGCGGGCGATTGGGGCAGCCAAGGCGCTCGACATGATCGTCACCGGCAATCCGATCCGTGCCGAAGAAGCGCTCACGCTCGGCTACTTCGATTCGCTCACCGATGCTGATCTGCTGGCCGGTGCGGCGGCCTTTGCCCGCAAGGTGGTCGCCGACGGGTCGAAGCGCCCGCGACTGCGCGATCGCACGGTGTCGCCCGATTCGATGCCGGGTGGGGTCGACGCCTTTTTTGCCGCCGCGCGCGACCATGTCGACAAGACCTATCGCGGTTATCCCGCGCCGATGAAGTGTCTCGAATGCGTCGAGGCCGCGGTCAAGAAGCCCTTCGACGAAGGCATGAAAGTCGAGCGCTCGCTCTTCGACGAGCTGGTCGAGTCGGTGAGCTCCAAGGCGCTGCGGCATGCGTTTTTCTCGGAGCGCGCGGCGAGCAAGATTCCTGATGTGCCAGACGACACCCCCCAGCGTCCGATCAGATCGGCCGCAGTCATCGGCGCCGGCACGATGGGCGGCGGCATCACCATGAACTTCATCAACGCCGGCATCCCGGTGGTCCTGCTCGAAATGAAGCAGGAAGCACTCGATCGCGGCGTGGCCACCATCCGCCGCAACTACGAAAACACTGCGAAAAAAGGCCGCATGACGCAGGAAGAGGTCGAGCAGCGCATGGCGCTGATCAAACCCACCATGACTTACGCAGACCTGTCGCAGGCCGACATCGTGGTCGAGGCGGTCTTCGAGGACATGGCGGTCAAGAAGACCGTCTTCGAGACCCTCGATGCGACGATGAAGCCCGGCGCGATCCTGGCCTCGAATACCTCGACCCTTGATGTCGACAAGATCGCCGCGTTCACCAAGCGACCCCAGGACGTGATCGGCACGCACTTCTTCTCGCCGGCCAATGTCATGCGCCTGCTCGAGGTGGTGCGCGGTGCCAAGACCGGCAAGGACGTGCTGGCCACCACGATGGCGCTGTCCAAGAAGATCAAGAAGATCGGTGTGGTGTCGGGTGTATGCGACGGCTTCATCGGCAATCGGATGATCGAGCAGTATTCGCGCCAGGCGGGTTTCCTGCTGGAAGAGGGCTGCTCGCCGCAGCAGGTCGATGGGGCGATCGAGCGCTGGGGCTTTGCGATGGGGCCGTTTCGCATGGGTGACCTGGCCGGCAACGACGTCGGCTGGCTTATCCGCAAGCGCCGCTATGTCGAAAAGCCCGATCTGCGTTACTCAAAAACAGCCGATCTGCTGTGCGAACTCGGCCGATATGGCCAGAAGACCTCGGCCGGCTGGTACGACTACAAGGCGGGTGATCGCACCGCTTATCCGTCGCCAGTGGTCGAAGCGATGCTTGCCACCGAGCGCGCCCGACTGGGCATCACGCCGCGGAAAATTTCCGACGAGGAGATTGTCAACCGGCTGCTGCTGGCCCTGGTGAATGAAGGTGCACAGCTTCTCGATGAAGGCATCGCGCTGCGGGCCTCGGACATCGACATCATCTACCTGAGCGGCTATGGCTTTGCGCGTTTTCGCGGCGGTCCGATGTTCTATGCCGACACTCTCGGGCTGCCGAAGGTGGTCGAAATCATGAAGGGCTTTGCCGCCAATCCGCATGCCGACCCGGCGTTCTGGACCCCGGCACCTTTGCTGGCCAGGCTTGCTGCTGAAGGTAAGCGGTTCAACGCCTGAGGACGCAAGCCCTCAGCGATCAGGCACAGTGACTCATACAAACAGAGAGGAAGAATCATCATGCGCGAAGCAGTCATCGTTTCAACTGCCCGCACCGGTCTGGCCAAATCATGGCGCGGCTCGCTCAACATGACCCATGGCGCGACAATGGGCGGCCATGTGGTCTCGGCCGCACTTGAGCGCGCCAAGGTCGACGCCGCCGAAGTCGAGGATGTGATCATGGGCTGCGCCAATCCGGAAGGCGCGACCGGCTCGAATATCGCCCGCCAGATCGCCTTGCGTGCCGGCATGCCGGTGAGCGTGTCGGGCATGACCGTCAACCGCTTCTGCTCCTCGGGTCTTCAGACGATTGCACTCGGCGCGCAGCGGATCATGGCAGGCGAAGGCGATGTCTATGTTGCCGGCGGCGTCGAGTCGATCTCGATGGTCCAGAACGACATGAATACCAAGGACATGATCGATGGCTGGCTCAAGGTCAACAAGCCCGAGATCTACTGGCCGATGCTGCAGACCGCCGAAATGGTCGCCAAGCGCTACAACATCGGGCGCGAAGCCCAGGACCACTATGGCGTTCAGAGCCAGTTGCGTGCTGCGGCAGCGGCCGCCGCCGGCCATACCCGCGACGAGATCGTCCCGATCACGGTCACCATGAAGACCGTCGACAAGCAGACCGGCGTCGAAACCGTCAAGGACGTGACCCTCGATCGTGATGAAGGCATCCGAGGCGACACCACCTATGAGGGTGTCTCGCAGATCAAGCCGGCGATTGCCGGTGGAGTGATTGCAGCAGGTAATGCCAGCCAGTTTTCGGATGGTGCCGGAGCGGTCGTCCTGATGGAGCGAAGCATGGCGGAAAAGCGTGGCCTGCAGCCGCTTGGCGTCTTTCGTGGTTTTGCGGTCGCCGGTTGCGAGCCTGACGAGATGGGCATCGGTCCGGTCTTTGCGATACCGAAGCTTCTGAAGCGTCACGGCCTGAAGGTCTCCGATATCGACCTGTGGGAGCTCAACGAAGCGTTTGCCGTCCAGGTGCTCTATATCCGCGATCACCTCGGCATCGACCCCGACAAGCTCAATGTCAACGGTGGTGCGATCGCGGTCGGCCATCCCTATGGCGTGTCGGGCCAGCGTCTGACCGGCCACCTGCTGATCGAGGGCAAACGCCGCGGCGCCAAGCTTGGCGTGGTCACGATGTGCATCGGCGGCGGCATGGGCGCGGCCGGACTCTTCGAGATCCTCTGACCATGCTGATGCCGGATGGTCGGGTCCGACGCATTCCCTTTCTCGACCAGCTCGGTATCACGCTGGTCGAGTTCGGCAAGGGCCGATCGGAGTTGCTCGTGCCGGTATCGCCCGAGTTGTGCAACTCCCGCCATGTCGCCCATGGCGGGGTACTGATGGCAGCGCTCGATGCGTCGATGGCGATGGCCGCGCGTGCCGCACACAGCGATGAATTTCATGCACCGATGAACGCCATCACCGTCGAAATGAAAACCACCTTCATCCGTCCCGGTATCGGTCGGCTGAGAGTGGTCGGCGAATGCGTGCACCGCGCGACCTCGCTGACCTTCTGCGAGGCGCAGGTTCTCGATGAGGACGGTGAGCTGGTTGCGACCGCCTCGGGCACTTTCAAGATTCGCAAACGCGCGCCGGCGCCCGACGCGCAAGCAACTGCCTCACCTGACTTTCAGCCTCAGGCTTGAGCTCTCTGAGCCCTCTGAGCCACCGTCTCGACCACCAGGCCAGACACCCACACTGACCCTTCAAGGATAACCATGACCACCCTCAACCGCCGCATCGTTCTGGCCACCCGGCCCGATGGCCAGGTCACCCCTGCGCAGTTCCGTCTCGAAGAAGTCGCAATGCCTGCCGTGGCCGACGGCCAGGTGCTGGTGCGCAACCGTTTCCTGTCGCTCGACCCCTACATGCGCGGTGCGATGAACGACCGCAAGTCGTATCGCCAGCCGCAGGCGCTGGGCGAGACCATGGTCGGCGGAACAGTTGGCGAGGTGGTTGAAAGCCGGCACCCCGGATTCAAGCTTGGTGATGTGGTGGTCGGCGGATACGGCTGGCAGCTCTATGGTCTGTCCAACGGCGCCGGGCTGCGCAAGGTCGATACCTCGCGGGTGCCGATGCAGGCCTATCTCGGGGTGGCCGGTATGCCTGGCGTCACCGCCTGGGTGGGCCTGAACCGGATCATCACCCCTAAGGCCGGCGAGACGGTGGTGGTCTCGGCAGCCTCTGGGGCGGTCGGTTCGGTGGTCGGTCAATTGGCCAAGGCGGCTGGTTGCCGGGTGGTCGGCGTGGCCGGCGGCAGCGCCAAGTGCAGCGCAGTCATCAATGACTTCGGCTTCGATGCCTGTGTCGACTACAAGGCCGGCCGACTGGTTGAGGATCTCGCTGCCGCGACGCCCAACGGCATCGACGGCTATTTCGAGAATGTCGCTGGTGCGGTGCTCGACGCCGTCCTCGATCGCATGAACGCCTTTGGCCGGATCGCGGTCTGCGGCATGATCGCGGGCTACAACGATGAGCCGATCCCGGTCTACAACATTCGTTCGATTCTCACCAACCGCCTGAAGATCCAGGGCTTCATCGTGTCCGAAGTTGCCGATGCCTGGCCGCCGGCGCTGGCCGAGCTGGCGCAACGGGTGGGTGACGGCAGCCTGAAATACCGCGAAACTGTGTCCCGCGGGCTCGAATCGGCGCCCTCGGCCTTCATCGGACTGCTGCGGGGCGATAACTTCGGCAAGCAGCTGGTCGAACTGGTCTGATTTTTTCGGTCGCTTGCGACGCTCATCCAACACTTAAGGAGACCTCATCATGAACGCACCCCAAACCACCGTCCGTTCGCAGGTGTCAGAGCAGGAATGGCAGTTGCGCGTCGACCTCGCCGCGGTTTATCGCCTGATCGCACTCTACGGCTGGGACGATCTGGTGTTCACCCATGTCTCGGCCCGTATCCCTGGCCCCGAGCATCATTTCCTGATCAATCCCTATGGGCTGATGTTCGAGGAAATCACCGCCTCGTCGCTGGTCAAGATCGACATGAACTGCAAGCCGCTGCTGCCGACCCCCTACAAGGTCAATCCGGCTGGTTTCGTGATCCACAGCGCGATCCATGAGGTGCGTGAAGATGCCGGCTGCGTCCTGCATACGCATACCCGTGCCGGTGTGGCGGTGTCGGCGCAAAAGCGTGGCCTTTTGCCGATCTCGCAGCAGGCAAGCGTCATCATGAGCTCGCTGGCCTATCACGATTACGAAGGCATTGCGGTGCGCGACGACGAGCGGGCACGCCTGCAGGCCGATCTGGGCGGCGCGAAGTACATGATCCTGCGCAACCACGGTCTGCTGACGGTCGGTGCGACCATGGGCGAAGCCTTCCAGGCGATGTATTCGCTCGAGGCCGCCTGCCAGATCCAGGTGGGTGCGGTGGGCGGTGGCGCCGAACTGATCGAAGTCGGTCAGGAGGTGCTCGATACCGTGGCGCATGCGATTTCGGTTCAGCGCACCGCGCTCAGCAGCGCCGAAATCTTCGCGGCGCTCACGCGCAAGCTCGATCGTCGCAATCCGGGTTACGCCGACTGAGGATGGGTGACCCGCAGGGCCCGGTCACCGTGACCGTCGGTGACTGGGCGACACAGTGCGAGCAGGCGACCGCGATCCGGATGGCGGTCTTCGTGCGTGAGCAGCAACTGCCTGAAGCCGATGAAATCGACGCATTCGATTCGCTCAGCCTGCATGCGCTGGCGCTCGACTCGGGCCGGGCGGTCGGTACCGCCCGCCTGCTGCCCGATGCCCGGATCGGGCGGATGTCGGTGCTGCCCGATTGGCGCCGATCAGGGGTCGGTGGCCTGCTGCTCGAGCGTCTGGTGGCGATTGCGGCCGCTCGCGGCGACCTGATCGTCGAACTCAGCGCGCAGGTCTATGTGCTGGCCTTTTATGCCCGGCATGGTTTCGAAGCTTTCGGGCCGATCTATGACGATGCCGGCATCGCGCATCAGTCGATGCGGCGGCGGCTGAGCTAGCGGCGATTCAGGGCGCTCGTCTCGATCTCGACCAGGAAGGGCTCGACATGCCGGGGCCCACTCGCCAGGGCGCTTAGTCCTGTCTGGGCCGCGAGTTGCTCGAGTTGCACCAGAAAGGCCTGCAGCTGCGATGCGCCAACGCCTGGCCAGACTTCCATCCAGGTCGACCTCGGCCCTGCCGCTCGGATCACGACTTCAGGGCGGCGCAGCAGGCGAGGCCGGTTCTCCGGCCCCGAGCCTGCAGCCCGCATCGGGGCTGCCTGGGCCTCGACCGCCGCGACCGCCTCGAGCGCCTCGACCGCCTCGACCAGCCTGATGAAGGCCGCGACGATCTGATCGTGATGCAGCGGATCGGCCTCGAACCAGATGCAGACCTCGAGGCTTGCGCCGGTCTCGGCGTCGTTTGGCATCGGCGCCGGATCAGTCGATCGCTTTGAGCGGATAGGGCAGATTGCTCAGGGTCAGCGGGATGGACCCGGCCCGAACACCGCCGGCCTCAATGGCGGCCAATTGGGACTCGAAAAGGACATCAAAGCCGCCAGCGCCGTCAGAGGCTGCCAGCACGACCTGACCGCAGGGCTCGCCACCCGCATCGGCCACGATATCGCTGCCGGGTTCGGGCACATCACCTCGGCCGCTAGCAAGAAACATCCGTCGCTTGAGCTTTCCAAGGTACTGGCTGCGCGCGACGATTTCCTGACCGGGATAGCAGCCCTTGCGGAAGTTGACGCCGTCGACCGACTCGAAATTGATCATCTGCGGAACGAACTGTTCGTAGCTTCCCTGCACGATCCGAGGGATGGCACACAGCACCTCTGTGCGACGCCAGACCTCACTTGCCACCGGTGTGCCCGCCGCCTGCAGCGTCTGCCAGATCTGGCCAGCCTGATCCGCAGCCACAACCAGCAAGCATCGCGGCCGCACAGTGCCGTTTGCCTGGGGCAGCCCGGGAAGGCCCACCAGATGAGCAGCCCCGCTTGAGGAGGCCCCGTCCGGCCCAGGCATCCGCAGTGCCAGCGTTGTGGCCGCAAGCAAGCCGAGTGACGCGCCACAAAGCCCGAACACCGCAAAGCCGTCACTCTGGTCGGTCACTTTCGCTTTGGCCCGCAGCACATACATGCTCAGGCGCTTTGTCAGCCCTTGGGCCAGCGGCCGAGCGCTCGTCAGCCAGATCGTCTGCTCATCGCGCCAGTAGCGCATCGTCGAGAGCAGCCTGCCTTTGGCCGAGCAATAGCCCGCCCAGTGGGCCATGCCGGGTGCGAGATGCTCGACGTCATTGGTCAATTGCCCGTGCAAGAAGGCAGCAGCGGCCTCGCCGCTCGCGCCGATGATGCCGAGATCGGGAAGTGGCGCCAGGAAATCACCGTCGGGCAGAATTGCAGCGCCGACGTCGATACCGGGGCCACAGGCATCGACCCGGACCACACCGCCGACCTCATGCGCCAGGCGTTCGACAGCATCGACGTTCCAGACAGGTTGAGCGGGGAGGGCGGACATAGCGACGTAGTATATAGGCCATGCCAGCCACTCGATCTCCTGTCAGACGATTTCTGTCGATCGCCCTGATCATGGCGGCTGGCCTCGCGGCGGCTGCGGGTTGGGCTTGGTGGCAGTACGCTCGCGTGCCCTTGTCGCTGTCCGCGCCTCGGCTGGAGGTCGCTATCGAACGCGGCACGGCGGGGCAGGGCATCGGCAACGCTTTGCGTCGACAGGGTGTGTCGGTTTCCGGCCCGGGGCTGGCGCTCGCCATGCGTCTTCGCGGCGATGCCCAGAAGATCCGGGCGGGCAGTTATGAGCTGATCTCACCGATCACCCTGCAAACCTTGCTTGACCGGCTGACCCGCGGTGATTCGAGCGTGCGCGACATCACGTTCATCGAAGGCTGGAACATCCGCCAGGTCCGTGCGGCACTGCAGCGTGAGCCCGATCTGCGGCTCCAGTCGCCAGCCATGAGCGACGCCGAACTGCTGGTTGCGGTGGGCGCTGCCGAGACCCATCCGGAGGGGCTTTTTGCGCCCGACACCTACTCCTATGTACCCGGCACCACCGACATCGATGTCCTGCGGCGTGCCTATCGCCTGCAGCAAAGGCGGCTCGATGCTGCCTGGCAAGCCAGACCGGTAAGCGCTGATCGGCCGATGCTGCAATCGCCTTACCAGGTGCTGGTGCTGGCGTCGATCATCGAAAAGGAGACTGGTCGGGACTCCGATCGGGCGCGGATTGCGGCGGTTTTCGTCAACCGCCTGAAGCGAGGGATGATGCTTCAGAGCGATCCGACCACCATTTACGGCTTGGGCGAGGCCTTTGATGGCAATCTGCGGCGACGCGATCTCAGGACCGATACGCCCTACAACACCTATACCCGTAACGGTCTGCCGCCAACCCCGATTGCCATGCCGGGATCAGCCTCGATCGCTGCAGCCCTCAGTCCTGCGTCGATCGAAGCGCTCTATTTCGTGGCCAGAGGCGACGGGAGCAGCGAATTTTCCAATGACCTTGCCGCACACAACCGGGCGGTCGCCCGCTATCAGAAGAACATGCCTGAGTCCATGAATCTGCCCGAGACACGCCGAGATATGCCATGACCACAAGAGGGCGTTTCGTGAGCTTCGAGGGCATTGACGGTGCAGGCAAGAGCAGCCACATCGAATGGTTTGCGGATCTTTTGCGACGGCAGGGTCATCGTGTCAGCGTCACCCGGGAGCCCGGCGGCACTGAGCTGGCCGAGGCGATCCGCGAGTGGTTGCTCAATCGCCCGATGTCGATGCGAACCGAAGCCCTGCTGGCCTTCGCTGCCCGTCAGGACCACCTCGAGCGCGTCATTCGCCCGGCACTCGACAGCGGTGTCTGGGTCATCTGCGACCGTTTCACCGATTCGACGGTCGCGTATCAGGGTGGCGGACGCGGTATCCCGCTGACCGAGATCGAGACGCTTGAGCGTTGGGTCCATCCCGATCTGCAGCCCGACCGGACCTACCTCTTCGATCTGGATCCGGGACTGGCGGCCGAACGACGTCGCGCCGCCCGCGCGGCCGATCGCTTCGAGGCCGAGCATCAGGCCTTCTTCGTCCGGGTGCGCGATGCCTATCTCGCCCGGGCAGCGGCGTCGGGGGGTCGGTTCTGCATCGTCGACAGTAGCAAGTCGATCCAGGATATTCGTAAAATACTTGAACTTGACCTTTCAAGCTTCTGATTAAATGATATTTAAATGATTTTTCAATCTCTCCCCTGGCATCAGTCGGCGCTGCTTGAACAGCTTCATGATGCGCAACGCCTGCCGCACGCGCTGTTGCTGCGGGGGGCATCCGGTATCGGCAAGACGCGCTATGCGCAGGCGCTGGCAGCCTCCCTGCTGTGCGAGACGCCGCTCGACAACCGGCTTGCCTGTGGTCGCTGCCTTGCCTGCGGCTGGGTGGCTGCCGACACCCATCCCGACCTTCGCCAGCTCACCCGACTGGTCGATGACGACGGCAAGCAAGCCAATGAGATCAAGATCGATCAGGTCAGGGCGCTGTCGGAGTTCCTCGGCGTCGGCTCTCACCGGGGCGGACGGCGGCTGGTACTGATCGACCCGGCCGAGGCAATGAATCATGTGACCGCCAATGCGCTGCTCAAGACACTGGAAGAACCGGGCGGTGGGCTGTTTTTCATCCTTGTTGCCAACCGCCCCGATGCCTTGCCGGCAACCATCCGATCGCGTTGTCAGCTTCGCTTGCTCGACAGCCCGGGCGCCGAGGTGGCAGCTGACTGGGTCAGGGCCGAGACCGGCTGCAGCGCGGCCGAGGCGCAATCCTGGCTCGCGATGGCAGGAGGCTCTCCTTTGCAGGCGATCCGCTTCGCTGAGCCTTCGCAGGCGTCCGCCCATCGGACCATGCTGGAGGCGATTGCCAGGCTGCCGGACACTTCATCGGTCGCAACCGCCGATGCGTTGCAGCCTTTCGAGGGCCGTCAATGGCTGCCACTGATGCAGCGATGGCTTCTTGATCTGGCGCGGTGTCGCATGGGTGGGTCGCCGCGCTACTTCCCGGCCCAGTCCGCTCGATTGATCGAGCTGTCTGCCCGAACTGACCCGCAACGGCTCGCCGATGCAGGTCGTGATCTGGTCGGGCAGTATCGCAGCGTCGGACATCCGCTGAATCCGCGGCTGTTTTGCGAAGAGTCGCTGGCGGCTTATCTCGGTGCTTTCAGCCCGGTCGCAAAGCCGGGCTCGAGGGGCTGAGCGCTCGGACGCCAGCACTGATCAGACTTTTATTGAGGCGCCAGTCGTCTCGAGGGCATGAGAATGAGCGAATCTGCAACCACGTCGGAGTCTCGACAATCGGCGGGGACTCCCCCGGTGACGGCGCCGGGAGGCGCTGCCCGCCTGAGCGTGATGT
>JAPLQF010000042.1:0-123971 GCA_026399875.1 Burkholderiales bacterium | reverse complement strand
GATGTCACTGTCTATTCGCGATATGGCCGGACTGACGTCCGGGTATATGCCCTTTGTGCAAGGCGGTGGTCTCTTCGTACCCACGACCCGTCAGGCCAATCTTGGCGATGACCTCTATCTGATCTTGACCCTGCTCGATGATCCGGTCAAATACGCGGTCCCTGGCAAGGTCGTCTGGATCACACCTGCGGGCACCACCGGCCGGCCACAGGGCCTGGGTGTCCAGTTCGCACGCAACGAGGCTGGCGAGCAGGCTCGCGCCAGGTTCGAGACCCTGATCGGTTCGACCGGATTGGGCTCGCGCCAGACCAATACCCTCTGAGGCCGCCTCAGAGCGCCGGTAGAATGACCGGTTTCTGACGCCCTGTCCGCGGGCGGGAGTCCTCGCCTTGTACGTCGATTCACATTGCCACCTCGACTTTCCCGAACTCGGCTCCCAGATCGACGCGGTTCTCGACCGAATGCGTGTCAATGCGGTCGATCGCGCCCTGTGCGTCTCGGTGACGCTCGAGGACTTTCCGCGAGTGCTGGCGCTGGCACAGGCCCATCCCAATCTCTATGCCTCAGTCGGCGTGCATCCCGACTATCCCGACACGCTCGAGCCGGATGTCGAGACGCTCGTGCGACTGGCGCGAGAGCCCAAAGTGATTGCCACCGGCGAGACCGGGCTCGACTACTACCGGACAGAAGGCGATCCGGCCGAGGTCTGCGGCTGGCAGCGTGAGCGGTTTCGCGTCCATATCCGCGCGGCGCGCATCAGCCGCAAGCCACTCATCATTCATACCCGGTCGGCGGCTGACGACACACTGGCCATCATGCGGGAGGAGGGTGCCGACGACATCGGCGGCGTGATGCACTGCTTTACTGAAACCTGGGAGGTTGCCCGTTCCGCGCTCGACCTCGGCTTTCATATTTCGCTGTCGGGCATCGTCACCTTTCGTAATGCCGAGTCGCTGCGAGAGGTGGCACGCAAGATGCCGCTCGATCGTCTGCTGATCGAAACCGACGCGCCCTTCCTTGCGCCGGTTCCGCACCGCGGCAAACTCAACGAACCGGGTTTCGTCAGGCATGTCGGTGAGTTTCTGGCCAGCTTGCGCGAGCTCTCTCCCGAGTCGATTGCAGAGATAACAACCGAAAATTTTTATAAATGTTTCAATGTCTTGGAGAGTAAAGATTCAGTAAGACTTTAAGTATACAGAGCTAGCCGGTCGATTCGACCGGCCTTCTGCATCCTTGATATCGGTGTTCTGCTGCAAACAGGCATCCCGGCCAAGGCCTACACCGATGCGCGCCCCGATGCACGCGGCTGCCCGGGGGCAGGGCGCGTTGATCGGTTCAGCTGCGGAAACCGGCTCAGCTGCGGAAATCGGTACCGCCCTTGCTTTCGACAAGGCGCACGAGCGCATTCCATTCATGCAGGCCGTAACGATGGTCGGCCCGAGCCTTTTTCATCACCGAGCCCATCTTGCCGACGACCGCTTCGTCGATCATGACGGGTGGCTCGCCGAGTGTGCGCGAAATCAGCTCGAGTTCGCAGGCGCGCTCGAGCATATAGAGGCTTTGCAGGGCGCCATGCACCGTCGGTGCGAAGGTCAGCAGCCCATGGTTGAACAGCACCACGCAACTGCCTTTCTGACAACTCACGCCGAGCGCGTCGCACTCCTCCTGCGTGGCAGGCATGCCGTACTCGTGATAAGCCAGTTCGTCGTAGACCTGCATCGCGTCCTGGCTGATCGGGCGCAGTCCGCCCTTGAGCATGGCTGCGCCGGCACCCGCGCGGGTATGGGTATGCATGGCGCAATTGGCATCCGCGCGAGCCTTGTAGATCGCACTGTGGATCGTGAAGCCGGCTTTGTTGAAGCGCCCCTGACGGCCGATCACCTTGCCGTCGAGATCCATCTTGATCAGGCTCGACGCGGTGATCTCATGGAACATTTCCTCATAGTGATTGATGAGGAAATGGTTGGGTTCTCCCGGCACGCGCACCGACATATGGGTGGCCAGAATGTCGGTCCAGCCGAAGTGGTCGCAGATGCGATACAGCGCTGCAAGGTCGCAGCGCGCCTGCCATTCGGCGCTCGACATTTCGGTTTCGACTTTCAGGTTTGCTGACATTCGTGTCTCCTTTGTCAATGATGTGAGGGTCCAAACTGGCCGGATCGATCAGTCTGGAATGGCCAGGGCCGGTCCGACTGCCATCCGGTTCCAGGTGGGTGTGATCACCAGTTCGTTGATGCAGACATGGGCTGGCATGCGCGCCAGAAAAGCAATCGTTTCGCCAAGGTCCTCAGGCTGGAGCATTCGTGCACGATCTTCAGCCGAGACCGGGACCGGACGCTTGTCGAGAATCGGCGTGGCGACCTCGCCGGGGCAGACAGCCGTTGCCCGGATACCGTTGACGCATTCTTCGGCATTGAGGCTGTCGGTCATGGCATTCAGGCCGAATTTCGCCGCACTGTAGGCCGGTCCGGTCATCGGACTGACCCGCTTGCCGGCAATCGAAGAAATGTTCACGATCAGCCCGCCCTTTTGCTTGCGCATCATCGGCAAAACCGCGTGGCAGCAATAGAATGCGCCGTCCAGGTCGATACGGATCACCTGATCCCAGTCTGCGCGGGACAAATGCTTCCAGTTGCGTCGGGTCACATTCAGGCCGGCGCTGTTGACCACGACATCGATACGACCTTCCTGCTGCGCGATGCCCTTGACGACATCTTCAACCGCGGCGGCATTCGAGACATCGAGCACAGCGATTCGAGCTTGTCCGCCTTTGGCCGTGATCTTTGCAGCGACTCTGGCGAGTTCCTTCTCGCGGCGCCCCGAGAGCACCAGCCGCATGCCTGCGGCCGCCAGCGCAAGCGCTGATCCTTCTCCGATTCCTGTTCCTGCCCCGGTTACCCAGGCAACCTGTCCTGTCAGATCACGCATGTCACTCCCCCTGATTGGTTTTCGCGCCAGCCGTCTGCTCGCGAGGCTGATCGACACTCAACGGGGGATCGTACATTGTTGGTGGCGGTCGGGCAGCACCACTCAGGCGGTGAGGCTGCTACCGACCCGTCCGGATTTCGGCCATCCGCGCCTGATACTGGTCAGCCCAACTCGACCTGGAATTGAGCCGTCGCAGGTTGTCTTCTCCCGGCGCCCGGGCCACGACCGACATGTTCGAGGGCGGGGACGTGATGGTCACATGGCGCCAGGCAGGAAAGCGCTGGGAGGTGGCCGAAACCATCCCGGCACCGCCTGCCCCGGGTGACGATGCATCGATATCGGCCATCGCTGACTTCAGCTGGCGGCTGAGCTGCGCCCTGAATTCGGCGCCCGAGCAGCGGCTGTCGGACTGCCCGGATCGAATCACAAGGGTTCCGTCCTGCATGCGACTGCAGGCGTCGGCTGCTTGCGATGCCTCTGACGGTGCCGGTCTTTGGCGGGACGCCCGCGACACGGCGCCATTCGCATCGGCATGCGAAGTCGCCTTGCCAGCGGGCGCTGAGGCTGTGCTCGCAGACGAATCGCGCGGCGCCGCTCGCGAGGCAGGCGCACGATTTGGCGTGGTACCGGCTTTCGAAAGCTCTGTGGTGACCATGCTCGGCGGCAACAGTCCCCTGAGGCGATACGCCGACAGCAGGCCTCCCGGGTCAGTGGTTCCTGACAGATAGAGACCCGGGGTTGCCGCAGGCGGCACAAGCGCGATTGACCTGTGCGGTGCCTTCGGCGCATCCGGCTTGAGCGTTTGAACTGATTCGGCCTTCCTGGCCATCCCAGGTTGGCGTGCGGTCACGGCCGACTCTGGCTCCGGCTTGATGACTGGTTCGGTTGCCGAAGACGGCCCGGTGCCCGACAGTGGCGTGGCCGGTGTGATCAGCGGCTTTGCATTTGCCAGCAGCGGCATCAGCATCGACAAAAGCACCGCCACCAGGCGTTGCGTTCGGGATGATCCGCGCGTGGCTGTATTGTTTGTTGCTCGATGGTGAGCTCGATCGCGACTTCGATCGTGACATCGAATCATGGTTGGGCGAGGTGTGAATTTGCGATTCAGCTGCGAGTCCGGCTGCTGCAATGCCTTGAGGGTTGCGTCAGCAGCGTCTCAGCAGCGTCTCAGCAGCGTCTCAGAAGCGCCTCAGCAACGTCAATAAAGGCGGCCTGACAATCAGCCGCAGATGATGACAGCGAGTCGGGCTGCATCGACTGCCCCGCTCAGCTTATCTCATGGAAATGAGCAAAAAATCACAGTCGGCAGGCTGGCCGGCTTCAGGCAATCGGCAGGCGGATTTCAGCCTGAAAACCGCTCAGAAAGACGACATGCCATTCGTCGATGCCGCCTGTCCGTTCGTCTAATGTCATTAGGCGAGCCGGCGGCGGCAAGGCAGCGCTCTATTGAAGGCGGACCGGGTCAGTAACCGATGGCCGCGCCGTCGCTGCGCGGGTCTGAGCCGCCCAGACGCATGCCGCTGTGCGGGTCGATCACAATGCCGTGCGCATGCCCCGCCAGTTCATTCCAGTTGTCCCAGCGCTCAACCAGATGTCCGCGCTGCTCGAGCGTGTCAATGGTGGCCTTTGGAAAGCGCGCTTCGATATGCAGCGTGTCGCGCGGCCCGCCCAGCCCGAAACGCCCCGACAGCCATCGCGGTGATTCAAGCGCCTGCTGAATATCAAGCCCGAAGTCGATGAGGTTGATATAGGTCTGCAAATGGATCTGCGGCTGCCCGTCAGCACCCATGCAGCCGACGACGCTCCAGAGCCGATCGTTGCGAAAGCCGATCGACGCAATCAGGGTGTGCAAGGGTGTTTTGCCCGGTTCGAGCCGATTGGGATGGGCCGGATCGAGCGTGAAATAGGCACCCCGATTTTGCAGGACCACACCGGTGCCACCGGCCACAACCGCCGATCCGAAGACGCCATAGAGGCTGTGGATCAGCGAGACCGCATTGCCTTGTGCATCGACTGTGGCGATGTACACCGTGTCCCCGGTGAGGCTTCCGTAGGAGGGTACTTTGTCCCAGGGCAGGGCGTGCTTCGGATCGATGATCGGACGGCGCTCGTCGGCATAGGCTTTCGAGATCAGCTTATCCATCGGCACGCTGACGAAGGCCGGGTCGCCAAGGAAATTGTCGCGATCGTGATAGGCCAACTGTTTGGCCTGCACCATCAGATGGACCATATCCGGCCCCTGGAATTCGCGTTTGTGCAGTTCGAAGGGCTCGAGCAGATTGAGCATTTCGAGCACCGAGAATCCCTGGGTCGGGGCAGGGGTCTCATAGAGCACCAGATCGCGGTACTGGCCCTTGAGTGGCTCACCCCAGCGGGCGGTCTGCGCAGCAAGATCGGCCTCGCTAAACAACCCGCCCTTTTCGGCTGAGAACCGTGCGAGTTCACGACCAACGGCGCCGCGATAAAACCCGTAGACGCCATCGCTTGCAATCGCACGAAGCGTGTTCGCAAGATCGGGATTGGTGAGCTTTGAACCGGGCGCTGGCACTTTGCCCGCGGGCATGAAGATCGCCATGGTTTCGGCATGCGGCTGCAGGTCGGACATCACCTGCTCGATCCATCCCGAAAGCCTTGCGGTCACTGGAAAGCCGCTCTGGGCATAGCCGATGGCGCTCTCGAGACTGCGCGCGAGCGGCAGACGACCATAGGCACGATGCGCTTCACCCCAGCTCGCGACAGCACCGGGCGTGGTCACGGTCGCCGGCAAAATGCCGCGAAACGGAATCTCGGTCAGCCCCCGCTGCGCAAAGGCATCGAGGGAGGCACTGGCCGCAGCACGCCCACCGCCGTCGAGATAGCGCACCGAGCCAGTCTTTGCATCATGGATCAGCCAGAAGGCATCGCCGCCGAGACCGGTCATATGCGGATAGACCACCGACAGCACCGAGCTGACCGCGATCGCAGCGTCGACCGCCGATCCGCCTGCCCGCAGCACATCGACGCCTGCCTGCGATGCCAGGGAATGGGGGGAGGTAACCATGCCATTGGGGCCCATGGTCACGGGCCGTCCGGTATCGAATTTCATGAGGGAATTTCCTGCGGGAAAGGGTCAGACTGCGAGAGCAGTGTCAGGCGGCCGGATTGCCGTGCTCCCTGACGGATGATTCGAGCGCTTCAAGGCGGCGATCCTGGATGCCCAGGGCCTTCAGATGAGCGACGGTTTCGAAGAGATAATCGCAGCAGCGCCCCAGTGGGCCTGCACCGGTCGCGAGGTAACGGGCGATGGTGTCATGGTCAAGACCTGGCGCATAGCGCTCGTGGTCACGATTGGCACTGAAAACAATCACATGGGCAGGACCGTCGGGCGTTCTGGCCAGCGTCCAGACAGGTCGATAAGCCATGGTGGCCATTTCGCGTCGCCAGAGGACGTCGAGCTCGGTCATCTCGGTGCCGGCCGCAAGCCGATAGGCAACGCCGGTACAACTGCCGCCGGCCTCGAGCGAGAGCATCAGCCCGGGAGACTCGGGGCTGCCGCGTCCGGCCCGTGCCCAGAGGCAGAACTTGCGATGAAATCCGTGAATCCGCGCGACGCGTCGTTCAGCGAAGTGAAAAGCCGGATTCCAGATCAGCGAACCAAAGCCGAACACCCAGACACTGTCCGGGTGCGGCGCCTGCGCCAGCATGTTCTTGATCTGGGCTTCTCGTTCCTCGGCGGTCATCAGTCTGACCTCAGGCCCAAGCAGGGCCCTGACCGAGGCATGAAGCGAGCCGTCAAGAATACTTTCTCGAGTCAGTTTGGGGGCACTCATCGTGTCGCCATTCTGTCACGAGCCGGGCCTCGCCCGGACGAAAAGCTCAGGGCTGATTGACGACGATATAGGTGACGTTGCTGCCCTGATACTGCGGTTGATAGTAGGTGCCGCCGCAATTCTGGTAGGCAAAGCCGTTCGCATAGACCGTGGTACACGACGGCGGCAGCGTTCTGACGACGCTACCGACCACAGCGGCGGTGACCACAGTGGCCGCCACCACGCCGGCGACACTTGGTCCGCTGTGGTAATTCGGGCCATAGTAGCCGCCGCTGACATTGACGTTGCGGTTGACGTTGACGTTGGTGTTCTGATTGACGTTGACGTTGCGGTTGACGTTGGCGTTGCGGTTGACGTTGGCGTTGCGGTTGACGTTGGCGTTCTGATTGACGTTGACGTTGCGGTTGACGTTGGCGTTGGCGTTGCGGTTGACGTTGGCGGCCAGAGCCGGGTCAGCCGCGAGGCACAAGACCGCCACGCCCAGCAAGGGCAGGGCGACGCGCCGGATTGAATGGGCGAGGGTAGATTGAATGGTCATTTTGCGTCCTTTGCACCAGTAGTTGCCTTTGACTGCCGAACCGCCTTTTTCTCGGCGATGGCAATCCGGTTTGCGCCCTCGGGCGGCACGAAGGTGAACATCGCAGGATCGATCTTCGGCGACAAGTCCCAGGTCATCACCTCGCTGTGCTGAGGCTGGCTGACTTGAGACAGCGACGTGACCAGCATCTTGCGTGGCAGGGGGCGCTCGCCTTTCTCGATCCAGATCTGCCAGTCCATGCCATCCTGATGAAAGCCGAGATGGTCACAGTCGACACCGGCAACCCGTCCGGTGCCGATCACGACTCCGGCCTTCACATTCCTGAGCAGTTCGCCGCGAGCGGCCATCAGGAGCACATCGCCCAGAGGAAAATTGACGTCGTACTTCTCTCTGACGAGTTCGAGGGTCGAGCCAATGGTGGCTGGCGCCACGATGCCTGCATAGGCCTTTTTAGCCTCGACCCACACGGTCAGCAGCTTGCCGTTATAGAAGAACCGGCTCTCGTCGCGATCGTCGCGGCGAGACACAACGTAAAGGCCGTCCGGATCACGGTATGTCAGGTCGATCGTGCCGCCAAATTGCAGCTTCGGGCCACTCGGCAGCACCTGGTCGGTGGTGGTGTCGGCACGGATTGAAAATGCCTTCAGGGTTTTCAGGTAGTCGCCCATGCGATTGATCGCGGCGACGGCGGCCGGATCGATGGCCGGGGCTTTTGCAGCCGCCTTCGCGGTGGTGGCGGTTGCGACCGGCTGCGCCATCGACGACGCTGCCGACAGCATCAGTGCGATGCCGAGTGCGCTGACGGCCATCACCGGTTTCAGGTTTTGAATCACGTTTGCTCCAATGGCTCAGTGGGATTGCCGCGCACCATAGCATCACGATCCAACCATGGCGATCTGAGGTGCCGAATTTGAAAATGTCGTCTAATCTATATTATGTCAAATGATTGGTTCGCCGAGTCAGGCAGCGGTCAATCCATCTCTGTTGGTTTGCCCGGCCCATTTCAGCCAGACCCGGCCCACCTCACATCCCGATGACCACCTTGGCGATCACATCGCGCTGAACCTCGGAGGTTCCGCCGAAGATGGTGTAGGCACGGGTATTGAGATATTCAGCGCTCACCGACAAGGCTTCCTCGCCCAGCAGCGACGGCTCCACCACTTCATAGAGCGGCCGACGCGGGTCCCAGATCAGTGCGTCGTCGCCGAGGATATCGATCGCCAGACGCGAGACAGCCTGCTTGAGCTCGCTGTTGCGCAGTTTGGCCATCGATGAGGCCACCGAGCCCGGGTTCTGGCCGGTCTGCAGACTCGACATGATCCGCAACTCGCTCATCTCGAGCGCGTCGATATCGATCTCGAGTTCGGACAGGCGCAGCGAAACCGCCGGTGAGTCGAGCAGCGACTGCTCGCCATCACGATAGGTCGACGCAAGCTTTTCGATCTTGCGGAGTTTCGATCGCAGGCGACCCGACGCCATTGCTCCGCCGCGCTCGAACTCGAGCAGGTATTTCCCGTAGGACCAGCCCTGCCCTTCGGCACCGACCAGGTTCGCAATCGGCACGCGCACGTCGTCAAAGAAAACCTGATTGACCTCATGATCACCGCCGATCGTCAGGATCGGGCGCACCGAAATGCCGGGCGAATCCATATCGATCAGGATGAAGCTGATGCCGTCCTGCTTCTTCGGCGAATCGGCAGTGCGCACCAGAGCAAACATCCGATTGGCAAACTGCGCGTGCGAAGTCCAGATCTTGGAGCCGTTGATGAGGTAGTCGTCGCCATCGCGCACTGCGCGGGTCTTGAGCGACGCAAGATCGGAGCCGGAGCCGGGCTCGGAATAGCCCTGGCACCAGTAATCCTCACCGGTCAGGATCCTGGGCAGATAGAAGTCTTTCTGCGCCTGAGTGCCGAACTTCATGATGACCGGCCCGACCATGCGCAGGCCCTGAGGCAGCAGGGGCGGCGCGCCGGCAATGGCGTTCTCGACTTCAAAAATGTATTGCTGCGCGGTTGACCAGCCAGTGCCACCGAATTCGGTCGGCCATGATGTGGCCGCCCATCCGCGCTCGAACAGGATTCGCTGCCAACGCCTGAAGATGTCTGGATCGGAAAACACACTTGGTGTCAGGGCATTGGCACGACGCAGGTCCGGGGTGAGTTTTTCCGCGAAAAAGGCTCGCACTTCCTGCTGAAAGGCGAGTTCTTCGGGCGTGAAATCAAGGTTCATGGCCTGCTCCTAGACATTGGCCATGCTGCGTGCCGAATGAGCAGCATGACGGCGAAGATGGTGGTCCGCACTGCCGACCAGGGCTTCAAGTGCCAGCACCCGCTTGAGAAAGAGTCCGACATTCAATTCATCGGTCACTCCCATGCCGCCATGCATCTGAATCGCCTCTTCGGTGACCGAACGGGCGGCGCGGATGACCTTGGCCCATGCACCAGACACTGCTCGTGCACGGACCGACACATCGGCATGATCGACATGCAGCGCTGCCCGCAAGGCCATAGAGCGCGCCACCTCGCAATGGACCGACATGTCGGCCATGCGATGACGCAGCACCTGATTGGCGGCCAGCGGTTTGCCGAACTGGACCCTGACCTTGGTGTATTCGATGGTGGCGGCGGTCGCAGACTCCATCAGCCCGAGCAGTTCGGCGCACCAGGCAGCGATTGCCGCATCAAAGGCGTGCTCCAGCGCCAGAAAGGCCGCATCAGCCCCATCATCGGTCGCACCGAGCCGCGCCGAGTCAGGCAGATGCACATCGGTCAGTGTCAGCCTGGCGGCGGTCGCACCGTCAACCGTCTCATAGCGATCGATGCGCAGTCCGGCCTGCCCCGGTTCGATCACGAAAACTGCGATGCCCCTGGCATCGCGGCTGTGACCCGATACCCGCGCCGTTACAAGAATGCGGTCGGCCTGGTCCGCGCCAACCGCCGCCATCTTCTCGCCGGACAATCGCCATCCGCTGCCATCAGCGCCTGCTGAAAGCGTCACATGCTGCAGCGTGTGGCGCGCGCCCCGCTCGGTATGCGCCAGCGCGAGCTTCAGCCTGCCATTGGCGAGTCCGGGCAGCAGCGCGGCTTTTTGCGCATCGGTGCCAAGCGACTCGATGAGTCGTCCGCACAGCACCAGCGCCTGAACATAAGGTGTCACGACAAGATGCCGCCCGAATCGCTCGGACAGGATGCCGACATCGACCGCCCCGTGGCCGAAACCGCCCCAGGCTTCGGGTATCGGCAGAGCAAGCCATCCCAACTCGGCCATGTCGGACCACAGGGAGTGAGGATCTGTCTTCAGCGCGCGCTTGGTCAGTACCTCGTTCGCGCTGTCGGCGAACATGCGCTGCTCATCGGAATAAGCAAGGTCCATGGATGGCGTGTCTTCCTGGCGAAAAGTTTTCTGGCAGGAGAACAGGCAACACCCTCCTCCCGGGCCATGTCGAGCTGGCCTGTTGTGGCGAGTGTAGCGCGGCTCAGGACCATCATGCCCTGAGCCCCAGTGATCCGGAAAGTCTGCGCGGGTCGGATGCCGCGTTCAGAAACGCGGCATCAGCGGTTCCAGCACCGGTCGAAAGCATCCCCGGAGCTGTTGCCATTGGCAGTCCGCTGCCCATCGCTGCTCAAGGTGTAGACGCCGCACGCGTCGGCTGCCATCGGGCTGCCAGCGCGAGGCGTTGCGGTGAGCTGGTAGGTCGTGCCGCCGACGCCGACCGCGACCGCGATGTTATACATCACCGCGCCGGATGCCGGCGACACGGTCGCGCCGGCCTGCAGCGCTGCGCCGGTGTAAGTGCCACGATTCTCGGCCCTGAATCGCTCCAACCACTGCGCCGATTGGGCGAGCGAAATGCGCACATCGTTGCGCCGGGACCGGGAGACAGAGTCGGTGTAGTTGGGGATCGCGACCGCGGCCAGGATCGCGATGATCGCGACCGTGACCATCAGTTCGATGAGAGTAAAACCAGCGTTTCGCGTAGGAGTCATGGTCATCAGTTGTGTGTGTGAAGGATGCTCAACGGACCTGCTGACGCCAGACCCGAATCGGCGTAAATCCCGGGCAGTTGACCGCAATCACGTTAGGACGCCCCTGGATGCTGGTGCTGTAGAGACGACATTGCGAAGCACTGCCCGGGGGAAGGGTAAACCCGGATCCGCCCCCACTGCCGCTCATTGCGGAACCGAGATTGATCCCTGTGTCCGTGCTGCGACTGACCATCCCGGGTGCGACGGTCAAGGGCGACACCGCGCCAACCACACCGGTGACCTGCATCCCGACGATGTTGCCGGTCGCAAAATCAAAGCGATAGACATATGACACCCCTCCCCCATTGCAAGGGTCAAGCGCGGCCGAAGGAGCGTAAGAGGTCACGGTGAGCGCGCCGGTATCTGCAGTCGGATCGGAGATGATCCGTTCGCCGCCAGTCAACTTGATCGACCATCCCATGAGGGTCTTCCAGTCAACCGCGGTATCGATCGTGCGAGTGCCATCACCAGCGGTCGAGACTGTCAGCGCCTTGAGTTTTGCTGTGGTGACCGTCCCGCTGGTGTACTGGGGTTTGTCCCAGACGGCATAGATCGCCTGCTCATCGACGTTAGTGCTGTCGGTATTGTCATGGAGCTTGCCGGTGCCGAAGACAATCAGCATGCCGCCAAGCGGATGCGGTACCAGACGGGGTGCGGCGGTAATCGGGCGAGTGCCGGTGCCCGTGAAGAGCGCTGAGCCGGCATCGCCAAAGGCCTTGGCGCTGTCAGGCGTACCGCTGCTGAAGTCGAAGCGCCACAGACTGCCCTGGCGATCGCCGCCGTAAACCAGACTGATGTTGCGCTGGTTGTCGTAGACCACGGTAATCCCGCCCATGCCGTTGCGCTTTGCCAGGTAGTCAGGGTCGGTTGTCGAAGGAGAGCCAGCGCCAACCGGAATGGCGGACATGGCACCAGTTGCCATATCGAAGATCAGCAGTGCCGCCCTGTTGCTGTTGCTTTCAAAGCCATTGCCCACCATGTAGACCCATTGAGTCCCGCCGGCGGCTGTCTTGATCCGGCCGACGACGCCGCGCGTCATGATGTGACCGAGATAGTTCGCCGATTGACTGTCGGCCGGTGTGGTGTCCCACTTCACATTGCTGCGGGTCACAGACGTCGGGCTGGTGACATCGATTGCAAAGACCGATGAATTGCCGTTGGCTCCTCCTGCCCCGGTGGTACCGATCACCATCGAACGCCACGATGAGCCGTCATGCCAGTCGCCTGAGACGACCGGCCCATCCACATAGTAGTTGTGCTCGTAGCCGGGATTCAGGAGGTTTGCCAAGGTCGGATAGACGCCGCGCGGCACATAGGCGAATCGCTCCACGCCGGTGCCGGCATCGAAGGCATGGAACATGCCGTCATTGGCGCCAACATAGACGGTCGCGACTGAACCGCTTCGACGTGAGGCCACAAACGATGTATAGCTCGAGCCGATGCTCGGCATGACCGCATAGCCGTAGTCGGGTGCTTTCACATAGAGCGGCGTCGAGTTGACGATATCGCCCAGGATCGACTCGCGCCTGCGGAACTTCGTGCCGACTGAAATGCCGGTCGCGGGCAACTCCAGACTCTGATTACCTCGCAGATAGTTCACCGCCTCGGCCGCGGTATAGGTAAACCCGGGTGTGGTTGACGACAGACTGGTTGCCTGCGCTGCGGTCAGCGACCCGACATCGAAGTTGATCGCAGTATTGAGGCCGCTGCTCGAAAAAATGTTTCGTGCTCCGAAGGCCGGAATGCTCGCGTTCCATTCGGGCGTCACGTCGTTGCCTTGAGCGAGCGACTCAAGATCAGCCGATTTGAAGGCTTTCAGAGAGCCTGTCCATTTGCCGGTGGTATAGCTCGGGAAAAAGGCCAGCGACGAACTGGTGATTGCCGGACCGGTCACCGCCACGCCACCCGCCGAACCCTGGCGTGTTGCGATCTCGAGGAAGCTGCCGAGCACGCCGCTCTTGAGTTCTGCCACCGTCTGGGCGGCATAGAAGTTGCCGCGCGAGGCGAGCGCTGCCCGCATGCTGTCGTTCACCCGGTTGCCCCCGGTCGCCAGCGTGCTGGTCAGATCGACACTCGGCCAGGTCACGTTGGCGCCGCTGGTGATCGCTGCGCGGGTCGCTGGCGTATCCATCGATGCCGACAGGCCATAGCCGATGATGTAGGTGCTCATCGACTGCCAGAATGCCGGGTTGGGTCGAGATCCTTCAGTCACCGGCAGGATGACATTGGGCAGATCCGGGCGCAGGTCACGGTTCCAGTAATAGACCGCCGCATCGGTCAGGGTCTCCGACTGATTTGCGCCACCGGTGAACCGCAACCAGTTCGACGGTTTATAGGTGAAGCTGGCGCCCGCATTGACACCGTCACCGGTGATGGTCGGCCCGTTGACGTTATCCGATTCCTGTGGTCCGCCAGATCCCGTTACCGGACCTGTCGCGCCGATCAGAGGCTGACCGGCAGCAGCGTTGGTCCACTCGCCGTCGGTGGTCAGGAACAGGCTGTTGCGCCGGCAGCCGAGCTGCGGCGACTGGTCCTCGGTACCAGGCGTGGCACCCCAGGGACCCTTGTTGTCGGTGCGTGTGAAATAGCGCCCGACCGAGTCGATGGCTTCACGATTTGGTGTCGATCCGACCCAGGCCAGGCTGAAAAGCCAGTTGAAGAAGTCGCTGCGGTCCTGGGTGCCTTTGATAAAGGGTCTGACGCCTCGCACCAGCGCGCCAGGATTCGTCACACCGTCGATCGATGGCAGCGAATTGATGGTCACCAGCTGCTGCGTCAGCCAGGGGTTATAGGCGCCCTGATAGCTGTTGATCCGGCCATAGCCGAGCCGCAGCTTTTGCTGGCTGTCGGTGGTCATGCTCGAGAGCGAATCGGCCACCACCGCCTGGGCCGCGAAAAGTCGATTTCGATAGTAGAGATACCAGTTTGCGTAGTTCTGTGCCTCTTCCAGCCAGGTGCAGGAAGTGATCCCTGCGCAGTCCGAACGTTGCGACGTTGCGGTAGTGGCCGCCACACCGGTCGTCGCATCGATCACCGGATAGACATAGCTTGAAGGACGCGTGCGGTCGATCTGGACCACGCGATAGCTCGATGGCGAGCCTTTGTTGCCAGATCCGATATAGGTGTAGTAACGCGCCGGGGTAAGCAGGGCCGGATCGGGCACACCAGGAGCCGCCGGAATCGTGCAAGTCATCTGGCTGGTGCCGGGCGGGCAGAATGCGGCAACGACCGGGGTACTGGCTCGGGAAAAGGGGGTCGAGGTCCGGTCGTATGGGTTCGCGGGTTGGCTGAATGGCGTGACAAGCCGGGTGCCCAGAGAAGTCTTGGTGATCAAACTTGGGTTCAACGCAGTCCTGACTTGGCTCTGCTTGACCGGCCAGGGTGTTGGCGATAAGGTCTGGCCGCCGCTGACAGTGCGCAGAAACTGTGTCGTCGTCCTGGTGATCAGCGCTGACGTTTTGAGCTGGGTCGTCGGTGAGAAGATCGGCTGCGGTTCGGTTGCCGACGGGCAAGTGACCGTAGACAGGACCGCCGGGGTCCAATTGGTGGTGGTGCCATCGCAATTCGGACGCCGATAGCAGGTCAGGCTGCCGGGGTCGGGAGTCGGTGGGAACGTCTCGGTTGCCCCGCTGCAATTCTGGCGTGTGTAGTTGCAAGCAAGCGTTGCCGGGTTGGGAGGACTTGTGTAAATGATGTTCGTGCCGGCGCAGTTTTGCTGCTGCCAGCACTGCAGCGTATCCGGGTTGGTTGCATGAAACGTAGGTCCGGTGCCATCGCATCTCAGTCGTGAAAACTGGCAGTTCAAATTCCCGGGATCGGCTCCCGAGATATAGCTCGTTCCGCCCTCACAGAGGCCTCGCGCCCAGCAGGCAGGAAGGTTCGGGTTGCTTGAGCTCCACGCGCCCCAGCCGACGTTGGCGCAGGATCGGGTCCGATGGCAGGTCAGGGTCGGGTTTGACGGGTTGTTGGTCCAGGAGTTGTCGCAATTCTGGATTCGGCTCGGGCAGCTGACCGGGTTACCGTCTGTCAGCGAGGTCTGCGGATTGCCGTAGCAGTCGGTCCAGGTGAAGCCGCAGGGCAGATCCCCGGGGTTAGTGGTGAAATTCTGAGTGACGTTTTGGCAGGTGTTTCGCCTGAAGCAAGGGAGCGGTCCGGGATTGCTGGTATACCTTGTGACGTCGCCATTGCAATCGGCCCGACTCCAGCAGTTGAGCGGCCCAGGGTCGCTTGCGTAATTGATGACGTTGCCATTGCAATCCTGCCGACTCCAGCAGGAGAGCGGCCCCGGATCGCTGGTGAAGCTCTGCGCAACGCCGTTGCAATCAAGTCGAGTCCAGCTCGTCGCGGTGAGTTGCATCGTCGGCGCAGCACCGCCTGTGCAGGCCGAATTGCTGGCAAAGCAACCGCTTGATGAGGACGTGGTGGTGAGCTGCAAGGGACGGCTGAAGAGATCGAGCGGGCTGGTGGTGTCGTTGTGCGTCGTCCAGGTCTGGTCGGCATGGCCATTGCGTGGCGCAGTGGTCGCCCCGCCCACGGTCGGCCCGAAATCGAAGGGCATCTTGTTGTAGCGAAAATCGGCAAATGACCCCTGCGTCACGCGCCGGCCCTGGGTGATCGGGCCGACTGCACTGACGGCTGACGTCGAATCGGTGCCCAGCAGGCCGCGGCCTGCGGCAGTGGTGATCGAGGTGAAGGACGACCCGACAGGCGCCTGGCGCGGATCGCGCTCGGTGAGTTGCGAGGGATCGGCGCGCGAGGTGAAGGCGCCGAAATTGGTCGAGATGATATTGCCGCCGATCGCCGCGTTCGGCATCAGAACGCCGTCCTTGTTCCAGGGAACATAACGGTTGGCCGGGTTGTACCACAATGGATTGAGTGCCGGCGCGCGCAGCTGCCAGTCGTGTTCGCGGTTGATCGTCCATGAGCGCAGCGCCCAGTTGCCGGCCACATCTGCACCATCGCCCGAGATTGTGACCGTGGGTGTGCTCGGAATGATCGTGATCCCAGCCGGAATCGGCAAGGAATGGCCGGACATTGAGCCCGAGTCGTCGAGCATCATGAAGACGTTGGCGGGCGGCTCGGTCGAGGTGAACGGCGGTATCTGATACAGGGTGCTGGCCGACCAGGCCGGCATCGCGGTCAAAGAACACAGCAGGTACACCAGCGCCTTGGTGAAGGTCTGCCGAATGGTGCCGAGCCAGTCTGTCTGCGTTGCGTTCATGTCAGTGCTTCCAGTGTTGCTGTTGTTGGATCTCAGACTCAGATACCGAACCTGATTTCACTTTGAAGACTCATCTGCTGCTGGCCAGGGGCGAGCACGACGCGGGCGGTAACCCGGTATTTGCACATCGTCGGGCTGATGCCTGTCCCGCCGCTACACAGCGATGCGGCGCCGGTTGTCTCGGGATTGACATCGTTGCTGAGCGACGAAGGAATCAGCTCGGAGCTGGCGTCCTCGATCAGGCAGCTGAAGTTCTGGACGCCCGGAAAATTGACCCCGATAACTGGTACGGTTTCGGAGGCCAGCCATTTGGCTGGATTGCGCCAGGCGGCAGCGTCTGTGCCTCTTACTCCGGGTGTGGTTACCCGAAGAGCGGGGTTAACCATGAATTGCGATTCGCAATAGCGCAGCACGGTTTGCGCCGCCGTTTCGGCCAGGCTGTACTGGCTGGAGTTGGCGGTCATCAGCTGACCGCCAGTGGAGCGACGGATCTGCGCAGTCACGATCAAGGAAAGCGATACCAGCAGCATCAGGACGACGATCAGCACGAAGCCACGCTGGTGCGGATGCGGCGACCTGCCAAGCCCCGGTTGAGAGGCTCCGGTAAAGCTTGTCATCGCTGACGGCAACATAGGGGGCGTCATGGCGGGTCGCTCAGAATGTCTGGATCGGATTGGCCGTCGCGCGCGAACGCACCGTGAAGACCTGGTTGTAGGTGCGCCTGACGACACCGTCGGTGGCCTGGGTCTCCGGCATTGCGCCGGATGCCTGGGCGGCGGTCATCGGGCAGCTGGTATAGCTGTAGGAGCCGCTCATGCTCACACCCTTGCCCGCATCTGGATCAGAGCGGATCACCATGCAGACATGCACCGTGACCACATGATCCCAGGCCCCCGGTCTGGCGTTCAGATACGCGGCATTCCGAATGCTGCGAATCGAGGCACCGGTCGTGGTGTTCGGGTCGGTGAAGCGAACATCGTCAAAGCCATAGAAGACCTTGAACTGCTCGACATTGCCGACCAGCTGCTGTGCGGCAGCGAAAGGATCAGTGGCTGCCGCGCGACCGTTTCCACGGCAAGACAGTCCATTGCTGGTACCGAAATAGACGTTCTGTACCATCGGCCGCGAGGCCGCTTTCAAGAGCCCGAGATGGTTGGCAGGCAAGGGTTCGAGCGGCACCTGCGTGCCCAGGCAATCATCAATCCGACCCTGAGCCGGCGCGACCGCAGTATCGCCCTGGAATCGAAGCATCAGTGAATCGAAGTTGGCGTTGGTGGCCGCTGCGCAGGTCGGGGTGTCCGAGGTGTCATCGACAAAGAGCGCTCCGTTGCAGCCTGCAATATGGGCGCCACCGCCAAAGAGTGTCTGCGTCCGGTAGGAATCGATATTGGATGATCCGAATGACACGTCGGAGCCGATGATCTCGCCATAGCCGGCCTGACGAATCGAATCGCCAATCATCAGCATCGCGATCTGACCGGTGTCGGACATGCCTGCCATCTCGCCTGCGACACGCGCGGTACTGGCGGTTGACAGATAGGCGCCCGAGACCGCTGCGGTGATGGCCAGGCCGATGGCCAGGCTGATCATCAGTTCGATCAGCGTTCGACCGCCCTGCACCCTGGCTGACCTCATACCGTTCAATGATTCGAGAGTGGCCATGACTCAGCCCGGAAAGAAGTTGGCAGTGATGCAGCGATACTGAGGATTGTTCTTGATCGATTCGATTCGATCGCACGCGTTGTCTGTCGCGACAACGGTCGCGTTCGGCTCGATCCAGCCGACGGTGACGGTCATCGCAATGGCGCTGCCTGCGATGGTCGGGCCGATGACCGCTGCTGCGCCCGGCAATAGCCGCTGGACATCAAGCATCCAGCTGTTGGCCTGAATCAGCGGCACTTCGAAGGCGGCGTCGCAGGCATTGGCTACCGCACAGCCTGGAACCGCCACGGCCGCACCCGGTTCGAAGATCTGGGTATAGCCTTGCGTCAATGCGCGGGCATAACCTTCCTGATTGCCCGCCACCCGCTCGCGCAACTGATCGATCAGACTGGACGCGACCCGTCGTGTCTCGCTGTCGATCTGCATTGACAGCGAGCGAGTCTGCATGGCGGCGAGACCGAGCAGTCCGAATGCGGCGATGATCAGCGAGATCAGCACCTCGATCAGGCTGATACCCACCTGTTGTTTCATGAGAGCGTTCACGTCGGACAACTCCCGCTGACTGGCGCTCTTAAATCGATCCGCCCGGCAACATTGACCGCCAGGCAACGTGCCAGGTTTGAGCTCAACACCTCCGGCAAGGCGCCGGCCGCCTCGCCGAAGTCGAAGGCGAAGGTACCGGCCGGTCCGGCGACCCTCATGCCGTTCCAGTTGTAGACAATCGCGCCGGCTCCAGGCGCCCAGATCATCAGACGCGACGCCAGGCCTGCAGAAGACAGAGACGCCTGCCGCCGGATAACAATGTCGCCTGCCTCGAAAGTGGCCAGAGCATTGGCAGGCGCCTTGGCATAGATGATCCAGCCGGCTGACCAGTCGTTGCCAGCCACGTTGCCTGACGCTGCCTGACTGCAGTTGGCGCCGTTGTCGTTGGCGTTGGTGCTGCGGCACACACCCACTCGAACCCCGCGTACCGCAGCTTCCGAGCGTGCGTACTCGAGGGCAGAGCGAAACGTCGAGGTGCCTTCCGAAATGCGTGCGCCGACGACAAAGCGCTGAAATCCGCCGCTCGCGGAGGCTGCGAGAACGGCAATGATCGCCATCACGGTGAGCATTTCGATGAGCGTGAAGCCCCTCGAGTCGCTGCGCGAGCCGATGACTCCTGCACTCCTGTGGCAACCGAAAAACCTGATGTACACCCGATTCACCCTTGTCAAAGACTCCGACTCAAGTCGTCAAAGTGGGAAGCCCGGAATGGCTCCGTTGATAAGCCTATCGGCCACGCCGGAATGAGACATCCCTAAACGACGAACGGACGGAAAAGGCGCGTGAACGCCGGGATAAGCGTCGCAAACAGAATCAGGGCATTTCGCGGAATGGCCGCAGGCGTCCTGCAAGGTCTTCGCGTACGCTGCGGTCTGGGCGTCTTTGCTCGGGCATCGGCCCGATCGCCGGTCAATAACAGGAGACTTCGACCATGTCCGACTCACTCGTGATCCGAAGCGATCGCGCGGGTCTCACCACCCTCACCCTGAATCGACCCGACAAACTCAATGCGCTCACGCCGGGCGCGTTCGTCCAGTTGCGGGCTCACCTTGATGCAATCGCTGGTGACGACAGCGTCGGCTGCGTCGTGCTGGCCGGTGCGGGACGCTCTTTTTGCGCCGGTCACGACCTGGGCGCGATTGCTTCCGCAGAACCCGCACCGAGCCCTTATTTCGAACCGGAGACCATCGATGCCCTCGAGTCGCTGCCTAAGCCCACCATCTGTCGCCTGCACGGGCACTGCTTTACCGGTGGTCTTGAACTGGCACTCGCCTGTGACCTGCTGGTAGCAGCCGAATCGACCCATCTTGGCGACACCCACGGACAATGGGGCCTGGTGCCGGTCTGGGGCATGTCGGTCAGACTCCCCGAACGCGTCGGTCGAGCGACCGCAAAGGAACTCATGTTTACCAGTCGCAGACTGTCTGCCCGTCAGGCGCTCGACATCGGCCTGGTCGATCGCTGCGTGCCGGACGATCAGCTCGATGCGACCATCGACGCCCTCGGTGCCGAAATCCTTGCCAATTCACGCGGCACCAACCGGATCGTCAAGGCGCTGATTGCCGATCGCGACGAACGAACCCGATCGCAGGCGCTGGTGCACGAACGCAAGCGACCTTACGGTCGCCCGCACGACATGGCCGAGCGGATGCAGGCACGGCGCAAATAGGGTTTCAGAGAGCGTTTCAGAGATTGTTTCAGACACCGGCAGGCGCGGACTCCGCCCTGCGGGCGCCCGTGGCAGACTCGAACGCAGAACCATTCACATTGAACAGACAGGGAGACAACGCATGAGCTGGCAGCCGGAACTGGACGAACTCGCACGCCGCAAGGCCTTTGCCCACGAAATGGGTGGGGCCGACAAGGTCAGGCGTCAGCATGACGGCGGGCGTCTGACGGTTCGCGAGCGGATTGGCGGCATGCTCGATGCCGACAGCTTCCAGGAAGTCGGCACCCTCTCCGGCATCGGCGAGTATGACGCCGACAATGCGCTGACCACGGTAACGCCGGCCAACTGCGTGTTCGGCCGCGGAACGGTCGATGGTCGATCTGTCGTGGTAGTCGGCGACGACTTCACGGTGCGCGGCGGATCGGCAGACGCCTCGATCAGCGCCAAACCGCTGATGGCCGAAAACATGGCTGCCGAGTTTCGCCTGCCGATCGTGAGGATCATCGAAGGCTCGGGCGGCGGCGGCTCGGTGAAAACCATCGAAACCAAGGGTGCGGCCAATCTGCCCGGCGGCGTAGGCGGTACGCAGGGCTTTTACATGATGACCGCCAACCTGGCCAATGTGCCGGTGGTCGGGATCGGCCTGGGATCGGTGGCCGGTCTGGGCGCGGCGCGCCTGGCATCGAGCCACTTCTCGATCATGAGTACCAGCTCAGCGATGTTCGTGGCCGGCCCGCCGGTAGTGGCCCGGCTCGGGCAGCCTCTCACCAAGCAGGAGCTCGGCGGCGCCGACATCCAGACCCGCAGCGGCGCGATCGACAATGCGGTCGAGACCGAGGCTGAGGCCTTCGAGCAGGCAAGGCGTTTTCTGTCCTACCTGCCCTCCTCGGTACATTCGCTGCCGCCAATCAATGCGTGCAACGACGACCCGCAACGCGCAGACGAGTCACTGCTCAGTGTGATTCCGCGCAATCGCAGGCAGATCTACAAGGTCCGACCGATCATCGAGACCGTGGTTGACAAAGGATCGTTCTTCGAGATGGGCCGCAATTTCGGGCGTTCGATCGTGGCCGGCCTTGCGCGCTTCGACGGTCATCCGGTTGTGCTGTTCGCAAGCGACCCGTATCACAATGCTGGCAGCTGGAATGCCGAGACCTGCCAGAAAGTCGTGCGCTTTGCCGACCTGGCCGAGACCTTTCATTTGCCGGTGGTCTACCTCATGGACTGCCCCGGCTTTCTGATCGGCCTGGAGGCCGAAAAGACGGCCACCATTCGCCACGGCGTGCGCGCGATGGCGGCCATGAACCAGACCAGCGTGCCCTGGTGCACCGTGATCATGCGCAATGCCTATGGCGTGGCCGGTGCGGCGCATCAGCCCGGCGGGCGGCTGTCTTTGCGCTATGCCTGGCCGTCGGCTTCGTGGGGCTCGCTGCCTCTGGAAGGCGGCATCGAGGCAGCCTACCGTGCCGACATCGATGCCGCCTCCGACCCGGCCGCCAAGATGAAAGAGATCGAGGGGCGTCTCAATGCCTTGCGCTCGCCATTCCGGACCGCCGAGAAATTCTGGGTCGAGGAGATCATCGACCCCCGCAAGACCCGCTCGCTGCTGTGCGACTTCGTGCGGCTGGCCGAACCGGTGCGCACCGCAGGCAAGGTCAGTCTTTCGATGCGGCCCTGACATTGAAGATGCGAAATGTGGCCTGAGCAAAGGCCACCGCTTCATCCATCGCGTCAACGATTTCGGCCCGCACGAACACCGTGCGACCGGTCTTGCGAGTGGTGGCGACGCGGCAGGTAAAGGGCCCCTGTTTTGCGGGCGCCACATACTGAATGCTGCAGTCGACGGTCGCACAGTCGCTGTCTTCATCGGCGGTCGACAGCGCTGCAAACGCCATGCTGGTATCCATCAGCGTGAACAGAATCCCGCCGTGAGGTTGCGGGGTGGGCCAGCACACCTCTGGGCGTGGGGTCATCGTCGAGTGGGCAACGCCGTCGGCACAGGCATCGATCCGGATGCCGATGGTGCGGTAGAGCGGGTTGTCGTTCAGGCGGGCAAGCGCATCGGGCGAATACTTCATCTCAGGATCTCCGGACTGTTGCCCCAAGGTAGCAGAATGATCGTCCGGGCCCTCTGATCACAAGGTATGCTCCTTTCACGTTCTGCCATCGACAGGACGACAACGCCCCAGAGCGACAACCCACCGAAGGAGACCCCATGTTGAGCTTCCTTGTGCCGAAGATGCACCTGCTGTCCGTTCTTGCTGTTGCCATCACTGCCGGCCTTGCGCTCGTGCCAAACGCTGCACGGGCTCAGGACTATCCCAATAAACCCATCAAGTTCATCGTCAGTTCGGCCGCCGGCGGCGTGGTCGACATTCGCGCTCGGCGATTCGGCGTACGGCTGGGCGAACTGCTCAAGCAGCCGATCGTGGTCGACAACAAACCCGGCGCATCGACCACCATCGGTGCCGACTTCGTCGCCAAATCGGCCCCCGATGGCTATACAGCGCTGTTTGGTGGCAATACCGAAGTGGTGACCGTGCCGGCGCTCGGCATGCCGATCAAATATGACCCGATCAAGGACTTCATCCCGGTGGCGCAATTCACCCTGGGCTATCCGGTCTTTGTGGTGAATGCCGGACTCGGCGTCAAGAACATGGCCGAACTGGTCGCCTGGGCCAAGGCGCGCCCGGGCCAACTGCTGTGCGGTACCTCGGGCCACGGCAGCGGCCAGCATTTCTCGTGTGAACTGCTCGCACGCAACGCCAAAATCGAACTTCGCACCGTGCCCTACAAGGGGACAGGTCCGATGCTCCTCGACACTGCCGCCGGGCAGGTCCATATCGCGATCGGCTTTCTGGCCGAAGTCGACAAGCAGTACATCGTGCCGGGTAAGGTCATTCCATTCGGCGTGCTTTCGCCCAAACGCATCGCACGGTTTCCGGATCTGCCGACCATGGGTGAAATGGGCTATGTCGGCTTTGACATGATGTCCTGGACCGGCCTGTTCGTGCCTGCCGGCACGCCGAGAGCAATTGTCAATCGGCTCAACGCAGAAATCACCAAGGTGGTTCGCGAACCTGAATTCGCAGCATGGCTTGCCGAAACAGGCAGTGAAGTGGTGACACCGACGCCAGAGCAGTTCCGCGACTTCACGCAAAGTGAACTGGCAAGATGGAAAAAAATGTCGGACGACTTCGGCATCAAGGCAGAACAACAGTAGCGCATGGTCGGCAAGGCGCCAGAAGCCTGGAATCCAGACTGCTGGCGCCTGATCACACAATTGGCTGGCGTCAAGCTCTTGAATTGAGCAAGCGTTGCCGGACACGACTCACGCTCGGGCATCCGTTGCCGGAATGCCTCCCGCGCTCGGCCAGGGTCGATGCGCCAACAGGCGAGGCCGATCTCGCTGCAGATCTGCTGCACCGTCATTGCATTGATCGAATCGTTTCGTCCCCTGATCGTCAGAATCGCCTTGATTCATTCGTTGAATGCAGGGCTGTCTGTCGGTGGTCGTGCTTCACACTATCGCGATGAGCACTGAGCCGCCTTCCGACTCCACAAACTCCCGCAATGTGTGGGTCGGCCTCATGTCGCTTGCCCAGCTGATTTCCTGGGGCAGTCTGTACTACACCTTTTCGCTGCTGATGCCTGTTATCGAGCAGGATCTCGGCGCAAGCCGGGTCGCGGTGAGCGGTGCCTTCAGTGCGGCGCTGCTGGTGAGCGGTCTGGCCGGTCTGGTGGTCGGGCGACTCATCGATCAGGGTCACGCCCGGGCGGTGATGTCGATCGGCTCGATAGGCGCTGGCCTTCTGCTCCTCGCTCATTCGCAAATCACCAGTGTTGCCGGCCTCTACGCGGTCTGGATCGGACTCGGCATTGCAATGGCCTGCATCCTCTATGAGCCGGTGTTCACAGTGCTCATCCGCCGCTGGCCCAAGGACTATCGCCGCTCTCTGATCGCAATGACCTTTCTGGGCGGACTGGCGTCAACGGTTTTCATTCCGCTGTCGGCCTGGATGATTGAGCGGCTCGGCTGGCGTGAAACCTGTCTGGTGCTGGCCGCGATGCACTTTTTCCTGTGCCTGCCGATCCATGTCCGCATGCTCAGGGGCGAGCCGCCGGGCCGGCGCGCCGGCAGCCAAAGCGCGGCGTCGGCAAGCGGGCCGGATGGCACTGTGGCGAGTGTGAGGGAGCTGGCCACTTCGCCAGCCTTCTTGCTGATCACCGTGTTCAGCTTTGTCTTCATGGGACTGAGCGCGGCGCTGTCGGCTCACATGGTGCCGCTGCTGCGAGAACGCGGACTGCCCGCGGCCTGGGCGGTGGTGGTTCCGGCCAGCATCGGCGTGATGCAGGTTGTCGGCCGACTGCTGCTCTTTGCCTTCGAGGGCCGGATCGATCCGAAAAAGCTCGACCTGATTATCCCCTTGCTGATGCCGCTGTCGCTGCTGCTGCTGCTGGCCGGTGGCGGCAGCACTGGCGCAGCACTGGCTTTTGCTGCGTGTTTCGGCGTGGGCAACGGGCTGATCACGATCGTCAAGGCAACCGCGATTGCAGCCTATGTCAGTCGAGATCGGGTGGCTGTGCTCTCGGGTCTGCAGACTCTGCCCGGTGCGGTGGCCAGGGCCTGCGGGCCGATCATGCTGGCGGCACTCTGGACTTTTTCCAGCAGCTATACCGCCGGTCTGTGGCTTCTGATCGTGGCCGGCGTGGTGGCAACCGGTTTGCTTGCCGCGGCTCAGAAGCGGGCTTTGCCGCAGTCCTGACGAGGTGGTGAAGGGTCGTGAAAGAGTGGTGAAAGGGTCCTGGCCGGGTCCTGATCGCGCAGCGTGAAGACGCTTAAACCCTGCGGTACCAGGCGATGCCCTGAGCATCGATCTCTCGCACCGCTTCGCCTCGCGCAATCAGATAATTGAGATGCGCAATCGCCTCGCCGGTGGCCAGGCCAAGGACCTGATTGCCATTGATCGGACGCGCAAAGAGCGAACCGAAGACATCAATCACCCGACGCGGCTCGGCGAGCCGATCACGCAGCCGATCGAGACCCCGCTCGTGCCCGCCGGCCAGCCGATCGAGCCGGGCATGCAGGCCATAGAAGGGTTCGTTGTGCGCAGGCAGCACCAGCACATCATCCGGAATCTCGCGCTTGATCATGGCGATTGAATCAAGCCACTCACCCAGCGGATCGCCATCGGGTTCGGTCGGAAACACCGACACATTCGAAGAGATACGGGGCAGAACCTGGTCGCCTGAAATCAGCAGTCTGGCTTGCGCGCTGTAAAGGCAGGCATGCTCGGGCGAGTGACCCCGACCGACAATCACCTGCCACTCGCTGGCACCGAGCTTGAGGACCTGGCGGTCTCGCAATCGCTTGTAATGCTCGGGCAGGGCTGAGACTCCTTTGCCAAAGCCACCGAAGCGTGCGCGGTAATACTCGATCGCATCCTCGCTCCAGCCTGCTGCCCGATAGAAGCTCAGACCATCCTCGGGAGCGCTGCGACCGGTATCGGCCACCAGCACCCGGCAAGTGAGGTATTCGAGCCGGGTCATCATCAGCTCGATGCCGAACTCGCGCGACAGCCATCCGGCCATGCCGACATGATCCGGGTGCATATGCGTGACGACGATTCGCCTGGGCTTTGCAGGGGCGAGATCTTCGGCCAGCAAGCGGGTCCAGGCCGCGATGGTTGCCGGGTTGTGCACGCCGGTGTCGACCAGCGTCCAGCCGCCCTCTTCTTCGATCGCCCACAGATTGATGTGGTCGAGCGAAAACGGCAACGGCATGCGGATCCAGCGAACGCCGGGTGCCACCTCGCAGGACTGCCCGTCCTCGAGGGCCGGCAGCGGGTAGCTCAGACCGTAGCGATCGACTTCGCGGGCGTCCTGGCGCTCGAGGGCCTCACTGTCGGTCGAGAGCAGCGAGGCATCGGGGACGCCATTTGGCGCGCTTGCCGAGGCGATGTGTGATTCAGTGTGACTACCCATCGGAGAAGGCCCGGAAAGCGGGGCCCCTCAGATCGGGTCCCAGTTGAAGACATCGCCTGAGCGTACCAGAGGATAGAAGCTCGCCTCCATCGAGGGCATGGCATGCGCTGCAATGCTTTCCGGGGTCCAGCCTTCGCTGCGATGAACCGAGCGTTGCGGGCGGCTCTGGCTCATCAGGAAGATTTCGTTGGCGCGCACGGCGAAGATCTGACCGCTGACCGCCTTGGCCTGATCGCTGCACAGATAGACTGCAAGCGGGGCGATCTTGGCGGTTTCCATGACCTGCATGCGAGCCAGGCGCGCCTGCTGCTCGGGGGTGTCCGACGGGATCGTGCCGATCAGACGGCTCCAGGCAAAAGGCGAGATGCAGTTGGAACGCACGTTGTAGCGCTGCATGTCGAGTGCGATCGACTTGGACAGGCCGACGATACCGAGCTTGGCGGCAGCGTAATTGGCCTGACCGAAGTTGCCGATCAGACCGGAGGTCGAGGTCATGTGCACGAAGGCACCGCGCTCTTCGCTCTTGAAGATCGCGGCCACCGACTTGGCCATGTAGAAGGAACCGTTGAGGTGGACGTCGATGACCGCTTTCCATTCCTCGACCGACATGTTGTGAAAGATGCGATCGCGCAGGATGCCGGCGTTGTTGACCACCGCATGAACGGTGCCGAAAGCATCGACTGCGGTTTTGACAATGCGGTTGGCTGATTCCCATTCGGCCACACTGTCGGTATTGGCGACTGCGGTGCCGCCGGCTTTGCGGATTTCTTCGACCACCAGTGCGGCCGGACCGTCGTCGTGACCCAGGCCATCGGCGCCCACGCCCGGATCATTCACCACCACCTTGGCCCCGGCAGCGGCCATGGCCAGCGCGATATCGCGCCCGATACCCCGGCCCGAGCCGGTCACGATCACAACCTTGTCTTTCATCATGTTCATGGTGCTGCCTCTCCTGAAATTGATAGACTTACTCTACCTGAAGAATGCCATTCTCCAGGAAAAATGGCCTGCCCGAAGCCGACGCCGCAACGCGATCTCTCATCCGATCAAGCCGACAAATCGGGGTCAGATGACAATTTGCTCGGTGCCCGACACGACAAGGAACAAGCAATGACTGCTGCAACAGCGACCACAACCCAGACGCCTGCCGGATCGCTCTACGGTCCCGATCATCTGCAGCTTCAGGACGCTCTCGAGAAGTTCATCAATGCCGAGATCAACCCGCATGTCGATGAGTGGGAGAAGGCCGAGATCTTTCCGGCCCACGAGCTGTTCAGAAAGATGGGCAAGCTCGGCTTCCTTGGCGTGAACAAGCCGGTTGCCAACGGCGGAATGGGGCTCGATTATTCCTATTCAGCCGCCTTTGCCGAGGCGCTGTCGCACATCCGCTGCGGCGCTATCCCGATGGCGATCGGCGTGCAGACCGATATGGCCACGCCGGCACTTGCCAAGCACGGCTCGGACGAGGTCAAGCGCGAGTTTCTTGAGCCCTCGATCAGTGGCGAGTATGTGGCCTGCCTTGGCGTCTCCGAAGTTGGTGCCGGATCGGATGTGGCATCGATCAGGACCATTGCCCGCAAGGATGGCGACGATTACATCATCGATGGCGGCAAGATGTGGACCACCAACGGCACGCAGGCCGACTGGATCTGCCTGCTGGCCAATACCTCGGAGGGTTCGCATCACCGCAACAAGACCCTGATCTGCGTGCCGATGAAGAGTAAAGGGGTTGAGGTGGCGCGCAAGCTCAAGAAAGCCGGCATGAATGCGTCCGATACCGCGCAGCTGCATTTCGACGGCGTGCGCGTCCCGCAGCGCTATCGCATCGGCGAGGAAGGAATGGGCTTTGCCTACCAGATGCAGCAATTCCAGGAAGAGCGGCTGTGGGCCGGCGCAGGCTGGCAGAAAAGCGGGTTCATCATCCAGGAAACCATCGACTACCTGCGCGAGCGCAAGGCCTTCGGCAAGCCGCTGCTCGACAATCAGTACATCTACTACAAGCTTGCCGAACTGCAGACAGAGGTCGAAGCAGTCGGTGCCCTGTTTCACAAGGCGGTCGGCCTGTATGTCGCCGGCAATGACGTCACGCAACTTGCCTCGATGGTCAAGCTCAAGGGGGCTCGTGTGGCGCGCGAGGTCGCCGACTGGTGCGTGCAGTTCTGGGGCGGCATGGGCTATATCGAGGAGACCCGCGTGAACCGCTTCTGGCGTGATACCCGGCTGGGATCGATCGGTGGCGGCGCCGATGAGGTGATGATGGGCATCATCGCCAAAACGATGGGCATCATGCCGAGGCAGGGCTGATCAGGCGCGAATTGCGTCGATTCGAACAAGAAGACCAAGGAGACCCAGCATGAGCGAAGCATCAGTCCTGTCGAGCACTGCCGACGGGATCATGACCATCACCCTCAATCGGCCGACCGTCCTCAATGCGATGAACGCCGATCTGCTCGCGCAGCTTGGTGCGGCGTTCGCCACGGCCAAGCGTGATGACGCAGTTCGGGCCGTGCTGCTGACAGGTGCGGGGCGGGGGTTTTGTGCCGGCGCCGATCTGTCGACGAATTCGATGCGTACCGGCAGCGATGTGCAGGAAATGATGCGGCAGCGCTATCACCCGATCATTCTGATGATGCGGCAGTTTCCCAAACCGATCGTGGGCGCGATCAACGGCACGGCAGCCGGCGGCGGCATGAGTCTTGCGCTGGCCTGCGACATCGTTCTCGCGGGTGAGTCGGCCACCTTCCTGCAGGCCTTCACAAAGATCGGTCTGGTGCCCGATTGCGGCAGCACCTGGTTTTTGCCCCGCATGGTGGGCGATGTGCGCGCGCGGGCCCTCATCATGATGGCCGACAAGATCCCGGCCCGCGATGCCCTGCAATATGGGCTGGTCTGGAAGGTGATTGCTGACGACGCGCTGATGGGTGAGGCGCGGGCGTGTGCAGCCCGCCTGGCTTCGATGCCGACCCGCGCCTATGACCTGGTCAAGCAGGCGCTGGCAGCAAGCTCATCGAATGGACTGGCCGAACAGCTTGAGCTCGAGGCTCGGCTGCAGGGCCAGGCGGTTCGCACCGACGACCATCGTGAAGGCGTCACCGCCTTCCTCGAAAAACGCCCGCCGGTGTTCACAGGCCGATAAGCTGCCCCTGATTATTTCGCACCCGAACTCGACGATCGGACAGGCGTTAAGGCCGACAACCAGACCGACTTTTCTTCAGCCAGTTTTAATCAATTACATTCAAGGAGACCCAGCATGTCAGAAAAAGCGGTGCTGTCAGCCGTCAGTAACGGCGTCATGACGATCACCCTCAATCGTCCCGAGGTGCTCAATTCATTGAACATGGCGCTGCTGGCTGATCTGCGCGATGCGCTGGCTGCCGCCAAGGCCGATGCCTCGGTGCGGGCGGTACTGCTGACCGGTGCAGGCCGCGGCTTTTGCGCCGGCGCCGATCTCGGTCAGACCGGCAGTGAACGCGGTAAATCCGATACCGAACAGAGCCTGCGCGAAAAATACCATCCGATCATTCTGGCCATGCGCCAGTTTCCCAAGCCAATCGTGGGTGCGGTCAATGGCATTGCTGCCGGCGCCGGCATGAGCATCGCTCTGGCCTGCGATATCGTGCTGGCCGGCGAGTCGGCCGCGTTTTTGCAGGCCTTCACCAAGATCGGCCTGGTGCCCGATTGCGGCAGCACCTGGTTTTTGCCCCGCATGGTGGGCGATGTGCGGGCGCGTGCATTGATCATGATGGCCGACAAGATCAGCGCCAGCGACGCCCTGCAATACGGGCTGGTCTGGAAGGTGCACCCGGATGCCGCGCTGATGAGTGAGGCCCGCAAGAGCGCCGAATGGCTTGCGCAAATGCCCACCCGCGCCTATGACATGATCAAGCAGGCGCTGGCCGCCAGCCAGGGCAACGGCCTTGGCGACCAGCTGGAAATCGAAGCCATGCTGCAGGGCCAGGCGGTTCGCACGAAGGACCATCGCGAGGGCGTGACTGCGTTTCTCGAAAAGCGTCCGGCGAAATTCGTCGGCGAGTAGTTCGGCCCGAAAACCAGACCCTGAGCGAACAACCGGGCGACGGTCTGGGACGGCGTCTTGCCAGCGCGCGTCATCGACCGTCTTGCGTCGGAGTGGCGCGCGCACCGCACAGGTCAGTATCGAGCTGATCGCCGAGCGCCCTGCCCGGCTCTGTGTGATCGCACGCGGCAGGCTAAGGCATCAGATCGACGGTGCCGCTGACGCTCACCACGACCTCGGACTCACCGCCATCGGTCGGCACCGGTGGTGGCGCTGAAGCCGCCATCGGCATGGCGTCGGCGCTGCGTCCCATATAGACCGGCCTTGGCTGAAAATTGCCGCCCGGTCGCAGCGACAGATCGCGAATCTGATATGACTTGAAACCGAATGCCGTCGCCGCCTGTGTTGCCTTGTCCTGGAAGCTTTTTGCGGCCTCGGACAACAGCCGGTCCTCTTCGATGCGCCTGCGCTCCGATGACAGGCGGAACATCACACTCGCGAGCTGCATCTTCTCGGAAAGTCGGCCGGTGAGCTGCGACAACTGCTGCAGCATGCGCGACTCCAGCACGACTTCGCCTCTTACACGCCAGCCGTTGGCTTTGCCTTCGCGCGTGAAGCTTGGGAAGGTCGACAGCGACCCGAGACGCGCACGCACGCCCTCGACACGACGGGCTTCGGCAATGGCTGCATTGAGCTGCGAGACCACCGCCTCATTGATCGGGGCGAGTTGCTGTCCGTCGCGCTCGACCGCCAGCACGACCACCATCTCGTCGTTGGCAACCGTGGCGCTTGCCTTGGCGTCAAGCTGCAGTGTGGGCGCGGCCGCGACCGACTGGGCGCCCGAAAGGCCAAGCAACAGACTGGCGGCGCAGGCTGCCGCGGCGCGAACAGCCAGCACGGCAAGACGTCGGTTCGGATTCATCGCGAAACTCCATGAGAATGAAAGTCGGACCAGGAGGGAATCGGCTCGCTTGCCGGATAGGCAATGCTGGTGGCGGCCTTGATACCCCGCAAGACCGCCGCGGCAGTGACTGCTGCCGCCGCAGCCGCGAGGACCACCGGATGCAGGGTGTTGCCGGTGCGACCGGTCGAGAGCGAAAAAAGCGTATCGCCATCGAAAGCGGTATGCACCGGGCTGATCGTGCGGGCCAGCCCATCGTGGGCGCATTGAGCCAGTTTTCGACATTCCGCCTTGGTGAGCATTGCGTCGGTGGCCACACAGCCGATGGTGGTGGCGCCGCCCGGCATCAGCCGCTGCGGCAAGTCGCCTGAGAGCAGACTCGCGGTCGTGTTGCGAAGGCGCTTGCCATCGGGAGTGCGTGCACCGGCAATCGGCAGAGCGGTCTGAGGATCGATGACATCACCGATGGCATTGACAGCCACGAGGGCCGCAACCGTCACACCCGAAATCCGCAGTGAGGCCGATCCGATGCCACCGCGCATCGAATGCCCGATGCCCCAGAGCTTGCCGACGGTCGCACCGGCGCCGGCACCGACCGAGCCCTCGGCCGGCGGCCGGGTCGATGCGGCCTCGCAGGCCAGACGCCCGGCGCGCGCGTCCGGGCGGATTGACGGGTCGCCGAGCAGCAGGTCGAACAGAATCGCAGCCGGAACGATCGGCACACGCACCGGCCCGACGGCCAGACCCACGCCGCGCTCTTCCAGCCAGGCCACAACGCCACTGGCGGCATCCAGCCCGAAGGCACTGCCCCCCGACAGCAGCAGCGCATGGATGCGCTCGACCGAGTTGATCGGATCGAGCAGATCGGTTTCGCGGGTGCCCGGTGCTGCGCCCCGCACATCGACGCCCGCCACGGCGCCTTCGGGCGTCAGGATCACGGTGCATCCGGTGGCGCGGCGCGAATCGGTGTAGTGACCAACCGACAGGCCGGCGACATCGATGATGCTGTCGCGCGAAGGCGCACCGGCGGCAGACGCGGCCATGGTCGAGGCGTTTGATGTCATCCCGCGACTGTACGCAATCCGGCCAGATCAGGCATCCCGGCCGGCTCAAGCGGCGAGCCGATTCCACAAAGTCGGCAGACATTGATCGAATTCAGGGGATGACTGCTCACCCTGCCCGGGATGGGTCTGCTGTCAGACCTTGACTGCTGGTGGCGCCGGGTGGGCAAGCTTGAAAGCCTGGCTCGGTCGGGCCGGTCTATTTGGTACCGAAGAGCCGATCTCCGGCATCGCCGAGGCCGGGAAGGATATAGCCGTGCTCATCGAGTTGCCGGTCGACGGCGGCGGTGTAGACCGGGACATCGGGATGCGCTTCATGAAAGCGCGCCAGGCCCTCGGGCGCGGCCAGCAGACAGACAAAGCGGATGCTGCGCGGGTTGGTTTCCTTTAGCCGATCGACTGCAGCCACCGCCGAATTGCCGGTGGCGAGCATCGGATCGATAACGATCGCATCGCGACCCTGCATGTCATGCGGCACCTTGAAGTAGTACTCCACGGCGACCAGCGTCTTGGGATCGCGATAAAGGCCGATATGGGCGATCCGCGCACCCGGGATCACCTGCAGCATGCCGTCCAGAATGCCTGCTCCGGCCCGCAGGATCGACACCAGCACGGTCTTTTTGCCGTCGATCAGGCGTGAGCGCATGGTCTCGAGCGGGGTTTCGATCTCGACCTCATGCATCGGCATTTCGCGAGTGACTTCGTAGGCCATCAGCATCGACAACTCGCTCAGCAGGCGACGAAAGCTGCTGGTGCTGGTTTCCTTGCGGCGCATCAAGGTGAGCTTGTGCTGCACCAGCGGATGGTCGATCAGGTGGATGTCACGCGGCATGCTTTTCTCGCAAAATAAATCGGGGTCAGATGATAATTTCAGAGCGCTTCAAAACACTGTTCCGTCGCTGATCACCCGAAACGGCGGCTCGCCGCCGCGCCGGGCCTGCGCCAGTTCGCGCCCGGCAGCCCAGGTGCCGCCTTCCAGGATCGCAGCCAGCGGCATCGTGTCGGCGACCGGTCCGAGCTGTGCCCGAACCCGAGGCGCCAGCAAATCGATCAGGGCCACCGTGAGCGCACGCCATTCAACGATCGGCTCGGCGCCCGGCGAAAGCGGCTGATCGAAAGCGGTCGCATCGCGCGCACTGATGACACCGGTGTCGACCAGCAAACCGCCGTTGCGATATTCGGCAAGGCCTGTGAGCGCATCGAGCCGGTCGACCCTCACGCCGGCTGCCTCGAAGGGCTCGAGTAGCGAATAGCTGAGCCATTGCGACAGCTTGTGAAAGGGCACCCAGGAGGCGGTCTCGCCGGTACCGCCGGCCTGAGGGTGACGCCAGGTATCGCCGAGGAAAACGCCGCCCATCGACGCGCCATGAGGCCAGATACTGCCCATTGACTGCAGCACCGCGCTCAGAATGTCGTGGGCCTCGATGCGCCGCGCACTGCCACGCGAATCGACAGGCATCAGCGCATCGAACAGTGCACCCGGTCGTGCTGACGCACCGAACCAGTCCGGCTGCTTGCGCATCGCGTCGCCCAGGCGTTTGAGCAGGCCCACCCTGCCCTCGAGTCCGACCAGCGGATTGTCGGCGCGGACCTGAAAGGCTGCGGCCAGCGCGGGGACATCGAGCGCTGACAGACCCTGTGCATCGACCCGAAGCGGTGCTTTGGGATCGGATGAGAACAGACCGGCCTGAAAGGCCCGCAGGCTGGCAATTCCGAGCCCCTCGGATCGTCCGGCCACGAAACCGCTGTCGGCGTCGGTGTAACGCCAGGCGCCACCGGCACCGGCATCGAGAAGAACCGCGACCACCGCCAGGTCGATACGCGAACGCGCTGCTTCGATCGCATCGCCTGCTGCGGACAGCTGAGCGAAGAGGCTGCCTGCGCGATCGAATCCGCCGGCCTCGAAATGGCGCCATCGACTGTGGTAGGGCACGATCAGATCGGGATAACGCCGGCGGGTAATCGCTGCCACCTGCTCGGCAGCCTGGTCGAGCTGCCCCGGCGACACGGTAAACCAGCGCGACTCGCCGGCCAGAGCGCAGCTCAGAATGTTATCGCAGCGCTCTCGAATCGCGGCGCTCGAGAGCAGTTGCTGAGGCGTCGTCACAGGCTGCGGCCCTTGGTCTGCTCGAGATCCGAGGCCAGCGCCAGACTGCCGTCAGTGAAATAGCCCGCAGCCATTTTGGCCTGCATCTCGACCTGGGCGTCGGCCGGGATCAGCTCATCCGGAATCGGGATGCGCTCATCGACCGCGATGCCCGAACCGACGATCGCATCAAACTTCAGATTGCTCATCGACACCAGACGATGGATGCGCGAGATACCGAGCCAGTGCAGCACATCGGGCATCAGCTCCTGGAAACGCATGTCCTGGACGCCGGCCACACATTCGGTGCGAAGAAAGTACTTGTCGGCCGAATCGCCGCCGACTTGCCGCTTGCGCGCGTTATAGACCAGGAACTTGGTGACCTCGCCGAGCGCGCGACCTTCCTTGCGGCTGTAGGACACCAGCCCCACGCCGCCCTGCTGCGCGCCGCGGATGCCCTCCTCGATCGCGTGGGTGAGATAGGGCCGGCAGGTGCAAATGTCTGAACCGAAGACATCGGAGCCGTTGCATTCATCGTGTACGCGCGCGGTCAGCGGCACGCTCGGATCAGCCAAGTGTCGCGGATCGCCGAAAATATAGACAGTCTGCCCGCCGATCGGAGGAAGAAAGACTTCGAGATCGCTGCGGGTAACCAGCTCCGGGTACATCCCGCCGGTTTCCTCGAAGAGCGCGCGACGCAGATCGGTCTCGCTGACCCCGAACCGGCGTGCCACGCCGGGCAGCCACCAGACCGGCTCGATGGCGACCTTGGTAACCACCGCCGAACCGTTATCGAGCAGGATGGCGCCGTCGGGTTGCAGGCGCTGAAAGGCAATCGCGGTGCGGATCTCGGGCATGTCGATATGCGCCTTGGTCACCGCGATCGATGGCCGGATGTCGCAGCCCGCCTTGATCAGATCGCTGAAGGCATCAGCCACGACGGCCCCCCACGGGTCGATCGAGACGATACGCTCGGCCTGTGACCACTGCGGATAGGGCCCGAGCCGATCGGTCGGTGCGGTATTGGTCAGATCAGCGCGGTGCTGGCGCTGCAGCGAACCGGCCGCAACCGCGAGCGCACGATAGATGCCATAAGATCCGGAGTGCGTGCCGATGACATTGCGCTGCAGACGGTTGGTGGTGGTGCCGACGACCGGGCCTCGAACGAGCGGATCGGCGGCGCCCCAGATGATCGGCGGCAGGCTGGAGCCGCCCTGAACCGGGTGTGAGGTCAGGCGGATATGACGGGGTGTCGAGGGATCCTGGGACACTGCTCAACTCCTGCTAAAAGGGGAGGCTAGCGACATTCGGGGGGTATGTCACCTTCCGTCAGTCTGCCGATCAAGATTCAAAAGGGTGCGCAGCCTGTGCGACGCACTGACCTGACGAGTGACTCCGATTGCAGGATGAGCGGTTTCCGAAAGGTTCGCGACGTATTGCGCATCTCGACATGGATGCCTTCTACGCGTCGGTCGAACTGCTTAGCCGGCCGGACTTGCGCGGCCGGCCGGTAGCCATCGGCGGGCGTGGTGATCCGGCCCGCCGCGGCGTGGTCACGACCGCCACTTATGAGGCTCGCGCCTTCGGCATCCATTCCGGCATGGCGCTGTCAATTGCGGCGCGAAAATGCCCTGAATGCGTCTTTTTGCCGGTTGATTTCGAGCGTTACCGGATGGTCTCGCGCCAGTTCAAGGCCGCGATCGCGCAAGTCACCGATGCGATCGAAGACCGCGGCATCGACGAGGTCTATCTCGATCTGACGCCGCTTCAGGCAGGCAGCCACGCACTCGCCCTGACACTGCAGAAGCATGTTCTTGAGGCGACCGGGCTGAGTTGCTCGATCGGTATCGCGCCGAACAAGCTGATCGCCAAGATCGCCTCCGACCTCGACAAACCGCGCGGCGTCACCCTGATCGGTCGCGATGACATCAGCGGGCGCATCTGGCCCTTGCCTGCCCGCAAGATTCCGGGCGTCGGACCCAAGGCCGATGCACGCCTGATTGAACTCGGCATCGCGACAATCGGTCAGCTCGCCGCGTGCGACCCGGCGTGGCTGTGCAAGCAGTTTTCGCCGCGTTACGGGCTGTGGCTTCACCGGGCGGCGCATGGGCAGGACGATCGCCCCCTCGACCTCAACCCCGAACCCCGTTCTCGCAGCCGGGAAACCACCTTCCAGAACGATCTGCATCCGGTTCGCGACTGGCAGGTGCTGGCGCAGACGATCGCCGCGTTGGCAAAGCAGGTTGGCGAGGATCTGAAAAAGCGCGGCTATCGCGGCCGAACTGTGGGCATCAAGCTGCGTTTTTCCGACTTTCAGACGATCACACGCGACCGCACGGTCGACACGCCCCTGGACGATGGCACATCAATCCGGCGACTGGCCTTCGAGTGCCTTGGGCGCATTGCACTTGAACGCCCGGTCCGGCTGGTGGGCGTGCGGGTGGGCGAGCTGTCGCCGGCCGATGACACGGCCGACACGTTGTCAGGCCCGAGCGCCAAGGCGCCACCGCGAAGCGATGAGGGCACGCTGCCGCTCTTTGACGACGAATGAGCATTCGAATCGAACAGTCTGGCGATCGATGCTTCGCACATGGCCATTACCTGGACCACCTCGACCATGATCCGCCCAACATCGCTGGGCCAGGCATTGGGTGATGCAGCGCGGATAATCGGCGCATGACAAACCGTGCTTTGAACCGCAGGCCGGACGACGCGATGGCGTATGCCGCCAACACGCTGCTCGCCGGTTGCGCCCTGCCCGCCGCCTGGCAGGGCACCGAGTCCTGGACGGTGCTCGATCTGAATTTCTGCGCGGGTGCGGCCTTGCTGGCCACGCTGCGGGCCTGGCATGACGATCCGCGGCGCCCGGCACGCCTGCACTATGCGGTTCTCACAGGGGCGGCGGTTTCGCGCCGGACGCTGCGCGAGCGCTTTGATCGGTATGGTATCGACCAGGCGGCCGCCGGATGCTCCGGCGAGTCGGGTCGTCGCGTCCAACGCGATCTGGACCGTCTGCTGGAACAGTGGCCCATCGCGCTCAAGGGCGTCAGTCGTATCGAGTTGGCCAGCGCCCGGATTCAGCTGACCCTGGCCGCGGGGCCGCCGGCGGCTTTGCTGCCGGGGCTGGTACCGCGTATCGATTCGCTCTATCTGCCCTATGCCGAGGGCGCTCAGGATCATCTGACCTCACCGATGCTGCGGGCAGCGCTAGCCCGGCTGGCACCGGATCGGCGAGCCGCACTGGCCGGGATCGATCGCTCGACCGAGATACCCGGATCGATCCTGGCAAGTCTGGCAGATGCCGGCATGCAACCGGAATTGATCGATGCCGGCGGACGGGTGGCCTTTCGCCTTGACCGTCGCCACGGTCGCTCGTTTGCCCAACCGGCGCCACAGAATGATCGCCACGCACTGGTTATCGGCAGCGGCCTGGCGGGATGCGCGACGGCCTTCGCTCTGGCACGCCGCGGCTGGTCGGTCGAGCGCCTCGATCAGGGCGATCACGCCCTCGACGGCGCATCGGGTCAAGCCTCGCTCGCTCACCATCCTTCGATCACCCCGGATGACGCGCCGTTTTCTCAACTCACACGAGCCGCGCTCCAGTTGAGTCGGAGTCACTACGACGTTGGTGCCGTCAGTTGGTCCGGAAGACTGCAGCTGTGCACACCCGATGAGGCCGAGTCCGCCTGCGACGGCATCCCGGCCGACTGGGCCGAGCCGGTTGACGTCGCCCAGGCCAGCGCCCGCGCTGCAATCGGCTTGCGCTCGGGCGGTATCTGGATACCTGGTGCCGGTCATGCCGATCCGGCAGTCCTGGCAGCCGGATGGGCAATCAATGGCATTCAGACGCGTTATCAGACCCGCGTGAGCCGACTCGAACGCAAGGATGGCCGATGGCAGGCACTCGACCCTGACGGACACTGTCTGGCGCAAGCCGAGCAGGTTGTGATCGCGGTCGGTGCGCAAACCGGTGGCCTGTCGATTTGCGGCGATCGATCCGCATCGGTCTTTACGCTTGCCGATGCCTTCGATGCAGCCTGCCTTCAGCAACGACCCGGGCGCAGCCTGTGCGTCACCCTCCCGCACGGCGCAATGCCCTCATGCGTGGTCGGTGGCAACGGTCACGCGATTCCGATTGATGGCCAGAACCTGCTGCTCGGGCCTGCCGACCCGGCCGATCCGCTGGCTGACCAAGCCGGGCAGGCCAGTGGGGCGACGACCATCTGGCATCGGTTCCGCGAGTCGCTTCAGACCCCGGTCACACCACTGTCGATGCGCTTTCATCCGGCCGGGGTGCGTTTATCGACCCGCGATCATCTGCCGCTCGCCGGCCCGGTTCCGGACGTCGCTCAAATCGTGCAGCAGCGCAACAGCCTGATCCGACACGACCGGATGCCACTGCCTGCCATGCAAGGCCTGTGGGTCGCGGCAGGCTTTGGCGGCCGCGGGCTGCTCTGGTCGGTACTGGCTGCCGACCTGATCGCCGCACGCCTTGATGCAGCGCCGGCGCCGCTGCAGCAAAGCCTCGCTCAGGCACTCGATCCGGGTCGATTCATCCGGCGAAACCTGCGTCGCGACCGGAATATCGTTTGACCGACTGCGGCCACTGTCCGTATCGTGCCGGGTCCTGACCGCCCGCCATGCCTACAGTTCTCGAAGTCACCATCCCGGTTTTCGCGCTGGTTTTTTGCGGCTGGATCGCTGCGCGCCGTCATCTGCTGAGCGCCGAGGGCATCGACGGCATCAATACCTTTGTTTTCATGTTTGCCCTGCCGCCGATGCTGTTTCGGGCAGTGTCGGCCTACCCGCTTTCCGAGTTCTTCGATATCCGGTTCGTGGCCGCCTATCTGGTCACCGGGCTGATCATCTTCTTTGGCACTCAGGCGATCGCCAGGCTTGATTCGCCCGACCGCACCCAGAACATCGGACTGGCCTTTGCGGCCACGCACGGCAACATCGGCTATCTCGGGCTGCCGCTGATTGCGCAGCTCGGCGATCCCCGGCGACTGCCTGGCATTGCGATGGCCCTGATCGTCGACATCTTCGTCGTGATCGTCATGTCGATCGTGCTGTTCGAGTTCGCGAGAAGCAGCGATCAAGCCGTGACCTCCCGCACTGCCCGAATCCGCAAATCGATCATTGGTCTGCTGAAGACGCCGCTGATACTCGGCATTGCCGCGGGCCTTCTCTTTTCATCGACCGGGTGGAAGCTGCCGCCCTCGGCCGACACCTTCGTGAAGCTGCTGGGGTCGGCGGCCGGTCCCTGCGCGCTCTTTGCCATCGGCGCGTCGCTTGGCTCACGCAAGGCAGTCATCGATCGAACGGTGAGCGGTCTGATCGCCATCAAATTGCTGGTCCATCCGGCGCTGATGGCGCTCGCCATGCTGCTGTTCCGGGTCGACCCAGGAATGGCCGCCGTCGGAATCCTGGCGGCAGGTTTGCCGACCGCCAGCAATGCTTTCATTCTGTCCCAGCGATATGGCGTGGATACTCAGGCCATGGGCGCGGCCATCGTGCTGGGTACCTTCGTGGCGGCGGCGTCGGTATCGTGCATCATCTGGCTGCTTGCCATCCCGATCGGCTGAAGAAGACTGATTCGAGCCTGCGTAACCCACCCTCATTGCCATGACGACGAAAACTATCCCAATCGTTCGCTACGACTGTTCGAAGTGCCCCGGCTATTGCTGCAGCTATCCGCGCATTGAGGTCAAGGACGCAGATCTGGCACGACTGGCGCGGCATTTCGGTCTCGAGACTGCACAGGCCGAAAAGCGCTTCACCCGCTGGTACGAGCCGGGAGAGCGCATCCTCAAGCACAGGAAAGATGAAATCTACGGCTCGATCTGCCGCTTTTTTGATACGACCGAGCGACGTTGCACGGTGTACGAAGCTCGACCCAAGGTCTGTCGCAGCTACCCGAATGGCAGCAAATGCGGGTACTACGATTTTCTGAAATTCGAACGTAAACACCAGAACGACCCGGACTTCATTCCTTCGGCCTGACGTTTGCGCCAACGCCGACCAATGAGAACACTGTCGCCGGGTCGGTGATCAGTCAGCGCCAGCCGCCGCGGTGATGATGGCCGTAGCCATGACCGTAACCATGACCATAGCCGGGCTGGTAGCCGTAGCTATGTCCAGGACGGTAAACCACGACCGGCTGCTGATAGACCGGCGGGTAGTAGGGACGCGCGCCATACGCCGGCACCGACACATAGACCTGCGGCTGTGCATAGCCATGAGGCTGAACATAGCCCTGAGCTTGCACATAGGCCTGTGGATGAACGTAGGCGGGTTGCGGTGCATAGACCGGATGGGCGGGATAAGCCGGCGGCGGGTAATAGACAGGCTGGGACGAATAGACCCTTGTGTTGGCCGTTACGATCGCGGTGCCTGCTGCAGCACCAACCATGCCGCCCACGATGGCACCCGATCCGCCGCCAAAAGCCTGGCCCATCATGGCGCCCGCTCCCGCGCCGATCACCGCACCGGCTACCGCGCTGCCGTCGAAGGCCTGAGCAGCCGGCACAGCGGCAAGCGAACCAACCAAACCCAATGCGCAGAAAAGTCGCGATTTCATGGACGTCAGACCTGAAAAAGTGCAGGAGCCTTCAATCTAATCGCGCGTCTGGCCATGTGGCGAGGAAAAACTGCAAGGAATGTAACCGGATGTCAGGGCACTGAGCAGGCGCGAAGCGGACCCACAACTCCGGTGCCGGGATCATCCGAGTTGCACCCTCGCATTACGGAACAGGCGCATCCAGGGCGACTCGCCGTCCATACCCGACACGCTGGGCGAACCGCTGACCGACTCGTCCGGTCGCCATGACCACTGGACCATCCGGAAGACCCGCTCCGGATGCGGCATCAGAATCGTCGCCCGGCCATCGACGCTGGTATAGCCTGCGAGTCCGCCCGGCGAGCCGTTCGGGTTGGCAGGATAAGTGTCGGCAGGCGAGCCGTCGCCATTGACATGACGCAGCACCGCCAGCGCCCTTGCTGCATCGTCTGCGCGGGCATGCTCGGCCCGCCCTTCGCCATGCGCAATCGCGATCGGCAGCCGTGATCCGGCCATGCCTGCGAGAAAGAGCGAAGGTGAATCGATCACCTCGACCATACCGAAACGCGCCTCGAATCGGGCCGAGCGATTGGTGCGAAAGCGCGGCCAGTGCTCGGCGCCGGGGATGATCGCCTTGAGCTGCGAAAGCATCTGGCAGCCATTGCACACGCCGAGCGTGAAGGTGTCGGGGCGCTGAAAAAACTCGACGAACTGGGTGGCAAGGCTGGCGTTGAAGAGGATGGTCCGTGCCCAGCCGGTACCACCGCCAAGGACATCGCCGTAAGAAAAGCCGCCGCAGGCCACCAGGCCAGCGAAGTCCCGAAGGCGGTGACGCCCGTCGATCAGGTCAGTCATGTGGACATCGTAGGCATCGAACCCTGCCAGATCGAAGGCAGCCGCCATCTCGACCTGGCTATTGACGCCCTGCTCTCGCAGCACGGCGACCCTGGGTCGAGCTCCGATGCCAATGAAGGGGGCGGCGATATTGATGGTCGGATCGAAACTGAGAGACACCGCCAGCGGCGGCTGGGCGCCAGCGCCATTGCTGTCGAACTCCTCGCGGGCGCAGACTGGGTCATCACGCAATGCGGCGATCCGGAAGGAGGTCTCGCTCCAGGCGGCATGCAGCACCGCGCGCGGCTCGCTCCAGATCTTCTTGGCATCGCGCCAGATCTCGATGACATCGCGGTCGTTGGGCTTGCCGATGACGTTCGAGACCCGCGACAGGCCGGCTTCACGCAGGATGCCGAGGACACGGTCGCGCGCCGACTGGCGCACCTGGATCACGACTCCTGCTTCTTCGGCAAAGAGCGCCTTCATGGTCAGCTCGTTGCGCTGCACTGCCACCTGCTCAGGCCGGATTTTGAAGTCGCCCCAGTCGGATGAATGGGGGTCGATGGTCAGCATGTCGAGATTGAGCGTGATGCCGCAATGACCCGCAAAAGCCATCTCGCAGACCGTGGCAAACAGGCCGCCGTCGGAACGGTCATGGATGGCGAGCAGCTCGCCTGCGGCATTGAGCGCCTGCACAGCCGCAAAGCAGGCCGACAACAGCGCCGGATTGGCGATATCGGGCACCGCATCGCCGATCTGCTGGGTGACCTGCGCCAGCGCCGATCCGCCGAGACGATTGCGCGCCTCGCCAAGGTCGATGAGGATGAGGGTGGTGTCGCCAAGATCGGTGCGCAGCTGGGGCGTGAGCGCGCGACGGACATCGGTGACCGGCGCGCAAGCCGTCACGATCAGGGAAGTGGGAGACGCGACTTCGCAGGCACTGCCATCGGCATCCTGCCACCGGGTGCGCATCGACAGCGAATCCTTGCCGACCGGGATGGCGATGCCGAGCGCAATCGCCAGCTCGCTCGCTGCCTTCACCGCGTGAAAGAGGTCGGCATCGTCGTCGGGCGTGCCGCAGGCGGCCATCCAGTTGGCCGAGAGCTTGATCGTGTTGATGGCGGCGATCGGTGCACCCATGAGGTTGGTGACCGACTCCGCGATCGCCATCCGGGCCGAAGCCGCCGCGTCGATGACCGCCAGCGGCGTGCGCTCGCCCATCGACAGGGCATCGCCTGTGACGCCCTTGTGGTCGGTGAGACCGATCGCGCAATCGGCGACCGGGACCTGCCAAGGTCCGACCATCTGATCGCGGGCACTCAGACCGCCGACGGTGCGATCGCCGATGGTGATCAGGAAAGACTTGGAAGCCACCGCGGGCAGGCGCAGCACGCTCAGCGCGATCTGGCCCAGTTCGAGTCCTGAGGCATCGACCGCAGGCAATGCCCGCTGGCGGCTTTGGCCATCGCGATGCATGCGCGGCGGTTTGCCCAGCAGCACATCGAGCGGCATGTCGACCGGCCGGCTGCCATCGGCGGCTTTCAGCACAAGATTGCGATCGTCGCTGACCGTGCCGACCACCGCATAAGGGCTTCGTTCACGACGACACAGGAAGTCGAAGGTGGCAAGCGAGTCGGGCGCAATCGAGAGGACATAACGCTCCTGCGACTCGTTGCACCAGATTTCGGCCGGCGACAGGCCGCTGGCCTGCAGGGGAATCGTGTCGATTTCGAAGACCGCGCCCCGATTGGCACCGTCGACCAGTTCGGGCAGCGCATTGGACAGCCCGCCGGCTCCCACATCGTGGATCGACAAAATCGGATTGTCTTCGCCCATCGCGCGGCAGGCATTGAGGACCTCCTGGGCACGACGCTGCATTTCGGCATTGCCACGCTGGACCGAATCGAAATCGAGCTCGGCGGTGTTGCTGCCCGAGCCCATGCTCGAGGCCGCACCGCCACCCAGGCCGATGCGCATGCCCGGGCCGCCCAACTGGATCAGCAGCGAACCCGGCGGCAGATCGTGTTTGCCGACATGGATTGCATCAATATCGCCCACGCCGCCGGCGATCATGATCGGCTTGTGATAGCCACGCACCACATGGCCGATCTGTTGCTGGTAGGTGCGGAAATAGCCGACCAGGTTGGGGCGGCCAAACTCGTTGTTGAAGGCAGCGCCGCCCAGCGGGCCGTCGATCATGATCGACAGCGGCGAGGCGATGCGCTGCGGGCCGGCCAGAAAATCGGTCGTGGCGGGGCGACCATCGATCGGTGCGGTCACATCCTGGGCGGTCTCCCAGGGCTGCTCGAAGCCCGGAATGCGCAGGTCGGACACCGAAAAACCGGTCAGGCCGAATCGCGGCCGTGAGGCGCGGCCGGTGGCACCCTCGTCGCGGATCTCGCCGCCCGAGCCGGTGGCTGCCCCGGGAAACGGCGAGATCGCGGTCGGATGATTGTGGGTCTCGACTTTGAGGACGCTGTGGACCAGCGTCGGCTCCCAGACATAGCGGGCATTCTGACCCTTCTGGATCGCAAAGAAGCGCTGCGATGGTCCGCCTTCGATGACCGCGGCGTTGTCGGAATAGGCCACCACCGTGCCCTGCGGATTGGCGGCATGGGTCGCGCGGATCATGCCGAACAGCGAGGTGTCTTGCGCCTTGCCGTCGAGGGTCCAGGTGGCATTGAAGATCTTGTGGCGGCAGTGTTCGGAGTTGGCCTGCGAGAACATCATCAGCTCGACATCGGTCGGATCGCGACCGGCTGCGGTAAACGCCTCGAGCAGATAATCGATTTCGTCGGACGACAGCGCCAGACCCATCGCGGCATTGGCCTGGTCGAGCGCAGCACGACCCTGGGCACCGACCGGTACGGTCTGCAGCGGCTTGCCCGGCAGGTCGGCAAAGAGCGACGCGATGTCGCCAGAGTGCTCGGCCGGCGCGACCACCGATTCGGTCATGCGGTCGTGAAGGAGTGCTGCCAGCGCATCGCGTTGCGCAGCGCTGAACTCATCGCCGGCAGAGCGAACGCCGAACAGTCCGGCGAGCAGGCCGCCCAGACCCCTGCGAAGCGTCAGCGCATAGGACACACCCCGCTCGATGCGGCTGACCTGATCGAGCCCGCACAAGCGGGCGATTTCGGTGGCCTTGCTCGACCAGGGGCTGACGGTTCCGAGGCGTGGCATGACCCACAGCACCGATGCGCCCGCCGGTTCGGCGACGACCGTCAGGCCATCGTCGAGCAGCGCGGCCACCCGCGAGCGCGTGTCGGACGACAGTGGCTGTGCCGACAGCACGACATGCAGCCAGGTGGCCTGGACATCGGCGACAGCCTCGTCAACCGACTGCAGCGCCTGCAGCAGGCGGCTTCGACGGAATTCGGAGAGGGCAGCGCCGCCCCGCAATACAAGTGCTTCGGGCATTTGGCGAAGGGGCTAGGAGGAGAACCGCAAGTATAACGGGGGCCTGCGCCGGCTCTCCTCCGTCCACTGGCCTCATGCAAGTTCGCCCGACCTCATTGGACCGATTTCACGATTGTTCGGTGCTCATGGCGCCCCGAAACCGCCCCCACCCGGCGTCTCGATGACAAAACAGTCGCCGGCGGCGAGTTCGGCGCTGCCGATATGCCCGATCGGCTCAATGCGCCCGTCGGCACGCAAGACGTAATTGCTGGCCACCGCCCCGCTGCCGCCGCCGGCCGCACCGAAGGGCGGCACCACCCGGCTGTTGCCAAGCATTGAAGCGGTCATCGGCTCGAGAAAACGGATGGTGCGAACGCCACCATCGCCGCCGTGCCAGCGCCCTGCCCCGCCCGAATGACGCCGAATGGCATAGCCCTCAAGGCGTACTGGAAAGCGCAGCTCTAGCACTTCCGGATCGGTCAGGCGCGAATTGGTCATATGCGTCTGGACCACCGCCGTCCCGTCGAAGCCGCCGGTGAGATGGCCCTGCGCATCGAAGCGTCCCCCGGCGCCCGAGCCACCCGAGATCGTCTCGTAGTACTGGTAGCGCTGATTGCCGAAAGTGAAATTGCTCATGGTGTTGGGCCCCGACGCCATGATGCCGAGCGCGCCATAAAGGGCATTGGTGATCGCCATTGAGGTTTCGACATTGCCAGCCACGACTGCCCCGGGATGATGCGGATTGAGCATGCAGCCGGCCGGCACGATGATGTCGAGTGGCGCGAGGCAGCCGGCATTCATCGGAATGTCGTCGTCGACCAGGGTGCGAAACACATAAAGCACCGCCGCCGTGGTCACCGCCATCGGTGCATTAAAATTGTTCGGCTGCTGCAAGGACGTGCCGGTGAAATCGATGCGGGCACGTCGCGCCTGATGGTCCACCGTGATGGCCACACGGATGACCGCGCCATTGTCGAAGGGCAGCGCGAAGTGGCCGTCATGCAGGGCACCGATCACCCGCCGCACCGATTCGGCGGCATTTTCCTGAACATGGCGCATATAGGCCTGCACGACCGGCAGGCTGAAGTGTTCGACCATGCGCAGCAGTTCTTCGCGCCCCTTCTCGTTGGCCGCGACCTGCGCCTGCAGATCGGCCATGTTCTGGTCGGGATTGCGTGCCGGATGGACCGCCCCGGTAAGCAGCGCACGAAATTCGCGCTCGCGCAGCACTCCGCCAGACACCAGCCTGACATTGGTCAGCAGCACGCCTTCGTCATCGATGTGACGGCTGTCGGGTGGCATCGACCCCGGGGTAAGACCGCCGATGTCGGCATGGTGGCCGCGTGACCCGACCCAGAACAGCAACTCGCGCGACGCCTTGTCGAAGACCGGCGTGATGACGGTGACATCGGGCAGATGCGTGCCGCCGCGATAGGGATCATTGAGCACGAACACATCGCCTGGCGCGATTTCCCCGGCATTATCCGAAATCACCGCCTGCACGCTCGCACCCATCGAGCCCAGATGAACCGGCATGTGTGGCGCATTGGCGATCAGGGCGCCGCCGGCATCGAAGACCGCGCAGGAAAAATCGAGCCGCTCCTTGATGTTCACCGAATGGGCGGTGTTCTGCAGGCGATAGCCCATCTGCTCGGCGATCGACATGAAGAGATTGCTGAAGATCTCGAGCATTACCGGATCAGCGTCGGTGCCGATCGCATGCAGGGTTGCACGGGGCGCCACGCGGCGCAGGATCAGATCGCCTCGCGGACTCATGGTGGCGCGCCAGCCGATCTCGATGATCGTGGTCGCGGTGGCATCGCTCACGATCGCCGGGCCGTTGATGACCGCGCCGACCGACAGCGACTCGCGATCAAAAAGTGGTGCGTCGCGCCAGTCGCCAGCAGAGTAGAGCGACACGACTGGCGACACGACTGGCGACACGACTGGCGACACGACTGGCGACACGATTGCGCCCGGTGCGGGCGCCGTAATTGCGTCGGATTGCCCTGTTGCCCCGACACCGGACTCGACTCTGACAGCCGGCGCATCGTCGGCCGCCCGCGGCGAGATCGCCTCAACGCTGACCGACTCGATCGCAAGCGCACGCCCGGTGAGCAGAAAGGCAAATCGCTGGCGATAGCCGGCCTCAAAACGACTGACCATCTCATCGATCGCACCGAGCGGCACAGTGACCGCGGTATCGGTGCCCTGGTACTTGATGTGCACCCGACGCTCGACCCGCAGGCTGTCCGCCGGTTCGCCCTGCGCGACCAGATCGTCTCGGGCCTGGCGATCGAGGGCATCGAGCTGCTCGATGGCCTCGGCAAGCGCCTGATCGTCGAGGCGCCGCTCGATCGAGCGCTCACGCAGCGACGCCGGTTCGGCCAACCCCATGCCATAGGCCGACAGCACACCGGCAAGCGGGTGGGCCATCACGGTCGACATCGCGAGCGCATCGGCGACTGCACAGGCATGCTGGCCGCCTGCGCCGCCAAACACCGTCAGGGCATAACTGGTCACGTCATAGCCGCGCTGCACCGAGATCTTCTTGATGGCATCGGCCATGTTCGCGTTGGCGATATCGACAAAGCCCTGGGCAACCTGTTCAGGGCTCAGCTGGCGGCCGGTCGCCTGAGCGATGGTCTGTGCAAGCTGCGCAAAGCGCTCGCGCACCACTTCGCGATCGAGCGGCGCATCGCCCTGCGGGCCGAAAACCTTCGGAAAGAAATCGGGCTGAATCTTGCCGAGCATGACATTGGCATCGGTCACGGTGAGCGGTCCGCCCCGGCGATAGCAGGCAGGGCCCGGACTGGCGCCGGCCGAATCCGGCCCCACCCGGAATCGGGCGCCATCGAAGTGCAGGATCGAGCCGCCGCCGGCGGCCACCGTATGAATGCTCATCATCGGCGCACGCAGCCGCACACCGGCCACCTGGGTGTCGAAGACCCGCTCGAACTCCCCGGCAAAGTGCGAGACATCGGTGGAGGTGCCGCCCATGTCAAAGCCGATCACCCGGTCGAAGCCGGCCGCCTGACTGACACGGGCCATGCCGACGATGCCGCCCGCCGGCCCTGAGAGGATCGAGTCCTTGCCCTGGAAGGCCTGGGCATCAGTCAGTCCGCCATTGGACTGCATGAACTGGAGCCGGACCCCCGGCAAGCCAGCCGCAATCCGATCGACATAACGGCGCAGCACCGGCGACAGATAGGCATCGACCACGGTGGTGTCGGCTCGCGCCACGAACCGGATCAGCGGCGAAGCCCGATGCGAGACCGAGATCTGGGTATAGCCGATGCCGCGGGCGATCTCAGCCAGGCGGGCTTCATGGGCCGGATAGCGATAGGCGTGCATCAGCACGATCGCCACCGCCCGCAAGCCCCGATCGAAGGCCGACTGCAGCGCGAGGCGCGCATTCGATTCATCGAGCGGGCGCACCAGACTGCCATCGGCCGCCATCCGCTCGTCGACTTCGACGACTTCCCGATGCAGCAGCTCGGGCAGCACGATGTGGCGGTCGAAGAGACGCGGTCGAGCCTGATAGCCGATGCGCGGCGCATCAGCGAAGCCACGGGTGACCATCAGCAGCAGCGGCTCACCCTTGCGCTCGAGCAATGCATTGGTTGCCACTGTGGTGCCCATCTTGACCGCTTCGATCTGGTCGGCGGGCATGGGATCACCCGGCGCCACGCCGAGCAGCCGACGGATGCCGGCAATGGCGGCATCGGCATATTGCTCTGGATTCTCGGACAGCAATTTGGCGCTGATCAGCGAACCATCAGGACGCCGGCCAACCACATCGGTGAAGGTGCCGCCGCGATCGATCCAGAACTGCCAGCGGCGCGGCGGCGACGAGTCGAGACTGTTTGCGTGATGAGCGTCCCGCGGCGGGGACGAAGGGGACTGCTGCTCGGACATGGGAAAGGCTCTCGCAACCGGATCGCGCACTTTAGCAACCGGAGTATCGATCACAAGCCACCGACCGACCTGGTGTTGCCTGCACTGCGCGATCGGGCGCAGGCCGATTCGGTACCCGGGCTGCACGCCCCACCGCCGCCATTGACGCACGACCTGCAAACCGCCTAAGCTGCCCAGTTACCTTCTGGAACATGGAGATCCGAATGAAGCTCGTCCCTCTGATCGTCACGGCCCTTTCGATGGCGGCGTCGTCTGTCTCGGCGCAGACCAAATGGGATCTGCCGGCAGCCTATGCCGCAGGCAATTTCCACACCGAAAACCTGGTGCAGTTCGCCAACGATGTCGACAAGGCGAGCGGCGGCAAGCTCAAGATCACGGTTCATGCCAATGCCTCGCTCTTCAAGGCGCCCGAGATCAAACGGGCGGTGCAGTCGGGTCAGGCGCAGCTCGGCGAAGTGTTGCTGGTCAACTTTGAAAACGAATGGCCGGTCTATGGCCTCGATGGCATTCCCTTCCTGGCCACCAGCTACAAGGAGGCCTTCAAGCTCTATCAGGCGCAAAAACCGGCGCTCGACAAGAAACTTGCTGAACAGGGAATGATGATGCTTTACGCAGTGGCCTGGCCACCGCAGGGGCTCTATACCAAGAAGGAAGTCAGCTCGGTGGCCGATATGCGCAAGATCAAATGGCGCGCCTACAGCCCCTCGACCGCCAAGATTGCCGATCTGATCGGCGCGCAGCCGGTGACGGTGCAGGCGGCCGAACTGTCGCAGGCGCTGGCCACCGGCGTGGTCGAGGCCTATATGTCGTCCGGATCGACCGGCTTTGACACCAAGACCTACGAGCACCTGAAGTACTGGTACGACACCCAGGCCTGGCTGCCCAAGAATGCGGTCCTGGTCAATCGCAAGGCGTTTGAGGCGCTCGACAAGGCCACCCAGGACGCGGTGATGAAAGCCGGAGCCGATGCCGAAAAGCGCGGCTGGAAAATCTCGGAAGAAAAGAATGATTTTTACAAGAAGGCGCTGGCAGAAAAAGGCATGAAGATCCTGCCGCCCTCGCCCAAGCTGACCGCCGACTTCAAGCAGGTCGGCGGCATCATGCTCGAGGACTGGGTCAAGAAGGCCGGCCCTGAAGGAAAGGCGATTACCGACGCCTACCGCAAGTGATCCGCCGCACGCTGGACGCTCTGTATGACGCGGCCGGCGCGGCGGCCGGATTGTGCGTCTTTTCGATCTTTGCGGTGATGCTGATTGCCGCCGGGGCCCGCGAACTCGGGTTTCGCACCGGCGGCACCGATGACCTGGTGTCGTGGATGACTGCAGCTGCGGCGTTTCTGGGGCTGGCCCACACCTTCAAGCACGGTGACTTCGTTCGCGTGGGACTCTTTCTCGAGAAGATGCCGCCGCGCCTGCGCCGCGGCTTCGAACTCGCCTCGCTCTCGATCGGGGTGATTTTCACCGGCTTCCTGCTGTGGTCGGTGGCGCTCTATCTCTACAACGGCTGGCTCTACAACGAGATGTCGAACGGCCTGCTGGTGGTGCCGATGTGGATTCCGCAGCTGAGTTTTCTGCTGGGTGCGGCGCTGCTCTTCATTGCAATGATCGATGAGTGGGTGATCGTCTTTGGTGGGTCACGCCCGACCTATGTCAGAGCGGTCGAGGAGCGCCACGCGCGCGGCGACTTCAGCGAGGACGTCTAGATGGAGACCCTCGGCGTCTCCGGCGTTGGCCTCTTTCTGCTGATCGTGATGCTGTTCCTCCTGGCAGGCGGGGTCTGGATCGCGATGACCCTGGCGATCGTCGGCTGGGTTGGCATGGCACTTTTTACCGACATGCAGGCAGCCCGCTGGGGCGAGAACCTTTTTGTCGCAATGTGGGGCTCATCCGCGTCCTGGGAACTGGCGGCGCTGCCGCTCTTCATCTGGATGGGCGAGATCCTGTTTCGCACAAAACTCTCCGAGCAGATGTTCGAGGGCCTGGCACCCTGGCTTGGCAAGGTGCCGGGGCGCCTGATGCACACCACGATTCTCGGCTGCGGCATCTTCGGATCGGTGTCGGGCTCATCGGCGGCCACATGCGCCACGATCGCCAAGGTGGCGCTGCCGGAACTGAAGCGCCGCGGCTATGACGAGCAGCTGGCGCTGGGCGCGCTGGCCACCGCCGGCACGCTCGGGATCCTGATCCCACCCTCGATCACGATGGTGGTTTATGCGGTCGCCGCCGATGCCTCGATCATCCGGATCTTTCTGGCCGGCTTCATCCCGGGCGCGATCCTGATGGCGCTTTTTTCGGGCTATATCGCCTGGTGGTCAATCAGGCACCCCGACCGGGTACCGCCCGCCGATCCGATTCCGGGGCTGAAGGAAAAACTGCGCCGCTCGGGCAATCTGATTCCGTGCACGCTGCTGATCATCTTCATCGTCTGGGTACTGGTGGCCGGCTGGGCCACCGCCACCGAGTGCGCTGCCTTTGGCGTGCTGGGATCCCTCGCGATCGCCGCAAGCAGCCGGTCGCTGACCTGGGAGAACTTCAGGGCTAGCCTGATGGGTGCAACGCGGGTGTCGTGCATGATCATGTTCATCCTGGCAGGCGCCGCCTTTCTGACCAAGACCATGGCCTTCACCGGCGTGCCGCGTCTGCTGGCCGAATGGGTGGCCTCGCTTGAGCTGTCGCCCTTTGCGCTGATCGGCATGCTGTCGCTGATCTATCTGGTGCTGGGCACTGCGCTGGACGGCATCTCGATGATCGTGCTTACCGCGGCGGTGGTGCTGCCGATGATCCAGAAGGCCGGCTTCGATCTGGTGTGGTTCGGCATTTTCATCGTGCTGCTGGTCGAGATTGCCGAGGTCACACCACCGGTGGGATTCAACCTCTTCGTCCTGCAGAACATGACCGGCAAGGACAGCAACACGATTGCCCGGGCCGCGATCCCGTTTTTCGTGATGCTGCTGATCTGCATCGGTCTCATCACTGTCTTCCCGGAAATCGTCACCTGGCTGCCCGATCGGCTGATGGGCAAGGAAACCTGAGCCGATGACACGGCATGTTGCGGTGATCGGTGGCGGCATCGTCGGCACCTGCACCGCCTGGTATCTCGGTCAGCACGGATTCGAAGTCACGGTCTTCGAGCGGCGGGACGCGGTCGCGCGCGAGACCAGCTGGGGCAATGCCGGCGTCGTGGCGCCTGCCTATGTCATGCCCTGGGCGGCGCCCGGCATGCCTCGGAAAGTGCTGTCTTATCTGTTTGCAGCCGAGGCGCCAGTGCTCTTTCGGCCGGTGGCCAGTGCGGCACTGGCACGCTGGCTGGCCGCCTGGCTAGGGCAGTGCACGCTGGAACGCTATCGGCTCAACAAATCGCGCATGCAGCGACTCGCTTTTTACAGCCGCGATCAGCTGCATTCGCTTCGGGCAACGCTTCACATTGACGATGGCATGCGCCAGGGCTATCTGCAGCTGATGCGCAGCCAGCAGGATCTGGCGATGGCAGCACCTGCTATCGCAATGCTGCAGGAAGCCGGTGTGCCGCATCGATTGCTCGATGCCGCCGCCTGCCGGCAGATGGAACCGGCCCTGTCGGTCCACACGCCGCTGGCGGGCGCCCTGCACCTGCCGCAGGACGAATCCGCGAGCTGCCCGGCCTTCGCACAAGGCTTGGCCGATGCCGCAATCAAGGCGGGGGTGCGCTTTGCGTTCGGTCATACCGTCACACGGATTCGGGTCGAAGACGGGCGGGCCACTTCACTGGAGATCGAACGAGCACCGGGCGAGCGAGCACCGGGCGATCCAGCGCAGGCTGCCACGGCACGGCAGGCTCGCTCGGAACGCGCCGAGCACCTCCTGCAGCGATTTGATGCGGTCGTCGTGGCCGGTGCGGTCGACAGCCTGCCGCTACTGGCCGAACACCGCATCCGACTGCCGATCTGGCCGGTCAAGGGCTATTCGACAAGCTTGCCTCTGCCCGACCCGGCGCTCGGGCCGCGTCAGGCAATGATCGACGAGGCCTACAAGGTGGCCATCACGCCCCTGCCGGGGCAAATCAGGCTGGCCGGTACCGCCGAGATCGGCAGTCCGAGGCTGGTGCCGCGCGATGCCGCGCTGCGCACCCTGGTCAAGGTCGGTCGCGACTGGTTTCCGACGGCTGCCGACTGGGCAAGTGCGAGTTGCTGGGTCGGTGCGCGACCGATGACACCGGACGGCCCGGCGCTGCTCGGCGCCACGCCGGTCGGTGGACTCTTCATCAACATGGGTCACGGCTCGACCGGCTGGGCAATGGCCTGCGGCGCGGGCAAGGTGGTTGCCGACCTGGTTGCAGGCCTGCGCCCCGAAATCGATCTGGACGGGCTGACCATCGAGCGGCTTGCGAGATGACAAAGGACAATCGCGCAGGGTCTGTGTCGGGTAACCGAGCCTGCTGTCGTCGTGCCGGCACACCGGATGCACTCATCGAGGTTTGCCGATCAGGTTCGCCAATCAGGAGATTTCATGACCGACCCGGCATCTGACACCACGATTGAGCGTCGCGACCATCCCCTGCTGCTGAGCACCGGAATTCGTCAGATCGAGGGGAGAAGTCTGAGCGCCCTTCCGGAAGGGACGCTGATGGCTCGTGCAGCCGCGGCGCTGGCCGATGTCTGCGCAAGGCAGCTGCGCCGCTTGCCTGCCGGCACGCCGGTGCTGGCGATTTGCGGTCCGGGCAACAACGGCGGTGATGCCCTGCTCGCGGCGATGCGGCTGGCCGATCGCGGCTGGCGGGTCGCTGCGATCACCTTGCTGCCGGATGAGCCGACCGCCGACGACGCCCGCCGCATCTGGCGAGCCTGGCGAGACCAGGGTCGCTCAATGTCGGCTGCGGGCGAGTTGCCCTCGCTGCTGATCGATCGACCGCTGGTGATTGATGGCCTGTTCGGGATCGGCCTGTCGCGGGCGCTGCCACCGGCAGCAAGTCTGATCGCGCAGCAGCTTGCTCGGGCGCGGGCATGGGTCGTCGCGGTGGATGTCCCAAGTGGACTGGATGCCGATCGGGGGTGCATCGTCGGTCCGCCGGGGTCGTTTGCGATCAGGGCCGATGTCACGGTGACCATGATCGCCGACAAGCCGGGTCTGCATACCGGTGACGGCTGCATGCTTGCCGGACAGGTGATCGTGGCCGATCTTGAATTGCCGGCCTCATCGCGCAAGGACACGCGCAGCGTCGAGCAAGGACGGCTGATCGATCGCGCCGCGGCGAGCGTATTGGCACCGAGTCGCAGCCGCGACGCCCACAAAGGGCGATTCGGCGACGTCCTGGTGATGGTCGGCCAGGCGCAGATGGCCGGCGCGGCCTTGCTGGCGGCGCTCGGCGCCCAGGCAAGCGGCGCCGGGCGGATCTATCTCGGCTCGCAGGACGGTCTCGCCGACCGCGCAGGCCATCCTGAACTGATGACCCGCGCCCTGCGGCTTGATGAGCCCGATGCGCAGCAGGCGCTGGGCGCCGCCACCGTGATTGTGGCCGGTTGCGGGCTCGGCACCGATGCGCAGGCGCAGCGCAAGCTGATGCATGCCCTGGCTCATCGGGCGGCGCTGGTCCTGGATGCGGATGGCCTGAACATCGTGGCCGGCGATCCGGCCCTGCTGAGCCTGTTGCAGGCGCGCGCGGTGGCTGGTCTGACGAGCGTGCTCACGCCTCATCCGCTGGAAGCGGCCCGCCTGCTCGGTATCACGACCGCCGAGATTCAGCAGGATCGCCGGGGCGCCGCCGTGAAACTCGCTGCGCTGACCGGCAGCATCGTCGTGATCAAGGGTGCCGGAAGCGTCGTCGCAGGCCCGGATGGCGGCTGGTCGATCAATCGCAGCGGCGGCCCGATTCTCGCAGTTGCCGGCACAGGCGATGTGCTTGCCGGCACGATCGCCGGCCTGGTGGCATCAAGCGTGTCGCAAGGTCTGAAGGAGGCGGATTCGCACGCCAGCCTGTCCGCCGAGCTCACCCGACTCGGCGTGTGGATTCACGGCGACGCCGGCGACTCGCTTGCCGCTCAGCCCGAATGGTCGGCATCGATCGGTCTGCCGGCAGCTCAACTTGTGCAGGCCATCCGGGTCGGTCTCAATCGGCTTGCAGCTGGCCGCTCCTGAGCTTCAGCGTGCGGCCGCAGCGAGCGGCAAGCGCCGGATCGTGGGTCACCAGGATCAGGGTCGCGCCCGATTCGCGATTGAGTTCAAAGAGCAGATCGATGATGCGCTCGCCGGTTACATGGTCAAGGCTGCCGGTGGGTTCATCGGCAAAGAGCAGTGCCGGTTTCGACACGAAGGCGCGCGCCAGCGCCACCCGCTGCTGCTCGCCGCCCGACAGGGTGCGCGGATAGTGACCCACCCGATCAGCCAGCCCGACGCGCTCAAGCAGATGCCGGCTGCGGGCTGCGGCATCTGCAGCCCCGGCGAGCTCGAGAGGCAGCATCACATTTTCGAGCGCAGTCATCTGCGGGAGCAACTGAAACGCCTGAAAGACGAAACCGACATGCGAGGCACGCCATGCGGCGCGCGCGTCTTCGTCGAGCGCAAAAAGATCCTGATCGGAAGCAATGACCTTGCCTGAGGAAGGCAGATCAAGACCGGCGAGCAGTCCAAGCAGGGTTGACTTACCCGAGCCGGACGCGCCGACAATGGCAACGGTATCGCCCGACTCGACGCTGAAACTCACATCGTCGAGTATCGTCAACCATCCGCCGGCGTCCGGCACTTTCTTGCTGAGGTTCTGAACGGTGATTGCAGTCATGGCGCGAAGTGTAGCCCGCTCTCGTTTCAATCCTTCCGGTGGTCGGTCATCGGCCGATCAGCCTCGCCGCCGACTGCTCGGCCTGCTGGCAGCCCTGATCGGCGGCGCAACGACTGCCGGCCGACACCGCCCCGCCCTTGCCAACCCTGGCCCACGCAAGCTGCTGGTGCTGGGCGACAGCCTGTCGGCCGAATACGGCTTGTCCAGGGGATCGGGATGGGTCGCACTGTTGAGCAAGCGACTGGCGGAAAAACGCCTGCCCTATGAGGTGGTCAACGCCAGTATCAGCGGCGAGACCACTGCAGGCGGTCAGACGCGGCTGGCGCAACTGCTCGAACGCCATCAGCCGGCGGTGGTCGTGATCGAACTGGGCGGCAATGACGCGCTGCGTGGGCTTGCCTTGGCAAGCACCGAAGACAATCTGCGCGCCATGGTCAAGGCCGCAAAAAAGGCCGGCGCGCAGCCACTGCTGCTGGGCATGATGATGCCTCCCAACTATGGGCGCGCCTACAGCGAGCAGTTTGCCTCGACCTACAAGCGGGTGTCAGAGGCTGAAAAAGTGGCGCTGGTGCCCTTCTTCCTTGCCGGCATCGGCGATCGGATCGAGCTTTTTCAAGCCGATCGCATTCATCCGACCGAACAGGCGCAGCCGCTGATGCTCGACAACGTCTGGCCGGCGCTTGCCAGGCTGCTGGGTACCAAATGACGTGACATCGACTGACGCGGTGCGGCCGAGCTCAGGCTGACGAGTCGGATATCCGGCGGTGTGCCAGCGCGATCATCGTGATGGCGCAACTCGAGGACACCAGCCAGACCGCCGCCACCCCGAGCGGATAGTCGACCCGCCTGAGCAGCACCCAGACCCCGATCGCAAAAAGAAGCACCGCCAGACCGGTTGCCAGACGCTGCGATTGCCAGAGCACTGGAAATCGGCGTGTGAACCACGCACCACTCAGACCGGCCAACCAGCCGAACAGTGCCCCCGCCAGGACATCGGCCGGCCAATGTGCGCCAACCGCGACCCGCGACAGCCCGACCGCCGCGGCCAGGACGATGATCGCTGCAGCCAGCAATGCCATGCGGATCGGTTTATTGCCGGGCAGGATCACCGCCATCACAGCGCTGGCAGCCGCAAAGGCGGTAATGGTGTGACCCGACGGAAAGCTGTGCAGGTTGAGCGTCGGACCGATCAGATGGAATTGCGCAATATCGAGGACTGCGGCCGGCCTTGGCGCATCGGCCAGTCGCTTGGCAGTGACCGACATCAGACCTCCCGCCGGAATCGCCGCGATCGCGGCCACCAGCGCCTGGCGGCGCCACAGCAGGAGGGGCGACAAGCCAACCAGCAGCACCGCTGTATCGCCGAAAAGCGTGAGGGTCGACCAGAACCAGTCGGGCAAGACTCTCGCCTGAAGGTTGATCGCGGTAAAAAGCGCGACTTGCTGCGCCGGCGAAATCGCCCAGATCAGCAGCGCAACCAGCAGCGGCCAGCCCAGCCAGGCCAGCCAGTGCCTGCCGCTCCATCGCTGCACGGCGGTCTGATCACTCATCATTTCAGCGTCCCGGCAGCGGCTCGGCCGCCGCCTGCCAGTGACGGCAAAGGAGAAAATTGAAGTGCGCAATCTGGCGACCGGCATGTCGCACCGGCATCTGCTCGAGCAAATCGCATTGCTCGAATCGGTCGGGGCCAACCGGTGGCGCAAAGGTCATCAGCGACCAGTCGATCAGCAGCACCGACTCGCCAGGCGTCATTGTGCCAAACCAGAGATCGAACTGATCGCGATGGCGATTGATGACCTTCACCGGCGACGGCCTGGCATACCAGGCGATCCGGCTGCCCAGCGACCAGTTCATCACGGCAAGCGTGCCGATGCGGTTTGACTGCGCGAGCGCCTTCGCACGCTGCGCTGCGGCCTCCCAGCCGTAAAGGTCGGCCACCGGATTGACTGGCGCGCGATCGCGCATCTGACCCGGCAGGCTGCTTGCCTGTGGCTCGGTTTCGCGCCCGACACCGCCCGCCAGCAGCAGCACGATCATCGCCACACAGATCACGGTCTGCAGACCGAACAGCGCCTTGACCAGCAAGCGACGGCCTTGCCAGAGTCTGAGCACGCCGGCTGCAGCCACCGGAATCAGGGCGATCCAGGCCGGTGTCGACCAGTGCGGCAAGGTCGTGCCACGGCCCGATAGAACGGTATAGAGCAGCAGCGGTGGCAGCCCGAAGCAGGCGACGAATCCGAGCGGCGAGATGCGGGTCGCGGCCTGGCGAAGGGTCGAGGGCAGATCCCGACGCGCCGCCAGCAAACCGGCCAGAATCAGCACACCGAACCCGAGCACCTGAACCACCAGATAGACCGCCACCCGATAGCCGCGCCATTGGCTCGATCCGGCCGCATGCCCGAGCTGATAGCGAAACGAGATCCAGTCGTGCGCCGCGTTCCAGGCAAGCACCGGGACAACCGCCAGCAAGGCCACCAGCACCGCACCCCAGAGCGCCGGGCGCAGCAGCACCCGCAGGCCGTGCGCACGGACCAGCGCCAGCGCGCAGCCAAGCGCCAGCAGCACCGCGGTGTATTTGGCCAGCCCCGCCAGCCCGAGGCATGCGCCGAGTGCGAGCCACAGCCCGAGCCTGCGCGATTCGCCGGCATCGCACAGGCGCCAGGTCAGGATCATCGCCGCGCAGGTGAGCGGCGTGAGCAGGCTGTCGGGGACCAGCGCCATGCCCAGAAGATTCGGCACCGGGCTCAAGACCAGCAGGGCAAGTGCCACGCCTGTCATCCTTGCCCTTGCCGCCCCGTCCATCCCTGCGCTCAAGCGGCTTTGCTCCCCTGCCCTGTTGAGCGCTGCCTCGTTCGGAGTGTGCGAATAAAGCAGACCGTTCAGATGGACCACGCCCCAGGCGGTGAGCAGCCAGCAGACCATCGGCACGATGCGCATGAGCAGATCACTGCCGCCCAGCATCGCGCCCGGCCACTGAACCCAGCCCACCAGCGGTGGATGATCGAAATAGCTCCAGTCGGGGCGACTGCCGTAGACCGCGTAGTGCGCCTCATCGGGCGACAGGCTGAGCACGGCTGCCAGCACCAGATGGGCGAGCAGCGCACCAAGCACCAGCCAGCGCGAGGCAGGGTCAGGCAGTGCGGCATTCAGACGATCGCGCCAGCCCATCTCAGATCCGCTTTGGCCGCAGCCAGACCAGGTAGGCCGTGGCGACATAGTTCCAGAAGGTTCCGATGATGATCCCGGCCAATCCCGAGAGCAGCCATCCGGCGCTGTCGCCATGAACGTAGGAAGCGACACCGACATTGGCTACCGCCCCCAGCCCGCAGGCCGCCATGAACTTGAGAAGTCCGGCGACCATCGCCCAACCGCGAAGTCGCTGATCGCGATAGGTGAGCGCATTGTTGAGCAGGAAATTGCCCACCATCGCAACCATGACCGCACTCGACTGGGCAAACACGAAATCACCGCCCAAGCCCAGCACGAGTCGCAGCACCGCAAGATGAACCAGAACGCCCGAGGCTCCGATGGCGGCAAATGAGACAAATCGCGGCGAGATGAAGCGGCCGATCGTCTTGTCGGCCAGCAGCATCAGATAGTCCCAGGCGACCCGGTTGTCCAGCTTGCTCTCGCCGGCCAGTCGATTGCGAAACACATACGGCAACTCGCGCACCCGCAACGGCGTGGGCGATGAGGCGAGCAGATCGACCAGGATCTTGAAGCCGATACTCGAGAGTCGATAGACCGCGGCCTGGAAGGCCCCGCTCATCGGATCGGCCAGTGTCAGTCCCAGCAGGCGCTGGCTCAGGCGTGTGGCCACCGCGCTGATCGACTGGCGCGAGGACTCCCAGTCGCCGACCGCGCCGCCCTCGACGAAACGCGAGCCGACCACAATATCAATGGGTTCGTCGCGAAGCACACCGAGCATGCCCGGCAACAGCGCTTCGTCATGCTGCAGATCAGCGTCCATGACCGCAAGAAACGGCGCGCCGCTGGCCAGCATGCCCTCAACGCAGGCGCTCGACAGGCCACGCCGGCCGACGCGCCGCAGGCAGCGCACCCGCGGAAACCGCCGCGAAAGTGCCTGGAGCCGCTCGGCAGTGCCATCGGGCGAATCGTCGTCGACGAAGATGACTTCGAAGGCCACGCCCTGCAGCACCCGCTCGAGTCGACTCAGCAGTTCCTCGACATTGTCGATCTCGTTGAAGGTTGGGATCACGACCGCCAGTTCGATCGGCATCGAATCAGCCGCCGACCTCGCCGAAGCGGCAGCGTTGGCTATCAGTCCGGCAGTCGACGCTGGATGCGAGTCGTTCATGGTCAGAACGCGGTGTCGACCATCACCACACCGGCCTCACGCATCCGGCGCAGCGCCGCCTGCAGCGATCCGGCCAGATCAATCGCACGGCAGGCATCGAGCAGAACGATCGCTTCAAAGCCTAAGCGGCGCGCATCCAGCGCCGAGTAAGCCACGCAGAAATCAGTAGCAAGGCCGCAAAGAAACAGCCGGCTGATTCCCCGCTCACGCAGATAAGCAGCCAGGCCGGTGGGAGTCGTTCGATCGTTCTCGAAAAACGCCGAATAGGAATCCACGCTGCGGCGAAACCCCTTGCGGATCACGAGTTCGGCGCGATCGGTGTTGAGCCCGGCATGAAACGCCGCGCCGGGGCTGCCCTGAACGCAGTGATCCGGCCACAGGGTCTGTTCGCCGTAGGGCAAGGTGATCGTCTGGTAAGGCGCGCGAGCCTGGTAGGCGCTCGCAAAAGAAAGATGATCCGCGGGATGCCAGTCTTGCGTGAGCACCACCCGCCCGAAGCGTGGCATCAGTTGTCCGATGATCGGCACAACCGCTTCGCCGTTTGGCACCTCGAGCGCGCCGCCACTGCAAAAGTCGTTCTGGACGTCGACGACCAGCAGCGCATCACGGTCGGAATCAATCATCAAAGCGTCTGACATTACTGATTTCCTGCTGGTACCCCGGGCGGGACTTGAACCCGCACGCCTTGCGGCTGCGGATTTTAAGTCCGCTACGTCTACCGATTCCGTCACCGGGGCCGAGTTGCTGTGTTGAAGCGGTGCAATCGGTTATCACGATGTCAACCGAGCCTTCGCAGGCGCCGAGTATACGGTCGCCCGAAAGCGTTGACCGCAATATAGAAAGCCCGCATCACAGCGGGCTTTCGAGTGGCGAGGCAGACCGGATCGATCGAGCATGCCCCACGAAGCCGACGCTTACTGGCGTGCTGCGACGAAGGTCTTGATCTGGTCGACGCTGACATAGCCCTTCTTGTCGGCGTCCATCATGTCGAAACCTTTGGCAATGCGAGGCATTCCTGCCTCGAGCTCCGCCTTGGTCAGTTTGCCGTCGCCGTTCTTGTCGGCAGCCTTGGCTTTCTGATCGATCTCGGCGGCGAGCTTGGGATCGAGAGGCTTGGGCTGGCTCATGACCGAGCCAGCCGGGGAGATACTGCTGGGGTACTTGGAGGCGCGAGCCGGAATCGAACCGACGTACACGGCTTTGCAGGCCGCTGCATAACCACTCTGCCATCGCGCCGATCGCGTCGCCGCCCTCACTGGAAGGCTGGACGTTTGAAGACTGCCTCAGAAATGAAAAAGGAAGCCTGAAAAAGCTTCCCTTGCAAAACTGGAGCGGGAGAAGAGTCTCGAACTCTCGACCTCAACCTTGGCAAGGTTGCGCTCTACCAACTGAGCTACTCCCGCAAACTGCCGGATCCGACAGAAGCGGGATATTAGCAGGTTTCAGACGCAAGTCAAAGCCGACTGGCCGTGCCAGCCTCCGACCGGACTCAAGAGGCATCGCGCAGGTAGGGCCATGCCCGTTTCAAATAATAGAACATCGACCAGAGGGTGAGCGCCGCTGCCACATAGATCAGCCAGGTGCCGATTTGCTGCACCGGGATCACGCCCGGCAGCGGGTCATGGTAGAGCAGCATCGGAATCGCCACCAACTGGGCGGTCGTCTTGAACTTGCCGATCGAATTGACCGCCACGCTCGCCCTCGCCCCGGTCTGGGCCATCCACTCGCGCAGCGCCGAAATCGCGATTTCACGACCGATGATGATCACCGCAACCAGTGCACCGACGCGCTGCAATTCAAGCAGCAGGACTAATGCGGCACACACCAGCAGCTTGTCTGCAACCGGATCCAGGAAGGCTCCGAAAGACGTTGTCTGGCCCATGCGACGGGCAAGCCAGCCGTCAACCCAGTCGGTGACCGCGGCTGCGATGAACAGCAGCGTTGCCAACACGTTGCGAGACGCCATCGAGACACCCTCGGACGGCACCAGGTAGATCGCAACCAGCAGCGGAATGGCCAGTATTCGCAGCCAGGTCAGTGCAATCGGCAGATTCCAGCGCATCAGTGCATTTGCCTGTAGATGTCTTCGGCCAGCGATCGGGAAATGCCCTCGACCGAGGCAAGATCCTCGACGCTGGCAGCGATGATGCCACGCAGCCCGCCAAACCTTGCCAGCAGACGCTGACGCTTGCGCGGCCCGATACCGCTGATTTCCTCCAGACTCGAGGTATTGCGGGTCTTGGCACGGCGCGCGCGCATGCCGGTGATCGCAAAGCGATGCGCCTCGTCGCGGATCTGCGCGACCAGCATCAGCGCAGACGAATCACGCCCGAGCACCAGCTCAGGGCGCCCGTCTGCGAAGACCAGCGTCTCCAGCCCGGTCTTGCGGCCCTCCCCTTTGGCCACGCCGACCAGAATCGAGATATCGAGCCCGAGCTCCTCGAAGACCTGACGCGCCACCTCGATCTGCCCCTTGCCGCCATCGACCAGAACCAGTTGCGGCATGGTCGCGGCATCGATCCGCGCTGCGTCACCATCCTGATCGGCCTGCACTTGCTCGGCCGCAATCTTGCTGTAGCGGCGGGTCAGCACCTGGCGCATCGCGGCGTAGTCGTCGCCGCCCACCAGGCCTTCGATATTGAATCGCCGATATTCGCCGCGCTGCTGCGCATGGTGGTGATACACCACGCAGGATGCCTGGGTAGCCTCGCCCATGGTGTGGCTCACATCGAAGCACTCGATGCGCAGGGCGTCGAGATTGTCATCGTCCAGGCCGAGCACCTCGGCCAGCGCACGGGTACGGCTTTGCTGGGAGCCCTCCTCGGCCAGGACCCGCGCCAGCGCCAGGCCCGCGTTCTGACGCGCCTGCTCGAGCCAGCGACGCCGTGGGCCACTCGGCTGGCGCACCCAGCTGATGGCATGTCCGGCGCGCGCTTGCAGCAGGGCGAGCGCATCGGGGTTGGAAGACTCGGTGCTGCAGACAATTACCGGCGGCAACTCGCCATCGGCATAGTGCTGCGACAGGAAGGCATCGAGGACCTCGCCCGGCACCTGCTCGGTGACCGCATCGACATGGGTCGGGAAATGTGCCCGATCGCCAAGATGCCGCCCGCCCCGGACCATCGCCAGGTTCACACAGACCCGCCCGCCGGCGACTTCGATCGCAATGATGTCGACGTCGACATCGCTGCCGGTTTCCATCGACTGCTGATGCAGGATCCGCGCCAGCGCGGTCATGCGATTACGCAGAACCGCCGCTTCCTCGAATCGCAGATCGGCGGCCGCCTCATGCATGCGCGATTCGAAATCGGTCAGAACCTCCTGATGACCACCGCGCAGAAAGCGCATCGCGGCATCGGAGTCGGCGCGATAGGCGGCCTCATCGATGGCTTTCACGCAAGGCGCGCTGCAGCGTCCGATCTGATGCAGCAGGCAGGCACGCGACCGGTTAGAAAAGACCGAGTCCTCGCAGGTTCGCAACCTGAACACCTTCTGCAGGACCTGGATGCTTTCTTTGACCGCCCAGGCGCTCGGATAGGGGCCGAAGAACTGGCTGCGCCGATCGGTAACGCCGCGGTAGTAGGAAATCCGGGCAAACCGATGCGCGCTGAACTTGAGCATCGGGTAGGACTTGTCGTCGCGAAACAGGATGTTGTAGCGCGGCTGCTGGGTCTTGATGAGATTGTTCTCGAGCAGGAGCGCTTCGGCTTCCGAACCGGTGACGGTGGTCTCGATCCGCGCAATACGGGCCACCATATGGGCGATACGCGGGCTGAGTTGCGTCTTCTGGAAGTAGGACGACACACGCTTCTTGAGATCGCGGGCCTTGCCGACATAGAGCAGTGCGCCGTCGGCGGCATGCATGCGGTAGACGCCCGGCAGCCCGGGCAAGGACACCAGGAAGGCCTTGGCGTCGAACTCCGACGGTGAATCGACCGGTTCGGAAGTAGGGGTATCCACAGCGCGATTCTAGCAAGCGAGCCGGCCTCAGCCGGTCGAGATCGGTCGCTGCTCGACGACCACGAAGGCCAGTGCGCTGTCGACTTCATCCGAAATCGAGACATGCGCGGTCAGACCTCGCTCTTTCAGCCAGGGCTCCAGGGCCTTGCGGGGAACCGCAATCGGCTTGCCGGCCCGGTCGTTGAGAACCTGCAGCGACAAAAGCGTCATGGGCCCACGCAGCCCCATGCCGATCGCCTTCGAAAAAGCTTCTTTTGCAGCGAATCGCTTGGCGAGATAGCGCGCCGCGCGCTCGGGCCCGGGTGTGCCGCGCGAATACCGGCGATGGTATTCGCGCAGTTCGTCAGGACCCAGCACGCGCCTGGCAAAACGATCGCCCCACCTCGCCTGCAGATCGCGGATTCGCGAGATCAGGACAATGTCGGTGCCGATGCCGTAGATCATCGACTTGGCAGATCAGCCGCGCAACGCCGCAGCAGAGTTAGCCCCTTCCCGCAGCAATCGCTTCATCTCCCGGACGGCCTCGCGCATACCAACGAAGATTGCCCGCGACACGATGGCATGCCCGATATGCAACTCACGCACGCCGGCGAGCGCGGCCACTGGTTGAACATTGACGTAGTTGAGCGCATGGCCGGCATTAAAGCGCATCCCGGCTGCCTGGATCGCCCGACCAGCGATTGCAATGCGTTCGAGCTCGGCCATGACTGCCGGGCTTTCAGCATCGCGGCCTTTTTCAAAAAAGGCCTGGGCATAGGGACCGGTGTGAATCTCGCAGACCCGTGCACCGATGGCTGCCGCCGCCTCGACCTGGGCGAGTTCGGCATCGATGAATACGCTCGTACCGATGCCGGCGTCAGCCAGACGAGCCACCGCCGCGCGCAGACGCTCGGGTTGGCTGACGATATCAAGGCCGCCCTCAGTGGTCACTTCATGACGACCTTCAGGCACCAGCATCGCCATCTCGGGTTTGAGCTCGCAGGCGATCACAACCATTTCATCGGTCGCTGCCATCTCGAGATTGAGCTTGATATGGGTGAGCTCGCGAAGCCGGCGAACATCCTGGTCCTGGATGTGACGACGATCTTCGCGAAGATGCACCGTGATGCCGTCGGCGCCGCCCAGATGGGCTTCGACAGCCGCCCAGACCGGGTCAGGTTCATAGGTGCGGCGCGCCTGGCGGACGGTGGCCACATGGTCGATGTTGACGCCGAGTTCGATCATCGTGAATAGGCTAGCGTTTATGGAGATCCATCAGGATCTGCCTGGTCTTGAGCACCTGCCCATCAAGCTGACGGGCAAGCAGATTGCGCGTGAGGCGCTTGGCCTCGGCGAGCGTGCGGGCCGAATCGTACCGTGCACTCGCCATGTCGATCAGGGTATGGCCCGATACCGCGCCGGCATCGGTCGCGTCTGTGGCCAGAAAACCGCGGCCGGGCACCATGGCATACATCCGATCGGCGTCAACCGGGCAGTCATCGGCGTCATGCTCGAGATCGAGGGCATAACCGGTTTCGCGCAACAGCAGCCATTCGAAGCGTCGCAGGCTCGCCTCAGGCGAGGTATCGAGTCCGAGCGAGACCAGCGCATGGGCATAGCCGTCGAAGAGTGCCGGATGCGGGTCATCTCGCGGCAGCAGTCTGACCAGCAGTTCATTCAGATAAAAGGCGCACAAAAGCGCATTGCCTTGCGGTGCGGCCATCCCGCCCAGCCACTCGGCCGAGGTCAGTGTGCGCAGCTCCTGTCGCCCTGAAAACCCGACATTGAGCGGTTGAAACGGCATCAGTGCACCGCGCATCGTTGAATTAGGCCGCTTGGCGCCCTTGGCGACACAAGCCACCCTGCCATGACTGCGAGTCAGCAATTCAACAATCAGGCTGGTTTCGCGCCAGGCAATCGCATGAAGAACGAAGGCCGGCTCATGGAGTACCCGGTTGGCTGCACGCCCTGCCGGACTGATGCGGCGAGGCGCGCTTGGCACCGCAATGTCGGTGTCAGCAAGCTCGGCCGCATCCGGCTCATTCATAGCCGTAGGACTTCAGCCGCTGTTCATTGTCTGACCAGCCGCTCTTGATCTTGACCCAGACCTCGAGATAGACCTTGCAGTCAAAGGCCCGCTCGAGATCCTGGCGAGCCTCGCTGCCGATCCGCTTGATGCGTTCGCCGCCGGCTCCGAGCACAATCGGCTTCTGGGCCTCGCGTTCGAGCACGATCGCTGCAAAGATCCGACGCAACCCGGGCAGCTCTTCGAACTGTTCGATCACGACCGTACTCTGGTAGGGCAGTTCGTCGCCGAGCAGCCGGAACATCTTTTCGCGAATCGCTTCGGCTGCAAAAAACCGCTCGCTGCGATCGGTGTAGGAATCGACATCGAACAGCGCATCGCCCTCGGGCAATCGCCGTGCAGACTCGTCGAGCAGCGCGTCGACCTGTCGACCGGTTCGGGCACTGATCGGCACAATCGCTCCGATGGCCGGATTGGCGCCGAGTTGCGCGAGCAGCGCCATCACACGCGTGCGATCTTTCACCGCGTCGACCTTGTTGAGCGCCACGATCAGGGGCTTGCCGGAGGGCACAAGTTTGAGCGCCTGATCGTCGCCGGCAGTCCAGCCATGGGCATCGGCCACCAGGACGACCACATCGGCCTCGAGCGCGGCCTGTGAGGCGGTTCGGTTGAGCACACGATTGAGCGCGCCCTTGTTGCGGGTCTGAAAGCCCGGGGTATCCAGCAGCATGATCTGCGCCCCTGGCCGGTTGACCACGCCGACGATTCGGTGCCGGGTGGTCTGAGCCTTGGACGAGGTGATGCTCAGCTTTTCGCCGACCAGCCGATTGACCAGCGTCGACTTGCCGACATTGGGGCGGCCGACAATCGCGACATAACCGCAACGATGCGGTATCTCGCCGCCGGTAGCACTCTCGTTGTCAACCGGGACCTGGACCGCAGGCGCGGCATCATCCATCGGGGCGTCGCCACTCATCCTGCCCGCCCGGTATCGGCCGGTGCGGCGTCCATCGACGCGGCGGGTGAGGCCATTTCACTGATCAGGGCGCTTGCCGAACCACCGGAAACCACGGCGTGCACCGCGGGCCGTCGAGGCTTTCGCGGTGCCGCCGGCATCAGGGCCTGAGTCTGCTCGAGCGCCCGTTTGGCAGCAGCCTGCTCGGCAGCTCTGCGGCTTGCGCCGCTGCCAAGAACCTGGATAGACAGCCTGGGTACCGAGCACTCGACTTCGAAGAGCTGGTTATGGGCGGCACCATGGGTTGCGACCACCAGATAAACCGGCAGCGGAATCTTGCGGCTCTGAAGCCACTCCTGAAGCAGCGTCTTAGCATCCTTGCCGAGGGTATTCGGATCGACGTTGCGAAGCACCGGGTCGTACAGTCGGTGAATCACCTGCTGAGCCGCATCGAACCCACCGTCGATCATGATCGCGCCGAACAGAGCCTCGAGGGTATCGGCCAGAATCGATGGTCGCTTGAATCCGCCGCTCTTTTGCTCGCCCTCACCCAGCAGCAAGCCGCCGCTGATCTCCAGACGCTGGGCAATCTCGAAGAGTGTCTGCTGCTTGACCAGATTGGCCCGAACACGTGAGAGATCACCCTCGTCGAGCTTGGCAAAACGCAGGTACAACAAGGATGCGACCGAGCAGTTGAGGACGCTGTCGCCCAGGAATTCGAGACGCTCGTTGTTCACCGCGCCGAAACTGCGATGCGTCATCGCCTGCTTGAGCAGGGATTCGGAAGCAAAGTGGTAGCCGAGACGCTCCTGCAGGGCTTCCAGGGTGGAGGGCATGTCGTCGTGCATGCGCCTCGACCGATCAGTTGCGGGTTCGATCGGCAAATGTCTTGCCGGTCTCACCCTTGTAGTGGATGACAAGGCTGACCGGCCCGAAGATCTCGATTCGCTTCTCGTAATCGAAGCTGATCGCAAACTCGCCGTTGGGCAGGCGCTCAACGATGAGGTCCTTGCTGTCGATGGCCGTGATGTCGTCGACTGCAGCAACCCGTTCGAAGACGTTTCGGATCGAGCGAGCATCGATGCCATCGGCGCGAGACTTGACGATCGCACGCTTGATGGCCAGGTACTCATTGACCGTCGGGGCAACCTTGAGCGCCAGTGTCGCGGCCATGGCAACCAGAGCAGCGATGACCAGCAACCCGAGCAGGCTCAGCCCGCGTTGCGCTCGCAGTTTGCCGGAAAAAGACAAGGACCTTGCGGCAGACCGGGTAGGAAATTTTCTCATTGGAAACGTCCGATACGGCCAAAGTCGCCGAAATTCATCCAGATGAAAAACGCCCTTCCAACGATGTTCTGCTCGGGCACAAAACCCCAGTAGCGGCTGTCGAGGCTGTTTTCGCGATTGTCGCCCATCATGAAGTAATGCCCCTTGGGCACTTTGCAGGTCAGTCCGGATCTGCCGTAGCTGCACTGATCACGAAACGGAAAGGCTTCGGCGCTTGAGACAAATGAAGGTTTTTCCAAATCTGTCAATAACTTATGCTCGGTTTCTCCGAGCGTTTCTGAATACTGCCGATAATATACCAAGCGGTCGCCATCATAAAACTCGCCGGCGTCGCGCAGCGCGACGGCCTGTCCATTGATCGTCAGCCGATTGTTCTCGAAGGTCACGGTATCGCCCGGAATGCCCACCACCCGTTTGATGTAGTCGACAGATGGGTCTTTCGGAAAGCGAAAGACCATGACATCGCCCCGCTTGGGGTCGCCGACATCAATGATCTTGGTGTTGATGACCGGCAGTCGAACGCCGTAGGTGTACTTGTTGACCAGAATCAGATCGCCGACCAGCAGGGTCGGAATCATCGACCCGGACGGGATCTTGAAGGGCTCGAACAGGAAAGATCGCAACAGGAAGACCACCGCAATGACCGGAAACAGCCCCGCGGTGTATTCGAGCCACATCGGCCGGCTGTCTCTGCCCTCCCGTTTGCGGGCCGGAGCCAGCCAGGCGATATCGAGCAGCCAGATCACGCCGGTGACCAGAAGAAGCACGAAAAGCAGCAAAGCAAAGTTCATTGAAAGTCCTGTAGAACGGCATTCGGGTCAGGAAGAGCCATGTCTCAGCGATCCTCGACCTGCAGGACCGCGAGAAAGGCTTCCTGGGGAATCTCGACGGTACCGACCTGCTTCATCCGCTTCTTGCCGGCCTTCTGCTTTTCGAGAAGCTTTTTCTTGCGTGTGATGTCGCCGCCGTAGCACTTGGCCAGAACATTCTTGCGCAGTGCCTTGACGTTTTCACGCGCCACGATGTTTCCGCCGATCGCTGCCTGAATCGCGACGTCATACATCTGGCGCGGGATCAGTTCGCGCATCTTGGCGGCGATTTCGCGACCCCGATAGGGTGCATTGGCGCGATGAACGATCAGTGACAGCGCATCAACCTTGTCACCGTTGACAAGCAGGTCGAGCTTGACGACGTCGGCAGCCCGATATTCCTTGAAGTCGTAATCCATCGACGCATAGCCACGCGAGACCGACTTCAGCTTGTCGAAGAAATCGAGGACGATTTCGTTCATTGGCAGGTCGTAATGCAGATGCACCTGCTTGCCGTGATAGGACAGGTTGGTCTGCGTGCCCCGCTTGTTGGTACAAAGCGTGATCACCGCACCGACATATTCCTGGGGGACGAAGACCGTCACCGAGACGATCGGCTCCCGGATCTCCTGGGTACGAGCAAGGTCCGGCAGCTTGGCCGGGTTCTCGACGCGCTCGACCGTACCGTCATTCATGAGCACCTCATAGACCACGGTCGGCGCAGTCGTGATGAGGTCCATGTTGTACTCGCGCTCGAGCCGCTCCTGGACGATGTCCATATGCAAGAGGCCAAGGAAACCGCAGCGAAACCCGAATCCGAGCGCCTGCGACACCTCGGGCTCGAATTGCAGCGATGCATCGTTGAGCTGAAGCTTCTCGAGCGCATCGCGAAGCGCTTCGTACTGATTCGCCTCGATCGGATAAAGACCGGCAAAGACTGAAGGTTTGACCTCCTTGAACCCCGGCAGGGCAGCCTGCGCGGGCTGCCGGTCGAGGGTCACGGTATCGCCCACTTTGGCAGCCTTGAGCTCCTTGATGCCCGAGATGACGAATCCGACCTGCCCGGCCGACAGCGACTCGCGCTGCGTCGACTTCGGCGTGAAGACACCCACCTGCTCACACAGGACGGTGACATTGGTGGCCATCAGCCGGATCTTGTCCTTGGGGCGCAAAGTGCCGTTGAAGACTCTGACCAGCATCACCACACCGACATAATTGTCGAACCAAGAGTCGATGACCAGAGCCTGCAGCGGCGCTTGCGCATCGCCTTTGGGCGGCGGGATTCTGGCGACCACGGCTTCGAGAATGTCGTCGATGCCCATGCCGGTCTTGGCACTGGCCGGAATCGCATCCGACGCATCGATGCCGATGACCTCTTCGATCTCGATCTGCGCCTGCTCGGGGTTGGCCTGCGGCAGATCCATCTTGTTGAGCACCGGCACGACCTCGACACCCAGTTCGATGGCGGTGTAGCAATTGGCCACCGTCTGGGCTTCGACACCCTGGGAGGCATCGACCACCAGCAAGGCGCCCTCGCAGGCTGACAGCGACCGGCTGACTTCATAGGAGAAGTCGACATGGCCGGGCGTATCGATCAGGTTGAGGTTGTAAATCGATCCGTCCTTGGCCACATAGCGCAGCGATGCGGTCTGGGCCTTGATCGTGATGCCTCGTTCGCGCTCGAGGTCCATTGAATCGAGCACCTGTTCAGCCATCTCGCGATCGGAGAGCCCGCCGCAACGCTGGATGAGGCGATCGGCGAGCGTCGATTTGCCGTGGTCGATATGCGCGATGATCGAAAAATTGCGAATGTTTTGCACGGTCAGACCCGGCGCACCAGGCGCCATCGAACGCCCGGTGATCGCCGGGCGGCACTCAGCCTGGCTGGCGGGAATGCCAGCGCAGGTTAACCCGTGATTCTATCTGACAGCGAGCGAAAGCCGGCGGCTGATCATCAGCACGCCGAACCTCGGACTCCCGCTGTTGTCATCTCAGCGGGTCATCGCGCCTCGGGCGCGGCCGACGCTGCCGGGCGGATCGGCACGAACTGGGCGTTGTCGCCACGTCGCACCAGCATGACATGGGTCTTGGTGCGATCGAGCTTGGTGACCAGGTCGTTGAATTGCTTGGCGTTTGTGACATCCTGATTGTTCAGCGACAGAATGACATCACCCTGACGAAGCCCTGCCCGCGCAGCCTGACCCTCGACTGCATCGACCAGTACGCCCGACTTGATTCTGAGCTGGGTCTTGCGTTCATCCGAAATATCGGAAACCACCAGTCCAAGCGCATTCGACTGGCTAGGCGCCGCCTGGCCAGGCGCAGGCTTGCTGCTAGCCGGTGCCCGGGCAGTCGTTTCGGTCTGCATTTCAGCGACGGTCAAGCTGAGCTCACGGGCTGCACCCTTGCGCCAGACCGATACCGGCGCTTTGGTCCCGGGCTTGGTATTACCGACGATTCGCGGCAGGTCAGTCGAGCGCTCGATCGGCTTGCCGTCAAACTTCAGAATGATGTCGCCAACCTCGATGCCCGCCTTCTCGGCCGGACCACCCGCCTCGACATTACGAACCAATGCTCCGGCAGCACGTGGCAGCCCGAGAGGCTCGGCGACATCCTTGGTGACTTCGGCGATACCTACCCCAATCCGTCCGCGGGTGACCCGACCGCTGGCCCGCAACTGATCGCTCACCCGCATGGCTTCGTCGATCGGAATTGCAAACGAGATACCCATAAAGCCGCCGGTGCGACTGTAGATCTGCGAATTGATGCCGATCACCTCGCCGCGCATATTGAGCAGCGGGCCGCCGGAATTGCCCGGGTTGACCGCGACATCAGTCTGGATGAAAGGCAGATAGTCTCCGGTATCGCGGCCCTTTGCCGAGACGATGCCGGCCGTCACGGTATTGTCCAGGCCGAAGGGCGAGCCGATGGCGACCACCCATTCGCCGACCCGAAGGCGGGCCGGATCGCCAGTTTTGAGCATCGGCAGATTGGCCGACTCGATCTTGACCAGCGCAACGTCGGTGCGGCGATCGGAACCTATCAGGCGACCCTTGAATTCGCGCTTATCTGTCAGCGTGACATAGATTTCATCAGCGCCATCAACCACATGGTGATTGGTCAGCAGGAAACCATCGGCCGAAATGATGAACCCCGAGCCCACCCCACGCGGGACCTCTGCCCCCGACCCATCACCGCGCCCACGCGGCCCCTGACCGCCCTGCCCCGGTCCTTGGCGCGGCGGGATGAAGCGGCGGAAGAACTCATAGAGGGGATCGTTTTCGTCCATACCCTCCGGCATCTGCGGTGCGGCCGCCGGGGCATTCGCCCGCGATCGCTCGGTGGTACGAATGTTGACGACTGCTGGCCCGGTGCGCTCGACCAGGTCGGCGAAATCGGGGAGTTCACGCGAAGCCTGCGCGGACGCACTGGTCGAGATGAGGCTGGCGCCGACCGACAGGGTCATCAGCAAGAGGGCAGATATCAGTCGTGTCATGTCGATGTGTTTCCTGAGGACTGCTGAAGGGTTTGACCGCGAAGCTGCCAAAGCAGCCAGACATTGAGAGCACGCCATGCATCGGCTGTCATGGCATCGCGGCCGAGCAACAAGCTGATGATCTGGCTGTTCGGGCCACGATGCAAAGCAGGTGGGGCTAACGCCACGACGATCAAGCCAGGCAGTCGGCAAACCGACCGCAATGCAAGCCCGGTCACAGACTTGCCCGACGCATCATCGCAGGCAATCGAGCCGTCATCACGCACGCTCAGGCGAATCGGCAAAGCATCGGAAGAACCGGTCAGCAATCCGCGCACACTCAACCCGCAAAGGACTGCAGCCGACACGAACAATGCGCCCGCAAGCGGCCAGCGCGCAGCCTCGATGCCCTGCATCACGAAGCTCGGCCCGATGAGCAGCCAAACACCCGACAGCAGCAAGCCAAGTGCCGGAATCGCACTCGTGATCATCGTCAAGGCGGCTGCCCGCGCAGAGCGCCCCACCTCGATCTGAAAGGCGACGCTCATCGTGCCGACCTGAAGTCAGACCAGTCGTTTGATAACCAGTGTCCCGTTGGTGCCACCGAATCCAAAGGAGTTGGAAATGGCGGTATCGATGCGCATCGGCCGCGCTTCATTCGCGCAGTAGTCGAGGTCGCACTCGGGATCCTGATTGAAAATATTGATCGTCGGGGGTGAGACCTGGTGATAGACCGCCAGTGTCGTGAAGATCGATTCGATACCGCCTGCTGCGCCAAGCAGATGCCCGGTCATGGATTTGGTTGAATTGATGACGAGCCTGGAGGCATGATCTCCGAAGGCCAGTTTGATCGCTTCGGTTTCGTTCTTGTCGCCCAGAGGGGTCGACGTGCCATGTGCGTTGACGTACTGGATCTCGTTGGGATTGACTTTGGCATTACGAAACGCCGCTTTCATGCCACGGGTCGGCCCATTGCGATCGGGCGCGGTGATGTGATGCGCATCAGCGCTCATCCCGTAGCCGACGAGCTCGCCATAGATGCGCGCTCCGCGCTTGCGGGCATGTTCGTACTCTTCGAGCACCAGAACCCCAGCGCCTTCGCCCAGCACGAAACCGTCGCGGTCGCGGTCCCAAGGCCGGCTCGCGGTCGTGGGGTCGTCATTGCGGCTTGACATGGCACGGGCAGAGCAAAAACCCGCCACACCCAGTGGGGAAATCGAAGCCTCGGCGCCGCCCGCAATCATGACGTCGGCATCGCCGTATTCGATGAGCCGACCGGCATCACCGATGGAGTGAAGGCCTGTCGTGCAGGCTGAGACCACCGCGTAATTGGGGCCCTGAAAGCCATGCATGATCGAGACCTGTCCCGACACCATATTGACGATCGATCCGGGCACAAAAAAAGGCGAAACCCGGCGAGGACCGCGTTTGACGAGTTCGTCGTGATTGTCCTCGATCATCGGCAGCCCACCGATACCTGATCCGACAATCACGCCGACCCGTTCGGGGTCGACATTGTCGGCAGTAATGCCGGCATCGAGCACCGCCTGTGAGGACGCCGCAATACCGAAATGGATGAAGGTGTCGAAGTGACGGGCTTCCTTGGCAGGCAACCAGGCATTGATATCGAAGCCCTTTACCTCACCCGCAATCTGCGAGGTAAATGCCGAGGCATCGAAGTGAGTGATCGGGCCGATGCCGCTCTTGCCCGCAAGCAGGCTCGCCCAGCCAGTGGCAACATCATTACCGACCGGGCTGATCAGCCCGAGTCCGGTTATAACGACTCTACGACGGCTCATCGAGAGCTCACTCCGCTAAGCAGTAATTCAGCCCGCAAAACCAGGCCGAAACAAAAAGGGTTCAATAACAGGATCAGGCCGATTTGGGATGAGCGGTCACGTAATCGATCGCCTGCTGAACCGTCGTAATCTTCTCGGCTTCTTCGTCAGGAATCTCGGTCTCGAATTCATCTTCAAGCGCCATGACCAGTTCGACGGTGTCAAGCGAGTCGGCACCCAGATCGTCGACGAAGGACGATTCGGTTTTGATCTCGGATTCGTTCACCCCCAACTGCTCGGCGACGATTTTCTTGACGCGTTGTTCGATGTCGCTCATTTCATGTCCTTTTACTTGTGTGTGGCAGAGGCGCCCCAACGGCGCTGCTCTGCAGAAATGCGGCGGGCGATTCTAGCACTCCGCATCGTCGCCCCGGAATTAATCGGCCCCAGGGACTTAAGCCGCTTGGCCGATCAGGCCATGTACATACCGCCATTGACATGGAGAGTATTGCCGGTGATGTAGCCCGCAAGCGGCGAGCACAGAAAGCCCACCGTCGCGGCCACCTCGGCGACATCTCCAAAACGACCCAGCGGAACTTTCTGCAGGAGCGCCGCGGTCTGCTCCGCCGCCAGCGCTCGCGTCATATCGGTATCGATAAAACCTGGTGCAACGCAATTGACCGTGATGTTGCGACTGCCGAGTTCCTGGGCCAGAGCGCGAGTCATGCCCGCAACGCCAGCCTTTGCGGCCGCATAGTTGGCCTGCCCGGCATTGCCTGACTCGCCGACCACCGAGGTGATATTGACGATACGACCCCATCGGGCCTTGGTCATGCCGCGCATGACCCCGCGTGACAGGCGAAACACGGCAGACAGATTGGTATCGATGACTGCCGACCATTCTTCGTCTTTCATGCGCAGTGCAAGATTGTCTCGGGTGATGCCGGCATTGTTGACCAGGATGGCCGGTGCGCCTTCGGCCTTGCCGATGGCCGCGATCAGGGCCTCGGTTGCGGCGGCATCGGCCACGTCGAGCACCGCGCCTCGCCCGGCATAGCCGGCTGCGGCCAGTGTGTCGGTGATGCCTTGAGCGCCGGCTTCGGTGGTCGCGGTACCGATCACGGTGGCGCCGAGTCGACCGAGCTCGAGGGCGATGGCTCGGCCGATACCCCTTGATGCACCGGTGACGAGTGCGAGCCGACCTGACAGGGCGGCGGTGTCGTGGTTCATGCGAACTCCTTGAGCGTCGACTCGAGACTTGCCGCATCGAAGACCGCACCGATCTTCAATTCCGGTGCGATACGCTTGATCATGCCGCCGAGAACCTTTCCCGGCCCGAATTCGATGACATGCGTGATGCCCATCGACTGCAGCGCCATGACCACTTCGACCCAGCGAACCGGACTGTAGGCCTGACGCACCAGCGCATCGATGATTGCGTCAGTCTCAAAATTCGACGTGACATCGACGTTATTGATCACCGGCACACGGGGGCGACTCATGCTGACGGCTTTCAGGGCGACCGCCATGCGATCGCCGGCCGGCTTGAGCAGGGAAGAATGAAAGGGTGCCGAGACCGCAAGCGGCATTGCCCGCTTGGCACCTTTCTTTTTGGCGATCTCGCAGGCAAGTTCGAGCGCAGCGGTGCTGCCGGCAATCACGACTTGCGCGGGCGCATTGAAATTGGCCGGTTCGACGACGTGTATAACCCGCCCGTCAGCCGACGAGTTGCCACCGGAACTTGCCGGCATCGCGCCGATCGACTCGCTTGCCTCACGACAGGCATCGCGTACCAGATCATCGTCAAGGCCCAGGATGACCGCCATGCCGCCGGTCCCGACAGGGACGGCCTCCTGCATGGCCTGCGCCCGCAAGCGGACGAGCTTGAGCGCTGATGCGAGATCGAAAACACCGGCCGCGGTCAATGCGGTGTACTCGCCAAGGCTGTGTCCGGCGAAGGCCGAGGCATCGGCACCACCGGCGGCGCGCCAAGCCCGATAACAGGCCAGACCTGCCAGCAGCATCGCCGGCTGGGTGTTGACCGTCAGGGCCAGCGCATCGGCGGGCCCTTTCTCGATCAGTGTCGACAAAGGTTCGCCGAGCGCATCGTCGGCCTCGATGATCATTTCAGCAACCACCGGATTGGCGGTCAGTGAATCGAGCATCCCAACGGCCTGCGAGCCTTGCCCGGGAAAGACGAAAGCGAGTTTCATGGCAATGAATTCAAACCTAACAATCAGAACTGGACGAACACGCTGCCCCAGGTGAAGCCACCGCCCACCCCCTGCAACATGACGCGATGCCCTTCGCGGATACGACCGTCGCGAACTGCGGTATCGAGGGCGAGCGGCACCGACGCAGCCGAGGTGTTGGCATGCCGATCGACTGTCACCACCACACGCTCGGCGGGAATCCCCAGCTTGCGACCGGTAGCCTGAAGGATGCGGATATTGGCCTGGTGCGGCACCAGCCAGTCGATGTCGGCAACCGTCATGCCAGCGGCTGCAACGGTTTCGCGCCCGACCTGATCGAGCATGCTGACCGCGAGCTTGAAGACCGCCTGACCGTCCATGGTGAGAAAGGGCGTGCCGACAATCGCGCCATGCGACACATTGCCAGCAGTGCGCAGAAGACCTTCATGGCGGCCGTCGGCATGCAGCTTCGAGGCAAGAATGCCAGGACGATCGGAGGCTGACAGCACCACTGCACCGGCACCATCGCCAAACAGCACACAGGTGCCGCGATCGCTCCAGTCGAGAATGCGGGAGAAGACTTCCGCGCCGATCACCAGCGCATTTTTTGAAGAGCCGTTGGTAATCAGCGCATCGGCGACCGACAGTGCATAAACAAAGCCTGAACAAACCGCCTGAACATCAAAGGCCGGACAGCCGGCGATGCCGAGGTCACGCTGAACCAGGCAAGCCGTACTCGGAAAAACATAATCGGGTGTGGACGTGGCCACAATGATCAGATCGATCGACTCGGGCGCCATACCGCAATAGGCCAAAGCGGCCCGCGCGGCACGCGCACCAAGCACCGAACTGGTGACTTCCGGCGAGGCGATATAGCGCTGGCTGATGCCCGTGCGCGCCATGATCCACTCATCGGAGGTTTCGATGCCGCGCTCGCCGAGTTCGGCCGCCAGCATGGCATTGGTGACACATCGCTCCGGCAGCGCGCTGCCGACACCAACAATGCGGGAAAAGACTCGCTCGGTCGAGCTCATTGGGATGATTGCACCGTAGGGATTGCATCGGTAATCCGACGCAGAAGGCCGTTTCGGGAGGCATCATAACCGCGCCTAAGGGCCTGTTCGAAACCGTAAGCATCGGAAGAGCCATGACTCTTGATCACGATGCCTCTCAAACCGATCAGGCTCGCTCCGTTATAGCGCCGGTGATCGATACGCTGCTTGAACCGCTTGAGCACCGGATAGGCCAGCATGGCAATCGCTTTGGCCAGCGGGCCGCGGGTGAACTCTTCGCGAATGAAACCGGACAGCATCTGCGCCAGCCCTTCGGAAGTCTTGAGTGCGACATTGCCCACGAAGCCGTCGCAGACCACGACATCGGCCGTGCCCGCGAAAAGATCATTGCCTTCGACATTACCGATGAAATTGAGGCCGCTCGTTCGCAGCAATTCGCCGGCCTGCTTGACCACCTCGTTGCCCTTGATGACCTCTTCGCCGATATTGAGCAGACCGACCCTCGGCCGCTCGCTACCTCCGAGTGCCGACACCAGCGCGCAGCCCATCACCGCGAACTGCAGCAGGTGGCCGGGATCGCAATCGACGTTGGCGCCAAGGTCGAGCACCATCGTCTGACCGCCGGTTCGGGTCGGCAAGGAGGCGGCAATGGCCGGTCGGTCGATACCGTCGATCATCTTGAGCACAGATCGTGAAATCGCCATCAGAGCACCGGTATTACCGGCACTGACGCAGGCATCCGCCTCGCCCCGACGAACCAGGTCGATGGCAACGCGCATCGACGAGTCACGCTTGCCGCGCAAGGCCTGAGCAACAGGCTCATCCATCTCGACGACTTCAGTGGCTCCCTGGATCCTGATCCTTGCGTCTTTGTCACCTGCCTGCCGCCCCGCAGCGCGCAAAGCTTCGGCGATCGGACCTGGCTTTCCGACCAGGATCAGATGCACATCAGATTGGTGATCGGAGAAAGCGATCGCCGCCGGAATCGTGACCGACAGACCGTGATCGCCGCCCATACAGTCGATGGCAACGCGAACCGTCATTCGGACTCACAGGAGAAGAACAGACTGCCCGAACCGCCGATCATCACGGCAACCCCGTCAGCCGGCAATGCGACGTCAGGGGTTGCGCAATGAACGGGACGTCGTCAGCCAAGGCAGTCGACGCCCTGATTACTCGTCGGCTTTGGTCTTGACGACTTTACGGCCGCGGTAAAACCCGTTCGGGCTGATGTGGTGGCGAAGATGGACCTCACCGGTGCTGGGCTCGACGGCGATCGGCGGCTTCGAGATGAAGTCGTGCGAGCGGTGCATACCGCGTTTCGAGGGGGACTTCTTGTTTTGCTGGACGGCCATTACTGGACTCCCGGCCCATAGAAAGTTAATCAGCGATTATAGCAGACTTAGCCCGATCGTGCGTCAGCGCCGTGTCCGCAACGAGGCGAGCGATGCGAAGGGCGAGGATTTTTCCGGTGACGCTGCGCCCTCGCCTTCCTGAGTCGAGCGTGCATCCCGGGCATCGTCAGCCAGTGGCGCATGGCAATCGGGATGATGCGGCGCTGATGGCAAGGCCATGATCGCCTCGTCTTCGATCAGCCCGGCAAGATCGAACCGCCTGGAGGACACCAGCAGATCGTGCTCATCATCGTCGGCGTCTTCGCGATCGGCTTGCGATTCGCTGCCAACCAGGCGGTAGGTGTGCCGGTCGGCAAGCGCGATCTCAAGCGGCTCGAGGCATCGGGCACACTGCATCGTCAGACGCGCAGAAAACCGCAGATCCATGAACGATTCGCGGCTGCCGTCGGCACGCAGATCACTGCGCCCTTCGAGTTGCCAGTCGAGTTCGCCGTCCTGAGAGACCAGCATCGAGCTCAGCCTGGGCAAGGCCTCGGGGGTCAACCGGCCACTGGCCGACTCGCCCAGCCGGGTGAAATTATGGGTATCGACGGGAGGAAGAATCATTGGTGCGCAGTCCTGTCAGGCAGGCGCGCCAAAGCGACGCGTCGGTGACAAAGTATGATAGCCCCGCTTATGAAACATCCTGCCCTCATCCTCGCCTCGACCTCGGCGTTTCGCCGCGAACTGCTGCAGCGACTGCGGCTGCCCTTTGAAGTCTGCGCGCCGGGCGTCGATGAGTCGCCGCGGGCCGGTGAAACGCCGCAGGCGATCGCCCGGCGTCTGTCGGTCGAGAAGGCCAGCGCGGTTGCGTCCCGATTCCCTGGCGCGATGGTCATCGGATCAGACCAGACCGCGACCATCGATGGGCATGCGGTGATCGGAAAACCCGGCACCCACGAGCGCGCCGTGGCACAGCTGCGCGCGGCATCCGGGCAGACCCTTCATTTTTATTCTGGCTTGTGTTTATGGCGCCCGGATGGCGCGCCAATGGTCGATTGCATCGAAACCCGGGTGACCTTCCGCCGCCTGAGCGATGCCGAGATCGAACGCTATCTTTTAGCTGAGACCCCCTACGATTGCGCCGGATCGGCGAAGTCGGAAGGGCTGGGCGTCAGCCTGCTTGATGCACAGGACGGCCCTGATCCGAGTGCGCTCGTCGGACTGCCGCTGATTCGCCTGTGCGCAATGCTGCGCGATTGTGGCGTCACGCTGCCCTGAGCAAGCTTGGCAACACAATCCGCCGCCGCCGCAGTCACGGCCCGATCGCAGGGACGCCTGCTTTGCGTTCCGACGCCGGTGTCTGCCGATCGTCGTCCACAGGATGATCTGTCGGCATCGGTCATCGAACGGATTGCACAAATCGACTATGTCGTGGCCGAGAGCGCCAAGACCGCGCGCGCCTTTCTGGGCAAGCTGCCGCTCGTGCGACCGATTCAGGCCATCGAGATCATCGAGCTGAACGAGCACACCCGACCGGATGCGGTCGCAGCGATGCTGGACCCGCTGCTGGCGGGTCGAGACGCCGCCCTGATGTCGGAGGCCGGCTGTCCGGGCGTGGCCGATCCGGGCGCCCGGCTGGTTCATGCCGCGCACCAGGCAGGCATCACGGTCGAGCCGATCGTCGGCCCGAGCGCACTGCTGCTGGCGCTGATGGGATCGGGTCTTGAAGGACAGCGCTTTGCCTTCGCAGGCTATCTGCCCACCGACCCGGCGGCACGAAAAACGCGCCTGCGTGAGCTCGAACAACGCTCGCGGCGCGAGCGCGAGACGCAGCTCTTCATCGAGACTCCCTATCGGAATCAGGCGATGTTCGAGGCGCTTCTGGGCATCCTGAGCGAGTCGACCTGGTTATGCGTGGCCGCCGATCTGACCGGATCCCGCCAGGGCCTGGTCACCGATCGGGTCAGAGGCTGGCGCCAGCGCGGCGCAAAGCTCGAGAAGCTTCCGACGGTGTTTCTGCTGCTGGCCGACTGATCGAGCGCTGAACGCTCGCACTGTGTCCGCAGCCCGGCTCGTGCTTCAGCGCAGGCGCAAAGGCTGCGCTGAAGTGCCCAATTCGCGTGAGATCACCTGACCGGCGGACATGCCTGCGCGTTTGGCCAGCCGCTCGGCGAAGCTCTCGGTTCGGGTGAAATCGACCAGCTCCTCGGCCTTGATGACATCGCGCGCCACCGAACGCAAAGAACCCAGCCCATCGGCCAGACCCATGTCGATACTGGCGGCCCCGGTCCAGACCAGACCGGAAAAAAGATCGGGATTTGATTTTAGGCGGTCTCCGCGCCCGGCTTTGACGGTATCGATGAACTGCTGGTGGATGGTGGCCACCATGGCCTTGGCAAGGTCGCGCTGCGATTCATTGAGCGGTGAAAACGGGTCGAGAAACCCCTTGTTTTCGCCTGCCGTGATCAGACGCCGCTCGACGCCAGCCTTCTCCATCGTGCCGGTGAAGCCGAAACCGTCCATCAGAACGCCGATCGAGCCCACCAGACTGGCCTTGTCGACGTAAATCCGGTCGGCCGCAACCGCGACATAGTAGCCACCCGACGCACAGATCTCCTCGATCACCGCATAGACCGGAATGGAGGCATTGGCGGCACGAAGCCTGCGGATCTCGTCGTTGATCAATCCAGCCTGCACCGGACTGCCGCCCGGACTGTTGATGCGCAGAACGATGCCGACCGTACCCGGATCCTTGAAGGCCGCGCGAAGACCATCGATGACCGCATCGGCATCGACTTGCCCCTTTGACTCCAGCACGCCGTTCAGTTCGATCACGGCAGTGTGACGGGTGTTTACGGCGGTGTAGTCGGACAGATGAAACCAGCCTGCGAGCACGCCAAGCGTGGTCAGGAAGGCGCCGAGCGCGGCGAACCGGAAGAAAATCCGCCAGCGCCGAGCCGTGCGCTGCTCTTCGAGCGTTGATGTCAGCAGCTTTTCAAGCAGACCGCGCTCCCAATCGGCACCGGCGACTGACGCAGCGGCGCTGGTCTTGCGCGCGGCTTCAGCCTGCGTGGCACCAGCCGACTCGGATCCGGGCAAAGCGCCCAGGCCCGGTGTCATCCGTGGCTCACGCCTGATCAGATCATCGTCTTTCTCATTCATAGCCTTGAAGCACCTTACGCATTTCGACTGGCGGTCGCCTCGACCTCGATCCAGCCATCGATTTCACGACAGGCCACCGGCTGCAAACCGCGGCCCCTGCAGGGGCCACCCTGACAGTGGCCCGACCCGGCATCGTACACAGCGCCGTGGGTGGCGCAGACGATTGAACGCCCGCTTGCATCCAGAAACTTCCCTTCGTTCCAGTCAAGCTCAACCGGGACATGCGAACACCGGTTGAGGTAAGCGCGGGCCTGGCCGTCGATACGCAGCAGGAACGCCGGAATCGGGCCGCTTGCGTGCGAGATCAGGAATCGGATGCCGTCGCCCTGCTCGATCAGGGAGTCGGCGGGGCAGATCCTCGACCAGACCGGATTCAGATCGCTTGTCATGTTGCGCTGACGCTACCTGGCCGCAGACTGCGGCCCCAGCATCGCCCGAGACAGATCGCAAGCCCCGGCAAGCCAGTCGGCGAGTTCAGGCACCGAAGCAACGATCGCATCCGGGCCGATCGCCCGCAGTGCGTCCGGGTCATGGGCACCATAGAGCACGGCCAGGCTGGCGGCGCCAGCCGCCTGGGCCATACCGATATCGTGGGTGGTGTCGCCGATCATGAGCATCCGGGACGGATCGATCTGAAGAACCTGGCCCAGATCACGCAGCATCCAGGGATCGGGCTTCGGGATACCTTCGTCGGCACAACGGGTCATGATGAAGCGCGGGCCCAGACCGGTCTGCGCCAGCGCCCGGTTCAATCCAACCCGCGACTTGCCGGTCGCGACGGCCAGCGGCACGCCACCGGCGTCGAGTCCGCGTAACACCTCCGGAATGCCTTCGAAGACCTTCAGATCGGGATCCCGACGGGTGTAGTGCACGCGGTAGCGGTCAAGAAAAGCCGGCAACTGCTCGCCTCGCAAGGACGGAACCGCATACCGAATCGCATCGTGCAGCCCCATCCCGATCACCCAGCGCGCCTGCGCCGGCGTCGGCAGGGGCAATTCAAGGTCGGCCGCGGCACCAATCAATGCATCGGCGACTGCACTGACCGAGTCGATGATCGTACCGTCCCAATCCCAGACCACCAGGTCAAACCGGCTCATGGCAGGCCTTCATCAGGGTCTCGAAAGCGGCCGGCAGGCGCGCCTGAAGCCGCACCTCAGTGCCGTCGGCAGGATGTCGAAAAACAACTTCAAAAGCGTGTAAAAACATACGTTTATGCCCTGCCTTCTGAAGTGATTTATTAAGTTCGAAATTGCCGTATTTTTCATCACCCAGCAAAGGATGATCGACATGCGACAGATGCACTCTGATCTGATGCGTGCGCCCGGTTTCAAGGTCGGCCTGCATCAGGGTCAGACGACCGAACTGCGGATGGACCAGTCGCGACCGGGCACGCACCCGGGTGCCGGCCACCTGACCGCCATCCTGGACCGCCACCCGCCTCTCGCCCTCAGGCGTCAGATACCGATGGAGCGGGAAGCGCAATGCCTGCGGCGGACCGGACCAGTCACCAGCGACCAGTGCCAGGTAACGCTTCCCGACCTGCCCCTGCCGCATCGCCTCATGCATTGTGACAAGCGCGGCACGTTTCTTGGCCACGATCAGCACACCGGAGGTTTCCCGGTCGATCCGGTGAACGAGCTCGAGCAATCTTGCCTGCGGCCGAGCCGCCCTGAGCTGCTCGATCACGCCGAAGCTCACCCCGCTGCCGCCATGCACCGCAACACCTGCCGGCTTGTCGATCACCAGCAGCGCGTCATCCTCGAACAGAATCGGAAACTCCTGTCCCGGCACCGGGGCGAGCGAATCGGGGGCAGCCACCCGGACCGGCGGAATCCTGACCAGATCACCCGACACCAGGCGACGCTCGGGACTTGAACGAGCGCTGTTGACCCGAACCTCGCCGCTGCGAACGATCCGGTAGACCCGACTCTTCGGGACGCCCTTGAGCAGTCCGATCAGGAAATTGTCCAGGCGCTGGCCGGCATGCGCGTCGTCGATGCGAATCAACCGGACATCGGGCGAAGGTGCAGGCAAGCTTGCAGACGGTGCATCAGGTTTTGCCGCTAAGGCATTCATCTTGCTATACTTTGCCGAGTTGCGAAGCGCAAGCGCGCCGAGATGTCACCGTCCGCATTGTAGCGGTGAGCGATGACCAGCGAGCCAGCCAGGCGCAACGGAAAGAATGCAATCGCGGCGCCGAATGGTTCGGCGCGCGGAGACTACGCAAAGAATTCATCAAAACAGAACGAGAAGCGCCAGACCCGCCCCCCGGCCCACCGAGCCGGCGCCGCGAAGCTCAGCACCTCAGCATCCCACACTCCATGCGCCGCCCATCATGAACGAACAAAGCCGCCAACTGCCTCAGGGTCGTTGCGTGGAGGCGCTGCGCCGGAGCCCGATGCGTTTTGGCCGGATGCGCCCTGCGCGCTGATCGGATATTCCTGCGTTGATCCGCTGGCCCCGCGCACCACGCTGGATGCGCGAGTCGGAGGTTTTGAATGAAACGCATGCTGTTCAATGCGACGCACTCGGAAGAGCTGCGCGTCGCGATCGTCGATGGCCAGAAGCTGATCGATATCGACATCGAGTCGGCGGGGCGCGAGTCCCGCAAGAGCAATATCTATAAAGGCGTCGTGACCCGGGTCGAGCCCAGTCTCGAGGCCTGCTTCGTCAACTATGGCGAAGACCGTCACGGTTTTCTGCCCTTCAAGGAAATCTCGAAGGCTTATTTCAAGCCCGGCGTCGATGCCTCGAAGGCTCGCATCCAGGATGCGATCGCCGAAGGCCAGGAGTTGCTCGTCCAGGTTGAAAAGGAAGAGCGCGGCAACAAGGGCGCAGCACTCACCACCTATATCTCGCTGGCCGGGCGCTATCTCGTGCTGATGCCGAATAACCCGCGGGGCGGCGGGGTGTCTCGCCGTGTTGAAGGCGAGGAACGCCAGGAGCTGCGCGAGATCATGGACCGGCTCGAACTGCCGCCCGGCATGAGCCTGATCGCGCGCACGGCGGGGCTCGGTCGCACCCAGGAAGAACTCCAGTGGGACCTCGGCTACATGATGCAGCTGTGGCGTGCCATTGAATCGGCGGCAGCGTCGTCCTCAGGTGCCTTTCTGATTTATCAGGAATCGAGTCTGGTGATTCGTGCGATCCGCGATTATTTCACCGCCGATATCGGAGAGATTCTCTTCGACACCGACGATGTCTGCGAACAGGCCCAGCAGTTCATGGGCCATGTCATGCCGGACATGGTCGGACGCGTCAAACGCTACCGCGACCATACGCCGCTGTTTACCCGCTTTCAGATTGAGCATCAGATCGAGACCGCTTATTCGCGACTGGTTCCCCTGCCCTCGGGCGGCGCGATCGTGATCGACCATACCGAAGCGCTGGTCGCGATCGACGTCAACTCGGCCCGGTCCACCAAGGGCTCCGATATCGAGGAGACCGCGTTTCGCACCAACCTTGAAGCCGCCGACGAAGTGGCCCGCCAGATGCGCCTGCGTGATCTCGGCGGCCTGATCGTCATCGACTTCATCGACATGGAAAGCACAAAGAACCAGCGCGAAGTCGAGCAGCGTTGCAAGGACGCGCTGCATTACGACCGGGCACGGGTGCAGGCCGGAAAGATTTCGCGCTTCGGACTGATGGAGCTGTCGCGCCAGCGGCTGCGCCCGGCGCTGAACGAAGGCACGCATATCACCTGCCCGCGCTGCAACGGTACCGGTGTGATCCGTGACGTCGAATCCTCGGCCCTGCACATGCTTCGCGTGATCCAGGAAGAGGCCATCAAGGAAAGCACTGCCGCGGTTCACGCCCAGGTGCCGGTCGAGGTAGCCACCTATCTGCTCAATGAGAAGCGCGCCGAGATCGCCAAGCTTGAAGCGCGAGTGAAGGTCGAGATCGTCCTGATTCCGAACAAGTACATCGAGACCCCGCACTACAAGCTCGAGCGCCTGCGTCATGACGACGATCGGCTGTCCACCTATCGGGCGAGCTACAGCATTGCCGATGGCCCGACCGACGAAGGCGACTATCTCGATCGCAAATTCGAAGGCGGCAAGCCCCGTCAGGAAGCGGCTGTCAAAGGCTTCACGCCCGACCAGCCAGCCCCGATCGTTGCCCGTCCCGAGGTCGCACCCGCGCCGGTGGCCCTGCCCGCACCTGCGCCTGCTCCGACGCCTGTCCAATATGTGACACCGGCGGCAAGCGGTGGATTCCTCTCACGTCTTTTCGGTCTGTTCCGCGGCGCTCCGAGCACACCCGCCGCGCCGCCGCCCGCGCCGGTCATCGAATTGCCTGCCCCGGAAGCAGTCGCTGGCGCCTCCGCTTCAACAACCCGTAACGGCGGCCAGCGAGGCCGTGACGGCAGCCGAGGCAATGGCCGTGGACGTGACAGTCGTGAGCCGCGTGAGGCCCGCGAAGGCCGGGCGCCGCGTGAAAATCGCGAACCGCGCGAAGGTCGTGAGCCCCGAGAGCCGCGTGAACCGCGGGAGGTTCGCGAAGGTCAGGCCACTCAGGAGAGCAGCGAAGCCCGTCGTGGTCGCTCCGACCGACGCAATGGCGATCGTCCGCCCCGCACACCGAAGCCGCGGGCACCGGAGCTCAATGACGATCTCGCGGCCGCCGAAGTCATCGATGGCGGTACTGCCGAGCAGGCGCCTGCCCGGACTGAAGAACCGCGACGTCGGCGTGAGCCGCGACGCGCGCCCGAGCAATCGGGCCAGCCGATGCAGGCCGAGCTCGACATGTCGGGCGGACTGCCTGCCGACGCCGGCATTGAGGCGAGCATGACCGAAGCCGATGCGCAGGCCGGCGAGACTGCAGAAGCGGGCGAAGCGCGCCGACGCAGCCGTCGCCGTCGCGGCGGTCGGGGTCGTGACCGCGGACAAGCCCAGAGCGACGCTGACAGCGCTGGCGCCGAGGAAGCCGGTTCTGAGGTAGTCGGCACCGCACCGACTTACCCGGAAACGACCACAGCGCAGGCAAGCAACGATGCTGCGCCTGCTCTGGCCGCCTCGCCGACCACCACCGCAGCGGTCCCCCCGGCTGCCGAACCGGTATTGCCCGCTGATCGAGCAGCGATCGAGCCGATCGCCGCGGTTGAAACAGCGATTGTCGCGTCCGCGACGGTGGCAGAGCCTGTCGGGGTGCCGGTTCAGGCGTCGGTCGCAGCCGCTGAGCCGGTTGCAGTCTTCGTCCCGGAGCCGGTCATCACAGCGCCTCCGCCTGCTCCCCAGGCAGTTGTGGCACAGGCAGTCGCACCTGAGACTGCCGTGACACCCTCGGTGACTGTCACGCCAGTCACCGTCACGCCTGTCGCAGCGGCCGTGGCAGCGCCGGTCCAGGCAAGCGCTGTGGCTCCGATCGCCGACACCAGCAGTCTGATCGCGGTGGTCGAGAGCGCCGGTCTGCAATGGGTGCAGACAGCACCGTCCGCAGCGGCCGAGCCAGAGGCGGTGGTACCGGTGGTCAGAGCACCCAGGGTTCGCAAGCCTCGTCCGGTTGCCCCTGCCGAACCGCTCATGCAGGTTGAGACCGGTCCTTCGACCAAAGCGGACTGATGGCGGACTGATGCTGGACTGATGCTGGACTGATGCAGGTCATGGAGTACGCCGGGTGCACTCTGCCCGGCGTTTTCCTGACTCAACTGCCCGAACCGAACTTCGAGGCAGCTTGCGCTGATACCATCGGGCAGAGGCCGGCCCATGACTGAACGCGTCACCATTCCAATCGCCGAGCAACGCTACGACACCGCGCTGCCGTACGTTCCCGAGTCGCCGCAGGCCCCAAGCGGGCGCCTGATGGATTCACGACGCCGGCCATTGCACGATCTCCGGATCTCGGTAACCGACCGTTGCAATTTTCGCTGCAGCTATTGCATGCCCAAATCGGTATTCGATCGCGACTACGCGTTCTTGCCGCAATCATCCCTTCTGCGCTTTGAAGAAATCGAGCGCATCGTCAAGGTCTTCGTCTCGCATGGCGTCGAAAAGGTCCGCCTGACAGGCGGCGAGCCCCTGCTGCGAAAGGATCTCGAAAAACTGATCGAACGGCTCGCCCGGCTCACCACGGTCAAGGGCCAGGCGCTCGATCTCACCCTCACGACCAATGGGTCGCTGCTGACCCGCAAGGCAGCCTTGTTGCGCGACGCAGGTCTGCAGCGCATCACCGTCAGCCTCGATGCGCTCGATGACGATGTCTTTCGCGCAATGAACGATGTCGACTTCCCGGTCGGCGACGTACTCGACGGCATCGACGCGGCGGCGAGAGCAGGCTTTCGCTCGATCAAGGTCAACATGGTGGTCAAGCGTGGTGTCAACGACCACCAGATCCTGCCGATGGCCCGGCACTTTCGCGGATCCGGTCATGTGCTGCGATTCATCGAATTCATGGATGTCGGTGCCTCCAACGGCTGGCGTCTGGATGACGTCATTTCCAGCCGTGATGTAGTGGCCTCGATCCATGCGATTCATCCGCTCGAGCCGATCGCCGCGCAATACGGCGGCGAGGTGGCCGAGCGCTGGCGCTACCTCGACGGCTCCGGCGAAATCGGCGTGATCTCGTCGGTGACGCAACCCTTTTGCGCCGATTGCTCGCGGGCACGCCTGTCGACCGAAGGCCGACTCTATACATGTCTCTTCGCTGCCTCCGGTCACGATCTTCGCGGCCTGCTGCGCGGTGGTGCGAGCGACGAGCAGCTGGCCGGTGCCATTGCGCATCTCTGGCAGTCGCGCGCCGACCGCTACTCCGAAATCCGGTCTTCACAGACCCTGGGTCAGCGCAAGATCGAAATGAGTTATATCGGCGGCTGACCGCCGCCGTCCGCTGAGTCATGAAGCCGATCGAACTCACCCGCCAGGCGCGCCCGGTCACCACCACGGTCGATGCGATCAATGAACACGGTGAAACGGTTGCCACCGCAATCGCCGGCGAACACCCGCTGACGCTTTATCTCGACAAACGCGAACTCGTCACCCTCATGACCCTGGGCGATGCGCCAGAGCATCTGGCACTCGGCTGGATTCGCAACCAGCGCATCCTCGCATCGATCGATGCGATTGCTGCGGTCCAGGTCGACTGGGAGACCGAGTCGGTCGCGATCACCAGCCGCAGCCTGCGTGAGCAGGGCATAAGCATCTGGGAGCTCGGCATTGACACGCCGCTGCCGCAGGGGGTCGAAGAACGAATGAAGCACCGCACTGTGACCACCGGGTGTGGACAGGGCACGGTCTTCGGCGACCTGATGGACGATATCGACACGCTGCGGCTGCCAGCCGGCCCGATCATCACCGACACCTCGCTGATGGCGGTGATGGACCAGGTCCGCAAAATGGCGTCGATCTACAAGGTCGCCGGCGCGGTCCACGGTTGCGCCTTGCTGTCCAACAGCAGCCGCGATGCCGGCGCTGATGACGGCACAGAATCAAGCCCAGACCCCGGACCGAAAATGCTGCGCTTTGTCGAAGATGTCGGCCGACACAATGCGGTCGATGCAATCGCCGGCTGGATGTGGCTCGAAGACATGGACGGTGCTGACAAGATCTTCTACACCACCGGACGGCTGACCTCCGAGATGGTCATCAAGTGCGCCCAGATGGGCATTGCGGTGCTGGTGTCGAGATCCGGGCTGACCGGGATGGGCCATGCCATTGCGCAAAGAACCGGTATGACGCTGATCGGCCGCTGTCAGGGACGCCATTACCTGCTCTTCACCGGCGCCGAGCGCTTCATTCGCCATGGCCTCGAGCGCTGACTCGGCCTTGTCGGGCACGCCTTCAGCGTGTACCGAGAAACCGGAGGCGGCATGGCCGCTTTCGATTCCGCGCGCCGACATCACCGGGATCATCCTCGCTGGCGGGCTGGGTCGGCGAATGAGCGTTGACGGTCTCGGACTCGACAAGGGCCTGCATCGTTTTCGCGGCCGCCCGATGGCAGCCCATGCAATCGAACGTCTCCTGCCGCAGGTGGGCCAGGTGGCAATCAACGCGAACCGCAACGCCGATCAGTGGGCGGCCCTCGGTCTGCCGGTCTTTTGCGATCGCATCCCGGATTTCGCCGGACCCCTGGCTGGTCTTCATGCTGCGATGGCCTTCGCCACGACGCCCTGGTTGGTGACTGTGCCTTGCGACTCGCCCTTTCTGCCTTGCGATCTGGTGATTCGTCTGGCGCAGGCCGCCGCGGACAAGGCCGCACAGGTCGCTGTGGCCCGCACCGGCAATCAGCCGCATCCGGTGTTTGCCCTGGTCAAGCGCTCGCTGGAGCCCGACCTCGCCGCCTTCCTGGCAAGTGGCCGGCGTCGCATCGACGCCTGGTATGCGCCCTTGCAGGTGGCCGAGGTCGATTTCGCCGACGAGCACGCATTTGTCAACCTCAATACCGCTGACGAATTGCGTCAGTTCGATACAGGCGGTGCCGAATGAGCCGCTCTGAGACACTCGCAGGCGTCATCAGCAGCCTGGCCGACTTCGATCCAAACGCATTGCCGGTTTCGCTGGCCCGCCAGGCGATCGAGCGCTTCATCACGCCGATCGACAGCGTCGAACTGGTGCCGCTGCGCGAAGCGCTCGACCGGGTCCTCGCACGGGATGTGATCTCCCCGATCGATGTGCCGGCTCACGATAATGCCGCGATGGATGGCTGGGCATTGCGCTTTGCCGACCTCGATACCGACGGAACCAAGGCCTTCGAGCCGATCGGCACCGCGCTGGCCGGCAAGCCCTTTACCGGCACGGTGGCACCGAATCAGGCAGTCCGGATCATGACCGGCGCGGTCATGCCCGCCGACTGCGACACGGTCGTGATACAGGAACTGGTCGCCACTGACGGCCAGCGCATCATCATCCCGCCACGCCAGCAGCAGGGCCAGCATCGGCGACTGTGCGGCGAGGATCTTTGCGCCGGCAAAGCCGCGGTGTCGGCCGGGCGACTGCTGGGGCCAGCCGAGCTCGGACTGCTCGCATCGCTGGGCATCGCCGTGGTGCCGGTTCAGCGGCGTCTGAGAGTGGCCTTTTTTTCGACCGGCGATGAGCTGCGCTCGCTCGGCGAGCCACTCGATCCCGGATGCGTTTACGACAGCAATCGCTACACCCTGATGGGAATGCTGACACGGCTGGGCGTCGAACTGATCGATCTCGGGGTGGTACTCGATTCACCGCAGGCGCTCGAGGCGGCAGTTCGAGAGGCGAGCCGGACCGCGGATGCCATCGTGTCCTCGGGCGGTGTGTCGGTGGGTGAGGCCGACTTCACCCGCGAGATCATGAATCGGCTCGGTGAAGTCGCCTTCTGGACGATCGCCATGCGCCCGGGCCGACCGATGGCTTTCGGCCGCATCGGCCAGGCCAGTTATTTCGGCCTGCCAGGCAACCCGGTGGCGGTCATGATCACCTTCCTGTTTTTCGTGCGCGATGCACTCGTTCGCCAGTCGGGTGCCTCACCTCGCCCGGTCCTGCCGGTACCGGTTCGCAGCATGATGGCCATCCGGAAAAAACCGGGACGCACCGAGTATCAGCGGGCCATTGTCGGGATTGGCGAAGACGGCGTGCTGCAGGCTCGACTGACCGGCAGCCAGGGCTCAGGCGTGCTGCGCTCGATGAGTGAAGCCAACTGTCTGATGGTGCTGCATCACGACCAGACCGCCATTGAGAGCGGCGATATCGTCGATGCGATCCTGTTCGAGGGCCTGGTCTGACTAAGCCGTCCTGAAAGAGCAGGTCAGCCTAAAGCCGCTGATCGGAGACCAGCCAACCATCGCGGTCGGCATAGATGATGGCACCGGGCGCGATGATCACCCCTGCAAAGCTCAGCACCACATCGCGTTCGCCCAGGCCGCGCTTGCTGGAACGACGCGGCACGAGATGCAGAGCTCGCACTCCGAACTCGCAGGCATCGAGTTCATCGGCATCGCGAACACCGCCGTTGACGATGACGCCACTCCAACCCATATCCTGGCCCAGCTGGGCCAGCTTGCCGCCAACCAGTGCACATCGAACGCTGGCACCGGCATCGATCACCAGCACACGGTCATGCCCAGGCTGCTCGAGCGTCGATCGGACCAGCGCATTGTCATCAGGCAGGCGCAATGTGACGGCAGGACCGCTGAACCGGATGCGCGAGCCGAAGCCGAGCCATCCCGGGGCCGCGACTTGAAGCCTGCCATCGGCCAGGCGGTCTTCATTGTCATCGCACAGATCGGTGGTTGCGAACATCTGACTCTCCGCAGAGGCACCTGCCCTGCCAAATGCAGCAGGATTACCTGGGCATCCCGACCTGCAAGGAGCCGGGCAGACTCGCGTAATAACTAGCCAGACCGTCGATATCCGCACGGGACAAGGCCTGCGACTGAGCGGCCATGATCGCGTTCTTGCGAGCACCGCTCTTGTAGTCGAGCAAGGACCGCACCAGAAAATCACGATGCTGGCCTGCAAGCTTAGGATAAGAAGGGTCGATCGGCGTGTTGCCGTCTTTGCCATGACAGGAGGCACAGACCGCATCGGCTTTCGCCTTGCCTGCGGCGACGGACGAATCGGCAGCGCTTGCGCTGGCAACGAAAGCGGCGGACGACACCAGGAAAACTGCAAACGTAAGCGTCTTTGACATCATGGAAGTGTTGAGCATCTGAAGGGTCAATCGATCACTTGCTGCCGTAGAGCGCGGCAAGGTCGGCCATGTCCTGGGCAGACAGGCTGCCGGCCACCGACCGCATTGTCGGATGGTTGCGATCGCCTTTCTTGTAGGCGGCAAGCGCAGACTCGATGTACTTGCTTGACTGACCGCTGATCAGCGGCACCGAGTAGACGCTTGGAAACGAGGCCTTGTAGCCGGGAATCTGATGGCAGCCGATGCACATCGACGCCTTCTTGCGACCGGCATCGGCATTACCGACGACTTCGCCCGACTGGGCCTGTACCGGCGACGACATCAGGGCCGCCGAGAAAGAAATCAGGAGGGCCGACAAAACACCGGCAGGCGTTGCACTTTTCATCATTGTAGGCAAATAGAACGGGTTCATCGAGCAGATTGGTCGCGCAGCGATCGCGCTGATAAATCGAAGATTGGAACGTTTGACAAGGTCGCGCCCCTCTGGGCACAGCCCTCGGATTCTACCCGAGCGGGTGTAATTACGTATACTCGTCGCCAGATTTCTTACCTATTACACGGACCTACTCATGCGATTCGAAGGTACCTCCTCTTACGTCGCCACCGACGATCTCAAGCTCGCGGTCAATGCATCGATCAAGCTGCAGCGCCCTCTGCTCATCAAGGGCGAGCCCGGCACCGGCAAGACCATGCTGGCCGAAGAAGTTGCGGCTGGCCTCGACATGCCGCTGCTGCAATGGCACATCAAGTCGACCACGAAGGCGCAGCAGGGGCTCTACGAATACGACGCGGTGTCGCGCCTGCGCGACTCGCAGCTCGGCGACGAGCGGGTCAAGGACATCACCAACTACATCGTCAAGGGCGTGCTGTGGCAGGCCTTCGAAGCCGATCGCCCGGTCGTGCTGCTGATCGACGAAATCGACAAGGCCGACATCGAGTTTCCCAACGATCTGCTTCGCGAAATCGACCGCATGGAGTTCTATTGCTACGAGACGCGCCAGCTGATCAAGGCCAAACATCGCCCGGTGGTGATGATCACCTCGAATAACGAAAAAGAATTGCCCGATGCCTTCCTGCGTCGCTGCTTTTTTCACTACATCAAGTTTCCCGACAAGGAAACGATGCAGAAGATCGTCGATGTCCATCATCCTGGCATCAAGAAGCAGCTGCTTGCCGAAGCCATGGAGAGCTTCTTCCAGATTCGTGAGCTGCCCGGCATCAAGAAGAAGCCTTCGACCTCCGAACTCATCGATTGGCTCAAACTGCTGGTGGCCGAGGACATTCCGCTCGAAGCGCTGCAGTCAAAGGATGGCAAAGCAGCCATCCCGCCGCTGCACGGCGCGCTTCTCAAGAATGAGCAGGACGTCCATCTCTTCGAACGCCTGATCTTCATGGCGCGCCATAACCGCTGATCCGCAACGAACCGAGTCGCAGCGTTGGATAGCAATCTGCTGCCGTGGCCACCGAGTCCGATCGCCCTCACCGGTGATCTGGTACGGCTCGAGCCGCTCGCGCCCGGCCATGCGCCGGGGATTGCTGCAGCCATCCGTGACGGTGAGCTCGACAAGCTCTGGTACACCATCGTACCGTCGCCCGAAGGGATCGATGCCTGGATCACAGCCGGACTCGCCCAGCAGGCGGCAAGGCGTGCCCTGCCCTTCGCGGTGCGGCGCTTGCGCGATGGTCTGATCGTCGGTTCGACCCGGTTCATGAACATCGAAGAGTCACAGCGGCGCCTTGAGATCGGCACAACCTTCTATTCAGCCTCGGTGCACAAATCGGCGCTCAATACCGAGTGCAAGCGGCTGTTGCTTGCGCATGCCTTTGAGTCGCTGGGTTGCCTGGCGGTCGAGTTTCGCACGCACTGGTTCAATCAGCGTTCTCGCGAGGCGATTGCCAAGCTCGGCGCCAGGCAGGACGGCGTGCTGCGCAATCACCAGCGGCTGGCCGACGGCAGCCTTCGCGATACCGTGGTGTTTTCGATCACCGACTCCGAATGGCCGGCGGTCAGACGTCATCTCACCTTCCGACAGTCCCGGCTGCCCAGCCCCTGACGCAGCCTCACCCCGCGCGACAACCCGTTTTCCACTGCACCTCGTCATTCATACGGAGACACCATGCTGATCGACTTCTTCCTTCACCTTCGGCAGGCCAAGCTCCCGGTGTCGATCAAGGAGTACCTCACACTGATCGAGGCCATCGGCAAGAATGTGATCGGACCCTCCGTCGATGACTTCTATGTCCTGTCACGTGCGACGCTGGTCAAGGATGAGCGCAATTTCGACAAATTCGATCGTGCCTTCGGCGCCTACTACAAGGGCGTTCAGGATGTGAAGGGCATCGATGTCGACGTGCCGCTCGATTGGCTCAAGCGTCAGTTGCAGCGCGAATTCACCGCCGAGGAAAAAGCGCAGATCGAGGCTATGGGCGGGCTCGACAAACTCCTCGAGCGACTCAAGCAACTCCTCGAAGAGCAGAAAGAGCGCCATGAAGGCGGCAACAAATGGATCGGCACGAACGGTACTTCACCCTTTGGCAACGGCGGCTTCAACCCTGAGGGCATCCGCGTCGGCGGCCCAGCCGGTGGCAACCGAACCGGTGTGAAGGTGTGGGAGCAGCGCGCCTACAAAGACTACGACGACCAGGTCGAGATCGGCACCCGCAACATCAAGGTCGCACTGCGCCGCCTTCGGAAATTCGCGCGCCAGGGCGCCGAAGACGAACTCGATCTCGACGACACGATCGCATCGACCGCCCGCAATGCCGGCTACCTCGACATCAAGATGGTTCCCGAGCGGCACAATACGATCAAGGTGCTGATGCTGCTCGATGTCGGCGGCACGATGGACGACCACATCAAGCGCACCGAAGAGCTCTTTTCGGCCGCCAAGACCGAGTTCAAGCATCTCGAGTTCTATTACTTCCACAACTGCGTCTACGACTTCGTCTGGAAGAACAACCGTCGGCGCCATTCCGAGCGGATGGCGACCTGGGATCTGCTGCGCAAGTACAACTCCGACTACCGGCTGATCTTCGTGGGCGATGCCACCATGAGCCCCTACGAGATCCTGCAGCCAGGCGGATCGGTCGAATACAACAATGAAGAAGCCGGTGCAATCTGGCTGCAGCGACTGGCCGAGCGCTTCCCGAAATTCGCCTGGCTCAACCCCGAACCGGAAGGCGTCTGGGAATACCGGCAGTCGATTTCAGTGATTCGGCAGGTGCTCGCCAACCGCATGTATCCGGTAACGCTGGCTGGCCTGGAAAAGGCCATGCGCGAGATGTCGAAGTAAGGCGAGTCTGCCCTGGCCGTGCGTGATGTTCGGCCAGGCGGCAAGTCAGACAGGCGACTCCGCCTCGAACTGAAGTTTCGCCAGGCGCGCATACAGCCCTCCCCTGGCCAGCAAATCGGCATGCCGTCCCTGCTCGACGATGCTGCCCTGTTCCATCACGACGATCAGGTCCGCGCTCTGCACGGTTGAGAGCCGGTGGGCCACGACAATCGTCGTGCGTCCGCGCATCGCGGTTTCGAGCGCCTGCTGCACCAGGCGCTCGCTCTCGGTATCGAGCGCACTCGTGGCCTCGTCGAGCAAAAGCAGGGGCGCATCCTTCAGGATGGCGCGGGCGATCGCGATGCGCTGGCGCTGCCCACCCGACAGGCGCAGACCCCGCTCGCCGAGAAAGGTCCGATAGCCCTGCGGCAGCTGGCTCAGAAAACCGTCAGCCTGGGCGGCACGGGCCGCAGCGATCACCTCATCCTCGCTCGCCGTCGGTCGTCCATAGCGGATGTTCTCAAGTGCGTCGGCCGAGAAGATCACCGCGTCCTGAGGCACGAGCGCGATCCGCGACCGCAGGGCCTCCAGATCCCAGCGTTCGATCGCGACACCGTCGATCAGCAGCGTGCCCGAAGAGGCGTCGTAAAAGCGCAGCAACAGCTGCAGCACGGTGCTCTTGCCGGCGCCGCTCGGTCCAACCAGCGCCACCGTACGACCTGCCGGAATGCTCAGGCTGAAATCGCGGATCGCCGGGCTCTGAAGTCGCGAGGGATAGGCAAATTGCAGATGCTCGAAGTCGATCGCGGCACCCGCTGCCGACCCGGCGGGCAGTCTCGCCGGCTGTGCCGGACTGCGAATAGCCGGCTCGGCGCGCAGCAGTTCGTCGAGTCGCTCCGAGGCCCCGGCCGCTCGCAACAGGTCGCCCCAGACCTCAGCCAGCACCGCTGCGCTCGAGGCGACGATCGCAAAATAGATGAGCGTCTGGCCTAGCTGACCGGCGGTGATGTCACCTCGAAGCACAGCCTGCGTGCCGCTGTAGAGGCCGAAAATCGCCGAACCGAAGACCGATACGATCACGAATCCGGTCAGCCAGGCGCGAGCGCCGGTACGTCGGATTGAGGTGGCAAAGGCCGTCTCGCTGGCCTGTGCAAAGCGCTGGGTCTCTCGGTCCTGCTGACCATAGCTTTGCACCACCGGAATCGCATTGAGCACCTCAGCCGCAATCGCGCTCGAATCGGCCAGCCGGTCCTGACTGGCGCGCGAGAGCTTGCGGACACGCCGGCCGATCCAGATCGCCGGCAGGACCACGAAGCCGAGCAGCGCAATCACGGTGATCGCCACCCTGGGCACACTGATGACCAGCATGCCGAGGCTGCCTATGAAGAGCACCACATTGCGCAGGCCCATCGAGAAGCTTGAACCGACCACGGTCTGGACAAGGGTGGTATCGGCAGACAACCGGGACAGCACCTCGCCAGTCTGGGTGGTCTCGAAAAACACCGGGCTTTGCGTGACCACGCGGGCATAAACCGCATTGCGCAGATCGGCGATCACCCGCTCGCCGAGCCAGGTCATCATGTAGTAACGCCCGGCGCTGAAGAGGGCGAGCACTGCGGCCGCGCCAAAGAGCAGCAGGAAACGCCGCTCGAGCTCGGCCTCGCGCAGCGCCGGATCACCACCGAAGCCGGTGTCGATCACTCCCTTGAGCAAGGCAGGCACGATCAGCGTGGCTGCCGCTGCGGCAAGCAGGCACAGCACAGCGATGGCGGTGCGACCGAGATAAGGACGCAACCAGGGCAGCAGCAGCCCGAGACCGACGAGCCGGCGAGCTGGGGCGACAGGCGCTGGTGTCGTGACAGGCGTGTCGCTGGAAGGCGGATTCACAGACGGGGAATAGATGGGGTCGGCTGACATGGCGATCGAGCGTCGCGGCGCCGAGTTGCACCGCTCACCCGCTGAGGATACAGGCAGAAGGCTGTCGTCCTGCCGAAGTCGGGAGCACCGCGCCCTGATTGGCGTGGGTCATACCCGGCCGCCTTGCAGCTCAGTCGATGGCCGGCGCGTTGCGCAGGACTTCTTCCACCGTGGTCTGTCCAGCCGCCACTTTCATTGCACCCGACAAACGCAGGGGCTTCATGCCGTCGCGCATGGCGCGCGTGCGAATCGCACTCAGATCAGGCTGACCATTGATCAGTCCACGAAGATCGTCATTCATGGTCAGGATTTCATACAGGCCTGCCCTGCCCCGAAACCCGGTATTGCGGCACTCGAGACAGCCGACTGCCCGCCAGGTTACCTGCGGGCGACGCGCCTTGTAGGGGCGAATCATCGCTTCCCAGCGCTGATCGGGCTCGCCCTCGGTCTGCACCTTGCAGTGCTTGCACAGCACGCGCACCAGACGCTGCGCCATCACGCCAAGGACGGTCGCGTTAAGCAGAAAGGACGGAACACCCAGATCCAGCAGGCGCGTAATCGCACTGGCCGAGTCGTTGGTATGAAGGGTTGAAAGCACCAGATGCCCGGTCAGTGCAGCCTGTACAGCCATCTGCGCAGTATCCAGATCACGGATCTCGCCGACCATGATGATGTCGGGATCCTGGCGCATCAGCGCCCTGATGCCTTCGGAAAACCCAAGATCGATGCCGCTTTGCACCTGCATCTGATTGAAGGCCGGCTCGACCATTTCGATCGGGTCTTCGACCGTGCAGACATTGACCTCGTCGGTGGCCAGCTGTCGCAGCGTCGAGTAGAGCGTCGTGGTTTTGCCCGAGCCGGTGGGGCCGGTGACCAGCACGATGCCGTTGGGCGAGCGGGTCATCTCGTTCCAGCGGGCCAGGTCGTCATCCGAAAAGCCCAGATCGCCGAATCCGCGTTGCAGAACCTCGGGATCAAAGATCCGCATCACCAGCTTCTCGCCGAAGGCGGTCGGCAAGGTCGACAGGCGCAGTTCGACCTCGCGGCCATCGGCTGTGCGGGTCTTGATACGGCCATCCTGCGGACGGCGTTTTTCGACCACGTCCATGCGCCCGAGCAACTTGATGCGGCTGGTCATCGCCGACATCACTGCGGGGGGTACCTGATAGACGCTATGCAGCACCCCGTCGATCCGGAAGCGGACCACGCCGAGCTCACGACGCGGCTCCAGATGAATGTCGCTTGCACGCTGCTCGAAGGCGTATTGCCAGAGCCAGTCGACGATGGTGATGACATGCTGGTCGTTGGCATCGAAGTTGCGGCCGCTGCGACCGAGCTCGACCAGCTGCTCGAAGCCGTTGGTACTGGCATTGCCCGAACCGCTCTTGTGCGCAATGCGAACCGATCGCGCCAGACTGTAGAACTCGACCACATAGCGGGCGATGTCGACCGGGTTGGCCGCAACCCGATGGATCCGCTTTCGCAGCAACTGGGAGAGCTCGTCGACCCATTCATCGATCATCGGCTCGCAGGTGGCGACCACAATCTCGTTGCCACGAACCCCCAGGGGCAGGATGTCGAAGCGGCTGGCGTAAGTGCTCGACATCACATCGGCGATACGCGACAGATCGACTTTCAATGGGTCGATATGCGCGAGTTCGAGGCCGAAACGGCCTGCCATCCAGACACTCAGCGTTTCGAGATCGAGCACCTGATGCGGCGGCTTGAGGCAGTGGAGCTTGCGTTCCGCGATCGCCACCAGTGAATGCCGGCGAGCCTGAGACAGCCGCGAATAATCGCCGGCAATACGCGCCTGCTCGGCGTCCACCAGACCGTCTTCGACCAGCGCAGCCAGCACCTCCTGGACACCCAGCCTGCGGCCACGAACACCGAAGGGCCGTGCCAGGTTGACGCCGGCCGGGGGGATGGACGCACTGGACGCACTGGACGCGGGTGCGGGTGCGGGTGCAGGCATTGCGACCTGCGCCGGCGCAGCCGCATGCAGGTGATCCGCGACCGGCGCAGCCGCCGACGCTTCGGGGGACGCCACGGTGCTGGCGACAGGCAGATCAATCAGGCTGGAGCTCATTGCGCGTCAAACTAGCATTCGCCCCGACGCCTTTCGCTCAGGCACGGATGGACGGTCGACCCGGACGGGTCAACGTGCATATCGATTGACGAAGCTCCCTGCGATACCGAACGGTCCCGCGTGCCTGGCGCGCCGAGGTGCCTGTCTGGTGGTCACACGCCCGGGATCGCGTGCCGCAAAGCCTTAGCCCAGTCGGGCCCGGGCAATCGCCACTGCTTTTGCAGGAAGTCTGCCCGTGCAAAAAGGGCTTGTGAGTCGACGGATAGTGGTGGACCCGCAAACGCCAGCACGACCAGATTGCCGGCTGCGACCGGCGGCAGAACCAGCACCTGCGAGTCGAAGACCGCAACGATGCGCTCGAGGTTTTCGGTAAACGAACGGCGGTCACCACCGAAGAGATTGACCACCAGCATGCCGGGCGGCTCAAGGCAGCGCCGGCAATCCCGATAAAAGGACAATGAATCGAGTACCGGACCCCGGGCGTCCCGATCATAGACATCGACCTGAATCACACCGTACTGACCCCGCTCGCGAGGCCGCGCGACAAACTCACCGGCGTCGGCGCAAACCAGTCTCAGGCGCTCGTCCGGCGTCGGCAGCGCAAACCACTGATGGCAGGCCGCGATCACGCCGGCACCGGCCTCCACCGCGGTCACTCGCGTGGGCGGCAGGAAGTGCCAGCACCATTTGGTGAGCGCGGCAGCGCCCAGGCCAAGCTGCAGCACCTGCTGCGGCGGCGCCATGAAGAGCAGCCAGGCCATCATGTTGCGAACATAATCGAGCTCGAGCTCGAAGGGTCGCCGGATCCGCATGGCGCCCTGCACCCAGACCGAACCGAAGTGCAGATAGCGCACGCCATCCTGCTCGGACAGTTCGATCGGCGGATCGGCCTGTCTTGCACGCGCCCGTTGGGCTCTGATCGCGCTCGCCAACTAGGTACTCACCGCGTGGCCATCGCCAGAAGCATGTCGTTGAGGCGCTTGACGAAGCCCGCCGGATCGGCGAGCTGCGTGCCCTCGGCGAGTTGAGCCTGATCGAAGAGCAGATTGGCCCATCCATCGGCATCAGCCGTCTCGGTCTTCAGACGGGCCACCAGCGGATGCATCGGATTGATCTCGAGGATCGGCTTGCGCTCGGGCGCTTTCTGACCCGACTGCTTGAGCAGGCGCTCGAGCGTACCGCTGATATCGCCCTCGTCCGAGACCAGGCATGACGGCGAATCGGTCAGGCGATCGGTCACCCGCACATCCTTGACGCGATCACCGAGCGAGGCTTTGATCTGCGCCACCAGGTCAGCGAAATCGCGGGCAGTCTCTTCGACCTTGGCCTTTTCCTCGGCGTCCTGAAGCGCGCCGAGATCGAGACCACCGCGCGAGACCGAGACCAGCGCCTTGCCGTCGAATTCATTGAGAAACGACAGCATCCACTCGTCGACCTGATCGGTCAGCAGCAGAACCTCGACTTCCTTACGACGAAAAACCTCGAGGTGCGGGCTGCTTCGAGCCGCGCTATCCGAATCGGCGGTGACGTAATAGACCTTGTCCTGGCCTTCCTTCATGCGCGACACATAGTCGGCCAGCGACACCGTCTGCTCGCCCGCTGCTGTCGCAGTTGACGCAAATCGCAGCAGCTTGGCGAGCCGCTCCTGATTGCCGAAGTCCTCGCCCATGCCCTCCTTGAGCACCTGTCCGAACTGCGACCAGAATGTCTTGTAATCGTCGGGCCTGTTCTCGGCGAGATCATCGAGCATCGAGAGCACCCGCTTGGTCGAGCCCTCGCGGATCGCCCTGACATCGCGGCTTTCCTGGAGGATCTCGCGCGAGACATTGAGCGGCAGATCGGCCGAATCGACCACGCCCTTGACGAAGCGAAGATAGACCGGCATCAGTTGCTCGGCGTCGTCCATGATGAAGACCCGGCGAACATAGAGCCGGATGCCGCGACGGCGCTGACGATCCCAGAGATCGAAGGGCGCGCGCGACGGCAGGTAGAGCAGCTGGGTGTATTCGCTGCGGCCCTCGACCCGGTTGTGGGTCCAGGCCAGCGGCGCATCGTTGTCATTGGTCAGGTGCTTGTAGAACTCGCGGTACTGCTCTTCGTCGATGTCCGACTTCGAGCGGGTCCACAGCGCACTCGCCTGATTGACCATCTCCCACTCACCGTCGGATGCATCGTCCTTGCGCATACGGATCGGCAGCGAAATATGATCAGAGTATTTGCGCACGATCGAGCGCAGCCGCCATCCCGACAGCAGATCGCTTGAATCGGGACCGCCCTCATCGGGGTCGGTCGAGGCCGCGCGCAGATGCAGGGTAATGCGCGTGCCACGCTCTGCCCGCTCGATGGATTCGATGCTGAACTCGCCGCTGCCGTCGGACTCCCAGCGAATCGCCTCGGCCGCAGGCAGCCCGGCCCGCCGCGATTCGACGGTGACTTTATCGGCAACGATGAAGGAAGAATAAAAACCCACCCCAAACTGGCCAATCAGGTTGGCATCGCGGGCCTGGTCACCGGTCAGGCTGGCGAAAAACTCGCGCGTGCCCGATCGGGCGATCGTGCCGAGATTGTCGATCGCCTCCTGGCGCGACAGACCGATGCCGTTATCGGTCAACGTGATGGTGCGGGCGGGAAAATCTCGCGGTTGCTGTAGAGCGAATGGATCATCAGCTGCAAGAGCTGTTTGACCTCGGTCTGAAAGCCACGTGTTTCTTTGGTTGCAGTCATTTTTTCGTGAAGAAGGGAAAAGGACAGCCTGCGATCTTAGCGCGTCGATCGGGTAGTCTCTAGAGCAAGACCACTTCGCAAAGCCCGCTCGCATGGGTAGCACCCTTCCCTTTCTGCAGCTTGATGTCTTCACCGACCGCCCCTTCTTCGGTAACCCTGTCGCGGTCGTCCTCGATGCCGATGCACTGAGCACCACGACCATGCAGCGAATTGCACGCTGGACGAATCTGTCGGAGACCACCTTCGTACTGCGACCGACCGATGCCCGCGCCGACTACCGCCTGCGAATCTTCACCCCCGACCGTGAATTGCCCTTCGCCGGCCACCCCACGCTTGGCAGCGCTCGGGCGGTGCTGCACTCCGGTCGCCCGACACAGCGCGACGACGCCACGCTCATTCAGGAATGCGCAGCCGGATTGGTGAGGCTGCGCCGTGATGGCAATCGGCTGTTTTTCGAGGTGCCATCTGCGCGGACCACCCCGGTTGCCGAGACCGATGCGGCGGCCATCGCCGGGGCGCTCGGACTCGGCACCGAGTCCGAGCAACCGGGATTCGAGGCCATTGATGTCGGGCCGATCTGGCTGACAGCAACGCTGCGCGATGCCGATCAGGTGCACGAACTGGCTCCGGATTTTGCGCGGCTGGCCGACTTGTCACGACGCCTTGGCGCCACCGGCGTCAATGTCCATGCGAACTATCCGGCCGGCTATCGCGATCGGCGGGGTGAAGCCGTGCAGGTGGCGGTACGCTCGTTTGCCCCAGCCGCAGGCGTTCCCGAAGACCCGGTCTGCGGCAGCGGGAATGCCTGTGTGGCGCTGCAGCGGCGCGCCCGCGGCGAGCATCACGACTACACCGCCACCCAGGGCGAGGCAATCGGGCGCGAGGGCCGCATCACAGTCGCCTATCGCGGCGAGGCCATCGAGGTCGGTGGCAACACCGTGGTCGGCATCGAAGGCCGCATCAACCTCGACTGATTCGGCCCGGGATCGCGCTACAGCGGCGTAAAGAACGCTTCGACCAGCGCCGGGGTCACGCCCTCATAGGTCGGCGGCGACCAGGCCGCATCGCGCGTCTTGTCGATCAGAAGCGCCCTGACACCCTCGGGAAAATCGGGGTGTCGCTGGCACTGGCCTGCCACGATCAGATCGAGCGCCAGGACCTGCCCAAGCCCGAGCAGGCGCGATCGACGCACATAGCTGAAAGTCACGCAGGCTGCAGTCGGCGAGCCGGCTGCGAGATTTTCATAGGCCTTGGCAAACCAGGGCTCACCTGCGGCCAGCTCACGCAAACGCGCCAGCACGGCTGGTGCGCTCGCTTGCATGCACAACTCGCGGATCGCATCGTGATGCCGCTGCAAGCCGCTTTGCGGCAGCATCAGCGGCGATTCGGAGGCAAACAACAGACAGAACTCGCGCAGCCGCGCCCGGCACTGAGCCACCGGGCCTTGCCAGTCGAGCGCTGCCAACCGCTCGACAAAGGCTGGCTGGCGCGCATGGGCAATCGCATGGTCGGCCAACCGGGCATACAGCGCGTCGGCCTCGTTGACGATGATCCCGGTCATCGCCAGCAACAGCCCGGCCTCACCCGGCACCCGGTTGAGGAACCAGCCGCCGCCGACATCCGGAAACAGGCCGATATGAATCTCTGGCATGGCAAGTTTGAGGCCTTCGGTCACGATCCGCTCGCTGCCGGCCACCGACAGGCCAACGCCGCCACCCATGTCGACGCCATGGGCCCAGGTGATGAGCGGCTTGGGATACTGGTGCAGCAGCAAATCGAGCTGATATTCGACATCGAAGAAGGCATCGCCATAGACGAAGCGCTGCGGGCCGCCTGCGCGTACCTGACGGATCACCTCTGCGACATCGCCTCCGGCGCAAAAGCCCTTAGGACCGTTGCCTGCAAGCATGACGCAGGCAATCGACTCATCTGATGCCCAGGCACGAAACTGATCGAGCATCGACTGGCACATCGCCAGATTGAGCGCGTTGAGCTGACCGGGTCGATTGAGTCGGGCAATGCCGATGCGGTGAGTGCCGTCGGAACAGCCAATCGTCTCGAAGATCATGTCGGGCGTTGCCGAGCTCAGTGTTGCCAGGTCAGTACTCATGGTCGCTATGTCGCTTTTTGTGAAAAACAGTTTTTTATTCGGAAATGCAGAGGAAAAAGCCAGGTCAATCGATTGATATCAGGCTGACGACGCACCAGTGCCGCTACCCTGTCCACGCTCGGCCACAGCCATCATCGGCGCCTTCCAGCGCGGCTCGATCGGCTTGCCCTTGCGACCGCGCGGGGCGCGGTAATCGTTGAGTTCACGCTGGCTCACCGAGCGCCGCATCGGCTTGCCGCCACGGCCTTCACCCGACAGCTCCAGCCCCTGCTCGCCCACGACAATCACCTGCATCAGCGCTTCACCTTTTTCGAGATCGATCAATCGGGTGCCGCGTCCGCCGCTTTTGAGAACCTTGGCCTCGTCCAGCGCAAAGACCAGCCAGCGTGGACGCTCTGCCGTGCCGCCGAGACAAACCACCAAGGCAAGCCCGGCTGCAAACACATAAGGCCGGATCGGCGCATCACCCTCATCGAGACTCATCATCTGCCGCCCCGCTTTGTTGCGGCCGATCAGATCGGCAGCCTGACAAACGAAGCCAACGCCATCACGCGTCGCCAGCAACACTGACGCATCCGCTCGGGCGGCAAACACATGGTCGGCGCGGGTCCCGCTTTCGAGCTCGACCAGGGTGGTCAGCGGCACACCATCACCGCGCGCCGATGGCAACTGCGAGACCGGCACGCTGTAAGCGCGCCCGCTTGATCCGATCACGAAAAGCGAATCGGTGGTCATCACCTCATGGGCGCCATCGAAGCCATCACCCGCCTTGAAGCTGAAAAGAGCCGGATCATGACCATGGCCCTGACGCGCCCGGATCCAGCCCTTTTGCGACACGATCACGGTCACCGGCTCGTCGACCACCTTCAACTCAGCGACGGTCTTGTGGGCGGCCTCGATCAGGGTGCGCCGTGCATCGCCATAAAGCTTGGCATCCGCCTCGATCTCACGAATCAGTTGACGGCGCATCGCCGACTCGCTGGCGAGCAGCGCGCTCAACTGATCGCGCTCGGTGCGCAAGGCGGTGAGCTCCTGCTCGATGCGGATTGCTTCGAGGCGGGCGAGCTGGCGCAGCCTGATTTCGAGAATATCATCGGCCTGTCGCTCACTCAGACTGAAGGCCGACATCAGTGCCGGCTTCGGCTCGTCGGCTTTGCGGATGATGCGGATCACCTCGTCGATATTGAGCAGGACGAGCTGTCGGCCTTCCAGAATATGGATGCGCTCGTCGACCTTGCCCAGCCTGTGTTGCGCCCGACGGTTCAGGGTCTGGATCCTGAATTCGACCCATTCAACCAGAATTTGCGCCAGCGACTTCTGTTGCGGCCGGCCATCACGCCCGATCATGACCAGATTGACCGGCACGCTCGATTCGAGCGAGGTCTGGGCCAACAGCACATTGAGCAGCTGTGTTGGCGTGATGCGCGTACTGCGTGGCTCGAAGACCAGCCTGACCGCGGCTTCGCGACCCGACTCATCGCGCACCGACTCGAGCGCGCCGAGCACGGTCTGCTTGAGCTGCAGCTGCTCGGGCGACACCGCCTTCTTGCCGAGCCTGACCTTGGGGTTGGTGAGCTCCTCGATCTGCTCGAGCACTTTGGCGCTCGATACGCCATGGGGCAGTTCGGTGACCACCAGCTGCCACTGGCCGCGAGCGAGCTCCTCGACCACATGCCGCGCCCGAACCTTGATCGGCCCGCGCCCGGTGGCATAAACCTCGCGCAGTTCGGCTGGGGTGGAGATCACCTGCCCGCCCCCCGGGAAATCGGGGCCCGGCATGACCGCAAGCAGATCGTCGATCGTGGCATCACGATGACGCACCACGATGATCGCGGCCTGGGCAACCTCGCGCAGATTGTGCGGCGGGATTTCGGTCGCCATGCCGACCGCAATGCCCGAGGCGCCGTTGAGCAGCACCATCGGCAGGCGCGCCGGCAGCAGGGAGGGTTCTTCGGTCGAGCCGTCATAGTTCGGTACGAAATCGACCGTCCCCTGGTCGATTTCATCAAGCAGGAGCCGGGCGTGCGGCGTGAGCCGCACCTCGGTGTAGCGCATCGCGGCCGCGCCGTCGCCATCCCGCGACCCAAAGTTGCCCTGCCCGTCAATCAGCGGATAACGCAGCGTGAATCCCTGCGCCATGCGCACCATCGCGTCATAGGCCGCGGTATCGCCATGCGGATGAAAGCGCCCGAGCACATCGCCCACCACCCTGGCCGACTTGACCGGCTTGGCGGTCGGGCCCAGACCCATCGCGTTCATCGCATGCAGAATTCGTCGCTGCACCGGCTTCTGGCCATCGGCCACATCCGGCAGCGCCCGCCCCTTGACCACCGAGACCGCATAGTCGAGGTAGGCCCGTTCGGCATAGCGGGCAAGGGTCAGGCGCTGGCCGTCGTCCTCGGGAATAAGGGGTTCATCGGGTATCGACATCGAGGACGGGTCAGAGCGCGGTGAACGACAGCCTGATGGCGTTGAGGGTCGAGGCGAAGGTGTTCGAACCGCGCAGCACAGTGTTGCTGAAGGTAATCTGGTTCAGAATCGGGTCGACAAAGACAGTGTTGTTGCACAACTGAGGGATGTTGACCGTGGTGACCACCGCACAGCCAGCGCTTGCCGCGGGTGTCGCCAGACTGGTCCCCCATTGATCCAGGACCCCGATCACGGTGCCGGTCACCGAGTCGTAATCGACCGTGATTCGATGAAACAGTGAACCGGCGCCATTGGTGCTGGTACCGCTTGCAATGATCACCAGCTGGCGATTGCTGCCGGACAGAGTCGAACTGCTGCTGCTGGTGACCGTGAGAGACCCTGCGCCACTTATCGGAAAGGCATTCGTGACCGTCAGTATCGATGTGCCTGCTCCGATTCCGCCACCCGGACTCGGACTCTGGAGCGCGGGGCCTCCGGTGGCGCCATCGGTGGATCCACCGCAAGCCGCCAGCATCGCCGTCCCGGCAAGCATGAGCACCGCCAGCATCGAACGCAAAGGCAATCCGATGGGACGCAAGGCCCTGAACAAGTTCTTGATCCAGTCATTCAACATGATCTTCTCCCTGGAAAAAAATAGTAGTTACACATCGACTTCGACCTCGTTGCCGTGCTCTTCGAGCCAGCTGCGACGCGCGGCCGCCTCGCCCTTGCCCATCAGCATCGTGAAGCGCTGCTGCGTGGCATTGGTATCAATCGAACCGTAATCAACCTGCAGCAGGCGGCGGGTCTCGGGATTGAGCGTGGTCTCCCATAACTGCTCGGCAGTCATCTCACCGAGGCCCTTGAATCGCGAGATCGACCATACCCCGTCACGCAGGCCATCCTTGCGCAATTTGTCCTCTGTATGGCGCAATTCCCCATCATCCAGGCAATAAAGCTTGCGCAGCGGGCGCTTGCCCTGCGCCGGCACATCGACCCGAAAGAGCGGCGGGCGAGCCACGTAAATCCGGCCTGCCTCGATCAGCTTCGGGAAATGACGCAAGAAGCCGAAAGAGCGGCGGCCTTGCGACATAAATTCGGCCGGCCTCGATCAGCTTCGGAAAATGGCGCAAAAACAGCGTGAGCAGCAGCACCTGGATATGGGCACCGTCGACATCGGCATCCGACAGGATGCAGATCTTGCCGTAGCGCAGATTGGCCAGGTCGACCGCATCATTCGGGCCATGCGGATCGATGCCGATGGCCACCGATATATCGTGGATCTCGGTATTGGCAAAGAGGCGGTCGCGGTCGGATTCCCAGGTATTGAGCACCTTGCCGCGCAGCGGCAGGATCGCCTGATAGCCCTTTTCGCGCCCCATCTTGGCCGAGCCGCCGGCCGAGTCGCCTTCGACCAGGAACACCTCGTTGCGATCGAGGTCGGTGCTTTCGCAGTCGGTGAGCTTGCCGGGCAGCACCGCCACGCCCGAGCTCTTGCGTTTTTCAACCTTCTGCGCCGAGCGCTGGCGCGCCTGTGCCTGACGGATCACCAGATCGGCAAGCTTGCGGCCCCACTCGACATGCTCATTGAGCCAGAGCTCAAACTGCCCGCGCGCAAAGCCGGCCACCAGCCGCAATGCATCGCGCGAATTCAAGCGCTCCTTGATCTGCCCCTGAAACTGCGGGTCGAGCACCTTGGCCGAAAGCACGAAACTCGCCCGCGCAAAGACATCCTCCGGCATCAGCCGCACGCCCTTGGGCAGCAGCGAATGCATCTCCACAAACCCCTTGACCGCATTGAACAGGCCCTCGCGCAGCCCCGACTCATGCGTGCCGCCGGCTGGCGTCGGAATCAGGTTCACATAGGACTCGCGAATCAGTGCGCCTGACTCGGTCCAGGCCACCACCCATTGCGCGCCCTCGCCTAGCGCAAAGGTGTCATGTCCTGCCAGCGCGTATTGCTCGCCTTCAAAGAGCGGCACGATCGGCGAGCCTTCTGACGGCTCCCCCGCCTGGCTGAGACCGCCGCCCGAGCTGTCAGCGGCGAGTGCCTGGGAGAGATAGCCGCGAAGCCCTTCGGCGAATTTCCAGGCCTGGGTTTGCCCGGTCTTCTGGTTCTGGAGCGTGACCTCGACGCCCGGCAGCAGGACCGCCTTGGAGCGCAGAAGACGCTCGAGGTCGGACAATGGGAGCACCTGACTGTCGAAATACTTCGGGTCGGGCCACACCTGCACTCGGGTACCGCTGCGCCGCTCGCCCTTCGCGGCCGGACGCGACACCAGCGGCTCGATGATGTCGCCGCCGGCAAAGACAAGGGTATGAACGCCATTGCCCCGATCATCCGAGCGCCAGACCGTCACCTCGAGCCGCAGCGACAGGGCATTGGTGACCGACACACCAACCCCGTGCAGGCCGCCGGAAAAGCTGTAGGCGCCGCCCGCCTGCTTGTCGAACTTGCCACCGGAGTGAAGCCGCGTGAAAACAATCTCGACTGTCGAGACGCCCTCTTCGGGATGGATGCCCACCGGAATCCCGCGGCCATCGTCATCCACCACGACGCTGCCATCGGCGAGCAAGCTCACGCCAATGACGCGGGCGTGCCCGGCCAATGCTTCATCGGCCGCGTTGTCGATCACCTCCTGCACGATATGCAGCGGATTGTCAGTGCGGGTATACATTCCCGGGCGCTGGCGAACCGGCTCCAGGCCCTTGAGAACCCTGATTGAGGCCTCGGTGTAGTCTTGCTTGCGTGTTGCCATCCCGCGATTATCGCGTGAATCGGCGACAGCCCCGCCAACAAGGTCGATCACCCATGAGCCAACTGCCGACACTGCCCCAAATCGAATCTGCTGCCGCGGTCGTCTATCAGTCGATGCCGGCCACACCACAATACGCCTGGCCTCTGCTGGCACAGCGACTCGGCACCCAAGTCTGGCTCAAGCACGAGAACCATACCCCCACCGGCGCCTTCAAGGTCAGAGGCGGTCTGGTGTATCTCGAAGGCCTGGCCCGCAGGCAGCCCGACTGCCCGGGCATCATCTCCGCCACGCGCGGCAACCATGGCCAGTCGCTCGCGTTTGCAGCCCGACGCTATCGCATTCCGACCACGATCGTCGTGCCGCACGGCAACAGCCGCGAAAAGAATGCCGCAATGCAGGCCTTCGGCGCCGAACTCATCGAATACGGCAGCGACTTCCAGGAAGCCAGCGAACATGCTGCAACGCTTGCCGTGCAGCGCGAACTTCATCGCGTGCCGTCGTTTCATCTCGATCTGGTGAGCGGTGTTGCCACCGGCTGGCTCGAGATGTTTCGCGCGGCGCCCGATCTCGATGCGGTGTTCGTGCCGATCGGCCTGGGCTCAGGGATCTGTGCGGCAGCGGCCGCGCGAGCCGCCCTCGGTCGCAAGATGAAGCTGATCGGCGTCGTCTCGACGCATGCGCCGGCCTATGCCCTGTCGATTGCAGCACGCCGTGCGATCGAGGCACCGGTGAGCACCTTGATTGCCGACGGCATGGCCTGTCGTACCCCCGACCCGAAAGCACTCGAGATTCTGTTCAGCGAAGTCGACGAGGTTGTCCAGGTCAGCGACCTTGAGGTTGCCGGTGCGATGAAAGCGCTTTTCATCGACACCCACAATGTGGCCGAGGGCGCTGGCGCGGCGCCGCTTGCTGCAGCGATGAAACTGGCCAAGGAAAGGCCTGACCTCATCAAGGGCAAACAGATTGGCCTGACGCTGTGCGGCGGCAATGTCGATCACGACCTGTTCGCCCGGGTCTTGAACGGCTAGACCGCCACCTGCGAACCAAGCTCGATCACGCGATTCGGCGGCAGCCTGAAATAACTGGCTGCGGTCGGACTGTTCTGCATCATCCAGCCAAAGAGCGACCGGCGCCATCCGAACACCCCGCGACGCGAGACCGACACGATCACCGGCTTGCTGGTGAAATAAGAGGTGTCGTCGAGGTTGATCTCGAGACCTTTTCGGCGCGCCAGCTTCAGCAGTCGGCGGATATCAGGGTCTTCACGATAGCCGAAGTGCCCGACCAGCCGGTAAATGCCGCCATCCCGGCGCTGCAATTCGATGCGTTCGTCATCGAGCACACGGGGCACGTCATCGAATTCGATCGACATGAAGACCGTCTGTTCATGCACCACCTTGTTGTGCTTGAGGTTGTGAAGAAAACTTGCCGGATAACCGGTGCGCGTCGAACTGAAGAACACCGCCACGCCGGGAACCCGGGTGATGCCGGACAGATCAAGGTCGAGATCGTCGCTGGCCACGCGCGGTGAGGCCTCCTTGCGAGCCCGCATGATCTCCATGCCCCGACGCCAGGTGGTCAGCACCGTGAACATGATCGATGCAACCATCAGCGGGAACCAGCCGCCTTCGAAGACTTTGCTGATATTGGCAGCGAAAAAGCAAATCTCGAGAACCAGAAACACTGCCATCAAAGGCAGCAGAAGCTTGATCCGTCTGGAAGTTGTCATCAGAACGGCAACCATCAGGAGCAAGCTGCCGATCAGCAGATCGCCCGACACCGCCACGCCATACGCTGCGGCAAGCTTGGTCGAGCTTCCGAAGGTGATGACCAGCGCCAGCACTGCGACCAGCAGCATCCAGTTGACCACCGGAATATAGATCTGACCTTGTGACACATCGGAGGTGTAGAGCACCTTCAGGCGGGGCAGATAGTTCAGGCGCGAGGCTTGTTGCGTGACCGAAAACGCCCCCGAGATGGTCGCCTGCGAAGCGATGACAGTCGCCAGTGTGGCCAGGATCACCAGCGGCACCAGCAGAAAATCAGGGGCGAGCAGAAAAAACGGGTTGCGGGCGGCCTCCGGGTCGCGCAGAACCAGGGCACCCTGTCCAAGGTAGTTGAGCATCAGACAGGGAAACACCAGCACAAACCAACCGACTTGAATCGGTCGCGCGCCGAAGTGTCCCAGATCGGCATAGAGCGCCTCGGCACCGGTGAGCGTCAGGAAGACGGCGCTCAGGGCAATGAAGCTCCATCCGGGATGCTCCACGAAAAACATCAGCGCAACCGGCCCAAAGAGCGCACCGACACTGGCGGTGCCACTTCGCTGCAGCATGAACAGTCCGATGAGAATCACCAGCGCGATCGGGACGATATAGCGTTCGAGCGAGGGGGCTGCAACCGTGATGCCCTCGACCGCCGAAAGCACCGAGATCGCCGGCGTAATCACCGCATCGCCATAAAAAAGTGCAGCAGCGAAGATGCCCAGTACACTGACAAACCAGGTCATGCGCGGGCGGTCTCGCACCAGCGCCAACACATTGGACAACAGCGCCAGCACGCCACCCTCGCCCCGATTGTCAAAGCGCAGGATCACCAGCACGTATTTGATCGAGACAATCAGCGTGATTGCCCAGAACATCATCGACAGAACCGGAAAGATCTTGTCCGGCGTCAGAAGCAACCCATGCGGCTGGGCAAAGGCCTCTTTGAATGCATAGAGCGGGCTGGTGCCGATATCGCCAAACACCACACCCAGTGCACCAAGCAGCAGGGTCGGCAGGCGTTGCGAATGCGATGCGCTCATGGGGTGCGCTCAGTGTCTTGCGCAAGGTGTCTTGCGCTCATTGCAGTTTCATCAAGCGGGACGCCGAGTGGGCTTTATTGCCGAGGGGCAAAATCGTGGGCGCAGTTTACTCCCGTCCACCCCCTTCCCGGTAATCGGTACTCGCTCAGTGCCTATTCCGACGAACTCCGCCATCGATTCCGATCCAAACCCGAGACCGGATCCGATCGGCTTGCGTCACCTACATTTTATGATTCGGCGAATCGTCCCGTGGCCGAGCGGAGTCCTAGGCCGAGCCCCGCCACAGCCATACCGCGGTGAGTACCAGCGAGGCGCCCGCGGCGAGGTTGAAGACCCGCAGCCGGGATCCGACCTCGAGCCAAGCGCGCATCGCGGTTCCCAGCCACGCCCAGATAAAATTCGAGATCACGCAGCAGACCGTGAAGATTGCCACGATCAGCGCCTGCTCCAGCCAGGCGGGCTGTGCGAGCCCCTGGTATGCGCCCACGGTGCCTGCAGCCAACATCCAGGCCTTCGGATTGGCGTACTGAAACACCGCACTCTCAAACCAGCGCGGCGCACGTGCGACCGCTCTCTCGGACATCGAGCCCGAGCGGGCGAGCTGAACGCCGAGCCAGCACAGATACAGCACGCCAAACAATTTGAGCGCCTGCGCGAGCGTCGGGGATTCGAGCAGCAGGCCGTAGGCTCCCAGGCCAGCCGCAACCAGCATGGACGAGAATCCGACTGCGACACCGATCGAATGCGGCGCGACCGCGCGGGCGCCGAAGTTGGCAGATGTAGACAGGGCGATCGCATTGTTAGGCCCGGGCGTGACAGAACCCACCCACGCGAACCACACAAACGCGGCGAGTTTGAACCAATCGACCTCGGGCATGTCTTTCAGAATAACAGCGGCCACTGATACGGCGGCAGTAGAGTTTTCTGCACCAAGCCCACATCGTGCAGATCACCGGCGAGAACCATCAGTTGAAGGACGAGTGCATAGCCGGTCAAGCGCAGAAAGCGGCGCCGGCGACCACATAACCCAAGGACTCCACATGGGTCGCGTTTACTCCGTCGCCAGCAACGGAACGTGGGTCAGCATTACTCCGGCGTCGACACTCATTGAGTCGGGCGGGACCAACCAATGTCAGCAATGAGTCGGGTAGCGGGTCGTCGCGTGGCGGTTCTCTATGGCTCGTCCCGGCCAGAAGCGGCACGTCACCACTGGCTGCCTTCAGACGCCGTATCCACGCTGACTGGCGCCGCGACCGCACGCGCAGCATGTGACGGTGCTTAGCACACCGGCTCTCAGCGCTCTTTCTGCGAATACGGCACCACCAGCACCGCATCCATGCGGTAGCTGCTCACGCCCATGCTGGTGTCCGCACGCACCGTTCTCAAAGTGCCACTGATCCACACTGCATCCATCGAGCGTAGGCCCTTGGCTGGCGCCTTCGGCAGAACATGGATGATCTGGTTGGATGGCGGCGGCGGCGAATGAATGCAGGCGCCGAAGTACGGCACCAAAAGGAATTCCGTCATCCCCGCCTTGGACTCCTCCAGCGGCACCAAGTAGCCGGGGATGCGCACGGTCGCGCCTTCCATGGCGGCGTTGGTGGGGGCGTTGTCCCACACCTCGCGGAGTCGCTTGAGCATGGCGTTGGCTCGCGGGTCGCTGTCGGACAGGGCCGACATGTTCAGGCCCTTGAATTCCTTCAGCGGGTCCCAGTCCTTAGGCATGAGGTCGTCCCAGGTAATTTTGCGAAACACACCTGAGGTAGGCGCCGCCGATGCGGGGACCGCCACTGGGTCCTTCGTCGAAGCTGCGCCCGGCAGGATGCTGGGCACGGCCGCGTTCTGCGCCGACGCGGGCGCGAGCGTTGCCCAGATGGCGACACAGAAAAGCAGTTTCAGAGCATTTCGCATGTCAGGCTCTTGGTGAAAGCCCGTCGGCCAACGACAGGCGGTAGGCGCGCAGCGCGGGTACCAGGCTTGCAAGCATCCCCGCCACCACCACGGCGGAGAGCAAGATCCATTGAGACTGCGTCGGCGCGGAAAGTTGCAGGGTGACGCCGAATCGCGTCTGCATCAACGGCCCCGCCGCGGCGATGAAAGCAAAGGTCAGGATGCAACCGAGCACCGCGCCGGCCAGCGTGACCAGCGCGCCCTCGGCAGCCAGCAACAGCATCACATGCCGCGGCCCAGCGCCCACCGCGCGCAGCACGGCCAGTTCGCGTCGGCGTTCGCTGAGCCCGGCCAGGACCACCGCCACCAGACCGGCCAGGCTCACCACGGCGACCAAGGCAGACATGGCGAGCAGCGCGCGCTCGCCCATGCCGATCACGCCCCACAGTTCGTCGAGCGCCACGCCGGGCAGCACCGCAATCAAGGGCTCGTCGGCCAGCGCGGCGACATGGCGCTGCACCGCAAACACGGCGGCGCGGTTCTTCAACCCGACCAGGGCCGCCGTCACCTCTTTGGGCTCGAGGTCGAACTTTCTCGCCTGCTCGGCCGGAATCACGAGCCCGGGCATGGGCGAACCGGCCGCCCAGTCGAGGTGGATGGCCTGGATGCCCTGAAGGCTGACGTGAACGGTGCGGTCGACTGGCGTGCCGGTGCGCGCCAGAATGCCCGCGACGGTGAAGGGCTTGTCACCATGTTCGAGGCCGGGCGTGCCGCCGGCGCCATGGCTGAGCGTGATGCGCTGGCCCAGTCGATAGCCCAGGCGCTGCGCGACCTCGGCGCCGAGCACCGTCTCAAAGAGCCCGTCCAGATCGCCGCGAAACGGCTGTCCTTGGGCAAGCGCGAGTGGCTGTCGATCGCCGTAGCGGAAATGCTGAAAGTAAGCCGGTGTGGTGCCAAGCACCGGGAAGCCGCGGTGCGAGTCGCCCAGTGAAACCGGCACCACCCAGGCGACGGCCCGATGACCCTGCAGCGCCTGCACACTGCTCATGCTGATGTTTCTGGTGGCGCCGCCGATGCGGAAGACGGTGTAGAGCATCAACTGCACGGGCCCCGTGCGCGCCCCGACGATCAGGTCGGTGCCGCTCACCGCCTGTGAAAAACTCTCTCGCATGTCGGTGCGCATGCGCTCCAGGCTCAACAGCAGCAGCGTGGCCAGCGCGATCGACGCCACCACCAGCGACAGCGTACCGCGCCGGTTCCAGGCGCTGCGCATCGCCAGGCTGAGCAGCGACCTCATGCGGCAGCCTCATGCACGGCCGCGCGATTGATCGACGCCAGCGACCGCTGCGCGTCGAAGCGGGACGCCAGCCGCTCGTCGTGGCTGACGAACACCAGCGTGCTGCCAGCGGTGCGGCACTCGCGCAGCAGCACGTCCATGAATCCATCGCGCAGCGGCGCGTCCAGCGCCGAGGTGGGCTCGTCGGCGATCACGATCTCGGGCGCACCGATCAAGGCGCGCGCCGCGGCCACGCGTTGCTGCTGGCCGACCGACAACTCGGCCGCCTTGCGTCGCCACAGCTCCGCAGCCAGGCCGACAGCAACACGTTGTCGATCACGTTCAGGCAGGGCAGCAGGTTGAACTGCTGAAAGATGTAGCCGACATGGTCAGCGCGAAGTGCATCGCTCCGCGCACCCGACCGGCTCGACCAGTCCGTGTCGAGCACACCGACCCGGCCCTGGCGCGCAACCAGCACACCCGCCAGCAGGCCCAGCAGCGTGCTCTTGCCGCTGCCGCTCGGGCCGTACAGGAACAGCGTGCTGCCTGCGGCGATGCTCAGCCGGTCGATGGCCAGGCAGTCACTCTCAGCGCGTGGCCACGCAAAGCGCAGGTTTTCTATCTCAATCACGGCCTGGGCGCCTTTAGCGGGTCAGCGCGACGCGACGCGCGGGGCGCTTGAGCGTTCGCTTGAACTGGCCCTTGGGCGCGGCTACCTGAACCTCGATCTGCTGCATACCGGCGAATGAATCGAACAGGCCGACGTCGACAAAGGTAGCGCGGGTTGCATCCTGGCACTCGAATTCGAAGCTGGCGTCGAGGTCGGCATGATTGTGGTTCGCGGCCGCGGGCTGCGACGTGCCGAGCTTGAGCACGGCCGATGTAAGCGTGACCTTGGCCGGACTGCACTGCGCTGCCGGGTCGATCGTGAACACCCCCGCCGCTTTGAGCTTAGCCAGCGCCGCCTCGACCCGCTTGCGCTCGGCGTCGTTGCGCGGCGCGCGTTCGAATCCCACCAGATTGTCCAGCGGGGACTCCATCTGCAGCGTCAGCTTGCGCGCCTCGACCGCAATATCAAGCCTGAGCAAGCCATGCTGGTGGGCATGACTCTGTGCCGGTGAAACAGTGGGAAACGCCAGTATGCCCAGCCAGAGTGCGTAGTGAAGAAGGTTCATCGTCTCCCCTTGATGGTTCGGTAGTTTCGAATCACGGCTTGGCGAATGCCGCCGGCCGGGCCTGCTCCAAAGCCTCGACGATGGTGCGAACGTTGTGCGCGAACATGCGCAGGAAGGTGTCAGCCGCCGTTCCGGGCGGCGACAGCGCATCGGAGTAGAGCGCGCCGCCCACCCCGACGCCGGCTTCGCGCGCGATCCGTTCGATCAGCCGCGGGTCGCTGATGTTCTCCAGCAGCAGCGCGCCGACCTGCTGCGCGCGGGCCTGTCGAACGATGCGCGCCACCGCGTCGGCCGACGGCTCGCTGTCGGTCGACCAGCCGCGGGGCGATACGAACTCAACGCCATACGCCGCCGCGAAGTAGCCGAAGGCGTCGTGCGCCGTGATGACGCGACGCTGCTGCGCGGGCAACCTGCCAATCCGTGCGAGGGTGTCCTGCTCGAGCACGGTGATGCGCTGCAGGTAGGCAGCCGCACGTGTGTCGATTTCGGCACGGCGGGTTGGTGCAGCGGCAACAAGCGCGGCGCGGATGTTCTCCACGTATTGCTTCGCATGAGCCAGGCTTTGCCACGCATGTGGGTCAATCCCGCGGCCGACGCGCCTTGGAGTAATACCCTCGCTGGCCACGAGCACCGGACCTTTGTAGCCGCTGGCGCGGATCAGCCGCTCGATCCAGCCCTCATAGTTCAGGCCGTTGACCACCACCAGGTCGGCGCTTGCCACGCGCCGCGCGTCGGCCGGCGTGGGCGCGAACATGTGGGCGTCTGCGTTGGGTCCGACCAGGCTCGCGACCTCGACCGCCGGGCCGCCTACTTCGCGCACCATGTCGGCCAGCACCGAAAAAGTAGCGACTACTCGCAGCGGTGGCGGTGCGGCCTGTGCGCTTGCGACCTGCGGCAGCGCGAGCAGCGCGCAGGCCGCCAAGAGTTGCCTGAGGTGGCTGCGGCGCATGCTCAGGCCCGGCGATGCGAACGATTGGCCAGCACGTGCGCCAACAGGCTGTCGCGCCGCCCGAGGAGCAGCGACGCGGCGTAGATACCGCCGGCCAGCAGCACGATGGCAGGCCCCGAAGGCAGGTTGGCGTGGTAGGACAGCAGCAGTCCGCAGCCGCCGCTGAGCAGTGCGAACAGCGACGACACTGCGGCCAGGCTCCAGACCTCCGATGCCCAGAAGCGCGCGGCCACGGCCGGCAGCATCATCAGGCCCACCGCCATCAGCGTGCCCAGCGCCTGGAACCCGCTGACAAGGTTGAGCACCAGCAACACCAGGAAGACGCCGTGCACCCACGGCCCGGTCCGGCTCACGCTGCGCAGGAAACCGGGGTCGAAGCACTCAACCACCAGCGGCCGGTAGATGGCGGCGAGCACCAGCAGCGACAGGCTGGCGATACCCGCCATCAACAGCAGCGAGGCATCGTCCACCGCCAGAATGCTGCCGAACAGCACGTGCATCAGGTCAACGCTGCTGCCTCGCGTAGAGACGATCATCACGCCGGCTGCCAGCGCGATCAGGTAAAAGGCGGCGAAGCTGGCGTCTTCGCGCTGCGGCGTGAACCGGGCCACCAGGCCGGCTAGGCCAGCCACCAGCATCGCGGCAAGAAAGCCGCCGATGCTCATTGCCCACAAGGAAAAGCCGAAGGCCACGAAGGCCAGCGCCGCGCCCGGCAGCAGTGCATGCGCGATGGCGTCGCCCGCCAGACTCATGCGGCGCAGCACCAGCAGCGTGCCCATCGGGCCGCAGGCGAGGCCCAGCGCCAGCGTGGCCACCAGAGCGCGGCGCATGAAGCCAAACTCCACAAAGGGCTGGATCAGCAGGGCGTGCAGTGTCATGCCGGCAGCTGCGCCTGCTGGGCCACCTGCGCGCTCGAGTCGCTGCCGCACCATGGGGCGTGTTCGTCCCAGCGCTCAGCCATGAGCCGGGCGCGCTGGAGGTTGTCCGGGCTCAGCACCAGCGCGGTGGGGCCGTGGGCGATGCGCTCGCGCGCCAGCAGCAAGGTGGAGGGGAAGTGCGAGTGCACTTGCGCCAGGTCGTGCAGCACCACAATCACGGTGCGTTGTTCGGCATGCCAGCGCTCGACCAAGACCATCAAGTCAGCGGTGGTGCGCCCGTCGATCGCGGCGAAGGGCTCGTCGAGCAGGATCAGCGACGCGTCCTGCAGCAGCAGCCGCGCAAACAGCACTCGCTGGAACTGACCGACCGACAGCTCGGCGATCAGCCGGTCCTCGAATCCGACCAGGCCCACATTCTCCAGGGCTTGTTGTGCCTGCTGGCGCTGCGCCACGGTCGCGCCGCGGAACGGGCCCTGCCGCGGCCAAGCACCGAGCATCACCAGATCGAGCACACGAATCGGAAAACTGCGATCCATGCGCGTTTGCTGCGCCAGGTAAGCCACCGCGGAGCAACCGAGCCGCGGCATGTGAAGCGCACCGGTTGTGGGCGTGAGACGGCCGGCCAGCGCCTCCAGCAGCGAGCTCTTGCCTGCCCCATTGGGGCCAACGATGGCCGTGAGCGAGCCGACCTGAAACTCGCAACTCAAGTGATGTACGGCTGGATGGCGGCGATAACTCAGCGTCAGGTTCTCGACGCGAATGGCTTGCGATGCCATGAAGGGTTTCACGATCGGCCCGCCAAAGCCCAGGCCACCGCGCCCCACAGCACGCCGACCAGCGCCAGCGCCACGGCCAGCCGCGCCGCGGCCGAGTTCATCAGCACACTGCTGGCGCGAGGGAGCCTATTGCGCGTTGGGGTGCTCATGCCTAATGACCCGTCGCGCAGCCCGCGCAGCGTCCGTGCAGGGTCAGGTCGTGGCGCTGTACTTCAAAGCCCGGAGGCGCGAGGTGGGCCATCCTTCCCGGGCAGGCATGGATGGGGTACACCCGATCGCAATCGCTGCAGTGGAAGTAGTGATGATGGTGACCGCGCTTGGCCGCCTGCGCTTCATGGCATAACGCTTCGAAGCGCGCCGGCTGGCCGGGAAGGTCGACCCTCACGATCTTCCGAGCGTCGTGCAGCGCCTTGAGCTGGCGGTACACGGTCGACAGGTTCAGGCTCGGTACAGCCGCTTGGGCCCGCGCCAGGATTTCCGGCGGACTGAGCGCGTGCCCGCTGTGCGTCAGGGCATCAATCAGGGCTTGGCGTTGGCGGGTGTGACGTTCCATAAGGGCATGTTAATGCAAATCGACTCGCAATAGTGAGTCGGCGGGAACCGGCTTCAGCAGCGCTGTGCGTCGCGCCGAGCCGAAGGCTCTTTGCGAGCAATGCCGCGGCTAACTGGCGAACTGTTTCTTGTGGCCGCGACGCCACTCGCGCGGACCGGGTGCCGCAGTCCCCGTCCGACCTTGAAGCCGGGTCACGTCGTGAATGTCGAGCATTCAGCGACTTCTATCGGGTGGGGGGTCTGGCGGATTGATCGACTGCTCAGGGTCGGATCCGGCTCTTCGAGCCGCGCGCTTGAACGCCTGCTTTAACGCATCAAGCTGACGTTTACCTGGCAGGGTTCTTGGAGGCCGCAGCAGCCGATTTCCGACGCAATTACTCAGCGGGTCATCGCGCCATACACAAGGTTCTGCAGTTGCTCGCGATAAACCTTGCGGATCTCGCCAGGTGCGACCGTGCCGGCTACGACCACAAGTTTTTCAGCCGGGTCGGCAAAGAAGATCGTGCCGTATGCGCCATTCCAGCTGAATTCACCGACCCTTCCCGGTACTGCGGCAATGCCCGGACGGGTTCTCACCGCCACGCCCAGACCGAAGCCATAGCCTTCCCGATGCGGTTCGGTCAGCGTGATCGTGTTGAGCATGCTGCCGGTCAGATGGTCCGAGGTCATCAGGGCTACGACCTGCGGGCTGAGAATGCGCTCGCCCTCGAAAATCCCGCCGTCATGGAGCATCTGTCCGAATCGGAGGTAGTCGGACACCGTCCCGAGGGCAGCAGCGCCCCCCCAGTCATGGGAGGTCTGCTGCTCGACAACGGTCACCGCCTGGGGCTTTCCATCGAAAGGGCTGACCGAAAAAGGCCGCGCTGCGCGTGCTTTGCGCTCCTCGGTCAATTCGAACCCGGTCTGATTCATGCACAGAGGCTTCCAGAGAATCTCGGACAGATAATCGCGCAGCCGCATTCCGGTGACCTTCTCGATCACCAGCCCGAGAATGTCGGTGGAATAGCCATATTCAAAGGCGGTGCCCGGCTGATGCGTCAGCGGCAAGGCGGTGATCCGCTCGATGAATGACTCGGCATTGTCCGCGAACATCACCGCGCTGGTCGCAGGCCAGAGCGCGGCTGCCGGACCGATACCGCGTCCGCCGTAGGTGATGCCGGCGGTATGGCGCAGCAGGTCGTGAATGAAAATCGGCCGCTCCTGCGCAAAAAGCGCCATGCCGCCATGGCCGTCATCCAGGCCCACCTTCATTCGACCGAAGCCCGGAAAAAAGCTGTCGAGGCGGCTTTTCAGCGGCAGTCTGCCCTCCTGCATCAGTCGCAGCGCCGCCACGCTCACCATGATCTTGGTCATCGATGCCAGCGCAAACACGGTGTCGAGCTTCATCGGCTTGCCTGCCGCAGGGTCACTCAGACCATAGGCCTTGTGGTGCAGCAGACGACCCTCGCGCGCAATCGCCAGCACTGCTCCGGGAAGCCGTGATGCCGAGATCTCGCGATCGAAAAACGCGTCGATAACAGCCAGGCCTTGAGTCGAAAAACCGAGCGACTCGGGGTCTGCATCAGGCAAAGGAAAGAGGTTCATGCGGCGGACCTATCGGTTGATTGAGGCGGCGAACAAGGGCTGGTCACGAACGGATCAATGGCCTGCACACTGGTCAAATCGACGGTTCGAATCTAGCATGCGTCTTCCAGGAGACGACCATGACCCGAATCGACGAGCGCCGCCAGGCCGTGGCGCAGACTGTCGCGCAGATCCGCGCCATCGAAGCCCGAGATGGCGTGAACCCTGATGCGCTGGCACTCATTCGGCAGCAACTGATCGATCTTGCGAGCCGGGCGGCCCTGTTCAGCGCCGAAGACTTTCCGCCGCCGCAAGCAGGCAGCGGCATGCGTTCGGCGCTTTATCGCCTGTCCGAAGATGAGGATCATCGTTTTGCGCTCTATGCCAACGCCTCGCTCGGCGGCTATGGCACGCCGGCCCACAATCACACCACCTGGGCGGTCATCGTCGGCGTGACCGGCGAGGAGCTCAACCGCTTCTACCAACCGACTCCTGAGGGCGGCGTTCGAGAGACTGGCCAGTTCATGGTCAAGGCCGGCACCGGCGTCAGCTTCATGCCCGATGATCTGCACTCGATTCACATCGATGCGCCGCTGATCAATTTCCACATGTACGGATTGGGCCTGGAGCAGCTCGACAAACGGCGCATCTACAAGGCGCAGGAGAATGTCTGGTCGGTCTTTCCGCCTCACTCCGACATCCGGGAAGCGCGCTGAAACGCGCTAGAGTGCACACCGAACTCACTTTCGATCAAGGCGACACCCATGTCAGACAAGCACGAACATCACCAAGACAAAGCGCCAACCGACTGGAAACACGACGGCGTTCGCGTCGTCCCGGGTGATCAGCTCGACGGCAATGTGCCGTCGACGCCGGGGATGGACCGCAAAGCGGCCATCAATTTCGCACGGGTCGGCGCCCAGAAGCTGTGGGCCGGTACGGTGCATATTCATCCCGATGCCAAGACCGGAGCCCATCACCACGGACCGCTCGAAAGCGTGATCTATGTGGTCAAAGGACGCGCCCGCATGCGCTGGGGCAATCAGCTTGAATTCACCGCCGAGGCCGGCCCGGGCGACTTCATCTACGTGCCGCCCTATGTGCCGCACCAGGAAATCAATGCCAGCGCCGAAGAGATGCTCGAGTGCGTCCTGTGCCGCAGCGACGGCCAGGCGGTCGCGGTCAATATCGATATCGAGCCGGTCGAGAAACCCGAAACCGTGCTCTGGATCGATCCGACGCATCCGCAAGGCGGCGTCTGAGGCACAGGCCTCCCGGCAGCTGGTCTGCCGGGACGATCAGGCCGGCTACTGGCTGACCACCCGAAAGCCAATATTGCTGCTGGCGGTGTCGGGGGTATTCGAGCTGCGGGCCGAGACCCGATAGCGGTTGCAGTAGGAGTCGTGGCACAGGAAGGACCCACCGCGCAGTGGGCGCTGGTCGCCTGCCAATGTTTCTGCGCACCACTCCCAGACATTGCCGCACACGTTGTAAAGGCCAAATCCATTCGGTTCGCCTGAACCGGCATCAACCGGCTGCGGCGTCCACCCTGCAACAGGCGCATCCGGAAACCGGCCCCTGAACACATTGCAGCGCGGCAAGCCCGCCTCGTCGTACAGGTCTTCGCCCCAAGCAAAGCGACGTCCTTCCTGACCGCCGCGGGCCGCCCTTTCCCACTCGGCTTCATTGGGCAAGCGAACACCGGCCCACCTGCAATAAGCCATCGCATCGTTCCAGGAAACATGGACCACCGGGTACGACAGGCGATCGTGCAGATGCGATCCGGGGCCTTCCGGGCGCTGCCATGAGGCGTGTTCGATCGGCAGCCACCAGGGCAGTCCGCTTACCACCTGACGAGTCGCCTTGCGCACTGATTCGTTGACCTGCAGGTAGAACACGAAGGACGTCCCCTGCGTCTCGGCATCGGTGATGTAACGCGTAGCACGCACGAAGTCGGCGAACTCGGCATTGGTCACCGTGGTCGATGCGATGCGAAAACCATCAAGCGCCACTGGCCGCGTCGGCCCCTCGCCATCGCC
>JAPLQF010000005.1 GCA_026399875.1 Burkholderiales bacterium | reverse complement strand
GAATGCTTCGGTCTCGGTACCAGGTTCAATGGCGACGGGGTAACGCATGTTGCATGCCTCTATTCAAATCCCGGCCTGTTGCCGTATGGCCTTTACCAGCCCAAGCCCAAGGTCCTTCTTGGGGTGAGGAACCACCACGATGCCTGTGTGCTTCGGGTGTCTGAAGACATGATGCGAACCGTTGACACGGGCAAGTCGCCAACCTGCTTCTTTAATTTCATGTATCAGGTCAGCGCTACTCATGTGTGTACTATACACACGAAAGCACTGTCTGTAAATCGATCAACCAGCCAGGGCTGCGTCGCGTATGTCGGCAGTGGCCGGGACTAGCCAAAGCGGAGCTCACGTAATCCGCCGTAAACCGGTCATCCAAGGCAGGCCGGCAGAGCAAATTCTGAGCAGGTTACCAACGTCCGCTTCTGGCCGTGAGCTGCCCTCTGGGCAAAAGCCGTAATGCGACAAACAACGGTACTTCGAACACTCGCTGAGCATTGATGCATTCGATCAGTTAAATTGAATGCACTGAATGCATCGTGAAAAAATGAATATGGCAATGCTGACGGTGCGCAACATCACCGACGAAGTACACCGTGCCCTGCGCGTGCGTGCCGCCCAGCGCGGCCACAGCATGGAGGCCGAGGTCCGTGAGATCCTGGAGTCTGCGGTCAATCCGCGGGGGCGCGTGAAGCTGGGCTCGCTGCTGGTGTACATGGGCAGGCGGGCCAAGCTGAGTGATGAAGAGTTTTCGGTCTTCGACCGGGTGCGAAGCAAGGCGCCTGCTCGCCCAGTGAGCTTCGAATGATTCTTCTGGACACTAACGTGGTGTCGGAGCCACTGCGTCGGGCACCCGATGCGCGTGTCACAGAGTTGATCGACGCCCAAGCACTCGAAACGCTGTTCCTGTCGGCCATCACGGTCGCTGAGCTGCGCGCCGGCTTGGCGCTACTGCCGGCAGGCAAGCGCCAGATGGGCTTGCAGGAGAGTCTGGAAACGCGGGTGCTACCGTTGTTCTCTGGCCGAGTGTTGCCGTTTGATCTGGGCTGCACTCAAGCCTATGCGGATTTGATGGCCATGGCACGCTCGTCTGGGCTGGCCATTTCCAGCGCAGGCGGGTACATCGCCGCCATTGCTGCGACGAACGGCTTGACCGTGGCTACGCGAGACACCGCTCCCTTTAATGCGGCCGGCGTTGCGGTGATCAATCCGTGGCAGTTTTGAAAACTGGCCCTATGGCGGCAGTACTTTGAAACCTGACGTCAGCGCCCGCCCACACTCCAGGACGCCCGCGCATTGAGCGTCTCTGCATCAAAGCCTGCCAGGCGCTTGTAGCGCGCCTCGACCTCCTTCAGTTCAGCCTGCGCGCCGGCATGCTCATCCTGCCTGACCATCGCGCTGACCTTGACCATCACGTCATTGGCCTGGCGGCGATTGGCCAGTTGCACCGCGCTCGCCACCGGCAGCCGCTCTGCCTGATAGGCGACGAGCGCGGCATCGATATCCGGCTGCACCGCCAGCTGCCAGGCCAGCACGCGGGCATCCAGGATCGCCTGCGAGGCGCCGTTCGAACCGAAGGGATACATCGCATGCGCAGCATCGCCCAGCAGCGCCGCACGCCCGAAGACCCATTGCGACAGCGGATCGAAATCGGCCATCGGATATTCCCAGGCGATGTCCGATCCGGCGACCATCGCCGGCACATCCAGCCAGTCGAAGGTCCAGTCCTGCACGCACTGCGCGATCGCCCGTGGCTCGACCGAGCGGTTCCAGTTGCCCAGCTCAGCCGTGGCGCCTTGACCCGTGGCGACCCCGTCAGTGCCGCCCTGATCAGTGCCACACTCAGCAGGGCGCACCAGCAGCCAGTTGTTGACGCCCGGCTCGATCGGATAGACCACCACCCGCAGATGCTCATCGCCGATGATGACCATCGACGACCCGCTCAGAAACCGCCCGCTGCGGGTGGTGCCGCGATACATCATCCAGCCGTTGGTCGCGAGCGCACCCAGGGCGGGGTCGGCCGACTGGCGCACCGCCGAGCGGATGCCGTCGGCACCGATCAGCAGATCGGCCTCGATCGTGCGATCGGTGGCAGAGCTGGCGCCGCTGCGGTCGGCGACCTGCACGCGCACACCAGCCGCCATCGGCACAAATCCGCTCACACGTTGGCCGGTGCGCACCACCGCCTCGCCCATTCGCGCCACCACCGCATCGAAGAGGATCTGCTGAAGCCGCCCGCGATGAATCGAGTATTGCGGCCAACGGTAGCCTGCGCCCAGACCGCGCGGCTCGGCCCAGATCAGCTTGCCGCGCCGGTCGTAATACGACAGCTCGGAGGTCGGGATGCCGTGCTGTGCCAGCGCCTCACCCAGACCGAGTTCGGTCAGCTCGCGGACCGCATGCGGCGGCAGGTTCACGCCCACGCCGACCTGGCGGATCTCAGCTGCAGCTTCGAGGACCTGCACCTCATGCAGACCCGCCGCATTCAGGCTGAGTGCGGCAGCCAGCCCGCCGATGCCGCCACCGGCGATCAGAATGTTCATGTCACCGGAAATTCGACCATCGCCTCGCCCTGCGCCACCAGCTCGTCGCGCTGATTGCGAACGCCCACATCAAGCGTCAGCCAGCGGCTCTTGCCGGTGACCTTGCGGGCGGTGACCACCGCATGCGCGGTGATGGTGTCGCCGGGTTTGACCGGCGCTTTCCAGCGCGTCTCGAGCCGGCGATGCACGCCGCCCAGCGGATAGAGCCAGTCGGTGAGGGTCTTGCTGATCACGCCGAAATTGTTCATGCCGTGCATGATGATGCCGCCGAACTGGGTCTTGCCGAAGCTGCTTTTCATGTACTCGTCGTCGAGGTGCAGCGGATTGAAGTCGAGCGAGGCCTCGCAGAATTCACGGATCGATTCGCGGGTCGGTGAAAACGGCACGCCGTCGATGCGGGTGCCGATCTCGATGGTGTCGAAGGGATGGCTCATGGTCGCGTCCTCGGGTCTCAGGCCGGGCGGATCGTCTGGCCGCGGCCCGAGCAGATCACCTGGTTGTGCTGGTTGAAAAACACATTGTCGTGAACCACGAAAAGGCGGTCCTTGCGGATGAACTTGTCGAGCGCTCGGGCTTCGAGGCGGATCGTGTCGCCCGGGCGCGCCGGCAGGTTGTAGCTCCACGACTGGCCGGCATTGACCGTACCGGGGCTGCGCATCCAGTCGTCGGCCGGCGTGCAGGCGAACATCAGCAGGATATGAATCGCGGGCGGCGCGATCAGGCCCTTGTAGGGCGTGGTCCTGGCATAGGCCTCATCGAAATAAAGCGGATGCAGGTCGCCCACCACCCGGCAATATTTCTGGATCGCCTCAAGCGTCAGCAGATAGGGAATGGTCTTGCGCGGCTCGCCCGGGATGATCTGGTCCCAGACTTTGCGCAGCTGTTCGTCCTTCCAGAAATCGGTTTCAAACGCCTGCCCCGACGGTGTGCTCACCCTGTGTCTCCCCGAAATGTCTGTCGATGCCCGAGCTGCAATGGCTCAGGCGTGATGCCGGCGATGCTGCCGACTATTCCTGCCCGACTCTGGTTGGCCCACTGCGGCTTGTCAAGCGAGCCACCGCACTGGCGCAAGCCTCATTCGCCCGAGTCGCCCTGCGACGCCGGCATCGACGGCACCTCGCCCTTGGCAATCGCGGCGACCAGGCGGGCATGGTCGGCCTCGGTCTGGTCGGCATAGCTGATCGACCAGCGCAGCAGAGCTTCGTCGAGCTGCTGACCGCTGTCCGAGCCGCAATAGCCTGCAATGGCGGCCGCATCGCCGGTTCGCGCATGGGCACGCGCCAGCAGTCCGCCATAGCTCCAGCAAAAGGCCGAAAAGGTCGGCGGCGACAGTTTGTCGGGCGCGATCGACCCCTTGAGATTGCGCATCTGCCGCACGTAATAGGGCAGCCCGTCGATGGTCGTCCAGCCAAGCAGCGGATCGCCGAGCGCCTGCATCAGGCGCTGGCCATAGACCACCCGACGGCCTTCATGCATGCTGAGTTCGGGCGGCTGCGTGCCCGCATAGGCAGCATGCACAGCGGGCGCGGCCTGCTTGACCTGCAAGAAAAGCGGATCGCTGCCGTCATTGCCAAACAGCATCACGCACCAGGCCCGAAGACCCACGCTGCCCACGCCCACCACCCGATGGGCCACATCGGCCACCGCATAGCGCTGCAGCATGAACCGGCGCTCAGGCGACAGGGTTTCGAGATAGTCGTGCAGGCCTTTGGCGACGCGCTCGCGGGTCGCGGCATCGGGCCGGGTGAGCACCGGTGGCTCTTCGATGAAGCGATGTCCTTCGATCTCGTCATGGCGGGTCATGCGCTGCAGCAGCGCCGCATTGTCGGACTGCCGGGCTTTTTCCTCGGCCTTGCCGAGCAGCACATCGACCTTCGCATCCGGCGCCCATTCGGGCGGCACATCGACGACCAGTTCCGCAACCGTGGTTCGGCGCTGCCACAACGTGAGCACCGGCATGGTCGCACTGCGATGCATCATGGTCCGATAGCCGGCCACCGCACCGCGAACCGCGTGCGATCGCTGCGACGCATCCAGACCGATCTCGCGTCCTGCCACTTCGATGCTGGCGGTCAGGCGTTTGAGGTCCCACTCCCAGGGGCCGATCAGCACCTCGTCGAAATCGTTCAGATCAACCACGATTTGCGCATCCGGCGTGCCGAAGATGCCGAAGTTGTTCATGTGCGCATCGCCGTCGAGCATCACGTCAAGCCCGCTGGTTGGCAGCGTGGCGAGGTCGGCAGCCATCACCGACGCCGAGCCGCGCAGAAAAGTGAAGGGTGAGACGGCCATGCGCGACATGCGCAGGGGCACAAGTGCCGGGTCGCGCCCGGCATTGCCGGCCATCAGGCGCGCAACCGGATCGAGCCTGAAGCCGGGCGGCGTCCACTCGCCGATCAGGGCGCGGGGGGTGGCCTCGCGACGAGCACGCCCCAGTCGCTCGCGCTCGACTGGCGTCAGCGTCGGTGTATCAAGGCCGAGCGTGCGGATGACCTGCGGCTGAAGCAGTCCTGCATCCTCGGCAGATAGCGGGCTGGTGGACTCTGACATGGCATGTCTCCCCGGTGAGGGTTGGTAAGGGATGCGATTGAACCGACATTGACCGACCAATCTGCAAGCCTGCCCTATTGGCCCCGTCCGGTTCAAGTGCCCGATGCGAATCCTGGCGCTTCGACTACCATTGGCACCACACAAGGAGACTTCCCGATGAAACGAACCACCTTCCTGTCGATCGCCACGGCGTCACTGCTCGCCGCGCTCCTGCCCGGCGCGGCTCACGCACAGGGCTATCCCAACAAACCGATCCGCCTGATCGTGCCTTATGCGCCGGGTGGCGCGACCGACATCATCGGTCGGGCCGCCGCCGCCGAGCTCACCAAGACCATGGGCCAGCAGGTGATCATCGAGAACCGTCCGGGTGCCGGCGGCAACCTCGGCGCCGAGCAGGTCGCCCGCTCGGCCCCCGACGGCTACACCCTGCTGGTGTCGCCCAGCAGCCTGCACGGCATCACGCCCTTTCTCTACACCAAGCTCCCCTACGACCCGAACAAGGACCTCGCCCCGGTCATCGTGCTGGGCTCGTTTGCCAACGTCCTGGTCATGAACCCCTCGATCAAGGCCAACTCGGTGAGCGAACTGGTGGCGCTGATCAAGGCCTCGCCCGGCAAGTTCACCTATGCGTCGAGTGGCAGCGGCTCCACCATTCACCTGTCGGGCGAGATGTTCAAGTCGATGCTCAACCTCGATATCGCGCATGTGCCCTACAAGGGCAGCAGCCCGGCCCTCACCGATCTGATGGGCGGGCAGGTGAGCATCATGTTCGACAACATTCCGTCGGCGATCACCTTCATCCGATCGGGCAAGCTCAAGCCGCTGGCCACCACCGGCCCGACCCGATCGAGCTCGCTGCCCGAGCTGCCCACCATGATCGAGGCCGGATTCCCGGGCTATATCTCTACCGCCTGGTTCGGCATCGTGGCGCCTGCCGGCACGCCGAAAGAGATCATCGCCAGGATCAATGCCGAAGGTCAGAAAGTCACCAAATCGCCCGACTTCATCAAGCGCATGAACGAGCTGGGCTATGACATCGTTGGCGGCAGCCCCGAGCAGATGGGCGCGATGATCCAGGAAGAGCTCAAGCGCTGGGGGCCGGTGGTCAAGTCGTCGGGCGCTCAGGTCGACTGATCATGACCGCCAGCCTGCGAACCCTCGAATTCGGCTGGTTCCTGCCCACCGCCGGCGACACCATCACCTACGGCAGTCGCGACGGCATGGTGCCGCCCTCGATGGACCTCTTCGAGAAGATCGCCAGGGCTGCCGAGACCGCAGGCTTCGAATATCTGCTGGTGCCGGTGGCGTCGACCTGCTGGGATGCCTACATCAGCTCGGCGATGGTGCTGGCCCGCACCAGCACCATCAAGATGCTGGTCGCGGCCCGACCGGGCTATGTCAACCCGGTGCTGCTCGCCCGCATGATCGGCGCGATGGACCAGCTTTCGGGCGGGCGTGTGGCGGTCAACCTGATTGCCGGCCAAAGCGATGACGAAGCCCTGCAGGACGGCATCCGGCTGGCCAAGGAAGACCGCTACGCGCAGATGGACGAGGACGTCACCATCATGAAGGCGCTCTGGAGCGGTGCCGCGCCGGTGAACTTCGATGGGCGCTTCCATGTGCTCAAGGGCGCGCGCGTGGCCCCGCGCCCCGAGCATCAGCCGCGCTTCTATCTGGGTGGCGGCTCGCGTGAGGCCTGGGAGGTCTCGGCCCGTCATGCCGATGTGCATCTGTTCTGGGGCGATACCGTCGACACCATTGCCGCCAACATGGTGACGCTGCGCGAGATGGCTGCGCGTCATGGCCGCGAGCAGGCGCTGGGCTTCGGCATGCGTCTGCAGATCATCTGCCGCGAGACCGAGGACCAGGCCTGGGCGGCGGCGCAGGCCCTGATTGCCGGCGTCACCGAATCGCAGACCGACTTCATCCGACGTCATTACGCCAGTTCGGCCGCCAATCAGCGCGTCCAGGAACTCGCCCGCACGCACGGTGAACTGATCGCCCCGCACCTCTGGACAGGCATCACGCGCGTGCGCCCCGGCGCGGGCATCGTGGTGGTCGGCAACCCGCAGCAGTGCGCCGATACCCTGCAGCAGTTCATCGACATCGGCTGCCATTCCTTCTGCCTGTCGGGGTATCTGCATGATGAAGAGGCCGAGCGCTTTGCGCGCATGGTCCGTCCGCTTCTGGCTGCCCGCAATCCCGGACGCATGCCTGCATGAGCGGTGCTGCGCGCATCGTCGTGGTCACCGGTGGCGCAAGCGGCATCGGCGAGGCCTGCGTGCGTCGTTTCGTGCAAGACGGTGACCGCGTCGTGATTGCCGACCGCAACCTGGTCGGCGCGCAGGCTCTCGCCGACGAACTCTCGCGCCTGCCCGGCGCGACCGGTGTATCGGGGACATCAGGGGCATCCGGCCCATCAGTCGAAGCCATCGCCATCGACCTCGGCGACGAGGCCTCGGTGGCAGCCGCTGCCCGCGAGATCGAAGATCGGATCGGCCCGGTGCAGGTGCTGGTCAACTGTGCCGGCGTTTTGCAGCGCACCCTGCCGCCCGAAGAGCTCACGCTCAAGGAGTGGGACATCGTTGCCCGCATCGACCTGCGCGGCACCTATGTTTCGTGTGCGGCCTTCGGTGTGCCGATGGCTGCACGCGGCCGTGGCGCGATCGTCAATATCGCCTCGGTCGCCGGCATGCGATCGGGGCCGCTGCATGCCTATGGCCCGGCCAAAGCCGGTGTGATCAGCATCGGCGAAAGTCTTGCCGCCGAATGGGGTCTGAAGGGCGTGCGGGTCAACACCGTCTCGCCGGGCTACACGCTCACGCCCGCGCTCAAAAAAGGGATGGCGCTCGGCACGCTCGACGAAGGCCTGATGATCGGGTCGAGTGCGATCGGCCGACTGGTGCGCGCCGACGAGATCGCGGCCGCGGTGGCCTTTCTGGCGGGCGATCAGGCCAGCGCGATCACCGGCGTCAATCTGCCGGTCGATGGCGGCTATCTGGTCGCCACGCCCTGGGCCGGTTACGGCGGATTGAGACGCCCGGCCTGAGCGTCCGATGGGTCAGATGCGTCTGACGGCACCCACTTGGCCATGCAGGCCAACAGGGTCGACATGACCAGGGGCTTCGACAGGAAATCGTCCATGCCGGCGGCCATGCAGGCGTCCTGATCTTCCTGCATCGCATTGGCCGTGACCGCGATGATCGGCGTGTGCTTGTTAGGCCCCGAGCCGGCCCGAATTCGTCGGGTCGCTTCCAGCCCATCGACCTGCGGCATCAGCACATCCATCAGGATCGCCGCATAGCGGCGGCCTTCGGCCATCCGGTGCGCGATCTCGCCGTTGTCGGCCAGCTCGATCTGATAGCCCATGCGCTCGAGCATCAGGGTCGCGACCTTCTGGTTGACGATGTTGTCTTCGGCGAGCAGCAGCAGCGGTTGGTTCAATTCGAGCATCGTGAGTTGTTCATTCGGTGAGGCCGCGCTGCGGCTTGCCGCGTCAGGCTCGGCCGGAGCCTTGCCCACGCCCGGTTGAGAAGGCGGCGCGCTTTTTGCGCCGCGTATCGCTTCGAGCTTGACCCGCGGCTCCTCGGTCGTCGACGAGAGTGGCAGTCGTACCCAGAAAACCGTTCCCGGGCCATCGTCGCGGGCCTGAAAACCGATCGAACCCCCCATTGAATCGACCAGATGCTTGCTGATCGCCAGCCCCAGGCCGGTGCCTTCGAAGCGCCGGCTGCGCGACATGTCGACCTGGCTGAAGCTTGCAAAGACCCGATCTCGTGCCGACGCTGGAATCCCCACGCCGCTGTCGATCACCTCAATAAGCACCCCATCGCCGGTCGGTGTCAATCGCAGATTGACACCGCCACGCTCGGTGAACTTGACGGCATTGCCAAGCAGATTGGTCAGGATTTGACGGATGCGAAGCTCGTCACCAATGAAATATCGGCTGAGGTCGGGCGCCAGCGTCACCTCGAAGATCAGACCCTTCTGTCTGGCCTGAAAGGCAAACAGGCGTTTGACCGAATCGACCAGATCGCTCATCGAGAATGACTCGCTGGCCAGGTCGAGATGCCCGGCTTCGATCTTCGACAGATCGAGGATGTCATTGACGATCGCCACCACCGCCTCGCCCGATCTCGCGATATTCAGGGCGTAGTCGTGTTGCGCGTCGTTGAGTGGTGTCTCGAGCATCAGTTGCGACATGCCGATCACGCCATTGAGCGGCGTGCGGATTTCATGCGAGACATTGGCCAGAAACCGGCTTTTCTCGCGGTTGGCCGCCTCGGCGGTTTCGCGCGCTCTCAGCAGCTCGGCCACCAGTGCTCTGTTACGGGCGATCAGTTTCAAGAGCGTGCGAGTGATCGCCAGCAAGGCCAGCGTGATGAGGACGCCCATCAAGATCCAGTTGCGACGGTACTCGGCCGAGGCAGACAGCACGGACGGTTCCGAGCGTCCTGCAACCGCTGTGATCCCATACTCGCTCAGGGTCTTCCAGGCATAGACGCGACGCAGGCCATCGATGGGCGATTCGCGGCGGTACACGCCGGTCTCGGCGGCATCTGGCGCCAGTTGCGGGCTGCCACGGATCACCGTGCCGAGCGCCGAGCCCTCGATTGGATAGCGGGCCATGATCTCGCCGCTCAGTCGCAACAATGCAACGATGTCGCCCTGGCGGGTCGCCAGGCGTCTGGCAAAGGCTTCGAAGACATCCGGTCGTACCGAGATCTGGATGACACCGGCAAAGCGCCCGGATTCGATGATCGGTCGGGTCAGATGGATCTGCCAGGAACCCGAACTTTTGCCCTCCAGCGGTTTGCTGATGAAGAGTCGGTCTGTGCCGGGGGAGTCTTTGTGGACAGTGAACTGTTCCAGATCGCTCAGATCGACCTGACCCGACCCGAGGCTGGAATAGACCAGCCTGCCCTGGCTGTCGATGATCGAGATCTGGGATGCATAGCCATCGAGATCTGCCCGCTGGTTCTCGAGAACATCTGCCGACAGTTGCAACCTGGCATTGATGTTGGGGCGCATGGCAATGAGCATGCCGTCCAGATGCCGGAACACCGATCGCGAATACTCGGCGAAGGTCTCGGCCTTTCCTTCCATGCGCGCTTCGGCCTGTTTGAGATCGAGCCTCTGGCTGCGGGCTGTGGCAAACCAGATGCCGCCCCATGTCAGGAGCAGCGAGGCGATCACAGCCGCGACGATCAGGCGGCCTGCCTTGTCAAGGTAAAGCTCGCTGTGGTCAGGTGAAGCGTCGCTCAAACCGGGCGCCCCTGACCATCATGCCGCTCATCCAGAAACAGCTGAACCTCATTGATCAGCTGCATCCGGTGCTTCTCCATGATGACCATATGCGTGCCTTCGCCCAGCTCGATGTAGCGTTTCAGGGGCGCATTGACCAGCAGTGCAAAGAGCTCGCGGGCCATCTCCACCGGCGTGTCGCGGTCCCATTCGGCCACGATCAGCAGCACCGGCACCCTGATCTCGGCCGGGTCCCAGTCCATGCGACCGGTGGCGGCCTGGCGCATCGCATCGGCAATGACGCCGTTGGGCGCGCGCACCACCGGCGGCGTTTGCGCGGTACCGATCGGGTCACTTGCTTGCGAGGCCTGCATCCAGGCCTCGAACCAGCCGGGCGGAATCAGGCCGGCGACCTTGTCGGGCGGCACGCCATTGAGCCAGCGCGCAAGCGCCTGGTCGCTGTTGACCGCGCGCCAGGCACCCAGCGGCCCGTCGCCGGTCTTGATCGGAAAGGGTGTGCGACGGATCCACATCGGCGCATAGAGCACCAGCTTTTCAACCTTGTCGCCGAACTCGCAGGTGTACTGCTGGGTGGTGGCTGTGCCCCACGACCAGCCGAGCAGCACCAGCCTGTCGATGCCTCGCCGTTGGCGGATGAAGTCGACCACCGAGTCGATATCGACCAGGGCCTGCGCGGCGGTGGCAAAGGGCGGGTTGTCGCCGGGTGGTGCATCCATCTGCGGCGGTCGTGTCGACAGGCCATAGCCGCGGATGTCGAGCAGATAGACGTCGAAGCCTTCGCGGGCGATCAGGTCCATCCAGGAGGCGCCATCGAGCGGCAGGTCGAAGGCCGATTCGGCCGGGTAGGTCGCGCCATGCACGAAGAGCACGGTGGTGGCTGCATCGAAGTGAGTCATGCCCGCCGGATGCCTGTTGCGGACGTAGATGTCGATGCCGTGATCGCTCGACACCCTGAATTCATGGGTTACGAGTGCCGGGGCCGCGTTCGAGTTGTTATTGCGAGCCATGACAGGAGACCGGAAATCGCGCACGGACTAATCCTACCTCAGGCTAGTTCAGGCTTAGCTCAGGTGATTAGGCGCTCAGGATGGCCTGCCGCGGTTGGCGCACCTTCGAGGTGGCACCGTTCGTCCGTTCGTCGGAAGCCAACTGTGCAGTGACGACACTTTCACGCCGAACGGCGAGCCCTGCGGTGTGGACGGTCACTGCCCCGAAAAGCGGTGAGCGACCGCTTGGATGGCGCGGCTACACTCGGCTCAACTTGTCTACCAACTGGTCAGCGGTATCGCTAATGCTGGCCTCGGGGCTCATGAATTCAATGTTCAGCCATTCGATTTCGACGATTCGACTCGCGGCCTTCTCTGCAGTGATTCTGGCGACTGCCATGCCGCCAGCCGCGGCTCAATCGGCCGGCGGCCTCTTTGGCGCTGGTGCCGGCAGCGGTGGCGCGTCGGGCGCCCGAAGCGCTGCGGCGGCGATGGGGCTGGGTAGTGGTGGTGATGACAACAGCGACAGCAGCAGTGGTTTCGGGAGTGGCTCGGGGCAGGGCGCAGGGCAGGGACCCGGTGGTGCCGGTGGCTTGCCGCGCGGCCTGGGTCGCGGCGGTCTGCCCGCTGGTGTGTCGACCCCGATGGGTGCGCGCCCGACCGACTTTTCCGACCCGCAGTTGCAGGGCGCGCTGACCCGCCCCTTGCCGCCCCTGGAGCCGAATGATTTCCAGAAGTTCATCCAGACCGGCACGGGTCGGCTGCTGCCGATCTTCGGCGCAAGTCTGTTCGATGAGGCGCCGGGCAGCTTTGCCCCGATTGGCGCAGTGCCGGTGCCGGCCGACTATGTGATCGGCCCGGGTGATGAAGTCATTGTGCGTTCAACCGGTGTGCTCGACTTCGAGCTGCGTCCGGTGGTTGATCGCGATGGTCAGATCGTGTTGCCCAAGGTGGGTGCGGTGCAGCTGTCGGGCGTGCGAGTGGGCGAGCTGGAGAAGGTGCTGACCCAGCAGCTTGGCAAGAGCTTTCGCAACTTCACGCTGTCGGCCACGCTTGGCCAGTTGCGCGGCATCGATGTCTATGTGGTCGGACAGGCGCGCCGGCCGGGCAAGTACACCCTGAGCAGCCTGTCGACGCTGGTCAATGCGCTGTTTGCAAGTGGTGGCCCGAACGCCAACGGCAGCATGCGGCGCGTGCAGCTGATGCGCGGCGACAAGCCGGTCTCGACCATCGATCTCTATGAGTTCATCGTCAAGGGTGACAAGACCCGCGACATGAAGCTTTTGCCGGGCGATGTGATCGTGTTTCCGCCGGCCGGACCGCGCGTGGCAGTCACTGGTTCGCTCAATACGCCGGCCATCTACGAGCTGTTGCGCAACGACACGCCGATCCGCGAAGTGCTGGCTTTGTCGGGTGGCATGACCATCCTGGCTGACTCGCAGCGCGGCCAGCTCGAACGGCTCGACAACGGTGCCAAGGTCCGCCGAGAAGTCGAGTCGTTTGCGCTCGATGAGGCCGGCCAGGGCCGCCGCATGCGCGACGGCGATCTGCTCACGCTCTTTGCAATCAGCCCGCAGTTTGCCAACGCGGTGACGCTGCGCGGCAATGTGGCCGCGCCGCTGCGTTATCCCTTCAAGCCCGGCATGCGGGTGCGCGATTTGATTCCTGATCGCGAAGCGTTGATCACTCGTGATTACTGGTTGCGCAAGAACCTGCTGGTGCAGTTTGATGATCTGCCGCCGCTTGCAAGGCCTGGCCTGTGGTTGATGAAAGGTCTCGAATTCGCCACAGCTGAAGTAAAGATAAAAGTAAATCTCCGATGCTCACTGTTAGTTGAACAGCTGCCCGGTGGGTTTTCCCCATAAAAGCTTCAATTAAAACTCCGATTACACCTTCGACGAAGTGAACTGGGACTATGCGGTCATCGAGCGTCTCGACCGCGGCGAGCTCAAGACCCGGCTGATCCCGTTTAACCTCGGGCGTGTGGTGCTCAATGCCGATGAGTCTCAGAACATCGAGCTGATGCCGGGCGACGTGGTGACGATTTTCGGTGTGCGCGACCTTCAGGTGCCCCGTGCACGTCAGACCCGACTGGTGAGGCTTGAGGGCGAGGTGTCTGCGCCCGGCATCTATTCGGTGGAGTCTGGTGAGACCCTGCCGCAACTGGTTGCCAGGGTGGGTGGGCTGACGCGTGACGCCTATCTCTTTGGTACCGAACTCTCACGAGAGAGTGTGCGCAAGCAGCAGAGCGCGACCCTGCAGACCGTGGTGCAAAAGCTCGAGGAGCAGGTCACCGCCGGCGCGGCAAGTCGCGCAGCCAACCTGACGGTGACGGATGCGACTCAGCTTGCGATGCAGCAACAGCGAATCCAGGCCGAAGAGCGACTGGCGCGCGAGCGGCTCAATCGCCTGCGGACGATGAAACCCAGTGGCCGTATCGCGCTCGAGCTCGACCCGGCCTCGCCGCAGTTGCCAACAATGACACTCGAAGATGGAGATCGAATCGTGATCCCGTCGCGCCCGTCGTTTGTGGGCGTTGCCGGCGCGGTCTACAACGACAACGTGCTGGTCTGGCGGCAGGGCCGCACCGTGGGTGACTACCTGCAGAGCGCGGGTCCGACCGAGAACGCTGACATCGCCAATCTCTTCGTGCTGCGTGCCGATGGCAGCGTGACAACCCGGTCTCAGGGAAGTTTCCTGGGTGTCGGGCGGGGTGATCTGAAGTCGCTGGTGATGGTGCCAGGCGACACCCTGGTAATTCCGGACAAGGTTGATCGCGAGACCGGATATACGGCGTTCGTGAGAGGGATCAAGGATTGGACCCAGATCATTTATCAGCTGGGGCTTGGGGCTGCCGCGATTCAGGTACTCAGGAATTGAGCGTTGCAAATGGATAAGGACTCAAGTGTTCTGATGCACGAAGCCGACGACATCAGTCTGGTCGACCTGCTCGGCGTCATTCTCGATCGCTGGCGAACCTTAGTCATCGTTCCGGTCCTGATTGCGCTTGCTGCCCTGGGCATCAGTTATTTGATTCCCCCGGCTTTCAAATCAAGTATTCGAATCCTGGTTCCTCAGCAACAGGCCAGCACTGCGGCGATGATCTCGCAGCAGTTGGGCGCGTTGGCCGGGTTGGCCGGTGCCGTGGGCGTCAAGAATCCAGCAGATCAGTATGTCGCGATGATCGAGAGCCGTACGATCGCTAATCGTTTGATTGAGCGTTTTGAATTGACACAGCGATATGAGACCAAGACGCTGATCGATACACGAAAGAGGCTCGACAAACGCACAGATGTCACGGCAGGCAAAGACGGGATGATCACCGTCGAGGTCGAAGACGCCGACCCTGAGATGGCCGCCAAGCTTGCAGCAGCCTATGTCGAAGAGCTCGGCTGGTTAACCCGCCAGCTGACGATCGGTGAAGCCGCACAGCGGCGCGAGTTTTTCGAACGTCAGCTTGAGGCGACTAAAGAGAGGCTTGATGTCGCTTCCCGTTCGCTGCGTTCGGGCGGCGTTGGTGAGGGAGTGCTGAAATCCGAGCCCCGTGTTGCGATCGAAACAGTGGCGCGATTGAAAGCCGCCATCACTGCTGCGGAGGTGCGATTGGCCGCCATGCGCTATCACCTCGCGGAAGCTCACCCGGATTATCGGCGCGAAGTTCAGGAGTTGACCGCACTGCGAGCGCAGCTCTCGCGGCAGGAGGCAGCTACCGCCTCGTCGTCGGAATCAGGCGACTATGTCGCTCGATTTCGTGAATTCAAGTACCACGAGACTTTATTTGATCTGCTTGCGAGACAACTCGAGCTGGCTCGTCTTGACGAGGCCCGCGAAGGTGGCGTCATTCAGGTTGTCGATGCAGCAGAGGTACCCGAGCGACGGTCCAGTCCCAGGCGCATGCTCATGACGGTCGGGGCAGGGCTGATCGGCCTGGTCCTGTCGCTCATCCTGGTTTTCCTGATCGAAGGTATCAAGGGACGCTTCGCCGATCCGCTATCGGCTCAGCGACTTGCTGAGTTCAGAGCCCGCTTCACACGCTCTGGAGGGCGAGCATCACGATCAGGCAATGTCCTGACTGATCCGAAGGCGCTGCGACAGTGAGTGCATTGGCGATCAACCGGAATCTGCGCGATTCCATGGTGGTCTTTCTCTCTTCGGTCGCCGCAAGCGGCCTCGTCTTTCTGTTCCAGTTGATTGTCGCGAAAGATCTCGGCTTGCGGGAGTTTGGTTCGTTCGTGCTTCTGATCGAGATCATGTCCATGATCATCCTGCTTTCGGACGCCGGACTCGCGGTTGCTTTCGTCAATCTGTTTGTGAAAGCGCGAAGCCGATCATCTGGCGAAGCCGACTATCTCCTCTGGGTCAGCATGCGTTGGAAGTTGATGCTGATCCTTGGCGCTGTATTGCTGGGCATGATCGTGTCACGAGTGCTGCCCGGTACTGAGGCCATTGGACATTGGGTGTTCGCTATCGCCGTGTTGGGTGCGGTCGGCGAATCCTTTTATCAGTTCGGATTGTCGATGTTGCAGGCGCAAGGACGGATCATGACGCTGGCACGTGACCGCGTCCTTCTTCCGCTGGCGCGAATTCTCCTTGTCGGCCTGCTCCATCTGACCGGACTGTTGTCGCTCGAATCGGCGCTCCTCGCCAATGCAGCGATGGCGGTCGGTTTTGGAATGTTGATAGTGGTCCGGTTGATTCATCGAGGCGACATCGAACAGGTTGCGCTGGACCGCCGAATGGCAATTCGCGGCGAACTGCAGAAGATGCTGCGTTCGACCCAGATCGCTTCGATTTGCGTGATTGCGACTGCGAAACTCCAGTTTTTTCTGGTGGATGTTTTCAGCGACTCTGCACAGCTTGGCACCTTCGCTGCCGCTCATCGTTATTCGATGGTTGCTTCGATCCTCACGGTTGCGGCAACGACCGTGCTGATGCCGTTAGCCGCAGCAGTCGACTCGCGAGCGGCATTTGACAAGTACCGTGCAGCCTCATGGCGGCTGTCGGCTTGTTTTGCTGTGCCGGTTCTGGCGCTGGTGCTGTTTGCGGATCCGATTTTGCCGCTGCTGTTCGGGGCCGAATTCGACGTTGCGGTGGTACCCGCACAGATCATGCTCCTCGGGCTGGTGTTGTCGATGTTTGTCACGCCATTGAGCTACACCTTTTATAACGCCTCCGCCGCGCCCGCGCTGGCTTGGCTGAATGCGGGTCAACTGGTGTTTTCCTGCGTCGTCGGCCTGGTTCTGATTCCGACCTACGGCGCAATCGGCGCCGCCTGGGTTTCGCTGGGCGTCAATGTCCTTGGACTTGCGGTCATCGTGACTGTTGCAGCGACTGTTTCGAGGAGACTGAGTTGATTGCCGATGTGAATGTGGACGTCAGCGGACTCGATTGCGGCCGGCGTCGCTCGGATGAGCTTGCCGCATCCCCCCGAAACTGGCTCAGTGACAGGATCCGAGAGGGTGGCATGAAACGTGTCCTCATCTCTGGCTGGTATGGCTTCGGCAATATCGGTGACGAGGCGATTCTGCATGCACTGATTGATCGTATCCTCAAGACCAGCCCTGGCACGACCGTCACGGCGCTTTCGTATCGGCCGGCCTACACGCGCAGGGTTCAGGCGATCCGGTCGGCGCATCAGTTGCCCTTCACGCTGGTGTCGTGGCTTTCCTGGATCATCAAGTTTCGCTGGATAAAGACACTGACCGCATTCTTGCGATGCGACACCTTCATCATGGGTGGCGGTGGCTTCCTGTCGGATGTTCAACCGGAGGTTCCCCGCGGATGGCTCAAACAGTTTCGACTTGCCAAACTGTTGGGTCGTCGAACGCTGCTTTACGGCATCGGCGCCGGACCGTTCAACACAGTGCAGGGTCGTGCTGCCGTGGCGTTCTACCTGAACCGGTACGTCGATCAGATAAGCGTTCGTGATCGTGAGTCTCACCGGTGCCTGGTCGAGGACTGCGGTGTTTATGCGGCAAAGGTTTCGATCGAAATCGACCCGGTTGCGCTCATGGACTTCAGTCGGTGGCGGGCACCCTCACCGGCAACCGATGCCATCGGCATCATCTACACCATGTACTTCGACCGACCTTTGTTTGGTGCGGCACAGAGCAAGTGGCCATTGCTGCGCGAATGCTTTCTTGCGCAGATACGTGCTGTGCGCGCTGCAGGCTTTCCGGTGCGGCTTATCTTTTTTCAGTCGGAGATCGAATCGTCTTTGGCGCGCGAACTCAGTGAAAACGCCGACGTATCCTGCGTCTTTCCCGCGGATCCTGAAGAGGCCGTCAGGGAGATGTCGCAGTGCCGCGCAATCATCAGCTTTCGCCTGCACGGCAATATCATCGCGCATGCGATGCGTCTTCCTTACCTGCCGATTGTGTATCACCACAAGGGTCTTGGGTTTCTTGAGATGGTTGGCAAGACCGATCCGATGGACATGATCATTGTGGGCGACGGCTTGAATCTTCCCGAGAAGGTTCTTGACCCTGAGGAATGGGTAAGGTGTACCGAACGGTTCCTGGCAAAGCTTGCGCCGCCCGAACATGGCTGAACTGGCATTCGTCACCGACCAGCGAATTTTCGGTGGCGGTGAGTCCAATCTCCTCCGCCTGGCGATGTCGCTGTCGTCGATGCACAGCACGACGGTTATCGCACCTGATGGACGCCTGCTCGAGGAGGCCGCCCGTGCCGGACTCAGGACCAGCCGCCTACCGGGTAGCCTGAGCCGATGGGTCAAGGGTGTGCCGATCAGCTTCAATGACCGGCTTCTTCGGATCGCGGACCAATTCGATATCGTCCATGCCTATTCGCTGCATGTTCTGCCGGGTCTTTTCGGACATCCGCGGCTCTTGTGGACGGTTCACGGACCATGGGAGAAACCCTGGGGACTCAGGGCCAGTACCGCGGCGCGACACCTGCAGCGCGTGATCGCGGTATCGCGTGACGTTGCCGATCACTGTGCATTTCCAGAACCGATGAAGCTGACGATTCATCTTGGCGGGGTGACACGGGATGCATGCGTGCAAAGGCAACCGACTGGTGTGCGCGACCATCTGCGAGTTGGGGTACTTGCGCGCCTGCAGCCGATCAAGGGCCAGGATCTGGCGATTGCGGGGATGGTTCGATTGGCGTCGTCGTCGCCTCAGCAACGCTTTCAACTGGTACTGGCCGGTGATGCTGATCCCACTTCAAAAGCGGATCTGGCTTACGCCGCCGGTCTGCGCGATGTCGTGGTCCGCGCACGCATCGAGGTACCGAATCTCGAGATTCTGATGCCTGGTTTCATCTCGGACACGGCCACCTTCCTGAATCAGCTTGATCTGCTGCTCGTCCCGTCCCGGTATGAGTCGTTCAGCATGGTGACCGTCGAGGCGCTTGCATGCGGTGTTCCGGTTGTTGTGCCCGACTGCGGAGGTCCCGCCGAGATTGTCGATTCGATGGCGGTCGGACTGCGATTCAGGCCGGGTGATGCTGCAGACATTTCCGCAAAGCTGAGCGATGCATTCGCGTCGGAGCGATTCGATCCTGCGGTCATGGTCGAGCGAGCAAAGGATTTTTCGATCGAGCGCCAACGGGATCGTCATCTTGCTCTTTATTCGGAGCTGCTCGCCTGATGCGTGTCCTCTACATTCCCTCGACCCTGCCATGGCCGCCCGACGACGGCGAGCGGGTGCGCTGTCATCATTTGATCCGCGAGCTCGCAGGGCGCGTGAAGCTGACCGTTGCATGCCCGCTTGCCAAGCCTGAAGGAGAGATTCCTGCGGCGCTTCAGAAAGCCCACTGGCGATTTTTTGCGTCCGATGGCGCGGGTCGAATGGCACGCCTTGGATGCTCGTTGCGTCTTGAACCGGTCTTTTACAGAAGCGCGCGAAGCACAGCTCTGCTGGAATGGCTCGATTCGCTTGACGTGGGTTCTTTCGATGCCGTGCATCTCGATGGTCTCCCGGCACTTCACTATCGCGACCTCGCAGGCCGTGTTGCGCGAACGACCGTCTTCGATCTGCGGGACAGTTGGTCTTTGCTGTACGGGCGCAGGATTGCTGTCCGGAATTCGGCCGTAATGCGAATCAAGAAGGTCGCAGTCGAACGCCTGGAGCGTCGCGTGCTCGACTCCAGGCAACCGATCACGCTGGTCTCGGCTGTCGATCGTGATCACATTGTTCGACATTACCGCCGGTCGGCAGCAGGGCTCGATGTCGTGCCTAATGGGGTCGCGTTGGAGTTGCTTTCGCTGCCCGGATTCCAACGCTTCGCAGAACGGCCATTGATCGTTTTCACCGGCGCGATGAACTATCCGCCGAACGACGAGGCGGCGCGGTGGTTTGCCGAGCAGGTCATGCCGGCACTTCGAGCGCGTGTATCCGGTATTCGCTTTGCAGTTGTCGGCAAGCAGCCGTCCGTCGCGTTGCGGTCGCTCGCGTCGGATGACATTGCGGTGACCGGTGAGGTGGCATCGGTGGCTGAATGGCTGGGGCGCGCGGACATTGTTGTCGCGCCGTTGCGCAGCGGGTCCGGCATCAAGAACAAGGTTCTTGAAAGCCTCGCGGCAGCGCGCCCAACGGTTGCCAGTCCGATTGCAGTCGAGGGCATCCAGATCGCTCATGGTCGCGAGGTGATCATTGCCGATGGAGCCCTTGAATGGGTCGATGCGATCTCCGAGTTGCTAAGCGCTCCCGCTCGGGCAGTCGATCTTGCTGCGGCCGGTCGGCTGGCAGTTCGCGGTATCTATGACTGGTCGGCCGCCGCCGATCGATACATCGCGCTTTATCAGCCCCCGGAGCCATCGGTCCTATGAGCGCACTGCCGTTGCGGGTGTCAGGCGCGACAGACCTGCGTGGCTTGTCGTCGGGCGCGTATCTGTCTCTTCTTGTCATCTTTGCCGGGCTCAACTTTGTCCGAGTGGGTAGCGTAGGGATTGGTGTCTTCGTCGAGGCAGCACTGGTATTCGGCGTGATGGTGACGCTGGGGCTGGCCGCCTTGCTCAGGTTGCGTGTGCGTCTGGCAGGAAGCGATCTGCTTGCCGTCGGGCTCTGGTTGGCTTGTGCACTTCTGGCAATGGTTCGCGCTGACTTTACGCTCGCCTCATCGATCCTGATTGCCGTGTGTTCGTGGCTGTTCCTGCGTCGGCCGTGCGTCAATCCACGCTTCGCGCGCCGTTACCTCTACCTTTGGCCTTGTTTGGTGGGCTATGCGTTTCACCTTGTCTATACCGCCGTGCCTTCGCTGGTGGTGCTTGAGGAGGCCGGCGGCAAGTATGTCTCGATTGCCGGCTTGCAGTTGCTGCGCTTCGAGGGCGCAACACTGAACGCGAATGCATATGGTCTCTATATTGCTGTTGTCCTTTACGGGATGCGCGAAGCAGGTGTGAGGGGGCCATGGCTGTGGCCCGGCTACCTGTCACTGCTGCTGACATTTTCCTATTCCTCGATCGCTGGCCTGTTGTTTCTCTCTTTTTGCCGCGGTTCAGGGGCGCTCAGCCGGGGACTTATCGTTGGCCTGCTGATTGCGATCGTCTCGGTCTACAGCGTGATCAAGGGCTGGGGCCTGGCGGAGAGCATCCGTATCCTGAAATACGGTTACTACTCGGCCGCACTGGTTGGCGAACCGGTGCATGCGATCTTGTCAGGCGGAATGAATCGCGGATCGCATGATTGGATCGTGCTCACCGACAATGCCTGGCTGACGCTCCTTTACGACCATGGACTGGTCATGGTCGCTGCTTATTTTCTCGCCTTTTACCTGATACTCCGGCACGACAAGCCGCTTCTGGTGCTCTTTCTCCTGGCCAATGCGATCGTCGATCTTCAGTATTTCTGGCTGGCGAACCTGGCGTTTCTCCTGGTATCCGAAAGGCGTCGTCCATCTGCGGCCCTCATCAAGGGGGCGATGTGAAGGTCGTCGTGATCGCACAGGAGTTCTCATCGTCCGGCGGTGCTGAAAAGGCTGCCTGCGCACAGGCGGAATTGCTCGAGAAGGCCGGGCATACAGTGCGGCTCATCGGCGACTTCTCTTCCCGGTTCCCCGGGTGGTCGGGCTTGCAGGTGCAGGGAATCTCGCTGCGAGGCTATGCTGATCTCAAGCGTCTGGGGGTTTTCCCCCGGATCCGAATGGCGGCTGCCGGGTTGTTTGATCCCTGGCTTGCGTTTCGCGTTTTCCGATACTTGCGAAGCGAACGGCCAGACCTGGTTCACCTCCACAAAGTCAAGCGAATGTCGCCGGCGCTATTTGTGGCGCTTCGGCTTGCCCGGGTGCGCGTCGTCGCCACCCTTCATGACCATTACCTGTCGTGCCTGAACTCCTCCAGGGTTTTTGGAGATGCCACTCCCTGCACACTCGAGCGTTGCAGCTTCGACGTTGCATTAAGCAAGCGGTGTGTGGGTGGCTCCGCGGCGCTGACCGGGTATTCGATCGTCGAATTCGGGATCCGCCGGCATCTCGCCGGCGATACGGTTGCGATTAAACAGTTTGTTTTCCCGAGTCGGTATCTGCTCGAACGAACACCCATTCCGAAGGTGCTTAACGCCTCGCGTGTCCTGGCCAATTTCGCGCCCGATCCATTTCCCGAGTCGACTGCCAACTCGGCTGGTTCGGGTGACATTTGCCAATCCGGTCTGGGCACGGTCCTCTATTTTGGCCGGCTGTCAGAAGAAAAGGGCGTTGCGCTGCTTCCCGAAATCGCCAGGCGCTTGTCCGGTGCACGTCTTGTCATTGTTGGTGCGGGTCCGATGCGAGAGTGGCTGATTCGTGCTGCCGCCGATTTGCCTGAGGGCAGGCTCGAGATTGTCGGGCCGGAATTCGGCGAGACGCTTCGACGGCGGGTCGAGTCAGCCGACGTCGTCGTGCTGCCGTCAATCTGTTTTGAGAATGCGCCGCTTGCCGCGATTGAGGCCATGGCGCTGGCACGGCCGATTGTCGCAGCGAGAATTGGCGGCCTTCCGGAACTGATTCGGACTGAGGAGAGCGGGTTGCTGCATGAGGCGGGCAATGTCGACGATGCGGCCGCTTGCATCGGTCGTTTGCTTGCTGATACTGGTCTGCGGGCAAGGCTGGGCGCCGGCGCGCGGCAAGCCTACGAGACCAGATACTCTCCAGTCAGCCACCTGTCGGGTCTGATGCAAATCTATCAGGGATGAGAGTCTGCGGCTTTCGTCGTGTGTGATCCCGCTCCCCAACCATTCGTCCAGAGCATTCCGCCGCAGGGCGAGACACCTGGCACTTTGCAGCCGGTTGCGCAGAACAATGGGCGAATTGGCGTTCGAGTGACGCGCGTGCTGGGGTAGATCGTGCAAAAAGTCAGCGAGGAAATGAGCGACGCTCATGAGAGTCAGGCAACAGACACGGTGACAGAGCGGATACCCGTGTTAGGCGTCAGGTTCGATGCACTGACGATGCCAACTTTGATCGAGCGGCTTGATCGCGAAGTTGCAAGAGGAGAGCGGTTCCGGATCGCTTTCGCCAACCCTGAATTCGTCATGGAGTCGCGCAAGTCGGCGTTTCTTCGACGCTATCTGGCGATGACCCGCTACACCCTGGCGGATGGCATCGGTATCGTCTGGGCTGCCAGACGCAGTGGTGGTCGATTGCCGCAGCGAGTAACCGGCACGGACTTTACCGAGCGGCTCGCTGAACTCTGTTCCCGACGTGGTTACAGTCTTTTCCTGCTGGGAGGCAAGCCTGGTGTTGCCGAAGAGGCTCGCGCCAGGCTACTGAGCACGCATCCAGGCTTGCGGGTGGTCGGTTCGATGGATGGCTACTTCGACAACGATGAGTCAGTGGTCGATGCCATCAATCAGGCACGCCCTACTTTCCTGATGGTCTGTCTCGGCAATCCGATGCAGGAAGACTGGATCGAAAAACATTTCGATCGTCTCGACGTACAGGTGGCATTCGGCAATGGCGGGGCGCTTGATTTCTGTTCGGGACGAGTTGCTCGGGCACCGCAGTGGATGATGCGCTTCTCACTGGAGTGGCTTCATCGCCTGTCGAGGGATTTCACCTGGCGGCGAATTCGCCGCCAGACGCGGCTGGTCGGATTTGTTGCATTGGTCCTGGCTCGTCAATTGTCCGCCACAGGAAAAACAATCAGTCGAGTGTCAGAGTGAACGGTTGATCTGCCCAACTCTGAGGACTTTGTTGGCAATCACCCACCGCAGCCAGCGGATATAGCAGCCCGCAGCAATCAGCACGGCGTGCTTTCGATGGCCGCTCTCGCCCTTGTTGATGCCAAGCGACACTGTATTGCTTCGACCCTTGCTCGATCAATCGCAGTGTCGATTCGAATTGCCCCGTGCGCCAACCCCCGCGCGACTTCCGTCACATCCTCACAGTCCCATTGCGCGCGCATTGTCACGCCGATTTTTCACACCCTGCCTCCGGTCTGCCCGATCCCGCCGCTGAGATCGAATCGATTCAAAAGTCGGCCCGTCACGCCGAAAAAACCTGTGAACAATTGGCTTTTTGAGCGATTGGCACTGTGGCCGCGAGGTCAGAATTTCTCCATCGAACTGACACATTTGTCCGGCTACCGTCTCATGACCTCGACCTCCACGCTCCTGCAAAACATCCTCGCCGCAACCCTCACATCGCTGTCGGTGTCCTTCATGGTGGCTCTGGCGCTGGTGCTCACCCGTCGCTGGCACATCCGGTTCACCGGTGATTCGCAGCTCAACCTGCCGCAGAAGATTCACAGCAACAACATTCCGCGGGTCGGTGGCCTGGCAGTGGTCTCGGGCTTTGTCGCCGGTCTCGTGCAACTGGTGTGGTTCGGCGGCGTGCCGCCTGCGGTATCGCCCTCGACCGCTTTCGTGCTGCTGATGGGGCTGGTGCCGATCGTCATCATCGGCTTCGGCGAAGACATCACCAAGCAGGTCAGCCCGAAGGTTCGACTGTTGTGGGTCGTGCTCGGCAGCATGATCCTGCTGCGATTTCGCGACCTCGCGCTCGAGAGCATCGGCGTGCCGATGCTCGACCCGCTTTTTTCCAGCTGGGGCGTGGCGCTCGCCTTCTCGGTGTTTGCCTGCGTCGGTGCCTCCAATGCTTATAACCTTATTGATGGCCTGAACGGCTTGCTGGCCGGTGTGGCGCTCATCACGCTGGCGGCAATCGCCTGGGTGGCCGCAACACTCGGCGACCAGAAGGTGTTTGCGCTCGCGGTGCTGCTGGCGGTGGCCACCATCGGCTGGCTGCCCTTCAACTGGCCGCGACCGCGCCTGTTTGCCGGTGACGGCGGCGCCTATGCGCTGGGCTTTCTCACCTCGGCCATCCTGCTTCTGCTGATCCAGCGCCACACGCAAGTCAGTGCCTGGTTTGGGCTGACCGCCATGGCCCTGCCGGTCTGGGAGACCTTCTACACCATCTGGCGCCGCTCGCGGACTCAGGTCAAAGCCATGGAGCCCGACCAGTCGCATCTGCATCAGCTGGTCCGAGCCCGCATGCATACCTCGCTCATCTCGATGGCCATGCGTCGCGCGCAGCGCATGACCCTTGACGGCCCGGCCACCCAGCCGCATCAGATGTCCTCGATGATCAAGGCACCCAACAGCGCCTGCAGTCCGGTTCTGTGGCTGCTCCATGCCGGTGCGGTGGTGGCAGGGGCTATCAACTACGACAGCACTGCTGCGCAGGCTGTCATCATGGTGGTCTTTGCGGTGTTCTACGTCCAGCTGCACAGGGCCCTGATGCGCTCGCGCGAAAAGCAGCGTCAGCTCGCTGCCGCCCTCGCCGCCGCCCTCGCCGCCGAGTGATCGCCCGGCATCGATCGGCTAAGCCCCCGCCTGAGGCTCCTATAATCGGGCGATGAGCCCTCAATCCGAATCACCCAAATCGCCCGACTCGGCATCCGAGTCTTCCGAAGGCCCTGCGACCCCGTCGCAGGCCACCTCCCCGGCCACTCCGCAGGCCACCCAACTGGTTTCCACCGGTCGTCACTTCGACCGACCGGTCGCCACGGTCAACCTGCCGCTCACCCGTGCCTCAAGCGTGCTCTTCGAGACGCTGGCACTGGCCGAAGCCGAAGGCACGGCCGCCATGGCGGGCGAGGTGCATCGCACCACCTACGCCACTTCGGGCACGCCGACCACCATGGCACTCATGGATGCGCTGGCCGAAATCGAAGGCGCGCCGCACCGCTGTCGCGCGGCCATCATGCCCTCGGGGCTGGCCGCGATCTCGGTGGCACTGCTTGCCTACTGCAAGCCGGGCGACCATGTGCTGATGAGCGACTCGGTCTACGGGCCGGCGCGCACCTTTGCCACCACCCTGCTCGAGCGCTATGGCGTGGTCACCGAGTTTTTCGATCCGCATATCGGCGCCGGCATCGACGCGCTGATCACGCCGCAGACCCGCGTCGTCTACCTCGAAAGCCCGGGCAGCTATACCTTCGAGATCCAGGATGTGCCGGCGATCTGTCGGGTGGCCCGTGCGCGCGGCGTGATCTCGATGATCGACAACGCCTGGGCCTCGCCGGTGATGGCACGACCCTTCGACTGGGGCGTCGATGTCTCACTGCTGCCGCTCACCAAATACTGGGGCGGCCATGCCGACCTGCTGATGGGCGCGGCCATCGTGCGCGAGGAGCACTGGCTGCCGCTGTGGCAGGCGGTGCGTCAACTGGGCATCTGCGTCGGCGGCGACGATGCCTTTCTGGTGCTGCGCGGGCTGCGCACTGCGCAGGTCCGCATGCGTCAGCACGAAGCCACTGCGCTTACGGTTGCGCGCTGGCTGCAGGGCCGCCCAGAGGTGGCCAGCGTGCTGCATCCGGCGCTGCCCTCGCATCCGCAGCACGCGCTTTTCAAGCGCGACTTCCTCGGATCAAGCGGCCTGTTTTCCTTCGAGCTCAAGGCGGCCACGCCCGCGCAGCTGGCCGCACTGTGCGAACGACGTCACCACTTCAAGATCGGCTATTCATGGGGTGGCTTCGAGAGTCTGATCATGCCGGCCAAGATCAGCGCACTGCGCACCGTGCGTCCCTGGACCGGCGGGCCGCTGGTGCGGCTGCACTGCGGGCTCGAAGACGCGCAGGATCTGATCAAGGACCTCGAGCAGGGGCTTGCCGCCATGGCGGCTGCGGGCTGAGGTCGAAAACCACCTGATCCCACCAACTCAGCCGCTCGAAGAAGTCACGCGCCATCGCGGGGGGTACGTCGTCAGCAATCTCACCCAGTGCTCGGACGCCGTCCACCCGATCGAACAGGCGCTTCTCGGTGGCATCGATCGGCATCACCAGGTCGCGATAGGTGTGGGTACGGTTGATCAGCACGGCGGATGCGCCGGGCGGCAGGCGTTCCTGCACGCAGATCGTGTCCGGCAGGCGGATGGGGACCCAGGCGCGCCAGGCGCTGTCGGAATGCGCGGCCAGGTCTGACGACGGCGCACCGTGCGGATGGTCGTCGCGGCAGGCCACCACACTGTGCGTCACCATCGTGCCGCGGAACAGTTCGACCGCGGCAAACTGGTCCGGGGCCGCCAACCGGGCGATGCGGTCTGCCTGGGGAAGCTTGGCCATCATGCCGCAGCGTGGGCTGTATGGCGCCTGACTCAGCCAGCGGCCGAATCGCAGCCCTCCCTGGGCCAGGAACTCGAACAACTGCGGAACCGAGTAGGCGCGGTCCTGCGGATTGAGCAGCGCGTCGGCCACGGCTGCGGCATGCTTGAAGTCGGGTGCCTGGCGCAGCAGGTGCTCCAGCGGATGGCCGGGCGGCAATGACTTCATCGCGATCATCAGCTCGGCGATGCCCGCTTCGGTGGCCGGCACCCCGATGCGCCGGCAGAAGTCCTGCAGCAGGTAGATCCCGGTGCGGCCGTAGGGGGCATACACCATCAGGTGCATCACGCCGTCGGGTTTGAGCACGCTGCGCAGCGCTTGCAGGCCTGCGACGGGGTCGACCAGGTGGTGCAGCACGCCGGTGCAGACAATCTGGTCGAACTGCATGCCGAGCTCACCCACGCGCTCGACCGGAAGCTGGTGCAACTGCAGGTTGTCAAGCCGGTACCTGTGCTTGAGTTCTTCGGTGCAGCGCACGCTGGTGGCGCTGAAGTCGATGCCAGTCACCTGCGCTGCGGGCCATCGGACCGCGTGCTTGGCCGCCTGCGAGGTGCCGCAGCCGGCGATCAGGATCGAGGGGTCCTCTCGGAAGGGCAGCGCAGGCTGGAACAGATGATGGTCAGCGCGTCGCCGCTGCGGGTCGGCCCACAGCTGGCGGTACTGGTCGAGGCTGTCGACCGGCCCGGGATAGGGGTAGCGCTCGTAGAAGGCCTGGACGTCACCCATCGTCCCGGACGACGACAGAGGGGGGTGTGCAAGGGGGCTCATCGAATCGACATCATGAAAGAAAATCCCCGGCAAACCCATGGTCTGCCGGGGATCGGACCAGTGCGATTGCGCGCCAGACGGGCCCCGCAATCAGCACGGACGGATCAGCCGCCCTTTTGCCCCGCAGCCAGGCTCGCCAGCACCGCGTCCAGCGAGAAGGTACCCACCTTCTGGCTGGGCGGGAACTCCTTGAACGTGGCGATGTACTTGCCGATGAACTCCTGCGCCGGAACAAACATGAACACCCGATCCAGGCGCCAGTGGTCGTAGTCCATCGCGACATGATCGGCGATCTCGAACGGATCGGTGCGCAGATTGAACAGCTTCGGCACACGCAACGGTACGAAGGGCTCCGCCCAGACAGCGAAGCCGTGGGCGCGCTGCTCCTGGAAGACGATCTTCCACTGGTCGTAGCGCAATGCGACCAGCGAACCGTCGTCGTTCCAGTAGAAGAACTCCTTGCGCGGGCTTGGCGCCTTGCCGCCGATGGCGGGCGTGAGGTCGTAGCCATCGAGGTGGACCTTGAAGGTCTTCTTGCCGACCTTCATGCCCTTGAGCAACTTCTCCTTCACGCCGGGCACACCCGCGATCGTCATGATCGTCGGCAGCATGTCCTCGTGGGAGAAGATGTCGTTGTTGACCGTGCCGGGCTTGATGTGGCCGGGCCAGCGGATCGCGCAGGGCACGCGGTAGCCGCCTTCCCAGTTCTCGTTCTTCTCGCCGCGAAACGGCGTCGTGCCGCCATCGGGCCAGGTGAAGCATTCGGCGCCGTTGTCGGTCGAATACATCACGATGGTGTTATCCGTAAGCCCCAGTTCATCGAGCTTGTCAAGAATCTGACCGACGTGCCCATCGTGCTCGACCATGCCGTCGGGGTAGACGCCCAGGCCGGTCTTGCCCTTCGATTCATCCTTCAGGTGCGTGAAGATATGCATGCGGGTGGAGTTCCACCACAGGAAGAAAGGCTTGTTGGCTTTCTTCGCTTTCTCCAGATATTTCAGCGTGAGGGCGGTGACTTCCTCGTCGATGGTCTTCATGCGCTCGATGTTGAGCGGGCCGGTGCTTTTGATCTTCTGCGTGCCGTCCGGGTTGGCAAAGCTATGGATGACGCCACGGGTCGCATACTTCTTGATCAGTGCAGGATCTTTGAAGTAGTCGGGGTTCTCAGGCTCTTGCTCGGCGTTGAGGTGATACAGCGAGCCGAAGAACTCGTCGAAACCGTGGGCGGTGGGCAGCGTCTCGTCGGCATCGCCGAGGTGGTTCTTGCCGAACTGGGCGGTCATGTACCCCTGGTCCTTGAGCAGCTCCGCGATGGTGACATCGCGCGCCTGCAGGCCTTCCTTGGCGCCGGGCAGACCGACCTTCAGCATGCCGGTGCGAAAGCCCGACTGGCCGGTGATGAAGCAGGCGCGACCGGCGGTGCAGCTTTGCTGACCGTACCAGTCGGTGAACATCGCGCCCTCCTTGACGATGCGATCGATGTTCGGGGTCTTGTAGCCCATCATCCCGTGGTTGTAGGCGCTGATGTTGAACCAGCCGATGTCGTCACCCCAGAGAATCAGAAAATTAGGCTTTTTCTTGGTTGCCATGGCTTCATCCTTTCCTTAGAAAAAAGGGCGCACGCGCGCCCGTTGAACAACCCGATTGAGTCTTGCGGTTGAAATCCATTGATCGTTGGCCTGCGGCTAACCGGCCGGGGTCAGCGTCTGCGGCGCTGCTGGCGTGACGCCGCTGAACGGCGTCTGCGGATCCTGCTCGCCGTGGCAGAAGCGGAACTTCTTGCCGCTGCCGCAGGGGCAAGGCTGGTAGGCGTTGCGCCGGGCGTCCAGCGCGGCGATGCTGGTCATCACCTCGGCGGGCGGATGGCCCTGCTTGTACAACTGGGCCATCACGTTGAAGGTCGGCCCGGTGTGCATGAAGAACTTCTCGAGCCCGGCGCAGAGATAGTTCTGGCCCGGCTCGCCGTCCTTGCTGAGAACGAAGCGGTCTTTGGGGCAGCCGCCATTGCACCAGTTGCGTACCTTGCAACCCTGGCATTGCCGGGTCAGCGTGTCGCGCTTGTCCTGGCCGAACTTGCGCTGCTCGGGCGAGGCGACCATGGTGAGCATGTGGGTCTTGTGGATATTGCCCAGCAGGTGCTTTGGTTCGACGAAGTGATCGCACGAGTACAGGTCGCCGTTGTGCTCCAGCGCCGGGCCGTAGCCGCAGGTGGGCGCGTGGATACACAGCATGTGGCGGCCGAAGAAGGCCTCGAGCGTGACATCGAACAGCTGCACATAGACCTGACCCACGTCACGTCGCACCCATTCCTCGAACACGTCGATCAGGAAGCTGCCGTATTGTTCGGAGCCCACCGTCCGTTCGGTGACCAGGTTGCCGGTTTGGGTATAGAGCAGGCGCTTCTCACCGGGCACTTCGCTCCAGCCCTTGTTGGCAATGCTGATGGTCTGCTCGGTGGCGCGCTCGACGATGGGGATGAACTGGACCCACTTCGCGCCCAGTTCGTCGCGAAAGAAGCGGTAGACCGCCCGCCCATGGTGCTGGTTGGCGGCATTGACGGTACACAGGATGTTGAAGTCGACCTCGTGACTGCGCAGCGCCTGCCAGCCCTTCATCACCAGATCGAAGGTGCCCTTGCCGCGACGGTCCAGCCGGTAGGTGTCGTGCAGCTCGCGCGGGCCATCCACACTCAAGCCGACCAGAAAGTCGTGCTGCTTGAAGAAGCGGCACCAGTCGTCGTCCAGCAGCAGGCCGTTGGTCTGGAAGGTGTGCTTGACCGTCTGCCCGGGCCGGCGGTGCTTCTCGACCAGCTCGACCGCATGCTGAAAGAATTCGAGTTTCATCAGCGTCGGCTCGCCGCCCTGCCAGGCCACCGTGACTTCGGGCACGCGGTGCGATTCGAGCAGCTGGCGGATGTAGGCCTCGAGCGTGGACGCCGACATCCGGCTCTTGTCGTTTGGGTAGAGCGCTTCCTTGGACAGGAAGAAGCAGTAGGTGCAATCGATATTGCAGGTCGAGCCGCTGGGCTTGGCCAGCAGATGAAAGCCGGGCGGACCCCGATCGGGCATCGGCAGGTGTACTGCGGGCGATTCAGCGGACTGGATCATGACCGGGTCTCATTGAAACAAAAATTTTTTTTCGACCTGACAATGACGATGCTCGCCGATGTCAGTCGATCTCACCTTTCGACGCGCCGGAGTATAGGCCGGGGCAAGGAGAATCACAATTTCACTTTCGACGATTGGCCGGGTCCGGGCCCTCGGCTTGGCGAATTGATTCGGTGCCACGTGCCCGCAGGTTCTGTTCGATCGGGTCATCATGGCCGGCGTTGCCCTAGCGCATCAGGCGCGTGACAAGGCCCCGCAGCAGCAGGTAAGGCAAGATGGCCAGCAGGAAGGCCACGATGATCACTTCACCGGGATACACCGTGTTCAGCACCCTGATCTGGAAGACGATGTCGAGCAACATCGCCAGCACGAATACCTTGCCGACGCTCTTCCAGCCGTCTCTGAGCATTTCGGCGCGGTGCGCGGTGTTGGTGAACAGCGACCAGAAGTAAGGTGGGTTTCCCAGCTTCGCATCGTTCAGCCCGGCGATGATGGCGAAGATCGAGGCCATCACCGGTTGCAGGATCAGGCGGAACTTCATCGGCCCGGTGACGCGGTCCGACATGTGTTCAACGATACGTATCCAGATCTCGTCCATCGGCACGCTCACCTTCTCTGTGTTCAACCCAGCGGCAACAGGATCAGCGTGTAGAGAACGCCGCCGGCCAGGAACGACATGAAGTGGCCATCCTTGTCGGAGGGCAACTCCATCAGGCTGCTGTTGACGATCACCGCACCCGACAGGAACGCGACCAGCAGTGCACTGACTGCCGGGGGCAGGACCAGCCACTGACCGACGGCCCAGCCAAGTGGCACCATGGCTGCCAGCCAGTAGCGGCCACGGCGGACATACGCTTCAGCATGCTCTTCACTCAATGCATGGTCTACCGCCAGGAAGTGAACAGCCATCGCAATGGTGAACAGCAGCAGCGGCAAATGACCTTGCTCGAGGTCGCGCGCCAGGAGGTAGCCCACCAGTGCGGCGTAGGCCGCAAAGCCGCCCACGTGAAGCTTGAACGCTGCCTGCTCGCGCTGGTTGGAATCGGAATCGCGGAACTGCTTGCGCAGGTGCTCCAGCCCGTAGAAGGTCATGAAGCCGATCAGCGCGACCGCGTAGATCACCGAGCCTTCGAAGTATGTCTGGATTGACGCCGACTCGACAAAGGCCAGGCGCATGTCTTCCAGTTCGGGCATGACATGTACGAAAACATAAGCAGCCGCCATGCCGGCACAGAAGGACACGCGCTTGCGCTGATCCCTGGTGACAGCGCGCAGCGGATGCAGGCGCCCACCTGCAAGGATGACTGCAGCCAGCGCGAGCGCCGCGAGTCCGGTCGCTACCAGTTCAGTGGGTTGCCAGCCGGTCATCACAGGGCCTTCGCAATAATGCCGACGAACAGGAAAAGACCGATCGCCGACATCAACAGGGCCATCACGAATGACGGGCGCCAGATCGCGAAACTGTTCTGCTTGCGCAGGTCTTGAAGGCGGTACCAGTACTCGATGGTGCCCAGCACCATCGCCAACGTGCCCATGCCGGTCAGAAACATGCCCATGGTGCGCGGACTGCTGGCGTGTGGCAGGTGGGTACCCGCCTCCTCGAAGCCTTGCAGCAGCTTGTAGATGGTGAAACCGAAGCTGATCATCGACAGCGCCGTACGGATCCACGCCATCAACGACCGGTCGGCTGCCATCAGGGTGCGCTCGGCTGCCAGCCCGGTGCGCTCGACGGCCAGTTCGTCGGATGTCCTGGGGGCCTTGCCGGCTTGTTCGGGGGAAGGCGGATAGTGAAGCGGGTTTCCCAGCCCAGCCATCAGTTGCGGTGCGTGCCCTCCCGGGCTGCCATGGCCAGGCTCCTGCGGCGGTGCGGTTTGCGCCTGAGTCGGTGTCGTCATTCAATGTCCTTCTGGCGCTCGGTGATGAAGATCACCGGGCTCTGATCGGAAGCTTGCACGGCTTTGGGCCGAGTCGAGCATGGCCCCGGCAAGCAGTGTTCGCTCGGGCAACGCAACCGCAGGCAATGAACGCCCCGGGTATCGAGGAGGCTGGTTGGATCAAGCGCTTTTGTCTGTCTGCGGATCGGCTGGCACGACGTACTGACAGTCGTAGTTTGCCTTGACTTGGCCGGTGGGCCAAACGCCCGACCGCTATGGCAGCCGCTATCGGCGGTTTGCGGTGTCGGCAATGCCAGCCAGCGATCGCCCGCGTGCAGCTCGGCCCGAACCGCTCTGCTCGTGGCGCTGGCAAAGTGCATCGACACGAAAAAAAAGCGCAGGCAATCGTCGCCTGCGCTTTCGTCCGAGCCCGGACCTCGCGGCCCGGGCCAAGGTCAGGGTCTTTACAGTCCGATCTTGCCGCCGTCGGTGCGGGTGATCACCAGGGTCGCCGAGCGCGGCCGACCGGCCACGCCGTAGCCGGTGTTGCCGGGCCACTGGCTCTGGAACGCGAAGGCAGCCGCGGTGCCCAGCGCAGGCGTGTCCTCGCCCGGATGCTGGATGTTCACGAACACCGTCCGGCCGTCAGGCGACTCGGCCATGCCGGTGACTTCGGAGCCCTTCGGCGCCACCAGGAAGCGGCGCAGCTTCGCTTCGCCGAGTGCGGCGCCGACGAAGGTCTCCTGAGTGCCGTTGACCACTGTGCCGCTGACCGTCATGCTGTTCTTCACCGTGACCTTGCCGCCGTCACCGACCGCGCCTGGGATCGCGGCCAGCAGCATGCAGTTGCTCTCGTCGGTGAAGGCACCGTCGTCGGTCTGGATCCAGCAGATGCCGGTCGACTTGCTGAACCACAGCCCATCGGGCGACGAGAACGAATTGTTCGCGGTGAGCTTCGAGACGTTGGCGTCGCCTGCATCCTCCTCGGCACCGAACAGGAAAATGTCCCACATGAAGCCGATGGCGGTCGACATCTTGCCGTTTTCCTTGAATCGGATGATGTGGCCGTTGGGGTTGCCAGCCCTTTTGATGCCGTCGGCGTCCGCGTACGCACGCGGGTTCGCCGCGTCGACGGTGGTCGGCGTACGGTTGGTGTTGCTGTTGTTGGTCAGCGTGAAGTAGATGTCGCCGTTGGCATAGTTGACGGCACCCCACTCGGGGCGGTCCATCTTGGTTGCACCAACCGCATCGGCCGCGAGGCGGGCGTTGACCAGCACGTCCGCCTGGTTCGCGAAGGTGTAGCCGGCGAAGGCCCTCACCGCCGGGACGTCGATGCTCAGTTCGAGCCAGTTGCCGGTGCCGTCGGCATTGAACTTGGCGGCGTACAGCTTGCCTTCGTTCAGGTACTTGTCGCCGGCGGCAATGCCGCCGCCGATGTCACCGGCGTTCCAGACCGCGGTGCTGACGAACTTGTAGATGTATTCGTTGCGCGAGTCGCAGCCCATGTAGACCGCGAGGGGCTTGCCGACTTCGGGAAGGCCGAAGACTGCGGCTTCGTGCGCGAAGCGGCCCATCGCGACGCGCTTGACAGGGGTGGTGCTGGCGAGCGGATCGATCTCCAGGTTGTAGCCGAAGGTGTTCGGCTCGTTGCGGAAGTCGTCAGCGGCGGTGGCACCCACGGCCGACACGTTCCAGCGTGCGAAGCGGTCGTCGCTCGCGTCCGGCGTGTGCCAGCCCTGCGAGGTCGCGACGGTGGCGCTGTTGGCGACCGGTGTACGGGACACGCCGTAGCGGGCGCGCGAAGCGATCGTCTTGGCGTCCACCGGGTTGGAGCCCTTCGGCATGATGAAGTAGACCGCCCAGTTCTCTTCGCAGCCGAGGTAGGTGCCCCAGGGCGTGATGCCGTGACCGCAGTTGTTCAGCGTGCCGCGAGCGGTGCTGCCGGTACGGTCGTAGCGGGTGACCATCATGCTGCGGATGTCGTTCAGGTGCGCGGCCGGGCCGGCGACGCGGACCGGGGTCTGCGCGGTGACCCGACGGTTGTAGCTCGAATCGACCACGTATTTCCAGCCGCTGCCCGAACGGATCACCTCGACCAGGCTCACGCCGTGGTGATTGATCTCCTTGAGCACTTCGAGCGCAGGGCGGTTGCCGAGGTCCCATGAACCGAACTGGTCGAACTTCTTGCCGGTGACGCCGTTCGAGGTCTGGCCAGACGGATGAAAGAAGTGGGCGTCGGCCGAGCTTTCGTGGTTGACGGCGAGCACCGCGCGGCCGGTGTCCGTCATCGTGTACTTGCCGTTGTCGCCGATGAAATAGATGTCCATGCCATCGTGGTGGTCACCGACGCGCTGCGACCAGTCGTCGGTCTCGGTGCCGCGGTTGCTGTAGGCCGGGATCGAGGAGACCAGGCGGTCGCCGGTGGCGTGCAGCACGGTGAAGGTGTAGCCGGCGGGCAGGACCACGCCGTCTGCGATGCTCTTGGCGGTCGCCGTGAACCCGAGCGTCGTCCCGGCGGGGGGAAGGGGGGCCGCCACAGCAGCGCTGTCGTCCTCGCCGCCGCAGCCGGCCATGAAGGGCACGCTGCTCAGCGCGGCGAGTCCGAGACCGCCACGGATCACGCTGCGTCGCGAGGGGCTGGCGACAGAGCGTTTCAGGACGTCCTGGAAGTGTTCGTTGTCCGAGTTGTTGTCGATGGTGTCGAGGGTGTCCGACATGAGGAATCTCCTGGTGGCCGATGGCGCCCGGTCGGGCGTCCCGGCGAGGAGAATGCAATCCGGATGTGACGGTTTCTTTGCCGACAGATGACGGCGCTGTCACACGGCGGCACCGGTGACCGTCGCGTCGGACAAATACGTCGGCTGTCAGTCCGACCTTATTGCATGACGTTGACAGACCATGCTCGGCCCTGATAAGCCAGATCGCGGATCGGCGCCCAGTCGGCGAGCTGCAGATCAGACTGCAGTCCTTTCCCGCCCACGCTGGCATCGCCCAGCCGAAAGGGCTTGCCAACGACTGCCTGCGAGCGCAGCTCTCGACGAAGTCTGCTGCGCCTCAGCCCCATCAACCCTTGGACAGCGCCCGCTTGAGCGCCGCCGCGCACACCTCGACCGCCTCGTTGGCTTCGTTGATTACCCGGCCCATGGTGATGAAGCCGTGGATCTGGCGCTCGAAGCTCACCAGCGTGGCTTTGTTACCGGCTTCGCTCAGGCGCTGCGCATAGGCCACACCCTCGTCGCGCAGCGGGTCGTAGCCGGCCACCAGCACCAGCGCGGGCGGCAGGCCCGAGAGGTCGTCGGCCAGCAGCGGCGAAGCGCGCCAGTCGAGATAGTGTTTGGTGTCGGCGATGTAGTGACCGCGGAAGTAGGTCATCGAGTCGGAGGTCAGCAGATAGCCCTGGCCGTTGACCTGATACGACTTTGTATTGAAGCGCTGGTCGGTGGCCGGGTAGATCAGCAGCTGAAAGCTGATCGGGAGATCCTTGGCATTGCGTGCGGCAATCGCAATGACTGCAGCGAGCTTGCCGCCGGCGCTGTCGCCACCGACCGCGATGCGCGTCGGATCGACGTTCAGGTCAGTGGCATGCTGCTGCACCCAGCGGGTGGCGGCCAGGCAATCGTCGACCGGCACCGGAAACGCAAACTCGGGCGCGAGGCGATAGTCGACCGAGACCACGGTGCAGCCCGACTTCAGGGCCAGATCGCGACACAGCACATCATGGGTGTCGAGGTCGCCGATCACCCAGCCGCCGCCATGAAAATAGACCAGCACCGGCAGCGCGCCGGCCGCTGCCGGCAAGGGGCGATACAGACGCAGCGGAATCGGGCCGTGAGGGCCGTCGGCGCTCAGTTCGCGAACCGTGTCGACCTGGCTTGCCTCGGGCTGGGTGAAAAAGCGCCGCTCGCGGTATTGCGCGCGGGCGGTGACCGGGTCCTGGGTATGGACGGCAGGCATATTGCGGCTGGCGATCAGATCGAGCAGGGTTTTTGCTTGCGGGTCGAGCATGAGGGTCTCCGGGTGTGTGAGGAATCGTGCGGGATCAGACGTCCCGCTTGAGCGACAGCCAGCGCTGCACCGAGGGGCGCTGCCATTGACGCGCGGCATAACGCTTCAAGGAGTCGGGCACCGGGTCACCATGGATCGCCAGGCGGTTGATCATCAGCGCCAGGTCGGTATCGGCGATGCACCACTCGCCGAAAAGATGCTCGCTGCCATGGGCGAGCAGGGCGTCGGCGGCCTCGAAGAGCCGGTCGGCGGCATCGTCTGCGGCTTGCGTCAGCGCACCGAGGTGGCGCGCGAGAAAGACCACTTCGGTCGAGCGCTCGGCGCGCAGGGGCATCAGGTCACTGCGCAGCCAGGCCTGCAGCTGTCGGGCTCGGGCCCGTTCGCGCAGATCGAGCGGATAGAGCGGCGGATGGCCGGGCGCCGGCAGCAACTCGTCGAGGTACTCGGCAATCGCGGATGACTCCGAGAGCATGAAGCCGTCGAGCGTGAGCAGCGGCACCCTGCGGGTAAGAGAGCGTCTGGCAAAGTCGGCCTCATGATGCTCGCCGGCCGCCAGATCGACCGGCCTGAGCACCGGCTCGAAGCCTTTTTCGATCAGCGCAACATAGGCCGACAGCGCATAGGGGCTCAGATAGAGCGCGTCGACGTCAAGAACCGGGGCCGCATTGAGAAGTGTCATGGATTGACCTCATTTGATCAGGGCCGACACGACGCTGGCCGGCATCGATGCCTCGAGTTGCGCGCGTGCCAGAGCAGGCAGTGCACGCCAGGCCGTCCGCAAGTCGGTCAGGCATTTCACCTGGTACTTGAAGACACCCTGTTCGTAGGGCATGCCCCAGGCTTCAAACCGGAAGGTGCTGGCACCTGCGGCAATCGCGGCCGCGTTGGCTTCAAGGAACGGAAAATAGACCTCGCCCGCGATCTTGAGCAGACCGGTGATCGCCGGCGGCAGCGGTGCATCAGGGGCGCGCCACTGACCTTCAACGCCCGATGCATCATCAAGCTGCATCAGCCAGCGAAACAGAAAAGGAAATTTTTCGCGCAGATGCTCGGCGGGTGTGGGGTCGCTCGCCAGTTGCGAGAGCTGGCCCAGCCAGCTGAAATCGGCCAGCGACGGGCGCGAGCCAAAGAGATAGCGCTCTTCGGTGATGTGGGCCTCGAGCAGCGCCATGATGCGGTCGGCGCTGGTTTCGACCAGCGGCGCATTGGCCTGTGTGCAGCCGACCAGGGCCATGCGGCCGACCTGGCGGTCGCGAAAGCGGGCCGCATAGTCGAGGATCGATTCGAGGCCGCGACCGGCCAGCCGATCGAAGGCCAGCCATTCGCTCATCTGCTTCTGGTCGCGCGGTCGCAGCCAGCGATAGAGGAACATGGCCTTGGTGCCCCATTCGTCGGCCATGTCTTCGAGCAGCATGGCGAGGAAAGCCTGTGCCGGGTCGGTCGGCACGATCGAACGTTCGCCGGGATGCAGCCGTTCGAGCTGGTAGAGCAGCGGCGTCGAGTCGTTGCCATGGCTGCCATCCGGAAATCGCAGTACCGGGATGACCGGGACCTTTACCTGCTCGAGCGCATTCGGCGTGCCTTCGGTGCCAAGCTGCACCCAGTCGTGAGGCAGGCGACGGTAGCGCAGGATGGCGCGAACCTTCATCGAGTAGGGCGAGCCGAGGCCGCCGTAAAGGGTGTAGCGGCCGGTGTTGTTGTTGGTTGTCATGAAGTTGTCGCAGGCGCGCGGCGACGCCGCCGCGTCGCAAAGGGAAGTCGACCGATGATAACCTTGGGAGATGGATATTCTGCTTTGGATCCTGGTGGTAGTGCTGATCGCGGTTGGCGTGGCCGGCACCGTCCTGCCCGCGTTGCCGGGCTCGGTGCTGGTCTTCGGCGGCATTCTGTTGGGCGCCTGGATCGACAATTTCGAGCGGGTCTCGATCACGATCGTCGTGATCTGCGGGGTACTCACCCTGCTGGCCTGGGCGACCGACTATGTCGCAGCGATGCTGGGTGCCAAGCGGGCGGGCGCGAGCCGCCTGGCGGTACTGGGCGCGGCGATCGGCACGGTGCTGGGTGTCTTCACAGGGCTGCTCGGTCTGGTCTTCATGCCGCTCGCAGGCGCGGCGATCGGCGAACTGATTGCGGTGCGCAATGCCAGCCGCGCGGCGAAGGTCGGTGTGTCGACCTGGATCGGCCTGCTGCTGGGCACGCTGGCCAAGGTGGTGCTGACCTTCATGATGGTGGGTTTTTTCGTCGCCGCCTTGCTGATTCGCTGATCTGCAGACACGATTCGCGCCGCCTGTCCGGCTCAGTGGTCCGTCGGTGGGTTGATGGTCGCGCCGCTGCCGGCTGCCCGCGAAGCTCGGAAGATGTCTGTCACGATGCCGGTTCGCCCCTCTGCGCTGCCCATGCGGGCCAATGCCAATGTTCGCGCACTGGTCGTCGACGAGCATTCGGCGTCGCGACTGGCGATGCGCGACCTGCTGAGCTCGATCGGCGTGACCAACGTGCAGATGGCGACCGAGCCGGTCCGTGCGATCCGCATGATGGAGGCCGAGCGTTTTGGCCTGGTCCTGTGCGAGATGAAGTTCCTGTCGCAGATGGACGGCATCCAGGTGCTCGAGTATGTGCGCACCCGCCGGCTGCTGCAGCCGTCAGCCGCATTCGTGCTGGTCACCTCCGCCCCCGACCGGCTGACGGTCGCCGCCACGAGAGAGTGGCAACCCGATGCCATCGTGCTCAAGCCGGTGGTCGCCGAGGCACTCGGCCCGCGAATCGAGCAAGCGATGCGCCGGCGAGTCGCGCTGGCGTCTGTGCACGAGGCAGCCGATCGGGGCGATTCGCAGGCGCTGCTCGAACGCGTGCAGGCCCTCATCCGTGAAGCCGGTGCGCCGAGTCTCGAATTGCTGCGCTGGCAGGCCAACGCTCTGGTCGATCTGGGTCGTTTCAGTCAGGCCCACGAGGTCTGCGAGATGGCCCTGGCGGTCAAGACCGATCTTCCCTGGGCCGAACTGGCGCTTGCGCATTGTGAGCGGGCCGATGGTCGACCCGACGCTGCGACCAAACGGGCACGGGCCCTGATCAAGGCCCATCCGTATTTCGGCGGGGCCTATGACCTGCTGATCGATATCCACGAACAGGACGGCCGCGTCGACAAGGCACTCGAAGTGGCGCAGGCCGCGCTCAAGCAGCTGGCGACCTCGCGACGCATGCGCACCCTGGGCGAGATTGCCTATGCGCACGGCGACCTGGAGGTGGCCGAGCAGTGCTATACCGACCTGATCCGCAAGAACGGCGCCTCGCTCACGCGCAGCCCGCTCGACATCGGCATGCTCGGTCAGGTGTTCGTGACGCAGGGTGAGTCCGACAAGGCACTGCGCCTGGTCTCGACCGCCCATGAGCAGCTGGCCACCGATTCGACTGCCGGCGCCCTGGCCGCCGCGGTGCTGTCACAGGCCCATGCCGCCAAGGGGGATGGCCCTGCCGCCGAGACCTTTGCCCGCAAGGCGTTGGCGCTGGCGGCTGCGGCCGAGGGGCCCGAACATGTGGCGCTGCTGGTGGCACAGGGAGCCTTCAATGCCGGTCTCAACGAAGAGGCCGAAGCGCTGGTTCGCCAGACGATGGCGGCGCGCAAGTCGCCGGGCGTCCCGGGTGCGCTCGCCCGCAAAGTGATTCTGGATGCCGGCCTCAAGCCGGAAGCCTTCGCAACTGCTGCGCCCGTTTCACCCCGATCCTTGTCGAGCGACATTCAGGACGCGATGGACTGCCTGAATCAGGCGCGATTCGATGATGCGGCTGAGCATATCGATCGTGCGCGCGAGCGATTGCCGAAGAATCCGATGGTGCTTCTGGCGACGGTGCAGGTCTACATGCTGCGCATGCATGCCAAGGGCTTCAATGAGGAGTCGGCGGCGCAAGTGCGTCGATGCCTGGCCGAAGTCGATCGACAGATTCCGGGCGACGACCGGATCTTCTAGCAGCGGATCAGCCAAGCGTCTTCGCGATCCCACCTCGCGCGATGCCTCAGCCGGCCGGCAGGCGGCCGTCGGTCTCGATCTGTTTTTCGAGCTGGGCAAGCACCGCCCGCAGATGCTGTCGCAGCACGTAAAGCTCGGGACTGACCGCATCGGGCACACGCTGGTGCAACAGTTTCAGATCGATGTCCTTGAGCAGCTGGAGGTGATCGACCGGGTTGCCGTGGCCTTGCAGCATGTCGAGTTCGACGAACTTCAGATCGTTGTTCCAGCGATAGATGCGCCGCCGTATCCGCCACATCCAGATGGCTGGCGCAAAGCGCAGCAAGGGCCCGAGGATGGCCAGCAGCGGCAGTCCGATGAGCAGCAGTCGTTGCACCCAGACCGCGGTCCACAGCGGCAGATAGCGGCGCAGGAATCCGGGGCCGTTGCGGTAAAAGCGTTCGGCATCGTCCGAGGTTTCGTACTCGCCTGGCAGCGTGTTGGGAAAGACACCCGGCCCGTTGAGCAGGGTTCCCTGACCATGGACTTCCCGCGCCGCATCGATCAGCAGGTCGACGATGACAGGATGCAGGTCTTCGCGGGCGAGCAGGATGGCAGTTGGTGCCACCAGGACGATGTCACGGTCGGGCAAATCGATTTTCGGATCGATCACCCCTGCCGGAAGACTCACCTTCGACAGGAAAGGGGCCCGCCTCGCGAAGGCGTCTGCGCGGTGAAAGCTGGCGACCTTGACGTTTGGGTCGCGAAGCAGGCGATCGATCGTGGGTGACTCGGGGGCACCGACAAAAAATGCGGCATCGACTGCGTCTTCGAGCAAAGCCTGCGCGGCAGCCGATCCGCCGATCTCGAGGCTGAGGGTCGGCGGTTTATCGAGCCCGTAAAGGTGCAGTGCGGCGTTGGCCACCACCCGGGTGCCGCTGCCTGGCGCACCGATCGCGATCCGCTTGCCGAGCAGTTCGGTCACCGACGAGATCGGTCTGTCGCCCCGCGAAAAGAGCCACAGCGGCTCGTAAAAGAGATGCCCAAGCGAGACCAGTCCGCTGGTGTCCTCGCCCGGCTCGGGCAGCCCGCTTTGCACGATCGCAATCTGGACCTCGCCTTTCGGGTCACGCAGTCGTTGCAGATTTTCGGCTGCGCCCGAGGAGGGCCGCAACTCGAGCGTCACGCCCTGCCGGGCGAGCGCGTCGCGGTAGCGGCTGGCATAGAGCTGATAGGCCCCGTCCGGTGCGCCGGTCGACATCACGACTTTCTTGGGCGGTGCCGGTTGCCAGAGCCAGAAGGTAATCCCGGAGGCCAATGCGATGCCGGCGGCGAGCAGCATCAGCATCATGCGGCTGCGCGGATCAGCGTCGCGCCGTTTTGGCCGTGCGGTCATCGGCTGACTCACGGGGCGACCTGACCGAGCAGACCTTTGTAGAGTTCTGCATAGCGGGTCGCCGGCGCATGCCAGGAGGTGTCCTGCGCCATCGCCCGCTGCATCACCCGTTGCCACAGGGGCGGGTTGTGCCACAAGTCGATCGCGCGACGCAGGGCATGGGAGAGTTCATCGAGATGAGCTCCCCGATACGAAAAGCCGGTGGCCCGGTCCTCGCGAACCGCGGCCTCGCTGGCATCGACCACCGTGTCGGCCAGCCCACCGACCTGATGGACCAGCGGGATCGTGCCGTAGCGCAGCCCGTAGAGCTGGGTCAGACCGCAGGGCTCAAAACGCGACGGCACGCCGATCAGATCGCTGCCGGCGATGATGCGGTGGGCGAGCGCCTCGTCATAGCCGATGCTGACCGCGACCTGGTCGGGCGCGGCCTGGGCGGTTGCGCGGCAGGCATGTTCGAGCGCCGGGTCGCCACTGCCCAGCATCACCATCTGCCCGCCTGCGCCCAGCCACTGATGCAGCGCCGAGAGCAGCAGATCGAGCCCTTTTTGCGGTGAGAGTCGGCTGATGACACCCAGAACCGGCGCCCCCGGTGTCTGGCGCAGTCCGAACTCGCGTTGCAGGGCCTGCTTGCACAGCGCCTTGCCGGCGGTATGCCCTGCATCGAAGGGGGCGGCGATCGCGGTATCGGTCGCCGGGTTCCAGATGGCGGTGTCGATGCCGTTGACGATGCCGGAGAGTCGATCGGCACGATGGCGCAGCAGGCCGTCGAGCTGATGGCCTTCGGCGGGCGTCAGGATCTCGCGGGCGTAGGTCGGGCTGACCGTGGTGATCCGGTCTGCAAACTGGATGCCGCCTTTCAGAAAGCACAGCTCGGAATGGAATTCGATGCCGGCAGGGCTGGACATCCAGCTGGCCAGCTGCAGGTCGCCGAAACGTTCGGCTGAAAATCGCCCCTGGTAGGCGAGGTTGTGAATCGTCAGCACGCTGCGGGCCCGCGCCACGCCGGTGGCGGCCGTGGCATGGGCAGCCATGTAGACCGGCGCCAGCGCGGCATGCCAGTCGTGGGCATGGACAATATCGGGGCGCCAGGCCGGATCGAGCTCACCCATCGCAAGCTGTGCGGCCACCCAGCCAAGCAGCGCAAATCGCTGCAGGTTGTCGGGCCACTCCCGGCCGTCGGGTCCGAGGTAGGGATTGCCCGGCCTGGCATAGAGCCAGGGCGCATCGATCAGATAGGTCGGCACGGTGCTGTCAGGCAGCAGGCCACGCAAAAGCGTCACCCGTGCCGCACCGAAGGCCGGGCCGCACTGTGCAATCTCGACCGGCGACTTCAGGGCCTCGCGCAGCGCAGGCAGCCCCGGCAACAGCAGCCGCGCATCGAGCTTTGCTGCACGCAGCGCTTTCGGCAGCGCCGCCACGACATCGGCCAGCCCGCCGGTCTTGACCAGCGGGAAGCACTCGGCGGCGGTATGCAGTACCCGGATCGCGGCAGTTTTTCCCATCAGAGCCGTGCCAGCATGTCGTTCGTGATCAGCGTGATGCCCTGTTCGGTACGGTTGAAGCGAGCGGCATCGGCGACCGGATCTTCGCCGACCACCAGTCCTGGCGGAATCGAGCAGCCCCGATCGACGATCGTGCGGGTCAGCCGTGCGCCGCGCCCGACTCTGACCTCGGGCAGCAGCACCGACCAGGCGACCTTGGCGTAGGAGTGCACCCGGCAGCTCGAAAAGAGCAGCGAGCGCTCGAGCGAGCCCGAGACGATGCAGCCGCCCGAGACCATCGACTCGACCGCATTGCCGCGTCGCTCGCCCTGGTTGTGCACGAACTTGGCCGGCGGCAGCTGCTCCTGATAGGTCCAGATCGGCCACTCGCGGTCATAGAGGTTGAGTTCGGGGTCGGTGGCAGTGAGATCGATATTGGCCGACCAGTAGGCGTCGAGTGTGCCGACGTCACGCCAGTAGGGCGTCTTGCCCGGCTCGGTGCCCACGCAGCTGCGCCCGAAGGGATGGGCCATGGCCCGGCCGGCCTTGACCAGCGCCGGAATCACATCGCGTCCGAAGTCATGCTGCGTGGCGTCGCCGCTCATATGGCGAGGCAGTTCGTCGTAGAGGAATTCGGCATCAAAAAGATAGATGCCCATGCTGGCCAGCGCGACGTCGGGTCGCCCGGGCATCGGGTCGGGATTCGCGGGCTTTTCGGTGAATTCGAGGATGCGGTTGTTGTTATCGACCTTCATCACGCCGAAGGCACGTGCCTCGGCGATCGGCACTTCGATGCATCCCACCGTGCAGGGCGCCCCGCTCTCGACATGGTCGACCAGCATGCGCGAGTAGTCCATCTTGTAGATGTGATCGCCGGCCAGCACCAGGACGAAGTCGGGCCGATGGCTTCGAAAGATGTCGAGGTTCTGGTAGACCGCATCGGCAGTGCCCCGATACCACGAGGCTTCTTCGAGCCGCTGCTGTGCCGGCAGCAGATCGACGAATTCGTTCATCTCGGACTTCAGGAAACCCCAGCCCCGCTGGATGTGCCGCAGCAGGCTGTGCGACTTGTATTGCGTGAGCACGCCCATGCGTCGGATGCCGGAATTCAGACAGTTCGACATTGCAAAGTCGACGATCCTGAACTTGCCGCCGAAATAGACCGCCGGTTTGGCACGGACATCGGTGAGTTGCTGCAGCCGGCTGCCTCGACCGCCGGCCAGTACGAGAGCCAGCGCCCGACGGGGCAATTGAAGGCGCGCCAGCGCGTTTTCGGTCATGAGGCAGGCTCCCGTTTTCTGTTTGATGACAAGTGTACGGTGCCCCGGGCTTCATCGTGCAAGGCGTCACATCACCGATGAAACCGCTCCCTGATTCAGCAGATCGAGGCCATGGCGACGCGGTATCAGTTCGCAGGCCAGACCGGCGGGTGCGAGCCAGGCGGCATCGACCGGCGCAGCCAGTGTGCCGGTGTGCGCGAGAACTTTGGCGCGTGGCGCAGCGCGACCAGTTTGCCGAAGCCGCTGTCGTACTCCTCGGTCATCGCCTCGAAGCTGGCCTGAGGTGCAGCAAAGCCGTCGGCGACGCGCCCCATCGACCTGAGCCAGAGGGCAGTTCGTGCGAGGCAGACCCGCACGTGCCAGCTTCCGCCCTCAAGAGATTGCCTGCGCAGCGCTGCCTGCGCACCGAAGGCCATGAGGAATCCGGTCGCATAGTCGAGCACCTGCATCGGCAGCGGTTTCGGTTGCATGCTGCCCGCGGCCTGCGCCTCGGCGTGATTGAAGCCGGTGGCGGTTTGAACCAGCGAGTCGAAGCCACGCTTGCCGGCCCAGGGGCCGCTGTCGCCATAGGCGCTGAGCGACACGCAGACGATGCCGGGGCGTGCCTGGGCCAGCGCGGTTGGGCCGAAGCCGAGCTTGTCGAGTCCGCCGGGGCGATACCCCTGGACGAAGACATGGGCGTCGCGGACCAGCCGTTGCAGGTCGGCCAGACCCTTGGCTTCGCGCAGATCGATGTGCACTGACAGCTTGCCGCGGCTGGTCTCGGCGATCGATTCGATGTTCGGCAGATGCGGCGAATTCACCAGCATGACATCGGCGCCGTAGACGGCCAGCGTGCGTCCGCAGACCGGGCCGGCCAGGATGCGGGTCAGGTCGAGCACGCGAAGCCCTTGCAGCGCTTGTGCGCCGACCGGCAATGCCGGCCAGTCGAGGGGCGACGCATCGCCGATGCGTTCGATCGACATCAGGGGTTGCGCAGCGATGACCGGCGCATGCGGATGCTCGTCCCATTGCGCGAAGCTGCGCACAGCGGCCACGACCAGCCGGGCATCAGCTGCCGCCTGTTCGAAGTCGGTTGCGCTCCAGGCGCGCAGCGCCTGCGCCACCGCCTCGCGCGCAGTCCCGGGGCCGGTCGGCAGTCCGAGCAGTGTCAGCACGCCGTCGCGATGGTGGGCGAAGTTGGTGTGCAGCCTGACCCAGCCGCGCTCGCCATTCGCCCCGCAGGCGTAGAGGCCCGCGATCTTGTCCCAGATGTCGGGGGCACGGCCGTCGAGTGTGAAATGGCCGCAGCATTCGAGTGCCGCTTCGCGCATGTCGACGCTGACTTGCTGGGGCGGTGCGCCGCGCAGGGAGGCGATTTCGAGCGCGGCCAGCGCAGCGGCGGCCATGCTGGCCTGGGCCGCGGTGCCGACCGCAAACGAGGAGGGCAGAACCGGATCCACGCCGGTGAGCGACAGCGAGTCCAGTCGCGATTCGGGCATGGATGCCGAACGCCAGAGAGATTCGAGAACAGGTGCAGCCTGCATGTCGGCCTCCGGGCAATCGATGAAGTTTACGGAATGCCGGCGTGTTCAGCCGTTCGACCGCCAGGCGCTTGTGAGACATCCCTGATCGGCATCGACGCGGTGGGCTGCAACCGGTGGTCTGCAACAGATACATAGATTTTGTCTATCCCGGCATCGCGGCGCTTCCGTTCATTGCGCCGAAATCGTCTTCCTGATACCTCGAAAAACCCCTGGGTTGCTTCTCTCGGACGAATTCCCTAGTCTGGCGTCCTTCGCGGAGACCAACCATGATGGAACTGCTGGCCGACCCTACGGCCTGGATTGCCTTTCTGACTCTGACAGCGCTCGAGCTCGTCCTGGGCATCGACAACATCATTTTCATATCGATTCTGGTCGACAAGCTGCCGCCCGAGCGGCGCGAGGTCGCACGCCGGATCGGCCTGTTTCTGGCGATGTTCATGCGCATCGGACTGCTGCTGGCGTTGTCCTGGATGATCGGGCTGACCGCGCCGATCTTCACGGTGCTCGAGCATGAGGTGTCGGGGCGCGACCTGATACTGATCGCGGGCGGCCTCTTCCTTGTCTGGAAGAGCACCATGGAGATCCATCAGCTGCTCGAGGGCGAAGAGGGCAGCACATCGAAAGCGGTCGCTTCGTCGTTTGGCGCGGTGATCGTCCAGATCATCATCATCGACATGGTGTTTTCGCTCGACTCGATCATCACCGCGATCGGTATGGTCGATCGGGTCGAGGTCATGATTGCCGCGGTGGTCGCCTCGGTCGGGCTGATGCTGCTTTTTGCGCCGGCGATCGGCAAGCTGGTCAGTGACCATCCGACACTGAAGATGCTGGCGCTGTCGTTTCTGCTAGTGGTCGGTGTGGTGCTGATTGCCGATGGCGTCGAGACCCATGTGCCCAAGGGCTATATCTATTTCGCGATGGCCTTCTCGGTGATGGTCGAGGTGCTGAACATCCGCCTGCGAAAGCGTTCGGGCGAGCCGGTCAACCTGCGCGAGCCTTACTAGCCCGGCGACAAGGCATAGGTCTGCATCGACTGCAGGTAGATCGCCTCAACCTGCCCGACGATGCGGTCCCAGCTCATCGATTCGGCAACCGTGCGTGCGCGAGCCGCCATCTCGCGCGCCGGCTGCGGCTCGGCGACCATCTGGACCGCCAGATCGCAAAAGCGAGCGGGCTGTCCGAGTGGCGCAAGAAGCCCGCTTTCCTGGTGGCGGATCAGCTGGCCGGCGGCTGCGTAGTCATAGGCCAGTACCGCCAGACCGCTGGCCATCGCTTCGGGCGTGACGTTGCCGAAGGTCTCGGTCAGACTCGGAAAAAGAAAAAGATCCGCCGAGGCGTAATGCTCGGCCAGCGCCGCGTCGCGCTGGGCGCCGGCGAAGATGGCATCCGGTCGCCTGGCTTTGAAATCGCGCATCAGCGGGCCATCGCCCACCATCACCAGTTTCAGATCGGGTTCGATGCGGCGCATCGCGTCGAAGGCCTGAAAAAGCAGATCGAGATTTTTCTCGGGTGCCAGGCGGCCGACGCTCAGGACGACGCGGCTACGCTCGCCACAGCCCCATGACTGTCGCAGCGTCTGGCTGCGGTGCGCCGGGCTGAAGCGCTCGGTGTCGACCCCGCGGGCGACGACGCGCAATCGCCGAAAGCCGTATTTCTGCAGATCAGAGGCGAGTGCCTCGGTCGGCACCATCGTGAACTGTGAGCGGTTATGAAACTTGCGCAGGTAGGAGACGATCGGCTTATGGAGCCAGCCCATGCCGTAGTGGCGGCTGTAGGCATGGAAGTTGGTACGAAAGTCGGAGCAGACCGGCAGCTTCAGGCGAGTGGCGGCTTGCAGCGCCGACCAGCCAAGCGGGCCTTCGGTCACGATGTGCACCAGGTCGGGCCGTTGCTTCGACCAAAGATCGACCAGGGCGCGTTTGGCCGGCAGGCCCATGCGCAGATGCGGATAGCGCGGGATCGGCAGGCCCCGAAGCAGCACTTCGTCCAGGCGAGGCGACTCGTTGCCACTGGCATCGGCACTCTGGCGCGGCCGGATCAGACGGATGTGGTGATCGCGCCGCTGCAGTCCCTGCACCACCTGCGCGGCGGTGAGCGCCACGCCATTGACTTCCGGAGGGTAGGTTTCGGTGACGACCGCGACCCGCAGCGAGCGTCGCGAGGGAGGCAGATCATCGATCTGTATCGATGCAGCACTTTCATCGGAAATCATCCGGCCATGATCGCGGTGCAACAAAACAATTCGATGACGTTTTGAGGACGTTTTGAGGACAGTGTGTGGGGCCGATCCCGACGAATGTGGTGCTCAGGCCATCCGTCGGGTCGCAAACGAATGGTCATCGAATTGTCATGCCGCGTTCACACATCGACGTCATGCTCCGGTCACACCGTCGGCGCTCCCCTGGAGACCGCCGCTTGAAATCCTGTGCTTAGCCAAAACTCACTCGGAGAGACGATGAAGGATTTTCTCGAACAGTTGCGCATTCAGCGCTTCGACGACCACCGCTTCTACCATCACAGCACGATCAACCAGTCTTTGCATCTGGTGAGTGCCCTGAGCTTCATCGCTTCGTACTGCCTGCTGTTTGTCGATCCGGCGATGGCGGGTCTGACGGCATGGCTGGTGTCGATGACCAGTCGTCAGGCGGGGCATTTCTTCTTCGAGCCCAAGGGCTACGACGACGTCAATCGGGTCACCCATGAGCACAAGGAAGAGATCAAGGTCGGCTACAACCTGCGCCGCAAGGTCGTCCTGATGGCGATCTGGGCCGTCTCGCCGCTGGTTCTGTGGTTCGACCGCGGATTCTTCGGTCTGATCGAGCCGAGCACCGGTGCCTATGGTTTTGTGCGCGACGTCGGCCTGCTCTGGCTGGCCCTTGGTGTGGGCGGTCTGGTGTTTCGCGTGCTCCAGCTCTGGAAGCAGCAGAGCCTCGGGACCGGTCTGGTGTGGGCCACCAAGATCATCACCGACCCGTTTCATGACACCAAGCTTTATTGTGGCGCACCGCTGCGCCTGCTGCGCGGCGAGCTCATCGATCCGATGGACTCGCTTCGCAAGCACGGCTGACAGCGGTCAGGCGCGGTGTGTGCCCCGAAAGCGGGTCGACAGCACTTCGCGCAAAATCCCTCGCCGGATCGTCCGGTTGGTCAGTTCGGGATTGCTCCACCACCAACCGTCCTTTCGCATCTGCTGGCCTGCTTCGATGAAGCGGGCCAGCACTGCTTCAAAGTCGGCCTCGCTGTAGTTCAGGCTGAAGACCATACGGCCGGTGCCGACCCAGGACAGCGCCAGACCGGCTTGTCGCAGATAGTACTGCAGCATCCAGTTGTAGCGGCTGGGCTCGGTGTAGAAGACCGTCCAGATCGACGACAGGTTGGCGACGCGGATCGGCAGGCCCGCGTCTGTCAGTGCCTGGTTGAAGCGATCGGCGCGCGAATTCCAGCGTTCGTCCAGACCGTCGTAGATCGCCTTGATGTCGTCGTCTTCGAGCCGGTCGAGGAAGGCCGACATCGCGCCCATCACATGCGGATGCGCATTGAAGGTGCCGCGTGCAAAGCAGATGTCGGCCGGACGCTCATCGCGCCAGCGGCGCATCAGGTCGGCGCGTCCGCAGACCACGCCCACCGGCAGCCCGCCGCCCAGCGTTTTGCCGTAGGTGACCATGTCGGCCTTGACGCCGAAGTATTCCTGGGCGCCGCCCGGTGCCAGGCGAAAGCCAACGAAAACCTCATCGAAGATCAGCACGATGCCGCGCTCGGTGCAGACCTCACGCAGCTTTTTCAGCCAGCTGGCATAAGCCTCGCGGTCGAAGCCCGCGCGCCGCGAACTGTCGACCAGCGACGAGTCGCCGGGTGCCGGGCTGTTCGGGTGCAATGCCTGCAGCGGGTTGATCAGGACGCAGGCGATATCGCGGCGGGTGCGCAGCACGCCGAGCGCTCGCTCGTCCATGTCGCGCAGCGTGTAAACGTCGCGCGGCTTGACCGGGTTGCCGGGGCCGGGCTGCACGTCTTCCCACCAGCCGTGATAGGCGCCGGTAAAGCGCACCAGGTGGGTTCGGCGGGTGTGATAACGCGTCAGGCGCACCGCCTGCATGACCGCTTCGGTGCCCGACATGTGAAACGAGACTTCGTCCAGGCCCGAGATGCGGCGCAGCCGTTCGACGTTGCCGGCGACCACCGGATGGTAGCCGCCGAGCACCGCGCCGAGGTCCTGCACACGGGCCGCGCCTTCGGCCATCGTGGCCTTGTAGAAGTCATTGCCAAAGACATTGACGCCATACGAACCGGTCAGGTCGTAAAAGACATTGCCGTCGAGATCGGTGAGCGTCACGCCCCGGCTCGACTCGACGAAAGCGCCCACCGGCAGGTTTTCGCGCACCAGGGCGCTGTACTGGAAGGGCACCCTGTAGGCGCCGGTGAACTGCAGATCGGAGATGCCCTCGCGCGCGCGCTTGGTCATGGCGATCGATTTCTCAAAGCGGCTCTTGAAGGTGGTCGACATCAGCGCGAAGCCGGCGCGGCGCTTGTCGGCGATATCAGCGGGCGCACCGTCGGAGGTAAAGAATTCGTCGGTGCCGTAGCTGTAGCCCGGCAGCAGACCGGCAACCCGCTTGGCCATTCGCGAGTGACCGGCGAGCGACGGGTGTTTGGCGCGCGACAACTGCAGCCGGCGGCGCAGCTTGGGCAGTGCGGCCACCGCTGCGGCAGCAGCCAGTGCGTAGAGCGTGATGGTTTCGTCCATGAATCTCGAAGACCTCTGCAGTGATTGGTCTTTTATCTGTAACCCTTTCGATTGACACCCTGATGAAAACTGCAAATTCGAGTTCGTTTCCTGATGCCGATACCGCCACGGTCGCGCCGGCGTCTGTTTCGCCGGCTGAGTCCTCAGCCGCCTCGGCAGCCTCAGCCGCCACGCACGCGCGGGGCGGGCTGTCGGCAACGCTTGCCGCCTGGCGAGATCGCCTTCTGCTGCAGGAAGACCTCAATTTTCTGCTGACAAACCGGGTGCCACGCATTGCCCTCACCCGCTTAATGGGCTGGTTCAGCAAGATCCGCAGCCCGCTGCTGGCACGGCTGTCGATTGGCACCTGGCGGCTTATTACCGACCTCGACCTCTCGGATGCCCGCCGGCAGCACTTTGCCAGTCTTCATGACTGCTTTACCCGCGAGCTGGTGCCCGGTGCCCGGGTGTTTGATGCCGACCCGGCAGTCATCGCAAGTCCCTGTGATGCGATCGTGGGTGCCTGCGGCAGCCTCGAAGGGCTGGGCGCGCTGCAGGCCAAGGGCTCACCCTATTCGATGGTCGAGCTCCTGGGCAGTGAGGCGCTTGCCGAGCGCTACCGCGACGGCATGTATGTGACCCTGCGTCTGACCTCGGCGATGTATCACCGCTTTCATGCACCCGATCGCGGACGCCTGCGCCATGTGACCTATATCAGTGGTGATGCCTGGAACGTCAATCCGATTGCGCTCAAGCGTGTCGAGCGCCTGTTTTGTCGCAACGAGCGGGCGGTGCTGCAGACCGAACTCGAGGGCGGCCATCAGGTGACGCTGGTGGCGGTCGCGGCGATTCTGGTGGCCAGCGTTCGCCTGCACGCGCTCGACGTGCTGATGCATCTGCGCTATCGCGGCCCCAACGAGATGCCCTGCGATGCGAGCTTCGAGCGCGGTGACGAGCTCGGCTGGTTCGAGCATGGCTCGACCATCATCGTGCTGGCGCCGCGTGGATTCGAGCTGTGCGACGGGATTGTGACCGGCGCGCGGCTGCGTGCCGGCATGCGGCTGATGAAGCGACCGGCCTGAGATCAGGTCTAAGCGAGGAATGACCGGCGTCGGCCGGTCATTCCTCGCTTCGTCGCGGATCGCGTCGGATCGTTCAGGCCGCAGCGCTAGGTCTGGCCTTCATGCGTTCGATCAGCGCAGCGATGTTGGCGTTGGCCGGGTCCAGGGGTTGCCCGACGCTTGCGCCGAACTCGACGAACACGAACAGCAGGATGTCGGCCAGCGTCAGGCGATCGCCGCACACATAGGTGCGACCCGCCATCAGGCCGTTGAGCCAGACGAGTTTTTCCTGTGCCAGCAGCTTCAGGTCGGGCGCCGCGGCCGGGATCGTGCGGATGCGCGGTGCAAAAAGCTTCAGCCCTTCGGCGAAACGAAAGCCATTGGCCAGGGGCTCGAGAATGTTCAGGTCGATGCGGCGCACCCACATGCGGGTCTCGGCGCGCTCGATCGGCGTGCTGCCGATCAGGCTCTTGCCCGCCGGTCCGATCTCATCGAGGTATTCGCAGATCGCGGTGATCTCGGCCAGCACCAGACCATTGTCGAGCTCGAGCGCCGGCAGTTGACCCGAGGGGTTCTTGGCCATAAAGGGTGACTGGCGGTTTTCGCCACCGCGAAGGTCGACCTTGGTGGAGGGCAGTTCGACACCGCGCTCGGCGGCAAAAACGCGCACGACGCGGGGATTGGGGCCGACGGAATCGTAGAAAAGCATGGTTGTCTCATTGTGTGATGGGTGTGAGTCGAGGTTAACCCGGTCTGGCCGGCTCGCGCGTCGCTCAGGCACAACTCGGCCGACCTCTTGCCGTCCTTCGATCAGACCGCGGGTGCCGCCGGTTCGGTCGTGCTGTCACGCTGCGCCGAATCGTTTGACTATCCCGAATCCGCAGGGACCGCGCTCGGTTCGTGCCAAGCCAGGAAAGCTCGAATGACCGTTCTGGAACGCCAGGCGCCCGCCCGTGCCGATGCGTCGCCCACGGAGCCGCCCCCGGTCGGCTCCCGGGCGGAGGTCGCCTCGTCGGCAGCCCAGGCGCAGGTTCAGTCCCGGGCGCAGGTGCAGGAGCAGGCGCAGGCGCAGGCGCAGGAGCAGTCCCCGGCGCGGGCGGCTGCGCCGATCGCGCCAGCGGCCACCACGGTCGAGCCCACGGTCGAGCCCACGGTCGAGCCCACGGTCGAGCCCACGGTCGAGCCCACGGTCGAGCCCACGGTTGCGCCAGCGTTTGCACCCGCGGTCGCGCTTGACGAACGCATCGCCTCGTCGCGCGTCCTGAAAGTGCAGGCCGCGCTCTTGCAGGCCACCGGCTTCGTCGCCGGGCAACAGGCGCTGGTGGCCGCCGTCGCCCGTCACTACCAGTTTGATCGTGTCAGCCTGGGCTGGGTCCGAAACAAAGGCGTCGTGGTTCAGGCAATCTCGCAGACGGTCGTTGCCCGCCTTGCGACCGAGGCCATGGCACCGTGCGCTGCGGCCATGCACGAGGCCCTAGACCAGGAAGCGACCGTGCTCTGGCCGACGCTCCCGGATTCGCGACCAATTATTGTGTTTGCCCATGGGCAGATGGCCCGTCAGACCGGTGCCCAGGCGCTGTGCACCGTGTTGCTTGCCACCGGCGGGCAGTGCATTGCACTGCTGACTTGCGAGCGCGATCACGGACCGATCGACCAGCCGCTGGTCGATGAACTGCAGCATCTGGCCGCGTTTGTTGCGCCCATGCTCCTGCTCGGACACCGCGCGGCCCATCCGATGGCTGACGCCGGTGAGCGGCTCAAACGCCTGCTGCCATTCGGCGGGTCTCGCCGGGGATTGGCTGCGGCCGCCGTCGCTGCCGGCCTGGCTGCGCTGGTGGCGCTGGCGGGTCTTGAGGTCGATTCGCGGGTCAGCGCGCCAGCGCGTGTCGAAGGTGCAGTGCAGCGCGTGCTGACTGCACCGGCCGATGGTTTTCTGCTGCGGGTTGCGGTGCGACCGGGTGACACTGTCAAGGCGGATCAGATCCTGGTGGAACTCGATGATCGCGATCTGTCGATCGAGCGATTGCGCTGGGCGACCGACTCCGAACAGGAGGGACGTCAGGCGACCGAGGCACTGGCCCGCGAAGACCGCGTGCAGTTCGCAGCCCATGCGGCCAAGGCCGAGCAGGCTCGCGCTCAGCTTGCGCTGGTCGATGCCCAGCTGTCGCGCTTCAAGGTCAGCGCGCCCTTTGACGGCATTGTTTTGCAGGGCGACCTGACCCGCTCGCTCGGTGCGCCGGTTCGATCTGGCGACACGCTGATCACGGTCGCGCCGGCAGGCGAATACCGGGTGATTCTGGAGGTCGATGAATACGATATCGGCCGGCTCGCCGGTGGCGAGTCTGGCCTCGTGTCGCTGGCAGCCAGCAGTGGTGCGCAAGTGCCGGTGCGGGTCACCCGCGTGTCGCCAACCTCGATCGTGCGTGACGGTCGCAATGTGTTTGAGGTCGAGGCACAGCCGCTTGCCTCAGATGCCGCACTGCGCCCGGGCTTTCAGGGGATGGGCCGCATCCAGGCCGGTCAGCGCTCGCTGTGGCGAATCGTGGCCGGGCGCCCCTGGCTGTGGCTGCGTCAGCAGCTGTGGGCCTGGGGTCTGTGATGACACGCGCCGCAGCGGGTGCGCCAAGCGATGACCCGCTGCACAGCGCCGACTGGTATCGCGTCAGTCGACTGATCCTCATGCTGCGCCCGACCCTGCGCGTGGGGCGTCAGGTTCTGCGCAACGAGCCCTGGTTTGTTTATCGCGACACGGCAACTGGTCGCCAGTTGCGCCTTAACCTGATGGCGCACCGTTTTGCCGGGCGCATCGACGGCGTCCGGTCGGTTGCTGCACTCTGGGACGATCTGCTGCGCTCGCAGGGCGATGCGGCACCTTCGCAGCAGGAGATCGTCACCCTTGTGCAGCAACTCGCCGAGGCCGGGATGGTCATCGCCGAGCAGGGCGTCGATCTGGCCCGCTTGAGCCGGCGCGAGACCCGCCGCGAGCGGCGTCGACTGCTGGCTGCGGCCAACCCGCTGTCGCTGAAAATCGGGCTGGTCGATCCAAGCCGCCTGCTCGATGCCACGGTGCGATATGCCGCGCCTTTCTACACCGGCTGGGCAGGCGTCATCTATTTGCTGCTGATCGCCGGTGGCCTGTTCGTCGCGGCGCAGCGCTGGTCCGAGCTCACCGCCTGGGGCGGCCACTGGATGAGCACGCCGGGCTTTGCGCTGGCGATGTGGCTGGTCTATCCGCTGGTCAAGATCTGCCATGAGATGGCGCATGCCTGGGCGGTTCGCGTGTGGGGCGGGCAGGTGACCGAGATGGGCATCTCGATGCTGATGCTCACGCCGGTGCCTTATGTCGATGCCTCGGCCTCGGCGCTTTTTGAGTCGCGCGCTCGGCGGGTCGCAGTGAGCCTGGCCGGCATCGTGGCCGAACTGCTGCTGGCGGTGGTCGCCCTGTGGGTGTGGCTGTCGGTGGGCGACGGCATGCTGCGCATGCTGGCCTTTGCGGTGATGCTGATCGGCGGCGCCTCGACGGTCTTCGTCAACGGCAACCCGCTGTTGCGCTTCGACGGCTATTTCGCCTTATCGGATGCAATCGATCGGCCGAATCTCGCCGAGCGTTCGCGGGCGCTCTTCGTGTATGGCGCGCGCTGCCTGATTGCTGGCGAGCGTCATGTCAGGCCGCCTGCGGGAAGCCGCCGCGACTGGCCGCTGCTGATCGGCTGGGGGGTTGCCGCGTGGTTCTACAGGGTCGTGATGACCTGGACCCTGGCCCTGTGGATAGCCGATTTTTCTCGCCTGCTCGGACTGGCACTGGTGGTGGTCGGCGTGTGGTTCGCCATCGGTCGGCCGATGATGGCCCTGTTCGGCTACCTGTGGGCATCGCGTTGGCGACAGTCGCGCCCGATGCGTGCGATGGCCGGCACGGCACTGGCCGTCGCGTTGCCGCTGGCCCTGGTCACGGTGGTGCCGATGCCGGATGCCACCACCCTGCCGGGCGTCGTGGTGCCGGACGAAGCGGCAAAAATTCGTGCGCCCGAACCGGCGCGGGTGGCCGACGTCCTGGTGCGTCCGGGCGATCGGGTGGTCGCTGGCACGCCCCTGCTGCGTCTGAACAGTGATCGGCTGGTCGCCGAGCGCGACCGGCTGCGCGCGCAATTGAGTGGACTCGAGTCTCAGCGAGTGCGCGGCATCGATCAGAACCTTGCCGGCGCAGGGCTATCGACCGGCGAGATCGATCGCTTGCGCAGGCAACTGGCTGATCTCGACCGTCGTCTCGACCGGCTGCTGGTGCGAAGCGCCACCGAGGGCTCGATCGCTTTCATCGATGCCGACGGACCGGCCCTGCGCCAGGCGGGCCAGGGCGAGGTGCTGCTCTATGTGGTGCAGCCCGGTGCACTGCGGGTTCAGGCCATGGCCCGTGATGACCAGGTTCGACGGCTGGCCGATCGGGTGGGCCCGCCCCAGGCGCATCTGGCCGATCATCCGGGCGAGGTCCTCGGTCTGCGGCTGCTCGCCGAGACGCCCGAATCGACCCGGGTCTTGCCGTCGCCCGCGCTGGGTGATCGCGCCGGCGGACCGATTGCCACCGATCCTGCCGACCGCGACGGGCAGTTCGCACTTGAGCCCTGGTATCAGGTCGAGTTCGTGCCCGACGGGCCGCTGCCGCGTATCGGTGCGACCGCGACGGTGCGCATCACGCATGCCTCGCGCCCGGCGCTGGAGCAGATGGTGGTGGCGCTGCGGCGTGTCTTCGTGCGGCGCCTCGAAGGCTGATCGGCCGTGTTTCGCGCGCAGGCCGACGATCCTTCAGGTCGCCTGGCACCCGGGGCGATCTGGGGGCCTTATCCGATGCGCGCCTCTTATCTGCGTCGTGGCCTTGCCGATGCCTGGCGCGATCGCCTCAGTGCGCTTGATGGGCGTCGGGGCGCAAGGGCCGCACTCGCCGTGCTGCGCCGAGCCGAGACGATTGACAGTGCCGGCCAGCCGCTCGATGCCCTGAGTTCGAGCGCGGTCGGCGGCCGCCTGCCCCGACTCGATGCCCTGGCGCTGGCCTGCGTGGCCGCTCGCCGCACGCTGGGCTTTGACCCTTATCCTTCGCAGGTCCAGGCGGCAGCGACCATGCTCGATGGCGGCCTGGCTGAGCTTGCGACCGGCGAGGGCAAGACGCTCGCCCTTGCCCTGGCGGCTGCCGCGCAGGCCCTCGATGGCACGCCGGTCCATGTGGTCAGCGTCAACGACTATCTGGTTGAGCGTGATGCGGCGGGGCTTGCGCCGCTCTATCAGGCGCTCGGCCTGAGCGTTGATCGCATTCTGCAGTCGGATGACCCGGCGCGCCGGCGAATCGCCTATCGGTCCGACGTGGTCTACAGCACCGGACGCGAACTGATGTTCGACTATCTTCGCGATCGCATGGCCGGCATCGACCACGGCGGCCTCGAGGCGCATGCCGAGGCCTTGCGCGACGCTGCCGGTGCGCAGCCGCTGCTTCGGGGTCTGTGCTGCGCGCTGATCGACGAGGCCGACAGCATCCTGATCGACGAGGCAACCCTGCCCTGCATCCTGGCGATGCCGGTCTCGGCGCAGGAGGCCGCCTTCACCGCCGAGGCGATCCGCCTGGCCCGACTGCTCTGGCAGGGCCGTGACTATCTGCTCGATGCACAGGCGGGCAGCGTGCGGCTGACCGTTGCCGGCGCGAGCCGTCTTCGCGAACTCACCGGCGCTGATGGTTCCGACAGCGATGCTTCGCTGCCTGAAAGCGCGCTGTCTGAAAATGCGCAGCCCGATCCTGAGCAGGCCTCATGGCGCCTCGAGCGGATCCGCCACGATCGGATCGGCATGGCGCTGGCAGCGCTGCATTGCTACCAGCGCGATCGCGACTATCTGGTTCACGAAGGGCGCGTCGAGATTGTCGATCGCCATACCGGCCGGATCGCCTCGGGCCGCACCTGGTCGCGCGGTCTGCATCAGATGATCGAGATCAAGGAGGGCGTCGAGCTGACCGCCCCTCACGAGACCGCGAGCCGCATCGCCGCGCAGCAGTTCTTTGCGCGCTACTGGCGCATCGGTGGCCTGTCGGCAACCCTTAGGGAAGCTCGCCATGAGCTCGCGAGCACTTATGGCCTCTCGGTCACGCCCATCGCGCCGCGCCACCATAGCCGTCGGCGCGACCTCGGCACCCGGCTTTTTCCGACCACCGAGAGCCTGCACGCTGCGGTGCTCGATCGCACGCGAACCCTGGCGGGCCAGCGGCGCCCGGTATTGGTGGCCACCCGCGATGTCGCCGAATCCGAACAGCTCGCCGCCGCGATGCGAGCCGAGGGCATCGAGCCCACCGTGCTCAACGCGCGCCATGATCGCGAGGAGGCCGACATCGTGGCAAAGGCCGGTATCGCAGGCCGAGTGACGATCGCCACCAATATGGCCGGACGCGGCACCGACATTGCGCTCGATGCCGAGGCGATCGCCGCCGGCGGTTTGGCCATGGTCGCCACCTGTGTCCAGCCCTCGCGCCGACTCGACCGCCAGTTGCAGGGCCGAAGTGGCCGTCGGGGTGAGCCCGGCACGGTCGAAACCCTGGCAAGCGTCGAAGCCCCAATTGCTGGCGTCAGCAACGGTCGCCCGCCGCTGACCAGCCGTCTGGCGACGCTTGTCGCCTCGCGGTTTGCACCGCCGCTGTTACGGGCGATACAGCGTTCTGAGGAAAAGAAGTCCTTTCACGAGCGGCGACGCCTTTACGAGCAGGACGTCGGTCGCGAGCGCTCCCATGTCTTAGGTCACATCGACGAATGATTCGAGATGAACAGGCGATTTGCCGACGCCACCAGCGAGTGCCCCGCATGAGCTGCTTGGCACGCGCCGTGGCGCTCGCCTGCCTGTTCGCCGCAGGATCTGCCGCGCTTGCAGCGCCGATCGACTGCCTGTTGCAGCCGAATCAGGTGGTGCAGCTCGGTGCCGCCACGCCGGGTGTGCTCGAGGCAATTGATGTGGATCGCGGCGCAATCGTGCGCCGTGGCCAGGTGGTTGCGCGTCTGGCTGCTGATGTCGAGCGTGCCAACCTGCAGCTCGTGCAAAACAAGGCCAGTCAGACCGGCGATGTGCAGGCTGCCGAACGCAGCCGCGAATTCGCCCGCCGCGAACTGGTTCGCACCAATCGTCTGATCGCCGAAAATTTCGTCTCGAAGGCCGCTGCCGACAAAGCCGAGACCGAGTCGCAGGTCAGCGACGACCGCCTGCAGCAGGCGCTCGAACGGCGCAAGCAGGCCGAATACGAGGCTCGACTTGCGCAAGTCCAGGTCGAGCGAAAGCAGATCCGCGCATCGATCTCCGGCGTCGTCACCGATCGCTTTCTGAGCGTGGGCGAATACGTCGATGACAAACCGATCCTGCGCATCGTCGAGACTAATCCGCTGCGGGTCGAGGTGGTGGTGCCGGCCCAGGCGATCGGCAAGATCCAGACCGGCGACCGGGCAACCGTCATGCCTGAGGTTGGCGCGGTACGCGAGGCGTTTGCCACGGTCACCGTGGTTGATCGGGTGCTCGAGCCGGCGAGCAACACCTTCCGGGTGCGGCTGGCCCTGCCCAATCCCGATCTGAAAATTCCGGCCGGCTCGCGCTGCCGGATCGATTTCGGTCTGGACCTGAAGGCGCCATCAAGCGCCAATGTGTCCGCGCCCAAACCCCCGCCGGTTGCGCCGTCCCAGGCGCCCACCGGATTGCGGCCGGTCTCGGTTACGCCGGATTCCGGCATTGCGCCTGCGTTCGCGCAGGGCAAGCCTCGCGCAGCAGCCCAGTAAGGGCGGCGCGCTTGCGGCCCGCCTCATGAGCTTTCTGTCCAGAATGGCGCGGTGGCGACGCTCCCTCGCTGGCCCACTCTTGCCTGCGCGGCGCACTGCGCCAGCGCCCCGCGACCCTGCGCTGGCCGAGTCGGTCGAGCCGCGGATTCTCTATTCGGCTGATGCCATCGCCGGGCTGCTGCCGGCAGCCTCGTCGCTGGTGGCGCCCGATTCGGTCATGCCGGCCGATGCACCGGCCGCACAGGCTTCGTTGGTGACGCCCGCCGAGGCGACCTTCGCCGCCGCCCGCGCCACCGAACTGGTCTTCGTCGACCCCGGCGTGCCCGATGCCCAGCATCTTGTCGATGCGATTGCCGCACGCCGCCCCGACGCAGCCTTTCACATCATCGAGCTCGACCCGACCCGCGACGGCCTCGCCCAGATCACCGAGGCGCTTGCCGGCCAGCGCGAGGTGGCCGCCATCCACATCGTGTCGCATGGCGAGCCAGGTGCGATCGAACTCAACGGTCGGCGCATCGATGCCGCCGCGATTGAGACCGAGGCCGATCAGTTCACCGCCTGGCGTGCCGCGCTCGGCGATCAGGCCGACCTGCTGATCTACGGCTGCGATGTGGCGTCAACGCCCGCGGGCATTACGATGCTCATGCGGCTGGCCGAGCTCACCGGCGCCGATGTGGCCGGCAGCACCGATCTCACCGGGTCAGCCGATGCCGGTGGCGACTGGACGCTTGAGGCAAGCATCGGCGCGATCCAGGCTGGGTCGCTCTTTGCCGATGGCGATCCGCTCGGCTGGAATGGCCTGCTCCCGGAGGTAGTGGTTATCGGTCCTGGAATGGCACCGGCGCTCAACCCGACCGCGAGCCCGGCAATGCCGAGCATCCTCGAAGGCGCGGCCAATCCATCGGGGATCACGGTGGCCGCGCTGGTGGTCGACGGCAGCATCACCTCCCGTGCTGCGGCGGGCGAAGCCATCGCGATCACCGCGCTCGACACCAGCCTTGGCACTTGGCAATACAGCACCGATGGCGGCACCAACTGGCTGACCATCGACGCCGAGAAGATCAACAGCAACACCAACGAACTGGCATTGCTGCTCGGCCCGACCGCCAGTATTCGCATGTTGCCCTTCGGTGATCTGAACGGCACGCTTTCAAGTGCGATCACCTTCCGCGCCTGGAGCATGGCGACCGGCGCGACCGGCGACTATGTGGTCATCACCGATCCGGGTGACATCGCCCTCGGCAGTGATTTCAGTTCGTTCACTGACACCGCGAGCCTGACCGTGACTGCGGTGAATGACGCACCGACTTTCGCGCCAGTGGCCGGGACCGGTAAGCTGATGGTGCCGGTGGGCAGCAGCAAAGACATCGGTCAGAGCCTTACCATCCAGCCCGACGGCAAGATCATTGTCGCGGGCTACTCCAGCAACGGCATCGACTTTGACTTCAGCCTGGTTCGCCTGAACGCAGACGGGTCGCTGGATAACGCCTTTGGCAGTAACGGCAAGCTGATCGTGCCGGTTGGCAGTGGTGACGACACCAGCCGCAGCGTCACCCTGCAGCCCGACGGCAGGATCCTGGTCGCGGGCTTCTCCCGCAATGGCAGCACTTTGGACTTCAGCCTGATCCGTCTGAATGTCGACGGGTCGCTGGATACTGCCTTTGATGGAGACGGTAAGGTCATCGTGCCGGTTGGTAGCAGCACCGACATCGGCTACAGCGTCATTGTGCAAGCCGACGGCAAGATCCTGATGTCGGGCTCGTCCACTACAGGCAGCGCAGCTGAGTTCAGCCTGATCCGTCTGAATGTCGACGGGTCGCTCGACACCTCCTTCGATGTTGACGGCAAGCTCCTCATGCCGGTCGGCAGCTTCATACCGCTCGGCAGTGGTGACTATAGCTATAGCCTCAGCCTGCAGCCCGACGGCAAGATCCTGATGGCGGGCTACTCCAGCAATGGCACCGACAATGACTTCAGCCTGATCCGTTTGAATGTCGACGGGTCGCTCGACACCTCCTTCAATGTTGACGGCAAGCTCCTCGTGCCGGTTGGTAGTGGTGCCGACATTGGCCGTAGCCTCAGCCTGCAGCCCGACGGCAAGATACTCATGGCGGGTTACTCCAGCAATGGCACCAACAATGATTTCAGCCTGATTCGCCTGAACGTAGACGGGTCGCTGGACACCTCCTTTGATGGCGACGGCAAGCTCATCGTGCCGGTCGGCAGCGGGCACGACTATGGCTATAGCCTCCGCCTGCTGCCCGACGGCAAGATCCTTGTGGCGGGACACTCCATCAATGGGGGTAATGAGGACTTTAGCCTGATCCGTCTGAATGCTGACGGGTCGCTCGACACCTCCTTCGATAGCGACGGCAAGCTCATCGTGCGGGTCGGCACTGGCAACGACTCCGGGTACAGCTTGAACCTTCAGCCTGACGGCAGGATTCTCGTGGCTGGCTTATCCCTCAATGGCGGAGACTATGACTTCAGCCTGATCCGCGTCAACGCCGACGGTTCGCTCGACACCACCTTCAACGGCTCGGCCACCAACACGCTTGGCGGATCGGTGAGCTACACCGAGAACGCGGTTGCAGTGGCACTCGATTCTGGTGTCGCGATCTATGACGCTGACCTTGCCGCGCTGAACAACGGCGTAGGCAATTACAACGGCGCGTCGATCACACTGGCGCGCGACGGCGGCGCCAATGCCGAGGATGTTTTCTCTGCCCTTGGCAACCTGACCTTTACCGGCGGCAACGCGATGCTGTCGGGTGTAACTATCGGCACGGTGAGTAATACCGCCGGCACGCTGTCGATCACCTTCAACAGCAACGCCACGCAGGCGCGCGTCAACGAGCTGCTTTCCTCGCTGGCTTAT
>JAPLQF010000007.1 GCA_026399875.1 Burkholderiales bacterium | reverse complement strand
GCGTTCAGCTGCCCGCTGGAGATGAGCTCGTCGATGAACCTGCCCTGCGCGGCGGCCACCTTCTTCTGGATGGCCGAGGCCTGCTCGGGGCTGATCACTTGATTCTGGATCAGCGCGCGGGCAAGGCCGGGAAGCAGCGCTGCGGGCAGCGCCAGACCTTCGTCGGCGTCCTCGGGCTGGAGGTTGCTGGGTTCGTCGTCGAGCGCCGCTTTCGTCTGGCCGGTTGACGATTTCGACAGCTGCTCGATGAATTTGCGCAGCTTGTCGTGCTCGACGACGATTGGATCGACCGTTGCCTGCGTCCGGAACTTGATGCGGTCGATCGCCTGCAGGTCGGTCGGGTCCGACAACAGCACGGTCAAGCGGTTGCCTCGCTTGGCAATCGGCACGATGAGGGTCTCGGCCATCAGCTTCGCGTCGATCAGGTCGGTCACCAGCATGCCGGCATCGAGCGCCGAGACGTCCGCCAGCGGCAAACCGAAGGTGTCCGACGCGAAGCGCGCGAGTGTTTCCGCGTTCAGCTGACCGCTGGAGATGAGCTCGTCGATGAACCTGCCCTGCGCAGCGACCACCTTCTTCTGGATGGCAGAGGCCTGCTCGGAGCTGATCACCTGGTTCTGGACCAGCGCGCGGGCGATGCCGGGCAGCACGGTGTCGTTCGCGGCGGTACCGGCAGCGCCCGTCGTCCCAGCTCGGCCGGAGTTCGGTGTTCCACGCCGGGCCGTGGACGGACGCACGGCTGCGGGCAGTGCCAGGCCGTCTTCGGCGTCCTCCGGCTGGAAGTCGCTGGGGTCGTCGTCGAGCGCCGCTTTCGTCTGGCCGGTCGACGATTGCGACAGCTGCTCGACGAATTTCCGCAACTTGTCGTGCTCGACGACGATCGGATCGACCGTTGCCTGCGTCCGGAACTTGATACGGTCGATCGCCTGGAGGTCGGTCGGGTCCGACAGCAGCACGGTCAGCCGGTTGCCTCGCTTGGCAATCGGCACGATGAGGGTCTCGGTCAGCAGCTTCGGGTCGATCAGGTCGGTCAGCAGCATGCCGGCATCGAACGCCGCGAGGTCCACCAGCGGCAAACCGAAGGTGTCAGCGGTAAAGCGCGCCAGATTGAGCGCCGACAGACCGTCGCTGCTCACCAGCACGTCAATGAACTTTGCCTTGGCGGGGTCGGTTTTCTTCTGAATGTCGGCTGCTTCTTCCGCCGACAGCATCTGGTGCTGCACCAGCGCGCGTGCCATCCCCGACAACATGACGTTGTCGGCGGCGGCACTTGCTACGGCGAGGCTCATTGCCTCCTCCAGATCGCTGAACGGTTCTTCATCAGACTAGTTTGCAGCCGCCGGAATGCTTCCGACACGGCCGCACGGCACGGCAAGGATGAACGGACAGTGTCGGCGTGCCGGCGGTTTGCCGCCGTCGGTGCATCGCGACGCTGGCCCTCCGGGCGCCCCCCGGAGAGCGCCGTCCCGGGCGAAACCTGATGCCCCGCGTGCTACACTCCCGGCGCAGCTTCCGAGATTCGCATTCATGCTGGGCGTGCCAATGGCGACCTTACCCGCGTTTGACTCGCACCGGCCCCATGTGCCGGGCGGCTCGGCGGTGCGCCGGCGCAGGGCAGCGCTGGCTGTGTCGATCGGGTTCGTGCTTGCGCTGCTGATCTGGCCTGGCGTGTCCCGGTCCCAGCCGGTGGCCCTCTCGGGCGATGCCGGTCTGTTCGACGCCGGCCCCTTCGCGCTCGAGCGCTTCGATGACGATCTCGTTGACGGCCCGGGTGGCCGCACGATTGCGTTGCGCCTGCGCGTGCCTCAGCCCTGCGCCGCCGCGACACCGCGTCCGCTGATCCTGTTCTCGCACGGCCTGGGCGGATCGAAGGCCGGTGGTGCCCGCTGGGGTGAGCACTGGGCCTCGCACGGATTCGTGGTCATCCATCTGCAGCATCCCGGCAGCGATGAGTCGCTCTGGCGGACCGGGCCGGGAACCTTCGATCCCGCGAGACTGCGCCTGGGCATGACCCCCGAGCAGGCGGTCCTGAGAGCGCTTGACGTCGCCGCGGTGCTCGACTGGCTGACCGGGCGTCAGGCTCGCGACCCTCGGCTGGCCTGTCTCGACCTGGCTCGGGTCGGCATGTCCGGCCACTCTTTCGGCGCGCAGACCACGCAGATCGTGGCCGGCCAGGATCGGCTGGTCTGGCCGGCAGCGGCGAATCAGCCGGGCTCTGCGACGCCTGCCGCGCCGCTGCGCGATCCTCGAATCCGTGCCGCGATCGCCTTCAGTCCGGCGATCCGTGGTGCGGATGAGGCCGCTCTTGCCGCGATCACACTGCCCTTCATGGTCATCACCGGCGCCCTTGACGACGGCGGCGCGCTCACCGGCGTGACACCAGCCATGCGACGGGCGGTCTACGAACGACTGCCGCCCGGAAATGCCTGGCTGCTGTGGTTTGCCGAAGGCGATCACATGGTTTTCAACGGGGGCGTGCCAAGGGCGGCCCGAAAGGCGGCCGATACCCATGTCATGCGGGTCACCGCAGGGATGAGCCTGGCGTTCTGGCGAGCAATGCTGCAAAGCGATACCCGGGCAGCAGTGTGGTTGTCAGGCGACGGCCCACGGGCTTACCTGAGCACGGGTGACGCCTTCGAGTCCCGCTGACCGCTTAGTGCGGGGCGCTACCAGGCTAGCGTTGGGTCTGCCGATTTCGGTGGGTTTCGAGCGCTTGTCAGCCGGCAGCGCTGGCTCGTGGCGTGACGCAAGCGTTGGTGCTGCGATGCAGCAATTGCGCCCGACGCAAAGTGCGCTTCTGGCACCGTCGACGGGGATAACCCTTTGGCTCACTGAAGCTGCTTGCCAGCGGTACCGATTCCAGCTTATAAGCTCACCTTCCGCGCGGTAAACCTTGTGTCACAGGGTCTGCGCAAGTCATTTTGAAGTGGACGGAGACAGATGGTCGATGACAAATCAGCCCTGCTCAGCGTGCAGGGTGTCACGGTACGATTTGGGGGCATCGTTGCCCTTGACGGCGTGACCTTCGATGTTCCCAGGGGCGGGGTCTGCGGTCTGATCGGCCCCAACGGCGCCGGCAAGACGACGCTCTTCAACTGCCTGAGCAGGCTTTATTCCTACCAGAGCGGCGACATTCTCTTCGAGGGGAAGTCGATCACCGCGATGCAGTCCAACGAGATCTCCAAGCTCGGTTTCGGCCGCACCTTCCAGAACCTGGCGATGTTCAAGACCATGAGCGTCGAGCGCAACGTCATGATCGGTGCACACAGCCGGTCCGAAGCGGGCTTTTTTGCGAGCGCACTCGGTCTGTCATCGGTGGCCGCAGAAGAGGATCGCCTGCGTGCCCGTGCTGCCGAGATCATCGACTACATGGACCTCTCTCCCTATTCGCAGCGTCTGGTCGGCGACCTGCCCTTCGGTATCCAGAAGCGGGTCGAAATGGCCCGGGCTCTGGCGTCCGACCCCAAGCTGCTGCTGCTCGATGAGCCGGCTGCTGGACTGAACCACGACGAGATGGCCGGCCTGGAAGAACGGATCAACGATGTCCGCGACCGGCTCGGCATCACCGTGCTGCTGGTCGAGCACCATATGAGCCTGGTGATGGCGGTTTCGCAGAAAGTCGTCGTGATCAATTTCGGCAAGAAGATCGCCGAAGGCACCCCGGCTGAAATCCAGCAGCATCCCGAAGTGATCGCTGCCTACCTCGGAGCACCGGAAGATGCCTGAACTCCTTGAAGTCAAGGGCCTGAACGCCTCCTATGGCGCGACCCAGGTCCTCTACGACATGAATTTCTCGCTGGCCCAGGGGCAGATCACCGCCATTCTGGGGGCCAACGGCGCCGGCAAGACCACCACCCTGCGCGCGATCTGCCAGACGGTCAAGACCAGCGGCAGCGTGCTCTTTGATGGCCAGCAGCTGGTCGGCAAGGCGACCGAATCGGTTGTGCGCATGGGCGTGGCCCATGTGCCCGATGGCCGCGGCACGTTCACCGCACTGTCGGTCGAAGAAAACCTCAAGCTCGGTGCCTATGTGCGCAAAGACCGGGCCGAGGTGGCGCTCGACATCGAGCGGGCCTACACCCGTTTCCCGCGACTGAAAGAGCGACGCAATCAGCAGGCCGGCACCTTGTCCGGCGGCGAGCAGCAAATGCTGGCGATCAGCCGGGCGCTGATGTTGCGTCCGCGCCTGTTGCTGCTCGATGAGCCGTCCTTCGGCCTTGCCCCGCTGATCGTCGCCGAGATCTTCCGCATCATGCGCAAGATCAACGAGGAAGAGAAAGTCAGCATGCTGCTGGTCGAGCAGAACGCCAGTCTGGCGCTCGGTCTGGCCAGCCATGCCTACCTTCTCGAGACCGGCCGGATTGTGATCTCGGGTCCGAGCGAACAGATCCGGAATGACGAGACCGTCCGAAAGGTCTACCTCGGTTACTGATCTCAGCGCCCGATCCCCTCACTCGAAAAACAGAAAACAGAGCGAAAAGAGACGATGGAAGCCTTATTTCACCAGATCTTTGCCGGCATTTCCAACGGGGTTATCTATGCCTCGATCGGACTCGCGCTGGTCATGATTCATCAGGCCACTCACCACATCAATTTCGCCCAGGGCGAGATGGCGACCTTCAGCACCTTCATCGCCTGGGCGCTTGTCAATTCAGGTTGGCCCTACTGGGGCGCGTTTTTCGCCACGGTGGCCGTCTCCTTTCTGGGCGGCCTGCTGATTCAGCGGACCATCCTCAAGCCGGTCGAAAAGGCGCCGGTGCTGACCAATGTGATCGTCTTCGTCGGTCTGCTGGTGATCTTCAATGCAGTGGCCGGCATGATTTTCGATCACACCATCAAATCCTTCCCCAGCCCGTTTCCGAAGGACACCGGCATCGCGACCCAGTATTTCTCGGCCCATCAGTTCGGGTCCGTGGCAGTGATGCTGGTCGTGCTGGCTGCGCTCTATGCCTTCTTCCGCTTTACCCCGATCGGTCTTGCGATGCGTGCGGCCGCTCAGAACCCCGATTCAGCCAAACTGGTCGGGGTCCGGGTGTCCTGGATGCTGGGCGTCGGCTGGGGGCTGGCTGCGGCCATCGGCGCGGTTGCCGGGATGATGGTCGCTCCGATCGTCTTTCTCGATCCCAACATGATGTCCGGTATCCTGCTCTACGGTTTTGCGGCCGCCCTGCTCGGTGGCATCGACAATGCCTGGGGCGCAGTGATCGGCGGCTTCATCGTCGGCATCCTCGAAAATCTTCTCGGTGCCTATGTCATTGGCACCGAACTCAAACTGACAGTCGCGCTCATCCTGATTGTCGGCACTCTGACCCTCAAGCCGGATGGCCTGTTCGGCAAAGCCGTGGTGACCCGCGTATGAACGATATCGCCAATCGCAAATGGGTATGGATCGGTGGCCTGGTGCTGCTGGCCGCGCTGTGCGTCTTGCCCTTCCTGGTCAAGAACTTCCGGGTCTTCCAGTTCAACATGGTGATGATCTATGCGATCGCCGTGCTGGGCCTGAACATCCTCACCGGCTATAACGGGCAGATCTCGCTGGGTCATGGCGCGTTTTATGCCATCGGTGCCTACATCGCAGCCATCCTCATGGATCGCGCCGGCATACCCTACTGGGCGACGCTGCCGGTTGCTGCGCTCGCCTGCTTCGTGTTCGGCTACCTGATGGGCTTTCCGGCACTGCGTCTGGGCGGCCACTATCTGGCGCTCGCCACCTTTGCGCTGGCACTCGCCGTGCCTCAGATGCTCAAGTACAAAGCGATCGAGGGCTGGACCGGCGGCGTGCAGGGCATCGTGCTGTCCAAACCCGAGCCGCCCTTCGAGTTCAGCTTCCTGGGGCAACCGCTGTCATCCGACCGCTGGCTCTACTTCTATATCCTGCTGGTCACGCTGATCATGTTCCTGATCGCCTGGCGACTGCTTCGTGGTCGGGTCGGCCGGGCTTTGGTCGCCATCCGCGACCATCCGATCGCCGCATCGGCGATGGGTATCAACCTGCCGGTCTACAAGTCACTGGCTTTCGGTGTGTCGGCAGCCTTCACCGGCGTGGCGGGTGCGCTGTCCGCGGCCGCGGTGGCGTTCGTGTCGCCCGACAGCTTCACCTCCTTCCTGTCGATCACCTTCCTGGTCGGTGTGGTGGTGGGCGGTCTGGCGTCGATTCCCGGAGCCATTGCCGGCGCGATCTTCATCCAGTTCGTGCCCAACTTTGCCGATGAGATTTCCAAGTCGGCCCCTTGGGCGATTTATGGCATTTTCCTGATTCTGCTCATGTACCTCATGCCCGAAGGCACAGCAGGATTGTTCAGGCGGATCTGGGCTCGGCTGCGGCCATCCAGTTCCGACACCAAAACTGCCGAAACCGCATCCGCGGTGTCGGCAGCAGCACCGCAACCCGTTGGAGGAAGTCAATCCTGAAGAGCGGCTGCATTGATTGGGCTTTGCGTCTGACGCGAGCCCGTTTTTTTAACGCTTGGAGGCAACACTCATGAAACGCAATTTTCTGAAAGCGGCTGCGGCCGGTGCTGGTGCTTTGCTGGTGTCTCAGACTGGTTTCGCGCAGAAGAGGTACGACACTGGCGCGACCGACAAGGAAATCAAGATCGGGAATATCAACCCGTACTCGGGTCCTGCATCCGCCTATGGTGCGATCGGCAAGTCGATGGACGCCTATTTCAAGAAGATCAACGCCGAAGGCGGCGTCAACGGTCGTATGATCAAGTTCATCACGCTCGATGACGGCTACAACCCGTCCCGCACGCTCGAGATGGCCCGCAAGCTGGCCGAAGAAGAAGAAGTTCTGGCCACCGTCGGTGTGCTCGGAACGCCGACGAACTCGGCGATTCACAAGTACATGAACCAGAAGAAGATGCCGCAACTCTTCGTGGCCACTGGCGCGACCAAGTGGGGCGATCCGAAGAACTTCCCCTGGACCATGGGATGGCAGCCGAACTATCAGGGCGAGTCCTTGATCTACGCTCAGCATCTGCTTGAGTCCAAGCCCAACGCAAAGATCGGCATCCTTTATCAGAATGACGACTACGGTAAGGATTACCTCAAGGGATTCCTTGACGGATTGGGCGACAAAGGCAAGACCATGATCGTCAAGCAGCTGACCTATGAGGTCACTGACGCTACGGTCGACAGCCAGATGGTCGAACTGAAAGCCTCGGGCGCTGATGTGTTCTTCAACATCACCACCCCCAAATTCGCTGCCCAGGCCATCAAGAAAGCCGCCGAAATCGGTTGGAAACCTCAGCACTACCTCAACAACGTTTCGAACTCGGTGGGCGCGGTGATGTTGCCGGCAGGTGCCGAGAACGGCGTCGGAATTCTGTCGGTGTTCTATCTCAAGGACCCGACCGACAGCCAGTGGGCGAACACCCCTGAGTTCAAGGAGTGGCTGACCTTCATGCAGCGATACATGCCGGGTGCCGACCTCAAGGACCTCAATTTCGTGTTCGGCTACACCTTGGCGCAGGGCACGGTGCAAGTGCTCAGGCAGGCAGGCGACAACCTGACCCGCGAAAACATCATGAGGCAAGCTGCGAATATCGAGATGAACCTGCCCATGCTGCTGCCGGGTGTGAACGTCAAGACCGGACCGGACGACTTCTATCCGATCGAGCGCGGACAGTTGGCTCGCTGGGATGGCAAGACCTGGGTCCTGCAGGGCAAAATCTTCGGCCGCTGATCCGGCTTCGATCTTCACTTCAGTAGAATCGGCCACCTGCAACAGGCCGATTGATTCGCCTGGGCTCCCTGCATTTGCAGGGAGCCTTTTTCTTTTCATATCTCTTGGAGGAGACAACCATGAAACGCTTTTTTTTAAAGGCTGCAGCAGCCGGTGCCGGTGCGCTGCTGGTTTCCCGGGCAGGGTTCGCCCAGAAGAAGTACGACGATGGTGCCTCTGACAAGGAGATCAAGATCGGCGGTATCAGCCCCTATTCGGGTCCGGCTTCGGCTTACGGCACGATCGGCAAGGGCATCAAGGCCTATTTCGACAAGGTCAATGCAGAAGGCGGCGTGAACGGGCGCAAGCTGGTCTGGGTGTCGTATGACGACGGCTACAACCCGGCCAAGACGGTCGAGATGGCGCGCAAGCTGGTCGAGCAGGACGAAGTGCTGCTGATCTTCAATGTGCTTGGCACGCCGACCAACTCGTCGATTCACAAGTACATGAATCAGAAGAAGGTGCCGCAGCTCTTCAACGCAACCGGCGCAACCAAGTGGGGCGAGCCCAAGGACTTCCCCTGGACGATGGGCTGGCAGCCGAGCTATCAGTCGGAAGCAAAAATCTATGCCCAGCACATTCTGGACACCAAGCCCAACGCCAAGATCGCGATCATCTATCAGAACGATGATTACGGTCGCGACTATCTGAAGGGCTTCGAAGACGGGCTTGGCGACAAGGGCAAGACCATGATCATCAAGAAGCTGACCTATGAGTCGACCGACGCCACGATCGACAGCCAGATGGTCGAGCTCAAGGCATCGGGTGCCGATACCTTCTTCAACATCACCATCCCGAAGTTCGCCGCTCAGGCCATCAAGAAAGCGGCCGAAATCGGATGGAAGCCGACGCACTATCTCAACGGCGTGTCGTCCTCGGTGGCGTCGGTGATCATCCCGGCGGGTGCCGACAATGCGGCCGGTGTCATCACCGCCTACTTCATGAAGGACCCGACCGATCCGACCTGGGGCGGCACCCCCGAGTACAACGCGTGGCTGGTCTGGATGCAAAGGTACTACCCGTCGGGCGACATCAAGGACTCCAACAATGTCTATGCCTACTGCGCAGCGCAGACCATGGTCGAGGTCCTGAAAAAAGCCGGCAACAACCTGACCCGCGAAAACATCATGAAGCAGGCGGCCAACCTTGATCTCACGCTGCCGATGCTGCTGCCCGGTGTGAACATCAAGACCGGTCCGGATGACTTCTTCCCGGTCGAGCGTCAGCAGCTTCAGAGGTGGGACGGCAAGAGCTGGGTGCTTTTCGGCAAGGTTTACGGCCGTTAAAGCCCATGCAGTACGATCATGATCTTCGCTCAGGAAGATCATGGCCATGCTCGACGATCCTCAGGTTTTCATCCCCGACCTCATCGCCAATCACGCCCGCTTCCAGCCCCTGAAGGAGGCGGTCGTGTGCGGCGAGGTGCGTCGCAACTGGGGCGACTTCGACCGCGCTATCAGCCGGATCGCCAATGCGCTGGTCGCTCAGGGTATCGGTCGCGGCGATAAGGTGGCGGTGCTGATGGGCAACTGCGTCGAGATGCTCGAGGCGGTTTTTGGCATCGTGCGGGCAGGTGCTTGCGCGGTGCCGCTGTCGGGATTGCTCACCGGGCCACAGCTTGCCGGACTGATCGATGACAGCGGCGCAGTCGGTGCCTTTGCCACCGCCGACTTCAGGGCCAGGCTTGATGCGCTCGATGCCCTGCCGCTCGGACTGCGACAGGGCCTGCTGATTGCAGTCGATGCCACGCCGGCCGGCGTGGCAACCGGTGAGGCGCTCAGTGGCTTGATCAGTGGCTCGCTCAGTGGCGTCATCAGTGGCTCGATCAGTGGGTCATGGCGCTCGCTCGCCGACTTCGTCGAGGGCGCAGCCGATACCCAGCCGGTGGTCAACTACCGGCTCGATGATGCTTTCAACATCATCTACAGCTCGGGCACGACCGGCCTGCCAAAGGGCATTGTGCAGACCCATCGCGCGAGGCTGCACTGGGCGTTTTCAAATGCGATCGAGATGGGTTTTCGAGACACCAGCCGTGCGCTGACCACCACCTCGCTCTATTCGAACGGCACCTGGCTGATGATGCTGCCGGTGCTCTTTACCGGCGGCACGCTGGTCGCAATGCCGAGCTTCGATGCCGGACGCTTCCTCGCGCTGCTCGGTGCCGAGCGCATCACCCACACCTTCATGGTTCCCTCGCAGTTCATCATGGTCCTGGCCGATCCGCGCCTGGCGCAGGCCGATTCATCGCGACTCGAAACCATCCTGTGCGGCGGATCGCCGCTTCGCAGCGACACCAAGCGCGAGGTGATCGAGACCTTCGGCAACAAGCTGACCGAGCTCTACGGATTTTCAGAAGGCTTTGCGACGATGCTCAAGCCATGGCATCCGGCCTCGAAGTTCGACACCGTCGGTACACCGGTGCTGGGCTTCGAAATCCGCATCCTCGATGAGACTGGCCGCTCTTTGCCCCGCGGCGAAATCGGCGAAATCGCGAGTTACGGCGCCGGCATGATGCAGGGCTATCACGGCAAGCCCGAGGAAACCGCGAAACTCATCTGGCGTGATGAGCGCGGGCGCACCTTCATCCGCTCGGGCGATGTCGGGCGGCTCGACGAAGACGGCTTCCTGTCGATTCTCGATCGCAAGAAGGACATGATCATCAGCGGCGGCTTCAATGTCTTTCCGAGCGATCTCGAGCAGGTGGTCGGCGAGCATCCTGCGGTGCGCGACGTGACCGTGATCGGTGTGCCCCATGATCGCTGGGGCGAAACCGCGCTTGCACTCGTGATCGCGCATTCCGGCTCGGATGCCGATCCGGCCGCCATTCTGGCCTGGGCCAACCAGCGTCTGGGCAAACACCAGCGCCTTGCCGGGGTCGAACTGCTCGTCGACTTTCCTCGCAACGCGCTGGGCAAGGTGCTCAAGCGCGAATTGCGCGAACCCTACTGGAAGGCGGCCGGCCGCACGCTGTGAGCCGAGGCCAGCTTTTTTCAGGACTGCGTGGTGACGCGGTATCCCTGTGTGGCCGCCGGCTCGCCGCCTGCACGGACCGCTACGGCGCAGTACTTGAACTCAGGGATCTTGCCAACCGGATCGAGGGCTGAATTGGTCATGAGGTTGGCTGCCGCCTCGTGATAGGCGAAGGCAATGAAGACCGTGCCCTGCGGCACGCCATCGTCGCGGCGAACATGCAGGCTGACTTCGCCCCGCCTTGAACTGACCGTGATCGGGTCGCCGGTCTGAAGCGACATCGCCGCCATGTCGGCGCCGCACATCGAGGCGGTGGCGATCGGCTCGATCGCATCGAGCACGGTTGCTCGCCGCGTCATGCTGCCGGTATGCCAGTGCTCGAGCTGGCGCCCGGTGATCAGCACAAACGGATAGTCGGCATCGGGTCGTTCGTCGGCCGAAATCAGGTTGGCGGGCACCAGATGCACCCGACCGTCGTCGGTATCGAAGCGACTGATGAAGACCGTCGGCGCGCCCGGGTCGTCTTCGGTGAGGCACGGATAGGTCACGCTCGATTCGCGCTGAAGGCGCTCCCAGGTGATGCCGGCAATCGAGCTGTGCATGGCCTGACGCATCTCTTCAAAGACCTGCGCCACACCCGCGCTGGCAACCGCCTCGATGGCAGCGGCATTGGCAGGGTCGCCGGCGAGATCGGGCGTGGCCGTGCCGTAGTGCCAGGCCAGCCCGATGCGATTGGCGATCGCCTGGATGATCCAGAGATCGGGGCGTGCGTCGCCGGGCGGTGTGATGGCCTGCTTGCCCAACTGCACCATCCGGTCGGTATTGCTGACCGTGCCGTTTTTCTCTGGCCAGGCGGTGGCCGGCAGCACCACATCGGCGAGCCAGGCGGTCTCGGTCATGAAGATGTCCTGCACCACCAGATGCTCGAGGCTGGCCAGGGCATGACGCGCATGGTTCAGGTCGGGGTCGCTCATGGCCGGGTTCTCGCCCATGATGTACATGCCTCGGATCCTGTGCGGATCGCTGTCATCGGCTAGCACCTTGTGCAGGATCTCGACCACGGTATAGCCCGGCTGATCGTCCAGAGGCGTGTCCCAGAAAGCCTCGAACCAGGCATGCGCCGACGTGTCGGTGACGCGCTGATAGTTGGGGAACATCATCGGAATCAGGCCGGCGTCGCTGGCGCCCTGCACATTGTTCTGGCCGCGAAGCGGATGCAGCCCCGAGCCGGGCTTGCCGATCTGGCCGGTGACCGTGGCCAGCGCAATCAGGCAGCGGGCATTGTCGGTGCCGTGCACATGCTGGCTCACGCCCATTCCCCACAGGATCATTGCGCCGCGGGCGGTCGCAAAAGCGCGCGCCACTTCGCGCAGCGTGTTTGCCGGAATGCCGCAGATCGGCGCCATCGCCTCGGGGCTGTAGGCCTTGACCGTCTCGCGCAGGGCCTCGAAGTTGCTGGCGCGCTCGGCAACGAAGGCCTGATCGACCAGTCCTTCGTCGATGACGGCATGGATGAGTGCATTGAGCATCGCGACATCGGTGTCGGCATTGAAGGGCAGGGTGCGCCAGGCATGCTTGCCGATGTCGGTGATGCGCGGGTCGGCGAGCACGATCTTCGCGCCCCGTTTGGCCGCGTTCTTCATCCAGGTCGCGGCCACAGGATGGTTGGCGGTCGGGTTCGAGCCGATCACGAAGATCAGCTCGGCATGTTCGACATCGTTGACCTGGTTGCTCACCGCGCCGGAGCCCACGCCTTCCAACAGCGCGGCGACGCTTGAGGCATGACACAGCCGGGTGCAGTGATCGACATTGTTCGAACCGAAGCCGGTGCGCACCAGCTTCTGGAACAGATAGGCCTCTTCGTTGCTGCCCTTGGCCGAGCCAAACCCGGCGAGCGACTTCGGCCCATGTCGATCGCGCAGATCCTTGAGCCGACCGGCCGCCAGTGTCAGCGCCTCATCCCAGGATGCCGGCCGGAAGACGCTGGACCAGTCGGCGGTGTCGCGGTTGAGCGAGGCGAGCATTTCCGGGTCTTTCGCAACGTCGGCCCGGCGGATCAGCGGCACGGTCAGGCGCTGCGGACTGTGTGCGTAATCGAAGCCGAAACGGCCCTTGACGCACAGCCGGTCGTGATTGGCCGGCCCATCGCGGCCATCAACGCCAACGATCCGGTTGTCCCTGACCTTATAGGTCAGCAGACAGCCCACGCCGCAAAAGGGGCAGACCGAATCGACCTTGCGATCGACAGCCTGATCGCCGATCAGGGTCTTGGGCATCAGTGCACCGGTCGGGCAAGCCTGTACGCATTCGCCGCAGGCCACGCAGGTGCTCTCGCCCATCGGGTCGGCCAGATCGAACACGATCTCGCTGTGCGCGCCGCGCAGGGCATAGCCGATCACGTCATTGACCTGCTCTTCGCGGCAGGCGCGTACACAGCGCGTGCACTGGATGCAGGCATCGAGGTTGATCGCCATGGCCGGATGCGACAGGTCGGCCGCCGGCTGCTCGCGGCGCAGCGCCTTGAGCTCGGGGCGCACGGTGACTTTCATCTGATGCGCCCACCGGCTGAGTTCGCCATGCTGCAGAGACGGGTCCTGCTCATCCCACTTGTAGCCGGTTTCGGGCATGTCGGACAGCAGCATCTCCAGGACCATCCTGCGACTGCGCACTGCGCGCGCGCTGTCGACCTCGACCTGCATGCCGGCGGTGACCGTGCGGCAGCAGCTCGGTGCGAGCGAGCGCTCACCTTTAATTTCGACCACGCAGGCTCGGCAATTGCCATCGGCCCGATAACCGTCCTTGTAGCAGAGGTGGGCGATATCGACACCACTGCGCGCAGCGGCCTTCAGGATGGTCTCGCCCTCGAAGGCCTCAACCGTGCGCTGATCGAGCATGAAGGCGACGGTCGGCGTCGTCGCCGCACCCCGGATGCTCGCGCCGGTCGAGCGGCGCATCGATGTGCCCCCCGAAGTGCCCTCCGATGTGAGCCTGGAGGGGGACATGGCGGTGCGATCGGTCATGGCCTGCTTGCTCGCGTGCCGCCGGCACGATCGCCGCCGACTTCTTCCGGAAAATAGGTCTGAATGCAGCGGATCGGGTTCGGTGCGGCCTGTCCCAGACCGCAGATCGAGGCATCGGCCATCACTGCATTGAGATCGTCCAGCGTCGGATGGTCCCAGTCGGCCGCCTGCATCAGCAGCACCGCCTTGGCAGTCCCGACACGGCAGGGCGTGCACTGGCCGCAGCTCTCTTCGGCGAAAAATCGCATCATGTTGAGCGCGGCATCGCGGGCGCGATCGTGCTGGCCGAGCACGATCACAGCGGCCGATCCGATGAAACAGCCATGGGGCTGAAGCGTGTCGAAGTCGAGCGGGATATCGGCCATGCGAGCCGGCAGGATCCCGCCCGATGCTCCGCCCGGCAGATAGGCGCCAAGGGTATGCCCCTCGAGCATGCCGCCACAGTATTCGTCGATCAGTTCGCGTGCAGTAATGCCGGCCGGCGCCAGCTTGACCCCAGGCTCGCGCACCCGTCCGCTGACGCTGAAGCTGCGCAGGCCGCGTCGGCCGTGTCGACCGAATCCGCTGAACCAGGCGGCGCCTCGCTGGAGGATGTCGCGCACCCAGAAGAGGGTCTCGAAATTGTGCTCAAGCGTCGGCCGTCCGAAGAGACCGACTTCTGCGATGTAGGGCGGGCGCATGCGGGGTTCGCCGCGCTTGCCCTCGATGCTTTCGATCATCGCCGACTCTTCGCCGCAGATGTAGGCACCTGCGCCGCGGCGCAACTCGATGCGCGGCAAAGGGCAGGGCGGATCGGCCTGCAGGCGGGCGATCTCATTTTGCAGGATCGACCTGCAGCCGTGGTACTCGTCGCGCAGATAGAGGTAGCAGGCCTCGATGCCGACCGTCATCGCGGCTATCAGCATGCCCTCGAGAAATCGGTGCGGATCACGCTCGAGATAGGTCCGGTCCTTGAAGGTGCCCGGCTCGCCCTCGTCGATATTGACGGCCATCAGCCGTGGGCCGGTTTGCCCGCGCACGATCCGCCATTTGCGACCAGCCGGGAAACCCGCGCCGCCCAGGCCGCGCAGGCCCGAATCTTCCATGGTGGCGATCAGGTCTTGCGGGTCGTGGTCACCCGCCGAGACCGCCTGGGCGAGTGCATAGCCGCCCTGCGCGAGATAGCTCTCGAAGCCGACATAGTCGGGGGCGATCAGGTCTTGCGAACGGCTGTCGGTGATCGGCTGCTGTGCAGCAGCGGCGGCATCGAACGCACCGCTGGCGGCCGAGTCAGGATGCGCGCTGGCCCCATTGACCACGGCCTGCGCGATCGCGTCGAGGCTGGCGCAGGGCACCGGATACTGATGGACGATTGCCACCGGCGCCTGCTCGCATCGGCCTACGCAGGGCGCCGCGATGACCCGGACATCGTCGCGACCCAGCACCTGCGGCAAACCTGCGAGCAGCGCGGGCGCGCCGGCGAGCTCGCAGCTCAAGCCTTCGCAGACCCGCACGGTCAGCGCCGGCGCGGCAGCATCGCCCTTGAGCACCTCGAAGTGGTGATAGAAAGTCGCGACCTCATAGACCTCGGCCATCGGTATCGACATGTCGGCTGCCAGTGCCACCAGGTGATGGTCGCGCAGCCCCCTGTACTCATCATTGAGCCGATGCAGATGCTCGATCAGCAGATCTCGCCGATGCGGTCCGTGGCCGATCAGGGCGCGCACTTGCGCGAGCGCCTGGTCGTCGATCTGACGGCCTTTGAGCTTGCTGCGGCGGCGAATCTTCTGACGCATGTCCGCCACGGAGCCAAGCGTGACTCCGGTGATCGGGGCAGAAGTCGTATTCAGCGCACTTCTCTCATTGCACGTCGCTGAGCGTGCTTCGCTCAGCGTACTTCGAACAGGTAGCTGGCTCGCTGTGCCGGCCCAACGGTATCGGCATCGAAGGGGCGGCGGTATTCGAAGCGGATGATGCCGCTGCCCGGCTTGACCGCCACAAGAGCCCAGCGCTCTTCTCCGGTCGATCCGACCACATCGGTGCGCCCGGGGACATACCTGGCGTCATCAAGCGCTGCCACGACCGCCGGCATCGGCTCGACCATCACCCAGCGATAGCCGGTCGAGGGGTTGCTCGGCAGTCTGACTTCGACCACCTGACCCTGTTTCATCTCAAGACGATAGCTGCGCAGATTGGCGATCATCGGACCTTCGCTGGGGGGCTCGCTGCTCGATCCCCCGACCACCGGCCTGGCACAGCCACCAGCCAGCAGCAGCAGGCCGAGTATCCCGAGGATCGGAATGAGCGTGTTGCGCAGTGGTGTAAACGATTTACCCGTCATGCTGCCCTCCGTGCTGCGCGACATTGCAGCCGGCAATGCTACACGCCGGGCAGCAGGCTTCCGCGCGCAGGCGCCTGCAGGATGATGACCGAGCAGGCCGCCTCATCGAAGCCGATCACGCCGCCGCCGTTTTCGGCCAGTCCGATATCGGCTTTAGGGGCCTGACGGTCACCGGCCTCACGACGCAACTGCGTCGTCAGTTCATGGATCATCGACAGGCCGGTCGCGCCCACCGGATGGCCCTTTGAGACCAGTCCGCCCGACAGGTTCACCGGCAGGCGCCCGTCGATCGAGCTGTGACCCTCGCCCACGAAGCGGCCACCCTCGCCATCCTCGCAAAAGCCCAGCATCTCCGACTGATAGATTTCGCAGAACGAGGTGGCATCGTGCACTTCGGCGACATCAATGTCGGCAGGCGACAGACCCGCCTGCGCGTAGGCCTTGCGGGCGGCGATGCGCGACAGGCCTGGCTCGTCGAGCGAGCGGTACTTGCCGCCCGACAGTGTGCTTGCCCGCACGCGTACCGCACGCTCGCGAACCCTTGCCGGCAGGCTGGCCAGCATCGCAGCCGACACCAGGAGCGCGGCTGCCGCGCCATCGCCGATCGGGGCGCACATCGAGCGGGTCAGCGGCGCGCTGATCAGCCGGTCGGCCAGCACCTCGTCCGGGCTGACTTCGAAGCGGTATTGGGCCAGCGGATTGCGCGCGCCCATGGCATGGTTCTTGGACGCACCGGTGGCGATCTGGCGAGCGGTCGTGCCCCAGCGCTTCATGTGATAAGCCGCCTGCATGGCATAAGTGTCCATGAACACCGTGCCGCCGCCCGCGCCCGGCTCGAAAGGTTTGCCCGAGAGCTCGCCGGCGCGGCGATAGTACTCATGCCACTCCTGCGGATCGAGCTGGTCGATGCCGCCGGCAAAGATCGCCTGCGTTCGGGCCGGGTCATCCTGTACGAAGGTCTTCTCGACACCGATGGCCAGCGCCATCTGCGACTGGCCCGACAGCACATCCTTCCAGGCGCCGTTGAAGGCCATCGATGCGGTGGCGCAGCCGCCCTCGACATTGATCATCGGGATGCGTTCGGGAAAGCGCCCTTCGCGCACCAGCGGCGTAAAGCACACCTGGCCGCGGATGTTCGGCTGGCCGAGCTTGTCCATGCCGCAGTTGCCGAACCAGCTGCTGTCGATCAGCGCGCCGTCGTCCAGCCCTGCGTCGGCCAGCGCCGCTTCATAGGCCTCACGCGACAGATCCTTGAAACTGGCATCGGGTCGCTTGGCAAAAGCGGTACATGACACGCCGATCACATAGACATCGCTCATTTCAGTGAACTCCTGCTGCGGCTGGTGCATCACCGGCAAAAGGCGCGGCAGACGGCGCAGCGCGTTCGCCGATGGTGATCCGGTGCAGCAGACGGCGGTGCCCCTCGTAGCCGCCGGTGGCGGCATGGACCAGGCAGCGGTTGTCCCAGACCAGGAGCATCCCGGGTTGCCAGCGATGCCGGTAGATAAACTCCGGCTTTTTCTGATGCTGGTAGAGCGACTCGAGCAGTGGCGTCGATTCGTCTTCGGACATGCCCTCGATGCCGATGGTGTAGCCCGGGCTCACGAAGAGCGCGGTGCGGCCGGTCTCGGGATGCACGCGGGCGATCGGATGCTGGCGTGTGCGCATCGCACTGTCATCGAATCGGATCGCCATCGAACGGCCCTTCGCGCGGTCCTTTTCGCCGTAAAAGCCGTCTTTCGCATAGCCGCGGCGTGCCGAATGGATGCCCGACAGGCCGCGCAGGCGGTCTTTCATGTCGCCGGGCAGCGCGTCCCAGGCGGCGTACTGGCAGGCAAAGAGCGTGTCGCCGCCCTGCGGCGGGATGATCGTGCCGTAGAGCGCGGTCGCCGCCGGCGGCGTCGGCAGGAAGCTCCAGTCCGAATGAAAATTCTCGGCAAAGATCGGTGCTTTTTCGTCGGGCTCGCGGCGGATCTCGACCACATGCGCATGGCCCGGAATCGGCGCGATATAGGGGTCTTCGCCGCGCGGGCCGAGCACGAGTGTGAATCGCTCGAGATCTTCGATCGACATGTTCTGATCGGGAAAGGCGACCACGCCGTGGGCTAGCCAGGCAGCACGGATGGCGTGTGCGGTCTCGGCCGACAGGGGCGACGAGAGGTCGACCCCCCTGATGTGCGCGCCGCAGGCCGCGCCGCTGGGTTCAATCTGGATCATGGTGAGTGTCTCCGAAACACAGGCGCGTGAGCTTGCGCAAGGATGGGTCATGCCAGCAGGTCGGCGCGCCCTCTGAATGTATCTGGCCGATTCTTCGCGATGAGGGGGGACGGGTCAAGCCGCGCACTCCGATTTTCGTTCGGGCTACACTGCCCGGCGTCCCGCTTCACCCTCAATCCTCAGCCTGATTCCCGAGCCATCGGAGCCGCCATGACCCATCTTGTCCGTTCAATGCTTGCCGCGTTTATTGGCGCTGCGGCCATCGTGTTGCCGAGCGCCGCCAGCGCGCAGTCCGACAGCTGGCCCAGCCGGCCGATCAGGATGGTCTCGCCCTTTCCGCCTGGCGGCACCACCGACCTGCTGGCCCGCCAGCTGGCCCCGGGCCTGTCACAGGCGCTCGGGCAGCAGGTGATCGTCGAGAACCGCGCCGGCGGCGGCGGCTCGCTCGGTACCGGTCAGGTCGCCAAGTCGGCCCCCGATGGCTATACCTTCGTGCTGGTCTTCGATTCTCACGCGGTCAATCCGAGCCTGATTCCCAATTTGCCCTTCGATACCCGCAACGACCTGGCACCGGTCATGCTGATTGCCACCGGTGCGATGGTGATCACTGCGTATTCGAGTCAGCCCTGGAAGAACTTCAGCCAGCTACTGGCGGCAGCCAAGGCCACGCCCGGGCTGCCCAACTACGGCACCATCGGTTCGGGCAGCCTTGCCAACCTGGCCATGACCACGATGGGCGTGCAGGCCGGATTCACGCCGACTCACGTGCCCTATAAAGGCGGCGGTCCGCTGGTGCAGGATGCCATCGGCGGCCATGTGCCGGTAGCCATCGGCAGCATTGCCCTGCTTTCACCGCACATCAAGAGCGGCGTGCTGGTCCCGCTGGCGGTGACCACCACCACGCGCGATCCGGTGCTGCCTAATGTCCCGACCGTCTCGGAGCAGGGTCTGCCCGGATTCGAAGCCACCGCCTGGTGGGGCATTCTGGCGCCTGCCAAGACACCGCCGGCGATCGTTGCACGCATGAATGCCGAGGTCACCAAACTGCTGCGTGACCCCCAGATGCGCGAAAAAATGGCCAATCAGGGGATGAATATCGTGGCGTCAACGCCCGAGGCCTTCGGCAAATTCATCGACGAGCAGTCGACCAAATGGGCCAAGGTGGTCAAGGAGAACAACATTCGCGCCGGAGAATAAGCGCCCCGGCGCTGCTCAGCGCCTCGGCGCCGCGATCGCCCGCAGAAACTCCGCGCGGTCGCGGTCGGAGTGCTCGAAGGCGCCGCGAAACGACTGGGTCACTACCCGCTCGTCACCGCGCCGGTCTTCGCCCAGCAGCAGGCACAGCTGCTCGGCTTCGATGACGCAGGCCGCACCACTGGCCTGCCCGTGAGTGACCAGCGCATCGGCGATATCCCGGGTCATCCACTCCTGATAGGTGAAGCGGTGGCCGATCGCATCGACCATCCGCGCGATCCGCCCGAAGCCGTGCAGGCGCCCGCCCGGCAGGTAGCCGACATGGGCGACACCGCGAAACGGCACCAGGTGATGCGGGCAGATGCCATGAACCGCAATGCCGCGGATCACGATCAGGTCGGTGCGCGGGTCGGCAAAGCCGTCGCCCAGAGCGACCGCCGGATCGAGGTCGTAGCCGCCCAGCAGGCGGCGCTGCCACAGCTCGCGCACGCGCTCGGGGGTGCGACTCATGTGGGTCGAGTCGGTGCTCAGCCCGCAAGCCCGCAGCATGTCGCCGATTGCGCGCTCGAAGGCCGGTGCATCGAAAGCGCCGGTGCGGGCAATGCCGCAGGTCCCCGTCGCGGCGGCCGGATGCACATGCTCGTGGGAATGGTCGTTCGCCGGGTCATCCGACGATTCATCAAGCGGGTGGTGCGAAGCAGGCATGGTGGGCGTCCGTGGCGGAATCCTTGGCGGCACTTGGCGCGTCGCTATCTGCCCATGCTACGCCGGGTTCGGGGTTCGGGCCGGTGGGCAGGGCTAGCGACCAATCGGCAGGGTCAGCACCGGCTTGTCACCCGCGCGCGTTTGCAGATCAAGGCGCGACAGCTCCATCAGCAGCGAGAAGGTGGCCTTGGTCTCGTGATCGTCGCCCGGGATGTAGAACCAGTAGTTTTGATACCGAACCGAGACATGAGCGTTGGCAGGCGGCGGCGCGTCGCCTTTGCTCCAGTGGGCCTGAAACAGGCCTGCGGTCACCGGCTGCCAGTCGAACACATTGCCGCTTCGGTCGAAGGTGGTGCGTGCGATGCCGGATTGAAGGTGTTCAGGTGGGACATGCACACCATGAGAGACGAAATACATCGCCTGCAACAGCGAACGGGGCTCGATGTCGATGACCTCGTACGCGCCGACCTCGGTCGATGAAAACGGATCGACATCCTCAGCGGTCAGGTCGTACCGGGTCCTGCCCGGCTTGAGCTGGAAGGCACTGGTGAACTCTTTCGTGACCGGACTCTCGAGTGCCTTCGGATCGATGAACAGCATCGGCTGACGCACGCGCTTGCCCAGCGTCGCACTGGCATCGGCTTTGTTGAATCGGAATTCGAATCCGTTCTTTGCTGCTTCGATGACTGCCATGGCATCCACTTTGGCTGCCGGAATGCTGTCTGAGACCGGATCGAAACGCTCCTGGGTGCCGAAGACGATCTGTCCTTCTGCCTGCAGTTTGCCGAGCGCCTCGACGCCGCGCAGGAAACTGGAGTAGGGCGGCGCCAGGCGCGGTGTCGGGCCGCTGGCCAGCTCGGCGTTCGGCACCCAGTTGATGTTTTCAAGGTAGAGCCTGAAGACCGTGCTGATCGGCCAGGTGGTCTTGGCCAGATAAAGCACGCCATCGACCGTCAGCGGCGTAAACAGCTTTCGGGTGAACTCGGCATCGTCGATCGGCACCAGGCTGATCGTTGGGCGGTCGGCATAGCTGATGCCGGCCTGGGGCAGGACCGCGGTGAAGCTGCGGTTGGGTTCGGCGCCCGATGCGCTGAAGAACGGTGTCAGCTGCAGTTGCTTCACAAGTTCGAACTGTGCGGTCACGTTGGCGACCGTGAGGCTGCTCGGCGTGTCGGTATAGCGAAGACGCACGATGTTGAGCAACAGTTGCTGCTCACTTGTGACCTTGATCGCCTCGTTGTAGGGCAGTCGGGTATCAATCAGCGAGGCCGGTCCGCTGGCGCAGCCGGCGCTCATTGCAGTGATCAGCGCGGAAATCAGTGCGGTGATCACCACGGCGATCCGCGGGGCGACATCCCGTGACAGTACAGAAAAAGACGGCATGACGGGCGCGAGGCTGCGGCTCATGAAAATTTCCGGGGCTCGATGGGGCTCAATGGGAGGTCGATGGGGGGTCGATGGGGGTCGATGGCATCGGCAGCCCAGCTCGGGTGCTCCTTGCCACGCACAAGTATATCGGCGGCGGTCTGGGGTCGAGATGACAGGGCGTATCGCGCCGATCAGGGTGGCCGCCGCACCACCTGGCATTTAGCGGCCGGTCGGATTGCAGGTCTGGATGCCCGACAGTCCGATCAGAAGTACCAATGCCAGCGGTTTCATGTCAGTCCCTGGTCCGCGTGGTCAAGGTCACCTTGAGAGCCCCGCAATGAAGGCCTTGCAATGAAGGATTCCTGGTGAGCCGGGGCGGTGAGATGCTGGTCGGAAGGAGAAGAATGGTCGGGGTGAGAGGATTCGAACCTCCGGCCTCTACGTCCCGAACGTAGCGCTCTACCAGGCTAAGCTACACCCCGACTCGGATGCGCGAGAACCGGCACCCGAAGAGGCGAAATGATAGCAGACGCACTAGTGCGCTGTCAGTGGCCCTGCCGAAGGAGCATAAGATCTGCTGCGCTCCTGCCGGTCGAAGCAGGTCGCCACACAGAGAGGAGAAGCATCTTGGATTTCGAAATTCCGCAAGAACACCGAATGATCAAGGATCTGGTTGCACGCTTCGTGCGCGACGAACTGATCCCGCTCGAACCCGCCCTGATGAAACGCGAGGCCGCGGGCGAAGGGATTTCGCTCACCGCCGCCGAGCGCGACAAGGTGGATCGGCGCTCGCAGGAGCTCGGTCTGTGGGGGCTGGATGCTCCCGAAGACATCGGTGGCCATGATCTGCCGGTGAGCGCGATGGTCGGCGTCAACGAGGAGATGGGCCGCACCATCGTCCATTACTACCTCCCGCCCGACACGCCCAATCTGCTCATGCTTCGCCGAACCGCCACGCCAGAGCAAAAGCGCAAATACCTCGAGCCCTATGTGCGCGGCGAAATGAGTTCAGCCATCATCATCTCCGAGCCTGGTGCGGGCGGTGATCCGTCGGGCATGACCACGCGTGCGGTTCGCGATGGCGGCGACTGGGTGATCAACGGCCGCAAGATCTGGATCAGCAACATGGACCGTGCCGACTTCGGCATCGTCATGGCCCGCACCGATGGCACCGGTGGCGAGCGCGGCGGCATCTCGGCCTTCATCGTCGACAAGGGCACGCCGGGCTTCGAGGTCGCCAGGATGATTCCGATGCTGGGCGGCGTCTTCACCGCCGAGGTGACCTTCGATGATTGCCGTATTCCTGCTGGCCAGCTGCTTGGCGTCGAAGGCCAGGGCTTTGCGCCGATGCAGGAGCGGCTCGGAGCGCGTCGGGTGCAGATGGCTGCCTGGTGCGTCGGCCGCGCGCAGCGGGCGCTCGACATGATGGTCGAGTACGCGCCGCAACGAAAAACCTTCGGCGCCTATCTGTCCGATCGCCAGGCGATTCAATGGTGGATCGCCGATGCCGCCACCCGCATTCATGCGGCGCGACTCATGACCTACGAGGCGGCCTGGCGCCTCGATCGGGGCATGGATGCGCGCACGCAGCTCTCCATCATCAAGGCCTATGCCACCGAGATGGCCTGGGAGGTGATCGACCATGCGATGCAGACTTTTGGTGCCATGGGCATGACCAAGGAATTGCCTCTGCAGCAGATGGCCAATGAGTCGCGGCTCATGCGCATCTATGAGGGCCCGACCGAGGTCCACAAATGGGTGGTAGCGCGCAACACTCTGGGCCGACGCGGCTGACCAGGCTGCGTCAGCGCGATTGAGACATCCGAGAAAAGTCGAGGCCGCGCCACCGCGGTCCCGATGCTCTGGCGGGGCGGGGGCAGAGCCTCGGGTTGGTCAGCGGTCGCGGGCCACCGACATGTCGGCAATTGTCATGAGAGCCTGCCGGTAGGGCGACTCCGGCAGAAGTGCCAGTGCCGCCTGGCCGGCATCGGCCTCGTCGCGGGCACGCTGTCTTGTGAATTCGAGGGCGCCGGTTGAAATGACCGCGGCCATGATGGCGTCGAACTGATTGGTCTGCCCCTGCTCGATGGCTGACCGCACCAGCGCCCGCTCGGTGTCGCTGCCATGTCGCATCACATGGATCAGCGGCAGCGTTGGTTTGCCTTCGCGCAGGTCGTCGCCGACGTTCTTTCCGATGTCTGCGGTCACGCCCGAATAGTCGAGCGCATCGTCGATCAGTTGAAAGGCGGTGCCGATCCGGCGCCCGAACTCGGCTGCCGCTTCTTCGACTTCCGGGCTGGCATCGGCCAGGACCGCGCCGAGCCGTGCGGCCGCTTCGAAGAGGCGGGCGGTCTTGTAGCGGATAACCTGCAGATAGCGCGCCTCATCGACATCCGGGTCATTGCAGTTCATGAGCTGCAGTACTTCGCCCTCGGCAATGATGTTGGTGGCATCGCCCAGTATCCGCATGACCGTCATTCGGTCGACCTCGACCATCATCTGGAAGGCACGCGAATAGAGGAAGTCGCCCACCAGCACCGAGGCAGCGTTGCCGAAGCTGGCGTTGGCGGTCTGGCGACCGCGCCGCAGCGCCGATTCGTCGACCACATCGTCATGCAGAAGCGTTGCGGTATGGATGAATTCGATTACCGCGGCCAGCAGGATATGGTGGGATTCGCCCCGGCGCGACTCGCCATACCCGAGCCCGCGCGCAAAGAGCAGCACCAGGATCGGTCGCAGGCGTTTGCCGCCGGAGCCGATGATGTAGCTGCCGATGGTGTTGACCAGTTCGACCTCGGATCGCAGCCGCTGGCCGATGGTTCGATCGACCTCGAGCAGGTCGGCAGCAATATCTTCTGGCAGGGAAAAGGCTGGCACGGTGAAAGCGGCTGTTCGGGTCGGAGCGAGTATAGCGATTCGCACGCCTGACAGTCGGCTACTTGACCCACAAGGCCAGATTTCGTAATATTTCGGGTTCCCTGCCCGACAAGATGTCGTTGACCCTCTGGTCATGTGCGTTGACCCGGGTCAAGCAGGCAGTGCCAAACTTCAGAGGTTCCATCATGTACGCGGTCATCAAAACCGGCGGCAAGCAGTACAAAGTGTCGGCTGGTGAAAAACTCAGGGTCGAGCAGTTGGCCGCCGATGTCGGCGCCGAACTCGTGATCGATCAGGTGCTGGCAGTGGGCAGCGGCGATCAGTTTGCCATTGGCTCGCCGCTTGTCTCCGGCGCATCGGTGTCGGTGACCGTGCTGTCGCATGGCCGTGGCGACAAGGTCCGCATCTTCAAGATGCGCCGTCGCAAGCACTACCAGAAGCGTCAGGGCCATCGTCAGAACTACACCGAGCTGTTCATCGGCAAGATTGCCTCCGAGCTGGGTTCGGTCAATGCCGAGCTGCCGCAAGCGGCTGCCTGATCACACAGTCTGATCAATTCACCCGACCCGATTCACCGAAACGAGTAATTCACCATGGCACAGAAAAAAGGCGGCGGCTCAACCCGAAACGGCCGCGACTCAGAATCGAAACGACTCGGCGTGAAGATCTATGGCAGCGAAGCCATCAATGCCGGCTCGATCATCGTTCGCCAGCGGGGCACGACCTTCCATCCCGGCCTGAATGTCGGCATCGGCAAGGATCACACGCTGTTTGCGCTCATCGATGGCCATGTTCGCTTCGCGATCAAGGGCCCGCTGCGTCGCCAGACGGTCAAAGTCGATCCCGCGGTCTGATCAGCGCGGTTCAGACGCCGATTCAGACTCCGATTCGGCACTGAATCAGGCTGTTGCTCAGGCTTGCCGTGTGGCAGCCCTGCGATTCGTTGCGTGGCACCCCCGTTCGGCATCTGCCCGAGCGCGGTTCTCTGAAGGCCCCGCCCAGCGGGGCCTTTGCATTTGGCAGGTCGCATGGAAGCTTTTCTGATTTCAACCGGCATCGTCGCCCTCGCCGAAATGGGCGACAAGACGCAACTGCTGGCGCTGCTGCTGGCGGCAAGGTTCAAGCGACCCTGGCCGATCATCGCCGGCATCTTTTTCGCAACCGTTCTCAACCATGCGGTTGCCGGTGCGGTCGGCAGCTGGATTCAGCAACAGCTTGGGGCCGACGTCCTGCGTTGGGTGCTGGGTCTGTCTTTTCTGGCGATGGCGGTCTGGATGCTGGTGCCCGACAAGCTTGACGATGATGGCGATGCCACGAGTCATCGGCGCTTCGGCATCTTCGGCACGACCGTCATTGTGTTCTTTCTGGCCGAGATGGGTGACAAGACCCAGATCGCGACGGTCGCGCTGGCAGCGCGTTACGATGCACTGGTACCGGTCGTGGTCGGCACCACCCTGGGCATGATGCTGGCGAATGCGCCGGTCGTGCTGTTGGGCGACAAAATCACCCGCAAGATCCCGATTACGCTGGTTCATCGTCTGGCGGCCGGTATCTTTGCGGTGCTGGGTGTGCTGGTGCTGCTCAATGTCGGCAGCGTCGTTTGAGCGCACCGATCCGAAGGGGATGAGATGAAATTCATCGATGAAGCACGAATCGAAGTCTTTGCCGGCAGCGGCGGCAAAGGGGCGGTGGCATTCCGCCGCGAGAAGTTCATTCCCAAGGGCGGGCCCAGCGGCGGCGACGGAGGGCGGGGCGGTTCGATCTGGGCGCTGGCCGACATCAATATCAACACCCTGATCGACTATCGCTATGCCCGCATGCATCGGGCTCGCAATGGCGAGGCAGGGCGCGGCTCCGATCAGTACGGCAAGGGCGCAGACGATATCGTGCTGCGCATGCCGGTCGGCACCCAGATCCTGGACGAACTGACCGGTGAACTGGTGACCGACCTTACCGCGCACGGCCAGCGCGCCCTGATCGCTCAGGGCGGCAACGGTGGCCTGGGCAATCTTCACTTCAAGTCGAGCACCAACCGCGCGCCTCGTCAGTCGACACCCGGCACCGAGGGCCAGGAGCGCACGCTGCGCCTCGAGCTGAAGGTGCTGGCTGATGTGGGTCTGCTCGGTATGCCCAATGCCGGCAAGTCGACCTTCATTGCCAAGGTCTCGAATGCCCGACCCAAGATTGCCGACTATCCCTTCACCACATTGCATCCGAATCTCGGTGTGGTCCGGGTGGCTGATGAAAAAAGTTTCGTCATTGCCGATGTGCCGGGTCTGATCGAAGGGGCTGCCGAAGGCGCCGGTCTGGGGCATCAGTTCCTGCGCCACCTGCAGCGCACCCGATTGCTGCTGCATATGGTCGATCTGTCGGTCTTCGATACCGACCGCGATCCGGTGGCCGAGGTCAGGGCACTGGTCAAGGAGCTGCGCAAATACGATCAGGCGCTCTACGAAAAACCGCGCTGGGTGGTGCTCAACAAGCTCGATGCACTCGATGGCCAGCCGGGCGAACGTGGCACTCAACGCGCTGCGGTCATATCGGCCTTCAAGAAGCGCTTGCGCTTCGCCGGGCCGGTCTTCGAGATTTCGGCGCTCACCGGCGAGGGTTGCACCGATCTGTGTCAGGCGATCTACGCCCATCTCGAATTGCATCGCGAGCGCCCGGCCGAGCCTGCCGAGCGCGATCCACGCTTTGATGTCGCACCTGATTTCCGATAATGAATTCGCCCCACACAGATCATTCAATCAGCGATGTGCCCCTGAGTGATACATCCATCGTTCGCGATGCCCGTCGTCTGGTCGTCAAGGTCGGCTCGGCCCTGGTCACCAACGAAGGCCGGGGCCTGGACCCGCAGGCGATTTCGATCTGGGGCGAGCAGATCGCCCAGTTGCGCTCGCTCGGCAAGGAAGTTGTGATGGTCTCGTCGGGTGCGATCGCCGAAGGCATCAAGCGACTGGGCTGGCAGAAGCGACCCAGTGAGATTCACGAACTGCAGGCGGCGGCTGCGGTCGGCCAGATGGGGCTGGCGCAGGTCTATGAGTCGTGTTTTCGTACCCACGGTCTGCAGACCGCACAAATTTTGCTGACCAATGAAGATCTTGCCGATCGCACGCGTTACCTGAACGCGCGCTCGACCCTTCTGACACTGCTCGGTCTGGGTGTTGTGCCGATCATCAACGAGAACGACACCGTGGTCACCGATGAGATCAAGGTCGGCGATAACGACACGCTGGGTGCGCTGGTGGTCAATCTGATCGATGCCGACGTGTTGATCATCCTCACCGATCAGCAGGGGCTCTATACCGCCGATCCGCGCCGCGATCCGGCTGCCACACTCATGAGTCGCGTGATGGCTGGTGATCCGGCACTTGAAGCCATGGCCGGTGGTGCCGGTTCTTCGATCGGTCGGGGCGGCATGATCACCAAGGTGCTGGCGGCCAAGCGAGCCGCCCACGGCGGTGCTTCGAGCGTGGTCTGCTCCGGGCGTGAGCCCGATGTTCTGCTGCGGCTGGCGCGGGGCGAGGCTGTCGGCACCGCCTTCATCGCGCAGACACCGCGGCTTGCTGCGCGCAAGCAGTGGCTGGCCGATCATCTGCAGTTGCGGGGCGCAGTGCGTCTCGATGGCGGCGCGGTGTCGGCCTTGTGCGAAGGCGGCAAGAGCCTGCTGCCGATCGGTGTCCTCGAGGTGAGCGGTGAGTTCGAACGCGGCGAAATGGTGGCAATCCTCGATCAGGAAGGCCGCGAGATTGCGCGCGGTCTGACCAATTACGGTGGAGCCGATGCCCGTCGCATTGCCGGTCGGCCTTCGAGCGAGATCGAATCCCTGCTCGGTTTCGTCGAAGAGCCTGAGTTGGTCCATCGCGACAATCTGGTGTTGCGTTGAGCCTGAGGCGGCCTGCCACGATGCTTTGATCCGGGAGGAATTGGCATAGTGGCTGAGGCGGCCTCTGTTACAGTCACAAATCGGTTGCAAACCCCCCGCTCATTCCATGCACATTGCCATCGTCGAAGACGACCCGTTTCAACGCCAGTTCCTGACGATGCTTGTCGAATCAGGTGGGCACCGCGCTGCGAGCTTTTCGCAAGGGCGGGATTTCATCAATGCGCTCGACACCGAGACCTTCGATCTTCTTCTGCTCGACTGGATGCTTCCAGAGATGTCGGGCGATCAGATTCTCGCCGTGCTCAGGCAACGCAATGGCCTCGAATTGCCGGTGATCGTGGTCACCGCGCGTGACAGCGAAACCGATGTGGTCACCGCGCTGCGCCAGGGTGCCGACGACTACATTGTCAAACCTCCCAAGTCGCTCGAGTTGCTCGCCCGCATGGAAGCGCTCACGCGTCGCGCCCGTAATGCGCGTGTGGGCGTGCTGCGAGCCGGCCCCTACGAAATCGACCGCGACCGCCGCACCGTCACCTATCAAGGTGCACCGATCGATCTCACGCAAAAAGAGTTCGATCTGGCGGTCTATCTGTTTCAGAACTCGGGCAAGCTTCTGTCGCGAGTCAAGCTTCTCGAGCAGGTCTGGGGCATCTCGTCCGAAGTCGATACCCGTACGGTCGACACCCATGTCAGCCGAGTGCGCCGCAAGCTCAAGCTCGATTCGGCCGCCGGCTGGAAACTGCTGCCGGTTTATGGCTTCGGCTATCGCCTCGACTCGACCGAGATCTGATCCGGGCGCCAGATTTCCTCATGCGCCGTTGTATTGCGGCGGGCGCTTCTCCAGGAACGATTGCACGCCTTCGGCATAATCGCCCGAGGCAGCCGCCAGGGCGAACTGATCGAAATCGGCATAACTGGTGGCCCGATCGAGTGCCGCGCTGGTGGCATTGATCGACTGCTTGATCATCCGTAACTGCACCGGTGGCATGCTCGCCGCCCGCTCGGCCAGCGCCAGTGCGGCATCGAGCGCGGTGCCTGGCGCGGCGACTTCATCGATCAGTCCCCAGTCGAGGGCCTGTTCGGCTTTGATTTTCTCAGCCAGGATGATGACGCGCTTGGCTTTCGCGGGGCCAACCAGCCGTGTGATGCGAGGCACCGCTCCCCACGACAGATTCATGCCGCGCTCGATCTCCGGGACATAGAGTGTTGCGGTCTGCGAAGCGACTCGCAGGTCGCAGGCCGCCACGATCGCGGCACCGCCCCCCACGCACCAGCCCTCGATCGCGGCAATGGTGAGTGGTTCCAGCTCTTCCCAGGCACGGCACATCCGCCCGCCGGTCTGCATCGAGATGCGTCGCTCAGCCAACCGTGCCTCGCGCGCCCGCTGCAGTTCGGTGTCGCGCAGGTCGGCGCCCAGGCTGAAGACTTCGGTGGTGCCGGTGAGAATCACCGCCGAGATGTCCGCGTCGTCGTCAAAGCTGCGCGCCGCGCGGGTCAGTTGGCGGCAGGCCTCCAGCGACAGGGCATTGCGGCCATCGCGACGGTCGAGTCTCACGATGGCGATGCGGCCGCGTCGTTCGATGCTGACGATCGCTTCGCCGGGGGTTGCGGTAGTCATGGGGTCTCCTGGTTGGCGCTTGTGATGTGCGCCGATTGTGAACGATGTCCACAAAAAAACGGGGCCGACTTTCGTCGACCCCGTTGCGCGAAGACAGTGCTCTGGCGGAGCACCGTCTTGCCGAACGATCAGCGGCGCGAGGTACCAGTAAAGGATGCCTCGACGCGGCGATTGGGTGCGAGGCAAGCGATCAGGTCGGTGCGGGTGCGGGCCTGGCCCTTGGCCTTGCAATCGGCTTCGGTGATCTTCAGTTTCGACTCGCCGGCGCCCGATGCACTGATCGAGCTCGCGGTGATGCCCTGCGAGGCCAGATAGTTTTTCACCGAGTTGGCACGTGCTTCGGAAAGCGACTGGTTGTAGGAGTCGCTGCCGAGCGGGTCAGTGTGACCAACAATACGAACGTCGCGGATGTCGGTGATGCCAGCCTGCCTGAGCTCAGTCAGTGCATTGTTGATCCGGTTGCGCCCGATGTCCGACAGTTCGGCGCGATCGAAGGCAAACATGCCATCAGCCGAGATATCGAAATTGCGGGTGACCGGGGCCGGGGCGGGTGCAGGCGCAGGCACAACAGGCGCCGGCACCGGCACCGGAGCGACTGGCCGCGGCGCCACAACGATCGGCGCGGGCATCGGTGCCGGTGCAGGCGCGGGGGCGACTGTCCGGACCGGCGCGGCAACCTCCGGGACTGCGCCCAGCGGGATCTGCACACCGGCGGTGATCAGCCAGTCGCCGAAATTGCCTCTGTTCATGGCGAGGTCGTTCTGGTTGGTGTCGATGCGATAACGGGCATCGATGACCACGCGGGCCCAGTTTGTCACCGGCCACACCATGCCGATACCGGCGCTGCCCATGAAGTTGGTCGAGCTGCCGGTACCGATACGGGTGGCCGAGTTGCTGGCCTTGTCATTGATCGCGCCGATGCCGGCGACCAGGTAGGGCTGGATGGCGTGGGCGTTGTTGAAGCCGGCACGACCCAGGAAGAACCATTGCGCGTCGAGCTCAACACTCCAGTTGTCGAACTTGTAGCCCGGGAAGTTGTTGTTGTTGTTGTAGTTCCATGACTTGGCGTTCATGGTCTCACCGCTTCCGCGCAGCTCGATGTTCACCCAGGGGTTGATCGGCTTGCCCACTGCCAGGCCGAAACCGCGAAAGCCGGCTGATGTATGACGGCCGCTGTCGGGCGAGATATAGGAGCCGAAGGGCGTGACATACCAGCGATCGTCATACCAGCTGGCGGAGTTGCGAGCGACGGTCGAGGGATAGAAGCCCGACATGACGTCAGACGTCATCGACGAAATCGTCGAGGTCTGGGCAAGTGCGAGACCAGGCAAAACGAACGAGGCAACGATTGCAGCCGAGGCGGCAAGTTTCATAGTCATTACTCCAGGGAAAAAGATGTAGAACAGAAGAGCGGAAAAACTAACGCTGGTGCGATTCTAATAAAAAAATTATATTTTTCCAATGATGAAAAAATCATTTTCACTTCGAAACGATCGTTTCATAAATCGAAATTCCGTGAAGAGGTCGGGCTCCTGACAGGCACAAGGCATCATTTCGGGCCCTGGGTCATCAGATTTCGGCCGCCGAGCGATAATGGGGGTTTCCACCTTTCGCCTCACGCAGCGAGTGCCCCATGGCCCAGTACGTCTACACAATGAATCGGGTCAGCAAGACCGTCCCGCCCAAGAGAAACATCCTCAAGGACATCTCGCTGTCCTTTTTCCCCGGCGCCAAGATCGGCGTGTTGGGTGTCAACGGCTCAGGTAAATCGACCCTCCTGAAAATCATGGCCGGCGTCGATCGTGACATCGAAGGGGAGGCCGTCCCGATGCCGGGCATCAAAATCGGCTATCTCCCGCAGGAGCCTCAGCTTGATGCCGACAAGACAGTCAGAGAGGAGGTCGAAAGCGCGCTTGGCGACATCGTCTCGGCCAAGCAGCGACTCGATGAGGTCTATGCCGCCTATGCCGAGCCCGATGCCGATTTCGACAAGCTCGCGGCCGAACAAGCCGAGCTCGAGGCGGTGATTGCCACCGCCGGCGGCAACAGTCTCGATCAGCAGCTCGAAGTGGCCGCCGACGCGCTGCGCCTGCCGCCCTGGGATGCCAAGATCGGCCCGCTGTCGGGTGGCGAAAAGCGCCGCGTCGCGCTGTGCAAGCTGCTGTTGTCAAAGCCCGACATGCTGCTGCTCGACGAGCCGACCAACCACCTCGATGCCGAGAGCGTCGACTGGCTCGAGCAGTTCCTGCACCGTTTTTCGGGAACGGTGGTCGGTGTCACCCACGACCGCTACTTCCTTGACAACGCGGCCGAATGGATCCTTGAGCTCGACCGCGGCCATGGCATTCCGTGGAAAGGGAACTACAGTTCGTGGCTCGATCAGAAGCAGAATCGTCTCAAGCAGGAAGAGTCTTCCGAGTCGGCTCGCCAGAAGGCGCTCAAGAAAGAACTCGATTGGGTTCGCCAGAATGCCAAGGGTCGCCAGGCCAAGAGCAAGGCCCGACTGCAGCGCTTCGAAGAACTCTCCTCGTATGAATATCAGTCGCGCAACGAGACCCAGGAGATCTTCATTCCGGTCGCCGAGCGTCTGGGCAATGAAGTCATCGAGTTCAAGGGGGTCAGCAAGGCCTTCGGCGATCGTCTGCTTATCGATAATCTGAGCTTCAAGGTGCCGCCCGGCGCGATCGTCGGCATCATCGGCCCGAATGGCGCCGGCAAGTCGACCATCTTTCGCATGATCACCGGGACCGAACAGCCCGATTCCGGAGAGGTGAGCATCGGCCACACCGTGCAGCTGGCCTATGTCGATCAGTCGCGCGATGCCCTGGTCGCCAACAAGAATGTCTGGGAAGAACTCTCTGGCGGAGCCGACATCCTGACCGTGGGTCGGTTCGAGATGCAGTCCCGGGCCTATATCGGCCGCTTCAACTTCAAGGGCAGCGATCAGCAGAAGATGGTCGGGCAACTGTCTGGCGGCGAGCGCGGCCGTCTGCATCTGGCCAAGACCCTGCTGACCGGCGGTAACGTGCTGCTGCTTGACGAACCTTCGAACGACCTCGACATCGAAACCCTGCGTGCACTCGAGGACGCGCTGCTCGAATTTGCCGGCTGCGTGATGGTGATCTCGCACGACCGCTGGTTCCTCGACCGGATTGCCACGCACATCCTGGCGGCCGAGGGCGATTCGCAGTGGAACTTCTTCAACGGCAACTATCAGGAATACGAGGCCGACAAGAAGCGACGTCTGGGTGACGAGGCGGCGCAGCCGCATCGCCTGCGCTTCAAGGCGCTGAAGTAAAAAAGCTGCCGTGGCCCTGTCGTCATTGGCCTGATAGCGGTGTGCGGTGACCGCCCGGCATCGCCATCATGTCTATGTCGTCGAGCTCGATCCGGTCGTCCTGAACGACCGGCGCTTTGCGCGAGCCAACCCCGGGCGTGATCCGACCAAGCCTTGCGTGTATGTCGGCATGACCGGCCTCACGCCGGAGCTTCGTTTTGCCCGTCACAAGGCCGGTATCAAGGCGAATCGCTTCGTCCTTGACCATGGTCTGCGCCTGCTGCCGCAGCTCTATGCCTGGGCCAATCCGATGCCCTATGAGGCGGCCTGCGAGATGGAAATTGAACTGGCGAACGGCCTGCGGTCCGAGGGATTTTCAGTCTGGCAGGCCTGACGCGCTATCGCCCTTGGCCCGTAAGATAAATTTTTTCCCATCAGGGGTACGGTATGCCAGCTCGGCTGCGACCACGTGGCGTCAGTCTGCGCATGCTGCTTGCCGGGCTGCCGATCCTGGCGGTGCTGCCGCTGCTGGCGTTCTCGCTCTGGCTGCTCTACATCGTCTGGCAAAGCAGCAACGACAATGCCCGCCGTGATCTCAGCCAGACGGTCGATACGCTGGCGGTTGCAGTCGATCGCGAACTGATGGGCCTGACCCGCGAGCTGCTGCTGCTGGGTGATTTTCCGCCACTCGATACCCACGACATGGCGGTTTTCTATCGCTATTCGCAGGAGCTGGTTGCACGCAAGGAAGGCTGGGACAGCATCGTTGCGGTCGAGCTCGACGGCACGGTGCTGATGAATACCGACAAGCCGCTGGGCAGCGAGCTGGCACCGATCAACCAGCCGCATGTGAAAAAGGCCATCGAGTCTCGCGTTCCGGTGCTGTCGAACATCTATCGGGACCAGTATTCGGGCAAGCAGCTGATTTCGATTGCGGTGCCGATTCCGCGTGGCGGTGCGGTGCGCTGGGTCCTCGAAGGCCGGATCGACCCGGACAGCCTGTCGCGCGTCATCGCCCGGGGGCTTGGCCCGGGCACCACCGCGCTGATTGCAGACGGCAACAATCTCGCGGCTGCCCGCAGCCGTGATTTCGCTTCCTATTTCGGCAAGCCGATTGCGCAGGGTTTTCGGACACTGATGGACAGTGAGCCGGTCAACGGCGTCGACAGCGGCCTCTCGGCCGACGGGGTGGAGGTGCTGGTGGCCTGGCGGCGGCTGCAGGGTGTCTGGACGGTGGCGGTCTTCGAACCGATGGCAGTGCGTGACGTGCCTTTGCAGCGGTCGATCAATACACTGCTGGCCTTCGGTGGGGTGGTGCTCACGATTGGCCTGCTGAGCAGTCTGCTGCTTGGCAAGCGCATCCGGCAAGCGATTGCACAGGTTGCCGACGATGCGCACGGGCTGGCACAGGGTGAGGCCCTGCCGCGCCGGCTGTCGCGGATCACCGAGGTCGCGGCGATGTTCGATTCGCTGACAGATGCCGGCCGTATCCAGATCGAAGGCAACCGCGAGCGCGAGCAGACCCACGATGCCCTGAAGGTGAGCGGTGAGCGTCTGAAGCTCGCGCTCGACGCAACCGAGGCCGGTGTGTTCGACTGGGACCTGATCCGGGACAAGGTCGAATGGGGCGAGCGCTCGCTCGATCTTTTCGGCCTGCCGCCCGATACGCCGCCTGAGTTGGGTGCGATGATCAGGCGGATTCCTGACGACGAGCGAGCTCGGGTGGCGGCCGCGATCGACGCCGCGATCGCCGGGGTCGACCTCGGCCGTCTGCAACTCGAGTTCAGCGTGATCTCGCCTGAAAAGGGACGGCGGTGGATCGAAATGCGGGCAATGGTTCATTTCGAGGTGATCGCCCGGCAGCTGCGCGCCAAGCGCCTGATCGGCGTATTTGTCGATCAGACAGAACGGCATGAAGGGCTCGATCTGCTTCGAGAAGCCGACCGCCGCAAGGATGAGTTCCTGGCGATGCTGGCCCACGAACTGCGTAACCCGCTGGCGCCAATCCGCAATGCCGCGAGCCTGCTTTCAAGAACGCTGACGCCGGAATCGACTCAATGGCGGGCGGTGCGGATGCTCGATCGGCAGGTCAGCCATATGACCCGACTGGTCAATGACCTGCTTGATGTCTCGCGCATCTCGCAGGGCAAGATCGAACTGCGACTGGAGCCGATCAGGCTCGGCCCGGTGGTGGAGGGGGCGGTTGACGCAGTGCGTGCACAGGTCGACGAACGACATCAGAGCTTGACGGTCAAGCTGCCCAACCCCGAGCCAGTGGTCGAGGCCGACAGCATTCGGATCGCGCAGGTCCTTGAGAATCTGCTCTCGAATGCCAGCAAATACACACCGCCAGAAGGCTTGATCAATCTTGATGTCGAGACGCTGGGCGACGAGGTGGTGATCAAGGTCAGAGATACCGGCATCGGTATTGCTCCCGGGCAACTCACCAATGTGTTCGAGATGTTCACTCAGATCGATGCCACGCTCGATCGCGCGCAGGGTGGGCTGGGCATCGGCCTGTCGCTGGTCAAAAGGCTGGTCGAGCTGCACGGCGGCACGGTGGCAGTCACCAGCGAAGGGCTGGGGCATGGCAGCTGTTTCGAGTTTCGATTGCCGCGCAGTGACAAGACGGCGGTCGCCTGAAGATCGGGTCGATGTATTGGGCCTGCGGTTCGCCTTTGACTCGCCGGCAGGGCATCATCTCGCCCGGCAAACCACTTTTACGACTCAAGGAGCACACGCATGACCACGGCAGACTTTCGTTGCGCCCACCGCTGGGCCTTTCCGAAATGGGGTGAAGCCCTCGAGCTTCAGGAGGACCAGCTGGCCGCGCCGGTCGGGCGCGAGGTGACGGTCAAGGTCACGCATTGCGGCATCTGCCACTCCGATCTGCATATCCAGGCCGGCGGCTTCGACATGGGCGGCGGCAAACTGTCGTCGCTCGAACGCTCGGGCGTGAAGCTGCCGGTGACCATGGGTCATGAGATCGGCGGCGAAGTGGTCGAGATTGGCCCGGATGTGAGCGATGTGAAAGTCGGCGATCGGGTGGTGGTCTATCCGTGGCTGGGTTGCGGCGAATGCCCGACCTGCCTCGGCGGCAACGACCATCTGTGCAATCGCGCTGCCCGCAACCTCGGCCTGCAGCTGCCCGGCGGCTATGCCGACCTGGTGCGCGTACCGCACGAGCGCTATCTGGTGCCGATCGGCACGCTCGACCCGGCCCGCGCGGCCACCTTTGCCTGCGCCGGCATCACCGCTTTCGGTGCGATCCGCAAGTTGCCCGAGGCCACCGCCGATGAATGGATCGCGGTGATCGGCTGCGGTGGCGTCGGCATGACTGCGGTCGCCTTGCTGTCGCAGATGTCCAAGGCCAAGGTGATTGCGATCGACCCGGATGCCGGCAAGCGCGAGACCGCGCAGAAATACGGCGCGGCGATGGTGGTCGATCCGGCGGCGGCTGATGCCGGACGCTCGATCGTCAAGGCCACCGGCGGTGCAGTGCGTGGGGTGATCGATTTCGTGGGCGCCGAGAGCACCTCTGCGATGGGAGTCTCGATCGTCGGCAAGGGCGGCACGCTGGTGATCGTCGGGCTCTTCGGTGGCGAATTCAAATGCCCGCTGCCGATGTTCCCGTTCAAGTCGATGACCGTGGTCGGCTCTTATGTCTCGGGCCTGAACGAACTGCGCGACCTGGTGGCGCTTGCCCAGCGTGTGCCACTGCCCGAGATTCCGCTCACCATGCGGCCTCTGGCGCAGGTCAACCAGTCGCTGGAAGACCTGACCGCGGGTCGCGTGGTGGGCCGGGTAGTGCTGACGCCCTGATCAGAGCCGCTCGAAGACGGTGGCGATGCCCTGGCCGCCACCGATGCACATCGTTACCAGGGCATAACGACCGCCGATGCGGTGCAGTTCGTGGATGGCCTTGGTGGCGATGATCGCGCCGGTGGCACCAATCGGGTGGCCAAGCGAAATGCCGCTGCCGTTGGGGTTGACCTTGGCCGGATCCAGGCCAAGCTCGCGGGTCACCGCGCAGGCTTGTGCGGCGAAGGCCTCGTTCGATTCGATCACATCAAGCTGCGCGGTGCTGATGCCGGCACGTTCGAGCGCCAGGCGCGAGGCCGGCACCGGGCCAATGCCCATGATTTTCGGATCGACGCCGGCATGGCCATAGGCCATCAGACGGGCGAGCGGCTTGAGGCCGGCTTTCTCGGCGGCTGAGCGCTCCATCAGCACCAGCGCGGCGGCAGCATCGTTGATGCCCGAGGCATTGCCGGCGGTGACCGTGCCGTTTTCTTTGACAAACACTGGCTTGAGCTTGGCGAGGTCATCGATGGTTGCGCCATGACGCACATGCTCGTCGGCGTCGAAGACGATCGTGCCCTTGCGTGAGGGCAGCTCGATCGGAACGATCTGGTCCTTGAAGTAGCCGGCATTGACCGCTGCCGAGGCGCGGCGGTGGCTCTCGAGCGCGAGGCCGTCCTGGTCCTGACGGGTCACCTTGTACTTGGCTGCGACATTCTCGGCGGTCACGCCCATGTGGATCACATCGAAGGGATCGTGCAGGGCACCGACCATCATGTCGATGGTCTTGCCGTCGCCCATGCGGGCGCCCCAGCGGGCCGCCGGCAGCAGGTAGGGGCCGCGGCTCATCGATTCGGCGCCGCCGCCGATGGCAGCGTCGGTGTCGCCCAGCAGGATGCTCTGGGCGGCCGAAACGATGGCCTGCAGGCCGCTGCCGCACAGGCGGTTGACGTTCATCGCGGTCACACCCTCGGGCAGGCCGCCGTCGAGCGCTGCCACCCGCGAGAGGTACATGTCGCGCGGCTCGGTATTGATCACATGGCCGAAGGACACATGCCCGATGCGATCGGGCGCAACGCCGGCACGCGCCACAGCGGCGCGCACGACGGCGGCGGCGAGCTGGGTGGGCGGGATGTCCTTCAGACTTCCGCCAAAGGTACCGATCGCGGTCCTGACCGCGCTGACGACGACGACTTCACGCATGGGAGAGCTCCTTGGGTCGATGGGAAACCGCGATTATCCGTCAGCTTCGCGGGCTATCATCGCGATAAATGTCAAAGGAGACGCCATGCAAACCGGTCCTCAGTCTGGTCCTGATCTCGATCCTCAGGTGCGTGATCTGCTCGCACTCTTCGCCGGCCGCCCCGCGATCAACACTCTGCCGGTTGATGTCGCCCGGCGCGGCTTTGCCAAGTCGATGGCCGATCTGGTGCCGGTGCCGCCCGAGCCGGTTGGCGTTGACCGCCTGATCGACGGACCCGGCGGCCCCCTGCCGGTGCGCGTCTACCGCCCGGCCGGTGCGGGTGCGCAACCCCTGCCGATCATCCTGTTCTTTCATGGCGGCGGCTGGGTGGTCTGCGATGTCCAGACCCATGACGGCACCGCCCGCCGATTGAGTTCGGGTGCCAATGCGGTCGTGGTCTCGGTTGACTACAGGCTCGCGCCCGAGCATCGCTTTCCGGCCGCGCCCGATGACTGCGTTGCGGCCACGCGCTGGGCGATGGCCCATGCCGCCGAGCTCGGTGGCGACGCCTCGCGGGTGGTCGTGGCCGGCGACAGTGCCGGCGGCAATCTGGCTGCTGCAGTGGCGCTCAGCCTGCGCGATGCCGGCGGCCCGGCGCTGGCCGGTCAGTTGCTGCTCTATCCGGTCACCGCGCATCACACCTCGAAGTTCGGCTCCTACAGCGAGTTTGAAAGCGGCTTTGGCCTGACACGCGATGCGATGGTCTGGTTCTGGGACCACTATCTCGGCGCCTCGCTTGATGCCGAGGCCGCCCGCAGTCTGTCGCCGCTGGCCGCGCCGCTTCTCGCGACTGACCTGCGCGGTCTGCCGCCGGCACTCGTCCTGACCGCCGCGGTCGATGTGCTGCGCGACGAAGGAGAGGCCTATGGCGTGCGTCTGCGCGAGGCCGGGGTCAAGACCGAGATCGCACGCTGCGCCGGCATGCATCACGGTTTCTTCAGCTATGGCGGCGTGCTCGATGGTGCCGATCGGGCGATGGCCCAGGCCTGCGCCTGGATCGGCTCGCTGCCGCGGGCCTGACATGACCGGCCCCACCGAAGCACGCGAGTCGGGGCCGGCTCAGGCGGTCGTCCTGCGCGAGGACGAGATCGAGTTCACCGCCATCCGGGCGCAGGGCGCCGGCGGACAGAACGTCAACAAGGTCTCGAATGCCATCCATCTGCGTTTCGATGTGGCGGCCTCATCATTGCCCGAGGCGGTCAAGGCGCGGCTGCTGGCGCGCGCCGATGCCCGGATCAGCGACGAGGGCGTGGTGGTGATCAAGGCGCAGCGATTTCGCAGCCTCGAGAAAAATCGCGCGGATGCGGTCGACCGGCTGCAAGCCATTGTCGATGCCGCGGCCACGGTGGCGCCCGAGCGCCGCGCGACCCGACCGACCGCGGGCGCCAAACGCAAGCGGGTCGACGAGAAGGTGCTGCGCGGCAAGGTCAAGGCACTGCGCGGGCGGGTCGAGGGCTGAGCGGGTTGCGGGCCCCTACTGGCAACTGTTGCAGGAAGAGTCGATGCGTCAGTGCATCGGCAGGGCATCTCCCGAAGCGAGCGAGGCCGGCCAACGCCTGGCGATCATGAGGTACAGAGCCGGCAGTACGATCAGGGTGAGCAAGGTGGCGCTCACCAGACCGCCGATGACCACCACCGCGAGCGGGCGTTGAGTTTCTGCACCGATGCCATGCGACAGCGCCATCGGCAGCAGCCCGAGCATGGCCAGCAGTGCGGTCATCATGACCGTGCGCAATCGCGACAGCGCGCCCTCGCGCACCGCTGCGCGAATCGCAGCGAAATCGGTCAGACCGACCGCCCGGGCATTGAAGTCGGAGACCATGATCACGCCGTTGAGGACTGCCTGGCCGAAGAGCGCGATGAAGCCGATCGCGGCCGATACCGACAACGCAATATCGGTGAGCCACAGCGCCACGATGCCGCCGATCATCGCCAGCGGAATATTGGCGATGATCAGCGAGGCGCTGGCGATCGAGCCGAAGGCGTTAAAGAGCAGCAGGAAGATCAGCAGAATCGACAGCGGCACCACCCATGACAGCCGTGCCATGGCGCGCTGCTGGTTTTCGAACTCGCCCGACCAGGCGATGCTGTAGCCCAGCGGCAGCTTGATATGCGCATCGACGAGTTTCTGCATGTCGTTGACGACGCTGCCCATGTCGCGGTCGCGGATGAACACCCCGATGGCGGCCACGCGCTGACCGTTTTCGCGCGAGATGTTCATGGCGCCCTCGGTGACGCGAAAGCTGGCGAGCTGCCCCAGGGAGACCGGTGCGCCGCTGCTGCCGGCCACCAGCAGCCCTGCAAGTCCCGAAAGATCACGCTGCCCGGGCTTGAGGCGCACCACTACCGAAAAGTGGCGCTCGCCTTCCCAGAGTTCGGTGGCTGCCTTGCCGGCCAGCGCCGCCTCGATGGTTTCCTGCAGATCGGCCACATTGACGCCATAACGCGCTGCGGTCACCCGATCGATGTCAATGCGATATTGCGGCAGTCGTCCGTCGCGATCGACAAAACTCCTTGTCACGCCTTCGACATTGGCGATCCGGCTGCGGATGTCGCGGGCAATCTGCTTGATGGTGTCGAAGTCGTCGCCCTGGATCTTGATGACGATCTGGCCGTCGATCTGCGAGATGCTCTCGAGGACGTTGTCGCGAATCGGCTGGGAAAAGCTCGGCTCCAGGCCCGGCAGCACACCGATGGCGGCCTCCATTTCGTGGATCAGTATCTGCTTGGTCTTGCCCTTTCGCCACTGGTCATCCGGCTTCATCTCGACAAAGTATTCGGATGAATTGAAGATCTTCGGATCGGTGCCGTCGTCGGGCCGCCCGACCTTAGAGATCACCGAGTTCACCTCGGGAACCGTCGAGATCGCCTGCCGGATTTTTTGCGCAGTGGCCTGGGCGACCGCAGGCGATACCGATGGTGCGAAGGTGACATTGACCCAGATCGATCCTTCGTTGAGCTCGGGCAAGAACTCGCTGCCCAGGCGCGATGCGATCAGACCGGCACCGACAAGCGAGGCCAGCGCGATGGCGACCACTGCAAGCCGGCGATCCAGCGCCCAGTCGAGCACCACCGCATAGTGCTTCTTGAAAAATCGAACGACCAGATTGTCGTCATGGGGTACCTTGCGCAGGAACCATGCGCAGGCGAGCGGCACGACCGTGAGCGACAGGATCAGTGAGCCGATCAGCGCCGAACTCACGGTCCATGCCATCGGCGAAAAGATGCGCCCTTCGTGGCGTTGCAGCGTGAAGATCGGGACGTGCGCGACGATGATGATGAGCATCGAAAAGAGCGTCGGGCGGCCGACTTCGATCGTCGCATTGAGCACCGCTTTTCGTCGGGCCGCCGGATCGTCGATGTCGGCCTCGCGCAGCTGGCCGAGCCGCCGGAAGATATTCTCGACGACGATCACTGCGCCATCGACGATAATCCCGAAATCCATGGCACCAAGCGACAGCAGGTTGGCCGGAATGCCCACCACGGTCAGGCCGATAAAGGTCGCGAGCAGCGACAGCGGGATGACCGCTGCGACGATCAGCGCGGCGCGCACATTGGTCAGGAAGAGCACCAGCACCAGGCAGACCAGAATCGCACCTTCGAGCAGATTGCCGAAGACTGTGTGCAGCGTCTTTCCGATCAGCCAGGAGCGGTCGTAGTAAGGCACGATCGACACGCCCTTGGGCAACTGCGTGCGGTTGATCACCTCGATTTTTTCTTTGATGCCGGCCAGCACCCTCGAGGGATTTTCGCCTTTGCGCATCACGACAATGCCGTTGACGATGTCGTCGTCGTTGCGACCTTCGAGGGTCTGCCCGACCAGGCCCTGTGCAGGTGCTCCGGCAACCCGGACCTCGGCCACATCCTTGACCAGAACCGCCACGCCCTTTCTGACCGCGACCATGACGTTGGCAATATCGGCCGATGTGCGCAGTTCGCCGACCGATCGGATCAGGTATTGCTGCGAACCATGTGACACAGCCCCGCCGCCGGCATTTGAATTGGCCCGCTGCAGGGCTTCGAAGAGCTGGCCGATGTTGAGATCGTAGTCGCGCAGACGGGCCATGTCCGGGTTGACTTCGTACTGCTTGATCGTGCCGCCCATGGTGACCAGATCGGCCACGCCGGGCACCTTGCGCAATTGTTTCTCGACGACCCAGTCCTGCAGGGTGCGAAGCTCCTGAGGCGAGTAGTCGTCGCCGCGCAGCCGGAAGCGGAAGATCTCGCCGATCGCGGTCTGCGGCGGCTGGATCCTGATCTCGACCGTCGCCGGCAGACTCAGCCCCTGCAATCGTTCATTGACCCGCTGGCGGGCCAGCTGATCGGTCGGACGATCGTTGAAGGTGATGACGGTGAACGACAGCCCGAACTGGGTGTGCGAAAACAGCCGCACCGAATCGGGCAGACCCGACAGGGCGACCTCGATCGGCAAAGTGACCTGCCGCTCGACTTCCTCGGCGGCGCGCCCCGAGAAAAGACCGATCACCGTGACCTGTGTGTCCGAGACATCGGGAAAGGCTTCGATCGGCAGGTTCCGGAATGCAACCGTGCCCGCGCCGATGAACACCACCAGCGCAAAGACCACCAGCAGTGGCTGGTGAAGCGCCAGATGGACGATCCGCCGGATCACGGGCGTGCCTCGCGTGTCGTTGCTGCCTGAGTCGATGTGCCTGACGCGCGTGGCGCGGGCAATTTCGCCCCGGCCAGGATCTGCTGCAAAAAGAGGCTGCCTTCGACCACGACTTTCTGATTCGCGGCCAGGCCCTGCACCGCGGTCCGGCTCACCATCTCGCGAGCAACCTTGACTTCGATCCGGGTGAACCCACCGTCGGGGTCGGCCACGAACACATACCGTTTGCCGTCGACCAGCAGTACCGCACTCGCGGCGACATTGGTCACTCGGCCGGGGGTTTCGCCTTCGGCCACCGGGAAACTGGCATTGACGAACATCTCGCCCTTGAGCAGGCGGTCGGGGTTGGGGACGTTGCCGCGCAGCCTGAAGGTGCGTGACTCCGGGTCGATCGAGTCGCCGATCACCGCGAGCGTGCCGGTAAAGCGTCGGTCGGGATAGGCCGGCGTCACGAGCGTGAGGGTGGTGCCGCGCTTGACGCCGGCAAGGCGCGGCAGCTCGGATTCGGTGGCATCGAGCCGCACCCACAGTCTGGCCGGGTCGGTGATGACAAAGAGCGGTGCTCCACCGCTGTCGGGACGAAACTCCTGCCCGGCATTGACCGAGCGCTCGACCACGACTCCGGAGATCGGCGAGCGCAGCACGAAGTTGGGGCCGCTGCCGGCGCCGATCTGCTTCAGGCGGGTCTGGGCCCGATCGCGTTCGATCCGCTTGCCGGCATCATCGGCCTCGGCCTGGCGCAGGTCTTTTTGGGAAACGACACCGGCCTCATGGAGCTCGCGCAGCCGTTTGAGATTGTCGCCGGCCAGTTGCAGGTCGTTGTCGGCGCTGCGTGCTTGCGCCACGGCGGTGCCGAATTCGGCCGAGGCCATCTCGGCCAGCGGCTGCCCCATGGCGACGGTGTCGCCCGCGGTGACCAGCGGGCGCACCACCCGGCCTGCAAACGGCGCCTGCACGCGGACGGTCCGGTCTTCATCCCAGATCAGGCGACCTGGGAGGGTCAGGGCGATGTCGCCTGCGTCCTGCACAACTTCGCTGCGGATGCCGTCGACCCGGCCGGTGAACCGGACGGTGTCGCCGCTGATGGTCGGGCCCCGATGCGCCGGCGGCGCATCGGGGGTCCGATCGCAACCGGTCAGCCAGGCACCCGATGTGAGAACACCGGCAATCAGCAGTGCGGCCGAGGTGGCGCTGCGCCGGCGGGTCGAAGGTTTGAGGCTAATGGGGACGCTCATCGGTCGCTCATTTCACACTGACGGTTTGCGGCGGTAAGAGCCGAAGCGATTCGCCGAAGATCGGATCGGCCGCCGCAGTCGCGGTGAGCATCTCGGCCCGCGCGGCGGCATCGGCGCGGTCTTCGTCGAGCCGCACGGCGAGTGCTTCGAGCTGAAGTGAGCGCAACTGGCGCAGGGCATCGATCAGCTCGAGCACCGTACCCGCGCCTTTGCGGTAGGCGAGTTCGGCATTTGCGGCGACCTTCTCGGCCACTGGGAGTGCCTCGCGCTCGAGTCGCTCGCGGCGCAGACGCGCGCCGAGCCTTGCTTCAAGCAAGCGCTGCTGATCGGCTCTGGCCTGCTGCTCCAGCCGAGCGCGGGCGGCGGCTGCGAAATCGCGATCGGCTTCGGCGCGCGCGAGTTCGCCTTCATAGCGATGGTTGGTAAAGAGCGGAATCGAGACATAAGCGCCCAGCGTCGTGCCGAAGCCGGTCGGCGGCGCAAACCGATCGACCTGCAGTCCGATCGAGATATCGCGGGTCTGCAGACTGCGCGCGAGTTCGGCCTGTGAATCGGCGGCCGCCTGCTGGGCTCGTGCCGCCTGCAGGTCGGGCCGTTCGGCCTCGCCCAAAGGAACAATGGTCGAGATGGCAGGCTCCGAGGCGGGCCAGGGCGAGGCGGCTTTCAACTGCGGCGCCTGAGGCTCCATTGCGAGCAGGGACGCCATGACGAATCTCGCGCGGATCAGCTCGCTGTTGGCGGCGATGCGGTCGGTCTCGGCACGCTGCAGATCAAGGTCGATGCGGGCGACGTCGCTGGCCGCGATATCGCCCGCCTTCAGACGCCGCTGAGCCGAGTCGTAGGTATTGCGGTAGAGCGCAGTGAGTTCGCGCTGGAGACGCGATTTTTCCTGTGCGCCCCACAGATCGATCCAGGCGTTGGCCAGCGCGAGTTGCTGCTGGCGCAGCATGTCGGCCGCGCTCCAGCCGGCGGCCCGCAGGCTCTGGCTGGCGGCCTGAACCCGCAGGTCGCGCTTGTTGCCGCGTTCGATCGGCTGGTCGATGCGTGCCAGCCAGTCGACCTGTTTGTCGAAGGGGCCTCCCGCGCCGGCGCCCACCGTGGTGCTGTACTGGCCCACGCCGGTTGACAGGGTCGGATTGGGTCTTTGTCCGGCGATCTGAACATCGGCCTGGGCGGCTCTGAGCGATTGCAGCGCGAGCCGGACATCCCGATTGCACTGGGCGAGTCGCTGCTGGGCAAGGGGCCAGTCGAGGTCCGGGCGTGGCAGTGCGGCGCAGTCGAGCAACGGTGCGTCCGTCACCGCCGGTGTCGGGCTGACGAGGGGCGCTGCGGATTGAACCTGCGCTGTGGCCTGTCCCGGCAGCAACACCGCCGCTGCGAACAGAAGCATCAGTGCAAGCGCCGATATGCGAACTGTCGCCTGCACGAGAACCAATGGTGTCATCATCCTTCGGATCAGAATCGGGAAAGACGCCGAGAATGGGCTGGCAGTCTTTCAAAGCCCTTGCAGTGGCGCCGACCCTCCGACGAACCGCTGTCAGAACGCCATGAAACTGCTGCTTGCCGAAGATGATCCCCAGATTGCCAACGCGGTGCTGCGCGCGATGGCGCGTGCCGGCGTTCAGGCCGATTGGGTGACACGTGGCGACGAGGCCGACGAGGCTCTCAAAGCCGCCGGCTTCGATCTGGCAGTGCTCGACATCGGATTGCCTGGTCGCGATGGCATCGAGGTGCTTCGCGCCCTGCGCGCGCGTGGCAGCGATTTGCCGGTACTGCTGCTGACTGCCCGCGACGATGTCCGCGACCGTGTGCTCGGTCTGGATGCCGGTGCCGATGATTACCTCGTCAAGCCCTTCGACATGGTCGAGCTCGAAGCCCGGATCCGCGCTTTGCTGCGCCGCGGCAAGCCCGCGGCGAGCGCTTCGCGCGTGCTGCGCTGCGGGCGTCTGAGCCTGCATGCCGACGAAGCCGGGGTCAGGCTCGATGACGACATGCTCGAGTTGTCGCCGCGCGAGGCCGGCGTCCTGTCGGTGCTTCTGCGTCGTGCCGGGCGGGTGATCAGCAAGTCGGCGGTCCTGCAGGAGCTTGCTGCTGCCGACACCTCGGCGATGGATCTGTCCGATGCCACGGTCGAGGTCATCGTCCACCGGCTGCGCCGCAAGCTCGAGTCCACCGGCGCTGAGGTCCACACCGTGCGCGGCTTCGGCTATCTGTTGAGGCAACGCGATGGCTGATGCCACCATCCCCGCGGCCAAAGTGGTGAAGCGTGCGGCGGTCAGCCTGCGCTCGCAGTTGCTCAGCCGCCTGCTGCCGCCGCTGCTGGCGCTCTTTGCGGTGTCTGGCACCTTGTCGTATCTCGGTGCACGCCACTATGCCGACCTGGTTCACGACCGCTGGCTGGTCGATTCCGCCGAAGCGCTTGCTCAGCGGGTCACGCTGTCGCGCGGCACGCCCTCGCTCGATCTGCCCGAGGCCGCCCGTCAGATCCTGCAGTGGGATAATGACGACACTACCTGGTATGAAGTGAGGGGGCTTCGCTCCGGACATATCGCCGGCTATCCCTTGCTGCCTGCCGCGCCCTCGACCGGCGTGCAGCGCTTGAGACAGGCATCGATGTATGGCGGTTGGCTGTCGGGCGCAAGGGTCCGCGTGGCAAGCGTCTCGATGCGTCTCGAGGGTGCCGACGAGCCGATCGAGGTCAGGGTGGCCGAGACATTGCGCAAGCGCCAGTCACTGGCCGCCGAACTGCTGTTGAGCGTGCTGCTGCCGCAGATTGCGCTGGTGCTGCTGGCCGGCGGGGTGATCTGGTATTCACTGCGCCGCGCGCTGTCGCCGATCGGCCAACTCGCCCAGGCGCTCGAGGTTCAGACCCATCATTCGCTCGAGCCGATCGATGACCGTGCTCTGCCGGCCGAGGTGGCGCCGCTCACCCAGGCCATGAACGATCTGCTGCTGAGGCTGCGCGATGCGCTCGCCGCGCAGCGGCACTTTATCGCCGACGCCGCCCACCAGCTGCGCACGCCGCTCACTGCGCTGAAGCTGCATGCCGACGAGGCGGCGCGTGAGTCCGATCCGCAACGACTTCGTCCGCTGGTGATCGAGGTGCAGCGGGCTGCCAATCGCGCGGTGCGCCTGTCCAGCCAGTTGCTCACGCTGGCCCGCGCCGAGCCGAGCGCGCGGGTCGGTGAGCCGGTTCGATTCGATCTGCGTGCCACAGTGTTCGATGCGGCCACCCGATGGGTGCCACAGGCGCTTGCCGCCGGGATCGATATCGGTTTTCAGGGCGGTCCGCAGGAGGGGGGTGCACCGATCATGGTCAGTGGCGACCCGGATCTCTTTGCCGAGGCCATCCACAACCTGCTCGACAACGCGATCAAGTACGCCGGGCGCGGTGCGCACCTGACGGTCAGTGTGGCGCTGAATGTGTCAATGAGCGGCGAGCACACTGCCCAGGTCCGCATCGATGACAATGGACCGGGCATTGCCCAGCAGGATCGCCGCCGTGTGCTCGAGCGTTTCAATCGCGGGCGTGCCACCGACGCCGCCGCCGACCGATCGCCCGGCATCGGACTGGGCCTGGCGATCGTGGCCGAGATCGTCCGGGCGCACGAGGGCTCGGTGAGCATCGTGACCGGATCGACCGGTCAGGGCATCTGCATGGTCATCGACCTCCCACTGGCAGACGAGGGCGAGGCTGTGCTGCCGCCCTGACCCCGCGCATGCGGCTGCTCGACCTCAGGTTGAACTCACATCACCGCCCCGAGATACCAGGGCACGAACTCCTCCTGTCCCATGCCGAGCGCCTCGCTGCGGCTCGCCTGCCCCGAGGCCACACGCAGGATCGTCTCGAAGATCTCGCGGCCTTTTTCCTGGACGGTGACCGTCCCATCGATGATCCCGCCGCAGTTGATGTCCATGTCGTCTGACATGCGTTCGTAGAGCACGCTGTTGGTCGCGAGCTTGATCGACGGGCTCGGCCGGCAGCCATAGACCGAACCACGTCCGGTGGTAAAGCAGACCAGATTTGCGCCGCCCGCGACCTGGCCGGTGGCCGATACCGGGTCATAGCCCGGGGTATCCATGTAGACGAAGCCCTTTGTGCTGACCGGCTCGGCGTACTCGAACACATCGACCAGATTGGTGGTGCCGCCCTTGGCCACCGCGCCCAGCGACTTCTCGAGGATGGTGGTCAGACCGCCGGCCTTGTTGCCGGGTGAGGGGTTGTTGTCCATGCTGCCATCGTTGCGCTCGCAGTACGACTCCCACCAGCGGATGCGCGCGATCAGCTTGTCGGCCACCGCCTGCGACACTGCGCGTCGGGTGAGCAGATGCTCGGCCCCATAGATTTCCGGGGTTTCCGACAGGATGACCGTGCCGCCGTGTGCCACCAGCAGGTCGCAGGCCGCGCCAAGCGCCGGGTTGGCGGTGATGCCCGAGTAGCCGTCCGAGCCGCCGCATTGCAGGCCGATGGTGAGATGGCTCGCAGGCACCCGGGTGCGCTGCAGCGCATTGGCCTGCGGCAGCATCGATTCGACCGCGGCAATCGCAGCAGCGACGGTCTTGCGCGTGCCGCCTTCGGTCTGGATCACCAGGGGCTTGAGCAGTGGCGATTCGTCGAGCTGCTGCGCGGCAAAGAGCGCGTCCATCTGATTGGCTTCGCAGCCCAGTCCGATGATCACCACGCCCGCGAAATTGGCATGCCGCACATAGCCGGCGATGGTTCGGCGCAGCAGGTCCATGCCCTTGCCGTTGGAGTCCATGCCGCAGCCCACGCTGTGGGTGATCGGCACAATGCCGTCGACATTCGGCCAGGCCGCAAGCCGCTCCGGCGTGAAATGCGCGGCGACAAATTTCGAGACACTCGCCGAGCAGTTCACGGTCGAGATCACACCGATGTAGTTGCGCGTCGCCACCCGGCCATCGGGTCGCAGATAGCCCATGAAAGTGGCCGGCTCGCTCACGCTCGGGGTGGGCTTCACATCGACACCGACCGCATAGTCGCGCTCGAAGGTGTCGAAGGCCAGGTTGTGGGTATGAACATGCTGACCGGCTGCGATGTCGTCGATGGCAAATCCGATGATCTGTCCGTAGCGACGCACCGGCTCACCGCGTGCGACAGCCCGGGTGGCCAGCTTGTGCCCGGCAGGAATCGGATCGGTGCACACCAGATTTTCGTCGGGCAGGCGTGCGCCGGCCGCGAGCGGGCGGGCGGCGATCACCACATCGTCGCCCGGATGAAGACGCAGCACCGGTTTGCGGATCAGTGAAAGGGTGGTCATGGCGGCGGGCGTGTCGATTGAGATGGCCTCACGTTACCATCGCCCGATGCAGGCTCGGCCTGTCGCCAACACGGGCCCAACAAGGGTCCGGTTCATCCATTTCGAGGAAGACACGCCATGGAACTGCCCATCAATGCCTTCAAGCACGCGCTGGCCGCCGGCAAGCCGCAGATCGGCCTGTGGTCGAGCCTGTCATCGCATCTCACCGTCGAGCTGATCGCAGGTGCCGGCTTCGACTGGATCCTGCTCGACATGGAGCACGCGCCCAACGACCTCGAGTCGGTCCATACCCAGCTGCAGGCGGTGGCGGCCTATCCGACCCAGGCAGTGGTGCGGGTGCCCTGGAACGACATGGTGATGCTCAAGCGGGTGCTCGACATCGGCGCCCAGACCGTGCTGATTCCGATGATCGACACACCCGAGCAGGCACGCGAAGCGGTGTCCTACACCCGCTATCCGCCCAAGGGCGTGCGCGGCATGGGCGGCACGACCCGAGCCACGCGCTACGGGCGCATCAAAAATTATCCGCAGGTGGTCGAGCGTGAGCTGTGCGTGCTGCTGCAGGTTGAGACCGCGCAGGCCCTCGACAACCTCGAGGCGATTGCAGCGGTTGAGGGCGTCGACGGCATCTTCATCGGGCCGGCCGATCTGCATGCCTCCTTCGGTCATGCCGGCGAGGGGCATCATCCCGAGATCTGGCCGAAGATCGAAGACGCGATGCGGCGCATCCGTGCGGCCGGCAAGGCACCGGGCTTTCTGACGCCGGTCGAAGCCGATTCGCGGCGCATCCTCGAGGTGGGCGGGCTCTTCGTAGCGGTCGGCACCGACGCGAATCTGCTGATGCGCGGCGCCGATGCGCTGTGCGCGCGCTTCAGGACCGGTTACGGCGCCTGAACAAGCGCCTCAAAAAATATCCGGCTCAGCCACCGGCGCACCGAAGCTGGTCTCCAGAAAATCGAAGTCGCAGCCCTGGTCGGCCTGCAGGATGTGCTTGCTGAAGATCCAGCCGTAGCCGCGCTCATAGCGCTTGGGCGGCGGCGTCCAGGCGGCGCGGCGCACCGCGAGCTCGGCGTCGCTCACCTCCAGATGAATCGTTCGTGCCGGCACATCGACACTGATCAGGTCGCCGGTTCTTACCAGTGCAAGCGGCCCGCCGATATAGGCCTCGGGCGAGCAGTGCAGCATGCAGGCGCCGTAGCTCGTGCCGCTCATGCGGGCATCCGACAGGCGCAGCATGTCGCGCACACCCTGCTTCACCAGTTTGGTCGGTATCGGCAGCATGCCCCACTCGGGCATGCCCGGGCCGCCCAGCGGGCCGGCATTGCGCAGCACCAGGATGTCGTTGGCGTTCACATCGAGATCGGGGTCGTCGACCGCCTTTTTCATCGCGGGATAGTCGTCGAAGACCAGGGCGCGTCCGGTGTGCTTGAGCAGGTGCGGCGCGCAGGCGCTCGGCTTGATCACCACGCCGTCCGGGGCGAGGTTGCCACGCAGCACGGCGAGCGCGCCTTCGGCATAGATCGGGTCTGACAGCGGTCGGATCACATCGTCGTTGAAGACTTCGGCCCGCGAAATGTTCTCGCCGATCGAGTGGCCGTTGACCGTCAGCACCGTGAGGGCGAGATGCTGCTCGATGCGCTTGAGCATTGCCGGCATGCCGCCCGCGTAGTAGAAATCTTCCATCAGATAGCGATCGCCGCTGGGCCGGATATTGGCGATCACCGGCACCTTGCGGCTGGCGGCATCGAAGTCGTCGAGCGAGACCGGGCAGCCGGCACGACGCGACATCGCCACCACATGGATGATCGCGTTGGTCGAGCAGCCCATCGCCATCGCCGCGGCAATGCCGTTCAAAAAGTGATCGCGCGTCAGAAGCCTCGCCGGGGTGAGGTCCTCCCAGACCATCTCGACCGCGCGCCGCCCGCATTCGGCACTCATGCGCGGATGATTGGCATCGGCCGCCGGAATCGCCGCCGAGCCGGGCAGGCTCAGACCGATGGCTTCGGTGATGCCCATCATGGTCGCGGCCGTGCCCATGGTCATGCAGGTGCCGTGGCTGCGGGCGATGCCGGCTTCCACTTCGGTCCAGTCGTCGTCCGAGATATTGCCCGCGCGCCGCTCGTCCCAGTACTTCCAGACGTCCGATCCCGAGCCGAGCGTCTTGCCCTTCCAGTTGCCGCGCAGCATCGGGCCGGCCGGCAGGTAGATGCAGGGCAGTCCGGCCGAGAACGCGCCCATCAGAAGACCCGGCGTGGTCTTGTCGCAGCCGCCCATCAGCACCGCGCCATCAACCGGATGGCTGCGCAGCAGCTCTTCGGTCTCCATCGCCAGAAAATTGCGATAGAGCATCGTCGTGGGTTTGACGATCGGCTCGGACAGGCTGATGGCGGGCAGCTCTAGCGGAAAACCACCTGCCTGCAGCACACCGCGTTTGACATCCTCCACCCGCTGCTTGAAGTGGGTGTGGCACTGGTTGATGTCGCTCCAGGTGTTGACGATCGCGATCACCGGCTTGCCGACCCAATCCTCCGGGCCATAGCCCATCTGCATGAATCGCGAGCGATGGCCCATCGAGCGCATGTCGTCGGGTGCGAACCAGCGTGCGCTGCGCAGGCTGTCGGCGGTCTTTGCATGAGGCTTGGTCATGGTGGCGGTCTCGATGGGAAAACAGCAATCCTAGCCGGTGCGCGTCTGGCTGCCCCGCACGGCATCACACTGGCCCAGGTGTTTCAGTGCACCGGTGGCGCATCCTGAGCGTGATGGCGTGCCAGCGCCAGGCTGAACCAGACCGTCAGCAGTCCGAAGGCCAGCGCAGCCCCTGCCAGCGACAGCGTGAATCCGATCAGGGTCACCGAGACCGAAATCAGTGACACCCCGATCGATTGGCCGATGAAAAGACTCAGCGCAAACAGCGCGACGCCCATGCCGCGATGGGTCGGCGACAGTTGCGTGCCATGCACCTGCAGGGTGTTGTGAAAGCCATAGAAGCCCAGGCCGAGCACAGCGGTGCCGACTGCGGCCACCCACGGATAGGGCGCCACGGCCACCAGCATCAGCCCGGCGCAGACCATTGTGCCGCCAACCACGACGAGTCGTTGTTCTCCCAGACGGCTGATGAGCCGTGCGGCCAGCAGGGTATAGACGAAGCCACCCACGCCCATGACTGCCGAGATCATGGCCGCCTGCCATAAGGGGATGCCGAAGCGATCGTGCAGGGTGGTCGGAATGAACGACAGGCCGCCGTACATGATCAGGGCCTCGATCATCACTGCGCCCAGGATCATCCTGGACCACGTCGGGCGTGCGATCGAGGCATAGTTGCGCAGTACCGACCGCAGACCGGCGTCGCCGGCGGCCATCGCCGGCGCGGGTCTCAGGCGGGCGGCCGGACTGGCGCGCATCAGGATGGCGACGATGCCAAAGAGTGCAGCCAGCACGACGAAGGCCCATCGCCAACCGACGGTGTCGACGCAGATCCCGCCGATCAGCTGTCCGCAGATCACCCCGATCAGGCTGCCGCTCATCACGCGGGCCAGCACCGATTGCCGCGCCTCATAGGGCACCTGATCGCCGATCCAGGCAAAGGCGACCGGAATGATGGCGCCCCCCATGCCACCCGCCATCACGCGTGCGGCCACCAGCCCATGCAGACTGGGCGCCAGCGCGCAGGCAATCGAGGCAAGCGCCGCCAGCATCATCGCGGCGGTGATGACTCGAAACTTGCCCAGCCGATCACCGAGCGGACCGATGCCAAGCTGCAGCAGTCCGTAGCTGATCGCAAAGCCGGTATTGACGCTGGCCACAGCCGCCAGGCTGGCCTGAAAGTCGTCGGCAAAGCGCGGCAGCATCGGATCGCAGACCCGCATGGCCGCGCTGCTGGCAAAGCCGCCGAGCGAGAGCAGACCAACGATGCGTGTCACGACACGCTGATCGAGTGCGTCGCTCATGCGTGCAAGGCGAGGTTCTGGCGGTGGATGGAGGCAGCGCGGGCTGGCAGCAGGGTCATGGCCGGTCGGTAAGCAGCGAGCGGCCCGGGGTCAAGCCTTGTCCGCCAACCCTCGATTGTGCCTGAGCGGTCTGGCGGTCTGCCCGGGCTGCGATTCGGTTATCGTGTTCTGATGAAATCCATTCGCATCGATCGCAACCGGCGCCTGCGCGACGACCCTGGCACCGGCCATAACCGCTGGCATCCCGATATCGAACCGATCATCGAGGTCGCCCCGGGCGAGGATGTTCTGCTCGAAACCCGAGATGCCTCCGACGGGCAGGTCAAGCCCGGCATGAGCTTCGACGACCTGGCCAGCCACGACAAGAAGGCCGGGCATCCGCTCACCGGGCCGGTCTTCGTAAAGGGCGCGCAGCCTGGCGACGTGCTTGAAGTGGAGTTCGTCGAGCTGACCGCGCAACGCCATGGCTGGACCGTGATCCGCCCGGGCGCCGGTTTTCTGCGGGAAATCTTCGATGCGCGTTTTCTGGCGCACTGGGAGGTGGATAACGGCTTTGCGCGCTCGGCGCAGATTCCGGGCGTGCGCATTCCGGAAGGCATCTTCATGGGCACGGCCGGTGTGGCGCCCTCGCACCAGCAGATGCTCGCCTGGAGCGCCCGTGAAGCCGATCTGGTGCGACGGGGCGGCATCGCCCTGCTGCCCGATGCGCAGGATGCCGTGCCGGCACGCGAGCCGATTGCGAGTACCGGGCTTCGCACCATGCCGCCGCGCGAAAACGGCGGCAACGCCGATATCCGTCAGCTCACCCGCGGCGCCCGGCTGCAGTTGCCGGTGGGCGTGGCCGGCGCGCTGTTTTCGATGGGCGATGCCCACTATGCGCAGGGCGATTCCGAATGCTGCATCACCGCCATCGAGATGGGCGCGAGCGGAGTGGTCCGCTTTCGGCTGCTGCCGGGCGAAGCCACGCGCAGAAAGATGCGCTTTCCGCGCTTTTCGCACCCGGGCTATTTCGCGCCGCCGCAATGGGCTGCGCCGCACAACTTCGTGGCCACCACCGGGCTGCCGATTCGCGATGACGGTACCCAGGAATGCGAGGACCTGACTCTGGCTGCCCGCAATGCGCTGCTCGAGATGATCGCGCTGCTGGGTGAGCGCGGCTTCAGTCGCGAGCAGGCCTATGTGATCTGTTCGCTGGCGGTCGATCTGCGCATCAGCAATGCGGTTGACCTGCCGAATGTGTGCGTGAGTGCCCTGCTGCCGGAGGCGATTTTCGAGACCTGATCCTCAGGCGTGGCTGCGCGAATCGAGGTCGATCATCGAATACGTGAAGAGCGATGCCGCCGTGCAGGCGAGCACGCCGAGGATCGGCACCAGCACCGCACCTTGCACGCCGATTGCGGCGATCGCCTGTCCGGTGATCAGTGCTCCGAGCGGGCCGCCGCCGGTGGTCATCAGTGTGAGAGCCGCCATGATGCGCGACTGGTAGCTGGCCGGCGCCTGCTCCTGCATGATCGTGCGGCTCATCGTCATGCCCACGCCCAGGCTCAGGCCCCAGAGGAAGATGCAAAGGTAAAACGCCCACAAGGAGACGCCAAGACCGATTGGCACCAGTGTCGCGCAAGCGGTGAATTGGGTGATCAGCAAAGCGCGCCCCGGTTGGCGCGAGCCGCCGAATCGTGTGAGCGCGGCGATGCTCATCAGCGTGCCGGCTGCGAACATCACATAGGCCGTGGCGATATCCTGAGCGTTGCCGTTATAAAGGTCACGCACGGCCAGCGGCAAGAACACCAGAAGCACCCCGCCGAAAAACACCCCCATCCCGGTGCTCACCAGGTAGTTGGCGCGCAGGACAGGTGTCCTGGCGATGATGGACAGACCTGCGCCAAACTCGGCCAAGAGAGAGCCTTTTGAAGCCGACTTGGGCGTCCGTCCGCCCGGCAGGCGCGAGGCCACGAAGATACCCGCCGCTGCGATTGTTGCCTGGAGCAGCAGCACGGTGACCGTACCCACGCGCGCCGCCTGTCCGGCAAAGGCCTGTCCGATCATCTGCGCGGCATACTGCATGCCGATCGCGAGCCCGACCATCTTTTGCACATTGGTTCCGGCGACCCGCCTGAGCAAGCCGTCGCGGGCTGGCAGCGAAAACGCCCCGATGACACCCCAGACCACCGCATAGAGCAGGATGCTTGCCTCGGAGGCGGCGCCTCGCGAAAGCAGAAAGGCGAGCACGAGCGGCATGATCATGCCGATGCCCTGCAGCGTCATCAGCCAGCGTCGGATGTCGACTCGATCGGCCACCCATCCGCCTATCAGCAGAAACAGCAGCAGCGGCAACTGTCCGACCATCTGGGTGACACCGAAACTGTCCGCCGGCTGCTTGAACTCGATCGCCATCAGGTAGGACAGCATTACCATCTGGATCCCGTTGGGGACCATATAAGTGACGACGCTGGCCAGGAACCAGTTTGCGGAAGATGGCAACTGCTGTTGGGTCACGCGAAGAGTCTCGTGTTGTGTTCGAAAGCGCCAGGAGCCTTCAAACGAGAAGGCAGCTTAATGCGAGCATCAGTTCTTATCCACCCGCAAGGTGTCATGTTTGCGAAATTGGCCGTCATTTCTGTTTGGTGCTGACCCGGAAGGCTGAGGGATTATCCTGTGTCGATCCCAGAACAAGCCAGGAGACCTTCGCGATGACATCGTCCGCACCCGCGTTCAGCATCGAGCCGCTCGAAGACGGCGCGATTTTCCGTATCGAACGACCCACCAAGCTCAATGCCATCACCAAGGCCGTGCTTCTTGGCCTGGAGTCCTGCATTGATGATCTTGAGGCCCGCCGACTGCCCTTGCTGGTCGTCACCGGCCGCGACGACCGGGCCTTTTGCGCCGGCACCGACCTCGGTGAACTGCAAGGGCTGACCGCCGAGCAGCGGGCGGCCAAGACCTCGATGGCACGCGCCCTGCTTGTGCGCCTGTCGCGCTCGCGCCTGATTTCTGTGGCGGCCATGAACGGCCTGGCCTATGGCGGCGGACTCGAGCTCGCCATGTCCTGCATGCTGCGGATTGCGGCCCCCCACGTGAAGATGTCCTTGCCCGAGATCAAGCTCGGGCTGCTGCCCGCCTATGCCGGCACACAGTTCCTGCCAGCCATCGTGGGGCCGGCGCGCGCCACCGAGCTGATGCTGACCGGCCGGCCGGTCGAGACGGCCGAGGCCCATGCCATCGGCCTGATCCATCGCATCGCCGCGCCGCAGCCCGGCCTGATCGAGCAGGCCATGGCTTTCGGGCGCGAGGTCAGTGGCTTCAGCCCGTCGGCCATCGATGGCATCCGGCAATGCATTGCCGCGGCCGGTCCGCAGGTGACCGACGCCGGCCTTGCAGTCGAGGACCATTTCGTTCGCGCCGAATTCGACAGCCCCAATGCCCGCGAAGGGGTCGCGGCCTTCCTCGAGAAACGTGCACCGAGGTTCAAGCGATGAGCACAGACACTGCAAAGCCGTCTCCCGTTGATCCGACCAAGCCACCCCATGCCGAAACCCTGCGCCTTCAGGATGCGTTTCGCGCGGGCCTCAACTTTTCTGACCGAGCCGATTTCGATGATGCCCGACGCGGTTTCATCGGCACGATCCCCGATGCGCAGGTGCTGAACGCGCGCGGTGCGGTGGTCTCAAGCATGGCCAAGCTGGCCTTTCTCGACCAGGAAGATGCGCCCGGTTCGGTCAACCCGAGCCTGTGGCGCCTTGCCCGGCTCAATACCAACCACGGTCTTTTCCAGGTCACCGATCGAACCTTTCAGGTGCGCGGGTTTGATATCGCCAACATCACCTTCGTCGAGGGTGATACCGGTGTGATCGTGATCGATCCTTTGACCTTCGGGGAAGCTGCGAAGGCTGCGCTGGCGCTTTATCGGCAGCATCGCGGAGACAGGCCGGTGGTGGCACTGATCTACACGCACAGCCACAACGATCACTGCGGTGGCGCGCGAGGCGTGGTTGACGAGAAGGATGCAGTCTCGGGCAAGGTGCCGGTCATTGCACCCGCAGGCTTCATGGATGCGCTGGTCGACGAGTCGGTCCTCACCGGCGTGCCGATGATGCGCCGTGCGGCCTTCCAGTTCGGCGGCCCCTTGCCCCCCGGCCCGCGCGGCTATGTCGACAGTGGCCTTGGCAAAGTCACCGGCACCGGGCGAATGGCGTTGATCGAGCCGACCGTCCTGATCGCGCAGCCACGCGAGCGCCATGTGATCGATGGCGTCGAGATCGTCTTCCAGCTCACGCCGGGCTCCGAGGCGCCGGCTGAGATGCACCTGTTTTTTCCGGGTCTGCGCGTGCTGAATCTGGCGGAGAACGCCTGTCAGCTGATGCACAACCTGTGCCCTATCCGCGGTGCCAAGACCCGCGATGCGCTGGCCTGGAGCCAGTACCTCGATCAGGCGCTGGCTGAATACCTGCCCCATGTCGATGTGGTCTATGCCCAGCATCACTGGCCGGTGTGGGGGCAGGCTCGTGCTGCCGAGTTCGTCGCCGATCAACGCGACATGTACCGCTATCTGCACGACCAGACGGTGCGCCTCATGAACCATGGCCTGACGCCACGCGAGATCGCCGCCGAACTGATGCTGCCCAATGCACTGTCGCAGCGCTGGCATACCCGCGGCTATTACGGCGCGGTCGCACACAACGTCAATGCGATCTATGCGCACTACATGGGGCCCTACGACGGCAATCCGGTCAACCTCAATCCCCTGACTCCGGTCGAGGAAGGGCGTCGTTATGTCGAGTACATGGGCGGTGCCGATGAGCTGCTGCGCAAGGCGCGCGCCGACTTCGAGCGCGGCGAGTTCCGCTGGGTGACCCAGGCCATGCATCACCTGGTCTTTGCGCAACCCGACTTCGTGCCGGGGCGCGAGCTGCTGGCCGATGCGATGGAGCAGCTTGGCTATCAGGCCGAGTCGTCGACCTGGCGAAATGCCTATCTGCTCGGTGCCATGGAAATCCGTCGCGATCCGAGCAAGCCGCGTGTGCCAAGACCGATCCTTGGAGCGGTCGGGATGCTGGCTTCGCTGCCGATCGACCGCTATTTGCAGCACATGGCGATCAGGGTCAACGGGCCGAAGGTTGACGCGATGCGGCTTTGCTTCGACTGGGTGATGAGCGACGAGAAATCGCGGCATCGGGTCACCCTGCGCCACGGCGCGCTGACCGCGCTGGCCGGTTCGCATGAGGCGTCAGCCGACGCGGTGCTGACGCTCGATCGGCCGACGCTGGTGGCCATTGTCGAGTCGGGCAGCGATTTTCTCGCGGCCCTCGATGACGGTCGACTGAAGGTCGAAGGCAATCGCGAGGCCATGCGTCAGTTGTTTGCCAGCCTCGATGTCTTCGACTTCGGCTTCAACATCGTCGAGCCCTGAAGTCGGTAACTGAAGTCGGTAACTGAAGTCGGTAACTGAAGTCGGGACGCTATCATTCGCGAACAATTCGCGAACAGACTGATCATTGCGACACGGAGCGAGACGATGGGTACACGGTTGCAGGGCAAGCGGATTCTGGTTACTGCCGCAGGGCAGGGTATCGGTCGGGCAAGCGTGCTGCAAATGGCGGCCGAAGGTGCGCAGGTCATTGCCACCGATGTGAATCCGGCCTTGCTCGGTGCTTATGCCGGGGTCACCGGCGTGCGTGCCCTGGTGCTCGATGTGCTCAACGATGCGCAGGTTGCCGAAGTGATCGGTGCCCAGCCGCTCGATGTGCTCTTCAACTGCGCCGGCTGGGTTCATCAGGGCGGGCTCGAGCAATGCACCGATGCCGACTGGGACCTGAGCTTCAATCTCAATGTCCGCGCGCAATGGAAGACGATCGCTGCGGCATTGCCCGGCATGCTGGCGCAGGGCGGCGGCTCGATCATCAATATGGCGTCGATGTGCTCGTCTCTGAAGGGTTTCACCAATCGCTTTGCTTATGGTGCAAGCAAGGCCGCGGTCATCGGACTGACCAAGTCGGTGGCTGCCGACTATGTCGGTCGCGGGATCCGCTGCAACTGCATCTGCCCCGGCACGGTCGATACGCCGAGCCTTGGCGATCGCATCAATGCCTTCGACGATCCTGTCGAAGCCCGCAAGATGTTCATCGCCCGCCAGCCGATGGGCCGGCTGGCTACCGCCGAAGAGATTGCCCCGATTGCGGTCTATCTCGCCAGCGACGAATCAAAGTTTGCCACCGGCCAGCCGTTCATCGTGGACGGCGGGGCCATGATCTGATCACTCATCTGGAGACATGTTCATGAAGCTCGTGCGTTACGGCAATCCCGGCAAGGAAAAACCCGGTCTCATCGATGCCGACGGCATCCTTCGCGATCTGTCTGGCGTCGTTCCCGATATCGGGCCGGCGCAGCTCGCGCCCAAATCGCTCGCGAAGCTCGCACGCGTCAAGCCTGCGTCGCTGCCGGCAGTACGCGGCAAGCCGCGTCTGGGCATTCCCTTTTCAGGCGCCAGCAAATTCGTGGCGATCGGACTGAATTATTCCGACCATGCGGCCGAGACCGGCAACCCGATTCCCAAGGAGCCGATCGTCTTTCACAAGACACTCTCCAGCATGCAGGGTGGCAACGATAATGTGATGCTGCCGAAGGGTTCGAAAAAAACCGACTGGGAAGTCGAGCTCGGCATCGTGATCGGGACGCGTGCGCGCAATGTCACCAAGAAAGATGCGTTGTCGTATGTCGCCGGTTATTGCGTGGTCAATGATGTGTCGGAGCGCCACTGGCAGACCGAGCGCGGCCCGACCTGGGACAAGGGCAAGGGCTTCGATACCTTCGGCCCGATCGGCCCCTGGCTGGTCACCGCCGATGAGGTCGGCAACCCCGGTCGGCTCGACATGTGGCTCGATGTCAATGGCCAGTCGCGTCAGCGCGGCAACACCAAAACCATGATCTTCGACTGCGCGACGCTGGTGGCGTATGTCAGCGGCATCTTCACGCTCAATCCGGGCGACATCATCACCACCGGCACGCCGCCTGGTGTGGGCACCGGCATGAAGCCGCCGCAGTTCCTCAAGGCAGGCGATGTCGTGACACTCGGCATCCATGGCCTGGGCGAGCAGCGTCAGCTCATCGTCAAATACGCCTGATCAGGCTCGAGGCTGCCTTATGTCCGATCCTGTTCTGCTGCTCAGCGCGCTTCACGAACCCACACAACGTCGGCTCGAGGAGCGCTACCAGGTTCATCACCTCTACAAGGCAACCGACAAGGCCGCGTTGCTGGCATCGCTCGCCGGGCACTGCGAAGTGGCGGTGACCACCGGGGGCCGGGGCATCGATGCGGCCACGATGGCGGCGCTCCCGGGGCTCAAGCTGGTCGCCTGCTTCGGTGTCGGCGTCGACGCGATCGACCTGGCCTATTGCAAGTCGCATGGCATCGCGGTTACCAACACCCCCGACGTGCTGACCGACGATGTGGCCGATCTCGCAATTGCCCTGTTGCTCGCGTCGCTGCGTCAGGTGGTGGCCGGCGACCGGTGGGTGCGCGAAGGACACTGGGTCTCGCGCGGTCCGATGCCGATCAACCGGGGGCTGGCGGGGCTGCGCGTCGGCATCGTCGGCCTGGGTCGGATCGGCGCGGCGATCGCGCTGCGCTGCACCGCGTTTCGCACGCAAATCGCTTACCACGGCCCTAACCGCAAGCCGGTCGACTGGCCCTATTACCCTGAGCTGATCGAGCTTGCGCAATGGGCCGATGTGCTGATTGCGGCAAGCCCGGGAGGTGAAGCAACCCGCGGACTGGTCAGTCGGGAGGTACTCGAGGCGCTGGGCCCGGACGGGCATTTCATCAATATTGCCCGCGGGTCGGTGGTCGATCAGGCTGCGCTGATTTCGCTGCTGGGTTCGGGTGGACTGGCCGGCGCCGGACTCGATGTCTTCGATAACGAGCCCCACGTGCCCGCCGAGCTGATCGCTCTGCCACAGGTGGTGCTGCAGCCGCATCAGGCCAGCGCCACGCGCGGCACCCGCGATGCGATGGGCGGGCTGGTGCTGGACAACCTTGAGGCCTGGTTTGCCGGCAAGGGGCTGGTCACGCCTGTCTGACGCACGCCAGGCCCTGAGCCCCGATCATCGGGGCGGGAAGAATCAGGAGGCTTCGGGCGGATGCGGGACGGCAGCGGTATCGGCCTCGCCCGCAGGTCGCGCGACCGCGGTGTCGACATCGGTCGTCGAGAGGTCGTGCGAGTGGCTCGGGCGCACCGACCTCGGGTAGCGAAGCGACGGATCGCCGCGTCCGAAAAGATGGCGTGAGAGTTCGGTCAGAGCGCGCTCATAGACATCCCGCTTGAATTCGATGACCGTGTCGAGGGGAATCCAGAAGTCGTGCCAGCGCCAGGCGTCGAACTCGGGATGCTCCGAGGCACGCAAGTTCACGTCGGAGTCGTGGCCGGCCAGTCGCAGCAGGAACCAGATCTGCTTCTGTCCGCGGTAGTGGCTGCGATAGTCGCGACGGATCCAGGTTCTGGGAACGTCGTAGCGCAACCAGTCGCGGGTGCGACCCAGAATGCGAACGTGTTCGGGCCTTAGCCCGACTTCTTCGTGGAGCTCGCGATACATCGCCTGTTCGGGCGTTTCGCCGCGCTGGATGCCGCCCTGAGGAAACTGCCACGCATGCTCTCGAATGCGTTTACCCCAGAACACTTCGTCGCGCTGATTGACGAGAATGATCCCGACATTTGGGCGATAGCCATCCTTGTCCAGCATGGTCGAGCCCCTGATCCCTTAAACTCGGATCGATTATATCGATGAAGCGCAGTCGTCGCGCCCCCAATTCACGCCATGAAATCCTCCCAGTTTCTGATCTCGACCCTGAAAGAAGCCCCCGCCGATGCCGAAGTGGTCAGCCATCGGCTAATGATGCGGGCCGGCATGATCAAGCGACTGGCCGGTGGGGTCTACACCTACATGCCGATGGGGCTGCGGGTCATCCGCAAGGTCGAGGCGATCATTCGCGATGAAATGGACCGTGCCGGCGCGATCGAACTGCTGATGCCGGTCATTCAGCCGGCAGAACTCTGGCAGGAGTCGGGGCGATGGGAGCAGTACGGCCCCGAACTGCTGCGCGTCAAGGATCGGCATGGCCGCGATTTCATCGTGCAGCCGACCTCGGAAGAGGTGATCACCGACGTGGCACGCCAGGAACTGCGCAGCTACCGGCAGATGCCGAAAAATTTCTATCACATCCAGACCAAGTTTCGCGACGAGCGCCGGCCGCGCTTCGGTGTGATGCGCGGACGTGAATTCACGATGAAGGATGCCTATTCCTTCGATCGCGACCGCGATTCGGCACTGGCGAGTTATCAGGTCATGTTCGATGCTTACGGTCGCATCTTCGATCGGCTGGGGCTGGCGTTCAGGGCGGTTGCAGCCGACACCGGCGCAATCGGCGGCTCGGCGAGCCACGAGTTTCAGGTGATCGCCGCGACCGGCGAGGATGCGATCGCCTGGTGCCCCGAATCCGACTATGCCGCCAACGTCGAACTGGCCGAGGCGCTGCCGCTGCTTGCCGCGCGCGCCGCGCCTGCGCAGGCGCTGACATGCACTCCCACGCCCGGCAAGGCGCGCTGCGAAGACGTGGCCGAGCTCCTCGGGGTACCGCTCGAGCGTACGGTCAAGTCGCTGGTGCTGGCGGTCGATGAGCGCGAGCCTGTGAAAGACGGCGACGATTCGGGTGCTGCTGCCCGGATCATCGGCACGAAGGTCTGGTTGCTCCTGATCCGGGGCGACCATGAGCTCAACGAAATCAAGGCCGGCAAGGTGCCGGGTCTGGCGGGTTTCCGCTTTGCCACCGAGGCCGAGATCGTCTCGCATTTCGGCTGTTTGCCGGGTTATCTGGGGCCGATCGCAACCGTCAGGCCGGTGCATCTGGTGGTCGATCGCACGGTCGCCAACATGAGCGACTTTGTGTGCGGCGCCAATCAGATCGACCATCACTACACCGGCGTCAACTGGGGTCGCGATCTGCCGGTGCCAGGTGAGGGGGCGGTCGTGCTGGCCGATCTGCGTAATGTGGTCGAGGGCGACCCCTCTCCCGATGGTCGCGGCAGGCTGTCGATCCAGCGCGGTATCGAGGTCGGGCATGTGTTCTATCTCGGCACCAAGTATTCGTCTGCAATGAATGCGGTCTTTGTCGACGAAGACGGCAAGTCCAAGCCGATCGAGATGGGCTGCTATGGCATCGGTGTGACCCGCCTGCCCGCGGCCGCGATCGAGCAGAGATATGACGACAAAGGCATCGTCTGGCCTAAGTCGATCGCACCGTTCGAGGTCGTGATTACGCCGTTAGGCTATTTGCGCTCGGAAAACGTCCGCAGCGCGGCCATCGCTCTGTACGATCAGCTCATGGTGGCGGGCATTGACGTGATTCTCGACGACCGCGATGAGCGGCCGGGAGCGATGTTCGCTGATTGGGAACTGATCGGTGTACCGCTGAGGGTCACGATCGGCGAGCGCGGTCTCAAGGACGGCCAGGTCGAACTGACGGTTCGCCGGGGCATGTCCACGACACTGGCGCCGCTGGCCGGGGCTGCGCAGGCGGTGAAAGACTTGCTCCAGACGTGCTGAGACCACTTCGCGATATTTTTCAAATCCTCGTTTCAGGCCGGCGTGCGCTGCGCGGCGTGGCCGTGCTCGCTGCAATGTCCGGCTCGCTGCTGGCAGCCGGCTCGGCCGTGGCAGGTGCCCAGGTCAATGAGCAGCTGTCCGATTCGGTGCGCAGCGCGCTGGCCGCAGCGCTTCGCGATCGGTCGCCGCCCGAGCCGCGTTATGTTTCCGGTCTCGAGAAAGTCGACTGGCTGTCCGGTATGGCCGAGCGGCTGCCGGCGCGTCACAAGCCGAGTCATCTCGAACGCGTCGAGTTCTTGCAGATGGCGCGCTACGAGGCGCAGCGCGCCGGGCTTGATCCGCAACTGGTGCTCGCCCTGATCGAGGTCGAAAGCAACTTCAGGCGTCATGCCATCTCGAGCGCCGGCGCCCGCGGCTATATGCAGGTCATGCCCTTCTGGACTCGCGAAATCGGTGATGGAAAACCTGCAGGTCTTTTCGATTCGCGAACCAATCTGCGGTATGGCTGCGTGATTCTGCGCCACTACATCGATATCGAACGCGGTGATCTCTTTCGGGCGCTGGGGCGATACAACGGCAGCCTCGGGCGGCCCGAGTATCCCAACCTGGTGCTGGCTGCCTGGCGGCGCTGGAGCTACGACAACGGCCGCGTCCTGAAGGCCCAGCAAACAGCAGTGTCGCCCGCGCTGACACCGGCATTGACACCGGCGGCCAGCCTTGGCCCGGTGGCCAGCCGTTAGCCGTTAGCCGCTAGCGCGGCATCGGCGCCTGCATCGGCCTGATCAGCCGCCCAGCACAGCGACGGTAAAGCGTGAGACGCAGGTCAATCGCTGCGCCTCGTCGCGAATCTCGATCTGCCACACATGGGTGGTGCGGCCGATATGAATCGGCCGGCACACGCCGATCACCCAGCCCTCTGTGACCGATCGGATATGGTTGGCATTGATGTCGAGCCCGACCGGCCGTTGCCCGGGTGGCAGACACAGCGAGGCGGCAACGCTGCCGAGTGTTTCGGCCAGCACGACCGATGAGCCGCCGTGCAGGATGCCGGCAGGTTGCTTGGTGCGGGTATCGACCGGCATGCGCGCACTCAACATGTCCGGTGTCATCTCCAGAAATTCGATGCCCAGATGATCGACGACCGTGCCGATGTGGCGGGCCTGAAGGGCCTTGAGGTCGATGATGCGCATGCCGCGAGGGGCGCGTGAAGCGCTCTCGGCATCAGAGGCAGTGGTGGCGTTGGCGGGTGGTTGGCGGTCGGTCATGGCAAAGTGGAAGGCATCTCGGTGCCCTGATCTTAACCGCTCTCTTTTTTCGATCCCGACCATGACACGATCCGTCTATCGCCACTACGACCAGAGCGCGCTCGATGCGCAATACAACAATCGCCAGAAAGTGCCCGGATTTCAGGGGCAAATTGATCGCTGGACAACCGAAGGCGAGCTTGCGCGTCGCACGCTCGCGCCGCGTCTCGATGTGCGCTATGGCGATGGGCCCGGCGATCTGCTCAATGTCTTTCCGGCCGCAGGCTCTCATCCTTCGCCGGTGCTGGTATTCATCCATGGCGGTTACTGGATGGCGCTCTCCAAGGCCTCGACCGATTACGTCGCGCTCGGCCTGGTACCGCAGGGTGTGGCGGTGGTCAACATCGATTACAGCCTGATGCCCTACGTGCGCATGGACGAGGTGGTGCGGCAGGCGCGCGCGGCGGTCGCCTGGACGCTTGCCAACGCGACGTCCTTCGGTGGCGATCCAGCGCGGGTCTGGGTCGCGGGTCATTCGGCCGGCGGCCATCTGAGCATGGCGGTCGCTGCCACCGACTGGTCCACGCACACCTCAGTGCCGCCAGGCCTTTCGCCTGCAGGCGGCTTTTCCTTCAGCGGGCTGCACGACCTGGAGCCGATCCGGCACTGCTATCTGAACGACACGCTGGCCCTCAGTGAGACCGAAGCCCGGCAAAACAGTCCGATCCTGATGAGCGCCCCGGCGCAGGGCGACTGGACCCTGCGGGTGGGCGAACTGGAAGGCCCGGAGTATCTGCGCCAGGCGAGCGACCTGGCCGCCGCCTGGGGCTCGAACGGCAAACGTCGGGTCAGGGTTGAAGTGGTGAGCAATGCCGATCATTTCTCGATCGTGGCGCCGCTGTCTGATCCCGCGTCAGCCTTGGTCGGCGAGTTGCTCGAGTCGATGGGGAAGGCCGGATCGCGCTGAGATTCCCAAGCGCAGGATCGGTGGGCCTGGATTCGCCTCAGCCGATCAGCTTGCCCGGATTCATGATGCCAAGCGGATCGAAGGCATTTTTGATCGTGTGCATCAGCGCGAGTTCAACCGGCGACTTGTAGCGCAGCATCTCGTCGCGCCGCAGCACGCCGATGCCGTGTTCGGCCGAGATCGACCCCGAGTTGGCCGCGACTGCATCGTGCACCAGCGCATTGATGTCGTCCTGCATCGCCAGGAAAGTGTCTTCGTTCATGCCCAGCGGCGGCGAGACGTTGTAGTGCAGATTGCCGTCACCCAGATGCCCGAAGACCACCATGCGCACTCCTGGAAACTGCCGGGCCAGCGCCGCGTCGGTGGCGGCAACAAAGTCCCCGATCGATGAGATCGGCACCGAGATGTCGTGTTTGATGTTCTTGCCCTCGGCAGCCTGCGCCTCGGAGATGTTCTCGCGCAGCGCCCAGAACTTGCGCGACTGGGCAATGGATTGCGCGATCAGGGCATCGGCGATCAGCCCCGACTCGAAAGCCCGCTCCATCAGCGCATCGAAGCGCTCGGTTGCATGGGCCTCGCTTTGCGAGTCGGATGATTCGAGCAGGACGCACCAGGGATGCGGTGCTTCGAAGGGTGCCGCGCAATCGTCGAAGTGACGCACGACCAGCGACAGGCACATCTGCGACATCAGCTCAAAACCGGTGAGCGCCGGTCCGAGCATCGACTGTGCAAGCTCGAGAAGCTTGAGCGCGGCATGGGGCGAGGCCAGCGCCGCCAGCGCGGTGACCTGTGCGGCCGGCTTGGGAAAGAGCTTGAGCGTGGCGGCGGTGATGACCCCGAGCGTGCCCTCGGAGCCGATGAACAGATCGCGCAGGTCGTAGCCGGTGTTGTCCTTGCGCAGCCCGCGCAGGCCGTGCCAGACCTCGCCGCGTGCGGTGACCACCTCCAGGCCCAGACACAACTCGCGGGCATTGCCATAGCGCAGCACGCCGGTGCCACCGGCATTGGTCGAGAGATTGCCACCGATGGTGCAACTGCCCTGTGCGGCAAGCGAGAGCGGAAATAGCCGGCCAGCGGCGTCGGCTGCTGATTGGGCGTTCGCCAGCACCACCCCGGCCTCGGCGGTCAGGGTGTTGTTGATCGGATCGATGGCCCGGATGCGGTTCATGCGGGCCAGCGACAGGACCACCGCCATGCCCGAATCGTCGGGCACTGATCCGCCGGTGAGCCCGGTGTTGCCGCCCTGGGGCACGAGCGGTACGCGCTGCTCGGCGCACCAGCCAACGAGTCTTGCGACCTCCTCGACATCTGAAGGCTGCACCACCGCGCGTGCGCGCCCGACATAACGCTTGCGCCAGTCGAGCAGGAAGGGGGCGGTGTCGGCGGGGTCGGTGAGGACGCGGCCGATATTTGCAGGCAGATCGAGCGGGTTCATCAGCGGATTATGCCCGCGCCAAACTGTGACGAAAGTGATGTCGGTGGGTTTGACAGACGACTTCCGCCAGAAACGCCTGTGTTGGCGATGTCTCGGGCCGCGTGTGACCGATTCAAACAATCTTCTGACCCGCCTCGCCGCATCACTGGCGATTACGACGGCATCCATGGCGGCTGCGGCACCACGACGGTCGGGCTGGCTTGCCAGGGTTCCGGCATCGGCGTCAGCAGGTTTGGCGGCGCGAATCAGGACGGTAAGGTCACTACCCGCGAGCCAATGCAGGCCCGGGCTTCGACTGCCGGCAATCCATTCGGCCTGAATGTCCTGAGCGCTGCCTCGCTCGCATGCATTACCGTCCCGGTCCCGGCCACGCTGCCCCTGATCGGCCTCGGTCTGGTGGTCTTCGGCGGGCTGAGCCTGCGTCGTCACTCGGTCCGATCGAACCCATCGGCCGGATGGCCTGTTGCCCGGACGGCTGCGCTTCTGCTAGCGCATGCCGCCGGGCATCATGCCTTTCATGCCCCGCATCATTTTCGCCAGCCCGCCTTTTTGCATCTTCTTCATCATTGCCTGCATCTGGTCGAACTGCGCCAGCATGCGGTTGACGTCCTGTACCTGAACGCCGGCACCGACCGCGATGCGCCGCTTGCGGCTGGCCTTGATGATCTCGGGTTTGGTGCGCTCGGCTGGCGTCATCGAATGGATGATGCCCTGCATGCGCCGGATATCCTTTTCGGCGCGGTTCATGTCGGCCTGTCCGGCTGCGGCCTGCATCTGCGCCGGCAGCTTGTCCATCATTGACGACAGGCCGCCCATCTTCTTCATCTGGCTGATCTGGGCGAGGAAGTCGTTCAGATCGAAGCGGCTTCCGCCCTTGAGTTTTTCGGCCAGACCGCGGGCCGCCTCCTGGTCGACACTGGCCTGCGCCTGCTCGACCAGAGCAAGGATGTCGCCCATGCCGAGGATGCGGTTGGCCATGCGGTCGGGATGAAAGGCATCGAGCCCATCGAGCTTTTCGCCGGTGCCCACGAACTTGATCGGGCAGCCGGTGATCGCCTTGACCGAGAGTGCCGCACCGCCCCGTGAATCGCCATCGAGCTTGGTCAGAACCACACCGGTCAGCGGCACTGCTTCTTTGAAGGCGCGCGCGGTATTGACCGCGTCCTGGCCCTGCATCGCATCGACCACGAACAGTGTCTCGATCGGCTTGAGTGCGCTATGGAGCGCGGCGATCTCGGCCATCATCGCCTGGTCGATGCCCAGGCGTCCGGCGGTGTCGACCAGCACCACATCATGATAGTGATTGCGCGCCCACAGCACCGCAGCCTGCGCGATCTCGAGCGGCTTCTGGTCGGGGCTGGACGCAAAGAAATCGGCGCCGGCCTGCGCGGTGACGGTCTTGAGCTGGTCGATGGCGGCCGGGCGATAGACGTCGCACGAGACCGTCAGCACCTTTTTCTTCTTTTGCTCGCGCAGCCACTTGGCGAGCTTGCCGACCGTAGTGGTCTTGCCGGCGCCCTGCAGGCCGGCCATCAGGATGATCGCCGGCGGCTGGGTGGCGAAATTGAGCTCGGCGGTCGTGCCGCCGATCAGCGCAGTGAGCTCGTCATGGACCACTCCCACCAGTGCCTGACCGGGTGACAGGCTTGCCAGCACCTCCTGGCCGAGCGCCTTCTCGCGCACTTTGGCGATGAAGTCGCGCACGACCGGCAACGCCACATCGGCCTCGAGCAGCGCGATTCGAATCTCGCGCAGCATCTCCTGGGTGTTGGCTTCGGTGAGGCGCGCTTCGCCGCGCATCGTTTTGACGACACGGGCAAGCCGCTGGGAGAGATTGTCGAACATGGGCCTGCGCTACACTTCCAAAACGATGATCGAACCCATTGTACTGATTCTGTTTTTCGTGCCCGCAGCCCTTTACGCTGCGGCATGGATCGCGTCGCGCAAGTCGGCCAGCCTGACCGCGCAGAACCGCGGTGCGGTGGTGGCGGCGCAGGCCGCGCCCCGCCCCGACTGGATGTTGCTGGCCGCCATCGTCCTGCATGGCGTCACGCTGGCCTGGCCCTGGGACGACGGCGGCTTTCGCTTCGGTTTTGCCAAAGCGCTGTCGGCCATGCTCTGGATCGGTCTGGTGATGCTCTGGTTCGAAGGCCGCAAGGTGCATCTGGTGGCCATGCGCCTGATGATGCTGCCGCTGGCCATCGTCACCTTGCTGTTGCCGCTGGCATTTCCGGGCGCCGACTTCGGCCCGTTGTCACATCGCCCACTCTTCGTGCCGCATCTGCTCGCCGGCACACTGGCTTATGGCGTACTGATGCTGGGCGCGCTCAATGCCGTGCTGATGCTCGGTGTGCAGCGCGACCTGCAGCGCCCGATCACCGACGCACCCCAGGGCGCGATGTCGCGCTTTCTCGGTCAATTGCCGCCCCTGATGGTGCTCGAGCGTGTGCTCTTTCACTTTATCGGTGTCGGCTTCGTGCTGTTGCTGATCACCACCTTGAGCGGCATGCTGTTTTCGGAGCAGGTCTTCGGGCGGCCCTTCGTGCTCGAGCACAAGACCATCTTCTCCCTGATTTCGCTGGCGTTCTTCGGCGTGCTGCTGGCGGGCCGCGCGACCCGGGGCTGGCGTGGGCGCATTGCCATGCGCTTTACGATCGGCGGGTTCGTCCTGCTGCTGCTGGCCTATGTCGGCAGCCGCTTCGTGCTCGAAGTGGTGCTGCATCGTTTCTGATCTGACGCGTCGTTCGCGTTTCGAGGGGGTCTGACATGGGCAAGTTGCTGGGATGGGTGCTGGTCGGCTTGCTTGTCTGGGTTGTCTGGCGTTTCATGGTGATCAGCAAGCGCCGGGCCGAGCGGGCCAGAGGCGGTGAATCCGCCGGTGAGGCGTCCGGTGGCGACGCCTCGCCATCGAGCCAAGGCGGGCGCCGCGATACCCCTGTGACCGACAAGACGCCCGAGATGATGATGCAGTGCGTGGTCTGCGGCGTCCATCTGCCGGCCACCGAGGCGCTTTTTTCGGGTGGCCGGGTGTTTTGCAGCGAGGCGCATCGCAAACAGGGCGCGCCTGAGCAGGCGGACGCTTCGGTGCGACGAGACGGATCCTGACGTGCCCGGGCAAGCTCAGGGCAGCGATGTTCGCCTGAGCGGATTCTGGCGCCCGCTCCGCTATTTTTCGCTCGCACGGGTCGTGGTGGCCGGTGTACTGCTCGCCTATCTGCCGCTGATGCGCAATGCTTTTGGCATCGGGTCGAGCGTCGATGCGACGACTTTCCAGACCGCCGCGATCGTCTACATGGTCTTGTCGATCTGTCTGCTGCGCGTCTCCACACCGGGGCGATTTCGGCTCGAGACGCTGGTTCTCGCTCAGGTGACGGTCGATCTGGTCGTGCTGGCTGTCCTGATCTATGCCGGCCGAGGCTTGTCGGATGGCCTGGCCATGCTGCTGGTGCTTCCCAATGCCGGTGCGGCCATCCTGATCGGTCAGCGAGCATCCCTGTTCTTTGCATCCCTGTCCTCGATCGCCCTGATGCTGATTGCGGTGTTTCAGTGGCTTCGCGGCGAAGCAAGCGAAGTGGCGATCGCGCAGGCCGGTCTGATCGCTGCAGCGCTGCTTGCCACGGTGCTGATCGTTGGCCGACTTGCGTCTTTGCTGGCCGCCCAGGAACGTCTGGTTGCCCAACGTGGCGAAGACCTGCGCAACCAGCTCGCCGTGACTCAGGCGGTGATCAGCGAACTGCATGATGGTGTGCTGGTGCTGGGTGATCGCGGCGAGGTCAGAGCGATCAACCGCTCGGCCAAGGTGATGCTGGCGGCGGTCGAGGGTGACGATTCGCTGCCGGGCCTGCCGTCGCTCTGGTCGGCGCTGCAGCGGCCGACAAGCCTCGATCCGCAGCTGTCCCGCATCGTAAGTCCTGATTCGAACGGTGAGAGCGACGACATGCGGCCAATGTCCGCTGGCCGGGTCGTGACCTTTTCGGTGATACCCGGGGCGAACCAGCCAGAACGGCTGCTGCGCGCGCGTCAGCTCGATACGATTGCTGGCGGGCGCGATACCGTGGTCGTGGTCGAAGACCTTGGCCGGCTCGAACGGCGTGCACAGCAGCTCAAGCTGGCTTCGATGGGGCGGCTGTCGGCCTCGATCGCCCACGAGATCCGCAATCCACTGGCGGCCATCCGCCATGCCAACGGACTGCTCGGCGAGCGGCTCGACAGCCCGGCGCAGCAGCGGCTGGCAGGGATCGTCGAAGACAACTGCGTTCGGATCAACCGCATCATCGAGGATGTGCTGTCAATCTCACGTCGCGGGTCGGCTGCGCCCGAGCCGATCGCAGCCGCCGCATTTCTCGCCCGGGTGATCGCCGAGTATGTGCTGCAGTCAGGTGTCGATCCGGCCCGGGTCGAATGTCGCATCGAGTCGGATCAGCCGATCTGGTTCGATGCCGGCAATCTGCGTCAGATCATCATCAATCTGCTTGGCAATGCCCTGCGGCATTCGAGCCAGGCGCCGGGTGCAGTTCAAATCATCTGGTCGCGCGAGCGCGGTGCGCCGACCCTGGCGGTGTGTGACGACGGGCCCGGTGTACCGCAAAGCGTGCGCGAGCATCTCTTCGAGCCCTTCCTCACGACCGAGGCGCGCGGCACCGGGCTTGGTCTGCATCTGACCCGTGAACTGTGCAATGCCAATGCTGCCCGTATCCGTTATCTGCCGGCAGGCGATAATCCGCCGGTTCGCAGCCAGTTCATCATTGAACCGGCGCTGCTCCCTGCCGGCCTTGTTCGATGAATCCCTCTACTCCCTCAGATGTTTCCCGGTCGCCCGCACGAGGCAGGCGTTCGCCTCGCGTGCTGGTTGTCGACGATGAAGCCGATCTGCGTGAACTGCTTGAGCTGACGCTTGTCGGTATGGGCCTTGATGTCGACTGCGCCGCCGACCTCGGGCAGGCGCGGAAACTTCTGGTTTCCTGGCGCTACGACTTGTGCCTGACCGACATGCGTCTGCCCGACGGCGACGGCCTGTCGCTGGTCTCGGAGATCGGCGCGGCGCATCCCGAGACACCGGTCGCGGTGATCACGGCGTTCGGCAGCGCCGAGACCGCGGTCGCAGCACTCAAGGCCGGTGCCTTCGACTACCTGCCCAAGCCGGTCGCGCTCGATGCGATGCGCACCCTGGTGCGATCGGCGCTGCGCCTGTCGGCCCTTGGTGACTCATCGGCCCAATCGCACACCTCGACCATTGCTGCGCCTGTTGCCGCAGATCGGCTGGCCGGCGCCGCCAGTCCCAGGTTGCCCGTCGGCCAGCGAAGCGTCGATGTCGAATCCGGCGGGCTTCCTGCCGCCTCGATGGTGCCGACATCCGGCCTTGGCCCCGGTCAGCTTCTGGGTGCCTCGAGTGCGATCGAAGTCGTTCGGGAGAGCATCGGTCGGTTGGCCCGCAGCATGGCGCCTGTGGCAATCACCGGCGAGTCGGGCTCAGGCAAGGAACTGGTCGCCCGCCTTATCCATCAGGGTGGCAGTCGTGCCGATCAGCCCTTCATTGCGGTCAACTGCGGCGCCATTCCGGAGGCGCTGATGGAGTCCGAGTTCTTCGGGCATCGTCGCGGCGCCTTCACCGGCGCCGATCAGGACCGGGTCGGCTTTTTTCAGGCCGCCAGCGGCGGCACACTGTTTTTCGACGAAGTCGCTGACCTGCCGCTGGCGATGCAGGTCAAGCTGCTCAGAGCCATTCAGGAGCGCTGTGTTCGACGGGTGGGCGCCACAGTCGAGGAGCCGGTCGATGTGCGGATCGTCAGTGCCACCCACCAGGATCTTGCGCGCTGCGTGGCCGAGGGCCGGTTTCGCCAGGATCTCTACTATCGGCTCAACGTCATCGAGCTGAGGGTGCCTGCGCTGCGCGAGCGCCTGACCGATATCCCGATGCTGGCCAATGCCTTGCTGTCCAAACTGGCCGGTCGCGCTGGTCTGAGGGTTACGCCGCGCCTGTCATCGATCACTCAGAGTTATCTGCAGACTTATCAGTTTCCGGGCAATGTCCGCGAACTGGAGAACATTCTCGAGCGTGCCATCGCGTTCTCGAATGGTGAGGTGATCAACGTCGAAGACCTCGGCTTGCGCCCCGACATCGTGGATGTTGCCGACGATGAGGAGGCGGTCGACGCCTCTTCAGGTGAGCCGCCGTCCACCTCGACATCGGCGAGGCTGTCCGGCCAGAGCGATTCGGTGGCGAGCCCGTCAGGTCCGCCGGTGATGTCCGAAGACGGTATTCCGGTGTCGCTGCCGAACTATCTCGAGTGGCTCGAGCGCGAGGCGATTGCCCGTGCCCTCGAAAAGACCCGCCAGAACCGCACGGCTGCGGCTCGCCTGCTCGGTATCAGTTTTCGGGCCCTGCGCCATCGGATGCAGCGGCTCGACATGCAGTGAGCAGGCCCGAGCAGTTCGATGCCGATGGCTGGGCGCCGCGCGCACGGCGCGTGCCTTCGCCCAATCATGACCGGCGGCCCGACGCGGCCGTGGTCGATCTGCTCGTGATTCACCATATCAGCTTGCCTGCCGGCCGCTTCAGCGGCGATGCGATCGAGCAGCTTTTTACCAACCGCCTGGACACTGCATCGCATCCCGGGTTCGAGTCGCTCGCCGGCTTGCGGGTGTCCGCACACTTTCTGATTCGCCGTCGCGGCGAGCTGATTCAGTTCGTGTCCGGTGATGATCGCGCCTGGCACGCCGGGCAATCCTGCTTTCAGGGCCGTGAGCGTTGCAATGATTTTTCGATCGGTATCGAACTTGAGGGAACCGGGGAGCGACCCTTTACTCAGGCGCAGTATCGGGTCCTTGCCAGCCTCACCGCGATGCTCGTCAAACGATGGCCGTTGCGTTTTGTCGTCGGTCACAGCGACATCGCCCCCGGGCGCAAGCACGACCCCGGTCCGACATTCGACTGGATTCGCTATCTGGGAATCACGAAACCATGCGGCCTTGAGCGGGTATTCGACTCGCCAGACCGCCTCAGGCCTGGATTGTGAACTAATTGTCACGGTTATATGCGGGTTACCGGAGCATTTCCATCCATCTGACAGGTGGTTGCTGGCTCTGACAGACCGAATCAAGGCGCCATGCGGCTTGCGGGCGAGGCGCTCCAAACCGTTGCGAAAACCCTCTGGATTTCGGTTTTTCGAGCTTGCGATCGGCCAGCGCAGGCACTAGAATTAGTTCACACTTCACCATTCAGCCCCAGATCTAGTGCCCCGCACTCATTTTGATGCGAGAGGGTTCTGGCTTGGTCTTTCTCTCAAGAATGGGTTTAGTCAGTCATTTTTTCGTGCCGGCTGCTTGATCCGGCATTCGGTCAATACCGATCACGCGACTGCGCGGGGCCGGTCATCATTGAGGAGCACACCCGATGCAAAATGTTTCAGGAATCGCGCAGCGGTCGTCCGTTCTGACAACAGGGTCTTTTTCCACGGTCGTCGCTGACGGTCGCCCTGACGCGGCGAGGTTCGTCGACTTCAAGGTCATTCGCCGCAACGGTTCGGTTGTGGGTTTCGAGCCGGGCAAGATTGCGGTGGCGATGACCAAGGCCTTTCTGGCGGTGAGCGGTGGTCAGGGCGCGGCCTCGGCGCGGGTTCGCGAGCTGGTTGAGCATCAGACCCAGTCGGTTGTCGGAGCGCTGATGCGCAACAAGCCGGCCGGCGGCACCTTCCATATTGAAGATATCCAGGACCAGGTCGAATTGGCCCTGATGCGCTCGGGCGAACACGAGGTGGCCCGGTCCTATGTCCTGTATCGCGAAAAGCGGTCGCAGGAGCGCGCGGCGCGCCTGGCCCAGTCTGCGGCGGCCGGTCAGCAAACCGAAAACCGCATCAATGTGCTCGATGGCGATGTGATCCGGCCGCTCGACCAGCGCCAGCTCCATTCGCTGATCGAAGCCGCCTGTCTGGGTCTGGGCGATACCGTTCGGCCCGATCAGGTGCTGGTCGAGACGCTCAAGAACATTTACGACGGCATTCCTCTCGATGAAGTCTACAAGTCCTCGATTCTGTCGGCCCGTGCGCTGATCGAGACCGATCCGGCCTACAGCCTGGTCACAGCCCGCCTTCTGCTGCACACGATTCGTCGTGAAGTGCTCGCTGACGAAGTCGACCAGGCCGGCATGACCACCCGTTATGCCGAATACTTCCCGCGCTTCATCAAGCGCGGTGTCGAGGCAGGGTTGCTCGACAACCGCCTCGGGCAGTTCGATCTGCAGCGTCTGGGCAAGGCGCTGCGCGCCGAACGCGATAACCAGTTTTCCTATCTTGGTCTGCAGACGCTCTACGACCGATACTTCCTGCATGTCGACGAGCAGCGCATCGAGTTGCCGCAGGCGTTTTTCATGCGGGTGGCGATGGGGCTGTCACTCGACGAAATCGATCGTGAATCGCGTGCGATCGAGTTCTACGAGCTCCTCTCGAGTTTCGATTTCATGAGCTCGACGCCCACCCTGTTCAACTCGGGAACACTTCGCTCGCAGTTGTCGTCCTGTTATCTGACGACGGTCGCCGATGACCTTGACGGCATCTACGAGGCCATCAAGGAGAACGCCCTGCTCGCCAAGTATGCCGGCGGTCTGGGTAATGACTGGACGCCGGTGCGTGCCCTGGGCAGCCATATCAAAGGCACCAACGGCAAGAGCCAGGGTGTGGTGCCATTCCTGAAGGTGGTCAACGACACCGCGGTCGCGGTCAATCAGGGTGGCAAGCGCAAAGGCGCGGTCTGCGCCTATCTCGAGACCTGGCACCTCGACATCGAGGAGTTTCTCGAGTTGCGCAAGAACACCGGTGACGACCGGCGTCGCACTCACGACATGAACACTGCCAACTGGATCCCCGATCTCTTCATGAAACGGGTGATGGAGAACGGCAACTGGACGCTGTTCTCGCCGGTCGATTGTCCCGATCTTCACGACAAGTATGGTCGCGCCTTTGAGGAGGCCTATCTCCAGTACGAACGCAAGACTGCCAGCGGTGAACTCAAGCTGTTCAAGACCGTTCCTGCGACCACCCTCTGGCGCAAGATGCTCTCGATGCTGTTCGAAACCGGTCATCCCTGGATCACCTTCAAGGATCCCTGCAACATCCGCTCGCCGCAGCAGCATGCCGGCGTGGTGCACAGTTCCAATCTGTGCACCGAGATCACCCTCAATACCGGCGACAGCGAGATTGCGGTCTGCAACCTCGGTTCGGTCAACATGGTCGCGCACATGGTTCGCTCGGCCGAAGGCGTCTGGGCGCTCGATCAGGCCAAACTCAAGCGCACCATCTCCACCGCGATGCGCATGCTCGACAACGTCATCGATATCAACTACTACGCGGTGAACAAGGCACGCAATGCCAACATGAAGCATCGACCTGTGGGTCTGGGCATCATGGGATTCCAGGATTGTCTGCACCTGATGCGCACCCCTTACGCCAGCCATCAGGCGGTCGAATTTGCCGACCGATCGATGGAGGCGGTCTGCTATTACGCCTACTGGGCCTCGACCGAACTCGCCGAGGAGCGGGGTCGGTACCCGAGCTTCAAGGGATCGCTCTGGGATCGCGGCATTCTGCCGAAAGACTCGCTCAAACTGCTCGCTGAGCAGCGAGGCGGCTATCTTGAAGTCGACGACTCCCAGACCATGGACTGGGCGTCGCTGAGCCAGCGCATTGCCCAGTACGGCATGCGCAACTCGAACTGCGTTGCGATCGCACCGACGGCGACGATTTCGAACATCATCGGTGTGGGAGCCTGCATCGAACCCACCTTCCAGAACCTCTACGTCAAGTCGAACCTGTCCGGCGAGTTCACAGTGGTCAACGACTATCTTGTGCGTGACCTCAAGGAACGCGGTCTCTGGGATGAAGTGATGGTGGCTGATCTGAAGTTCTTTGATGGCAGTCTGTCGCGTATCGACCGTATTCCGGCTGATCTGCGCGAGATCTATGCCACTGCCTTCGAGATCGATCCGAGCTGGCTGGTCGAGTGCGCATCGCGTCGTCAGAAGTGGATCGACCAGGCGCAGTCGCTCAACATCTATATGGCCGGTGCCTCCGGCAAGAAGCTTCACGAGACTTACACCTTTGCCTGGCTGCGCGGCTTGAAGACGACCTATTACCTGCGTACGCAGGGTGCGACGCACGCCGAAAAGAGTACGACCGACCGCGTCGGTCAGCTCAACGCAGTGTCGGCAGAGGGGGCTGCAGGAGCCTTCTCGTATGGCGCTCAATCGCCTGCATCGGCAGGGCTCTCGCCGGTTGCTGCAGAGGAGCCGATCGCGCCGAAATTCTGCGCAATCGATGAGCCTGATTGCGAAGCCTGTCAGTGATCAGTCGGAGGTTTCGATGGGCGCCATGACCCATCGAAACCTCTCGAAAGTATTCGAGTGTTGCAAGGACCCCGACGAACTCGTCGGAAAGTCAAGTTGGTGAGTGCCAACCCGTTGCAAGCACAACACGTGAACCGTAAGATTCAAGCTGTGTATAACAGATGAATCTCGCGCTGGTACAAGTAGTTAAACGAACTAACTGAAGCGAGACTTTAAATGCTGTCCTGGGAAGATTCGAGTTCTGTCAACGTTCCGCAACTGAAAGGTCTGGTAAAGCCACCAGCCCTGGACGCTTTCCGGACGCCCCCGGCAGCGACGTCCTACACTCCACCCGCTGCTGCGCCACGTTCACATGCCGGTGCGGTGCTGGCCAAGGATGAGCGCAGAGTCAGGGTTGAAGACAAGCGCATCATCAATGGTGCTGCCGACGTCAACCAACTGGTCCCCTTCAAGTACAAATGGGCTTGGGAAAAATACCTCGCGGGTTGCGCAAATCATTGGATGCCGCAGGAAATCAACATGGAGCGCGATATTGCGCTCTGGAAAAACCCGGCCGGGCTGACCGATGACGAGCGTCGGCTGATCAAGCGCAATCTCGGCTTTTTCGTGACCGCCGATTCGCTGGCGGCCAACAATATCGTGCTGGGTACTTACCGGCATATCAGCGCCCCTGAGTGCCGCCAGTTTCTGCTGCGTCAGGCATTCGAAGAAGCCATTCATACCCACGCCTATCAGTACATCGTCGAGTCACTCGGGCTCGATGAGGGTGAGGTCTTCAACGCCTATCACGAGGTCTCATCGATTCGGGAGAAGGACGAATTCCTGATTCCTTTCATCGATACACTGACCAATCCTGAATTTGTCACCGGTACCCCCGAGAACGATCAGAAACTGCTGCGGTCGCTGATCGTCTTCGCCTGTCTGATGGAAGGTCTGTTCTTTTACGTTGGTTTTGTTCAGATTCTGGCGCTGGGCCGTCAGAACAAGATGATCGGCGCGGCTGAGCAGTATCAGTACATTCTTCGAGATGAGTCGATGCACTGCAATTTCGGCATCGACCTGATCAACACCATCAAGCTTGAGAACCCGCATCTCTGGACGCCGGCTTTTCGGGAAGAGATTGTCGGCCTGTTTCATCAGGCCATCGAACTTGAATACCGATATGCAGAAGACACCATGCCGCGGGGCGTGTTGGGACTGAATGCCTCGATGTTCAAGGAATACCTTCGCTTCATCGCGAACCGGCGCGCACAGCAGATCGGTCTCGACCCGCTTTTCCCGGGCGCGGAGAATCCCTTTCCCTGGATGAGCGAGATGCTCGACCTGAAGAAAGAACAGAACTTTTTTGAGCGACGCGTGACCGAGTATCAGACTGGTGGCGCATTGAGCTGGGACTGACCAGAGAATGTTCGAACCGCGGTTGACCGCATTCAGGATTTGATTTGACGGAGCCATACAACTCATTCGAGCTTGTCACCATCCAGACCGCACTGAGCAGAGATTGTTCTGCTTATGCGGCGGAGCAGGCTCCGTCATCTCGGTTGATTCAGGCGTCCGGCCAGAGTGCCCGGCGCCTTTTTTGTGTCCGCGAGCTCGCAACGACACGAAACACCCCATTCATTAGCGTAAGGACACAAGACACTTTTCTTGCGCCGATGAATAGCCCGCACGGTGAATGGCCAGATGCCTTGCCTGAACGGGTTTCCGCATTTTCAACTTCATCCTGAGGAGCATCCCTATGGCAACCGCCAAGAAACCTGCCGCAAAGAAGCCCGCGGCCAAGAAAGTCGCTGCCAAGAAACCGGCCGCTACGAAAGTCGCTGCGAAGAAGCCCGCGGCCAAGAAGGTCGCTGCGAAGAAGCCCGCGGCCAAGAAAGTCGCTGCGAAGAAGCCTGCGGCCAAGAAAGTCGCTGCCAAGAAGCCCGCAGCCAAGAAGGTTGCAGCCAAAAAGCCTGCGGCCAAAAAAGTCGCAGCCAAAAAGCCTGCGGCTAAAAAAGTCGCGGCCAAGAAGCCTGCAGCGAAAAAGCCTGCAGCCAAGAAGCCTGCAGCCAAGAAGCCTGCAGCCAAGAAGCCTGCGGCGAAGAAGCCTGCTGCCAAAGCACCGGCTGCCAAGAAGCCTGCTGCGAAAAAGGCTGCCAAGAAGCCTGCAAAAAAGGTTGAAAAGCCTGCCGCTGCGCCTGCTCCGGCAGCGTCCAAGCCGCTCAACCCTGCTGCTGCCTGGCCTTTCCCGACTGGCAACAAGCCCTGATCGACATGGATGGCGGTCGGTCGACGTTCTGACTGACCGCCACACCTTCTGGTGCAGGACAGCGCACCGCGATCCTGATCGCGCTCTCCGGGGCGCGATTTTTTTTGTGCGACAATCCGCCCGCCATGAGCCGAATTATCTGGTTGCTGATTGAGACAGTGGGGGGACTGCTTGCTGTCGCCTGCATTCTTCGCGCCTATGCGCATCGCGTGCATCTGAGCCCGCGAAATCCGATTTGCCAGTTCATCAACGCGGTCACCGACTGGCTTGTCCTGCCCTTGCGTCGACTGGTTGCACCAACCCGCAGTATGGATTGGGCAAGCGTGGTGGCAGCGGTCATCGTCGCGGGCGTCGTGGCCCTGCTCTACTTCCTGATTTCAGGCGCAGGACGCGCGCCAGGGCCGTTTGAGGTCATCCTTGGAGCAGTCTTCTGGCTGTTGAACCGGACGATCTATCTGATCATCGGTCTGGTGATCGTTCAAGCCATCCTGTCCTGGGTGAATCCATTTGCGCCGCTCGCGCCAGCGATCCAGCAACTGACCCAACCGCTCCTCGCCCCGATCCGAAAAATCATCCCCTTGGTCGGCGGTGTTGATTTGTCACCGCTGGCGCTGATCCTGCTGCTGCAGATCCTCTTGAGCATCCTCGATCCAGCGGTGCTCACCGGCTTGTTTCGCTGACGGCTGAGCCCCTCGACAGAACTGGCCTGCGATCTTTGGGTTTGCTGCACCTGACCGCGCTGCAATCCGGGCAAGCCTTGCCAACGCAAGACCTGCCACCCAAGCGCTACCAGGGCATGGCGCCGAAGACAGCGCGATATCGCGCCGCGACTGACTCCCGATCGATCGAATGGTTCTGTGGGCCATGCTGCTCGATTTTGATGGCGCCCATCACACTGCCAAGGCGTGCTGCGACCGACCATCCGAGATCCGAAGCCAGGCCATAGAGCAGCCCACCACGATAGGCATCACCGCAACCGGTCGGGTCAACCGCGCTTGCGATCGGCACGCAGGCAATCTCCTCGCGCCGGCCTCCCTGCAGCAGGATCGAGCCCTGCGCACCGCGCGTGATGATCATTGCCTCAACGCTTTCGGCGAGCTCTGCCTGCGCGCGCCCGGTCTTCTCGACCATCAGTTGGCATTCATAGTCGTTGACCGCCAACGCCGTCGCGCCCTTGAGCAGGGATGTCAGTTCCTCGCCCGAGAACATCGGCAGCGCCTGGCCTGGATCGAAAATCCACGGTACGCCTGCTTCAGTCAGCTCTTTGGCATGGCGCAGCATGGCGTCCTTGCCGTTGGGTGCGACGATGCCCCAGGTCGACGGGAACACTGCAGCAACTTCATGCGCGCGCGCCATCGCGCCAGGGTGAAAGGCAGTGATCTGATTGTCGGCAAGATCGGTCGTGATGAAGGCCTGGGCGGTAAACAGCTCGTCACAGCTCAGAATCGAACTGGTGTCGATGTCCATTGCCTTGAGCCGGGCAATGTACTCGGCGCCATCGCGGCCCACCGCCGCGAGGACTGTTGGAGAGCCGCCCAGCGCGCGCAGGTTGTAGGCGATATTGGCCGCGCAGCCGCCGAATTGCCGCGTCAGGCGCGGCGTCAGGAAAGACACGTTCAGCATGTGCACCCGGTCGGGCAGGATGTGATCCTTGAAGTGACCGTCGAAAACCATGATCGTGTCGTAGGCGACCGACCCGCTGATAAGCACACGCTTTGACATTCAGACCTCGGGAGAAGCGTTCAGGGATAAAACAGGGCGACAGAATAGCCGGCTGGCGCCAGCCCATCATGCTCGAGTGCGATTCGAAGCGGCCACTCCGACCGCCCGGCGAGCCCCCGTCCAGCAATCAGGGGCTTGTCAAGATAGGCCTCGACCTGGATCACTTTTCGAGAAAGCAGCGCGCCGCTTGAATCGGTCAGGGTCAGCTCCATGGCGGGAAAGCCCACCACATGGCTGCCTCGATTGCGCAGGATGGCGGTCATCTGCAGGATGTTCGCTGATCGCCCGGTCTGCAATTCGAAGGATTCGATGCTCAGAACGGAAAGGTCGAGCGGTGGCGAGATTTTCATGCCCAGCGGGCCGAGCAGGGTCTCGAGCGCGGCAGACATCTGCGGCGAGCGTGCAGCAATGTCGTTGCGCCACCCGATCAGCGCCTGCATCAGCAGGCCGATGAGGAGCAGGGCGACAACCATCAGCGCGAACGGCTGTCGTTGACGCGACGGCGAATTGCCGGAATAACTGAAATCGATCGATTCGGCCGACAGTGGCGCGACCTTCAAAGCCGCAACGCTGATCACCGGTTCGGCAGGCAGCGAGGATTCCGGCTCCTTTGAAGACGCCGGGTCGCCGACCTGCTGCTGCAACTCGCTGACGGCGTGAGCAGTGCTGTGGCCCTGTGTTGACGCTGACACCGAAGGCTTGCCGGCGCCTGATTCGACAACACCCAGCTGATCGGAGCCGGACGGCCTGTCTGCGGGTCGATCGGCGGTGTCGGCAGGCGACTCGTCCTGATCCGCAGGTGCACCATGTGAAAATCGGATACGGGGCAGGTTTGAAAAGTCCCTGTCGCGATGAGGCGTGCGTGCGGTGCCTGTCAGGGCATCGCTGACCTGATTGCCGAATTCGGTGTTCGGCAGAAAAAAGGCAGTTTTGAGGTCGTCGCTGCCGATGTTGCCACCCGGTGCGGCAGCCTTGTCGGGCGTTGGCGACTGATCGCTGGCTGGATGGCTGCGGGGGTCACCAGGCGACGAGGAGAGCGGATCGGTGTCAGCGCCTGCCGGTCGGGGCCTGGGACCTTTGAGCGCGGACTGATCGATATAGCGCAGATGGTCGATGCCGGAGAAGACGTTCTGGCAAACCCCGCATCGTACCGATCCGCGGCTCAGCTTGAGCTGATCGGGGACCACCTTGAAGCTGGTCTTGCACAGGGGGCAGGTAGTCGCTAGCGCCATTGCAGCGAATCATCGGGGTTTGCTGCCAACCAGGCAAGCCCAGCCGTCTGTCGTGCCTGCGACTGACATTGTCATTCTGGGGGCATAGGCCTGCGAGACTTCGTCGACTTGCCTGGCGAGCACGCCTGACAGCACCAGCGTTCCGCCGGGTCTGACCAGGTCGATCAGTACCGGCGCCAGCAGTTTGAGAGGGCTCGAGAGAATATTGGCCACCACGACATCCGCGGGTTCCGGGCGGGCGTCGGCGCCGGCGCGGACATCAATGCTCACCTGATTGCGCTGTGCATTGTCGCGAGCGGAAATCAGTGCCTGGGCGTCGATGTCGATACCGATGACCTTGCCAGCGCCAAGCCGCGCGGCAGCAATCGCCAGAATGCCTGAGCCGCAACCGTAGTCGATGACTGAGGCGCCCGGCGACAGTTCGCGCTCAAGCCACTGCAGACACAGTCGGGTCGTGGGATGGCTGCCGGTGCCAAAGGCCAGCCCGGGATCGAGGACGATGGCCAGACGTCCATCATCGGGCAGAGCATGCCAGCTCGGTGTGATCAGCAGGCGCTCTCCGATCGGAATCGGCTCGAACTGCGATTGGGTCAGGCGAACCCAGTCCTGGTCGGGAATCGTTCTGATCTCGCGCACAGCGGGCGCGGCCATGCCGAGCGCCCTGGCCGCAGTATCGAGCAGTCGCACCGCATCGGTCTGCTGGTCGAGCATGGCGGCCAGGATGGTTCGTCGCCAGCCTGGCAGGCTCGAGGCCGCTGCGGCCGGCATGCCGGGCTCGCCATACAACGGCTGCTCGTCAGGCGACTCGGCATCGGCATCCTCGGCCTGCACCGACAGCGCGCCGGCCTCCAGCAGTGCGTCGCTCCAGGGTTCGGCATCGTCTGGCCCGACTTCGATCAGCAGTTCCTGCCATCCCGACATGAATCGCGCCCGGTCAGCCGCGACGTTGCGCGAGCTTGTTCTCGAGGTAATGGATCGAGGTCCCGCCGGCCACGAAGCTCGAATCGGCGAGCAGGTCGCGATGCAGCGGCAGATTGGTCTGGATGCCTTCGACCACCATTTCCGACAGCGCAATGCGCATCCGCATGATCGCCTGTTCGCGGGTATCGCCGAAGGTGATCACCTTGCCGATCATCGAATCGTAGTTCGGTGGCACGAAGTAATTGGTATAGGCATGCGAATCGACCCGTACCCCTGGGCCGCCTGGCGGGTGCCAGCTGGTGATGCGACCCGGCGAGGGCGTGAACTTGTAGGGGTCCTCGGCGTTGATCCGGCACTCGATCGCATGTCCCGCGAGCCGAATGTCGCGCTGCTTGAAGCGCAAACGCTCGCCGGCTGCCACCCGAATCTGCTCCTGGACGATGTCGATACCGGTGATCTGCTCGGTGACCGGATGCTCGACCTGGACGCGGGTATTCATTTCGATGAAATAGAACTCGCCGTCTTCGAACAGGAACTCGAAAGTGCCGGCGCCGCGATAACCCATCTTTCTGCAGGCTTCGGTACAGCGCACCCCGATCCGGTCGATCAGCCGACGCGCGATACCAGGCGCCGGCGCTTCCTCGATCACTTTCTGATGGCGTCGCTGCATCGAGCAATCACGCTCGCCAAGGTAGACCGCGTTGCGGAATTCATCGGCCAGCACCTGGATTTCGATGTGCCGCGGGTTTTCGAGAAACTTTTCGAGGTAGACGCTCGGATTGCCGAAGGCCGCACCGGCTTCGGCTCGCGTCATGGTCACCGCATTGATCAGGGCGGCTTCGGTGTTGACCACCCGCATACCGCGTCCGCCGCCGCCGCCCGAGGCCTTGATGATGACCGGATAGCCCACGCTTCTTGCGATCCGGATGATTTCCTTGGGATCGTCCGGCAAGGCGCCGTCCGAGCCGGGCACCACCGGCACACCGGAAGCCCGCATCGCATCCTTGGCGCTGACCTTGTCGCCCATGATCCGGATGGTTTCGGGGCGGGGACCAATGAAGACGAAGCCGCTTTTCTCGACCCGTTCGGCGAAGTCGGCGTTTTCGGACAGAAAGCCATAGCCCGGATGGATGGCTTCTGAATCGGTGACCTCGGCGGCACTGATGATTGCCGGGATGTTCAGATAACTGTCGCGCGATGCTGCCGGACCGATGCAGACCGATTCGTCGGCGAGCTTGACGTATTTCGCCTCGGTATCGGCTTCGGAGTGCACCACCACCGTCTTGACGCCGAGTTCACGGCAGGCCCGCTGGATACGCAGTGCGATCTCGCCTCGATTGGCGATCAGGATCTTGTCGAACATCTGATCACTCGATGATGAAGAGCGGCTGGCCGTATTCCACCGGCTGCCCGTTCTCGACCAGGATCGCCTTGACCGTTCCGGCATGGTCGGCCTCGATCTCGTTCATCAGTTTCATCGCCTCGACAATGCAAAGCGTGTCGCCTTCTTTGACTTGCGACCCGATCTCGACGAATGACGATGAGTTTGGATTGGCCGAGCGATAGAAGGTGCCGACCATCGGCGATTTCAGGACATGCCCGGACGGAGCGGCCGGCTCGGCGGGTGCGGCCGCCACCGGCGCGGGCGGGGCGGCAGGCGGCTCTGCAGCTTGCATCGCCCGCGGCGCTTCAGGCGCCATCGCGACCGGATTCATCGGGGCATAGCCCATCGCCACTTGTTGTGGGCTTTTGACAATGCGAACTTTGCCGTCGCCCTCGGTGATTTCGAGTTCGGCGATGCCTGATTCTGCGACCAGGTCGATCAGTGTTTTGAGTTTGCGTAGATCCATGGGTACGACGTCTCCCGGACTGTGTTGGATGTCGACTGCCCGAAAGCGGTCGGCGGCGCATCGGGCAGCCTTGCGGCCCTCAATGCCGAATTGGAAATGACCAGCTAATGGCGAATGGCGTCGATGGCGAACTGCAGGGCGAAGCGATAGCCGCTCGGCCCGAGGCCGGCGATGACGCCGGTAGCCAGATCGGACAGATAGGAATGATGACGGAAAGGTTCCCGCTGATGAACATTGGACAGGTGAACCTCGATGAAAGGGATCGCAACCGCGGCAAGCGCATCGCGGATCGCGACACTTGTATGCGTGTAGGCAGCAGGGTTGATGATGATGAAGGCAACTTGGCTATCGCGGGCTGACTGGATCCGGTCGATGAGCGCGCCTTCGGCGTTGCTCTGAAAGGATTCGACCAGCACGCCGCTCTCCGCTCCAGCCCTCACCAGCATCGCATCGATCTGAGCCAGGGTGGTCGACCCGTAGATACCGGGCTCGCGTGTTCCCAGCAGATTGAGGTTGGGGCCGTGCAATACCCAGACCGTCTTGTCCATGGAAATCAGAGCAGGTTTGCCGAAGTTGGCGCAGATTGTGCGCTTGTTTTGACAAAACTGTCCAGTGCGACAGACAGATGACAGCAGCGCGACCCGATTCAGCCCAGTGCAGTCAGCTGTTTGCGCAAAGCGTCCAGTTTCAGCCGCCCGACGATGCGGTGGGCGATGCGGCCTTGCGCATTGATCACCACGGTGAAGGGCAACACCCCGGCGGCATTGCCGAATTCGCGGCCGATGTCGGTGCCGCTCATGCCGGCAGCAACCAGTGGATAGGACACCGGTGTACGGGTGGCGAAGTCGGCAATCCGGGCGGGCGAATCGATGCCGATACCGATCATTTTCAGTCCGCCTGGCGACAGCTCACGGTATAGCGCCGAGAGCTCAGGCATCTCTTCGACGCAGGGTGGGCACCAGGTTGCCCAGAAATTCACGACCACCGAATGGCCGGCGAAGCGGGAGAAGGCGATCGACTGTCCCGCGGCGTCGGGCAGAGACAGGGCATAGAAGCGGGCGACTGCCTCCTCGGGTGCAGCCGATGGCAGCAGGCGCCGCCAGGAAACCACGGCGCCAAGGGAGGCGGCGCCTATCGCCAGGCCGGCGGTGATCATGAGGCCACGTCGGCGGCGCTTGAGGGTGTCGTCGGTCACGATGTCTTCAGTGTGGTGGCGTCAATCAGGCGTTCGACGTCGATGGCTGTGCCCCGCTCCGGTGGGGTCGCACGCAGCGCTCCCCGCAGGTCGTCGTGGCGATAGAGCGAGATCACGACCGGCTCGCGTTGCCAGTCGAGTCGCAATGCCTCCACCTCCCCACGGCTGGCATCGCGAAAATGCGGCAGCTCGCCGACCTCGAAATCAAGGCCGTCATTGAGCAGGTCGATTTGAACGGCTTTGACGTCGTCATGGAAAAGTTGAAGGTGGATCGGTGCATGTTCGGCGACGATACCTTTCCAGACCGCACCGGTGAGGTAGGGCTGAAAGGCCGACAGACGCCGCATCAGCGAGAGCGCCGCGCGTCGCATTCGCCAGACCCGCTGCGGATGATCTGCGTCGAAGAGTTCGAGATGCTCGCGCAAGGCCTCGTCGATCTCGAGGTTGTCGGGCAACTGGCCTCGCGGCAGGGGGCGCCCGTCGAGCAGTTCCTGGGCGGCCTTGCGCTTGGCGCTGGCGTAATCGAGCCCGGTATCGGCCACCAGCCTTGCGGCGGCCAGCGCCAGTTCCTGGCGCAGTGGTTCGCCGGGCGGCCGGCTGCCGGTCTCGGGCGTGCCAACTGGTCTCGGGATCGGGCCGGGAACAGGAAGAGCAGGGCCGGGATGAACGGTGGCGTCAGGCATGGTGTTCGGCAGGACAGATCGCTTCGAGTGTATCCGACGGTAGAATTGCCTCCCCATGCACCTTCACATCCTCGGCATCTGCGGCACCTTCATGGGCGGGCTGGCGGCGATCGCCCGCGAGGCGGGGCACCGGGTCACCGGTTGCGACGCCAATGTCTACCCGCCGATGAGCGAGCAACTGCGTTCGCTCGGCATCGACCTGATAGAAGGTTTCGACGCGGCGCAGCTCCGGCTGGCGCCCGACGTCTGGGTGATCGGCAACGTGGTTTCGCGCGGCAATCCGCTGATGGAAGCGATTCTGGACGCGCGCCAGCGCTATGTGTCCGGGCCGCAGTGGCTGGCCGATTCGGTGCTGGCCGGCCGCTGGGTGCTGGGTGTGGCCGGCACCCACGGCAAGACCACCACCGCCTCGCTGCTGGCCTGGATCCTCGAGGCGACCGGTCGTGCGCCCGGATTTCTGATCGGCGGCGTGCCGATCAATTTCCCGTTCTCAGCCCGCCTGGGCGCACCGGATTCGCCTTTCGTGATCGAGGCTGACGAATACGACACTGCGTTCTTCGACAAGCGATCGAAGTTCGTGCATTACCGTCCGATGACCGCGATTCTGAATAACCTCGAATTCGATCATGCAGACATCTTCCCGGATCTTGCGGCTATCGAGACGCAATTTCATCATCTCGTACGAACCGTCCCTGGTCGTGGGCGACTGGTCGTCAACGGTGGCGAAGCGGCGCTGGCCCGGGTGCTGGCGCGCGGCGCTTGGAGTGAACGGGTCGAGTTCGATACGCCTGGTGGCTGGCACGAGGCGGCGGTGACCGAATCGGCCGATGCCACTGAGTTCGACGTCATGCGCGGCGAGACCTTGCTTGGGCGCTGTCGCCTGCCGCTGGCCGGCCGCCACAACCGCTCGAATGCGATTGCCGCTATGGCTGCCGCCGAGCATGCAGGCGTGCCGCCCGGCGAAGCGATCGAGGCGCTGTCCCGATTCGGTGGCGTCAAGCGCCGCCTGGAGGTGCGCGGTGCGGCCGCAGGCGTGACCGTGATCGACGATTTCGCGCATCACCCGAGCGCGATTGCCGCCACGATCGAGGGTCTGCGAGCCCGGCTGGCCCCGGGTGAGCGCATCCTCGCGGTGCTCGAGCCGCGTTCCAACACCATGAAGCTCGGCGCGGTGAAGGCCGCGCTCGCAGGCAGTCTGGCCGGGGCCGATCACAGTTTCTGCTTTGCCGGCGGTCTGGGCTGGGATGCAGCCGATGCGCTGGCGCCTCTGGGCGACGAGGCGAGTGTGCATACCGAGCTTGATGCGCTGGTGGCCGATGTGGTGATGCATGCCCGCCCCGGCGACCGCGTACTGGTCATGAGCAACGGCGGCTTCGGGGGTGTGCATCAGCGCCTGCTCGATGCGCTGCAGCGCCGCGCGCAGCCATCGTCCTGAACGCCGCGTGATGAGCGCCTCCTGCTGAACGCATCGTGCTGATCTACCTGCACGGCTTTCGCTCATCGCCGTCGTCCTTCAAGGCGAGACTGCTCGCCGACCGCCTGCGTGAGCTCGGTCGCGCGAACGAGTTTGCCTGCCCGCAGCTGCCGGTGTCTCCGCGCGCCGCGATCGATCTGATCGAGTCCCGATTTGCGCCCGGCCCAGGAGACACCCTGATCGGCAGTTCGCTGGGGGGGTGCTATGCCACCTGGCTGGCCGAGCGTCATGGCTGTCGCGCGGTGCTGCTCAACCCGGCCACCCGTCCGGCTAGCGGCCTGGCGAAATACCTCGGCACTCAGACGCAGTTTCACGATCCGTCGCAGTCATTCGAGCTGCTGCCGTCCCATCTGGACGAGCTGGCGAGCCTGCAGGTGCAGGCGATCACCCGCCCTGAGCGCTATCTGCTGATTGCGGCGACCGGTGACGAACTGCTCGACTGGCGCGAGATGGTGGCGTTTTACCCGGGCGCTCGCCAGATCGTGATCGAGGGCAGCGACCATGGGCTGTCGGATTTCGCCGTTTACCTTGACACGGTCCTCGGTTTCGCTGATGTAGCGGGCCGTCGCCTGGCGGTTCCCTATGGCTCGTCCCGGCCAGGGGCAGACGCTGGCCAAAGGCCGCTAAGGGTATTCAGTGTCAGCCGCAGGTTATCGCGGAGTGGCAACGGCCCCCTAGAGATGGCGGCATGTACGCTCCTAGTGGCCGGCACTGGGCAAGGCCAGATGTAACAAAGTCCGGACTTGACGAGAAATTTTGTACTGAATGCAAACCCGGTCGATCGGGGGGAAGCAACGATGCCACAACCACTTGCGCGTGCGTCGGGCTACGATGTTAGAGAGACTGCACCGGCGTTATGCAGCAGTTCCTGTCTCCTAAAACACGTTAGGCCCCACAAACACACCCAGCGCCAAACTCGGCACCAAAGCGCATGAGCAACATCACCGTTCGTCAGGCCGTCTTCTCAGATCTCGAAGCGCTCTCGCAACTGTTCAATCAGTACCGAGTGTTCCAAGGCAAGGACAGCGACCTTCCAGCCGCAGCCGCTTTCCTTCAAGCAAGGTTTGATCACGGCGAGTCTGTTGTCTTTCTGGCATCAGAAGGGGTTGCTCCCGTGGGGTTTGCACAGCTTTATCCCACCTACTCCTCTACCGCCCTCGCCAGAGTGTTCATCCTGAACGACCTGTTCGTCCATGAGAGTGGCCGACGCAAGGGGACTGGCTCGCAGTTGCTCTTAGCAGTCGAGAGCCATGCCTGGAGCCATGGCGCAGCTCGGGTCACTCTGAATGTCGATATCGGAAATACAGCGGGCCAAGCGCTTTACGAGGCACAAGGCTGGAGCAGGGATGCACAGTTTTTCATGTATCACCGGTTCCCAGCCAGCAGCTGAGTCGTCGCCTGCTTAGCTCGAACGTTAAAACTCACATGGCAATCCGAGGCGTCAGTCACCTTACCTTCATTGTTCGTGACGTCGATCGCACTTCGGAATTGTTCCGCTTGGCACTTGACGCTTCAGAGGTGTACGACAGCGGGGATCGCCAGTTTTCCCTGTCGCGTGAGAAGTTCCTTTTGCTCGGTGGTGTGTGGCTGGCGTTCATGCAGGGCGAACCGGTAGGGCGTTCCTATCGCCATGTCGCGTTCGCGGTCGACGAAGATGAACTCGAGTTTTACGAGAGCCGCTTGATTTCGGCCGGGGTCGAGGTAAAGCCGCCTCGTCCGAGGGTGGAGGGAGAGGGACGCTCGCTGTACTTCTACGACTTTGACGACAACTTGTTTGAACTGCACAGCGGTACGCTTCAAGAGCGACTGGAAAGGTATGCGCGGTGATTTCTAACTTAATGTTGGAGCGGACGGCTTGTACAAGCTGGCGCTCCGCGGCCTGCGAATGGTCCACTCCACGCAGGCCATTACAGGCCGCCGTTCAACTTTTGCGTTAGGCCTCGTAAACAAAATGAAACGTAACCTGCTTTCTATCGCGGCCCTGGCTGTCCTGGCTGCCGTGGCTACATCTGCTTACGGGCAAGCATCATCAGAATCATTGCGCCAGACATATGACGCACTTTTTAGAGTGGTTTCAATTACAGATAACATCTCTAAGGCCAACATCCATGTTTGCAAAGAAAGAAGCCTCACTTACGGGTTTTCTCACCTTTCAGTCAACAGCGAAATTTCTCCCGAGGTGCGGACTATTTGGGCCGCAGCGTTTACCATAAATTCCGCCCCGACCGTAATCCATGTAAACCCAAAAGGACCTGCAAAGCTTGCCGGACTGCAAGTTAATGACGCAATCCTCTCTGTGAATGGCGATATTTGGCCCGAACAGATCCGGGAACAAAATGTTTTTCTTAAAAATCTCTCAGATGCCAAAGCCAATCAATCTCGTCTCACCTTAAAGGTGCGTAGAGCCGAGGACGAACACACGCTGGAATTGACTGCGGAACTGACCTGTAAGATTAAAATCAATATCGTCCCAAACGAGAAGTCGAGTGCATTTGCCGGCGGAAACACAATCTCATTCGAATCTGGCATTAGTCGGTTGCTTTCCGATGACGGCGAATTAGCTTTCATTGTTGCCCACGAAATGGCGCATGTCATTCTTCAGCATGTTCCGGATAAGCTCAGTCGAGCGCAAATGGAAAGCGACGCCGACGAACTAGGAATGAAACTTTTCCTAGCGGCGGGATATAACCCAGACGATGCAGCGTCAGCCATACGGAAGCTTGACACGGCAAACCGGGGCCCAATCACAAGGATGCTTGGGCTCTACGGTTCATATCTGCCAACGGAAAAAAGAGTGGACTTTCTATATTCAATCGCCAAGCAGGCAATGGAGGCAAAACCATCCATCGAAGTACCACCGAACCGATAACGGGGCCTAACGCTTTACTCAACCGGACGCATTGCGGCAAGCCGGCAATTTGCCGACCACTACAGTTTGCGAAGGTTCGAGCCTTGCCACAATGCGCCGGTTAGCTAAAACGTTAGGCGGCACAAACAACCCTTTCCTATGCTCCCACTCTACAAAGTAATCCTCGCTCCCGCGCTGCTTCTGCAAGGCAGGCACCTTCGCAAGACCGCCCTTCGTCTGCCAGAAGCTGATGGAGATAGATCGGGCCTTATCGAAGTAGAAGGCACTGAGCCTTTGCGTCTGCTTTTCGTGGGAGACTCCTCCGCTGCCGGTGTTGGAGTGGATTGGCAGCACGAAGCCCTCGCGCAGCAAACTGCCGAGCGCGTATCGGCGGCGTCACGCAACAGCGTCCGGTGGGAACTCATCACCAAGTCAGGAGCGAATACTCGGGAAGCGATCGAACTTGTCAAAGCGCATCCCTCTTCACCGGCCGACGTCGTGATTTCTACGCTCGGCGTCAATGACGTTACATCACAGAACAGCGCCAGCCGATTCATACGCGACTACAAAGAACTCCTGAGCGTAGTCGCACAGCGCACAGGCGCGACTGCCGCCGTCGTCTCTGGTCTTCCTCCTCTGCACATCCTTCCAGCTGCTCCCCAACCACTTCGCTGGTACCTTGGTCAATGCGCCAAACGACTGGACTCAGCCCTGCAAGCTTTGAGCAAGGAGCATGGGAACATCCGATTCGTATCCTTGGCCTGGGCGAAGGCAAGTGAGATGGCGCATGACAGGTTTCATCCTGGAAAGAGCCAGTACCAACACTGGGCTCACCTTGTCGCGGAACAGATTCTCAGCGTGGCGCCGCGCAGTGCCGCCTAACCCCTCAAGCGGGACTGCGGAAAAGCGCGCAGCCCCTTAGCTCCACGTTAGGCATCACAAACAACTCATCAACCGTCGAAGCGTCATGGGAAAACTCTACGAAATTATCACGCCTGAACTCTCAGCTTGGATGACTCAGCAGCACATGTTCTTTGTTGCCTCGGCACCATTGACAGGAGACGGCCATGTCAACACGTCGCCAAAGGGCCTGGACTGTCTGCGCATAGTCACCCCTCGGCAGGTGGCCTACCTTGACGTGACCGGTAGCGGCGCAGAGACGATCGCGCACGTGCGCGAGAACGGAAGAATCGTTCTGATGTTCTTCGCCTTCTCTGGACCACCAAAGATCGTGCGCCTTCATGGCAGGGGCACAGTGGTGACAAAGACCTCGCCCGACTGGACCAACTGGTGCAGCAAGTTCCCCTCCCACGCGGCCCCTCGATCTGTCATCGTGGTTGACCTGACAAGAATCAGCGACTCCTGCGGCTATGCAGTTCCGAGAATGGACTTCAAGGAAGATCGCGACGCAATGGCCCGCTGGGCGGCAACAAAGGGCACCGCCGCTCTTCCAAGCTATCGGCTTGACAAGAACACAAGGAGCATCGACGGGCTCATCGCGTTGGATGAAGGTGATGCCTAACTGGTCGTTCAACCGGAGCACCAACGGCAGGCCACCAGGCCCGGTTAACTCTGCGTTGAACGGCAGCTCTCGGGCGATTCATTCGCCTAAACCAACTTCCGCTTCGGGTCGCATACCGATGTTGCTGCCGGACATCGACAGACCGCTATGTGACGCACACCGGAATTTCGCATCCTTAGGGCCGCTATGCGGTGTTTAGCTGTCAGCCGCCGCAGGCTGGTGGGAGGCGCTTACCGGCCAGAAGCAGGTACCGATGACCGGCTGCTATCCGGCTGCTCCGTCTGGGCGGATGACTCCCACCGATGCGCTGACGACGGCAGTGATGAACAAGACCGTATCACCGTGAGCCGGTCCGAGCACAGCAATGTCATTAGAACCCGGTGGCGCGCGCAATGCTGGCGGCTGCGCCATCCATCAACCCAGGGGTTACGCTTAAGTAACGCCTGGTACTAAAAATGCCGGCCCCCTCTACGCGGCCCGGCGGCGCTGCAGCCCGAGTATGCCAAGACCCGTCAGCAGCAGGCTGAGCGCCGCTGGCGCCGGCACAGCGCCCGTTTGACCGTCGGGAATTTCCAGAATAATTTGCCCCCCCGCGTTAAAGCCGCCATTACCATTAGCATACATATATTCATTTAGTTCAGTCGAGAATTTCATGGTGCCCGTGATGCCGCTCGATCCGAACTTAATGTTTATGGCAGAGCTTTCATATTTCGTTGTGTATGCGCCAATGCAATATCCAACCGCAACACAGTTAATATATTCCGGCAAGTAGCTTGTTCCCACGTAGCTCGCCGTTCCGTTGAAGAAGGGCGTGTCGGTAAAGCTCACCAAGTTGTCGGGGCCACAGAAAATGCAGTTTTTCCAGTCCCAGCCAGCGTAGTTATCGAGATAAGTGCTTCCATTGCTATTATCGAGATAAAAGCTCCCAATCCTCTCCAGCCTGAAGGTGTTATTCCATGTGTGGGTGGGAACGGAGGTACTCTGATCAGCAGCATAAGGCAGGGTGTAATCAAATCGCTGACTGTACGGGCCCAGCGGCACTGAATTCGTAGGCCTGAGCCAAAGAGAGTCTGAGCCGAACTGACCGACGGGCGTCCATACCGGATTACCATTATTTCCAGTTCCGGCAAAATGCTTATCTAGAGCTATAAATATTGCACTCATGGTGCCGCTGATAGCGCCACCGTCCTTTGGCAGTGGCAGTGACCGAGTCTGGTTCGGATTGCCGGTAGCCGCACTCGTGTCCCAATCTGGCGCCCAAGAATTATAAGTCAGGACCAGTGCCTTGGCCGGCAGGGCAACAGACAGGAGCGCCGCAAAGCAAACGCTCGAAAGAATTGTGCTGCGGGATTTGGATCGATTCGCGGTCATAGAGCGTCTCCGGTACGGGTTTTTAGCCATTTTATAAATCGTGATGCGGCGTGACTCAATCGTGATTTTTATGAGAGGCATGTGAAACTCTACGAAGGACCGCCTGATTCTCGATGCTGCCGCCGACGATGGTGGTCGTGTAGACCGTGCCGCCGAAGGCCAGCAGGCAGGCCGCAGCCACATGGGCTGTAAACGCTGTACGCGACACTTTGTTGTCAAAGTCCATTTTCTTGAGCACAAACCGTGCCAGAAAAATATAAGTGAATTATTACAGTGGCCTACGGTAAACAAGATCTCGGCATGCCGGCAAAGTCTAAGATAATCCGATATGACTTAAATCACGATTTTTCTGAAAAGAGCCGAAAAGCGTGATATTTTGCCGAAATCCGCGCTAAATATAATCATTCGCAATGTGTCGGCCGAGAAACTGCAATGTAAAGAAATCCGACGTGACTTTGGTCACGGGATTGGGCGCGGTAAATCAGCCGCGACAACGGCACCGCGGTTAACGAGGCGGGCGCGCCGTCTGGTGCAGGCACCCGCACGCGCAGACTCGACTAACACGACGCGCTTGCAGACGAGGGGGCCATGTTCGCGGACAGCGCCGCATCGGCAAGGGTTACCGCCTTTATCGATTCAGCGTGGTACGACCGGCGTGGTCGACGACCTGTGATCGAGTGGGCAATTTGTTTTAACCCCTCGCTCATTGGTGTTTGCCTGAAAGCCCACCTCTGCGCATTTGCCATCAGCCTAGCTGGTCGTTGCGGGGGACGCCTCCACTAGGGTGCGTTTCGGACAAACCCCATGAGCGCCTCGGGCTTGGACGTTGAACGGCAGCTGTGCGGCATGACATAGCGCGCCTCGAAGAACCGCTTTGGGTCGGTTCCGGGTCTTCGAGCCGCGCGCTTGACCGGTCGCTTTCCCACAGCAAGCTGACATTTGCCTGGCCGGGTTCTTTGGGGCCGCAGCAGCCGATTTCTGTCGCACTCCCTCAACGGGCGATCTCGGTGACGGTATCGATTCGGAGACGGTCGCGGGTTCGAATCTGAAGCCCTGGCGCTTTTGATCCGGAATACTCAGTCGCTTGGCTGCTCGCCGGCGCCAGATGGCGAGAGAGCGAATCAACGCTGACAAATGTTGGGTACGTTGCTACGTTTACTCGCGATACGAGCGTGATTGTAGTACTGTAGGTACATAGATCTCCTTTTCGTAGAGTTGCACTATGACCGTCACGACCATCTCCAGCCGCGAATTCAACCAGGATGTCAGTCGGGCCAAGCGCGCGGCAGAAGCGGGGCCGGTGTTTGTCACCGACCGTGGCCGTCCCGCCTATGTGCTGCTGCAGTACGAGGCCTATCAACGCCTGGCTGGCCCCCCAAAGAGCCTTCTTGATGCGGTTGCAATGCCAGGCAGCGACGACATCGTGTTCGATCCGCCCCGCATGGGTGCTGGCGTGTTCCAGGTTCCGGACTTGACCTGATGTTCCTGCTCGATACCAACGTTCTGTCCGAATTGCGGCGGGCCGATCGTGCCGATGCGCGTGTCGCTGCATGGGCGCGGTCCGTTGATCACCTGCAGTTTTATCTGTCTGCCATTACGATCTTGGAAATTGAAGTCGGAACCTTGCTGCTGGCGCGACGCGACGTGCAGCAAGGTCTCGTGTTGCGAACCTGGATTGACGAGCACGTCTTGCCGGCTTTTGAGGGTCGCGTTCTTGCCGTGGACACGGGCGTCGCCCAGCGCTGCGCAAATTTGCATGTGCCCGACCGTCGACCTGAACGCGACGCGCTGATTGCCGCAACGGCTCTGGTGCATCGCCTGAAGCTCGTCACGCGCAACGTCGCCGACTTTGAGCCCATGGGTGTTGATCTCATCAATCCTTGGGAATGAGGCAGCTCCCAAGAAGAGCAGTCGACGAAGGGGGAGGGTCAGCCAGTCGCCCGAACCGCTCCCAAACCGGCGAAGCTAGTTGTCGCCCTGCGCTGAGCCAAACGCTGATTAGTCGCGCTGCTGCTTAGCGCCGGCGTGCTCCCTGACCACGCTGTCGAAGGCGGCAATATCGCGCAGTTCGGGGCGGAACGTTTCGCGGCGCCAGCGCCAGACGGTGACGCGGCTCACCCCGAGCAGCTCAGCAAGCTTTGCATCGAGCGGCACTTTCGCCCGGCCCGCCGTCTGCAAGCCCAGCAGCTCCATCCAGCCGTCGATGATTCTGTCCATCGGCTGGCTTACAAAGCGCCAACGTAGCTCCCGAATTGCAGAGTCTTGGTTAAGCCTGAGCAGACCGGCTTCGTCCAGGACCTTTTCTGGCACGCTAAGCCTCCCGTAGAGGTAGCCGATGATGATCGGCTTATTAAGGCCCAGCAGCCGACCAAACTCCACAACCGGCAAACGCATCTGCGCTTGAATTCCTCAACCGCACGGCGATGGTCGATCAGGTCGTCGAGTTGGGCCTTACGCTCACAAGCCATGCAGCCTCCCCAACCTGCACTGGCAAGTTCATGAACCCGGTCACCGATATCTGCTGGTCGTGCGTGCTGCCGATCAAGATCGGTGCGGTCTCGATCCTCCATGCTGACCGGACGCCAGCGCCGCGCCAGGCACGCAGCGCTGCTTCGCTCAGGCCGTCTGCGTCGAGCGCGGGCCTCGCACCAGCCGGCCCGGCATGGCGCCGGTGAGCCGGTCGTCGCGAAGGGTCTCGACGCCCGCCACGAAGGTATGCCGATAGCCGCTCGCCGATTGCAGGAAGCGCTTGCCACCGGCAGGCAGGTCGTGTGCCATGAAGGGGCGATGCAGTGTGAGGGCGGGCAGATCGATCAGGTTGAGATCGGCCCGCATGCCGGCGGCGATCATGCCGCGATCGAGCAGGCCATAGGCACGCGCCGAGTCGAGGGTCTGTTTGCGCACAAGCCGCTCGATGGCCAGGCGCGGCCCGCGATGCCGATCACGGCTCCAGTGGGTCAGCAGGAAGGTTGGCCCGCTGGCATCGCAGATCGTGCCGACATGCGCGCCGCCGTCGCCGATGCCCATCACCGTCGCCGGATCCTCAAGCATGGTGCGGACCACTTCCAGATCGCCGCCGGTGTAGTTCTCGAAGGGATGCAGCAGCAGTCCCTGGCCGTCGTCGGCCATCAGCAACTCAAGGGCGACTTCCCAGACCGACACGCCACGGGCAGCGGCCTGCACGCTGATCGAATTGGCGGCATCCGGCTCGTAGTCGGGGACGGCCGCCATCTCGAAGGCCCGCTCCAGCATGCCGCTGAGATAGCGGGTGGCCTTGTTGTCGGGGCGCTCGTCGATCAGCCGCCGGCGCAAGGCGGCATCAGCCCGCAGGCGGGCGGCGATCTCGGGCCGCTTAAGGCCCGACAGCGCCTCGCGCCAGGCCGGATGGCCACCGAAGGGGTTCAGACTGGCTTCGAATCCGAGCAGCACGCCGATGCCCCGGCTGCCGACCTGCGCATTCATGTCGAGCCCTTTGGCCCGTCCGGCATGGATCTGGTCGAGGGTTTCACGCCAGAGGTTCGGCGACTTGTCGACCTGGATCAGCAGCACCGACAGTGGTCGGCCCGACACGCGCGCCGCCTGTTCGAGGATCTCGAATTCGCCCGGCCCGAAGTCGGAATTGACCTCGAGCACACCGCGTCCGGCGCGGCGCATCGCGGCGGCCAGCGACATCAGTTCGGCTTCGCTTGCGGTCAGGCTCGGCGTGTGGCGGCCATCGCGGGCCTTGTGCTTGGTGGTGCGGGAGGTGGTCAGGCCAAGCGCGCCGGCATGCAGTGCTTCTTCGAGCAGGCGTGCCATCAGATCGCGCTCGTCGGCACTCGGCTGCTCGGCATGGTCGCCGCCGCGCTCGCCCATGGCATAGCAGCGCAGGGCTGAATGGGGCATCTGCGCGCCGATGTCGATCACATGCGGCAGCCGCTCCAGCGCATCGAGGTATTGCGGGAAGCTCTCCCAGTCGAAGGGCAGGCCTTCGGCCAGTACCGTCCCGGGGATGTCCTCGACGCCCTCCATCAGATTGATCAGGAAGTCGGCGGCGCCGGGGCGCAGCGGTGCAAATCCCACGCCGCAGTTGCCAAAGAGCGCGGTGGTCACGCCATGGACCGAGGACGGAGCGAGTTGCGAATCCCAGATCGCCTGCCCGTCGTAATGGGTATGGATGTCGACGAAGCCCGGTGTCAGCAGCAACCCTTGCGCATCGATTTCGCGATGGCCGCGACCGGGGGCGGCCGAGGCGCGCGCGCCGCCCGGATCAGCAAGACCAGCCATCTGAGCCGGGTCGACCTGCGCGATGCCCTCGATCGAGGCCAGTCCCCGGCGATGCACTGCCGTGACGGTCTGCCCGTCGATGGCCACATCGGCGATGCAGGCGGGGGCACCTGTACCGTCGATCAGGGTGGCGCCGCGGATCACCAGTTCATGGGCACTCATGGCATCTGTCTCCTCACAATCAGTCGATTCTCGGCCAGCCGCCGCAACAAGACAACCGTTGCGATGGTCCGGCCAGGGGGCGGCAGGCCGCTCACCCGTTAAAATCCGGTTTTTGACACTCAGCGGAGATTCCTCCTCGTGCGCCTGACGGACAAAGTAGCCATCATCACCGGATCAGCCCAGGGCATTGGCCTGGCGACTGCCCTGCGATTTGCCGCCGAGGGAGCGCGGGTGGTCGTCTCCGATATCGGCCAGCAGCGTGTCGATCAGGCAGTGGCCGCCATTGTTGCCCAGGGCGGACAGGCGATCGGTGCGGTCGTCGATGTAACCGACCGTCTGGCCATCGACGCCATGGTGGCCAAGGTCAAGGCCACCTGGGGGCGCATCGACGTCCTGATCAACAATGCCGGCATCACCAAGGATGCGCGGCTTGCCAAGATGAGTTCGGCGCAGTTCGACGCGGTGATCGCGGTCAACCTCAAAGGGGTCTTCGAATGTACCCAGGCGGCGGCTGAGACCATGACTGCACAGGGCTCGGGCTCGATCGTCAATGCCTCATCGGTGGTCGGTCTTTACGGCAATTTCGGTCAGACCAACTATGCGGCCACCAAGGCCGGTGTGATCGGTTTCACCAAGACCTGGGCACGCGAACTTGGCCCCAAGGGCGTGCGGGTCAATGCGGTCTGCCCGGGTTTCGTGCTCACGCCGATCCTCGATACCGTGCCCGATGCGGTCAAACAGAAGATGATCGAAAAGGTGCCGCTTGGCCGGCTGGGCCGCCCGGAAGAAATCGCCGCGGTCTATGCCTTCCTTGCGTCCGACGACTCGAGCTACATGAACGGTGCGGTGCTCGAGGTGTCGGGGGGCATCCAGCTCTGAGCCGCTACTCGTCGCTGTCGCCGCCGAACACACCCGACAGTCCGCCACCGAGTGCGCCGAGTCCAAGCAGCCCACCCTGCTCCCGCCCGCCGCCGCCGGTCTGGGGTGCGGCAGCGAAGATGCGCGAGGCCAGCCTCGAGAAGGGCAGCGACTGCAGCCAGACCGTGCCCGGTCCGCGCACGACGGCAAAGAACAGGCCCTCGCCGCCGAACAGGGCAGTCTTGATCTTGCCGACATACTCGATGTCGAAGGCGGTGCCACCGGCCAAGGCCACAAGGCAACCGGTATCGACCCGCAGCAACTCGCCTGCCTGCAGGTCGCGGCGCATGACGGTGCCGCCGGCATGCACGAAGGCCAGACCATCGCCTTCGAGTTTTTGCATGATGAAGCCCTCGCCGCCGAAAAAGCCCACGCCGAGCTTTTGCTGGAAAGCGATGCCGAGCGAGACGCCGCGCGCGGCGCACAGGAATCCGTCGCGCTGGCAGATCAGCTGGCCGCCGAGCTTGCTCAGATCCATTGCCAGAATCTTGCCGGGGTAGGGCGCCGCAAAGCCCAGCTTGCGGATCTGGTTCGACTGGTTCTGGTAGACCGTGGTGAAAAGCGATTCACCGGTGAGCAGCCGCTTTCCGGCGCCGACCAGTTTGCCGAACAATCCGCTGGTGCGTCCACTGCTGCTGCTGCCATCGCCGAAGATCGTCTCGAGCGAGACGCCGTCCTCCATGAACATCAGACTGCCGGCCTCGCCCACCATGGCCTCGCCCGGGTCGAGGTCGACCTCGACATACTGCATATCATGACCTTCGATCCGGTAATCGATCACATCCATCGCCATGGCTTGCTCCCTGGGAAATTGGCCCGGGCCTGATTGTAGCCAAAGGCTATAATCGGATGCTTGGCGGCGTTGGCCGCGGCTCCGGCATCGCTTCATGGCAAGCACCCACGTCCTGTTTGAGGAAGACGGCGCATTCAAGGCCGGCACGGTGCTTTCCGACGCAGGTTCGAGCCTGCAGGTCGAAGCCGCCAGCGGCAAGCGCACCAAGGTCAAGGCCACTTCCGTGATGCTGCGCTTTGCCGAGCCTGCGCCCACCGATCTGATGCAGCGCGCGCACGGTGCCGCCGAGGGCATCGACCTCGACTTCCTCTGGGAGTGCGCCCCTCAGGACGAGTTCGACTTCACCGCGCTCGCCGGCGACTACTACGGTCATGCGCCATCGGCGGTCGAGTCGGCCAGCCTGCTGTTTCGCCTGCATGCATCGCCGGTCTACTTCTATCGCAAGGGGCGTGGTCGCTATCGACCTGCGCCGCCCGATACCCTGCGTGCCGCGCTCAGCGCGATCGAGCGCAAGAAAGAGCAGGCCGCACGGGTCGAGGTCTGGGCCGCCGAGCTCGCCGCCGGCCGCACGCCGGCGCCAGTGGCAGCCGAAGCCGCCCGCCTGCTGGTGCGGCCCGACAAGAACAGTCTTGAATGGAAAGCGCTCGATGCGGCCTGCGCATTGACCCGATCGCCGCCCGAGCGGGTGCTGCTCAGCGCCGGTGCCTTTCGCAATGCCCAAGCCCTGCATCTCGAATGCTTCCTTGCCGACCAGTTCGCTCGCGGCGAAGGGTTTTCCGAGGTCGATACCGCGCCGCTCGACCAGGCGCTCGCCCGGGCGCGCGCGAGCCTGCCGCGTGCCGATGCGCGGCCTTTTTCGATTGACGATTCAACCACCACCGAGATTGACGATTGCCTGTCGGTGCAGACCCTGCCCGATGGCCGGCTTCGGATCGGCGTTCACATCGCTGCGCCTGCGCTCGGCATCGAGCGCGACGGGGCCCTCGATCGCATCGCCCGCGACCGGATGTCGACGGTCTATATGCCGGGCGACAAGATCACGATGCTGCCGGCGGCGCCGATCGAACGGTTTTCGCTCGACGCCGGCCTTGAGGTGCCGGCCCTCTCGCTCTATGTCGATCTCGATGAGGCCGGCACCAGCCTGGTCGCCAGCCAGAGCCGGGTCGAGATGATCCGCGTGGCCGCCAATTTGCGCCACGATCAGCTTGATGACCGGGTCACCGAAGAATCGCTTCAGCCGCCGCCCCAGGGCCAGGCCGACCCGCTTGCGGGCCTCGAACAGGCGCCTGAGCTGCGAGCGCTGTGGCGTCTGACGCTCGCACTGTCCGCCGAGCGCGATCGCGTTCGCGGCAAGCCCGAGGCACGGCACCGCATCGACTTCAGCTTCTATGTCGATACCTCGGCCGGTGGCGACCAGACCGTGCGGATCACCCAGCGGCGTCGCGATGCACCGCTCGATCGCATCGTGGCCGAGCTGATGATCCTGGCCAACGCAGCCTGGGGCCAGCTGCTGGCCGATCAGCGCGTACCCGGCATCTACCGCTCGCAGCAGGCCGGCGGACGGGTGCGCATGAGCACTCAGCCCTTGCCGCATCATGGTCTCGGGGTGGCCCAGTACGGCTGGTCGACCTCGCCTTTGCGCCGCTATACCGATCTGGTCAACCAGCGCCAGCTGATCGCGGTGGTGAGCGCGCAGGAGCCGCCTTATGCGGCCGGCGATGCCGAGCTCTTCGCAGTGATCTCGGCCTTCGATGCCCGCTACACCGCCTATGCCGAATTCCAGCAGCGCATGGAGCGCTACTGGAGCCTGCGCTGGATCGCCCAGCAGGCACAACCCCGCCTGAAGGCGGTGGTGGTGCGCGACGAGCTGATCCGGCTTGCCGAGGCGCCGCTCTATCTGCGCATGCCCGAATTGCCCGCGATGGGGCTGTCGCCCGGCCAGCCGATCATCGTCGATATCACCGCCCTGGATGAGCTCGAGCTGTCGGTCTCGGCGCGCTTCGTCAGCGTCGCGCAGGCCGCTGCCGGCGACGACAATGCCATGGTCGAGCTCGAAGATCCGATCGATGGCATCGACGAAGTGCCGGGTCCGCCGCAAGCCGAAGCCGACGAAGCGGCGCTGGCGCAGATTGATGCCGCTGCAGTCCCCGGCATGGCGACCGCAGCGACGCCACCGGTCTCTTCCGATACCTGAGCGGGGAGGGCCGTGAGCCAGTCGACACTGCTCGAATCCGGCCTCAGCCGCTGGCGTCGGGTGGCGTTGGCCCGGCCCATCGTTCGTGATCCGCTCGCGGTGGCCTTGCTCGCCTCGCTGGTGCTTCACGCCATCATCATGTTCGCCCGGTTTTCGCCACCGATTCAGACCCTGCTCAACCCGGCCGATTCCCGCCTCGAAGTCATCCTGCTCAATGCGCGCACGCTCAATGCGCCGCTTGCGCCCGAGGTTACGATGACTCGGTTTGGGTCGACTTTGGCGCCAAGCTGTTTGGTGTAAAACCCAGCAATTGCTTCTCTGAGTTCGGGCAGGCCAGCAGGTGGCGAATAGCCACTTTTGCCAGATTGTGCGGCGAGTTGCATGGCTTGGATCACTTGCGGGGCTGCGGTAAAGTCGGGTTCTCCGACGCCAAGGCTGATAATGTCGATGCCACTGCGTTGTAAGGCCGTGGCTTGTTTAAAAAGTTCGACCGCGTGAAAGGTCACGGTATCGGCGGTGCGTGCTGCAAGAACTGTCATGATGACCTATCTCTCCGTAAGAGGCTGAATTGTAGTGGTTACGCCAACATCTCGACGTGCTTTTTTAATGGGGCGCCGCACCTCGGCCACGCCTTTTGAGCAGTTTTGCGCTCGCCTTGAGCGGACATGTCTAGGGAGCGTTCGCACAGCGCCTGCCAATGCGCTCTCTGCCCAGGCACCGCAGGCTTGGCTGAAGCCGGTTCGCCTC
>JAPLQF010000001.1 GCA_026399875.1 Burkholderiales bacterium | reverse complement strand
TACAGATGCTTGATGTGCATTTGCACGGTGTGCATCGAGATGCCCTCCATGTCGGCGATTTCGGCATAGGTGTAGCCGCGCGCAACAAGTCGCAGCACGTCGGATTCACGCGCGGTCAACTGCACTGGTGGGACATCGGCTGCTCGCTGGTCAGGCAGGGGCTGCCGTGCCTTCAATCGCTCGAGCAGTTCGCGCGCGATCATGGGCGAGCTCGGTGAGCCCCCTTGTTTGACTTCCAGGACGATCTGGCCGAGGTCGTCGGGTTGGGCATCTTTCTGGATGTAGCCGACCGCGCCTGCTTCCAGGCAGGCGAGCACCGTGTCCTCGTCGCCCAGCACCGAAATCACCAGCGTCTCGCACGCCGGCTGCAAGGTCTTGAGGCGGTAGATCAATTCGAGCCCATGTCCGTCAGGCAGGGCCAGATCGGTCAGCAGCAGGTCTGCGGCATGGGTCTGCAGCCATGCCAGAGCGTCGCGAAGGCGGTTGAACGAGGCCTGCAATTCGAGCCCGGGATGCTCACGGATGCTGGCTTCGAAGTACTGTCGTGACGCCTCATCGTCTTCGAGCAGGACGATTCGCCAGCGTTCATGCGGCGCAGTCGGGACAAGTTCTTCGGGCATGGACGGGCAGGTACACCAAAACAATCTGACAGCTTAGCCGCGAGCGTGCGCTGCGAATACCCCCATGAACATGGGTAGCTGATGCTGTGCCGGATCCGGATCGTGGCGGCTTGAGCGCGCCTGCACCGCGCCGCACTTCTGGAGCACCCTGATGCGTTTTCGATATGTCCTGACCCTGCTGTTGACCTTGTTCCTGACAGCCTGCGGCGGCAGCGGCAATGGCAGTGATGAGACTGTCTCAGGCCAGCCTTCCGGGGCAGTCTCAGGCCAGCCCACCGCGGTGTTCAGCGAACTGCTGCGCAGCGATTTGAAGACCAGCGCCACCGCTGCGACTGTCATCAAGGTGAGCGGCGACGCCTCCGCCTTCAAGGGTGCCACCATCGAGTTCCCCGCGGGCGCCGTGATCGAGGATGCGCAACTGCAGGTGGGCTATGAGGATGCCTTGCCTGCGCCCCTGAGAAAAGAAGCGATGGACGCTGGCGCCACTCAGGTGTCCAAGGTGCTGGTGCTGAAGATTGCCGACGGCAAGGACAATACTTTCAACCGTCCTGTGGTGGTCACCATTCCCTATGACGTGAAGACCGCCGGCGACATGCCGCCAGCGGTCTTTTATTTCGACGAGACGGCGCAGCGCTACCAGGCGGTGTCAGTGATCGCGGTCGATCGCGCGGCAGGCACCGTGAGCTTTCGCACCTCACACTTCAGCAAGTTCGTGGCGCTGGCACTGCTTGGTCTGGGCATCGAGCCCGAGGTGAGCACCGGGTTTTCGCTCGCCGCAGACTCCATCCTGCACCAGAATTTCGGGTCGTCGCAGTTTGTCGGGCACTGCGCTGCCTTCGCCTCGATTTCAACCTATTACTTTCGTAATCAAGGCGCGAAGCCGCTCTATCCTTTCGCGCAGGAGGGCAAGGCCGAGGACTCGACCGATGACGAGATAACGCGATCGGTACTGGCCCTGACTTATGGCGTGATCGTCAACAAGTGGAGCAGCGTTATAGGAAGCTTCCTCGTTCCTGCTGCGGTCGACACCGGGCGCCTGATGCTGCAGTCGATGATCGTCACCGGGCAGCCACTGCACCTGGTCATTCACGACGGTGCCCAAGTAGGCCACTCCGTCACCGTCTACGGCTATGACGCGATGACCAAGGCGTTCCGCATCTATGATTCCAACTATCCCAAGACGGAAGTGAGTTTCCCCTGGAAGTTCGCCAGCGGCTTCGGTGTCTACTCAATGGCCGGCTACCCGGCGAATATGTTCGATTACATCGGCTACGCCACAGACGATACCTTTGCCTCCCCTGGGCAGTTCGCAGCGATCGTCGCCGACTGGAAGAGTGGAAAGCTGGCCGACTACTTCAAGAACCTGAGCATCACGAATCCGAAGGACTCGGTCACGAAAGTGCTCGATGCGAAGGCAGATTTCACGGTAGAGATTCCCTACGAGGACGGCAAGACGGTGCAGGGTCAGCTCACTCGCCCTGCCGCCAGCGTCAATCCGGTATTTCTCCATGTGTACAAGGATGGCGTGAGTCAGGGCGAAGGTACTCTGATCGGTGCAGACGGCAAATTCACGATCAATTTCCCCACCAAACTGGAGAATCGGGTCGCTGTGATGCTGCTCGTCACAGAAAGCGCCGCTAGCCTGACCGAGGGCTTCACTGCGTTCGGACGATTTACCGTTGGGCCGCCGCTGGTCTTGCGCGGGTCACTGACTCTCATCTCGACAACCACGACGACGCCAACCCCCAGCGTTGACACTACTGGCAAGACGGTTGTCACCGTTACCATCAACGCGCCTGTCAAATACAACGCCACTCGCGGCGAACTGAGCTTGCTGAGCGCCGGATACAGTGGCAGCGAAGTGCGCGAATCGAGATCTGTCACGGCCATTGCGCGATCACCGTGCTTTGTTGATGCGGTCACTGAATCGGTCGAGCGCACGACGATCACACCAAGAGGGCCGGAGTTTGGCGCCATCAACTTCCGGCTGGTGGGCGACAACTTTGAACTCGGCGGCCCGAGTCTGCCGGTCACCAGGCAAAAGACAACGACGACGCGTAACAGCTACACCAATGCGCGTGGTGATTGCAGTCGCTTTGACTTCACCGAATCGACGAGAATCAGTGAGTCTGTGGCGACCTTCGGCCTGTTCGATCCCTTGCTTGGCCTTAATAATGATTCCTTCAAGGGCAGTCTGGTCTTGGCCGACCAGGGTGCGCGCAGCCTGGTTTTTTCGGATCAACTGCTCCAGACCGACAATCGGTTTAACCCTGCTCGATCGGTGACGACGTCTGTTCAGCTCACCCTGAAGGAATTGCCCGTGCCTTGAGCTTGCGACGCGCGGCATCCGGGGGCAAAGGCCGACCCAGGAACGACAGCTCATCGTACGTAATCAGGACAAGCCTGCATTCGGGCATCGGCCACGATGCCGCCAACTGGCATCAGCGGCCGCATGAATGTGGCCGCTCTGCCCGCGAATTACTCGCAGTTTTTTGAAGCCTATAGCTGCCGATTGCGCGCGCGGCCACCGGACGTCGCAAGGTGCTGGTGGCTCGCAACGCGTATCACGGTGCGGCCCCCCGGTGCACGCTCTCCGGGCGGCGTGACGGCCGAAGACCGGGCCCACCTGGTGTATTTCGACTACAACGATCTGCCCAGCCTGCAGCAGGTGCTTGAGTCGGTCCGTGGCGATGCGGCGGGGTTGGCCACACTCGATGTACTCGAGCGGCACGATGGCGTGGCGCATAGGCGTCGGATGGGAGAGCGATTGCGTGCGGGTCTCTAAGCGCAGGCACTGCGCCATGGTGTGGGCATCCGCCAGAGCGGCCCTGCGCAGATGCCTCAGGTGCTCTTTGATGACGACCCGTCATTCGTGGCGCTTGACCACCGGGTCTACCTGCACCCGCGTCACAACATGTTCCTGTCACTGGCCCACACGCCCGAGGACATCGATGAGGCGCTGAATGCCACCGATATCGCCATGGTGGCAGTCACCGCCCGTTTCGGCGGCAATGCTTGAAGTGCTTCTGGCATTGACAGGCAGACACACCAAAACCAGCTGACAGCTTAGTCGCGAGCGCTCGCGGCGAATACCCCCATGAACATGGGTAGCTGATGTTGTGCCGGATCCGTATCGTGGCGGCTTGAGCGCGTCTGCATCGCGCCGCAATTCCGGAGCCCTTATGCGTTTTCGATATGTTCTGACCCTGCTGTTGACCTTGTTCCTGACAGCCTGCGGTGGCAGCGGCAGCGGCAGTAGCAGTAGCAGTAGCGGCGGCAGCGGCAGCAGCAGCAGCAGCAGCACGGGCGACGCGACCTATGCCGATACCGCCATCACATTGCAGGGCACGGTGGTGGACGATCGAGGCATTGCGCTGTCCGGCGCCACCGTCAAGGTGCTTTCCGGGCTCGCCAAGCCTGCCGGCTCCGATTCGGTCAGCACGGGTACGGACGGCAGTTTTGCGTTCACGCTTGATCCGACCACGCCTGCTGTCGTGCGCATCGAAAAAGCGGGCTTCGTGCCGATGTTTCGTGCTGCCGGCGCGGCACGAAACAATGCCCAGTTTGCAACACTGGTGGTGCTCCTGCCGATTGCAAGCACCCAAAGCTTTGATCCGACTCAAGGCGCGGTTTTGCGGGTCCCGGGCTCGAGTGCGCGCGTGGAACTCGCTGCCAACAGCCTGGCGCGAGGTGATGGACAGCCCCCCTCAGGCACTGCCACTGCATCAGTCACGCCGATAGATCCCAGCAGCAACATCAGCTATATGCCGGGTTTGATGGTCGACGCCACCAGTGGCCTGCCCATCGAGTCGCTGGGTGCATTGGCCGTGAACTTCAGCGACGCGGCCGGCGCGCCCCTGAACCTTGCCAGCGGCCAGACCGCGACCATCCGTATTCCGGCCACACCTGCTCCAGGAGTCGTCCTGCCAGCCAGTTTCCCGCTCTATCACCTGAACGAGACGACTGGCGTCTGGACGCAGGAGGGCACTGCAGTGCTGCAATCGGACGCCGCGACCGGCGGGCAGTATTACGAAGGCTCGGTCAGTCATTTCAGTGTCTGGAACGCAGACCAGGTCTACGAGCGCGCCACGATCGACCTGGCCGCAACGGTGGGCGGCGTGGCCTGCTCCGTGCCGGCTGGCTTGTCGGTACAGGCCATCGGCCTGGACTACAACGGCATCTCATCGCCTGAGGCGGCCGGCTTTTTTGGGCGTGCCAGCTCGCAGGTACGGCTGCGCCTTGTCGACGCGCGCGGGAATGTGGCGGATTCGGTGGACATTGCCACCGGGCTGGCGGGTACCGCCACGCGCCTTCCTCGCTGTCTGAGCGCGCCGCCCAAGGTCAATCTGACCGGGCGCGTCACAGTCAGCAGCGGCACCTTGTCCAACTACCTTGTTCGAATCACAGGCCCGAAAATTCAGACGATTACCGTGCCAATTGACAGCGCCGGGCGGTATTCGTCCAGCGTCTATGCCAATAGCGGCGCGGTCAGTGCCAGCCTGGTTGCCCGCGAAAACCGGGGTACTCCCGATTCCAGGGTCAGTGCCACGGTGGCAGGCCTTGATGTGGGCTTGCCCGACCTGACGGTTCAGGACACGAGCTTTGCACTCCAGGGGTGTGTGAGTGGTTGGGGCGAGTACCGCCAAACGCGGGTCCAGGTCAGCCTTTTCCGTGGAATCACCATGGTGGGCGCGCCCCAGACCTTGCAGAGCAACCTTACGAGCTTCGCGTTTCCCGGCGCCCCCTTGAACAGCACCTTGACCGTGCGCCTGACGCCGCCCGATGCCACCCTGATCGAGAAGACCATCACGGTTGTGGTCGGCAACACACCGGTTGCGCTTGATGCTTGCCTGACATTGCCAAAGGGGCCACAGGCGACTGTGCAGACCGCAGGCAATGGCCTGGCGCGCAGTTTTGATGCCAGCTCGTCGATTGCGGGCGATGCAGCAATCACCGCGTATGCCTGGCAATTTGGTGACGGTGGCACGGGCAGCGGCGCAAGCGTGAGTCATGCCTACTCAGCACCCGGCAGCTATCCGGTCAAGCTCACCGTCACCGACGCACTCGGTCAGCAATCCTCGACCATCGTGACCGTCATCGCCACCAGCGGTGGGGCCGTCGTGACAGTGCCTGCTGGCAATCAGATTGCCTCGGGCGGTGCGCACCACTGTTTCATCAATGCCGGCGGTGGCGCCGAGTGTTTTGGCTACAACGGGTCTGGCCAACTCGGTGGCGGTACGCTGGATTCGTCCACCCGGCCGGTGGCCGTGACCGGCTTGAGTGTCGGTGTGAGAGCGCTCGCGCTGGGCCGTGACCATTCCTGCGCGTTGACCAGTTCGGGCGGCGTCAAATGCTGGGGCGACAACGGCTCGGGTCAGCTCGGTAACGGCAGCGCAGACCCTTTCATCAGTTCACCGACCGATGTCACCGGCCTGACGACCGGGGTGGTGGCCATCGGTTCGGGCGCAAGCCACACCTGCGCCGTGACGGGCGCGGGTGCCCTGAGGTGTTGGGGTAGCAACAGTTTTGGCTTGCTGGGTAACGGAAGCGTCACCTCCAGCTCCAGCAGGGTTCCGGTCGGCGTGTCCGGTCTGGGTTCGGGTGTTCTTGCGGTCAGCGGGGGCGCGTTGGATACCTGCGCGGTGACCGCAGGGGCGGGCGTCTTTTGTTGGGGTGTTAGAAGCGGCTCGACCGAGCCGGTGCTCTTCAGCGGTCTTGAGGGCACAGTCATTTCCATCAGCCTGGGCGGCAGCCATGGCTGTGCAGTCACCCAAGGCGGCGCCGTCAAGTGCTGGGGGCAAAACGATTCTGGACAACTCGGAAACGGCACCAATACCGCCAGCACGACGCCTGTCGATGTGCAGGGACTGGGCAGCGGTTTCATTTCGGTGAGCAGTGGCAGCAGCCACAGTTGCGCACTGTCTGTCACAGGCACCACCTTTTGCTGGGGCGCCGACCGGTATGGACAGCTGGGCAAATCAGGCACCATAAACAGCAATATTCCGGTGCGCGCAAGCGAGCAGAGCGCCCCGGCGATTGGGCTGAGCGCGGGCGCCGTCACGACATGCGTCATTCAAAGCAACCGCAGCCCGCAATGCTGGGGCTGGCAGGAGTCGCGCCCTCCCGATTGAAGGCATTAACAGCCGTTGCGACAGGATCAGCATGCTCGCGCTTGGACATCAATTTTGATCATTACAAGGAAATCAGACATGACATCAACCCTCACTGCGGGCGCCCTGGCGGCCTTTGCCGGCCTGTTTATCGCCCAAACCGCACACGCCGATGCAATCAGAGTGTCCATGACGGTCGACAATGCTTACGCCCTCTTTGTGGGTGATCGAAGCGCGGCGACGACGTTCGTGGGTTCGGACGGCAACTGGCCATCGGTCGAGAGCTACAACTTCAACCTCGCCCGTGACGCCTATCTGTACGTTGTGACTGCGTCAGACCTGAGTCAAGCACAGGGCTTCCTGGGCCAATTTGAAAACCTGACCACTGGCGACAAGTTCTACAGCCAGAACCCGCAGTGGCAGGTCATGGCGACAGGCCTTGGCCCGAACGCCCCCTACACAGGGTCGACGGCGGACCTGCAGCTGCTCAGCAAAGAGATCCAGGACGCCAATGGGGGCGGCAACCCATCACAAGGCTGGCGCAGCTTTACGGCCGGTGGCGCCAATGGCAGTTCTCCTTGGGGCGCGATGGCCGGCATCGACGCGCTGGCAAGTTGGGTCTGGTATGCGGCGGGGTCATGCAACCCCACCAACCCGACCCAGGGCGGATGTGATGCGGGAGAGTGGCTGGTCTTTCGGATTGCAGTGGGTGCCACGCCCGAGAACCCGATTCCTGACAACCCGAGTACAAGCACAGTCCCGGAGCCGACATCGTTTGCGATGGCAGGCTTGGGACTGGCGCTGGCTGCCGCCCTGCGAAGAAGAAAGGCCTGACCGACGCCAAGGTCGAGCTGACGGGTGCGCGGCTGTGGCGGATTAGATGCCTGGGGCCTGGACATTGACGGTTTCGGTTTGGCCTATCGATGTGTTCTTCAATGCTTGAGCTTAAGTCCAGTGATTGACGAGTAAAAACCTGAACTGACTGGCGAGAAGATGCCATTTTAGGTATCGTTTCTATACCATGACCTCTTTCGAATTCGACGCCGAAAAGAGCGACTCCAACCGCGCGAAACACGGCATCGATTTTGTTGAGGCTCAAAGCCTCTGGAATGACCCGATGCTTCTCGAGATTCCAGCAAAGACTGAAGACGAGCCGCGGTTTCTGGTGATAGGACAAATTGAAGGGATGCATTGGTCGGCGATCATTACCTATCGTGGGCCCAATGTCCGATTGATATCCGTGCGTCGTGCACGTACGGAAGAGGTGGCGCTGTATGAAAGCTAAACGTTTCGAGCAACGGTTTGACGACGATGTCGACATCACGGCTTCGTTGGACTTGCCTAAAGCCAAGCGCGTGCTGCAGGAGCAGAAGCGGGTGAATGTCGATTTTCCGACGTGGATGATTGACTCACTGGATCGTGAAGCCAACAAGCTTGGGGTGACAAGGCAATCTGTCATAAAAATTTGGCTTGCTGAGCGCCTTGAGGCGACGAGATCCAAGCTGCCGCCACAACGCACGCGTTCAGGTGTCGCACATCGCTGACCTTCACCTTGATCGGCTGCTAAGCGCTGGGGAGACAGGAATGCCTCCGATCGTCGGCTTGCCGGCCGGCGAACCGCGACGGCTGCCACATTGAGCACTGCCGAACAGGCCCGCGCCAACCGCACCGGCATTGCCTGGATGGTGCTGGCGATGACTGCCTTCATCGCCAACGATGCGATAACCAAGTCGATCGGCCAACACCTGCCGGCCGCACAGATCATCGTGGTGCGCGGTGTCATGGCCATCAGCCTGATCAGTCTGGTGGCCTGGCGCATGGGCGCGATGAGCCAGCTGCCCGATGTGGTTCGCCCCTGGGTCATCCTGCGCGCTGTCTGCGAGGGGCTGGGCACCTTCCTCTATCTGGCGGCCCTCTTTCACTTGCCGTTCGCCAATGTGAGCGCGATCAACCAGTCGTCGCCGCTCTTCATCGCGTTGCTGGCGATGGTGTTCCTGAAGGAGCGGGTCGATACCGGCCGCTGGATCGCCATCGGCATCGGTTTTCTGGGTGTGCTCGCCGTCATCCAGCCGCGGCTCGATGGCTTTAATCTTTATGCCTGGATGACGCTGCTGGCCACGTTCATCTTCGCCTGCCGCGACCTGCTCACCCGTAAAGTGCCGATGGCCACGCCGTCGATTCTGGTGACCCTGACCACCGCCAGCGTTGTGTGGATGATGGCCTGCGGCGTGCTGGCGGTGCAAGGGTGGACGCCCATGAGCGCACGCGACATCGGCCTGCTGTCGATCGCCGCAGTGCTCCTCTCAACCGCCTACTACGCAAGCATTGCCGCCATGCGCCAGGGCGAGATGTCGGTAGTCGCGCCCTTCCGGTATGTGGGCCTCTTCTGGGCCCTGCTGATCGGCTGGTTCGTCTGGGGAGACCTGCCGAATGCCTGGGGCCTCATCGGGATCAGTCTGCTGATTGCGACCGGCGTCTACATGATCCGCCACCAGCGCGCTGCCGGTCGCGGCTGACGCCGCCGCGGGCAGACACGCCGCGCGCTGGCTTGGTCGCAGTGATCCGCGATTCGCGACGCTCAGGCGCCCGCAGGCCGGGTGCGCATCGGGCCCAGAAAATCGCGCTTGCCCAGTGGCACACCCTTTTGACGCAGGATGTCGTAAGCGGTAGCCGCATGGAAATAGAAGTTAGGCAGCGAGAACGACATCACGAAGGTCTCGGCGGTGAAGGGCACCTGCCGGCCGCGCATCTCGAAGGCCATGTCGCGACCCTCCAGCGCATTGACGTCGGCGGGGCTCACTGCCTGCAGCGCGGCGATGGTGTCCTTGACCAGTGTCTGGAGCCCGGCGTAGTCGCGGGCCGGCAGCTCGCCGGGTGGGCCGAAGACGCCGCGCTTGAGGCCTTCGATGGCGCCCAGCGACTGATGCACGACTGCCTCGATCTGAAAACTCAAGGGCAGCATGTCGGGCGCAAGTCGGGCCTGCACGATCTCGTTGGGGTCGATGCCGGCGGCGGTGAAGTGCGCCAGACCCTTGTCGAGAAAGCCGGAGACGGCCGGCAGGATTTGCAGATAGCTGGCGACGCTCAGGTCGTAAAGGGATGTTGCCATGGGGTCGTTCTCCTGGTGTGTGGTGGGTGCGATGCTCGATCATCGCAGCAGGGATGCGGCGCTTCGCGCGGCCGATGATAGCTGGCTGAGCGTGGCTGATCGGGTCTGCGGGCTTGATGCGGTTTCATCGTGCAAGGCCCGCGTCGGCCGCCAAGACCATCGGCTGCTAAGCTCGACCCACAACACAAGGAGACACACCATGGGCATTCCGACCGGCTCGTTCCCGGGCTTCGATCTGTCGCTGCGCGAACCCGGCATCGCCTGGTTCGAGTTCAACACCCCCGAGCGCCTGAACGGCATGACCGCCTCGCTCAAGCGCGATCTGATCGAATGCATCACGCAGGCGCAGATGGATGACGCGGTGCGCGTGCTGGTCTTTACCGGCCGGGGCAAGGCGTTTTGCGCCGGCGACGACCTCAAGGCCTATCGCGACGGCGTGCTAGCCGGCGATGTGCTCACTGCCCCAATCCATCCCGGTCATCACAATGCGCCCGGCACCTATAACGGGCTGCGCGCCATTTCGCAGGCGCTCAATACCGCCGTGCGCAACCTCGACAAGCTCACGATCGCCGCGATCAACGGGGTGGCGATCCAGACCGGGCTGTCGCTCGCGCTGTCCTGCGATTTCCGCATTGCCGCGGATACCGCGCGCCTGGGCAGTGCGACGCTGCGATTTGGTCTGCTGCCGGACGAAGGCGGTCAGTATTTGCTGGTGCAACTGCTCGGCTTGTCACGCGCGATGGACTTCGTCATGCGCAAACGCATCGTCGATGCGGCGCAGGCCAAAGACATCGGCCTGGTTCATGAGGTCGTGCCGCTGGCCGACTTGCAGGCCACCGCGATGGACTGGGCGACCGAGTTAGCCAACGGGCCGCAGGTGGCAATGCGCATGCTCAAGCGTTCGATGGTCAATGCCGCCGAGCAGACCTGGGCGCATGCGCTTGAGGACATCGCCGCACGCACCGCGATCACCGACCATCATCCGGATGCGAAGGAAGGGGTGAGTGCTTTCCGTGAAAAGCGCTCACCGCGCTTTAACGCCTGGCTCGAACCGAAATAGCCGGCGCAATTACACCGGCTTATGCAGCTCGCCGGCGAGCGCGCCAAGACGCCCCTCGCCCTGCGGTGTCTGGCCGCCGCCGGACATGAAGCGCTCCATCGCCTGCCGTGTGCCCTCGCCGCCGAGCGTGCCCTGAAAGAGGGTGCCCTCGGCGATCAGGTCGTCGCGAACCGCCTTGTCGGCATTGAGTACCGAGGCTTTGGCGGCGATGACTGCATGGCGCGGAAAGGAGGCGATGCGCGCGGCCAGTCGGTTGACATGCGGCCAGAGTTCTTCGGCAGACAGCGAGCGGTTGACCCACCCCCAGGCTTGCGCCAGATCGGCATCGACATCATCGCAGCCGAGGATGACCTCGAGCGCACGCGAGCGTCCGATCAGGCGCGGCAGGCGCACCGTGCCCGAGCCGCCGGGCAGGATGCCAAGCGCAACCTCGGGCTGGTTGAAGACCGCCTTGCCGCGCAGCGCAAAGCGCATGTCGCAGCTCAGGGTCAGCTCGCTGCCACCGCCGCCGACCCGACCCTCGATCACGGCAATCGTTGCCTTGGGCATGGTGCGAAAGGCTTCGCACATGATGTGAAAGGGTTTGAGATCGGTGGTCGAGACCTCGCGATCGGGCGCGTACTTCAGGATCTGGCCGACATCGAAGTGCGCGATGAAAAAATCCGGGTTGGCCGAATGCAGGATCACGACGCGCACCGCATCGTCCTCGGCCAGGGCGCCGGCGAGTTGCGACATCTCCTTGAACATCTGGCCATCGAAGAGATTGATCTCGCCGTTATCGAGGGTGACGCGCGCGATGCCGTCGGCGATGGCAATTCGCATGGTCTTGCATTGGCTGTAGTCCATGGTGGTCTCCTTATGGGGGTGAAGTCATCAGGTCGGTAACCAGGGTGTCGGCACCAGAAAGCGTGAGCCGACGGTTCTGATCGCGTTGTCGGGGCTGTTCACAGACAGGGTCCGCAGCGCGATGAGCAGGCGACCCGCGACCGTGCCCCGCCAGAACCAGGCGTCGACCTGTCGGGCCGAGGGCGGCTCGCCCTGCAACTGCACCGCTTCGCCATAGAGGGCTTTGAGGTCATCGGCCATGAAACGCATGGCGAGCGCGCTCGACGAATGCGCCGCCACGGTAGGGCATTGCCCCGCGAGCAACGCGGCTGCAAAGCCTGCGAAGGACTCGGGCGGCTGGCCGGCAAGGCCGACTGTCGTGCGGGCGCTGCGCAAGCTGGCTGCCCGCCAGACCGGCAACACGCAAGCGAGCTCGGCCTGCAATGCGCTGGCCCACTGCGCAGGCGTCTCGAGTGGCCCCGGTTCGGGCAATGCCAGAGCGGACACCCAACCGGCCCGATCGCTGCTGCTGGCATCGTCCTGCGCAAAGTGCTCCAGGATGACCGGGCCGTCGGCGCGCTCGAGCAGGCCGAGTGCATGCAGGATCACGCTGCGCTGAAATGCAGCGTCTCCTGGCGCCCCGAAAGGGCGCCCGAGCATGAACGGCACCATCACCGCCCGGGGCGGGCGGGTCTTTTCGACTTGCGGCAGAACCAGGGCAATGACCGTGGTCGGCAACCCGGCCGATTCGAGCCCATGTGCGAGCGCGCTCACGGCGCGCGTACACAGCGGTCAGACCGGGGCGAGCAGGACCGCGTCGACCTTGTCGGCATACAGGGCTTGCGCGATGGCCGCGACCGCCTCCTGCATGGCGACCGGGTCGGTCGAACCCATCACGGTGAAGTGGCGGGCAGCCACGCTGCCGATCAGCCCGGTCTGCGCCAGTTCTTCGAGCCGCTCGAGCGGAAAGACCACATTGGGGTCACGCTGAAATCCGCTGCGATCAAAGTTGATCGAGACATGGCTGGTCAGGAGCGCGCCCGGGCCACGATCGAGCGGCACCTCGCGCGCTTCGCCCGAGCCGACGGGAAAGGGTGCCTCGCCTGCGCCGATCAGGGCCGCGCTGCTCACGATGGCGACCCGACGTGCCGAGAGCGGCGGGCCGTCCACCCAGGGCGTGGTGTCGAACTGCGGGCAGGCAATGTCTCTGACCGCGGTTCGTGTGGGTTCGGGGATGTCTTCGAGTCGAGCCATGCTCTGAGCTCCATCGGGTGATTTCGGAACAGTCTTTGCGCTGCCCTGGCGCAAGAGTACTGCAATGGCATGCCGCCCCCTTGCGCGCTTGTGTCGGGCTGACAGACACTGGCCTGCGACGACCGATCGAGCCCGATCGGGCCAACACAGAGCAGGAGCAGGAAAATGGATCTGGCTTACTCACCGCAGGAACAGGCTTTTCGCAAAGAGGTGAGAGGCTGGCTCGCCGACAATCTGCCGGCAGACATCCGCGGCAAGGTCACCGGTTATCGGTCGATGGCCAAGGAAGACATCATTCGCTGGCACAAGATCCTGGCCGAAAAGGGCTGGTCGGTGCCCCACTGGCCGGTCGAATGGGGCGGCACCGGTTGGGACATTACCCAGCGCTATATCTTCAACGAGGAGTTCGGCCTGGCCGGCGCGCCCAACCTGCCCAACTTCGGCCCGAATATGTGCGCCTCGGTGCTGATGCGTTTCGGCACTGATGCCCAGAAAAACCGCTTCCTGCCCCGCATTCGCATGGGCGACGACTTCTGGGTGCAGGGCTACTCCGAGCCGGGCTCGGGCTCCGACCTGGCTTCGCTCAAGACCCGCGCCGATCGCAAGGGCGACAAGTATGTCGTCAATGGCCAGAAGATCTGGACCACGCTTGGTCACTATGGCGACTGGATTTTCTGCCTGGTGCGAACCAATTTCGACACCAAGATCCGCCAGGAAGGCATCAGCTTTCTGCTGATCGACATGAAGACGCCCGGCATCACCGTGCGCCCGCTGATCCTGATGGACGGTGGCCACGAAGTGAACGAGGTCTTCTTCGAGAATGTCGAGGTGCCGGTCGAAAACCTGGTTCACGAAGAGGGCAAGGGCTGGACGGTTGCCAAGTACCTGCTCGGCCACGAGCGTATGGGTTCGGGCAATGTCGGTGCCTCAAAGCGCGAAATGCAGGCGCTGCGCGCGCTGGCTGCCACCGAGACCAAGAACGGCAAGCCCCTGATGCAGGATCCGCGTTTTCGCGATCGCCTCACCCGCGCCGAGATCGAGCTGCAGGCGCTCGAACTCACCTCGATGCGCTTTCTCGACAAGATGCGTCGCACCGGCCATCCCCCGGGTGCCGACGTCTCGATGCTCAAGCTCAAGGGCAGCGAGATCCAGCAGTCGATCACCGAGCTGATGATGCAGGCGCTCGGCCCCGATGCCCAGCCCTTCGTGGGCGTGGACGAGGGCAGCGTCGATGCCTATCGCTCGCGCATGTCGCCGCGCTATTTCAACTATCGCAAGACGACGATCTATGCCGGCTCCAACGAGATCCAGCGCAACATCATCGCCAAGATGACCTTGGGGCTGTAGGTCCATTAGGGGTCGGGCCTGACGCGGCGCACTTGCGTTGCCCTATCGGCCTGACGGACACTAGCCGGTTGCGGCCCATTGAGGCTGATCGGTCAACAGCAGGAGCGAAAACAATGGATCTGGGTTACTCAACGGAAGAAACGAGCTTTCGCAACGAAGTGCGCAGCTGGCTGGCAGACAATCTGCCTGCCGATCTGCGCGAGAAGGTGCTCGCTTATCAGCACCTGTCGAAAGAAGACCTGGTGCGCTGGCACAAGATCCTTGACGCAAAAGGATGGGCGGTGCCGCATTGGCCGGTCGAATGGGGCGGCACCGGCTGGGACATCACCCAGCGCTACATCTTCAACGATGAATTCGGTCTGGCTGGGGCACCCGGCATCGCGCCCTTCGGCCCGGCGATGTGCGCCTCGGTGCTGATGCGCTTTGGCACCGACGAGCAGAAAAACCGCTTTCTGCCCGGTATCCGCAATGGCGACGATTTCTGGGTGCAGGGTTATTCCGAGCCGGGCTCGGGTTCAGACCTGGCCTCGCTCAAGACCCGCGCCGAGCGCAAGGGCGATAAATATGTGGTCAATGGTCAGAAGATCTGGACCACGCTCGGGCATTACGGCGACTGGATCTTCTGCCTGGTGCGCACCGACCCGAGTGCCAAGATCCGCCAGGAAGGCATCAGCTTCTTGCTGATCGACATGAAGACCCCCGGCATCACCGTGCGCCCGCTGATCCTGATGGACGGCGGCCACGAAGTGAACGAGGTGTTCTTCGACAATGTCGAAGTACCGGCCGAGAACCTGATCCACGATGAGAACAAGGGCTGGACGGTTGCGAAATATCTGCTCGGTCACGAGCGCATGGGCTCGGGCAATGTCGGCGCCTCAAAGCGCGAGCTGCAGACCCTGCGCGAACTGGCATCCAAAGAGATCAAGAACGGCAAACCGCTGATGCAGGACGCGCGCTTTCGCGATCGGCTCACCCGCGTCGAGGTTGAAGTCCAGGCGCTCGAACTCACCTCGCTGCGCTTTCTCGACAAGATGCGCCGCACCGGCCAGCCGCCGGGTGCCGATGTGTCGATGCTCAAGCTCAAGGGCAGCGAACTGCAGCAGGCGATCACCGAACTCATGATGCAGGCCCTCGGCCCGGATGCCCAGCCTTTCGTTGGCGTCGAGGACGGCCATGTCGACGAGTATCGCGCCCGCATGGCACCGCGCTACTTCAACTATCGCAAGACATCGATCTATGCCGGATCCAACGAGATCCAGCGCAACATCATCGCCAAGATGACTCTGGGCCTGTAAGGGCGAGGACAGCACAATGGATTTCGAATTTTCTGAAGAGCAGACCCAACTGGCCGAATCGCTGCGCAAGTATCTGGCCAATGAATACGACTTCGAAAAGCGCAAGGCGATCGTCAAATCGGCCAGCGGCGTGAGCGATACCGTGTGGGCGACCTTCGCCGACATGGGCCTGACTGCGCTGGCCCTGCCCGAGGCTGATGGCGGCTTTGGCGGCGGTGCAGTCGACCTGATGGCGGCGATGGAAGCCTGCGGCGAAGCGCTGGTGGTCGAGCCCCTGCTCGATAACGTCGGTCTGGCAGCGCGTCTTGTGGCGCGCGGCGGATCGGCTGCCCAGCGCGAAGCGCTGCTGCCGGGGCTGGTCGACGGCCGTCACCGTCTGGCCTTTGCCTACCTTGAGCCCGGACGTCGCTACGAACTCGATGCACAGAAAACCACCGCCAAAGCACAGGGCGGCGGCTGGGTGCTCGATGGCGAGAAGTCGGTGGTGATCGGTGCGCCGTCTGCGCGCGTGCTGATCGTGTCGGCCCGTACCGCCGGTGTGGCCGGTCAGCCCGACGGCACGAGTCTGTTCCTGGTCGATGCCGACGCAGCAGGGGTGTCGATCAATGCCTGTCGCACGGTCGATGGCCAGCGCGCTGCCGACGTCACCTTCACCGGTGTGAAGCTGCCTGCCGAAGCCATTATCGGGACGGCGGGCGGTGCACTGCCGCTGATCGAGGAAGCGGTCGACTTCGCCACCGCGCTGCTGTGCGCCGATGCGATCGGCACCATGAAGAACGCCAATGACGCGACCCTCGAATACCTGAAGACCCGCAAGCAGTTTGGTGCGCCGATCGGCTCGTTTCAGGCACTTCAGCATCGCATGGTCGACATGTATGTGGTGTGCGAGCAGGCCCGTTCGATGGCGATCTTTGCCGCGGCCAAGGTCGACGAAGGCGGTGACGCCGCTGCCCGCAAACGCGCGGTGTCGGCCGCCAAGGTCAAGATCGCCGATGCAGCCCGTCAGGTCAGCCAGGAGTCGGTGCAACTGCACGGCGGCATGGGCATGACCGAGGAGCTGAAGGTCTCGCACAACTTCCGTCGCCTGACGATGATCGCGCAGCGCTTTGGCGATGCCGACCATCACCTCGAGCGCTACGCGACCTTCGACTGAAGCGCCTGCGATGAAGCTCGCCAAGCAGCATCTGGATGTGGGGCTGTTTGCCCGCGAGATCGAAGCGCAGCTCGACTTCTGGGGAACCCGGGTCGGACTGCATTTCGACCACATGCTCAAGCTTGGCGGCGGCATGCAGCAGCACCGATTCGATGTGAACGGATCGGTGCTCAAGGTGAACCACTCGCGCGACCCGCTGACCGAGACCCAGGCCTCGGGCATCGTCGGTTTACGCATTGCCAGGCCGGGGCTCGATGCGCCGGCACCGATGACCGACCCCGACGGCAATCGCCTGTCGCTGGTGCCAACCGGCCATGAAGGTGTGGTCGGGCTTGGCATCGAGCTGCGGGTGAACAACCGTGATGCGCATGAGCACTTCTGGCGCGAGGTGATGCAGTTCAGCTCGCCCGCGCCGGGGGTTTATGTGTGCGGCGATTCGCGCATCCTGGTGATCGAAGAGGGCAAGGTCGGGCGTTCGCAGAGCTGGCGCGGTGCCGGCTGGCGCTATATGACCGTGCAGATCACCGATTGCCTGATCGAGCATGCCGGCGTGCTCGAGCGCGGCGGCACCGAAGGTGCTGCCCCGCGCCGCATGGGCGAGGTGGCGGTGATCTCGTTCGTGCGTGACCCCGATGGCAACTTCATCGAGCTCTCGCAGCGGGCCTCGCTGCTCGGCGGCCTGACGACCTGAGGCGATGCAGCGCCTCGAGCACGATCTGTCTTGCCGAAAAGCTGCCGTTTAACGTCAAAGTTCGGGGACGCTCATCAGGCAACTCCGAAGCGCAAACGGGAGTTTCACGCAACCGCCTTACAGCCGATCTGTTTTGTGACGCGTTCAGATGATGCCGGGAACTTGGCCAGTTTGGATGCCGGGCGTCGAGGGCGAGTAACAAGTTCTCCGCTACAGTTCGGGCAATAACCAACTAAGGTGCCTTCGGCACATGCTGCGCAGAACGTGCATTCAAACGAGCAGATGCGAGCCTCAATGGAGTCGGGCGGGAGGTCTTTATCGCAGCATTCGCAGCTTGGGCGCAATTGAAGCATGTCGCGGTCCTATGTTTCTCTAAATGCACGCCTGATCCCTGACGTAAGGTGTTTGTCGCAGGCAGGCCACTTTGATGGAAGCTTTGGCTCTCAGGTTGAACGAGCGCTTAGGCGGCGGATTTTGCACGGGCGATGGGACCTTTTGCCAAGCGCTCAGCCATGCGTGTTTGCCAGCCTGGCCCGGTGGCACGCCACCTCTCAATGACTTCTGGGGGCAGGCGAAGGCTGATGAGTTGGCGAGGGTTTTCCGAGCGGGGGCGACCACCCCTTTTCACGACTGCCCGGGCGAGCAATTCATCCGTCAGTTCAGGAAGTTCCTTGTACTCGTGCGGCTTGATCTGATGCACGTCTACGTGCGCCATGTCAGAGCCCAAAGTACGGCGCGAGGCGAGTTTGCTCACGATTCGGCGCTCTCCGTAGTCCTTTCGCGTGTCTTCAACCTCGATGGTCGTACCTTCAAAGACCGTCATTGCGTCAGCGGAGTCGAGACCACGCTCCGTGAGAGTCCTATTTCGCTTAGCTGGATCAAAGGCGACTCGGACGCGGTTATTGTATATACGAAAATAATCCGGGGCAAGGCGATGCGTTAGATGCGTTTTCTGTGCCGCCTGACTTGCCAATTACAAACGCCCGGCATGCCGGTTAACAAGGCCGTGTGTCTGTTATCGAGGCGGATGCCGGGTTTCACCGGCAGGTCGACTGGCATGTCTTGGCCTCTAAGCCTTCGATCATTCACCCGCAAGCCCATCTGGTAAGCCAGTGGCAGCTTCTGGCTGACAGCCAAACAGCACATACCCGTTGTACAGCTGCGAAACTCCGGCGTGCGACACACAGCGGACTGTCAATGGCCGCCAGCCAATACCGGTATGCGACCCAAAGCGGACCTTCAGGTTTCCCCAAAGCAGCCCGACGCTCGGACCGACTTTTTTCCGGTTCTACGTCTCCGAAGCAGCCGTTCGTGGAGATCAGCTCCCGGCCAGAAGCGGTCGTTGGTGAGCTGCTCAGAATTTGATCTTTAGGCCTGCGTTGGACGACCGGTTTACGGCAGGCAACTTGAGCTCAGGTTTGGCTAGTCCCGGCCACTGCCGACATACGCGACGGGCCGCTTCGGAACAGTGAAAGTGATGACGCACTGCAGCCAGGGCACATTCCGGTCGAATCTGGAAGCGGCGCTCCTGTGGGTTAGCGGGCGCATCGGGCACCCCGCTGTGGCTGCGACCAGTGGCCGCAGCTCAGGCTGGTTGATTGATTTACAGACAGAGCTGTCGTGTGTATCATACACACATGAGTAGCGCTGACCTGATACGTGAACTCAAAAAAGCAGGTTGGCGACTTGCCCGTGTCAACGGTTCTCATCATGTCTTCAGACACCCTAAGCACACAGGTATCGTGGTGGTTCCTCACCCCAAGAAGGACCTTGGGCTTGGGCTGGTAAAGGCCATACGGCAACAGGCCGGGATTTGAATAGAGGCATGCAACATGCGTTACCCCGTCGCCATTGAACCTGGTACCGAGACCGAAGCATTC
>JAPLQF010000024.1:54747-135148 GCA_026399875.1 Burkholderiales bacterium | reverse complement strand
CGGTGAGGGCGCTTTTTACGGTCCGAAAATCGAATATTCGCTCAAGGATGCGATCGGCCGGGTGTGGCAATGCGGCACCATGCAGGTCGACTTCAACATGCCGCAGCGTCTGGGCGCCGAATATGTCGCCGATGACAACGCCCGGCGCTATCCGGTGATGCTGCATCGTGCGATCGTCGGCTCGATGGAGCGATTCATCGGAATCCTGATCGAGAATCATGCCGGCGCTTTTCCGGCCTGGTTGGCACCGGTTCAGGTGGTGGTGATGAGCATCACGCAAGCGCATGCCTCCTACGCGACGGACGTTGTACAAGCGCTGAAAAAACAAGGGTTTAGGGTGCAACCCGATTTGCGGAACGAGAAGATTTCGTATAAAATCAGGGAGCACAGCATGCAAAAACTGCCTTATCTGCTGGTTGTCGGCGAAAAGGAAATGCAAGCTGGGCAGGTCGCCGTTCGCGCCCGCGGAGGCGTCGATCTGGGTGTGATGCCCCTCGACGAATTTTCCCGACGTCTTGCCGACGATGTTGCTGTCAGGGGGGCTGGTTCCCGCTGAGGCACTCCGCGCAAGGCTTGGGCTCTGTGCCGCTGTGTTCGGCGTGTGATTCCCGTTTCTGGAGATAACAGCATCGCTACTGCGAACGAACGCGAACGGTCCCACCGCCTCAATGGTGAGATCAATGTTCCTGAATTGCGCCTTATGGGCATCGAAAACGAGCCACTTGGCATTGTTGCGACCCGAGAGGCACTGCGGATGGCCGAAGAGGCCGATGTCGATCTGGTTGAAATTGCCCCGACCGCTCAGCCCCCTGTGGCGCGGCTCATGGACTACGGCAAGTTCAAGTACCAGGAGCAGAAGCGGGCGCATGAAGCCCGGCTCAAGCAGAAAATCATCCAGGTCAAGGAAGTCAAGTTTCGCCCTGGCACCGATGATGCCGACTACAACGTCAAGTTGCGCAATCTGACCCGGTTCCTGGAAGAGGGCGACAAGGCCAAGATCACCCTGCGTTTTCGCGGTCGCGAAATGGCGCACCAGGAGTTCGGTCTGAGACTCCTCGAGCGAATCCGTGCCGACCTCGATGGTGTCGGCCTGGTTGAGTCGATGCCCAAGCTGGAAGGCCGGCAGATGATCATGATCATCTCGCCCAAGAAAAAGAAGTAAGGGTCTGCTATAATTGAAGGCTTTCCGGAAGCGTCCGGTCTCTATCGACCTCGAACTTCCGGAAATTTGAACCGCTCGGGTTCCATAAGTGTTGTTGGGTTGCCAGTCCGCAGGTCGGCCTGGGTAGCGTGACAGCCACCTGGCAGTGGTGACATCGGAGCATCAAATGCCGAAGATGAAAACGAAGAAAAGCGCAGCCAAGCGCTTTCGAGTTCGCGCAGGCGGCTCGATCAAACGGGGGCAGGCCTTCAAGCGCCACATCCTGACCAAGAAGACCACCAAAAACAAGCGTCACCTGCGCGGCGCCGTTGCGGTTCATGAGTCAGACGTGCTGAGCGTCCGCACCATGATGCCTTACGCGTAACCCAGGAGACCGAGATGCCGAGAGTAAAGCGTGGCGTAACGGCCCGTGCCCGTCACAAGAAAGTCCTCGCGCTGGCCAAGGGTTTCCGTGGTCGTCGCAATAATGTCTATCGTGTCGCCAAGCAGGCGGTCATGCGCGCCGGGCAATATGCCTATCGCGATCGCCGCACCCGCAAGCGCGTCTTCCGTGCGCTCTGGATCACGCGGATCAATGCTGCTGCCCGCGAACATGGCATCACCTACAGCCGCTTTGTCGCCGGACTGAACAAGTCGGAGATCGGCCTTGATCGCAAGGTGCTGGCTGAGCTGGCGGTCAACGATAAGCCTGCGTTTGCTGCGATCGTTGCCCGTGTGAAAGCGTCGCTCGGCGTCTGAGCCGGGCAGCGCCGGACTGCTGACGCCCCTGGCGTGACAATCCGGCGTGCTGCCTGCTCATTCCGTGAAAGTTCGGGATGAGCATTCGAGATGGGCGGGGCCGACAAGGGCCCCGTTTTTTTTGACTGGGCTGCCTGATTGAGCCCGCCGTGGTGCGATCTGATTTGCGCCATGCCGACGGATGGACCCGATGGACGATTCACCCCAAACGCTCATCGACGAGGCGGCTGCACTGCTCGATGCAGCGACCGATGCAAACAGCCTGGCCAATGCCAAGGCGCGTTTTCTAGGCAAAGACGGCCTGCTGACCGCGCGTCTGAAAGCCCTGGGCAGCCTGTCTCCCGAAGCCCGGTCGGTGCAGGGCAAGGCGCTCAATCAGATCAAGCAGGCAATCGAAGCCAAGCTTGCCCTGCGGCAAAAGGCGCTGGAGCAAGCCGAACTCGATGCCCGACTGTCGCAGGAGTCGATCGATGTGACCTTGCCGGGGCGTGGTGCCGGGCGAGGCGGATTGCATCCGGTCACGCTGACGATCGAGCGTGTCGAGGCGATCTTCCGGTCGATCGGATTCGATGTGGCCGACGGTCCGGAAATCGAGCAGGACTTCTTTAATTTCACTGCGCTCAATACGCCAGACAATCATCCCGCGCGTTCGATGCATGACACCTTCTATATCGAAGGTGACGATGACACCGGCAGGCCGCTGCTGCTGCGCACGCATACCAGCCCGATGCAGATCCGATATGCCCGGATGCACTCGCCGCCGATCAAGGTGATCGCGCCCGGCAAGACCTATCGGGTCGACTCCGATGCGACCCACTCGCCGATGTTTCATCAGGTCGAGGGCATGTGGATCGACGAGGATGTGTCGTTTGCCGATCTCAAGAATGTCTATACCGAGTTTCTGCGGCGATTCTTCGAGCGCGATGACATCGACGTTCGCTTCAGGCCTTCGTATTTCCCCTTTACCGAGCCGTCGGCCGAGATCGATATGCGATTTCCGGATGGGCCGCTTGCCGGTCGATGGCTCGAGGTGTCGGGGTCGGGCCAGGTGCATCCGAATGTCGTGCGCAACATCGGGCTCGATCCCGAGCGATACATCGGATTTGCCTTCGGCTCCGGGATCGAGCGCCTGGCCATGCTCCGCTATGGTGTTGGCGACCTGCGGCTCTTCTACGACAACGATCTTCGATTCCTCGAGCAGTTCAAGGACTGATTGCGACCATGAAATTCTCCGAGCGCTGGCTGCGGACCTACGCCGATCCTGCTTTGTCCAGTGATGAACTGGCGCATGTACTGACTATGGCAGGTCTCGAAGTGGAAGAGCGGTCGCCGGTTGCGCCGCCGTTTTCCGATGTGATCGTGGCGCAAGTGGTGTCTGTCGAGCGTCACCCGAATGCCGACAAGCTCAATGTCTGCCAGGTCGATGTCGGCACCGGCACGATGGCCCAGATTGTTTGCGGCGCACCCAATGTCGCGCCCGGCCTGAAGGTGCCCTGCGCCCTGCCCGGCGCTGAATTGCCGGGTGGCATGAAGATCGGTATTGCGACAATGCGCGGTGTCGAGAGCGCAGGCATGTTGTGTTCGGCTCGCGAACTCGGTCTGTCCGAGGACCATGGCGGGCTGCTGGTCCTGCCGGCTGATTTGCCGGTGGGTGGTGCATTGCGTGATTCGCTTGGCCTTGATGACCTGCTGTGGTTGCTCAAGCTCACCCCCAACCTTGCGCATTGCATGTCGGTCACCGGCATTGCCCGCGAAGTCTCCGCGCTGACCGGGTCTGCGCTGTCTTTGCCAGGCTTCTCGCCGGTCGAGGCGCAAATTCAAGACCGCCTGCCGGTGTCGATCGAGGCGCCCGATCTTTGCGGGCGCTTCAGCGGGCGGGTGATTCGCGGGGTCAATGCCCGCGCGACAGCACCTCACTGGATGCGTGAGCGGCTCGAGCGCTCGGGGCAACGCTCGATTTCTGCGCTGGTCGACATCTCGAATTACGTCATGCTCGAAATCGGTCGCCCGTCGCATGTCTTCGATCTCGCCAAAATTCACGGCGGACTCAGTGTGCGCTGGGGCAGGGCAGGTGAGCAGCTGAAGCTGCTCAATGGTCAGACTGTCGATCTCGGGCCGGATGCTGACGGGCTTGCGGTCGGGGTGATCGCTGATCAGCAGCAGGTCGAGAGTCTGGCCGGCATCATGGGCGGCGACGACACCGCGGTATCGCTCGATACCACCGACATCTATCTGGAAGCCGCCTTCTGGTGGCCGGTGGCAATTGCCGGGCGCGCCAGGCGCTATAACTTTTCGACTGATGCCGGTCAGCGATTCGAGCGAGGGGTTGATGCCTCGACCACGGTCGAGCATCTCGAGTATCTGACCCAGCTGATCATCGCGATTTGCGGTGGACAGGCAGGTCCGGTCGATGACCAGATCACCGCGCTGCCCGATCGGGCTCCGGTCTCGATGCGACTGTCTCGCGCACGTCGTGTCATCGGCGCAGACATCACGCTGGCTGATTGCACCGAGGCCTTCGACCGGCTTGGCCTTGCGTACACCGTTCAGTCTGCGGGTGCCGCGGGCGATAGCGTACTGACGGTGACGCCGCCGGCAAGGCGCTTCGATCTTTCGATCGAAGAAGATCTGATCGAGGAGGTGGTTCGGATCTGGGGCTATGAACGTCTGCCGCAGCGGCCGGCAACAATGCCCGCGACGATGAGTCCGGTGTCGCAGGAACGCCGCTCGCTGATCGCGCTCAAGCGCTGCTGGGCCGATCGCGACTGGAACGAAGTCGTCAATTATTCCTTTGTTTCTGCATCGATCGAGACAATGCTGCAGCCCGACAGTCGTCCGATTGCCCTGCGCAATCCGATCGCTGAAACCATGAACGTCATGCGTACCCAGATGTGGGGCGGACTGATCGGTAATCTGCGCCACAACCTCAACCGCAAGAGTCCGAGGGTTCGACTCTTTGAAGTCGGTCGCGTCTTTCATCGCGACCCTGCGGCCCGTGCCGGCGAACTCTCCGTGACAGGAATCATTCAGCCGCTGCGTTTTGCAGGTCTGGCCTGGGGGCCGGTGCACGACGAGCAATGGGGCGAACGGGCGCGTCCGGTCGACTTTTTCGATGTCAAAGCCGATCTGCAGGCAATCGCCGGTCACGATCTGAGCTTCGAAGCCGGCGCTCATCCTGCCCTGCATCCTGGTCAGTCGGCCTTGATACGCGATCGCAGCGGGGCGCAGGTCGGCTGGCTTGGCTCCCTTCATCCGCGACTTCTTCCCGAACTCGAACTGAGCAGCGCCCCGATTGTCTTCGAGCTCGATCTCGCCCCGATGCTGGCGGTGTCCCTTCCTGCCTACCGCGAACTGTCACGGTTTCCGGTTGTCGTGCGAGACCTGGCTTTCGTCGTTTCGCAATCGGTGTCTGCCGCCGAACTGCTTCGCGAAATCGAAACGGTGGCCGCTGACGACTCGGCACTTGCCATGCTCCGAAACGTGAAAATTTTCGACGAATACCGCGGTAAAGGATTGGAAAATAAGGAAAAAAGCCTTGCCTTCCGATTTTGGTTGCAAGATACTCAGGGCACACTTTCCGACGCACAAGCCGATGCAGCCATGAAGGCAGTCGAGTCCCGCCTGGCTCAGTCGCATCAGGCGAGATTGCGGTCTTCCTGACATTCGACCATGAGTCATCTGCCTCTCATCGACACCCTCTCCGACACCAGCATGGCGGCAACTGACCAGGACGATATGCTTGTCGATGCTGAAGAAGCGGCGATTGTCGACGGCTTCACCCTGACCAAAGCCGAGCTGGCCGAGATGCTTTTCGATCGCGTCGGTCTGAACAAGCGCGAAGCGAAGGACATGGTCGAGACCTTTTTCGATGAGATTCGGGATGCGCTTGAGCGCGGCGATTGCGTGAAGCTTTCCGGTTTCGGCAACTTCCAGTTGCGTGACAAGCCTCAACGGCCAGGACGTAATCCCAAGACCGGTGAAGAGATTCCAATCTCGGCCCGAAGGGTGGTCACCTTTCACTCCAGCCAGAAACTCAAGGCACTGATCGAGCGGATCGCGCCAGGGTAATGAAGGGCGCCCAAACCGATCGACGTGATCACCGTGACCATCAGCCCGAGCAGTCGTCGGGTTGCTTCTCCTGCCTGACATGAACTCAACCGCTCCCACCAAATCCGACTCGGCTGAACCGCTTCCGCCGATACCGGCCAAGCGCTACTTCACCATCGGTGAGGTCAGTGAATTGTGTGGTGTCAAACCTCATGTTCTGCGCTACTGGGAGCAGGAGTTCACGCAGCTGCGCCCGATGAAGCGACGTGGCAATCGGCGCTACTACCAGCACCATGAGGTGCTCCTTGTCAGACGGATTCGTGATCTGCTCTATGAGCAGGGGTTCACGATCAGCGGCGCCCGAAACAGGCTTGGCGAGGCGGCCCAGAACGGTCGCAGACGCGACGCGTCGCAGGTCGATCTGACTGTCAGCGCCGCCGATCTTGAACTGCAGCCGGCCGAACTTGATGGCAGTGAGCTTCAGCCATCCGATCAGACGATCGATCTGCCGGCCTTGCGGGCCGACTTGCTGGCCGCGTTGGCCTTGCTGCAAACCGAAACCGGCCGCCAGGACTGAGCCCAGCCTGCTATACTTGAATGCTTCGGGGCGTAGCGCAGCCTGGTAGCGCACCTGCATGGGGTGCAGGGGGTCGAGAGTTCAAATCCCTCCGTCCCGACCAATTTTCGCCGGTTTTCGAAAGGCTCGAGTCTCACAAGGACTCGGGCCTTTTTGTTTCTGTCGCCCTGTTTGCGCATAGCGCCATGCCAGCAGGCAAGCCGCTAATGCTGCGCTGCGGGCACGGCCCCTGCTCTTTGAAGGTGACCGATCTGTTGCATTGATGAGCAGCTTGGTCCGATCTGGCTGCCCGGATGGCAGTCGCTTGACGCCTGGCTTGGCCAGGCGAACTTTCGAAGGATCCCCCCATGAACCGATCACTGCTGATCGCCCTTGCCGTATCCCTTTTCCTGTCTGCCTGCGCAGCAGGATCTGGCGAAGAGTTTCGCGGCTACAACAATATGCCAGCGGGTCAGTCCATCATGACCGGCGTCTGATGTTGCGAGTGTTGGGCGGCGTCTCAGGCTGCCTGGCGCTCGCCGCCCTGTGAAAGCCTTTCAATCTCGTGCAATCGGTTGCCGAGGATTTCGAAGACCTGAATGCACTGATTGAAAGTGGGATCATCGATATCGCCGGTCGGCGGGGAAAGGCGCGGCGCCTGACTGAGGCAAGCCGAGATCAGTGCCGGATCCGACCCGTTCTCGAGCATCAGGGCAGCAGTGGTCCGACGAAGATCCAGTGGCGTCCAGGCCCCACCTGACAGCAGCAGCGTCTGCGTCGCGTTCGAGCGACCACGGATCTGTGTCCCGCGTTGCCGATCCCGGATCTGCTTGCCGAGCGCCTTGGCTGAGAGCGGTTCGCTGGGTATGCGGCCCGGAAAGACCCACTGATCGGATCGTTTCAACCTGAGCCCGGGCTCCAGTTGCCGAACCGCGAAGCCAGACAGTGGCAGGGTGTGACCACGCCCGTTGTGGCTCAACTCGGCAGGGATCGTCCAGAGGCGTCGGTGCAGATCGATATCGTTCCATCGCGCCTGCACAAGTTCACCGACACGCACGCCGGTCGCGAGCAGCAGCCAGATCGCATGGCGAACATGCGGCGCGAGTCTGCCGGCATGCATCCGGCCGGCAAGCTCGCAGACCTCTTCGGCACTCAGCGTCCTGCTGCGCTCCTGGGCCGCACCGCCGAAATCGGATTTTCGCAGGGAGGCGGTCGGATCGGTGTCGATCGCGCCGGCCTGCAGCCCCCATCTGAACATCTGGCGAAGATCAGCCAGTACGCAGCCGGCCTGCCGCGGCGCCCCGCGCTCGACGATACGCTCGAGCAGCGCACACACCTCGGTCGAGCTAACGCCGGCGGCGGGCTGCATCCCGATATGGGGCATGACGTCCTTGTGCAGACTGCGACGAACCGACTCGCCGGCGTCCTTGCGATCGGCGAGGGCCTCGCGACACCAGCCATCGAAGAGTTCGGCAACCGTCATCGATCCGACCTTGCGCACGCTGACCCGGGTGCTTGCGGTCGTGGGAGTCTGCTTGAGCGCGATCGCGACCGGCACCGGGGCCTGGCGGAGCTGTTCGGCGGTCCGCCGGATATCGGCCAGACTGCGGTCAGGCCATGTTCCGAGCTTCTGGTCGCGCTGACGGCCGGCGGCGCCCAGCCTCATGGAGAAGTCGACGACCACCCGCCTGGCGGGGCGCGACTCGATTCGGACCCAACCCTTCAGGCCATCGACATCGCTCAGGCAACGCCCGATATCCGACTCAGTGAGGTGATCCAGTTCGATACTCGACAACATCTGCGGTCTCCGAAAAACACCGTGCGATTGATCGCTTCGATGTTGCCCGGCTTGGCTGTGTCAGGGTAAACCGGCCGTTCGGGTTGCAGCCTGAGGCGCCGAACGGTGCGTCTGGCTCGGTCTGCGTCGGTCTGCGGCGACACTTCGCCTATCATCCGAAGCCATGATGCGGGTCTTGCTTGCCGGCGGCGGCCATACGCACCTGATTGCCGGTCCCTTGCTGTCGCGGCGTCTTGGGACGGCGGCAGACATCACGCTGATGGCATCGTCCGAAAAACTTCTCTACTCCGGAATGATGCCGGGATGGCTGGCAGGCCACTATGATTTTGAGGCTTGTGCGATCGACCTCAGGAGACTGGCCCAGGCACACGGACTGCAGTGGAAGATGGCCACGCTGGTCGACATCGACTTTGCCGCGCGTCAGGCAATCGATTCGCAGGGTGTGCGGCATGACTACGACCTCTTGTCCTTGAACGTCGGGTCGGCGAGCCCACCGGGCCTGCGCGCAGCCGGCAGCAGCGTGGTGACGCTGCCCGCCAAGCCCTTTGCCGAGTTTGTCGAGGCCTGGCGTGACTGGCTCGAGCGTGCGCCGCCGCGGCCTCGCTGCTTTGTCGTCGGCGGTGGTGCTGCCGGGTTCGAATTGGCCTGCGCACTGGCTAGCCTGCGCGCGAGCGAGGGCCCGATGGCCGGTGCATCGGTGGATCTGGTCACCAGCGACGCCCGATTGCTGGCGGGGCAGTCGAGGCTGAGCGCCTGGCTTGCCGAGACGACCCTGCATCGCAAAGGGGTGCCAATCCATTACTCATCCCGGTATGTCGGCGTTGCCGGAAATCAGCTTCGGCTGATGCGGCATCCAGGTGTCGAGTTTTCGCTGGACGCTGACCTGGTGCTGATTGCGACCGGTGCCCATCCACCCGATTGGCTGAGAGCCTGCGCAAACAGACAAGGCATCCGTCAGGGCGCCGATGGCGGTATCGCGGTGGATGCCGGGATGCGATCGTTCAGTGATCATCGGGTGTTCGCGGTCGGCGATTGTGCGAGCTTTCTTGAGCAATCGGTGCCGCGTTCCGGGGTCCATGCCTTGCGTCAGGGCGAGCCGCTGTCGGCCGCGATTGCGCAGTGCGTGGCTCGCGGACCGGATGCCACGCGCATCGATCCGCTGGCGCGTTACACGCCCCAACGGCGTGCGCTTGCCCTGCTCAATCGTTGCGACGGTACCGCGATCGCCCAATGGGGGCCACTGGCATGGGCCGGTCGGGCGGCCTGGCGATGGAAGGACAGGATCGACCGGGGCTTCATGGCAGGTTTCGATCAGCGCTAAGCCCCGCAACCCTGCCGCGATGTCATCGTTGCCGGTGCGAGTTACCATCGCGCTTTACTTCGACTCTTGAGACGTCCCGATGCACGCGGTTCTCCCACTGCTTCAGAAGACCGAGTTCCCTGCGATCGCAAGGCGTGGGGTGCACACGCTGCAAGTCAATCTGGGCTATGTCTGCAATCAGACCTGTCAGCACTGCCATGTCAATGCCGGGCCCAATCGCACCGAATCGATGGATGCCGAGACGGTCGATGCGGTCATCAATGCACTGACAGCCAGCAAGGCCTCGACGCTCGATCTCACCGGCGGTGCGCCCGAACTGAATCCGCATTTCAGGCGCCTGGTCCGTGCTGCGCGCGAGGCCGGCGTTCGGGTGATCGACCGGTGCAATCTCACCATCCTCTTCGAGCCCGGGCAGGAGGATCTGGCCGACTTTCTGGCGCAGCAGGGAGTCGAGGTCACTGCTTCCTTGCCCTGCTATCTCGAAGACAATGTCGATGAGCAGCGCGGCAAGGGCACCTACGCCGCCAGCATCCGTGCACTGCAGCAGCTCAATGCCCTGGGTTATGGCGCGGGCGACTCCGGCCTGATTCTCAATCTGGTCTACAACCCGATCGGACCGGTCCTGCCGCCGCCGCAGGAAGCGCTGGAAGACGACTATCGCAGGATGCTTGGTGATCGATTCGGCATCCGGTTCGACCGGCTGCTGACATTGGCCAATATGCCGATTCAGCGTTTCGGCTCGATGCTGATTTCGAAGGGCAGTTTCAACGGCTATATGGATTTGCTAAAGAGCGCCCACCGCGGTGAAAACCTCGATGCCGTGATGTGCCGGGAGATGGTCAGCGTCGACTGGCAGGGCTGGCTCTACGACTGCGATTTCAATCAGATGCTGGGGTTGCCGCTGCGTGCGGCGCATGCGCCGCGCACGCATATTCGTGATCTGTCTGCAACTGCTCTGAACGGGTTGCCGATCGTCGTTCGCGATCACTGCTATGGCTGCACCGCAGGCCAGGGCAGCTCATGCGGCGGGGCGCTGGCGGCGTGAGGGCCTCGGGCATGGCGGTCGTCTCCAGCCAGGATGAGGCAGGCTCGTCCGATGGGCCGGGCCGTTGTTGTCCGCTCGACTACCGCTACGAAGCCAGGACCCTTCGCGAAGCGCCGACCCTGAGCTGCGATGTGCTGTGGGTCGTGGGCGGCCTGTACGGCAATACCGAGGCCCTGGCCTGTCTGCAATCGCTGATCAGTCGTGAGTCCGAGGGCCGGGTCGAGGTGGTTGTCAACGGGGACTTTCACTGGTTCGACGTCGATCCCGATGAGTTCATGGCGATTGAGGCGGGTGTCGGACGCTGGCATGCGATGCGTGGGAATGTCGAAACCGAACTCGCCCGTGAGCCCTCGACCGACGGCGCCGATGCCGGATGCGGTTGCGCCTATCCCGATTCGGTCGATCAGGCCGATGTCGACCGCTCCAACGCCATGATCAGCCGGCTGCGTGAGACAGCACGAAATCTTCGCGTCAGTGCGTCGCTGGGCGTGCTGCCGATGCTCAGGCGGGTTGAGGTCGGGGCTTTGCGGGTCGGATGCGTTCATGGCGATGACCAGTCTCTCAGCGGGTGGCGCCTTGCCCACGACGCCTTGCCGGTGAGCCGGGAACAGGGCTTGCCTGCGACCTTTGATGCCGCGCAGATCGATCTGATTGCCTGCAGTCACACCTGCCTGCCGGTGGCCGATACCTTCGAGTCACTGACCGATCGCCGCCGACTGGCGGTGATCAACAACGGCGCAGCCGGCATGGCCAACTTCACAGGCAGCACCTATGGTGTCGTGACCCGGATTGCGCTGGATGGCCGTGCGCCGCCTGCCGGCGCAAGGGTGCTCTATCGCACCGCAATGCGTGGCTGTGAGGTGGCGGCAATTGCCCTGGACTTCGATGCCACGCGTTTCCTCGAACGATTCGACCGTCAGTGGCCTGCCGGTTCTCCCGGCGCGGTTTCCTACCGCGATCGGCTTGCGTGTGGTCCGGCCTATGCGTTGGCTGGCGCCGCTCGCGGCGGCTTTCGGGCTGCCTGAGGTGCCCGCGCCGCACCGAGTGCCCTGATCTCATCAGCGATGTCCCGCCGACAGCTCCTTCTGATGGCCTTCATTGCGATTGCGATCGCAGTGTTTGTCGGATTCGATCTCGGGCGCTTCACAACGCTTGCCGAGATCAAGTCGCGTCAGGATGAACTTCTCGCGCTGGTTCGTGAACGTCCGTTTTTCAGCGCCGCAATCTACCTGTTCGTCTATGTGATCGCAGCAGCGTTGTCGCTGCCTGGTGCGGCGGTGGTTCTCACCCTGCTTGGCGGGGCGTTGTTCGGCCTTGCATGGGGAACGGTGCTGGTGTCGTTTGCCTCGTCGATCGGCGCCACATTGGCCTTCCTGACTTCGCGCTATCTGCTGCGCGACATGGTTCGAGCCCGGTTTCCCGGGCGAATCGAGGCGATCGATGCCGGCGTGCGACGAGACGGCGGCTTCTATCTGTTTTCGCTGCGACTGATTCCTCTTTTTCCGTTTTTTCTGGTCAACCTGCTGATGGGCCTGACCCCGATCCGGACGGCGACCTTTTACATCGCCAGCCAGCTCGGCATGCTCGCCGGGACGCTGGTCTATGTGAATGCCGGGACCGAACTGGCACGCCTGAACTCGCTGAGCGGTATTTTGTCGCCGACCCTGATCGCCTCGTTTGTGGCACTCGGTCTGTTTCCTCTGCTGGCGCGAAAAGCCGTCGATTTCCTTGCTGCCCAGCGGACAAGCCAGCGCTGGCGTCGACCGAAGCGTTTTGACCGCAACCTGATCGTGATCGGCGCGGGCAGTGCCGGCCTGGTGACCGCGTATATCGCAGCGACCCTCAAGGCGAGCGTGTCGCTCATCGAGCGCCACAAGATGGGCGGCGACTGTCTGAACACCGGATGCGTACCCTCCAAGGCCTTGCTTCGCAGTGCAAAGCTGCTGGCCCAGGCCCGCGACTCGAAGTCGCTTGGCATCCGCGCAATGCATGTCGAGTTCGATTTCGCCGACATCATGGCGCGGGTTCAGCAGGCGGTTCACCAGATCGAACCGCATGATTCGCTCGAGCGCTATCGCAGCCTTGGGGTCGACGTGATCGAGGGCGAGGCGCGTCTGCGCAGCCCCTGGGAAGTGGAGGTGACCACGCCCGAAGGCACGCGCACGCTCAGCAGCCGGCATATCGTGATCGCGGCCGGAGCGCGTCCGGTCGTGCCCTCGATTCCGGGGATCGAGAGCACTGGCTTTCTCACCTCCGATACCGTGTGGTCGCTGCGCACACTGCCGCGTCGCCTGCTGGTGATCGGCGCCGGACCGATCGGCTGCGAGATGGCCTTGGCGTTTGCGCGTTTCGGCTCGCAGGTCACACTGCTCGATCAGGCATCGCGGCTGCTCAGTCGAGAGGACCCCGACGTATCAGCGCTGGTGGCACAGTGCTTTGCCAGCGAAGGGATCAACCTGCGCTTGTCGACCCGCGCGATTCGCTTCGAGCGCGAAGGGGTCGGTGCAGAGGCGGTCAATGCGCTGGTTGCCGAGCACGACGGCAAGGTGGACCTGATTGAATTCGATCAGGTCCTTTGCGCTCTGGGTCGGGTTGCCAACACCGGCGGCTATGGGCTGGAAGCGCTCGATGTCCATCTGACGCCGCGCGGTACGGTGCAGGTCGATCCATTCCTGCGCACCAACTATCCCAGCATCCTTGCTGCAGGCGATGTCGCCGGACGCTATCAGTTCACCCATGCAGCAGCCAACATGGCCTGGTATGCCGCGGTCAACGCGCTCTTCGGGGGATTCTGGCAATTCCGGATCGATGAGCGGGTCATGCCCTGGTGCACCTTTCTCGACCCGGAGGTGGCTCGGGTCGGCCTGAACGAGCAGGAGGCCACCGAGCAGGGCATCGCAGTCGAAGTGACCCGCTATTCGCTCGATGATCTCGATCGGGCGATCGTCGACGGTGCAACCCGCGGATTCGTCAAAGTGCTGACCCGTCCGGGTAGCGACCGGATTCTGGGCGCGACCATCGTGGGCGAGCACGCCGGAGAACTGATCGTCGAATTCGTGACCGCGATGAAGCGGGGGCTGGGGCTGAACAAGCTGCTCGGGACGATCAAGATCTATCCGACCTTTGCCGAAGCCAACAAGTACACGGCCGGTCAATGGAAACGTGCGCATGCGCCCACGCGGCTGCTTGGCTGGGTCGAGCGCTTTCATCGCTGGCAGCGGGGCTGAGATGTCAGTACTGCGCATCAATGAACGACCCTTCAATGACAGGTCACGCAGGCGCTGGGGCCAGGCGGTCGCGAGCCGGATCTTCCTCATGCTGCTGACCTGCGTCCTGTCTGCCGGGGCAGGTGCCGCGCATGCAAGCATCGACGAGGCGCACAGCGCCTTCGATGCGCTGCTTCGTCGGCATGTCGCCTGGGATGCGGCCGGTGTGGGCAGTTCGGTGTCCTACCGCGGGCTGGCTGTCGATCGTGCAGAGCTTGGCAAGGTGCTCGATCTGTATGCCGGTGTGACCCGGGCCGACTATGAGGCGATGAGCCGCGACCAGCGCCTGGCCTTTCTGATCAATCTCTACAACGCTGCGACGCTCGAGCTGGTGCTGGGGGCCTATCCTGACCTCAAGTCGATCCGTGACCTGGGTTCGCTGATGCGTTCGCCCTGGAAGCAGCGCATCGTCAGGGTCTTCGGCGAGCTGCGCACACTCGACGATATCGAGCACGGCATGATCCGCGCGCCGGGTGCCTTCGACGAGCCCCGCATTCATTTTGTGGTCAATTGCGCCTCAGTGGGCTGTCCGGCGCTTCGCCCGGAAGCCATCACCGGCGCCCGTCTGCCGGCGCAGCTCGAAGACAGCACGCGCCGCTTCATGCGTGATGTCACGCGCAATCGCTACGATCCGGTCAAAGGTCGCCTCGAGGTCTCGAAAATCTTCGACTGGTATCGCGCTGACTTCGAGCGCGGCTGGATCGGCATCGCTTCGCGTGAACAGTTCTTCGGCCGTTATGCCGATCTGCTGGCCATCCCGCCCTCTGAGCGTGCGAGGCTTGCCGAGCAGCGCATGCCGATCGGTTTTCTCGATTACGACTGGCGTCTGAATGACCGGCGCTGAGGCTTCGATTTCGATCGTGATGCCGGTCCTCAACGAGGCTGCCTCGATCGCCGCAGCAGTGGCAGACGCCCGACGGCATGCGGCTGAATGCCTCGTCGTCGATGGCGGCAGTAGCGATCGGACCGCCGCCCTTGCCTTCGAGGCAGGCGCGATCGTGATCGGCGCGCCGCGCGGACGTGCGGTTCAGATGAACGCCGGCGCCGAGCGCGCCCGCAGTGATGTGCTGCTGTTCGTCCATGCCGATTGCCGGCTGCCCGACCATGCAGCACAGTCGATTCGCGCTGCAATCGCCTCAGGCGCAGCCTGGGGCCGATTCGATGTGAGGCTCGATTCGCCGCGTCGGTCCTTGCGGCTGGTGGGTGCCATGATGAACTGGCGGTCGCGCCTGAGCGGCATTGCCACCGGCGACCAGGCAATGTTCCTCACCCGCACACTCTACGACTCGGTCGGTGGCTTTGCCCCAATCCCGCTGATGGAAGACATCGACCTCAGTGCCCGGCTTCGTCGCATCGCCAGGCCTGCCTGTCTTCGCGACCGGGTGCTGGTCTCTGCCCGCCGCTGGGAGCAGCGCGGCGTGGTCCGCACTGTTCTCGAGATGTGGCTCTGGCGGGGCGCCTACGCGGTTGGCGCGTCGCCCGAGCGCCTGCATCGGCTGTATTACCGACAGCCGTGAAGCCACGGCGGCTGATTGTTTTTGCCAAGCTGGCCCAGACCGGACGCGTCAAGACTCGTCTGGCGACCACGATCGGCAGCGATCGCGCACTGCAGGTCTATCGGCGGCTGCTGGCGGCCACGCTGCGGCTGGCGCTCAGGAGCCCGGTGGAGCGGCGCGAATGGCGGTTTGATGCCGCCCCGGGCGTGTTGCCGGCGAGGGATGCGGCCTTGCTCCGGCGCCTGGCCGATCGCGGCTGGATCATCGTGCCGCAGCAGGGGCGCGATCTCGGCGAGCGCATGGCGCAGGCGATCGAGTCCGGCCTGGAGGCGGGTGATGCAGTGGTGCTGATCGGTGCCGATTGCCCGGCGTTCGAGACCGCCGATATCCGTGCTGCATTCGAGGCCCTTGAAAAGAGCGACGCGGTCTTCGCACCGGCCGACGACGGCGGCTATGTGCTGGTCGGATTGTCGCGAGCCTTTCCGGAAATTTTCGAGACCATGCCCTGGGGCAGCGATCAGGTCATGACTCAAAGCCTCGCAAGGCTTGCGGCATCGGGCGCAAGCGTCACCTTGCTTCGCCGGATGTGGGATGTCGATGTCGAGGCCGATCTCTTGCGCTACGAGACTGGTTTCCCACCTCGTCAGGCTCAGAGCGAGCGCGAGGCCAGGAGGTCCGAGTGATGATCCTCGACAGCCGGTGCAAGGGATTCGAGGTCTGCAAGCTGCTCGAAGATCGAATCGATCGGGCGGGCGGCACCGAACAGATCGCCCTGCAGATAGACCACCCCCATTTCGCGCAGGCGAGTGTGCACGGTTTCGTTATGCACATGCTCGGCAACCGTTCGCAGCTTCAGTCGCCGCGCGACCCTGACCGTCGACATCACGATCTCTTCGTCGATCGCGCTGCTGGTCAGATTGCGGATGAATGACCCATCAATTTTCACGTAGTCGAGCGGGAAGCGCTTGAGGTATTCGAAGGTGGCCAGGCCGGTGCCAAAGTCGTCGAGTGCGATGCAAAATCCTTGCGACTTCAGGTCATCGACCAGACGCGAGGCGGCTGCCGGGTTTCGGATCGCCTCGCTCTCGGTAATCTCGAAGACGATCCGATCTGCCGGAATACCGTGGAGCAGTCGCTGCTCGCAGACAAACCCGGCAAATGCACCGTCGCTCATCGTTGCCCCCGACAGATTGATCGAGCACTTGTGCGTGCGGGCGAGGTTGCGCGGATGGCTGGCCAGCCAGCTGAAGGCGCGCTGCACGACTGCCCGGTCGAAGGTGACCGACATCTGCGCCTTGATCGCGAGCTTGAGAAACTCCGGCGGCTGAATCAGGCTGCCATCCCGATCGCGCAGCCGGGTGAGTACCTCATACGAGACCATGCCTGGCGGCGCATCCGGATCGACCACCGGCTGGGCATAGAGCTCGAGGCGCGACTCGTGCAGCGCCTCGCGGATATGCTCGATCTTGACCTGCAGCGCGCGGCGAGAATCGATCATCAGTTGCGACAGCGGCTCGACGAAGAGTTGCGGTTCGCGCACGCTGGCTGCAATCGTCAGGGCATCGGTCAATGCCGCCAGACAGTCTTCGCTGTCGACGAGCGAATGGCGGTCGATCTGCAGGCCACCGACGCAAACCTGCAGACGCAGATTGCCGTTGACCGTCGCAAAGAGCCGGCCATTGAGACTTGAATAGATATCGCGGGCCACCGACCTGACCTGGGCCACGGTCTCGGCATCGGTCACAAGGATATAGCGGCCTGCCGACAGGCGTGCGGCGCATCGCATGCCTGGCTGGCGCAGCAGGATTGTCGCGGCAGACTGCTCAAGCTGAATCGCCGGAATCGCGCCGCACAGATCGGTCATCGCTTCAAAGTTGCTGATGGTCAGGCCGACCAGCCCGAGATTCGGGCGCTCGGGTGACACCAGCAGGTCGCCGAAAACCGACAGGAGCCCTCGGTCATTGAGCAGGGCGGTGGTGGTGTCTTCATGAGCCAGCCGGGCCACCCGCCGCAGGGCGGTCAGGCGGTCAACCGCCAGTGCCTGGACAATATGGCTGATCACAATCGCCGCAAGCAGCAGGGCGCCGATGTCGATGGCGCGCGAGGCCTCAACTGCTGCGCCAGGCGTGGTGACCAGACTGGTCGACAGGATGACGCAAGCCGATGCCAGCAGAGTCAGGGCATTCGCACGCTGGCCTGTACGGATGGCGACCCAGGCCACGATCGGCAAATAGAAATACAGCACCAGCATGGCATAGCGTGGCTGGCCGTCACGGGCGAGCATCGCGCTGACGATGGCGAGACCGAGCGCAAGCGCCATGCCGGCCAGATCAAGGGTCGGCCGACGATCGCTCCGGGGAACGGTCTCGGCAGCGGGTGCGTCCATGAACGACAGCAGGGCCGGGACGACCAGGAGGATTCCCAGCGTGCTGGACAACCACAGCCCGACGTGAGATGAGAATGACCGCAGGCTTGGGAGGCTTGGGAGGCTCGCCGTGTTTGAGGCGATGGCGACGGCGGTCAATGCGAAGACTGGCGCACAGATCAGGAATGTCACCAGGAAGAAGCGGACGGTGTCGGACAGGCTGTCATCAGTCGGCTTCCACAGGCTCAGCTTTCTGAGGGCAACAGCCCCTGGCACTGCGCCCGCCAGCGTGGCGATTGCACCGCTGAGTGCCAGGCTCGGCTGATCGAATCTCAGGATCCCGAACAGAAAAGCCCCGGCGACCGCAGGCAGCGCCCAGACTAGCCCGGCTCGCCAAGCGAAGGTCAGGGCAACGCCAAGCGCCGGCCAGCACAGGAATCGGGACGGGTCGCCGTTCGATCCGCTGCTCGCAGCAAAACACATCGCGCAGGTCAGCGCGATGAGCCCCGCAATCCTGATCGGAGCGGGCAATTGCGAAGGAGGAGTGACCGAACCGGATCGCACTTTTCGTGTCGTCCCAAAGTTCAGCCGAGTGTAGCGCAGCCCCTCAGGGCTCGGACCGACCGAAAGATCCGCCTGTCGCTGCCAGATGGGCGACTGTCGCCCATCTGGCAGAACTTGCTGTCTCAGGCTGGGGTTCGCACAGCCCGAAGCAGCACCATTGGATCAGGCAGCAGCCATCAGCTCGCGCAGTACAAACGGCAGGATGCCGCCGTGGCGGAAGTAATCGACCTCGATCGGGGTGTCGATCCGGGAGAGCAGGGTGACCTTGCGTGTGCTGCCGTCGCGCGCGGTGATCGTCATAGTGATGTCCTGCTGCGGCTTCATCTCCGCGGGAAAGGCAATATCGAAGGACTCGTCGCCCTTGATACCCAGCGATGTCCAGGAATCCTTGCCTTTGAACTGCAGCGGCAACACGCCCATGCCGACCAGATTCGAACGATGGATCCGCTCGAAGCTGCGCGCCACCACAGCCCGCACGCCCAGCAGCTGGGTACCCTTGGCCGCCCAGTCGCGTGACGAGCCGGTGCCGTACTCCTCGCCGCCGAAGACCACTGTGGGGACACCTTCGCGGATGTACTTCATCGCGGCGTCGTAGATATACATCTGTTCGCCGGTCGGCTGGTGGATCGTCAGGCCGCCTTCCTCACGCGAGCCATCGGCCTTGGCAGGCAACATCAGGTTCTTGATGCGAACGTTCGCGAAAGTACCGCGCATCATCACTTCGTGATTGCCGCGGCGTGCGCCGTAGGAGTTGAAATCGGCCTTGAGGACGCCGTTGGCAAGCAGGTACTGGCCTGCGGGCGAGGTGTCCTTGATCGAACCTGCCGGTGAGATGTGATCGGTGGTGATCGAATCACCGAAGAGCCCCAGCGCCCGCGCACCCTTGATCGACCCGGATTCCGACGGCTTCATCGAGAAATTGTCGAAGAAGGGCGGATTGGCGATATAGGTCGATTTCGGCCAGTCATAGACCTGTCCGGTCGCGGCCGGCACCGCATTCCAGAGCGGGTGGTCCTTGGTCATGTCGCTGTAGAGCCTGCGGAAGGTCTTGGCGTTCATCGCGTATTTCATCAGCTTGTGCACCTCGTCGGAGGTCGGCCACACATCGCCGAGATAGACATCGCGACCTTTCTTGTCCTTGCCAAGCGGCTCGGTCATCAGGTCGACCTTCACGCTGCCGGCGATGGCATAAGCGACCACCAGCGGCGGCGAGGCGAGGAAGTTGGCCCGCAGATTCGGATGGATGCGTGCCTCGAAGTTGCGATTGCCCGACAGCACGGCCGCACAGACCATGTCGTTGGAGGTGATCGCTTCGTTGATGTCTGGGGTGAGATCGCCGGCATTGCCGATGCAGGTCGTGCAGCCATAAGCCGCAACCGAAAAACCGAGCTTTGACAGCGGCGAGAGCAGACCGGCCTTCTCGAGATATTCGGTCACCACACGCGAGCCGGGTGCAAGCGAGGTCTTGATATGCGGCGAGACTGTCAGCCCGCGCGCCACCGCCTTCTTGGCCAGCAGGCCGGCTGCCAGCAGCACGCCGGGATTCGAGGTGTTGGTGCAGGAGGTAATGGCAGCGATCAGCACGTCACCGTTGCTGACGCTGGTGCCTGCGGTGGTGATGTAATCGGTTTCGAGTTCGGCGGCCGTCTTGTTGAATCCGTCAGCGGCGGTCGACTTTGAAAACAGGTCGGCAAAGGTTGATTTGACATTGCCGATCTCGATACGGTCCTGCGGCCGCTTGGGGCCGGCCAGCGACGGCGCGATGGTGGCGAGATCGAGTTCGACGACCTTCGAATAGTCGATGCTGCCGTCCTTCGGGACGCCGAACAGCCCCTGCGCCTTGAAGTAGGCTTCGAATGCATCGATCTCGGCTTTGGTCCGGCCCGAGCCTTCGAAGTACTCGATGGTCTTGCTGTCGACCGGGAAAAACCCCATGGTCGCGCCGTATTCCGGCGCCATGTTGGCAATCGTCGCGCGATCGGGCAATGCCAGGTTTGCGGTTCCCTGACCAAAGAATTCGACGAATTTGCCGACGACCTTTTCGCTGCGCAGCATCTCGGTGACCCGCAGCACCAGATCGGTGGCGGTGACACCTTCACGCAACTTGCCTTTCAGGTGCACGCCGACCACATCCGGCGTGAGGAAGTAGACCGGCTGGCCGAGCATGCCGGCTTCGGCTTCGATGCCGCCTACGCCCCAGCCGACCACCCCGATACCGTTGATCATGGTGGTGTGACTGTCGGTGCCCACCAGCGTGTCAGGGAAATAAATGTCTTTCTTGTCGTCACGGCGCATGTGCACGCCGCGAGCAAGGTATTCGAGATTGACCTGATGAACGATGCCGATGCCGGGCGGGACAACCTTGAAGGTGTCGAAGGCCTGCATGCCCCATTTCATGAACTGATAGCGCTCCTTGTTGCGCGAAAACTCGAGCTTCATGTTCAGATCGAGCGCATCAGGTGTACCGAAGTGGTCGATCATCACCGAGTGGTCGACCACCAGATCGACCGGCACCAGAGGCTCGATTCGCTTGGGATCCTTGCCCATCTGACTGGCCACCCCGCGCATCGCTGCCAGGTCGGCCAGCAGCGGCACACCGGTAAAGTCCTGAAGCACGACACGGGCGACAATGAAGGGGATCTCATCGACCCGGTTGGCGCCCGGCTGCCAGTTGGCGAGTTGCTCGACATGCTGCTCGGTCACCTTCTTGCCATCGACATTGCGCAGCACGGCCTCCAGCACGATGCGAATCGAGACCGGCAGGCGCTTGACATTCGGGAAGGTCTTGGCGAGCGCGGGCAGCGAATAGAACTGGCCACTGCGGCCGCCGCCCGGTTTGAAGTCCTTGAGAGTCTTGAATGCGTTATGTGCCATGTCTTGCCTGTTTTCGTGAGGGGGTGATGGTGTGTGACGCGTTAGTCGCCTGCGACGATCGCCGGTCGCGGGCCTATTTGTTCAAGGCAGCCTTGTCCGCCTTCTCGGTGGCGAGTTGATTATCGTGCTGGCAGGAGTCGACAATCCGTTGCCCGCTCCTGACGTTGAGCAGCATCGACTTGTAGGGGATCTGAACCAGCAGCACATTCTTGTCGATGTCTTCCAGCCGTACCGCTCCGGTGGCGGATGCAACCGGCTTCATGACCCAGATGTCTTTCTTGTGGCGGACATCGACATAGCCCGGTGCCCGCTGGTCTTTTTCGACAAAAATTTCGATCTTTTCGTCGCAGACATACTTGCCGTAGTGGACGAACTCGGCAGCCGCCAGTTGCTGCTCGTCGGCAGCCGGAAGGGCGGCACGCTGGGCGGCGGTCGTTGGCGGCGGAACGCCCTTCCTGGCAGGGGGGTTCTTGGCCGGTTGCGCGGTTTGCGCAGCAACCGGCGTCATGCCGCTCTGAGCGACGAGCGCCAGTGCAACGGCGGCAAGTCGAAGAGCAGTGGTCGGGGAGGTCATGAACGTTTCTCCAGGGGAACGAAGGACAGATTCTCCGGGCCGACATAATTGGCACTGGGGCGGATGATCTTGTTGTCGACACGCTGTTCGAGCACATGCGCAGCCCATCCCGAGGTACGGGAAATCACGAAGAGCGGCGTGAACATTTCGGTCGGAACGCCCATCATGTGATACGAGACCGCGCTGAACCAGTCGAGGTTCGGGAACATCTTCTTGGCATCCCACATCACGCCCTCAAGGCGTTCTGCGATATCGAACATCCGCATATCGCCAGCGTCGGCCGACAGGCGCCGCGCGACTTCCTTGATGACCTTGTTGCGGGGGTCCGAGATGGTATAGACCGGATGTCCGAAGCCGATCACGACTTCCTTGGCTTCAACCCGCCGCCGGATGTCGGCTTCTGCTTCGTCCGGTGTCAGATAGCGCTTCTGGATCTCGAAGGAGACTTCGTTGGCGCCGCCGTGCTTCGGCCCACGCAGCGCGCCGATGCCACCGGTGATCGCCGAATACATGTCAGCACCGGTGCCTGCCACGACGCGGGCGGCGAAGGTCGATGCATTGAACTCGTGCTCGGCATACAGGATGAGCGATGTGTGCATTGCGCGCACCCACAGCGCCGAGGGCGGCCGTCCGTGCAGCAGGTGCAGGATATGGCCGGCGATCGAATCGTCGTCGGTTTCGGTTTCGATCCGGCGGCCGTTATGGCTGAAGTGATACCAGTACATCAGCATCGAGCCGAGGCTGGCCATCAGGCGATCGGCGATGTCGCGTGCACCCGCTCCGTTATGGTCGTCCTTTTCGGGCAACTGGCAACCCAGCGCTGACACGCCAGTGCGCATCACATCCATCGGATGGCTGGAGGCCGGCAGGCATTCGAGAATGGCCTTGACCGCGGCCGGCAGTCCGCGCAATGCCCTGAGCTTGGCTTTGTAGGCCTGCAGCCCGGCTGCATTCGGAAGCGTGCCATGGACAAGCAGGTAGGCAATCTCTTCGAATTCAGCCTGCTCGGCGAAATCGAGAATGTCATAGCCGCGGTAATGCAGATCGTTGCCGGTGCGGCCTACGGTGCACAGGGCTGTGTTGCCTGCGGTCACGCCCGACAAGGCGACCGATTTTTTGGGCTTGAAGCCGCTTGTTTCAGGGGTGCTGCTCATGTCGTCGATTCTCCTGTCGTGTGACTGCCGCTGCGCCGTATTTGTCGGTGCAGTCTGATCGATGCCAAGGATTGTCCGATCGGTCCGCGATCGGGCTTACTTCTTTGCGGCGAAGAGCTGGTCGAGTTTGCGCTCGAAATCCCAATAGCCGATGGTGTCGTAAAGTTCCTGTCGGGTCTGCATGGTGGGAACGACCGATGCCTGAGTGCCGTCGGTGCGGATGGCACGGTAGACGTTTTCGGCAGCCTTGTTGGCAGCACGGAATGCCGACAGAGGATAAAGCGCGATGGCCACGCCGGCGCCCGCCAGCTGCTCAAGCGTAAAGAGTGGCGTCTGACCGAATTCGGTGATATTTGCCAGGATCGGCACGCCGACCGCCTTGGAGAATTTCTCGAACATCGACAGTTCGGTCAGTGCCTCGGGAAAAATGCCGTCAGCCCCAGCCTCGACGCAGGCGATGGCGCGCTCGACAGCGCGATCGAAACCTTCGACTGCCAGCGAGTCGGTTCGCGCCATGATGAAAAAAGACGAGTCGGTCCTGCCATCCACAGCCGCCTTGATCCTGTCGACCATTTCGTCCTGGCCGACGATTTCCTTGCCGGGGCGATGCCCGCAGCGCTTGGCACCCACCTGATCTTCAATATGCATCGCGCCGGCGCCAGCCTTGACAAGCGAACGTACGGTGCGAGCCACATTGAATGCCGACGCGCCAAAGCCGGTATCAACATCAACCAGCAAGGGCAGGTCGCAGACGTCGGTGATTCTCCGCACGTCGACCAGGACGTCTTCAAGACCCGAGATGCCGAGGTCGGGCAGGCCAAGCGAGCCGGCGGCCACACCGCCGCCTGAGAGATAGAGCGCCCGGTATCCGGCGTGCCGGGCCAGCAATGCATGGTTGGCGTTGATGGCACCCGGTATCTGGAGCGGGCGCTCCTCAAGGAGTGCCTGTCTGAACAATTGGCCGGGAGTCATCGCTGCTGCCTCAAGTGAATGAAATCGTTGCTCGATTAGCCTGCGGTACCCGGTGATCAGGGCAGCAGGTGCTGCACGCCGTCGCGCTCCTCAAGCAGTTCCTTGAGGGTGAAGTCCATCTTTTCGCGGCTGAAGGCATCGACCTCGAGGCCCTGGACCATCTGGTATTCGCCGTTGGCGCAAGTCACCGGAAAGCCGTACATGATGCCGGCGGGGATACCGTAGGAGCCATCCGAGGCAATGCCCATGGTGGTCCATTTTCCGGCCGTGCCAAGCGCCCAGTCGCGCATGTGGTCGATCGCAGCGTTGGCGGCCGATGCCGCCGAGGACAGGCCCCGTGCTTCGATGATGGCGGCGCCGCGCTTGCCGACCGTCGGCAGGAAAACATCCCGGTTCCAGGCTTCGTCATTGATCATCGCCTTGACCGATGCACCGCCGATGGTGGCAAAACGATAGTCGGCATACATGGTCGGGGAGTGATTGCCCCAGACGCAGAGTTTTTCGATGCTGGCCACCGGCTTACCGGTCCGGGCCGCGATCTGCGACAACGCGCGGTTATGGTCCAGTCGCAGCATGGCGGTGAAGTTGCGGGCCGGCAGGCTCGGCGCCGACTTCATCGCGATATATGCATTGGTATTGGCAGGGTTTCCGACCACCAGGACGCGGATGTCACGGCTTGCGACCGCGTCGAGCGCCTTGCCCTGTGCGGTGAAGATCTGGGCGTTGGCAGCGAGCAGGTCCTTGCGCTCCATGCCCGGGCCGCGCGGGCGTGCGCCGACAAGCAGCGCATAGTCGGCGTCCTTGAAGGCGGTCATCGGGTCACCATGGGCACTCATGCCCGCCAGCAGCGGAAAGGCGCAGTCCTCGAGCTCCATCATGACGCCCTTGAGCGCTTTTTGGGCCTTTTCATCAGGGATTTCAAGCAGTTGCAGGATGACCGGCTGGTCGCGACCGAGCATGTCGCCATTGGCAATCCGGAACAGCAGGGAGTAACCGATCTGGCCGGCGGCCCCGGTGATGGCGACGCGTTTGGCAGGCTTGGTCATGAGGTTTCCTTGATGGTTTGACGAATGCGCGCTGAAGTTTAGAAGCCGCCCGCACCATTGTCAAACCAGAGCTATAACTTATATAAGATATCAGTTACTAGACAAGCGTGGCGTGGCGTGGTGTCATTGCACGATGTCAATGGTGACTTTCAGCCCTCTTTACAGGCAGATTCGCGAGCGCCTTGTGCACAGCCTGCATGAGGGCGAGTGGCGCCCGGGCGAGTTGATCCCGAGCGAAGGCGAACTCGCGCAGCGCTACGGTGTCAGTCAGGGCACTGTCAGAAAGGCCATCGACGCACTCGCCGCAGAAAATCTGCTGGTGCGTCGCCAGGGCCGCGGTACCTTCGTTGCCAGTCACCAGGAGCAACTCGCCCAGTTCCGCTTCCTCAGGCTGCGCCCCGATGAAGGTGATCCCCGGCAGCCTGCGAGCCGGTTCATCGACTGTCGCAGGATGCGGGCCCCCGTCGAGATCGCGAGGGCCTTGCAGCTGAAGCCGGGCGAAACGGTGGTGGTGATACGCCGCCTTCTCGAATTTGATGGCGCGCCCATGGTGCTCGAAGAGATCTGGTTGCCTGGCGTGCTTTTCAGAGGCTTGAGCGCCGAGCGGCTCAATGCCTATACCGGTCCTCTTTACGGGCTGCTCGAGACCGAGTTCGGCGTTCGCATGATCCGTGCGAGCGAACGGGTCAAAGCGGTCGCCGCCGGTCCGGATGAAGCGCGACTGCTGCAGGTCAACCCGGGTGAGCCCTTGCTCCTGGTCGTCAGGGTTTCGTCAACCTACGGTGATCGACCGGTTGAAGTGCGTCACGGCTGGTACGTGACGATTGAACATCACTACGCCAACGAGCTGAACTAGAATTGGTGCGCCGCGAAATTTCAGTCAGAATGCAGCCCGAAGAACGTGTGGGTCTGCAGGTTTGTGATTCCGGCGCGTTGTCATCCACGATTAAGTCTGATTCGAGGCATTCATGACAGACCTCGCCGTCCGCAAGGCGCGACCCCAGTATCGCAACATTGGCATTTCCCAGATTCTGTCCTACAGGCTTCCCATTGCAGGGATTGTCTCGATCCTTCATCGGATCAGCGGAGCATTGCTTTTTCTCTTCGGCATTCCGTTTTCTCTCTACCTGCTTCAGCAAAGCCTGACCTCCGAGCTGAGCTTCGCCAGTTACAGCGCGATTGTCGGCAGCGTGCCGGGCAAGCTGGTGCTGCTGGTTCTGGGCTGGGCCTTTCTTCATCACGCGATTGCCGGTATCCGTTACCTGCTGCTCGATCGGCATGTCGGCATCGAAAAAGCCTCGTCACATCTGTCTGCCAAGGTCGCCCTCGTGGTCTCGCTGCTGCTGACGCTGGTGTTTGCTCTCAAGCTTTTCGGAGTGTTCTGAGATGACGACCAATCGAATCGTCGTCGGCGCGCACTACGGGCTGCGCGACTGGCTTGCCCAAAGAATCTCGGCAGTCGTGCTGCTGATTTACACGCTGCTCCTGCTCGGTGCCGTGGTTTTCACTTCAGAGCTGAATTACTTCACCTGGGCAGGCCTCTTTGCCAATGTCTGGATGAAAGTGGCCACACTCATGGCGGTCTTCGCGCTCATGTGGCATGCGTGGGTCGGTATTCGCGACATCTACATGGACTACATCAAGCCGACTGGCGTTCGCCTGTTTCTGCAGGTTCTGACGGTCGTGGCATTGGCTGGATACGCCTTCTGGGCGGTCATTATTCTCTGGAGAGTTTGAGTTGGCTGAACTCCTGAATCAACTCGCAAACGGGCTGCCGCGGCGGCGTTTCGATGCGGTTATCGTCGGTGCCGGTGGCTCCGGTATGCGCTGCTCGCTGCAACTGGCCGAAGCCGGCTATAACGTCGCGGTACTGTCAAAGGTCTTCCCGACCCGCTCGCATACCGTGGCCGCCCAGGGCGGTATTGGTGCATCGCTCGGCAACATGAGTGAGGACAACTGGTACTGGCATATGTTTGACACCGTCAAGGGGTCCGACTATCTGGGTGACCAGGACGCGATCGAGTACATGTGCAAGATGGCGCCGCAGGTGGTCTACGAGCTTGAGCACTTCGGCATGCCCTTCGATCGCAATGCCGATGGCACGATCTATCAGCGTCCGTTCGGCGGGCACACCGCCAACTTCGGCGAAAAGCCGGTTCAGCGTGCCTGCGCGGCGGCCGATCGTACTGGCCACGCCCTCCTGCACACCCTCTATCAGCGCAATGTCCGCGCCCGTACCCAGTTCTTTGTCGAGTGGATGGCACTCGATCTGATCCGTGATGCTGAAGGCGCCGTGGTCGGCGTCGTGGCCCTCGAGATGGAAACCGGCGAGGTGATGGTTCTCGAGTCGAAGGTTACCGTGCTGGCCACTGGCGGCGCAGGTCGTATCTGGGCGGCGTCAACCAATGCCTTCATCAACACGGGTGATGGTATGGGCATGGCTGCCCGCGCTGGGCTGCCCCTCGAAGACATGGAGTTCTGGCAGTTTCATCCCACCGGCGTGGCCGGCGCTGGCGTGCTGATTACAGAAGGTGTTCGCGGCGAAGGCGGCATTCTGCTCAACAAGGACGGCGAGCGCTTCATGGAGCGCTATGCGCCCACGCTCAAGGATCTCGCTCCGCGCGACTTCATCTCGCGCTCGATGGATCAGGAAATCAAGGAAGGGCGCGGCTGTGGCCCGAACGGCGATTACGTTCTGCTCAAGCTCGATCACCTCGGCGCAGACAAGATCATCAAGAAACTGCCCTCGATCCGCGAGATCGCGATCAAGTTCGCCAATGTCGATCCGATTCGCGATCCGATTCCGGTCGTGCCGACGATTCACTACCAGATGGGTGGCATCCCCACCAATATTCACGGTCAGGTGGTTGCGCCGCATAACGGTAACCACAATGCCGTGGTCGAAGGGCTTTACGCCATCGGCGAGTGCGCCTGCGTGTCGGTGCACGGCGCCAATCGACTGGGCACCAATTCACTGCTCGATCTGCTGGTCTTCGGTCGTGCTGCAGGCAATCATATTGTCGATGCCAAGTTCAAGGATCAGGGGCATCGCAGTCTGCCGGCGCAGTCGGGTGACGCGTCCCTGTCCCGGCTTGCCCGTCTCGAAGGCTCGCGTTCTGGTGAAAACACCCAGGAAGTCGCTGATGGCATCCGCAAGTCGATGCAGGCGCACTGCGGCGTGTTCCGGACTGGCGAGCTGCTCTCGGAGGGTGTCAAGCAGATCATGACGCTGTCCGAGCGGGCGGCTAACGTCCACATGAACGACAAGTCGAAGGTCTTCAATACCGCCCGCGTTGAGGCGCTCGAACTCGATAATCTGGTCGAAACCGCCAAAGCCACGATCGTGTCGGCAGAGGCCCGCAAGGAGAGCCGCGGTGCGCATGCGCATCGTGACTTCCCGAATCGCGACGATGCGAACTGGATCAAACACTCGCTTTACTTCAGCGAAGGCAACCGCCTCGACTACAAGGCGGTTTCAATGAAGCCACTGACCGTCGAGACCTTCGAGCCCAAAGCACGAACTTTCTGACGCTCGTCATCTCAGCCAATCTTCGGCCTGACACCTACTTTTTCGGACTCGCGAGAATTCCTATGGCAAGCAAACGGACCGTCCGCTTTTCGATCTACCGCTACGATCCCGACAAGGATGCCAAGCCCTACATGCAGGATCTCGAGGTCCAACTCGAGGACACCGACAAGATGCTGCTTGATGCGCTGATGCGAATCAAGCAGGTGACCGATGACTCGGTCTCTTATCGTCGTTCCTGCCGCGAGGGCGTGTGCGGCTCGGATGCAATGAACATCAATGGCAAGAACGGCCTGGCCTGCATCACCAATCTTCGCGATCTGAAAGAGCCAATCGTGCTCAAGCCGCTGCCCGGTCTGCCGGTCATCCGCGATCTGATCGTCGACATGACTCAGTTCTTCAAGCAATACCATTCGATCAAGCCCTTCCTGATCAATGACGCGCCGCCCCCCGAGAAAGAGCGGCTGCAAAGCCCGGAAGAGCGCAATGAGCTCGATGGCCTGTATGAATGCATCCTGTGCGCCTGCTGCTCGACCTCCTGCCCGTCCTTCTGGTGGAACCCCGACAAGTTCGTCGGTCCTGCCGGACTGCTCCAGGCCTACCGCTTCATTGCGGACAGCCGTGATCAGGCGACCAGCGCCCGACTCGACGACCTCGAAGATCCTTATCGGCTCTTTCGCTGCCACACCATCATGAACTGTGTCGATGTCTGCCCGAAGGGGCTGAATCCGACGCTGGCCATTGGCAAGATCAAGGACCTGATGGTCCGTCGCGCTGTCTGATTTGCCGCCTCAGTGACGACCTCCGGCTCCCTCGACTCAGCAGCCATGTCGGTCAACCATCCGGGCGAGAAGCCGCTTTCTGCCACCACGTCGAGTCATCAGTCCGATCCGGCGCAGCGCAGGCGGCTTCGCTGGCGCGCGCGCCGTGGTCTGCTCGAAAATGATCTTGTGCTGACACGATTCCTCGACCTCTACGAGGAAACACTGACGGATACCGAGGTGTCGGGGCTGCACCAGCTGCTCGAACTCGGCGACAACGAGTTGCTTGACCTGATTCTGCAGCGCACCGAATCGCAATTGCCCGCCACCGATGTTGATGCAGCGGCCGTGCTGCAGCGATTGCGTCGGGTCTGAGGCAGACCGGTTACATTCAAAAATCCGTTCAATAGGGGATGCATCCATGAGCTCTAAAAAGACCGCCACGCTGACGTTCTCGGATGGCAGCCCGTCCGTCGAGTTTCCGATCTATGAGGGTTCGGTGGGACCCGATGTCGTTGACATTCGAAAGATGTATGGGCAGACCGGCAAATTCACCTTCGATCCCGGTTTCCTTTCGACCGCAGCGTGCGACTCCAAGATCACCTATATCGACGGCGACAAGGGTGAACTGCTCTATCGCGGCTATCCGATTGAGCAGATCGCGCAGAGCTGCGACTTCCTCGAGACCTGCCATCTGCTGCTCAACGGTGATCTGCCCAATCGTGCTCAGCAGAAAGATTTCACCTATCGCGTCGTCCATCACACCATGGTGCATGAGCAGATGACGCGCTTCTTTCAGGGTTTTCGGCGAGATGCGCATCCGATGGCGATTCTGGTCGGCTGCGTCGGCGCCTTGTCGGCCTTCTACCATGACTCGCTCGACATCAATAACCCCGAACACCGCCATATCTCTGCGATCCGACTGATCGCCAAGATGCCGACGCTTGTGGCGATGGCCTACAAGTACTCGGCAGGCCAGCCCTTCCTTTATCCGCGTAACGACCTGTCGTACTCGGCAAACTTCATGCGGATGATGTTCGGTACGCCTTGCGAGGAATACGAGCCGAACGATGTGCTGGTTCGGGCACTCGACCGCATCCTGATCCTGCATGCCGATCATGAGCAGAATGCCTCGACCTCGACTGTACGGCTCGCCGGATCGTCAGGTGCCAATCCGTTTGCCTGCATCGCCGCAGGAATTGCCACGCTCTGGGGTCCTGCTCACGGTGGCGCCAATGAAGCCTGCCTCGAGATGCTTGACGATATCCAGGCCCAGGGCGGTGTCGAGCGAATCGGCGAGTTCATCGCGAAGGTCAAGGACAAGAATTCGAGCGTCAAGCTGATGGGCTTCGGTCATCGGGTCTACAAGAACTATGACCCGCGCGCCAAGCTTATGCGTGAGACCTGCTACGAGGTTCTGGGCGAGCTTGGTCTGCAGAACGATCCGCTCTTTGCTCTGGCGATGAAGCTCGAGCAGATTGCACTCGAGGATGAGTATTTCGTATCGCGAAAACTCTATCCGAACGTCGACTTCTACTCGGGCATCGTGCAAAAAGCGCTCGGTATTCCCACCTCGATGTTCACCTGCGTCTTTGCGCTGGCACGTACCGTCGGCTGGATCGCGCAGTGGAATGAAATGATTTCCGACCCCGATCAGAAGATCGGTCGCCCTCGCCAGCTCTACATGGGTCCGGTGCGGCGCGACGTCATGCCGGTCGATCAGCGCTGAGCTCTGGCGGCAGCCAGACTTCGACTTCGGTGCCAACACCGAGGGCGCTGCGCAGTTCGATCCAGCCGCCTTGTGCTTCGATCAGGCGCCTGGCGATCGGAAGTCCCATCCCCTGACCGGGCGTTTCCCCGGTTTGCGGCCCGCGCCAGAATGGTTCAAAGGCGCGGTGCTGGTGGGCGCGGCTGATGCCGACGCCCCGGTCTGCGATCGTCAGAACCAGATGATCGCTATCGTCTGCGGTGTCGATCCTCGATCGGATGCTGATCGGCGTTGCTGACGATGAAAAGCGGCAAGCATTGGCCAGCAGGCGGATCAGCGCCTGGGCAGTTCGGAGCGGATCGCGCGTCAATCGGATTTCAGGGTCATGCAGCTTGCGTTCGATGCGGCGAGCGCGGTCGGCTTTGGGCAAAGACTCGATCGCGGCGTCCAGAATCGCCGCCAGTGACATCGGGCCAGTGAGGCAACTCAGGGCCTCGCGTCTGCTTTCCCGACCGTGAGCGGCCTCCCAGTCGCAGACCAGTGTTCGCCGCTCACCGCCCGCTGGTCGATAGACATAGTCATCAGGTCTGAAAAGTCGCTGTCGCGATTCCCGCTGACCGCCATGACTCGATGTCTTGACCGCATGGTCGACTTCTCTGGCAATAATCGCAGACACGGAGGCCTTCCCCTTGCGGCTGATGCGGCCGCAATGACCGCTGTCCGGGTTAACGGCATGCAGGCGATGGACTTTAGTGAAGCAAGCGTCTTTTAAGCCTTGATCAGTGGCAAAGAACCCGACCTTCTTTCAGAGTTCGAAAATCTGTGCGTGCTATCCTCGCTTGATGCAGTAGTACTGCCTGGCTTGTGCCGGGCGTGCTGCGAAGAGGTGACCGCAAGCCGGCCGGAGTCGGTAAGCGGGTGGCTGTTGCGGGGCACAGGCCCGAGGTTCAACCCTGAGGTTCAATCCTCCATGCAGCGGCCGTATCCTCGACGAGAAACTCGTTCATAAAGGTGAATCGAAATGATGAAGTCCTTTCAGGGCAACTCATATCTGTTTGGCGGCAACGCGCCGTATGTCGAAGAGCTCTACGAGAGCTATCTGAATAACCCCGGCTCGGTGTCCGAGCAGTGGCGCAGTTACTTCGACAGCATGCAGGTGGTGCCTGCAGCCGATGGCAATCCCCAGACCCGCGACGTTGCCCACGCGCCGATCGTCGAGTCGTTCGCCGAGCGCGCGAAAGCCGGTAGCCTGCAGCCCCGTGTCATGGGCGGCGATGCGGCCACTGCACGCAAGCAGGTCTATGTCCAGCAACTGATCGCGGCCTATCGCTTCCTCGGTTCGCGCTGGGCAAACCTTGATCCGCTCAAGCGACAGGAGCGTGCGCAGATCCCCGAGCTTGAGACCGCGTTCTACGATTTCACCGAAGGCGATCAGGCCAACATCTACTCGGCCGCAAACACTTTCTTCGGGTTCGAGAGTGCGCCGCTGCGCGAGATTCTCGGTGCTCTCAGAGAGACCTATTGCGGCAATATCGGTGCCGAGTTCATGTACATCAGCGATCCGGCGCAAAAGCGCTGGATTCAGGAGCGGCTCGAATCAACCCGGGCCAAGCCCAAGTTCAGCGATGAGAAGAAAAGGCGTGTTCTCGATCGCCTGACCGCTGCCGAAGGCCTCGAAAAATACCTGCACACCCGCTATGTCGGTCAGAAGCGTTTCTCGCTCGAAGGCGGCGAGAGCTTCATTGCCTCGATGGACGAGATCGTCCAGCACGGCGGCACGCAAGGTATCCAGGAGTTCGTAATAGGGATGGCCCACCGTGGCCGGCTGAACGTTCTGGTCAACACTCTGGGCAAGATGCCGAGCGAGCTGTTCGCCGAGTTCGAAGGCCATCATGCCGACGATCTGCCGTCCGGCGATGTCAAGTATCACCAGGGTTTCTCCAGTGATGTCTCCACGCCCGGTGGTCCGGTGCACCTGTCTTTGGCGTTCAATCCGTCGCACCTCGAAATCGTCAATCCGGTGGTCGAGGGTTCTGCCCGCGCCCGCCAGGATCGGCGTGGTGATGCCGAAGGTCGGCAGGTACTGTCGGTCCTGGTGCACGGCGATGCCGCCTTCGCCGGCCAGGGTGTCGTCATGGAGACCCTGAACCTTGCGCAGACGCGCGGCTATGGCACCGGCGGTACGGTGCATATCGTGATCAATAATCAGATCGGATTCACCACCTCCGATCCGCGCGATTCGCGCTCAACGATCTATTGCTCCGACGTGGTCAAGATGATCGAGGCGCCGGTCCTGCATGTGAATGGCGATGATCCGGAGGCGGTGGTCTTTGCCACCCAGATGGCGATGGATTTCCGGGCGCAGTTCAGCAAGGATGTGGTGGTCGATATCGTCTGTTTCCGCAAGCTCGGCCACAATGAGCAGGACACTCCGGCGCTGACTCAGCCGCTGATGTACAAGCGGATCGGCGAGCATCCTGGCACCCGCAAGCTCTATGCAGACAAGCTCGAAGCGCAGGGTCTGCTGGCCTCGGGCGATGGCGATCGACTGGTCAAGGAGTTCCGGGCGGCGCTCGATGAGGGTCGTCTGACGTCCAATCCGGTGATCTCCAACTTCAAGAGCAAGCTGGCGGTTGAATGGATGCCGCTGCTTAATCGCAAATGGTCGGACACGGCTGACACTGCGGTCCCGATCACCGAGTTGCGTCGTATCGCCGAGAAGATCACCACGGTGCCGCAGTCGCTCAAGCTGCATCCGCTGGTCGAGAAAGTGATTGCTGATCGCCGTGCGATGGGCCAGGGTGAGCTTTCGCTCGACTGGGGAATGGGCGAGCACATGGCCTTTGCGTCGCTTGTCGCTGCCGGTTATGCGGTGCGCCTGTCTGGGCAGGACTCCGGTCGCGGCACGTTTACTCATCGGCATGCGGTGCTTCATGACCAGAACCGTGAGCGCTGGGATTCGGGCTATTACATTCCGCTTGAGCATGTCGCCGATGATCAGGGCCCGTTTCGGGTCATCGATTCGGTGCTCTCCGAAGAAGCCGTGCTGGGTTTTGAATATGGCTATGCCACCGCGGAGCCGAATGCCCTGGTCATCTGGGAGGCGCAGTTCGGCGATTTCGTCAATGGCGCCCAGGTCGTGATCGACCAGTTCATTTCCTCGGGCGAATCGAAGTGGGGGCGCTCTTGCGGCCTCACGATGATGCTGCCGCATGGCTACGAAGGGCAGGGGCCCGAGCATTCCTCGGCCCGTATTGAGCGCTTCCTGCAGCTTTGCGCCGAGAACAATATGCAGGTCTGCCAGCCGACCACGCCGGCGCAGATTTTCCATGTGTTGCGTCGTCAGATGATCCGGCCCTTCCGCAAACCGCTGATGATCATGACGCCCAAGTCGCTCTTGCGTAACAAGGAAGCTGTCTCGAGCCTGCAGGAACTGGCCAAGGGTGGCTTTCAGACGGTCATCGGCGAGAACACCGCCGGTATTGATGCCAAGGCGGTCCGCAAGATCGTGATCTGCAGCGGCAAGATCTACTACGACCTGACCGGCGCGCGGCGCGAACGCGAACTCGTCGATGTGGCGATTCTGCGCGTCGAGCAGCTCTACCCTTTCCCGCACAAGGCGCTCGAGGCCGAGATGCGCAAGTACCCGGGCGCCACCCAGGTGGTCTGGTGCCAGGATGAGCCGCAAAACCAGGGCGCCTGGTTCTTTGTGCAGCATCACATTCAGGATGCGCTCAAGGACGGCCAGCGTCTGAGTTATGCCGGTCGTCCGGCATCGGCTTCGCCTGCAGCCGGCTACTACGACAAACACTATGCCCAGCAAAAGGAGCTTCTCACTGCTGCCCTGGGTGATGCTCCCAAGACAAAGACCCGGAAGGCTTCCTGACATGGCATTGATCGAAGTAAAAGTCCCGCAACTGTCCGAATCGGTTGCGGAAGCGACGCTGTTGCAGTGGCACAAGAAGCCGGGCGATGCGATCGAACGTGACGACAACCTGATTGACGTCGAAACCGACAAGGTGGTGCTCGAGTTGCCGGCCCCCAACGCCGGTGTGCTGGCGCGAGTCCTCAAGGCCGACGGTGAAACAGTGGTCGCCGGCGAGGTGATCGCGATCATCGATACTGAGGCGGTCGCCTCGAAATCGGCTGCTGGGCCCGCGCCGCTTGCTGCCACCCCTGCCGCTGTACCGACGGCGCCGATTGCCGCTGCAACCGGCGCTGCTCATGCAGGCGTCGCGATGCCTGCTGCCGCCAAGATGCTGGCTGAGGCAGGTCTGTCGGCTTCGAATGTGGCCGGTACCGGCCGTGATGGCCGGGTGACCAAGGGGGATGTCATTGGTGCGGTAGCGGCCGGTGCGAGCGCGCCGTCGCAAGCCAGACCCGCAGTCAGTGCACCGATTCCCACTGGTGCTCCCACCAGCAGCCTGCCGTCAGTGACCGCGCCGATCGACCCGAACAAGATGATCGAAGGACGTCCCGAACAGCGGGTGGCGATGTCGCGTCTGCGCCAGCGCGTCGCCGAGCGTCTCCTTCAGTCGCAGGCAACCAATGCCATCCTGACCACGTTCAACGAGGTCAACATGCAACCGGTGATGGACCTGCGCAAGAAGTACCAGGACCGGTTCGAGAAAGAGCACGGCACCCGACTTGGCTTCATGAGCTTTTTCGTGAAAGCCGCCGTTCATGCGCTCAAGAAATATCCGGTCGTCAATGCGTCGGTCGATGGCACCGACATTGTTTACCACGGCTATTTCGATATCGGCGTTGCGGTCGGTTCGCCGCGCGGCCTGGTCGTGCCGGTGATTCGCAATGCCGATCAGATGAACTTCGCCCAGATCGAGAATCAGATCGGTGATTACGGCAAGCGAGCCCAGGAAGGCAAGCTCGGCATCGAGGAGTTGTCGGGCGGCACCTTCTCGATTTCGAACGGCGGTGTGTTCGGCTCGATGCTCTCGACGCCGATCATCAACCCGCCGCAGGCCGCCATCCTCGGCGTGCATGCCACCAAGGACCGTGCGGTCGTCGAGAACGGTCAGATCGTGATTCGGCCGATGAATTATCTTGCGCTGTCATACGATCATCGAATTATCGATGGGCGCGAGGCGGTGCTCTTTCTCGTCTGTGTCAAGGATGCGCTCGAGGATCCCTCACGACTGCTGCTTGACCTCTGAGATCAGCGATGGCCAATCAACGTTATGACGTGGTGGTAATCGGCTCAGGTCCGGCCGGTTATATTGCAGCAATTCGCGCGGCGCAGCTCGGATTGAAAGTTGCGTGTGCCGAGAAATGGACCAACCCCAAGGGCGAGCTGGCGCTTGGCGGCACCTGTCTGAATGTCGGCTGCATTCCCTCGAAAGCCTTGCTGGCATCAAGTGAGAAATTCGAAGAAGCGCAGTCGCATCTCGATGTGCATGGCATCGAGATTGCCGGTGCAAAGATCGATGTCCAGAAGATGCAGGCGCGCAAGGACGGCATCGTCTCGAAGATGACCAAGGGCATCGAGTTCCTGTTTCGCAAGAACAAGATCGATTGGCTCAAAGGGCATGCCCGGCTGACCGGCACCCTCGGCGATGCTTATGGCGTCGAAGTCGATACTGCGCAGGGGGCGATCCAGGTTGAGGCGGTCAGCGTGATCATCGCGACCGGCTCGAAGGCGCGCCATCTGCCGGGTGTTGCGGTCGACAACCAGATGGTGTGCGACAACGAAGGTGCACTGGCGATGCCGGCCGTGCCAAAGCGGCTGGGCGTGATCGGCGCCGGCGTGATCGGCCTGGAGCTCGGTTCGGTCTGGCGACGGCTTGGTGCCTCCGTGACCGTCCTTGAAGCCTTGCCGGGCTTTCTGTCAGCCTGCGATGAGTCGATCTCGAAAGAGGCGCTCAAGCTTTTCACCAAACAGGGGCTGTCGATCAATCTGGGCGCGAAGATCGGTTCGGTCAATGTCGGCAAGAAGGCTGTCAGCATCGACTGGACAGATGCCAAGGGCGTCGCGCAGACGCTCGAAGTCGATCGCCTGATCGTCTCGGTCGGTCGTATTCCCAACACCGATGGCCTTGGGCTCGAATCGGTCGGACTTGCTCTGGACGAGCGCGGCTTCATCCCGGTTGATGATCATTGTCGTACGGTATTGCCGCGGGTTTACGCGGTCGGCGACGTGGTGCGCGGACCGATGCTCGCGCACAAGGGCGAGGATGAAGGTGTGATGGTGGCCGAACTGATCGCCGGGCAAAAGCCGCACATCGACTACAACGCGATTCCCTGGGTGATCTATACCTCCCCGGAGATCGCCTGGGTGGGTCGGACCGAGCAGCAGCTCAAGGCCGAGGGCCGGGCCTATAAGGCCGGGCAGTTTCCCTTCGCGGCCAACGGACGGGCACTCGGCATGGCCACCGCCGATGGCTTCGTGAAGATGCTTGCAGACGCGACGACCGACGAGTTGCTGGGTGTGCACATCATCGGGCCCGGTGCCTCCGACCTGATCGCCGAGGCCGCGGTGGCCATCGAGTTCAAAGCCTCGAGCGAAGACATTGCCCGGGTCTGCCATCCGCATCCGTCGCTCTCCGAAGTGCTGCGCGAAGCGGCGTTGGCGGTCGACAAACGCGCTCTCAACATGTAAGCCTGCGGTTGCCTGCTGCCGGCAGCATCGGGGCACGGCAGGCAACGCTGCAGTGATGAACTCAAGTCAGATGAACGTCCTCGAGCGCTACACAAAGCTGCTGGCCGAACGTGGCTACCGCAGCGACGCTTCGCAGTTGGCTGCGGTCGAACGGCTGCAGCGGCTTTACGATGATCTGATCGAATTCAAGCGCAGGCGATCCGGACTGCTGCGCAAGCTGTTCGATCGCCCGCCGGTGCCACGCGGCGTCTGGATGTATGGCGGTGTCGGACGCGGCAAGAGCCTGCTCATGGATGTGTTCTACGAAGCGGTACCGGTGGTGCGCAAGACCCGGGTGCACTTTCATGAGTTCATGCGCAGCGTGCATCGCGAACTGCGTGATCTCAGGCAGGTGAGTGATCCGCTCGATGAGGTCGCCCGCAGGCTTGCCGCGCGGTATCGCCTGATCTGTTTCGATGAGTTTCATGTCTCGGATGTGGCCGATGCCATGATTCTCGAGCGCCTGCTGAACGGCCTTTTCGGTCATGGCGTGGTCTTCGTGATGACGTCCAACTACCGACCCGATGATCTCTATCCCGACGGTCTGAATCGCGACACCATCCTGCCCGCGATCGCGCTCCTGAAAGACCATCTCGATATTCTTAATGTCGATGCCGGAACCGACTATCGGCGCCTGGCGCTGCAGGGTGTCGATGTCTACCTCAGTCCGCTGTGCCCCGATACAGATCGCCGCTTTGCGCAGGCTTTCGAGCAGTTGGCCGGACCCACGGTCGACGATCCTCGCCTGACCATCGAGCATCGTGTCATTGAGGCCCTGCGTCGGTCGGGGGGTGTGGTCTGGTTCGATTTCGCGACGCTTTGCGACGGGCCGCGATCACAGCTCGACTATCTCGAAATTGCCACCCGATTTCATACCGTGATGCTCTCTTCCGTGCCCCGGATGACCGCGGCGATGTCGTCTCAGGCCAGACGTTTCACCTGGCTGGTCGATGTCTTCTATGATCAGAAGGTCAAGCTGCTGATCGCCGCCGACGTGCCGCCGGAACAGCTTTATGTGGCGGGGGCGATGTCGAGCGAGTTTCACAGAACGGTCAGCCGGTTGATCGAAATGCAGTCGCCCGACTACCAGGCTGCGCCGCGGCGTGGTCTGGTCGATACGCTGGCCTGAGCGCGACCGGCTGCGCTGCCGTGATCAGGACCTGCCTCGTCACGCTGTCGATCTCGCTGCTTGGGCTGGTGACAGCGGCTTGCTCGAGCACCGGGGCAAATTGGGGAGCGGGCGTCGAGCCGGTGTCGGTCGATCCCGCTTCAGTCCTCAAGGCTTTCGATGTGTCGCGTCCGATGGATGTCGAGACCGCGCAAGTCGCACGCAAGGCGGCGGGGCTGGCGCGCGATGAGACCGATGATGCCCTGCTGCGAGAACGGATTGCCTGCTATCGCCGCTTTCTGGTGACGCGCTGCCTCGCCGATGTGATGTCCCGACAACGGCCGGTCGAAAGTCGTAGCAATGCCGTCGAGGTGGCCGCCAATCAGTCCCTGCGTGAAAGCGCGGCGCTGGAGCTCAATCAGCGAACTGCAAGAACGCTTGAGGAGCGTGCCGCCGCGAGTGCGACCGAGGCGGCGAAGGCACTCGACAATCTGAAGTCCTTCGAGGCCCGGATCGAGGCTGCCGAGAAGGCACGCCTGGAGCGGGAGCGCGATGCGCCCGAACTTGAGCGTCAGGCAAAGGCGGCTCGCGCCGATCGTGAGCGGCGCGAGAAGGAAAACGCGATCCGTCGTGCCGAAGCCGCGACGCGCGCCGCTGAAGATTCGGTGTTCGTCGCCGAGCGCGAAAGGCGCCTCGAAGAAAATCGGCTCCGACTGCAGGCCCGAGAGGCCCGCGAACGGGCCCTGCGTGATCAGCGCCTGCTTGAAGAAGCGCGTCGAAGAGAGCAGTCGCCAGCACCGGCACGCTCCCAGTGAACAGGGACCCCTGCACGATTCAGCAGTCTTTCAGATTGCTTGCGATGTCTCGATGCCACAGCCGAAAGGTCAATGCGCTTTGAATGCGGTCATCAGCCAGCCTATAGTCGAGGGCTTGGTGTGACGCTGCCCTTGCATTTGCACCGCTGACCCCTTTTGACCATGCAGGATTTGCAGCCCTTGTACGACCGGATCGTCGAGCTCCAGATCGAGCATCGCGACCTCGACCTGAGCCTGCTCGCCTTGCAGTCGAGCGTGCCGCCCGATGAGCTGACGATTCGCAGGCTGAAAAAGCGCAAGCTGGCCATCAAGGACGCGATCATGCAATTGCAGCGTCGACTGGTTCCGGATACGCCTGCATGAGTCGTCCGCGGTGACAGACGACTGGCCGCAGGCCGACTCGAGTGCGGCATCGCTGTCGCAAGCCACTATTGACGCCTTGGCTGCTCAGGGGGCGCTCGCCCGGGCTATGCCCGCCTTCAAGGCGAGAGAAGGTCAGCAGTCCCTGGCGGCCAGCGTCGCGCGGGCCATCGCGCAGCGCAGCAGTCTGGTTGCCGAGGCCGGTACCGGCACCGGCAAGACCTTCGCCTATCTCGTGCCGTTGCTGCTGTCGGGTGCAAGGGCCATGATCTCGACCGGAACCCGTCCACTTCAGGACCAGCTCTTTCATCGCGACCTGCCTTCGGTGAAAGCGGCGCTCGGTCTGGGAACCCGCATCGCCTTGCTCAAGGGGCGGGCGAATTATGTCTGTCACCATCACCTCGACCAGCAGATGGCCGATGGGCGCTTTGCCGATCCGCAGATGCCAGGCAAGTTGCGCAAGATCAGGCAGTTCGCCCAGATCAGTCTGAGCGGCGATCGTGCCGACTGTACCGCGCTGGCCGAGGATGATCCGGTCTGGGTTCATGCCACCTCGACTCGCGACAACTGTCTCGGGCAGGAGTGTCCTGAGTTCAAGCGATGCTTTGTTTTTCAGGCCAGGCGCGAAGCGATGGCAGCCGATGTGGTGGTGGTCAATCACCACCTTTTCTGCGCCGATCTTGCGCTGCGCGAATCGTCGATGGCCGAACTGCTGCCAACCGTCGACGCGGTCATCTTTGATGAAGCGCACCAGCTGCCGGAAGCTGCGACCGAGTTTTTCGGCGAATCGGTCTCGACCCGCCAGCTGCAGGATCTGGTTCGCGACCTGACTCGCGCAGGGCTGGTCGAGGCGCGCGACGCGGCCGACTGGCGCTCGGTGGCCGGTCGCCTCGAGCAGTCGAGTCGCGACTTGCGCCTGGTTCTCGAGGGCAACGAGTCGGCAACAGCGGGTGGCCGTGCTTTCGGCGCGCAAGGGGCAAGCCGCGCCCAGTTGGCGCGACGCTACAGCCTCGAACAACTCAAGTCGATTGCAGGCCTTCCTGATGCACTGGATGCCCTGTCGAGCGATCTGGTGTCGATCTCGGCAATCATCGCCAACAATGCGGGTCGTGGGCTCGAACTCGACCGTTGTGGCCTGCGTGCCACCGAGCTCCTTGAGCGGGTCTCCCGTTGGTCAGCGGTGCTGACCGATGAGGCGCAGGACATCGAGGCTGATCCGAGCGAGGAGGATCCGGCGATCGTCTGGGCCGAAGCCAGCGGGCCGCATGCCACGCTCAGACGCACGCCGCTGTCGGTGGCCGCGGCCTTCGGACGCCATCGATCGGGTCCTGCACGCGCCTGGGTGTTCGTTTCGGCCACCCTCTCGGTCGGCGACGACTTCAGTCACTTCACCGAGGCGCTCGGGCTGTCGGATGCGCGCTGCGAGCGCTTCGCCAGTCCTTTCGACTTCGCCGCTCAGGCAGCGCTCTGGATACCTCGAGGTATCGGCGAAGCCTCGTCGCCCGGTTTTTCTCAACGGGTTGCGCAGTTCGTCTGGCCATTGATTCTTGCCAACCGTGGCCGGGCTTTTGTCCTTTGCACGAGCCTGCGGGCGGTGCGCGATATTGCGCAGACCCTGCGTGCCCTTGATGCCACCGACAATGCGGGTATGCAGTGGCTGGTCCAGGGAGAAGTTGCCAGAGCTGCTTTGCTCGACCGGTTTCGATCGGCCAGCGCGGGTGTTCTGGTGGGGAGCGCGAGCTTCTGGGAAGGGGTCGACGTGATGGGTGATGCCCTGTCGCTGGTGGTGATCGACAAGCTGCCCTTCGCTCCGCCCGATGATCCGGTGATCAGGGCTCGCGGAGAAGCCCTGCGTCGATCGGGGCGAGATCCGTTTTCACACGATCAGCTGCCGGCGGCTGCGCAGGCCCTGAAGCAGGGCGCCGGCCGTCTGATTCGTTCCGAGTCGGATCGCGGCGTGCTGGTGATTTGCGATGAGCGCCTGATCACGCGCGGCTATGGCCGCAGGCTGATCGCCAGTCTGCCGCCGTTTCGGCGAGTCGAGCACTGGCAGGACGCCTTGCCTTTCCTGCCGCAGCCTGAGGGTCAGGGGCAGGGTCAGGGCTGAGGGGCTGCTGCTGGCGCTTCGGTTGGCGGACCCTTCAGCGCCAGACTTCCCACCAGGACCGATTGTCGAGTTTCAGACCGGTTGTCAGCAGCGGGGTCTTCGGAAAATTCAGCAGGAGCACCCGCTCGGCGTCTGATCGCTGCTGGTCAAGGCCGAGCTGCTCGCTGGCTTTCATCACGATGAAGAGCGCCTCCTCGACCGCAGGTGCCCCCTGATACTGGATGATCACGTTTTGCGCCCGGTTGATCGCAGCCAGATAGGCACCCCGGACATAGTAGTAGCGGGCAATATGGACCTCGCTGCCAGCCATGGCATTGACGAGATATTGCATCCTGGCCCTTGAGTCCTCGGTATAGATGCTGTTCGGGAACCGTGTCAGCACCTGACGGAAGGCCTCGAAGGATTCGCGCGCGGCTCTCTGGTCGCGCTCGGAGAGGTCCTGTCCGCCAAGACCACCGATCAGGCTCAAGTCTTCATTGAAGTTGATCAGGCCCTTCAGATAAAAAGCGTAATCAAGTTGAGCGTTTGTCGGATAGAGCCGGATGAAACGTTCAATGCTGACCAGCGCCTGGATGCGCTCGTTTTCGCGGTATTGGCAGTAAGCGGTATCGAGTTGCGCCTGCTGCGCCCAGACCCCGAATGGATAGCGTGATTCGAGCTTGATCAGCAGCTTGACCGCCGCCGACCAGCGACCCGCACTCATGTCATCCTTGGCGCCGGCATAGATTTCGGCCGGGGTCATCTTCGCGGTAGGATCGTATTCGGTGCTCGGTCCGAAAACGCCGCAGCCGGCCAGCATCCCCAGCAACACCACCGCAGTCGCAATTCGCCGCCAATTCCAGCTTCGCGCTGTTGTCATTACTGCTCCATTAATGCAAGACCGACAGGTCGATTATAGCCAAGGGGCCTGAGTGAGCGCCGATCAGTTCGATCCAGTGGCTTCGGCCCACTCCGCTGATCAGGCGCCGCTTCGAATCGATGCTCGCGCCGGCTTCGGTCAGCGCCTTGATCGTTTCCTTGCGGGGGTACTCGCCGATGTCTCGCGCACCCGCATTCAGCGCTGGATTGCGCTGGCTGCGGTCACGGTCGATGGCCAGGCGGTGCTGCCGCGGCATCGACTGCGCGGCATCGAGACAATCGAGGTCTGGCCGATGCCCACCGAGGCTGAGCGTTCGTTCGAGCCCGACGATATCCCACTGAGCATCATCCATGAAGACGCCGACCTGATGGTGATCGACAAGCCGGTCGGATTGGTCGCTCATCCGGCCCCTGGGCATTGGCGCGGCACGCTCATGAATGGATTGCTGCATGCACGACCCGACTCTGCAAAGCTGCCGAGAGCAGGCATCATTCACCGGCTCGACAAGGACACCAGCGGCTTGCTGATGGTTGCCCGCAGTGGGCGTGCCTTCGAGCGACTGAGTGCGGCGATTGCGGCGCGCACCATCAGTCGGCGCTATTTCGCGGTCACCCAGGGCTTGCCGCGCGAACGCCTGACCATCGACGCACCAATCGGGCGTGATCCGCGCGACCGGCTCCGTATGGCGGTGGTGTCGCTGGAGCGAGGCAAGGCGGCGACGACTCATGTCGAGCGACTGTCGGCTGGCGATCGGGTTGCGTCGATCGAATGCCGCCTCGAGACCGGGCGCACGCATCAGATCCGGGTCCATCTGGCCAGCGTCGGGCATCCGCTGATCGGCGACACGGTGTATGGCGGCAGTCCTCGGGGGGATTTCAGTCGGCAGGCGCTGCATGCCTGGCGTCTCGAGCTGGATCATCCGGTGAGCGGCGAACGCTTGCAGATGGCCAGTCCCTTGCCTGCCGACATCCTGGCTCTTCTCGAAGCGCTGCACTTGCCTGTGCCAGTGCCGCCACCGGCCAGTGGCAGCCGTCTTCACAAACCTGCCGCCCAGCCGACGCGAGGAAAGCGCTGATGAGAGATGCCGCGAGTGCAAGGCTGGCACGGCTGCCGGGTATCGCGCCCGACTGGTCGGTGTCTGACCATGTCCAAACCCTGATCACCATCCGAACTGGTGGGGTCAGTGCCGGGGACTTCGGTGCCGCCGATGGCGCGGCGGTCGGAATGAACCTGGGGGAGCATGTCGGCGACGACCCGGCGGCGGTCAGGGAGAACCGCGCCCGCCTGCAGGCTGGGCTGCCTGGGCCGATCTGCTGGTTGCAGCAGGTTCACGGCGTCAATGTGCACCAGGCAGACAGTGCCGTGTCTGCCCAGGCGCTGGTGCCGCCGACCGCGGATGCGGCCATCACCATGCAGGCAGGACAGGTGCTTGCGATCATGACCGCCGATTGCCTGCCGCTCCTTCTCGCCGATAAGCATGGCCGGATCGTCGGCGCGGTGCATGCCGGCTGGAGAGGGCTCGCGGCCGGCGTCGTCGAGGCGACTGTCGATGCAATGCGCGCGCGCCTCGGTGAAGACGCCGAGCTCGCTGCCTGGATGGGGCCCGCCATTGGACCGGCGTCGTTCGAGGTCGGGCAAGAGGTGATGGAGGCCTTTTGCGAACAGGATGGCCAGGCATCGTCGGCATTCATACCCGGTCCTGCCGCGGGAAAGTACTGGGCTGATCTCTACGCGCTCGCCCGGCGCCGACTCGCCGCGCGCGGCGTGACCAGCGTGAGCGGCGGCGAGTTATGTACCGTGCGTGATCCGGCGCGTTTTTATTCGCACCGGCGCGATCGACGTACCGGGCGCATGGCCTCACTCATCTGGCTGATCGCGTGAACGCGGCCGGCGTCGCCGTTCGGGCGTGCCCATCAGCCAGAGAAAAAGCGCCAGAGGCGCCAAGCCGTAGAACACGAGCGTGACCAGGCCGGCGATGAAGGAGGTTTCTGTCAGCGCCATCATGACGACAACATAAAGCCACCCGATTGCAACGATGTACATGGCAAAGCGACCGATCCGATTGGACAAGCCGAAGCGCGAAATGCAAGATGCGATCACGCTGGCTGGGTGATCATCGCATTACTCGCCACTCTCGGGGGAGACCATGGCAGTTTCGACGAAGTCACGCAGCACCGCAGCCAGGGCAGGCAAGGCCGGCAAGGTATCGAGATCGCCCACGAAGGTCGCCGGTGTTTCGCCGGCGCCAGTGAGAAAGCTCGCTGCCAAAGCGTCCGGCAAGGGAATGACAGTTGCCGGCGCGAAAGCGGCTGTGAATACTGCTGCGAAAAAACCAGCTGCGAAACCGTCAGCTGCGAAACCGTCAGCTGCGAAACCGTCAGCTGCGAAAAAACCCGCTGCGCAGAGTTCACCTGCGAAAAAGCCGGCAGCGAAAAGGCCGGCACCGATAAAGCCGGCTGTTGCAGTGCCGAAGTCTGCCCCCGCCGTGTCGGCGCAAGTGCTCAAGGAGCTTGCCTCGATTGCTGCTGCTGCATCGTCGTCGGCTCGCCCCCGGCCGGCCCAGACTGCACCGATCTCACCGACCAGCCCGATGCAGGAGCTGGCTGCTGCAGTCGCCGCAGGCATGCCTTCGTGGCACATTGATCCCTCGCGACTGATGTCGCTGCAGGCCGATTACGGCGCCAAACTTCAAAAGCTCTGGGCTGATTTCGCGTCGCCTGAGCTTGCTGTGCCGGCCCTGTCCGACAAGCGCTTCGCTGCACCTGCGTGGTCCGAGCAGCGCCCCTTTGCCCTGAACGCCGCGCTCTATCTGCTCAATGCCGAGTTTATGCGGCATATGGCCGATGCGGTCGATTCGGATGCGCTGACACGCGATCGGATCCGCTTCCTGACTCAGCAGTGGGTTGATGCGATGTCGCCGGCGAATTTCTTCACGACCAATCCCGACGCGCAAAAGAAGATGATCGAGACCCAGGGCGAGAGCCTGCGCAAGGGACTCGAGAACATGATGGCCGATGTCAGTCGCGGGCATATTTCGATCACTGACGAGGGGGCTTTCGAGGTCGGTGTGAATGTCGGGCTGTCCCAGGGCGCGGTAGTGTTTCGCAATGATGTGATCGAGCTGATCCAGTATTCGCCCTCGACACCGACTGTCGGCGCTCGGCCCTTGCTGATGGTGCCGCCCTTCATCAACAAGTACTACATCCTCGATCTGCAGCCGGATAACTCGATGGTGGCCCATGCCGTGGGTCAGGGACACACGGTGTTCATGGTCTCCTGGATCAATGCGCAGCCCGAACATGCGGCCCTGACCTGGGATGACTATGTGCAGCGCGGCGTGATTGATGCGATCGAGGCGGTGCGTGCGATTGGCAAACAGGACACCATCAACGCGCTTGGCTTTTGCGTCGGCGGTACGATCCTGGCCACCGCGCTTGCAGTGCTGGCAGCGCGAGGCGAGCGCCCGGTAGCGTCGCTGACCCTGATGACCGCACTGCTCGATTTCGAACTTCCCGGTTCGATCGGGGTGTTTGTCGATCCGGCTCAGGTGGCCTGGCGCGAGCAGACCATCGGCGAGCGTGGCCTGATGAGCGCCCACGACCTTGGCACCACCTTCTCGTTCCTGCGGCCTAATGACCTCGTCTGGAACTATGTGGTCTCCAACTATCTGAAAGGCGAGTCGCCGCCGGCCTTCGATCTGCTCTTCTGGAATGCCGACGGCACCAACCTGCCGGGCCCGCTCTATGTCTGGTATCTGCGCCACATGTATCTGCAAAACGAACTGCGCGTGCCGGGTGCGCTGACCTGCCTGGGCGAGAAAGTCGATCTGGGCCTGATCGATGTGCCGACCTATATTTTTGGTGCTCGCGAAGATCACATCGTGCTGTGGCAGGCGGCCTTTGCATCCACGCAACTGATGTCGAATGATGTGCGATTCGTCCTGGGTGCGAGCGGCCATATCGCCGGTTCGATCAACTCGGCGATTCGCAATCGTCGAAGCTACTGGACCGATGGTTCGACACAGGCAGACTCGCCCGAGAAATGGCTGCAGTCGGCTACCGAACACCCGGGCAGCTGGTGGGTCGACTGGTCGAAATGGCTGGATGACTTCAAGGGTGGTGCAAGGCGATCGCCGACACAGCTTGGCGATGCGGCGCACCCTCCGATCGAAGCGGCGCCCGGTCGATATGTGAAGGTCAAGGCCGGTAATCCGTCGAGCTTGCCGGGCATCTGAGATTTCTCGACACACACAACACAACACAAAGATGCCTGCGGGCACGGGAGACTTGCAATGAGCAAACTGGCTTATGTGACCGGCGGAATGGGTGGTATCGGGACGGCGATCTGCCGGCGCTTTCATGACATGGGGTATACCGTGATTGCCGGTTGTGGCCCGACCCGCGACTTCGACAAGTGGCTGAACCAGCAGAAGTCGGAGGGCTATCATTTCTATGCGTCGGTCGGCAATGTCTCCGACTGGGAGTCGACGGTTGCGGCCTTCGACAAGGTCAAGGCCGAGCATGGCAATCCTGACATTCTCGTGAACAACGCCGGCATCACCCGCGACGGTGTGTTTCGCAAGATGTCGCTCGACGACTGGAAGGCGGTCATCGACACCAACCTCAACAGCCTGTTCTGTGTGACCAAGCAGGTCATCGACGGCATGCTCGACAAGGGCTTTGGTCGCATCATCAACATTTCGTCGATCAATGGCCAGAAAGGGCAGTTCGGCCAGACCAACTACTCGGCAGCCAAGGCCGGTATGCATGGCTTCACGATGGCTCTGGCCCAGGAGGTCGCCAGCAAGGGCGTGACGGTCAACACCGTTTCGCCCGGCTATATCGCGACCGACATGGTCATGGCGGTGCGCGAGGACGTGCGCGAAAAGATCATTCAGAGCATTCCGGTCAGGCGTCTGGGCCGTGCCGAGGAGATCGCCTCGATGTGCGGCTGGCTGAGCACTGATGATGCAGGTTTTTCCACCGGGGCTGACTTTACGTGTAACGGCGGCCTTCATATGGGATGATGAGCGGGATTTTAAATCCCGGAGACGCTGGATGGCTGCCCAAAGTCGACTCATCAAGAAGTATCCGAACCGTCGCCTGTACGACACGCGAACCAGCTCTTACATCACGCTGTCCGATGTCAAGCAGCTGGTTCTCGACAACGAGGATTTCAAAGTCGTCGATGCCAAGAGCGAAGAGGATCTGACCCGCAGCATTTTGCTGCAGATCATTCTTGAGGAGGAAGCCGGCGGCGCGCCGCTGTTTTCTGCCCCGATGCTCTCGCAGATCATCCGGTCATATGGTGATGCGATGCAGGGGATGATGGGCGCCTACCTCGAAAAGACCATGCAGTCCTTCGTCGAGATCCAGAGCAAGTTCCAGGAGCAGTCGAAAGCCTTTTACGACGTCAAGGGTTTGCCCTCCAACCCCGAGCTCTGGACGCAGTTCATGCAGGTCCAGACCCCAATGGTTCAGGGCATGATGAGCCACTACATCGAGCAGTCGAAGAACCTCTTCGTGCAGATGCAGGAACAGATGCAGCAACAGGCCCGGACAGTGTTTCCGGGTTTTCCGTTTCCCATGCCAACGGCTCAGAGCCCCAGACCTGAGCCGACCGGCGAAGGCTCGGAGCCCGGTGAGCGCAGCAAATAAGGTCGATCTTGCCTCCTGTCAGTATCAAGCGCCCCAGGTTTTCAAAGCGGTCATCACCCTCCTCGATCGACAAAGCCGACGCCCCACCGCGAGTGGGGTTCGTGTCGCTCGGTTGCCCCAAGGCGCTGGTCGACTCGGAGCGCATCGTCACTCAACTGCGTGCCGAAGGCTATGTGATCTCGCCCACCTACCAGAAGTCGGATCTGGTGATCGTCAACACCTGCGGCTTCATCGATGAAGCGGTGCAGGAGTCGCTCGACGCCATCGGCGAGGCGCTGGCTGAAAATGGCAAGGTGATCGTCACCGGCTGCCTCGGGGCAAAGCCCGGCGAAGCCGGCGGCAATCTGGTATCTCAGGTCCATCCGAGTGTGCTGGCCGTGACCGGTCCACACGACCTCGAGGCGGTCATGGGCCATGTGCATACCCATCTGCCCCGACCGCACGACCCCTTCACCGACCTCGTGCCCGAAGCCGGCATCAAGCTCACGCCACGCCACTACGCCTACCTGAAGATTTCGGAGGGCTGCAATCATCGCTGCAGCTTTTGCATCATTCCCTCGATGCGTGGTGACCTGGTGAGCCGACCAATTGGCGAGGTGATGCGCGAGGCGCAGGCCCTGTTCAAGTCGGGTGCAAAAGAGCTGCTGGTGATCTCGCAGGACACCAGTGCCTATGGTGTTGATATCCGCTATCGGACCGATTTTGTCGAGGGCCGGCCGGTGCGCACCCGCATGACCGAGCTGTGCCGCGAACTTGGCGAGCTTGCCCGCAGCCACGATGCCTGGGTGAGGCTGCATTATGTCTATCCCTATCCGCATGTCGACGAGATCCTGCCGCTGATGGCCGACGGCCTGATCCTGCCCTATCTGGATGTGCCTTTTCAGCATTCGCATCCGGATGTGCTCAAGCGCATGAAGCGTCCGGCAAGCGGCGAGAAAAATCTTGATCGCGTGCTCGGATGGCGGGCGGCAGTGCCCCAGCTCACCGTCCGCAGCACGTTTATCGCCGGCTTTCCGGGCGAGACCGACAGCGAGTTCGAGCATCTGCTCGATTTTCTGCGTGAGGCGCAGCTCGACCGGGTTGGCTGCTTTGCCTATTCGCCGGTGGAAGGTGCCGCTGCCAACCAGCTGCCGGGTGCTGTGCCCGATGCACTGCGTGAGGAGCGACGAGGCCGTTTCATGGCGGTGCAGCAGGAAATCAGCCGTGCGCGACTGGCGCGCAAGGTGGGCAGCACGCAGAGGGTAATCATCGATTCGGTCGGCCCCAAAGGCGCGGTGGGGCGCTCCTCAGCGGATGCGCCCCAGATCGACGGCGTGGTGCAGATTTCGCCTCATGCCTCGCTCAGGGTCGGACAGTTTGCGACCGTCCTGATCTCGGGCTGCGACGATCACGACCTTCAGGCAAGCCTGCTGACCCCTGCCGACTGATCCGAGAAGTAGTTCAGGATTGCGTCGAGGCCGCTGTGGTTCACCGCATGGTGAGTCTGGCTGTGGACGATCGGTTTGGCGTGATAAGCCACTGACATTCCGGCGATCGACATCATCGCGAGGTCATTGGCGCCATCGCCGACGACGATGGCCTGCGCAGGCGTGATGCCCAGCATCGCGCAGGTCTGCTCGACCACGCGACGCTTGCCCTGGGCGTTGATGATCGGCCCAAGCAGCCGCCCGGTCAGTTTGCCGTCGATGACTTCGAGCACGTTCGAGCGCGCCAGATCGAGGCCCAGGCGCTGCCTGATGCGCTCGGTAAAAAAGGTGAACCCGCCGGAGACTACCAGCACGCGCAGGCCGGCGCGCTTCATCGCGCCGATCAGCTCATCGGCGCCGGGTGACAACTGCACCCGCTCGTCCCAGACCCGCTGCAGCGTTTCTTGCGGCAGGCCTTCGAGCAGGGCGACGCGTCGGCGCAGGCTTTCGTCGTAATCGGTGATTTCGCCGCGCATCGCCGCTTCGGTAATCGCCGCGACTTCGGCTTTGCGGCCGATGTAATCGGCGATCTCGTCGATGCATTCAATCGTGATCAGGGTCGAGTCCATATCGAAGGCCGCCAGACCGAAGTCGGCCAGACGCAGGGTCGGGCTGACGATTTCGGCATCGACCTGAAGCGAGGCGGCCAGCGAATCGACCTGCGCGCCGGTCAAACTCACCGTGTCCCAGATCGCCAGGCAGGCGCTGCGACAGTGCGGCGGCTTGCCAACCGCGCGTACGACGGCTGCCACAGCGGTATCGCTCAGGGTCGGATGCTGGATGACGAGTCGGGTCATGTCGAGAGTGCCTTCAGGATCTCGCGCAGGCGCAGGATGCGCTGGGCGGGTTCGGGTGTCTTGATGGTAAAGCGCAAGCGGTCGGGGCCGGCCAGACGCGCATCCTTGCGGGTCTGGATGAGACGAATGATCCGCTCGGGCGGGATCGGCGGGCTGGGCACGAACTGCAGCACGATGGTCTCGGCCGAGGCGTCGATGCGCGAGACCCCCAACGGCAGGCACAGGATGCGCAGGCGATGCGTGTCGATCAGGGCGCGAGCGGCATCCGGCAGCTTGCCGAAGCGGTCAACCAGCTCTTCCTGCATCGCTTCGAGCGTGTCCAGACTGCTGCAGTTGGCCAATCGCTTGTAAAGCGTCAGCCGCTCGTTGACGTCGCCGCAGTAGTCGGCGGGCAGCAGTGCCGGCACATGCAGATTGATTTCGGTCACCGCCTCGAGTGGCGCCGACAGATCGGGTTCGCGACCGGCCTTGAGCGCGCGGACCGCATGGTTGAGCATTTCGGCATACAGGCCGAATCCGACCTCCTGCATATCGCCTGATTGCGAGTCGCCAAGCACTTCGCCCGCGCCTCGGATCTCGAGGTCGTGCATCGCCAGGAAAAAGCCTGAGCCGAGCTCTTCCATCGCCTGGATCGCCTCCAGACGCTTTGTCGCGTCCTTGGTGATCGCGCCTTCATCCGGGATCAGCAGATAGGCATAGGCCTGATGGTGCGATCGGCCGACACGCCCGCGCAACTGGTGCAGCTGCGCCAGACCGAAGCGGTCGGCGCGATGCATGATGATGGTGTTGGCGGTTGGCACGTCGATGCCGGTTTCAATGATGGTCGTACACAGCAGCACATTGGCGCGCTGAGCATGAAATTCGCGCATCACCCGCTCAAGCTCGCGTTCATGCATCTGGCCGTGGGCCACCACGATGCGCGCTTCCGGCACGAGCTTTTCCAGCATCGCGCGGCGGTTCTCGATGGTCTCGACCTCGTTGTGCAGGAAATAGGCCTGACCGCCGCGGCGCAGTTCGCGCAGCAGCGCCTCGCGGATCGCGCCTTCGGTTTCGCGCCGCACGAAGGTCTTGATCGCCAGTCGCTTTTGCGGCGCGGTGGCAATGACCGAGAAGTCCCGAATGCCTTCGAGGCTCATCGCGAGCGTGCGGGGAATCGGGGTGGCGGTCAGGGTCAGCACATCGACCTCGGCGCGCAGCGCCTTGAGCGCTTCTTTCTGGCGCACGCCGAACCGATGTTCCTCGTCGATGATGACCAGCCCGAGCCGCTTGAAGACTATGTCCCGGCTGAGCAGCTTGTGTGTGCCGATCACGATGTCGATGGTGCCGTTGGCCATGCCCTCGAGCGCGGCGCGGACCTCCTTGGGCGAACGAAACCGCGACAGCTCGGCCAGGCGCAGCGGCCAGTTCGAGAATCGGTCTGAGAAGGTTTCGAAGTGCTGCTCGGCCAGCAGCGTGGTCGGGCACAGGATCGCGACCTGCTTGCCATCGGAGGCGGCGACGAAGGCAGCGCGCAGTGCCACTTCGGTCTTGCCGAAACCGACATCGCCGCAGATCAGCCTATCCATCGGGCGGCCCGAAATCAGGTCCTGGGTGACTGCATGGATGGCAGCAAGCTGGTCGGGTGTTTCGTCGAAACCGAATCCTTCGGCGAAGGCTTCATAGTCCTGAGCATTGAATCCGAAGGCGTGGCCTTCTCGTGCTGCGCGCCTGGCATAGAGATTGAGCAGTTCGGCGGCGGTATCGCGAGCGCGCTTGGCTGCACGCTGGCGGGCCTTTTCCCACTGGCCCGATCCGAGGACATGGAGCGGCGCTTCTTCAGGCGAGGCGCCGGAATAGCGGCCGATCAGATGCAGCGCGGCCACCGGCACATAGAGTGTTGCATCGTTGGCATAGGCCAGGTGCAGGAATTCGGTGGGTCCGTCGCCCAGGTCGAGGTTGAGCAGGCCGCGATAGCGTCCGATGCCGTGCTGGGCATGCACCACCGGATCGCCGATCGAGAGCTCCGACAGGTCGCGGATGATCGCATCGACGTCGGTGGTGGCCTGACCCTGGCGGCGTCCGCCGCGTCGCTTGAAGGTGCCCGAAAACAGCTCGGCTTCGGTGACGACCGCCACTGGCTGCTCGCCGGCAAGCAGAAAGCCTTCAGACAGCGGGCCGACGCCCAGCGCGCGATCGACCGAGCCCTCGGTAAAGCTGCGCCAGTCGTCGATCTGCGGCAGGTCGATGCCGTGATCGGCCAGCAGTTGGGCAAGGGTCTCGCGACGTCCAGCCGATTCGGCAACCAGAAAGACCCGGGCGTCGGTGGCATCGAGCCAGGCCTGCAGGCGCGACAGCGGCACGTCGGCACGCCGCTCGACCATCAGCGGCGGCAGCGCCCGGGAATGGCTGCGCTTTTGTTCGCCGACCGATGCATCACCGTCGCTGTGATCGCGCAGCGCATACCGGCCAAACCGCCTGACCGCGATGAAAAGCGATTCGATATCGATGAAGAGCTCGTCGGGTCGCAGCAGCGGACGCTGCGAGTCGTGCGCCAGGAAGTGATGACGTTGCCCGGTCTCGAGCGCGAAGCGTCGCCCGGTGGCTTCGACATCGCCATGAGTGGCCACGACAGTGCTGGCTGGCAGGTAATCGAAGAGGGTGGCGGTCGATTCGAAAAAGAGCGGAAGCCAGTATTCGATGCCGGCACTTGCAATGCCATTGCCGACGTCGCGATAGGGGTCGGCTTTGGACGGATCGCCCTCGAAGCGCTCGCGCCAGCGGCCGCGAAACGCGGTGCGGGCTGATTCGTCGAGCGGAAATTCGCGCCCCGGCAGGATGCGCACCGAGTCGACCGGAAAAAGGCTGCGCTGCGAGTCAGGGTCAAAGGCGCGGATGGATTCGACTTCGTCGTCGAACAGATCGAGGCGATAGGGCAGGGCCGAGCCCATCGGAAACAGATCGATCAGGCCGCCGCGCACGCAGTATTCGCCGGGTCGTACCACCTGGGTGACATGCTCATAGCCAGCGGTGGTGAGCTGGCTGCGCAGGGCCGCTTCATCCAGCCGCTGTGATTTCGTGAAAGCGAAAGTGTGGCCGGCGACAAAGGCAGTCGGCGACAGGCGATGCAGGGCGGTGGTGGCTGCGACGATCAGCAGGTCGACCCGGCTGTGCTGCAATTCGAAGAGCGTCGACAGTCGTTCGGAGACCAGATCCTGGTGCGGTGAAAAGGCGTCGTAGGGCAGGGTTTCCCAGTCGGGCAGCGATTTGATCCGCAGGGTCGGCGCGAACCACCGGGTTTCTTCCTCGAGTCGCGCGGCGTCCAGCGCCGAGGCGGTGATCACCATCAGCAGGCAGGACTGCTCGGCATGGCGAGTAGCGAGCGCCGCCAGCAGCAGGGCGTCTGCGCTGCCGTGCGTTGCTGGCAGGGAAATGACCGCGCCGGCGCCTGGCTGCGGGATGCCGGCAGCAGGGTCGGTGACAGCGAAGGCTGGCGAAGGGCTCAGGCCGGGAGAGATGGAGTTCAAGCGAGGACCGGATCCAAACCTATAATTGTAGCTTTCGCCAACGCCGCTCAGGCATCCGACCGACGCCATGTCCGATTCTCCACCCGACGGCGCGGCCGATACCGCCCTCCCGAAGCATTTTGCAATCGTGCCGGCGGCCGGCGTTGGCCTGCGGCTGGGTGCTGATCGCCCCAAGCAATATCTCGATCTCGATGGCGCCACCATGCTCGAGCGGACGGTTCAGGCCCTGCTTGCCTGCCCCTGGATCGAGCACCTGCTGGTGGTGGTCTCACCCGAGGATGAGGTGGCCCGGGATCTGAATGGTCTGAAAGACCGCCGGGTCCGGATGGTCGCTCGCGGCGGTGCGACCCGTCGCGCCAGCGTGCTCGGCGGGCTGCTCGAACTCGGCTCTCAATGCGGCGCCCGCGATCATGACTGGGTCTGGGTGCATGACGCGGCACGCCCTGGGGTCGATGCTGCGTCATTGCATCGCCTGCATGCGGCGCTTGCCACCGAACGCATCGGCGCGCTGCTGGCCTTGCCCGTGGCCGATACCGTCAAGCGGGGCGGCAACCAGCGCGCCTTGCAGACCATCGATCGTGACGGACTATGGCTTGCGCAGACACCTCAGGTGTTCGGGCTCGGGCGGCTGCGTGAGGCGCTGGAGCGTCATCACAGCGTGACTGACGAGGCTTCGGCAATCGAAGCCAGTGGGCTGTCCCCGGCGCTGGTGGCCGGCAATCTGCGTAACTTCAAGGTGACCACGATGGATGATCTGCAGGCGATAAGGGAGTCGCTCGCGCGCTCAGGCGATTCGGCCAGGCCTTTATCGGCATCGCCTTCGTTATCGTCTCAGCCAGCCGCCGCGGCCGGCGCCGCGCAATTTCGCATCGGACAGGGCTGGGATGTCCATGCGCTGGTACCAGGCCGCTCGCTGCTGATCGGCGGCGTTTCGATTCCTTTCGACCGTGGTCTGCTCGGCCATTCGGATGCCGACGTGCTGCTGCATGCGATCACCGATGCGCTGCTCGGCGCGGCGGCACTGGGCGACATCGGCCGGCACTTTCCGGATACCGACGCTCGCTTTGCCGGTGCCGACAGCCGGATCCTGCTGCGCGAAGCGCTTGCCCGGGTGAGGGCGGCCGGTTGGAAGCCGGGTAACGTCGACTGTACCGTCGTGGCCCAGGCGCCGAAACTGGCTGCTCATATCCCCGCGATGGTGGCCGCGATCGCGGCGGATCTGGGCATTACGCCGTCACAGGTCAATGTGAAGGCCAAAACTGCCGAAAAACTCGGCTTCGCAGGCCGCGGCGAGGGCATCGAGGCCCACGCGACGGTCCTGCTGGTGGCAGCAGATTAGGCCAGATCGGCCGCGAGCGAGGCGCGGCTTTCGGCGTTCAGTGGCGAGACGCTTGCCTGATAGTTGGGATGATCGACGCCCATCGAGAGCGAGACGCCGTACTTGAGCGCTGCGGCCATTTCATCGGTCAGCTCCCAGCGCAGGAAATGCACCGCCGAGGTCTTTTCTTCGTTTTCGCGTTCGAGGTCTTCGTCGGCGATCGGCCAGACTTTCGGCGAGCCTTCGACCTGCAGCCACACGCGCTGCTCGACGCCCTTCAGACGACCGAGCGAGGCGCGCCGGGTGCTCGCGTCTTCATACTCGATCAGCATGGTCGCCTTGAGGTTGCGGCCGTTAGGAATCAACGGGTTGTACGACTCGAGTTCGTGGGCGATGCCTTCTTCCTCGAAGATCTTCTCGATACGCAGCATCTCCTGCACCTGGTAGCGCACGGTCAGCTCGTCCTCAAAGAGCAGGGTGACATGGTCGCCCAGCGCAATGCTGCGGCGCTTCTTGTGGGCGATGACATTGCGGCGGAATTCGGGACGGGCCTTGGCATAGGCCTCGAGCGTCATGAGTGATTCGCGGGCGATGGCGGGCATGGTGACTCCTGTCATGGTCGTGTTCGGGTAAGAGCGGTTAATCGATAAGGGCTTTGGCGATGAGGGCTCAGGCGGGCAGGCCGTAAGCCATTCTGAGAAGGGTGAGCGGATGGGCAACCTTGCCGTCGGCCTTGCCCTGCATTCCCTGCTCGATGTGGTGGCCTGCCAGCTGGCAGTCGGAGGCGACCCAGTCGGGTTCGCCGTCGGGATGCTCGGCCATCTGCCGGAAAACCGGACGGCCGATCTTCATGGCGGTTTCGTGGAACTCCTTTTTCACGCCCCAGGTTCCGGCATGACCCGAGCAGCGCTCCACGGTGTTGACGGAGGTCTGCGGAACCATCGACAGCATTTCGCGAGTCTTCTGACCGACGTTCTGGACCCGCAGATGGCAGGCGACGTGATACGAGACTTTGCCCAGCGGATCGGTGAAATCGGTCTCGAGCAGGCCGTCCTTGTGGCGGGCGACCAGGTACTCGAAGGGATCGAACATCGCGCCGCGAACCGCCTGGACATCGGCGTCTTCCGGGAACATCAGCGGCAGTTCCTGTTTGAACATCAGCCCGCATGACGGGATCGGTGCCAGGATGGCGTAGCCGTCTCGCGCCAGTGCAGCGAGCTTCGGGATGTTCTTGTCCTTGAGCTGCGCAACGCCGTCGAGGTCACCGAGTTCGAGTTTGGGCATGCCGCAGCAGGCTTCCTTATGAACCAGGACATAGGGAATCCGGTTGTGATCAAGCACCTTGATCAGGTCGTGGCCGATGCCGGGCTCGTTGTAGTTGACATAGCAGGTGGCAAAGACCGCCACTTTGCCGGGTGTCTTGGCGCCGTCGCGCACCGGATGCGCGCTTGATGCCACGGCGGTCTTGCTGAACTGCTTCGAGCTGAACTCGGGCAGCCACGCGTCTTTGTGGATTCCGATCCGGCTGTCGAGCATCGAGCGCACCGCAGGGGAATGCGCCAGCGAATTCACCGCATTGACCACCACCGGAATGCCGGCGAGTTTGCCGTTGCGATCGGTCGAAGCGAGCGAGGTGTCGCGAAACTTTGTGGGCGTGCCTTCCTTGAACTGGATCGCCTTGGCGCGAAGCATCAGATGCGGAAAGTCGAGGTTCCAGGGATGGGGCGGCACATAGGGGCACTTCGTCATGTAGCAGACGTCGCACAGATAGCACTGGTCGACGACCTTCCAGTAATCGTCGCGATCGACGCCGTCGACTTCCATGGTCTTGCTCTCGTCGACAAGATCGAAGAGCGTCGGAAAGGCATTGCACAAGCTCACGCATCGACGGCAGCCGTGGCAGATGTCGAACACCCGTTCCATTTCGTCGAGTGCTGCATCGCGGTCGAAGAACGCGGGGTTGCGCCAGTCGATCGGGTGGCGGGTGGGCGCTTCGAGAGATCCTTCACGTACGGTCATGGCGGCAGTCGGTGAGGTGGTTGGGAAACTGGAAACTGAATGAAACGGCGGAACTCTGAATAAAAAGGGGAGCCCTGAAGCTCCCCCGTCGACCTGCGCCGGCCGGTGGACCCGGCCTGGCGCGGTGCGATCTCAGACGAGTGCTTCGAGCGCCTTGGCAAACTTGTTGGCGTGCGAGCGCTCAGCCTTGGCCAGCGTTTCGAACCAGTCGGCGATTTCGTCAAACCCTTCGTCGCGAGCGGTCTTGGCCATGCCCGGGTACATGTCGGTGTACTCGTGGGTTTCGCCGGCGACAGCTGCCTTCAGGTTGTTCGACGACGAGCCGATCGGCATGTCGGTGGCCGGATCGCCGACTTCGGCGAGGTAGTCGAGGTGGCCGTGTGCATGGCCGGTCTCGCCTTCGGCGGTCGAGCGGAACAGGGTCGCGACTTCGGTCTGGCCTTCGACGTCAGCCTTGTTTGCGAAATAAAGGTAGCGGCGGTTGGCCTGGCTCTCGCCCGCGAAAGCGGCCTTGAGGTTGTCATGGGTCTTGGTGCCATTGAGTTTGGGCATCGTGATCTCCGGATAGGGGGCTGGCAACGCGGGGTGCGTGCAATGTGATCGCTGGAAGCAGCGAACTCGGTGATTCTATCGACCGAAGATGACAGCGGCCAATTGAACCTCGATATGCTGGCGATAATCTGGCTCTATCGATTTGCCTGGACGGATCGATTTGCTCTAGCTGCTGATGGTGGGTTCGCGACGTGATCGGGCCTCGTCGGGCGTCGTGGGTGGCGCGTCGTCGAGTCGCACACGTGCAAGCAGACCGCCGTCCGGCGGCAACTCCAGCCGAAGGTCTCCGTTGTATCGGCGTGTCAGTCGAGCCACGATCGACAGGCCCAGGCCCGAACCGCCGTGGCGGTGGCGTTCGGCATCGAGACGGGTAAACGGTCGAATCAGACGCTCGAGCTGATCGGCAGGGACTCCGGGCCCGTGGTCTCTGACCGTGAGTTCCATGCTGTTGGCACGCCTTTGAGCGGCCAGCTCTATATGCGTTGAGCCCCTCGAATCCTTGCCGTAGCGATGGGCGTTTTCGACCAGATTCGACAGGATTCGGGTGAGTACTGTCTGGCTGCCGCGCCAGTTCAGCGAAGGATCGACCGCCTCGGTGATGGTCAGATCGTCGGCATCGGGGCCATGCCGATAGGCGTCCAGGACCGAATCGACGACCTGTCGCACATCGATGTCTTGCGCCGGCTCGGTGTCGTGCGGTCGGGCAAATTCGACGAATTGCCGCACAATCGCGTCGATTCGGTCGATTTCTTCGGCCATCGAATCGCGGGTGGTAGGGTCGGCCGAGGACATTTCGATTTCGAGTCGCAGTCGGGTCAGCGGCGTGCGGATGTCGTGCGAAATTCCGGCCAATGCTTCGGCCCGGTCGGCATCGAGCGCGGCCAGTTCGGCGGCCATCGCATTGAAACGGCGGTTGATGAGGGCCAGTTCGGTCGGACCGTTTTCCCCCAGCGTGGGGGGTGTTTCGCCCCGGGAGACCCGATCGATCGCACCTGCCAGGCTCGCGAGCGGCCGGTTGATCACACGACTGATCGCCAGGGACGCCGCCAGGGCCAGCGCGAGCGCGATGCTGAACCAGTCGATCCAGTTGCGATTGGCCTGCCGCGCGAGACGTTCGGGGTCGAGCAGCATCCAGTACGGCTCATCCTGCATCTCGAAGCGGATCCAGAGACCGTCGACGCCGTTGACCCGACCTGCCAGGCGGGTCTCGTCACCGAGCAGCTCCATCAGTTTCGCCTCCATCAGGTTTCCGAATTCGGGATCGGGCCAGGCCATGATGCGGTCCTTGTAGTCGGCCGGACGAATGCGGATGTTCTCGGCAGTGCTGAGCGCGCTGAGCAATTCGAGCCGCTGCTCGCCTTGTGTATTGGTCAGGCCGGCGCGGGTCACATTGACCACCGCGGCGATCTCCCAGGCGAAGCGCTCGGCCCGGGGCTGCACTTCGGCAGCCCGAAAGACCTGCAGCCAGGCAAGCAGGCTGGCCACGACCACCAGTGCGATCAGCACGAAGGTCCGCCAGAAAAGCGACAGCCTCACTGCGCCGATCAGTCGGGCACGAACACATAGCCCACGCCCCAGACCGTCTGGATGTAGCGCGGGTTGGTCGGGTCGGTTTCGATCAGCTTTCGCAGTCGCGAGACCTGTACATCGAGGCTGCGGTCGAAGGCGCCGTATTCGCGCCCGCGTGCCAGCACCATCAGTTTGTCGCGGTTGAGCGGCTGGCGGGGATGGCGTGCAAATACCTTCAGCACCGAGTATTCGCCGGTCGTCAGCGGCACTGCCTGGCCGTCGCGGCTGAGCGAGCGCAATGCCGGGTCGAAGACGAAGGGGCCGAAGCGGACTTCACCGATATCGGTTGCCGGCGCGCCCGGTGATTCGGGTCCGGGCTGGCGGCGCAGCACGGCATTGATCCGGGCGAGCAGTTCGCGGGGATTGAAGGGCTTGGGCAGATAGTCGTCTGCGCCCATCTCCAGGCCGACGATGCGATCGACATCGTCACCCTTGGCGGTGAGGATGATGACCGGTGTTCGAACGTTGGCGCCCCTCAGTCTGCGCATGATCGACAGCCCGTCTTCGCCGGGCATCATCAGGTCGAGGATGATCAGGTCCCAGGTTTCGCGTTGAAGCAGTCGATTCAGGCTGGGGCCATCGACTGCCAGACCGACCTCGAACTGCTGGGCAGTGAGATAGCGGTTGAGCAGGTCGCGCAGCTTGGGGTCATCATCGACGACCAGCAGTCGCTTGGGGGCTTGGTTCATCGGCACCGGTTGCAAATGGACGGTCGGTGATCATAACGCCGAGCGATGACTGGCCTGAACCGATCTCTGGCCTAAACTGTTGCAATGTCCGAATCCTGCGCAGGCCCGCACGAGCGCGCCATGGCCGTCACCGTGCTCGCGATCGATACCACTGCCGGGCAGTGCTCGGTGGCGCTGCTGGGCCCGCATGGCTGTTCGGTGCGTATCGAGCCGATGATTCAGGGGCATTCGCGGGCTGTCCTGCCGATGGTCGACGCGGCGCTCGCCGAGTCGGGGATCGTGATTGGCGCAATCGATGTGATCGGTTTTGGCAGTGGACCGGGTTCGTTCACCGGTTTGCGCGTTGCCTGCGGCGTCGCGCAAGGCCTGGGCTTCGGCTGGGATCGCCCGCTCGTGGCGGTTGATGCGATGCGAACGCTTGCGCTTCAGGCCGCGCGGGCGGCGGTTGATGCGGGTCAATCGCCCGCCTGGCTGATGGTGGCGCTTGATGTCCGGATGGGTGAGACCTGCCATGCGGTTTTCCGGCATGCCGATCTTGCCGGCGAAGATGCCTGGCCCGAACCGGTGGCAGGGCCTGTGATCGGATCGCCCGCGCTGGCGGTCACGATGTTCGACGGATTTTCGGGCGATCCGGCATGGCTTGCCGGCGACGGTTTTCAGACCTATCCGGCGCTTGCTGCCTGGGCGCAGCAGGCAGGTGATCGGCGTCAGCGCCCTGGCGCGGCGGTTCAGCCCGATGCTGCCGCGGTGGCGCGTCTGGCCGCGCTAGGATGGCGACAGGGGCGCAGTATCGATGCCGCGCTTGCCGCACCCGACTATCTTCGCGACAAGGTGGCGCTTGATGTGACAGAGCAGGCGGCGCTGCGGGCAACAATGAAAGCGGCGCGCGACGCCGGTCCGATCCGATGAGCGCCTCGCTGCGGCCTCGGCCCGATGCCCCGGTCTGGCAGGTTCGTCCGATGAATCCGTCAGACCTGGCTTCGGTGGCCCGGATCGAAGCGCGTATCTTTGCCTTTCCCTGGACTGTCGGGAATTTTTCCGATTCGCTGGCTGCCGGTTATGACGCCTGGGTTTTCAAGCAGTTCGGCGGCGAGATGCTCGGCTACGCGATCCTGATGTGGCTGCCCGATGAGGTGCACCTGCTCAATCTCAGCGTGGATGAGCCGGTGCAGGGCAGAGGGCTCGGCGAAGCCTGGTTGCGCTGGCTTCTCGACGATGTGGCGCAGCGCGGTGCCCGTTCGATGCTGCTTGAGTGCCGGCCCTCCAACACCATCGGCCTGCGGCTTTACGAGCGGACCGGATTTGCCCGGATCGGCCTGCGCCGCCGTTACTATCCCGCGCCGGGCGGCGCGCGTGAGGATGCCATCGTGATGGCCCGTCGGCTCGGTGAGGTCGGTCCTGTCGATGAAGTCGGATTGCCAAATGGATAAGCGCCAGCGCCAGGCCTGGCGTGCGCTCTCGCTCGGGCCGGTGTGGGAGCCTCGTCGGATGGTCCCGGCCGATGCGTCGACTGTCATCGGCGTGATCGAGGCAATCGAGGTCACTGCGCCATCGGCCAGCGCATCTCCGCCCTGGCCAAGCCTGCGTCAGGTGGTCGCCGAGTGCACCGGCTGCCCTCGTTCTTTGTCCCGATCGGCGCCAGTGTTCGGCAGCGGTCAGCAGGAAGCGGTCTGGATGGTGGTCGCCGATCAGCCGGACGCGACCGATGATGCCTCGGGCGAGCCGTGCAGCGGCGTCTCGGGCCAGCTTCTCGAGCAGATGCTCAATGCCATCGGCGTGAGCCGCGGGCGCGATGTTTTCATCACTCAGGCAGTGAAGTGTCGCGCCGCCGACGACCGCAGGCCCCAGCCCGACGAAATTGCGGTGTGCAGTGGCCATCTGCGACATCAGATCGAACTGCTCAGGCCGTCACTGATCCTCGCACTCGGCAGCTCGGCGGCTAATGCTGTGCTCTCTGTCGGGACACCCGATCGCGATCTGCGCGGGCGTGTTCACTTCTGGCAGGGCGGTGCGCTGCAGATTCCGGTGGTGGTGACACATGATCTGCCGGCACTGTTGCGCCATCCGCAGGGCAAGGCTCAGGCCTGGTCAGACTTGCGACTTGCCCGGCGCACGCTCGGCAGCCAGGCGTCTTCCGGTCAGTCCGCCTGAGCCGATCGCTGCTGCGCTACCGTTGGTGTCTCAGTGGCGCGATTGACCGATCTCGGCAATCGAGTCGTATCGGGCCTGATTGAGCTTGTGCTTGCGGATGACCAGCAGCATGGCGCCCGCGACCGCGCTGCCGAACAGGGTGATCACGGCGTTGATATGCCAGTTGAAATGGATCATCAGCGCATACAGGCCGAGCATCGTCAGTACTGCAAGGTTCTCGTTGAAGTTCTGAACCGCGATTGAGTGACCGGCACTCATCAGTACATATCCGCGATGCTGCAGCAGGGCGTTCATTGGGACGACAAAGAAGCCGGCCATCGCACCGATCAGCACCAGCAGCGGATAGGCGATCGACAGCTCATGGACCAGCGTCATGAGCGGCACCAGCACCCCCATCGCCACGCCAAAGGGCAGCACGCGCAGCGATCCGCGAAGCGGCACGAACCGGGCAGCCACGACCGCGCCGACGGCCACGCCGACTGCTACCACGCCCTGCAAAATAGCCGCCTTGGAGAGCGGCATGCCGAGCTGTACCTCGGCCCATTTGAGCACGATGAACTGCAGCGTGGCGCCGGCACCCCAGAACAAGGTTGTCACCGCCAGCGAGATCTGTCCGAGCTTGTCGCGCCAAAGCATGCCAAGGCACTTCGAAAAGTCGGCAATCAGCCGCAACGGATTGGTCTGCTGGCGCGGATAGCGCGCGCCAGTATCCGGAATCCAGAAATTGAACAAGGCTGCCAGCGCATAGACTCCGGCGATCACCGCGATTGCCGATTCGGCTGGCGTGTCGATGCCGGTATGGATGTGGGGCAAGTCCAGCCCGAGCAGTCCGGCGGACACCCGGGGACTGATCAGCACGCCGCCGAGCACCGTGCCCAGGATGATCGAACTCACCGTCGTCCCCTCGATCCAGCCGTTGGCAGCCACAAGCTTTTCGGGTGGCAACAGCTCGGTCAGGATGCCGTATTTCGCTGGCGAATAGGCGGCTGCGCCAAATCCGACCACCGCATAGGCCAGCAGCGGATGGACCGATGCGAACATCAGCGCACATCCGATGACCTTGATCGAATTGGTGATCAGCATCACCCGGCCTTTGGGCATCGAGTCGGCAAACGCCCCGACAAAGGGAGCGAGCATCACATAGGAGACCGTAAAGAAGAGCTTGAGCAGCGGCTTCATCCAATCAGGCGCATGCATTTCGATCAGGAGCGCGATGGCTGCGATCAGGAGTGCATTGTCCGCGAGCGACGAGAAGAACTGCGCCGCCATGATGGTATAGAACCCGCGCTTCATCGTATCGCCTGAGCCATGGACGCGCGGTTTATACCATGAAGCCTGAAGGCTGACGGTTCGACGGTCGACTCGATTCGGGCGCTATAGTTGTCGGATGCCTCGTCCCATCGCTGCCCGCATCTCGATTTCGGCACTTGCAAGCAACCTCGGTGTTGCCCGCAGCCTGGGCGGCGGCGCGCGGGTCTGGGCGGTCGTCAAGGCCGGGGCTTATGGTCATGGCATGGCGGCAGCGGTTCGCGGCTTGCGTCAGGCCGACGGCCTGGCGCTGCTCGATTTCGACAGTGCAGCGCACGCTCGTGAGCTCGGCTGGCAAGGACCGATCCTGATGCTTGAAGGCGCTTTCGAAGCGGCCGATCTCGAAACAGCCTGCGCGCTTGATCTGTCACTGGTCGTGCATGACCGTTCGCAGCTTGTCTGGTTCGAGAATCATCGCGGATCGCCGATCGCGGTCTGGCTCAAGGTCAACAGCGGCATGAATCGCCTTGGGGTGAAGCCGCTTGAGGTCGCTGAGCTGCATGGCCGGCTCTGTGCATTGCCTGGGGTGTCCGGCGTGTCGCTGATGACCCACTTTGCCAATGCCGATCGGCCCGATGGCACAGCACGGGCGAGTGCGCGATTCGAGGCTGCCGCCAGCGGATTGAACGGTGATCGTTCGCTCGCCAATTCGGCAGCCCTGGGTTTGCATCCCGACACTCATGCCGACTGGGTCCGACCCGGCATCATGCTCTACGGGGCATCGCCCTTCGATGATCGCAGTGCGGCGTCGATCGGCCTGCGCCCGGCGATGAGCTTCGAGACCCGGCTGATCGCCATACAGAATCTGGTGCGGGGCGACACGGTGGGATACGGTTCGGCCTTCACGGCGCCTGGCCCGATGCGGATCGGCGTGGTGGCCTGCGGCTATGCCGACGGCTATCCGCGGCGTGCGCCGGCGACCACGCCGGTGATCGTCGATGGTGTCCGGACCCGTCTGGTCGGGCGGGTTTCGATGGACATGCTGACCGTCGACCTCAGCCCGGTGCCTTCGGCCGAGATCGGCTCGTCGGTGCAGTTGTGGGGGCCGTTGCTGCCGGTCGACGAGGTGGCCGCGCATTGCGGCACGATCGGCTACGAGCTGCTGTGTGCAGTGGCAGCTCGGGTGCCGCGAATCGTGCAGGATTGAGCCGTGACAGGTCCGACCGTTCCCTTCACTGACAATCCCTTTCACTGACAACGGACGCCTCATGGCCAAGGTTCGCAGTCATCATGTCTGCAGCGAATGCGGCGGCACAGCGCCGCGCTGGGCCGGCCAGTGCCCGCATTGCAGCGCCTGGAATACCTTGCAGGAAACCGTGATCGAGGCGGCGCGTCCGGCGGTTCCGGGTAACCGTTTCGCGCCGCTTGCAGCCAGTGCCGGCGTACAGTGGCTCGATACCGTGGTCGCTGCCGAGGTGCCTCGCCATCCCACCGGCACCGACGAGTTCGATCGTGTGCTCGGCGGCGGTCTGGTGCCGGGCTCGGTGGTGCTGATCGGTGGCGATCCCGGTATCGGCAAATCGACGCTGCTGCTGCAGGCGCTGGCCCATCTGTCGCAGCAACTGCCGGTGCTCTATGTCAGCGGCGAGGAGTCGGCGGCGCAGGTGGCGCTGCGTGCCCGGCGGCTCGGGCTCGATGGCAGCCGCGTGCCGCTGCTGCCCGAGATCAGCCTTGAGCGCATCGTCGCTACCATCGAGGCGTCGGCGCCAAAAGTGGTGGTGATCGACTCGATCCAGACGGTCTGCACCGATCAACTCAGCTCGGCGCCGGGCTCGGTGGCGCAGGTGCGCGACTGCGCCGCGCAACTCACCCGTCTGGCCAAGCAGACCGACACCATCATCGTGATGATCGGCCATGTCACCAAGGAAGGCACGCTCGCCGGCCCCAGGGTGCTCGAGCACATGGTCGACACAGTGCTCTATTTTGAAGGTGATACCCATTCGTCTTACCGGCTGGTGCGTGCCTTCAAGAACCGCTTCGGAGCGGTCAATGAACTCGGTGTTTTTGCGATGACCGATCGCGGACTGCGGGGCGTGTCCAATCCGTCGGCGCTCTTCTTGTCGCAGCACGAGAATCAGGTGGCTGGCTCCTGCGTTCTGGCCACACAGGAAGGATCGCGGCCCTTGTTGGTCGAGGTGCAGGCGCTGGTCGATACCGCGCATGTCCCGAATCCCAGGCGCCTGTCAGTCGGGCTTGAGCCGGCGCGGCTCGCGATGCTGCTGGCGGTGCTGCATCGGCATGCCGGTATCGCCTGCTTCGATCAGGATGTGTCCGTGAATGCAGTCGGTGGCGTTCGAATCGGCGAGCCGGCGGCCGATCTGGCGGTGCTGCTCGCAATCGTGTCCTCGCTGCGCAACCGGCCCTTGCCGCGCGGGCTGGCGGTCTTCGGCGAAGTCGGGCTGGCCGGTGAGATCCGTCCGTCGCCGCGCGGCCAGGAGCGGCTTCGCGAAGCCGCCAAGCTCGGTTTTTCGAGGGTCATAGCGCCCAAGGCCAATGCGCCGAAAAAGGCTTTCGAGGGCCTCGAAGTGGTGGCAGTCGAGCGAATCGATGCCGCGCTGGCGGCAGCCTGGTAAGCGAGAAGCCGCCCCGGGCAAGCAACGCGCAGGCGACTCAGTTCCGAACAGTCAGGCTTCGGATGCAATGATCGGCGGCGGCCAGGCCGCTGCGTACCGCCGATTCGATGGTTGCCGGATAAGCGTGCCAGACCCAGTCCCCGGCCAGGAAAAGCCCCTGGCAATGCGGCGCAAGCGAGTCGGCGTCGATGCGTGGCCGCCCCGGACTGCAGCGAATGGTGGCGCGTTTATCGACGATCGCGCGGGCATGGTCTGGTATCGGGCAGCCGAGTTGCGCGGCCACCTGTTCGGCCACCGCCTGCGCAAGCGCCCCGGCTTGCGAGCCGGTCCGACCTGCCGCGCTCACGACAACGCCGGCGAGGCTGCGCACCGGCCCGTCGTCTGGCGCAGCACGGGCAAACAACCACTGACCGTGCTGGCCGGCGTCGATGTCCTCATCGAGCATCGTGATCGCCGGCAGCCGCAGCGGCGATCGCCATCCCAGCCAGACGGTCGCGATCGGCTCGTATTCGAAGGCCTCGAAGGGCGCCAGCTGTACGTCGGACAAGGTCTGATCGAGCAGGCGTGCCACCTGGTAGGGGGGCACGGCAAGGATCACCCGTGAGGCCGACAAGGTTCCGGTATCGGTCTCGACCAGCCAATCGCTTTGCAAGCCCGCGCGAACCGCGCGACCCACGCATCGCAGCCGCACCTGCGCGTCCCGTTTCTGGAGCCACGAAAGCGCCGGATCCGGCAGGATGTCGCTGAGCGTGCCGTGTGGCATCAGAAAATCGGCGGCGCCGGCGTCGCCCAGCAGCGCATCATTGAGCACCTGAGCAAAGGTTCGCGCACAGGCTTCATCGGGCGGTGTATTGAGTGCACCGATGCAAAGCGGCGCCCAGATACGGGTGATCAGCCCTGTCGGCTGATCCAGTCCGGCCAGCCACTGCGAGACCGTCATCTCGGCCGGACAGGCCGCCGGCCCCTGGCGTTGCAGCCGACTCATCAGCCTGATCATCGCCCATCGGTGCGACCAGGGCAGTCCGCGGGCGGTGATCAGACCGATAGCCAGATTGAGGGGATGAAAGGGCGCAGGCAGCGTTGCGGCCTGCAGGCGAAAGCCGCTTGGGGCCATCAGTTTCATCGGCAATCGCGCCATGACTTGCTGCGGGTCGACGCCGACCCGGCGCATCAGCGCGAGGGTGTCGCGATAGGCGCCGATCAGCAGGTGCTGACCGTTATCGACCTCGACCGGGCTGCCATCGAAGGACAGGCTCAGGGCGCGGGCCCGACCTCCGGCTTGTGGCGCGGCCTCGATCACGATCACGGATTCGCCTGCGTCGACCAGCGCAACCGCGGCCGCCAGTCCGGCCCAGCCGGCGCCGATCACGATGACCGGCGATCGGCCATGGTTCATGAGACCGGCGCAGACCGGGGCACTGACAGTTTCGGCGGGCGGCCACTCACCCAGGTTCGCCAGGCCAGCAGCAGTTTGCGGATCGGCGTGAGCGAGGTCCGCCGGTCGAGCACCAGAAAGCCGTCGCGCTCGATTTCGTCGAGCAGGGTCGAATAGATCGCCGACATGATCAGCCCCGGACGCTGGCTGCGCCGGTCGGACTCTGGCAGCAGTGCATAGGCCTCGCGGTAGCAGTCTCGGGCGCGCGCCGCCTGGAAGCGCATCAGTTCGACAAACTTCGGACTGTGGCGGGTCGACAGGATGTCGGCTGCGGTAAGGCCAAAGCGCTGGAGGTCCTCGATCGGCAGGTAGATACGACCCTTGCGGGCATCTTCGCCGACATCGCGAATGATGTTGGTGAGCTGAAAGGCAAGCCCCAGGGTGTCGGCATAGCGAAGCGTCTGCGGGTCGGTGCGCCCGAAGATGCCACTGGCCATCTCGCCGACCACGCCGGCAGCACGACGGCAGTACAGCCTCAGGCCTGTGTAGTCCAAGTAGCGGTTTTGCTCGAGATCCATGCGCATGCCATCGATGACTTCGATCAGCCGCGAACGCGTGATGTCATAGGACCCGATATGCGCGGACAGCGCCAGCGTGACCGGATGCTGCGGCGTGCCGCCATAGAGGCGGTCGACCTCGCCCACCCACCAGTCGAGTTTCACACGGGCGACGCCGGGATCGCTGGTCTCGTCGACCACGTCGTCGACTTCGCGGCAGAAGGCATAGAGCGCGGTGATCGCGCGCCGGCGCTCGGGCGGCAGAAACAGGAAGCTGTAATAGAAGCTCGAGCCGCTTCGCGCGGCCTTGTCCTGGCAGTACTCGTCCGGCGTAATCGGTGCGGGTGGATCGAAGTGGGAAGGGGAGTTGGCGTCGGTCGAAGGCCCAGCCTGGCAATGGCAAATGCCAGCGGCAGCGCATCCATTCGGTTGAGCGCCGGTCGTCTGGCAAAAGGATCATGCCCGCCCGCCGCGAGCTTGAGCAGGATGCGTTGCCCGCCCGCCACGATCGCGCGCAACTCCCATCCGAGCCGCCCGCCGGTTCGCGATGCCAGCGGGGCGCCGCGGGCGAGCATCGACTGGGCGCGCTGCGCCTCCTGTTCAATGCAGGCCCGCAATGCCCGGCTGGCCTGGTGCCGGGTGGCGGCCAGTTCAACATCGGCTTCGGTAAGGCCATGTCGCGCCAGCGACTCAAGCGGCAGATAGAGGCGGCCACGGCGCCAGTCGATCGCCGCATCCTGCAAAAAGTTGATCAGCTGAAGGGCGCTGCAGATCTGATCCGACAGGGCTCGGTTCTCATCGGTGAGCTGTCCGGAAAGTGCCAGGACCAGCTGGCCGACCGGATCGGCCGATCTGCGGCAGTAATCGAGCAGGGTGGCGAAATCAGCGTAGCGGCGTGTTCCCACGTCCTGGCGAAAGGCCGACAGCAGTGCTTCAAATCGGCTCCAGTCGAGCTGGTGGGCGGCGACATGCGGCACCAGTCCGGCGACCCAGATCGATTGCGGGGCATCGCCTGCGCGGGCAAGCCGTATATCGGCCTCGAGCGCACCCAGGGCAGCGAGCCGAGCTTCGTCGCTCGCATCGCCTTCGTCGGCGATGTCGTCGGCATGGCGGGCGAAACGGTAGATTGCAATGACCGCCGGGCGCAGTCGAGCAGGCATCAGCCAGGACGCTACCGGGAAGTTTTCGTAGTGTTCGACACCGTGCAGGGGGGAGGCCACGCCGGATTGTAGGCGCTCGGTGTGAAGGCTGAAATTGAAGGCAAGGATTGGAGGGAGATCAGGCGGGGATGCATTGACTTGCCACGCTGCCATCTCTACTATAACTGACGCGTCAGTTATTAACTTGCCGCCTTTTGATGGATCTTTGATGCGCTTGACTCTGTTGCCGGCGGCGGTTGCCGCGCTTTTTCTGCTGGTGGCCTGCAAGGGCAAGGAACCCGAGGCGAAACCCGAGCCGCCCCGTCCGGTTCGATCGGTGGTGGCAAAGGTCTCCGCCAGCGCAGGCGTCCTCAGCCTGCCCGGCGAAATTCGTCCCCGTATCGAGTCGAGACTCGGCTTTCGGGTGGGCGGCAAACTGCTGCAGCGAAATGTCTCGGTTGGCGACCGCGTCGTTCCCGGCCAGGTGCTCGCCAGGCTCGATCCGACCGATCTCGCGCCGGCACTCCAGGCGCAGCAGGCTCAGCTCGAGTCGGCCCGTACCGACCGCGATCTGGCCGCGGTCGAGCTCGACCGTCTGCGCAGCCTGAAAACTCAGAACTACATCAGCCAGGGCTCGCTCGATCGCCAGCAGGCCAACTATGACTCGGCAGTCTCGCGCTTCAACGCGGCGCAGGCCCAGCTGCGCCAGGCGCGCAATGCGGTCGACTTTCAGGTCATGCAGGCCGGTGCAGCCGGTGTGGTCACTGCGGTCGAGGCTGAAGTCGGGCAGGTGGTGAGTGCCGGTCAGCCGGTCATCCGCGTCGCGCAAACCGCGGAGCGCGAAGTCGCGGTCAATATTCCAGAGGCCGATCTCGCTGATGTGCGTCGCGTCACGGCCTGGTCGGTGCTGGTGCCGGCGCTGGGCGATCGGGTCATCGCCGCAAAAATTCGCGAACTCTCACCGATTGCCGATCCGGCATCGCGGACCTACGCTGCACGCCTGACACTGAGCGGCAAGCTCGATGACATCGCCCTGGGCATGACCGCGCTGGTGCAGTCGAATGGTCAGGGCGGTCCGTCGTTCATCGTGCTGCCGATGTCGGCGCTCTATTCGCGCGACGGCAAGACGCAGGTCTGGCGCGTCGATATGAGCAAGCGCACCGTCGAGCCGGTCGAGGTCAAGACCGCAGGCCTGCTCGATGATGCGGTGCGTATCGCCAGTGGCATCAACCCCGGCGATCGCATCGTGACCGCCGGCGCCAATCTGCTTCTGCCAGGACAACCGGTGCGTCTGCTCGACGATCCGGTGTCGCAGACTGGTGGAGTGGCGCGGTGAGGTCGCCCTTTGACGACAAGGACGACCAGAACGACAAGGACGCCCAGGACGCCAGAAATGCCGGGGCTGCGCCGTCAGGGCGCTTCAACATCTCGGCTGCCGCCATCCGTCATCCGCAGCTGACGATCTTCTTTCTGATTGCAATTGCGATTGCCGGCGCCATGGCCTTTTTCGGCCTGGGGCAGCGCGAGGACCCCGACTTCGTCTTTCGCGGCATGGTGGTGCGCACCCTCTGGCCAGGGGCCACCGCCGAGCAGGTCGACACGCAGGTGACCGATCGCATTGAAAAGAAGCTGCAGGAAACCCCGTATTTCAAATGGACTCGCAGCTATTCCAAGCCCGGTGAATCGCTGATCGTCCTTGAACTGCTCGACACTGCGCCACCCAGGGAAGTGCCGCAGATCTGGTACCAGGTGCGAAAGAAGGTCGGCGATATGCGGGCCCAGCTGCCGGCCGAAGTGGTCGGACCCTTCTTCAACGACGAGTTCGGCGATGTCTTCGGCACGATCTTCGCCTTCACCGGCGATGGCTTTTCGATGGCCGAGTTGCGTGACACCGTCGAGTCGGTGCGCCAATCCCTGTTGCGCTTGCCCGATGTGGCCAAGGTCGAGCTGATCGGTGTCCAGGACGAGAAGGTCTTCATCGAGCTCTCCCCCCAGGCACTGGCCAACCTGGGCATTGATGTTCAGCGCATTGCCGACCAGCTTGCCGCGCAGAACATCGTCACACCCGCCGGTAACGTCCAGGGCAGCAGCTATCAGGTGCCGCTGCGGGTCACCGGGCAGTTCGACACGGTACGCGAGGTGCAGGAGCTGCGCCTGAACATCGGCGGACGTACGGTGCGTCTGGGCGATGCCGCCCGCGTCTGGCGCGGTTATGCCGATCCGCCGGCTTACACAATGCGGTTTTCGGGCAAACCCGCGATCGGTCTGGCAGTCTCGATGCAGGCCAGCGGCGATGTGCTGCGCCTGGGCGACAACATCAACCGCACTATGGCGAGCCTCAAGCGCGACCTGCCGATCGGCATCGAGTTTGCGAAGGTCTCCGACCAGCCCCGCATCGTGAAGAGCGCGGTTGGACTGTTCCTGAATTCGCTGCTCGAAGCGGTTGCGATCGTCCTTGCAGTCTCATTCCTCAGCCTGGGCTTGCGCGCCGGCGGCGTGGTCGCGCTCACGATTCCGCTGGTGCTGGCCGGCACTTTCTTGGTGATGGCCTGGTTTCGCATCGACCTGCATCGCATCTCGACCGGCGCCTTGATCATTGCGCTTGGACTGCTGGTCGACGACGCGATGATCGTGGTCGAAATGATGTCCAGGAAGATGGAAGAGGGCCTTGACCGTTTCAAGGCGGCCAGCTACCGCCAAATCCTCGACCGGCGAGTACACCTTCGCGATTTTCTCGGTGGTGACAATTGCACTGCTGGTGTCGTGGGTGGCAGCGGTTGTCGCCACGCCTTTCCTCGGTTTTTATGGGCTCAAGGCGCCCAAGGGCGGGCATCAGGAGGTTTGCGACAGCGGCTTTTACCGGCGACTGAGGTCGCTTATCGAGCGCTGCATGCGCTATCGCTGGATCACGATCGCCGCCACGCTGGCGCTTTTCGCGCTTGGCATCGTCGGCATGAAACTGACCGAAAAACAGTTTTTTCCATCATCCGACCGTGCTGAAATTCTGGTCGAAATGTGGTTGCCCGAGGGGTCGTCCTTCAAGGCCACCGACGAACAGGCGCGCCGCTTTGAGGCGCTGCTTGCCGGCGAGCCTGATATCGCCACCTTCGTCGGTTATGTCGGTAATGGTTCGCCGCGCTATTACCTGTCGCTCGATCAGCAGCTTTTTCGCAGCAATTTCGTCCAGTTCGTGATCCTGACCCGGGATGTCGCCGGTCGCGACCGCGTGCTGCCCAGGCTGCGCGAGCAGTTGGCCGATCAATTCCCTGGTGTGAGGGCCCGCGCATTCCGTACGCCGCTGGGTCCGCCGGTAGCCTATCCGATCCAGTTCCGGGTGATCGGACCGGATGCCGGGCGTCTCAAACAGATCGGTGAGCAGGTGGCCGAAGTCATCCGTGCCGATCCCACCACCATCGATGCGCATGCCGACTGGGGTGATCGTGCACCGGCGGTGCGCATCGAGGTTGATCAGGACAAAGCGCGCATCATCGGACTGTCGAGTGCGCAGGTCGCCCGTTCGATCGGGGGCGCGGTGTCGGGCGCCACGATCGGCACCTATCGCGAGCGCGACAAACTGATTGAGGTCGTGCTGCGCGCCCCTGATGCCGAGCGGTTGAGTCTTGGCAGCATCGGCAATCTGCAGATCCAGACCTCGCTGGGCAAGTCGGTGCCGCTGTCGCAGATCGCCACGATCCGGGAAGTGATGGAAGAGCCGATCATCTGGCGACGCAGCCGTGATCTGGCGCTGACCGTGCGCGCCGACCTGATCGAGGGGGTGCAGGCACCAGACATTGCCATGGCGATCGATCCCAAACTGGCCGCGATTCGCGCGAGCCTGCCTTTCGGCTATCGGATCGAAGTGGGCGGGCCCTTCGAGGACAACCTCCAGGCGCAGGCCTCGATTGGAGCCGGACTACCGATCATGCTGGCGATTGTCGTGGCCCTCCTGATGATCCAGTTGCAGCGTTTCTCCCTGACCTTCATGGTTCTTTTGACCGCGCCGCTGGGGATCATCGGTGTCGCGGCGGCCCTGCTGGCGTCGGGACGTCCCTTCGGCTTTGTCGCGCTGCTTGGGACCCTCGCGCTGGGCGGCATGATCATGCGCAATACCGTGATCCTGGTCGATCAGATCCGCCAGTATCAGGCCGACGGGCATGGTGTCTGGGAGTCGGTGCGCGAGTCGGCCGTGCGGCGCTTTCGCCCGATTCTGCTGACTGCCGCGGCTGCCGTCCTGGCGATGGTGCCGCTGTCGCGCGATGTGCTCTGGGGGCCGATGGCCTTTGCGATCATGGGCGGGCTGATTGTCGCGACCATCATGACCGTGCTCTTCGTGCCCGCGCTCTTTGTTGCCTGGTATCGGGTGCGACCCGACTGAAGTGACCCGACCGTGGCGACCCGACTGAAGCGGTCCGACTGAAGCGACCCTTTACGCGCTTGTTATATGAATCCCATGCTCGCCCGCGCCGCTTGCGCCAGGGCATTGGCGGCCTTCGTCTACAATGGCAGGTTAACGGAGCACCGGTGCTCCTGCGCGGCCGTGGCGGAATTGGTAGACGCACCAGGTTTAGGTCCTGGCGCCGCAAGGTGTGAAGGTTCGAGTCCTTTCGGCCGCACCATCCGGCAGGCAGCCGTCAGCGTTCAGATGGCCAGCCTGCAGGCGCCCGATGCCCGGTCCCATTTTCATTTGCCGAACATGATTGGATAACGACAAGATGGCCACTCAACTGGAATCGACCGGCGCTCTCGAGCGTCGCCTCAGCCTCTCGGTCTCAATGGCCGAGGTCGGTCAGCAGGTCGAACGTAAATTGCGCGATATGGCGCGTTCGCTCCGCATGCCCGGGTTTCGGCCCGGCAAAGTGCCGATGAAAATGATCGAGCAGTCCTACGGCGCTCAAACGCAGGGCGAAGTGCTCGGAGATGCCGTCTCCAAAGCCTTCAGCGACGCGGTGGCCGAGCACGGTCTTCGTGTGGCGGGGCAGCCTCAGATCGACATTCGCGAAGGCGCCGAAGAGGGCACTGCCGGTTTTTCGGCAACCTTCGAGGTTTATCCCGACGTGGTGCTGGGTGATGTGACGTCCCTGTCGTTCGAGCGCACGACCTGCGAGATCGGCGACGCCGAGATCGACAAGACCATCGAGATTCTGCGCAAGCAGCGAACGCTCTGGGATGAGGCCGGTCGGGCGGCCGCCGATGGCGATCGGGTGACGATCGACTTCATCGGTACGCTCGATGGCGTCGCGTTCAATGGCGGTTCAGCCACCGACTTCCCCTTCGTGCTTGGCGAGGGCCGCATGTTGAGCGACTTCGAGTCCGGCGTTCGTGGCGCTTCGGCTGATTCGAAAGTCACCTTCGAGGTCGCGTTTCCGGCGGACTATTCAGCGCCCGATCTGGCCGGCAAGACCGCTCAGTTCGAAGTGACCGTGCGCAAGGTCGAATCCCCGCGTCTGCCGGCACTCGATGCCGATTTCGCAGTGGCACTCGGTGTGGCCGACGGCGATCTCGTCAAGCTTCGCAGCGATGTGCGCGGCAATCTCGAGCGCGAAGTCGGCCAGCGTCTGGCCAATCTCAACAAGACCGCCGTCATGGAGGCCTTGCCGAAGCTGGCCGAGTTCGAGGTACCCAAGGCACTCGCCAGATCCGAGTCCGAAGTACTTGCCGAGCGGGCCAAGGCCGACTTCAAGCAGCGCGGCATGGATGTTGCCAACATGCCGATCCCGCCCGATGCCTTCATCGAGGCTGCCAACAAGCGTGTGCGTCTCGGGCTGATTGTTGGCGAGATCGTCAAGGGCAGCGGCTTGCAGGCCAAGCCCGATCAGTTGCGCAAGCGCATCGAGGAATTTGCCAAGTCTTATGAGAATCCGGGTGAAGTCATTCGCTGGTATTTCAGCGACCGCGAGCGTCTTGCCGAAGTCGAGGCGATGGTTGTCGAGCAGAATGTCGTCGACTGGGCTTTGTCTAAGGCAACCGTGACCGACAAGCCGGTGAGCTTCGACGAATTGATGGCCGCTAACGGCTGAACACAAGTCTGGTTGGCCCGGTCATGGATCAGACCGCCAATCTGGTCGTCGCCCAGCTTCTCTTTCTCGAGTCTGAAAATCCCGACAAGGACATCAGTCTCTATATCAATTCTCCGGGCGGATCGGTCTCGGCCGGCCTGGCGATGTTCGACACCATGCGCTTCATCAAGCCCGATGTCTCGACGCTGTGCATGGGCATTGCGGCGAGCATGGGCGCTTTTTTGCTGGCAGCTGGTGCCAAGGGCAAGCGTTATGCGCTGCCCAATTCGCGCATCATGATTCATCAGCCCTCGGGCGGCGCGCAGGGTCAGGCTTCCGATATCGAGATCCAGGCCAAAGAGATTCTTTATCTGCGCGAAAGGCTCAACCGCTTGATGGCGGAAGCCACTGGTCAGCCAATAGAGCGTATCGCTCGTGATACCGACCGTGACAACTTCTTGTCGGCGGAAGATGCGGTAAGCTACGGACTGATCGATCGGACCCTCGCAAGCCGCTCAGAGTCGGCTCCGGCGTGATCATTTCTTCAGGTCGGGGCGTTCGGGCAATGCTGGTTCTGTGGCGGAGTGACCATGTCTGAGAAAAAGGGTTCGAGCGAAAAGCTGCTCTACTGCTCCTTCTGCGGCAAGAGCCAGCATGAGGTCAGAAAGCTCATCGCCGGGCCCTCGGTCTTCATCTGCGATGAATGCATCGAGCTGTGCAATGACATCATTCGCGACGAGACCCAGGCTGATACCCAGTCTGCCTTCAAGGCCGGCCTGCCGACGCCCCACGAGATCTGCGCGATTCTCGACCAGTACGTCATCGGTCAGAACATCGCCAAGAAAATTCTTGCGGTCGCGGTCTACAACCACTACAAGCGTCTTCGCCACAAGGGCAAGAAAGAAGAAGTCGAGCTTGCCAAGAGCAATATCCTGCTGGTCGGCCCCACCGGCAGCGGTAAGACGCTGCTCGCCCAGACGCTCGCCCGCATGCTCAATGTGCCCTTCGTCATCGCCGATGCCACCACGCTCACCGAAGCGGGTTATGTCGGCGAAGATGTCGAGAACATCATTCAGAAGCTGCTGCAAAACTGCAATTACGAAGTCGAGAAGGCCCAGAACGGCATCGTCTATATCGACGAGATCGACAAAATTTCCCGCAAGTCCGACAACCCCAGCATCACGCGTGATGTCTCAGGCGAGGGTGTGCAGCAGGCCTTGCTCAAGCTCATCGAAGGCACGGTGGCCTCGGTACCCCCGCAGGGCGGACGCAAGCATCCCAATCAGGACTTCGTTCAGATCGACACCACCAATATCCTGTTCATTTGTGGTGGCGCTTTCGACGGCCTCGAGAAAGTCATTCGCAATCGCTCGGAGCGAAGCGGTATCGGATTTGGTGCCGAGGTTCGCAGCGCCTCGGAGCGTGCAGTCGGAGCGGTGCTTCGTGAAGTCGAACCTGAGGACCTCATCAAGTTCGGCCTGATCCCCGAGTTGGTCGGGCGTCTCCCGGTCGTTGCAACGCTCGATGAGCTCAACGAAGAGGCCATGATCGAGATCCTGGTCGAGCCCAAGAACGCGCTGGTCAAGCAATACCAGAAGCTCTTCGCAATGGAAGGCGCCGAGCTCGAGATCCGACCTGCTGCGATGCTTGCGATTGCCCGCAAAGCGCTCAAACGCAAGACCGGCGCGCGAGGTCTGCGATCCATTCTCGAGCATGTGCTGCTCGACATCATGTTCGAGTTGCCGACCCTGCAGAACGTGCAGAAGGTCGTGATCGACGAAAATGCGATCGACGGCGAAGGCCAGCCGCTCATCATCTATGCCGATGCTCCCAAGGTGGCCGGCGCCAACTGAGTCTTGCCTGCACGGCACCGCTGCGTGATTCGACAGCGCGATTTTCATCGCGCTGATCTTTGCCGGCGCTGTCTGGCACCGGCTTCTCGCGGCATGGAATCAACAAGCGTGAACAGCCCAGGCAGGACGCTTTGTGCAATACCGAGCGTTCCAGTCGGTTTGCATTGACCGATCATCGGCAGCCATCTCCTGCTTCTGTGAGCTTTCTCGCTCTCCAATCGGCGTATGCTTGAAACGGTCACACTTGTCCCAAGCTCCTGATGGTTCGCCGTCCAAAAGGAATCCTCCCGATGTCTGAATCCACGCCCGTTGTGTTCCAGTCACTACCGCTGCTGCCCCTGCGCGATGTAGTGGTTTTTCCGCATATGGTGATTCCGCTCTTTGTCGGGCGCCCCAAGTCCATCAAGGCACTTGAAGCGGCGATGGAGGCTGGCAAGAGCATCATGCTGGTCGCCCAGAAAAACGCGTCGAAAGACGATCCTGTAGCAGCCGACATTTATGAAATCGGTTGCGTCTCCAACATTCTTCAGATGCTCAAGCTTCCTGATGGCACGGTCAAAGTGCTTATCGAAGGCTCTCATCGGGCGCATCTGTCGGGCATCGACGACAGCGGCGCGCATTTCACCTGCGACGTTACCGGCATCGACGAAGGTCCCGATCCGGGTGCCGAGGTCGAAGCGCTGCGCCGCGCGATCCTGGCCCAGTTCGACCAGTATGTGAAGCTCAACAAGAAGATCCCGCCCGAGATCCTCACCTCGCTTGGCGGCATCGATGATGCCGGTCGTTTGGCCGACACGATTGCAGCCCACTTGCCGATCAAGATCGAGCAGAAGCAGGACATTCTCGAGACCCTTGCGATTGGTGAGCGGCTTGAAAAACTGCTGGCCCAGATCGAGACCGAGCTCGACATCCTGCAGGTCGAAAAGCGCATCCGCGGTCGCGTCAAGCGCCAGATGGAAAAAAGCCAGCGCGAGTACTACCTCAACGAGCAGGTCAAGGCGATCCAGAAGGAGCTCGGCGAAGGAGAAGACGGCGCCGACATGGAAGAGATCGAGAAGAAGATCCGCCTGGCCCGCATGCCGGTCGAGGCTCGCAAGAAGGCCGAGGCCGAGCTCAAGAAGCTCAAGCTCATGTCACCGATGTCGGCAGAGGCCACGGTCGTTCGCAACTACATCGACGTGCTGGTCGGTCTGCCCTGGCGCAAGAAGAGCAAGGTCAACAACGATCTGGCCAATGCCGAGGCGGTGCTCGACCAGGATCATTTCGGTCTGGACAAGGTCAAGGAGCGCATCCTTGAGTATCTTGCTGTGCAGCAGCGTGTCGACAAACTCAAGGCGCCGATCCTGTGCCTGGTCGGGCCGCCTGGTGTTGGCAAGACCTCTCTGGGCCAGTCTATTGCGCGCGCCACCAATCGCAAGTTTGTGCGCATGGCACTCGGTGGTGTGCGCGACGAGGCCGAGATTCGTGGCCATCGGCGCACCTATATCGGTTCGATGCCGGGCAAGATCCTGCAGAACATCGCGAAGGTCGGTGTCCGCAATCCCTTCTTCCTGCTCGACGAAGTCGACAAGATGGGAATGGACTTCCGCGGTGATCCGTCGTCGGCGCTGCTCGAGGTGCTCGACCCGGAACAGAACCATACCTTCGTCGACCACTACGTCGAGGTCGACTACGACCTGTCGGATGTGATGTTCGTGGCGACCGCCAACTCGCTGAATATTCCGCCGGCGCTGCTCGACCGGATGGAGGTCATTCGGCTGTCGGGCTATACAGAAGACGAGAAGACCAGCATTGCCCAGCGCTATCTCCTGCCCAAGCAGCAGAAGAACAATGGCCTGAAGCCGGGTGAACTCACCGTCTCCGAGACAGCCTTGCGCGACATCGTTCGCTACTACACCCGGGAAGCCGGTGTGCGGGCGCTCGAGCGAGAGCTCTCGAAGATCTGCCGCAAGGTGGTCAAGACTCTGCTGCTCAAGAAGGACGACAAGAAGGTCGCGGTCACGCCGAAAAATCTCGACAAGTTCCTCGGCGTGCGTCGCTTCTCGTTCGGTATCGCCGAGAAGGAGAATCAGGTCGGTCAGGTCACCGGGCTTGCCTGGACCGAGGTCGGCGGCGAGTTGCTGACCATCGAAGCGGTTGCGGTGCCCGGCAAGGGCAAGACCACCTTCACCGGCAAACTCGGCGATGTGATGCAGGAGTCGATCAAGGCCGCCATGACCGTGGTGCGCAGGCGCCAGCAGCGTCTGGGCATCAAGGCGGGCTTCCACGAAAACCTCGACATTCACATCCATGTGCCCGAGGGCGCAACACCCAAGGACGGGCCGTCTGCCGGTATCGCAATGACCACGGCTCTGGTCTCGATGCTGACCGATATTCCGGTTCGCGCCGATGTCGCCATGACCGGTGAGATCACGCTGCGAGGCGAGGTGCTGCCGATTGGCGGCCTGAAGGAAAAGCTGCTTGCTGCGCATCGCGGTGGCATCAAGACCGTGCTGATCCCCGAGGAAAACGCGAAGGATCTCGCCGAGATTCCTGACAACGTCAAGAATCGTCTCGAAATCATTCCGGTGAAATGGATCGATCGGGTACTGGAAGTCGCACTCGAGCGCATGCCCGCTCCCTTGCCAGAGGAGGAGGTTGTTGCAGCCCCGGCGGATGCCGCGGCTCCGGCGACGGCCACGCCGGCGGCTGAGGCAGTGGGTCCGACCCTGGTGGTCAAACACTGAACGGGCCTCTGGGCCTGATCTGACGTAGGCCGACCATGCCCGAACTGCGAAAGCGGCTCGGGCACGGTGCCTTCTTGATGGGCCAAACTGCCCTGTGTTAAGGTCTTCACGCTGTCTGGGTGCTTAGCTCAGTTGGTAGAGCGGCGCCCTTACAAGGCGTAGGTCGGGGGTTCGAGCCCCTCAGCACCCACCATCCCAATCAGCGTGAGCCCCTGGCGATCATTTGCAGATGCCTGCGGACAAAGCCTCGCCCCGACCGCGGCGCAGACCTGTCCCGTG
>JAPLQF010000024.1:0-54732 GCA_026399875.1 Burkholderiales bacterium | reverse complement strand
GTGCAAGCCGAATCGAGCATCCTTGAAACGCGCCTGCTCGCGAGGCACCGCTTCATGCAGTATCAAATACGCTGGCGGGCAGACGGCCCCGCTTTGGCCAACATGCTTTCGGAGACCCTTCATGCGATCCCTGCTTGCCTTGTCACGACTGTCGATCCTGGCCGCCGTGGCCGCAGCGGTATTGGCGGCCTGTGCCCAGACGCCTGTGATGCCTCAGCCCAAGGCGTCGCAAGCTGCGACGCCCCCTGCGGCGCAGGCACCTGCCGCACGCCGGATGGTGAAAGCCGCGACCTGGGTCGCGCGTGACTTCAGGTTTCATACCGGCGAGACCCTGCCTGCGTTGACGATCGCCTACCGCACCTTGGGCAATCCTGCAGGCGAAGCCGTGATGCTGTTGCATGGCACGACCGGCAACGGCAGCAATTTTCTGAGCGCCGCATTTGCCGACCAGATGTTCGGCCCGGGTCAGCCGCTGGATGCGGCCCGCTACTTCATCATCCTGCCCGACTCGATTGGCACCGGCGATTCAAGCAAGCCCTCGGATGGCCTGCGGGCAAGATTCCCGCGCTATAACTATGAGGATATGGTCGATGCGCAATACCGACTGATGACCGAAGGCTTGGGCATCAGGCATCTGCGTCTGGTGCTCGGCAATTCGATGGGCGGCATGCAGGCCTGGATCTGGGCCAGCCGCTATCCCAAGGCCATGGATGCGGTGGTGCCGATGGCCTCGATGCCGGTGGCGATGTCGGGTCGCAACTGGATGACGCGCCGACTCATCATCGACTCGGTTCGCAACGATCCGGCTTATCGGGGTGGTGACTACACCGCGCAGCCTGCCAGCCTGCAGTTCGCTTCGGTGATGTATGGTGTTGCCACGAACGGTGGCGATCAGGCGCTCTATGCCGCGGCACCCACACGTGCCAAGGCTGATGCGCTGCTGGACGCACGGTTGAAGGCAAGCTTCACCGGTGATGCCAACGACCATGTCTATCAGTGGGATGCGTCTCGGGACTATGACCCCTCACCCGGTCTGCAACGAATCCAGGCTTATGTGATGGCGATCAATTCGGCCGACGACGAGCGAAATCCACCTCAGTTGGGCGTGATGGAAAGCGAGATGGCGCGCATTTCACATGCCAGGCTGCTGGTCGTTCCAGGTAGTGCGCAAACCGCCGGGCATGGCACCACCGCGCAGGCGAAATGGTGGAAGGAAGACTTCAGGACCTGGCTGCAGGGCGTGCCGAAGCAGGCGCAGTAGGGGTGTTCACGACACCGTTCGGCCTTGCATGCGGATGATCAGCACTCGATTTCCTCGCGGATTCGATTGTGGTAATATCGAAGGCTTGTCGCCAAGGTTCAGGCTAGGTCTAGTGAGCCGCTTGGCCTGAGCGGTGCAGTGAGATATTCAGGAGTGGTAGTTCAGTTGGTTAGAATACCGGCCTGTCACGCCGGGGGTCGCGGGTTCGAGCCCCGTCCACTCCGCCAGACTGATGACGCAAGCAAGGGGCGAACGAGAGTTCGCCCCTTTTTGCTAGTCGCTTCCGAAAAGAGCCCAGCCCATGTTTGACGCCGTTCGAAAACATCAGCGCCTGCTGCAGCTCGTGCTGCTGATCCTCATCCTTCCGGCATTCGTGTTTTTCGGGATTTCCGGTTACCAGGGCACCTCGTCTCGCGATACCGGTCTTGCCTCGGTCGGCGGTGTGCCGATTACGCAGTCCGAGTTTGACCAGGCGATGCGACAGCGCATCGATCAGATGCGTCAGATGATGGGCGACACGCTTGATGCCAAGCTCTTCGACACACCCGAAGCCCGCAAGGAAGTGCTTGACGGGCTGATCGCGCAAAAAGCGATCGCCGCCGATGCAGCCCAGCGCAAGATTGTCGTCACCGATGAGCAGGTCCGGCAGTACATCCTCAGTGTTCCCGGACTGCGCAAGCCGGATGGCAGCTTCGATGAGCCGCGGTACAAGGCCTTGCTGAGTGCGCAGAACCTGACGCCTGCGGTCTTCGAGTCGCGTATCCGCAGCGAGCTTGCAATGCAGGCGCTGCCCGATTCGGTCGATGGGTCGGCCATCCTTCCCAGGTCGGTTCGCGACGCCGTCGTCGCACTGCAGGCAGAAGGCCGCGAGATTCGATTTCTTCGCTTTCCGGCCGCTGACTACGCATCGCGCGTGAACCCGGGCGAGGCGCAGATCAAGGCCTACTACGATGGTCATCAGAAGGAGTTCGAGACGCCCGAATCTGCGCGCATCGAGTATCTGGTGCTCAGTCGTGAAAGCCTGGCCGATCAGGTCGTGGTGGGCGAAGAAGACCTCAAGACTTACTACGAACAGAACAAATCGCGGTTCGGTGTTCCCGAGGAGAGGCGCGCCCGGCATATTCTGGTCAAGGCCAGCCCTGAAGCGCTTGAAAAAGCCAAAGAGCTGCTTGCCAGGGTCAAGGCCGATCCCGGCCAGTTTGCTGCGCTCGCCAAGTCCAGATCCGACGATCCGGGATCGGCCTCACAGGGCGGTGACCTCGGTTTTTTTGCACGTGGCATGATGGTCAAGCCCTTTGCCGATGCGGTGTTTTCAATCAAGGACGGCGATATTGTCGGTCCGATTGAAACCGAGTTCGGACAGCACATCATCCAGCTGACCGCGGTGCGCCCGGCAACCGAGAAGTCCTTTGAGTCGGTGCGTGCCGAGATCGATAAGGAAGTTCGGCTCCAGCAGGCCGGACAGAAGTTTGCCGAGTCGGCCGATTCCTTCACCAACACGGTCTACGAGCAGTCCGACTCGCTCAAACCCGCTGCCGACAAGTACAAGCTGCAGATCCGCTCGGCCGACGGTGTGACCCGCCAGCCGTCGCCTGGCGCCGCACCGGGTTCGCCGCTTGCCAATGCCCGGCTGCTGTCGGCGATCTTCAATGAGGATGTGGTGCGCAACAAGCGCAATACAGAGGCCATCGAGATTGCCCCGGGGCTGATGGCGTCGGCGCGCGTCGTCGAGTACAAGCCGGCCCAGATCAGGGCGCTCGATACAGTTCGCGATGAGGTGCGCCAGAAGGTCATCGCCCAGGAAGCCGGCGCGCTTGCCAAGGCGGCTGCCGAGGCGCGGCTCGCCGCACTCAAGGCAGGTAAGTCCGATGACGCTGGTTTTTCTGCGCCTCGCGCGGTGACTCGCGCGACGGCTGAGGGCTTGCCCGCCGGGGCGATTGAGGCGGTCTATCGATTGCCGGCTCAGCCGCTGCCGACCTACGGGACGGTCGATCTGGGTGCAGACGGCCATGCGCTGGTCTGGCTGACTCGCATCATCCCTGCCGAACAGGCGATGCTCGCCCTTCGCCAGGCGTCGATCGGGCAGCAATTGCTGCGCGTCGTGGGGCAGCAGGACACCGTCAGCTATATCGATGCGATCAAGGCGCGTTCGAAAGTGGAGCGCGCTGCAGATCCGGTCAACAAGAGCGGTGACGCCCGTCAGCCCTGAGGCCTCAGCCTGGCTTTGACTCTCCCAGCCTGATCAACTCATCGGCTGCCTGATCCAGCGCGGCTGGCGTCGTGGCAGCAAGCCTGACAACAGGCGCTGCTGCGAGCTGATCGAAATTGCGTTTCATCGATCGATCGTAGCTCGGGTCGTAATGCTCGAGCAGCAGTCGTTCGACCAGCTCCGGCCAATGGTCGGTGTCGACCAGCGTCTTCCATTCTCCGATGCGTCGTGCACCGTGCAGAGGCGTCATATAGTCCAGAAGGGTGAAGAGCCGCGGCACGTCTTTCAGGAAGTGCTGGTACTCGTCGAGCAGAAAATGGCTGCGCACCTCAATCGGTGCCTCGACGATGGCCACCTGCGATGCCCTGATTGCCTCGATCAGTGCGCCGGGGATCTGGCATTGACCGATCTTGCGGCTTTCGGATTCGACGAAGACCGGTTGCCCGGTAGAAAAGCCGCGCAGCCTTTCCCAGAGCATGGTTTCGAATCGCTTCTGACCGGGCTGCGTTTCGGTGGGCAGGCCGCCGAGCAGCGATCCTCGATGGCTGGCAAGCTTTTCGAGATCGAGCACCTGACCGCCTTTCAACCCGATCTGCTCAAGAAGACGGCTCTTGGCGCTGCCGGTTCGGCCACCCACCACGATCAGTCGCAAGGGCTTGGGCAAGGTTTCGAGCTCGGCGATCACATGGCGCCTGAAGGCGCGGTATCCGCCCTCGATCACCGTTGTTCGCCAACCGATGCGAGCCATGACCGTGGCCAGTGACCCTGAGCGCTGACCGCCTCGCCAGCAATAGACCAAAGGCCGAAAGTCGCGATCGCGCTCGGCAAACAGGCGATCGATCTGGTCGCCGATATTGCGGGCAGCGATGGCCGCGCCGAGCCTGCGGGCTTCGAAAGCACCGATCTGGGCGTGGGTGGTACCGACCAGGGCTCGCTGTGCATCATCGAGCACCGGCGCATTGATCGCGCCAGGAAGGCGATCTTCGGCGTATTCTGAGGGGCTGCGGGCATCGATGACGGCATTGAATTCGTCCAGTCGAGCCACTACCTCTTCAATCGGCGCAATTGCCGGGTCCTTCATTTCTGGCGTCCATGAAAGTCTTCAATCTCGCCTGCGAACACGACCATGCCTTCGAAGGCTGGTTTGGGTCGGCGCAGGACTATGACACGCAACTGGCTCGCCATCTCATCGAGTGTCCGATGTGCGCCAGCACCACTATTCGACGCATGCCATCGGCGCCGCGCCTGAATCTGTCGGGCGCCAGCGAGCGGCCAGTCGCCGATCGCAGCAGCGCTGAACGCGGTCTGGTGTCGCAGCCTCCTGGCGCCAGCGAGCAGAGTGCGGCCGCGCTCGATCCGCGCGAGCTTCAGGCAAGGCTGATCGATATGGCTCGCAAGCTGATCGCGAGTACCGAAGACGTTGGCGATCGTTTTGCCCAGGAAGCCCGGCGTATTCACTACAACGAGGCGCCCGAGCGCGCGATCCGAGGTGTGGCCAGCGTGCAGGAAGCCAGGGATCTGGCCGAGGAAGGCATCGACGTCATGTCGATTGCCTTGCCGGCAGCGCTCAAGCAGCCCTTGCAGTAATCGCGCGGCGCGCCTTCCGGGCCCTGCGTCGCGCGGGCCTCGGGCAGCGCAGCATGCAACACCTGGATCCTCAGCGTTTGGCGTACTGGGTATTGCCGAACAGGATCTCGCGGGCAGCCTGATCGAGTTCGGGTTTGCGCCGATCGGCCAGGACGGTGATGCCGCGCTGCACAGCGGGACGGTTGCCGATCGCCTCGAACCACGCCTTGACGTTGGGGAACTCGCCGAGGTCGATGCCCTGTCTTTCATGCGACCGCAGCCATGGCCAGACTGCCATGTCGGCGATGGTGTATTCCTTGCCGGCAATATAGTCATTGGTGGCCAGCTGCTTGTCCATCACGCCATAAAGCCGCCTGGCTTCATTGGAAAAACGGTTGATCGCATACTCGACTTTCTCTGGCGCATAGGCCCGGAAGTGATGCGTCTGGCCGAGCATCGGACCGACACTGGCCATCTGGAACATCAGCCACTGCAAAGCCTGATACTTGCCTCGGGTGGAGCGGGGCAGGAATCGCCCGGTCTTGCCGGCAAGATAGAGCAGGATGGCGCCCGACTCGAAGAGCGAGATCGGCTCGCCGTCAGGACCATCGGGATCGGTGATGGCAGGAATGCGGTTGTTCGGGCTGATGGCCAGAAAGTCGGGCGAGAACTGCTCGCCGGCGCTGATGTCGACGGCGTGCGCGGCATAGGGCAGGCCGCACTCCTCTAGCATGATGTGGACCTTGTGGCCGTTCGGTGTGGCCCATGAATAGACGTCGATCATCGTTGCAGCACTCCAGGAGGTTGGGCAGACCGCGGTCTGCCGGGGGACGTTGCTTCGCCGGATTCGTGTCAGCGCACCTTTTGCGCAGCCGCCCAGGCAATCTGGGCAAGCGGCCTGACGCGCTTGGCCTGGTCGAGCGCCTGCGGGCTCGAGGCGGTGCCGTCGAGTGCGCGCTTGACGATGCCCTGCAAAATCGCGGCCAGTCGGAACGCGTTATAGGCGAGATAGAAATCCCAGTGGCCGATGCCGCTGCGATTCGTACGCTCGCAATAGCGTCGGATGTACTCGGCCTCGGAGGGAATGCCCAAGGCTGCAATGTCAATGCCTGCAATGCCACGGAACTGACCGGGCGGAATACGCCAGCTCATGCAGTGATAGGAAAAGTCGGCCAGCGGATGACCGATTGTCGCCAGCTCCCAGTCGAGCACTGCCAGAACCTTCGGCTGATTACGATCGAAGATCATGTTGTCGAGCCGATAGTCGCCATGCACGATCGAGTTCTCGTCGCCTTCGGGGATGTGAGAGGGAAGCCAGGCCAGAAGCTCGTCCATCTCGTCGATCTTTTCGGTCTGCGACAACTGATACTGCTTCGACCAGCGCCCGATCTGGCGGGCAAAGTAGTTGCCCGGCTTGCCGAAGTCGGTCAGCCCGACTTTGGCAATGTCGACGTTGTGCAGCGCCGCCATGATCCGGTTCATCTCGTCGTAGATCTGGCCGCGCTCGGCATTCGACAGGCCGGGCAGGGACTGGTCCCAGAGCACGCGGCCATCGACGCAATCCATGATGTAGAAGGCGCGTCCGATCACGCCTTCGTCTTCGCACAGACCATAGACCCGCGCCACCGGAACATCGGTGTCGGCGAGTGCTGCGAGCACCCGGAATTCGCGCTCGACCGCGTGCGCCGAGGGAAGCAGCTTTGCGGCCGGTCCGGGCTTTGATCGCATGACATAGCTGTGGCCGGGCGTGGTGAGCTTGAAGGTCGGGTTTGACTGCCCGCCCTTGAACTGTTCGGCGGTGACCGGCCCGCGAAAGCCTTCGACATGGTCTCGCATCCAGGCTTCGAGCGCGCCGACATCGAAGCGCTGGCGTTCAGAGACCGCCTGGGTCCCGATGTTGCTGTCGAGGTTCTCGCTGCTCATGGTGTCTCCATCCAGATTGTTTGACCGAGCTTTTGCAGGGTCGCTGCCGCGTCTGACTGCTCAGTCGCTGTGCAACAGGGAAAGGCCCAGTTGGGCGCGGCGACGCAGCCACAGGCTCGGGCGGTAACGGGGGTCGGCGGTGACCGAATGGATGCCGGTCAGCACTTGCGCGACGGTGGCTGCGCCCAGCGCATCGCCCATCGACAGCGGGCCCATCGGATAACCGAGCCCAAGGCGCACTGCGAGGTCGATGTCGGCAGGATCGGCGATGCGTTGCTGCGCGATCTCGCAGGACACCGCCACCATCATCGCCACGATGCGCTGTGCAACAAAGCCGGTGCTGTCGCGCACCAGGCTGACCCGGGCGCCGTCGGCCATGAAGAGTCGCTGAGCGGCCATCGCCAGTAATGGGTCGGTGGCCGGGGTCGACATCAGGACACGGCGCCGGCAGGCTTTTGCGCCGAAAGGAAAGAGCGTGTCGATGGCAATGCTGCGCTCAGCCGGCAGATGCGCTTCGCTGACCGCGGCGGTGGCGTCAATGCCAAGCGGCGCGATCAGCACCAGACTGTCGGCACCAGGCGTATCGTGATTGTCGAGTGGTGCACCGAGCGCAGCCACCAGCTCGCAAAGGGCCGATCGCTGTGGGCCGGGCGCCACCCAGACTCGCGCGAAAGGCGGCGGACCGGCCAGCGCGGGGGGATCGGCTTCCGGCACCGCGACTTGCTGGCCGCCCTCGTGGCGATAAAAGCCTTCGCCGGTCTTGCGACCGAGCAGGCCGCCCGCTACTCGCTGGGCGGCCAGCGCCGAGGGGCGAAACCGCGGCTCGTCGTAGAACTGCCGGTAGATCGACTCCATGACCGGATGCGAGACATCGAGACCGGTCAGGTCGAGCAACTCGAAGGGCCCAAGCTTGAAGCCCGCACCGCCGAAATTGACCTGTTCGCGCATGATGCGATCGACGGTAAAGGGGTCGGTGACGCCTTCGCCAACCAGTTTCAGCGCCTCGGTGCCGTAACCGCGGCCGGCATGGTTGATCAAGAATCCCGGGGCGTCCTGCGCGATGACCGGCGCGTGTCCGGTGCGTCGCGTGATCGCAAGCAGGGTCTCGACGGTGGCGGCCGCGGTGCGGGCACCACGGATGACCTCGACCACCTTCATCAGCGGCACAGGATTGAAGAAGTGATAACCGGCGACCCGCTCGGGATGGCGGCAGGCTGATGCAATCGCGGTAACCGACAACGAGGAGGTGTTGGACACCAGCACTGCGTCGGGCGCAACAAGGCCTTCGAGTTCGGCAAAGAGGCGCTTCTTGACCGCGAGGTCTTCGACGATGGCTTCGATCACGACATCGGCCGGGGCAAGCTCGGAAAGCGCTGCGACCGGCTGCAGGCGTGCCAGCGTGTCGTCGAAGGCCTCGCGGGTGATCTTGCCTTTGTCGGCCAGCTTGCCGATCGCCTCGGCCACCGAGGCCTGTGCCGCGATCGCCGCGCCAGGCGCGGCATCGTGAAGAAGGACCCGGTGCCCCGCCTGCGCAAAAAGTTGCGCGATACCCCGTCCCATTGCGCCGGCGCCGACAACGCCGATCACTGCTGATTCGACTGTTTTCATCCTCTGGATTGTACCTTGACGATGATGGTTGCCGGCTTGCGGGGAAGGGCCCTTGCAGGCAGTGGCGAGACGGCTGGTCGGTCTGGGACCTGCCGGAAATGACACGCGATCCTGCTGGCTGAAAACTCGGTATGGGACACTGCGGCCCTCATGCGGCAAGTGCCAGGCTTTCGATCAAGAAGCAGGAGCGTTGATGGTCAACTTACATCGAGACATTCAGGGCGCCTGCGCGCGCGGCCGGGCCTGGATTTGTGGGCTCCCCCGCAGGCAGGAAAGCCGACGAAGCGGGCCAGCCCGCCTGGCGAGTCGGTTTGCAGTGATCCTCACGGTTCTCACGACGCTCCTCAGCCTGGTCGGGCAACCCGCGACCGCGGCCACCAGCCACCGTGCCCGCGACGCCGGCTTCAGCGCCGACTGGTCGCCGGAAGACTGCGGAATCTTCAAGCTCGGCGAAAAGGAGGGTGACGCGCTGTGCGGTTATGTCTCGGTGCCACTGCGCCATGGCAAGACCGATTCACCTCGCATCCGTCTTGCGGTGGTCCTGATTCCGGCGGCAGACCAGGTCAATCGAAAGCCGGATCCCCTCTTTCTCGCCCAGGGTGGGCCCGGCGGCTCGACAATCGGTGGCTTCGCGCAGGTCCTGCTCGCCGATCAGGCAAAACGCCCGGTCCTCAATCGGGATCTGGTGCTCTGGGATCAGCGTGGCACCTACTTTTCGCAACCACGGCTGCAGTGCCGAGAGGCGACGAGGTTACCGGCGAACGCCAAGCCTGAACAGGAGCGCGAGGCGCTGGCGCAGTGCGGCAAACGCCTCAAGGCCGAAGCGGGGGATCTGTCCGCGTTCAACTCGCTCGAAAATGCGCGTGATGCCGATGCGATCCGTGCGGCGCTCGGCTATGAAAAATTCAATTTTTACGGTGTGTCCTACGGTACCGAGCTGGGTCAGTTCCTGATGCGTGAGCGCCCGCAGCATTTACGGGCGGTGATTCTTGATGCGGTGGTGCCGCTGGGATTCAGCCTGGTGACCGACGTGCCGGTGGTCAAGCAGCGGGTCATGGAGCAGTTCTCAAGCGCCTGCCGCGAATCGCAGGCCTGCAATCTCGCCTACCCGGGACTGGGCGATCGCTATCTCGCCTTGCTGGACAAGCTCGACAAATCGCCGGTGGCGCTCCCCGCCCCAAGCGGCCCGCTGCTGGGCAAGGCCCGCCCTGCCAGCCCTCCCGCTGAAGCTGACACCATGAGCGGTCGCGACCTCGATGGCGCGCTCTATCAGTTGATCTATTCTCGCGAGGCCGTGCCACTGGTGCCCTACATCATCGAGCGCGCCGAGCGGGGTGACTACAGTTTCGCGATCAATTTCGTTCAGCTGATGCAGGCTTCGCGCAGCGACATGGCTGACGGCATGTACATGGCCGTGGTGTGCTCTGAGTATGGCGATACACCGGATGCGGCATTGAAATTTCCGGGTGTGATCAAGCGACTTGCCGATGAAGCGGCGGAAGACGGCAAACAGATCCTGGAAATCTGTCGGGACTGGGGCATCGGGCTGCTCGACAAATCGCTGCTTGAACCGGTGCGCTCCGATATTCCGACCCTGCTGATGTCAGGCAACTTCGATCCGATCACGCCCCCGGCGCATGCGCAGCGGGTCGCCAGTCACCTGTCGCGGGCTCAATCGGTCACCTTCGCACGCGGCGCTCATGGCCAGGCCTTCCTGCTGCCGTGCGCCAACCAGCTGATTTCGGCCTTTCTCGACAATCCTGATGCTCGCCCGCAGGCGGCCTGTGCCAACGAGGCTGCTCCGGTGTTCTATACGCCTGATCAGCTGGTGAGTCTGCCGGTTCGGCGCGGCAGTGCGAGTACCAGCTCGAGCATTCAGGAGAATCTCGCCGCGCTCGCCGGCCCGGCGGCGGTGGTCGCTTTCGCGCTGCTGCTTCTGTTCAGCGCCATTCCGGTCTACAGCGTCACCGAGATCGTTCGGGTCTTTCGGGCGCGTACCTGGCAGCCTCCGCAGGGATGGGCAGGACGCTTGCTGGCGGCCGCACCCTGGATACCGGTGCTTGCCGGTCTGACGCTGCTGGGTTTTCTGTTGTTTGCGCTGCGACAGCTGGCCGGCGAAATCGGTCGCAACCAGTTTTTATTGCTGGTCGGGGCGCTGCCGATGGGCGTGAAGTCGCTGACCTGGTGGTTGCTGCCTTATGCAGCATCGATGCTGCTGATGACACTTGCGATGATTCAGATCTGGCGCCATCAGGCGCGCAGCAGACTCGGCAGGCTCTATTACACGCTGCTGGTCGTGGCGGGCTGGGCGGTCTGTCTGGCGCTTGTCAGAACCGGGCTCTTTGGATGGTGATCGCTCGGCCGGCGGCCACAGCACAATACCCGTCGCAATTCTGTACCCTTTGGGATGGCTTCCTTAAACCGATCAACCAGACAGGAGACATCAGAAAATGATCACCCTTTGCGGATTCGCGCTCAGCAATTACTACAACAAGGTCAAGATCGCCCTGCTCGAAAAGGGCATGCCGTTTGAGGAGGAACTCAACTGGGCGACCAAGGACGAGGCAACGCTTGCCCAGAGTCCTCTTGGCAAGGTGCCGTTCATTCGCACGCCGCAAGGCCCTTTGAGCGAATCGGCGGTCATCATGGAATACATCGAGGATTTGCAGCCTTCGCCATCGCTGTGGCCGGCCGATCCCTTCGCACGCGCGAAAGTTCGCGAGCTGATCGTCTACCTCGAACTGCATCTCGAACTGGTCGCACGGCGTGTCTATTCGCAGGCCTTTTTCGGCGGCAAGGTCGAGCAGTCGGTGATCGATGCAACCCGCAAGGAGCTCGAGCGAAATGTCGGCGCATTTCTCAAGCTCGCCAAGTTTTCGCCCTATGTGGCGGGTGATGCGTTCACGGTGGCTGACTGCGCGGCGATTGTCAGTTTGCCGCTGATCTCGCAGGCAGCCAAAGCCGTCTGGGGTGACGATCCGCTGGCCGGCTCGCCGGCGCGCGACTATGTCAAGGAGATGTCGCAGCGGGCATCGGTGATCAAGGTGATGGCCGATCGCAAGGCCAACGCCGAATTGCGGGCGCAGATGGCCAAGCCCTGAGGGTCAAGGCCACAGGGCAGCGGATCGTGGCGGGTGGCCGACGCACCGGGGCAAGTGCCACCAAGGTCGCTCAGGCGTCGTTACCCTGATCCAGCGCCTCGATCTGGCTGCCGAGCTCGATCCAGGTGTCTTCGAGCAGGTCACGCTGCTGTGCCAGCGCGTTGCGCTCGCGGGCCAGCGCCGACGCTGCAGCCGAATCCTTGTAGGCGTCGGGTTCGGCCAGGCGCTGATCGATCAGCATGATCCGAGTTTGCGTATCGGCCAGTTCCTTTTCGATCGACTCCTGCCGACGTTGCAGGGGGCGTCGCTGCGCGGCCAGCTGGCTGCGCTGCTGGGCGGCGATTCGCCGGTCATCGCGTCGGGTGGCGGTGCTGCCCTCGGTTGATCGTCGCGCCTGTGGGTTGCCGGCATCATTTTGCGCTGAGGCCTTCGGATCGCCTGCTGCCGGCGGCGGCCCGGCGTTGGGGCGCTGAATCAGCCACTGGGCATAGTCGTCGAGATCGCCATCGAAGGCCGAGACGCTGCCATCGGCCACCCGCACGAACTGATCGACCGTGGCACGAAGCAGATAGCGGTCGTGTGAGACCAGGAGCAGCGCGCCGTCGAATTCGGCCAGGGCATCGGCCAGGGCATCGCGGGTGTTGGCATCGAGATGATTGGTCGGCTCGTCCAGGACCAGCAACTGCGGCTTGCCCCAGACCAGCATGGCCAGCGCCAATCGGGCGCGTTCGCCGCCCGACATCGGCCCGACCGCCCGGGTGGCATCCTCGCCGCCAAAGCCAAAGCGACCCAGCCAGTCGCGCAGTACCTGTTCGCGTTCGGTGGGTGCCAGTCGTTGCATATGGGCAAGCGCCGATTCGTTGGCCCTCAGCGCATCGACCTGCTGCTGTGCGAAGTAGCCAACCCGCACGCTGCGCGCCCGCTGCAGTTCGCCGCCAAGGGGTGGCAGCTCGCCCACCGCTGTGCGGATCAGCGTGGTCTTGCCCGCACCATTGCGACCGAGCACACCGATTCGCGATCCGCGCCCCACGGTCATCGAAGCGGCCTCGATTACCATCCGACCGGGGCCCTCGTCGTTGGCCGGATAACCGACTTTCACCGCGTCCATCCGAACCAGCGGGTCGGGGCAGTCGCCGACCGACACGAAGTCAAAGTCGATGCCTCGCGTCTGGCGAAGCGGCGCAAGCACCTCGATTCGCTCGAGCGCCTTCAGGCGGCTTTGTGCCTGTTTCGCCTTGGTGGCCTTGGCGCGAAAACGTTCGACAAAAGAGTGCAGGTGCGCAATGCGGGCCTGTTGTGTGATGACTGCCCGTTCGCGTTGCGCGGCTCGTTCGGCACGTGCCATCTCGCAGGCCGAGTAGCCGCCGGTATAGCGTACGAGTTGAGCCTGATCGAGATGCAGGGTGGCGGTGGCCACCCGGTCGAGAAAATCGCGATCGTGGGAGACCACGATCAGCGTAGCGTCCAGTCGCATCAGGCGGCGCTCGAGCCACAGCACGGCATCGAGGTCGAGATGGTTGGTCGGCTCATCGAGCAGCAGCAGATCGGAGGGCGCCATCAGAGCGCGGGCCAGGTTGAGCCGCATCTTCCAGCCACCGCTGAAGCGGTCGACCGACTGCTCGGCATCCTGCGGTGAAAAGCCCAGGCCATGCAGAAGTTCGCGTGCACGGGCGTCGGCCGACGGGCCGTCGCAGTTGAGCCAGTCGTCGTGGGCCTGGGCAATCGCATGGCCGTCATCGCTGGCCTGCGCTTGGGCGAGCGACGCTTCAGCCTGCATTAGCGCGGCATCGGCTTCGAGTACAAAGCGCCAGGCCGGCTGCTCGCCTTTGGGCATCGATTGGGCAAGGCGTGCAATGCGCATCGGCGGCGCATCGATGTCGCCGCCATCCAGGCCGACCTCACCGGCCAGTGCGCCGAGCAGAGTGGATTTACCGCTGCCGTTGTCGCCGATCAGGGCGATCCGCTCGCCGGGTGAAATCGCGGCGCTCGCATCGCGCAGCAGCATGCGGCTGCCGCGTCCGAGGCTGATGTTGCGGATGCGGATCACGCCTGGGGCAGGGCGTCGCGTTCGATCAGGGCAACGCTGTTGTCGCCGCTGGCCGTGGGCAGCCAGATGAACTCGAGCTGTGCGAAAGCGGCTTCAAAATGCAGTGCCTCATGTCCGACTTCGAGCAGCATCAGTCCTTTGGGATTGAGATGTGCCCGGGCGCCTGCCACGATCTGGCGGATCAGGTCCATGCCATCGCCGCCGCCGGCCAGCGCGCCGACCGGCTCGTGCCGAAACTCGGCGGGCAACTCGGCCATCGAGGCGGCATTCACATAAGGCGGATTGCACAGCACCAAGTCGAATCGCTTGCCTGCCAGCGGCGACCAGAGTGACCCCTGGCGCAGGCTGACCCGCTCGGTAAGGTGATGCAGGGCGATGTTCTCGGCTGCAAGCGCAAGCGCCTCGGTCGACAGGTCGGCGCCGATCACGCTCGCCCGTCCAAATCGATGCGCGGCCAGGATCGCCAGGCTGGCGCCGCCGGTGCACAGGTCAAGCACCGTGCCGATATCGCCGGCGTCGGGCAACCATGGCTCGAGAGCATCGCTGTCGAGCAGATCGGCGATCGGCGAGCGTGGCACCAGGGCGCGCGCATCACACAAGAACCGCTCTCCGCGCAGCCAGGCCTCGCCGGTGAGGTAGGCAAGCGGCAGGCGCTCGGTGCAGCGCCGCTCGACGAGGGCGATTGCCGCGGCGATCTCGCTGGGCGCAAGGCGCGCATCGAGCATCGGATCGAGCCGATCGAGCGGCAGGTGCAGCGACCATAACACCAGCCAGACCGCTTCATCCCAGGCGTTGTCGGTGCCGTGACCGAAACTCGCTTGCGCCGACTGCAGCCGACTGATCGCGTAGCGGATCAGGTCGCGGACCGATCGCAAAGAGCGCGCCGCCTCGTCGGCTGGCGCCACAGGCGGCCGTGGCTCTGGCCTGCTCATGCCAGCAGCGACGCGATCGTGCGGCGATAGATGTTCTTCATCGGCTGCAGCCAGGCCAGCTCGACATTCTCATTGGTCTTGTGGATGCTGGCGTTCGGCGGGCCGAACTCGATGACCTCGCGGCACAGACTTGAAATGAAGCGCCCGTCGGATGTGCCACCGGTGGTCGAGAGTTCGGTCTGCACGCCGGCCTCAAGCTGAATGGCATCGCTGAGTGCCTGCGACAGTGCGCCCTTGGGTGTGAGAAACGGCAGGCCGCCCACTGTCCAGTCGAGCTTGTAGTGCAGGCGGTGAGCGTCGAGCAGGGTATGGACTCTCGCTTTCAGTCCCTCGACCGTGCTGGCGGTGGAAAAACGGAAGTTGAAATCGACAGTCACCTCGCCGGGGATGACATTGCCCACGCCGGTGCCGGCATGGATGTTCGAGACCTGCCAGGTGGTCGGCGGAAAGTAGTCATTGCCCTCGTCCCAGCGCTCGGCCACCAGCGCGGCCAGTGCCGGCGCCAGTTCGTGCACCGGATTGCGGGCGAGGTGCGGATAGGCGACATGGCCCTGAATACCCTGGACCACCAGCTTGCCGGTCAGAGAGCCTCTGCGACCGTTCTTGATCATGTCGCCGATGATCCGGACCGAGGTGGGTTCGCCCACGATGCAGTAATCGAGCGATTCGCCGCGGGCGCGCAGGGCGTTGATGACCTTGACCGTGCCGTCCAGTGCCGGGCCTTCTTCATCGGAGGTCAGCAGCACCGCGATCGCACCGCAGTGATCGGGTCGGGCGGCGACGAATTCTTCGATCGCGACCACGAAGCCGGCAATCGAGGACTTCATGTCGGCTGCGCCGCGGCCATACAGCACGCCCTCGCGCTCGGTCGGCTCGAAGGGATCGGAATGCCACCACTGGCGCGGCCCGGCCGGCACAACATCGGTGTGTCCGGCAAAGACCAGCGTTGGACCAGGGCGGGCGCCCCGGCGCACTGCCCAGAGATTGTCGACCTCACCGAATCGCATGGGTTCGCAGTCAAAGCCGATCGCCCGCAGCCGATCGGCGATCAGTGTCTGGCAACCGGCATCGTCGGGCGTGACCGAGCGCAGTCGGATAAGCGATTCGGCGAGCGAGCGGACCGGACAGTTCATGATGATCAGGAGGAGGTGGGAGGAGGCGGGACGGGCGTCTGCGGTGCGACGAAGAGTGCGCGATAGGTCGGCTCGGAAAAACCGATCAGAATGCGATCGCCGCTCTCGAGCACCGGGCGGCGTACCAGCGTCGGATTGGCCAGGAGCAGATCGATGGCAGTGGTCTGGTCGACGATGCTGGCCCGACGACTCGCGTCAATCTGGCGCCAGCTTGTGCTGCGCCGATTGACCAGCGCGTCCCAGGGCAGGTGGCCCATCCATCGCTCGAGCAAAGCCTGGGCAAGGCCATCGGTCCGAAAGTCGTGGAATCTGAACGGCACGTTCTGCGCACGCAGCCAGTTGCGCGCCTTGCGGACCTGATCGCAGGTCTCGATGCCATAGACGACGGTCACGACAGTCATCAGATATTGAGCATGAATTCGGAGAACGAGGCTCCCGGCGCCGCCGGCGGCGACGTACTGTCGGCGCGCGGCGCGCCAGCCGGCGGCGTCGCCGACATCGACAGAGTCGGCAGCCCGGCATCTGGCCGCGGCAAATTCACGGTTTCCTCGGTGTTTTCGAGCAGCCACAGGAGATTGGTCGGCGAATCGGACTGCGCCAGTGCGTCGTTCTTGGTCACCCGCTTGCTGCGGATCAGATCGACCAGGGCGCGCTCGAAGGTCTGCGAGCCGGGAGCCATGCTTTTTTCCATCGCCTCCTTGATCTCGGGCAGCCGTGCCTGCTCGATCAGTTCGGAGATCAGTGTGGTGTTGAGCAGGATTTCGACTGCTGCTGCCCGGCCCCCCGAGACCGCCTTGACGAGACGCTGCGAGATGACGACTTTCAGCGTCGAGGCCAGGTCGGTCAGCATGACCCGCCGATTTTCGGGCGGGTAAAAATTGACGACGCGGGTGAGCGCGTGCGGTGCGTTGTTGGCATGAAGCGTGGCCATGACCAGATGGCCTGACTGCGCGAAAGTTATCGCCGCATTCATGGTTTCGGCATCACGGATCTCGCCGATCATCAGACAGTCGGGTGCCTGGCGAAGGGCGTTGCGAAGTGCAACCGTCAGCGATTCGGTATCGGTGCCGATCTGCCGCTGACTGACGACCGAGCGCTTGTGTTTGAAGGTGAATTCGATCGGGTCTTCCAGCGTCAGGATATGACCCGAGCGGCTCTGGTTGCGATGATCGATCATCGCGGCCAGGGTGGTCGACTTGCCCGAGCCGGTGGCACCCACGACCAGGATCAGGCCGCGCGGCTCCATCACCAGCTGGGTCAGGATCGGCGGCAGATTGAGCGATTCGAAGTTCGGCACGTCGTTCGGGATGTAGCGGATGACGGCAGCGGTCGAGTTGCGCTGGCGAAACACCGAAAACCGGAAACTGCCGACGTCCATGAGGCCATAGCCCACATTGAGTTCCTGATCGCGCTCGTATTTGCGCCACTGCTCGTCGGTCAGTACTTCGCGCAGCAGTGCGACCACAGCTTCAGTGGTCATCGACTGCTGGCTGACCGGCACGGTTGTGCCGTTGATCTTGATCTGCGGAGGGGTGCCGGCCGCCAGGATCAGGTCTGATGCCTTCTTCTCGGCCATCAGTCCGAGCAGTCGTTCAATTGCCATCGATCGGACTCCCTGATGGCAATTTGCCAGATACGGATTCGCTCATGCCTCGGATTTCAGTGAATGACGCATTGTCTGGGGGGCTGGGGAGCGCTCAATCGCCCCGCAGCAGTTCGTTGATCGCGGTCTTGGCCCGGGTCTGTGCATCGACACGCTTGACGATGACGGCGCAGGCGAGGCTCACTCCGCCGCTCGAGGGCATGGAGCCCGGTACGACGACCGAGCCGGCCGGCACGCGGCCATAGGTGATCTCGCCGGTTGCCCGGTCGACGATGCGCGTGCTCTGACTCAGAAAGACACCCATCGACAGCACCGAGTTTTCTTCAACGATCACGCCCTCTACCACTTCGGATCGGGCGCCGATAAAGCAGTTGTCCTCGATGATCGTCGGGTTGGCCTGCAGGGGTTCGAGTACCCCGCCAATGCCCACACCGCCCGAAAGATGCACATTGCGACCGATCTGGGCGCACGACCCGACCGTCGCCCAGGTGTCAACCATGGTGCCTTCATCGACATAGGCACCGATGTTGACGTAGGACGGCATCAGCACGACATTTCGCCCGATGAAACTGCCGCGACGCGCGACCGCCGGCGGGACGACCCGAAAGCCGCCACGGGCGAAGTCCTCGGCGCTCCAGCCCTCGAACTTGGTAGGCACCTTGTCATAGAACTGAAGTCCGCCCGAGACGATCGGCCGGTTGTCATCGAGTCGGAACGACAGCAGGACGGCCTTTTTCACCCACTGGTGCACCAGCCATTCGCCGGCATGCTTCTCGGCGACCCGCAATCGGCCCGAGTCGAGTTCGGTGATGACATGACTGACCGCCTCGCGGATCGCGGACGGCGCGTTGGCGGGATTGAGGGCGGCGCGGTCTTCCCAGGCCTGTTCGATGGTGGATTGCAGTGAGCTCATGGCGAGATTCGGTCGTCGAAAGAGTGAGGATAGGGGGGTGAATGACCAGGATGATCGGGTTTGGCTGTTGTTCGGCCTCAGCCGCGCATGGCCGATTCGGCCGGGAAAGCGCCCAGATCGACTCGCGCCTCAGGCTTGAAGCCGCGTTTTCTGTGCTCGGCAACAACCGTGGTGAAGATCCCGCCTCGTACATACCAGCGGGCTGTCAGCCTCATGAACCGCGGCTTGGTGGCCTTGACCATCTCGTCGAGGATGCGGTTGGTGACCGCTTCATGAAAGGCGCCCTGATCGCGGAATGACCACAGATAAAGCTTCAGTGCCTTGAGCTCGAGATTGGCCCGATCGGGGATGTAGTCGAGCGTGAGCGTGGCGAAATCGGGCTGACCGGTGAGCGGGCACAGGCAGGTGAACTCTGGCGCCTCGATATGAACGACATAGTTGCGTTCAGGGGCGGGGTTCGGGAAGGTTTCGAGTCTGGTTGACGGTGCGCTGGGCATCCGGCGTCTCCGGGGAGGTTGATGACGCGGTGGTAGTATACGCGGACCCTGAAGCAGGGCCTTTGTCGGGCCATTGCCCGGGGCTGTCATTTCGCCTCAACCATCCTTTCGCCCCGATCGACCGCGCTTTATCCAGGCAGACTGAGCGGGCAGACTGAGCGTTTCCGTGCGTCTGAAACAGATCAAGCTCGCCGGCTTCAAATCATTCGTCGATCCGACCGCCTTCGAGGTGCCGAGCCAGCTGGTCGGCGTGGTCGGCCCCAACGGCTGCGGCAAATCCAACATCATGGACGCCGTCAGGTGGGTGCTCGGCGAGTCGCGGGCGTCCGAGCTGCGCGGCGAGTCGATGCAGGACGTGATCTTCAATGGCTCGTCCGAGCGCAAGCAATCGGGGCGGGCCAGTGTCGAGCTGATCTTCGACAATGCGATGTCCCGACTTGGCGGCGCCTGGGCCGTCTATGCCGAAGTGTCGGTCAAGCGCGTGCTGACCCGCGACGGGCAGTCGAGTTACCTCATCAATAACCAGGCCGTCCGGCGCAAGGACGTCCATGACATGTTCCTGGGCACCGGTCTCGGGCCACGCGCCTACGCCATCATCGGCCAGGGCACCGTTGCCCGGATCATCGAGGCCAAACCCGAGGAGTTGCGGGTCTTCCTGGAAGAGGCCGCTGGCGTGTCGCGCTACAAGGAGCGACGCCGCGAAACCGAAAACCGGCTGTCCGATACCCGCGAAAACCTGACGCGGGTCGACGACATCCTGCGAGAGCTCAGTACTCAGATCGACAAGCTCGAACGCCAGGCCGAGGTGGCACGCGAGTACCGGGCGCTTGATGCCGAGCGTGAGACCAAGCAGCACATGCTCTGGCTGGTGCGCCGCGATGAGGCGCTGGCCGAGCAGGCGCGGATCGCCCGTCTGGTCGCCGAAGCGGTCAATCAGATCGAAGCGCAGCGCAGTGCCCAGCGTTCGGTCGAAGCCCAGCTCGAGGCTTTGCGGGCGGCGCACTATCAGACCAGTGACGATGTGCATCGTGCCCAGGGCAGTTACTACGAGGCCCAGACCGAGGTGGCGCGGCTCGAGGGCGAGATCCGGTTCGTGACCGACTCGCAGGCGCAGTTGCGCGAACGGCTGGCGGCCCTGGCGCTTGCCGCCGACGCCGCGCGTGACCGCGAGCTTCAGGCGCGTGACGCGCTCGATCGCAACCAGGAGTCACAGGCGGTGGCGCAGGAGCGGCAGGAGGCCTTTGCGGCAAGGCTTGAAGAGGCCGGTGCCGGCCTGCCGATGCTCGAAGATCGGCTCGCCGACGCCCGCGAGGCGCTCGAGCGCGCTCGCACCCAGGCGGCCGAGACCGCGCAGCAGTTGCAGGTGGTCGCCACTCGCCAGCGCGGTCACGAGGACGCGCTGCGTGATCTTGGCGTTCGCGAAGACCGGCTGCGCGATGCCAGGATGCAGGCGCAGGCCGCGCCGGTTGCCGAACTCGAAGCCTTGCAGCAGCGTCTGGCCGAGGCCGAAGCGATCGAGGAAGAGGCCGGCGAGCGGTTCGCCCAGACCGAGACACGCTGGTCCGAGCTCGATGCCATGCGCGCTCCTGCTCAGGAAGCACTGCGGGAGGCGCAATCGCGGCTGTCACAGGTCGACGCGCGGATCAATGCCCTGCGCCAGATCCAGGAACGCACCCGGACCGGAGCGGCAACCGCACCCTGGCTGCTTCGTCATGGACTCGACCAGTTGCGAAGACTCTGGCAGCGTTTGCGCATCGAGCCTGGCTGGGAGTCGGCGATCGAATCGGTCCTGCGCGAGCGGGTTCAGGCGCTGGAGGTCGGCCGGATCGAATCCCTGTCGGGTCTGCTCGATGAGCGCCCGCCGGCCAAGGTCGGGTTTTTCTCGCCGGGGACCGTGGCCGCGGCGCCTGCGCCGCCCGATGGTCTGCTGCCCTTGTCTGGCCAGGCGCACACCACCGATGCGCAGGTTCGTGCATTGCTCGACGACTGGCTGCATGGCAGCTTCTGTGCCGAGTCCGGGTCGGATGCGATTCGCGATCGGGCACGGTTGCCTGTGGGCGGTCAGTTCGTGCTGCGCAGCGGGCATGTGGTGGGCCGCTTCGGTGTGCAGCTCTATGCCATGGACGCCGAGCAGGATGGTGTGCTCGCCCGCCAGCAGGAACTCGAGCATCTCGAGCGCGAGCATCGTGCGCTGGAGCTGATCGCTGATGAGGCGCGGGCTTTCGCCGCGCGGGCCGAGGCCGCTGCCGCCGAAGCGCGAAACCGGGTCGGGGCCGACCGCGAAGCGCTGTCCCGGTCGGTTCGTGAGGCAGCCAGTCTGCGTCTCGATACCGAGCGATGCGCCCAGCAGGTCCAGCGTGCCCAGGCCGATCGCAGCCGGCTCGACGCCGATCTGGCCGAGGTGACGGCTCAGCAGGCGACCCGCGAGAACGCCATCGCCGAAGAGGTGGCCCGATTCGAGTCGCTCGATCTGCTGCTGGCCGACCATCAGGAGGCGCTCGAGAACTGCCGCTCAGCCCATGAAGATGCCGAAGCCGAACTGTCGGCGGCCCGCGAGACCTTGCGTGACATCGAGCGAGACGAGCGTGAGGCGGCGTTTGCCGCCCGCTCGATCGAGGCGCGCAGCCAGTCCTTGCGTGAGCAGGCCGAGCAGTCGGCACAGATCATCGTCCAGTCGCACCAGGAGGCCGCGGGTTTGCAGACCCGACTCGATGCGCTGTCGGCCGAAGCGGCGCGCGCCGGACTGCAGCAGGCGCTTGATCACCGTATTCGCTGCGAGTCGGCGCTTGCCGAAGTGCGAGCACGGCTCGATTCGCTGACCGCGACCATGCGCGAACAGGACGAACTGCGCCTGGGCCATGAACGCAGCCAGCAGCCGCTTCGTGACCAGCTGACCGATCTTCAGCTCAAGGAGCAGGCAGCACGTCTGGGCGCCGATCAGTTTGCCGAGCAGCTGGCTCAAGCCGAAATCGATACCGAGGCCTTGCGGGCCAGCTTTGCGCAGAGTCCCAAGCCCTCCTGGCTGCAGGGCGAGGTCACCCGCCTTGTCAATGCGATCGCGGCGCTCGGTGCGGTCAACCTGGCAGCGCTCGACGAGCTCACCACATCGCGCGAACGAAAAACCTTTCTCGACGCCCAGTGCAGCGATCTCAACGAGGCGATGGCGACACTCGAAGATGCAATCCGCCGGATCGATCGCGAGACCCGCACGCTGCTGCAGGACACCTTCGATTCGGTCAACCGTCACTTCGGCACGCTGTTTCCGGAGCTCTTCGGCGGCGGCGAGGCGCGTCTGGTGCTGACTGGTGAAGAAATTCTCGATTCGGGCGTGACCGTGGTCGCACAGCCTCCCGGCAAGCGCAACAGTTCGGTTCATCTGCTGTCGGGCGGCGAGAAGGCGCTCACCGCGATCGCATTGGTGTTTGCGCTTTTCCAGTTGAATCCGGCGCCCTTTTGTCTGCTTGACGAGGTCGATGCACCGCTCGACGATGCCAATACCGAGCGCTATTGCAACATGGTCAGGCGCATGTCCGACCAGACGCAGTTCCTGTTCATTACCCACAACAAGATTGCCATGGAACTTGCCCAGCAGCTGGTCGGCGTGACGATGCAGGAGCGCGGTGTGTCGCGCATCGTCGCGGTCGACATCGATGCTGCGGCACGCTTTGCGGAGGCCGCATGAATACGCTCTGGACAAGCTTGCTCGGTTTGATGCTGATCGCCCTGCTGGTTGTGCTGATGTTCAACCTCCTGCAGGGGCGGCAGATGCGCCGTCGCGCGGCACTTCGCGAGGCGTCGCTCGAGGAGCCTGCACAGACCGTGGTCGGTTCTGTGGCCGATGAGCCTGCGCCGGCCGACTCGCTGGCCGACGGGGAGGTCGGCAAGGTCGCGCAGACGACCAGCGGCCAATCGATTGCCGGCGCGCAAGCCGCGTCCACCGCATCGGTCGGACGGATCGAACCCACTTTCGAGATGGGCGGCGAGGTGCTCGAGACCACCCTCGATGGCGACCCGCTTCGAGAGCCGTTGCCCGGGCAATCGACTGACCCAGGCGGTACGGCTGGCTTCGACCGTTCTGATGACCCGATGCTGGCGCAGGAGCGCCTGCAGGGCGCAAGCCCCGAGCCCTGGCTGGTCGATAAGGGCCTGTCCTTACCGCAGCGCGGGGTCGAACCCGGGCCGGTTCTGGATGCCCGTCTCGACTGCATCGTCGAGCTGCCGCTGGGCGGTCCGGTCATGCCCGATCGACTGATGACCGCGGCGGGTGCGCTGCGGCGCGTCGGCACCAAACCGGTCGCGATCGAGGCCGATACCGGCAATGGTCAATGGATCGTTCCGACTGCGGCAAGCGGCGCCCTGCAGCGGGTTCGCGCCGGCGTGCTCCTGGCCAACCGCACCGGGCCGCTCAATGCGATGGAGTTTTCCGAATTCGAAACCGCGGTGACTGCGCTGGGCATGGCACTCGGTGCGGGTGGTGCGATCGTGCCGGCGATGTCGCCGGTGCTCGATCATGCGCGCCGTCTCGATGATTTCTGTGCGGCGCTGGATGCCCTCATCGGTGCCAACATCGAGACGCCGACCGCCTTGTCCAGTGATCAACTCGCGGCGCTGGCCAAATCGCTCGGGCTGACAGAGCGCGGCAGCAACCGCTATGTCAGGCTGGGCGAGGCGGGTGAAGTGGTCTTCTCGCTGTCCTTTGGCGAACGAGCCGAGCAGCTGACCTTGCTGCTTGATGTGCCGCGAGCCCCGGTTCACGAGCAGCCCTGGAAGTCGATGATCGATTGCGCCCGGCGATGCGCCCAGATGACCGGCGGGCAGCTGGTCGACGATGCCCAGCGCCCGCTCAACACTGCGCAGGTCGCCGTGGTCTCCAGGCAGCTCGAGGAGCGCTACGATGGGCTGCGTCGGGCCGGGTTGGCGGCCGGTTCGAGCGCGGCCTTGCGCGTTTTCAACTGACATCTACGATCATGGGCGATCCTGCCCCCGAGGGTTCATCGCAGGCCGGTGCGGCAATCGACACGCTGCGCCGGGAGCTCGAGCGCCATAACCATGCCTACTATGTGCTCGATGCGCCCTTGATCCCCGACGCCGAGTACGACCGCCTCTTTCATGAGCTGGTAGCACTCGAGGCGGCGCATCCCGAATGGGCCGATCCCGCATCCCCGACTCAGCGCGTGGGTGGCGCTGCGGTCGGTGCCTTCGGTCAGGTCCGGCATGTCGTGCCGATGTTGTCTCTGCAGAATGCCTTCGATGATCAGGATGTGGTCGGTTTCGACCGCCGGGTACGTGAGGCGGCCGGTGCGGTCGGGCTCGATGTTTCGCTGCTGCGCTATTGCGCCGAACTGAAATTCGATGGGCTGGCGGTCAGTCTGCTCTACGTCGACGGTCGATTCGTGCAGGGCGCGACCCGCGGCGACGGGCAAGTGGGCGAAGACGTGACCGCGAATCTGCGAACCGTCCGCGCGATTGCGCTGCAGTTGAAGGGGCCGGTGCCAAAGCGCCTTGAGGTGCGCGGTGAGGTGCTGATGTTCCGGCGCGATTTCGATCGTCTCAACCAGGCGCAGGCGGCTCGCGGCGACAAGCCCTTCGTGAATCCCCGAAATGCGGCAGCAGGCAGCTTGCGGCAGCTCGATCCGGCACTGACCGCCCAGCGTCCGTTGCGATTTTTTGCCTATGGCCTCGGTGAGTCCTCGCCCGACATGGCACTGCCGGCCTCGCATGCCGCACTGCTCGACTGGTTTGCCGAGATCGGCCTGCCGGTCGGTCAGACCCGTTCTACCTGCGCCGATACCGAGGCATTGCTGAACTTCTACCGCGGTGTGGGCATGGCGCGAGCACAGCTTCCCTATGACATCGACGGCGTGGTTTACAAGGTTGATCAGCGCGACTGGCATGAGGCGATCGGTTTCGTTGCGCGTGCGCCGCGCTTTGCGGTCGCGCATAAATTCGCCGCCGAGGAGGCGCTCACCGAATTGCTCGGCATCGACATCCAGGTCGGTCGGACCGGAGTGCTGACACCGGTCGCCCGTCTGCGGCCGGTGTTCGTCGGCGGTGTGACGGTCACCAATGCGACGCTTCACAACGAAGATGAGCTGAGCCGCAAGGACCTCCTGATCGGCGATACCGTGGTGGTTCGACGTGCCGGCGACGTCATTCCCGAGGTGGTGCGCGCGGTGACCGAGCGGCGCCCGCCCGATGCCCGGCGCTTCGTGATGCCCACACACTGCCCGGTCTGCGGCTCGCTGGCGGTTCGCGAGCCCGGCGCGGCAGCGTGGCGCTGTGTGGCGGGCCTTTACTGCAAGGCGCAGCGAAAGCAGGCGCTTTTGCATTTTGCCCAGCGTCGCGCGGTCGACATCGACGGCCTGGGCGAGCGAATCGTTGATCAGCTGGTCGACCTCGATCTGGTCCAGACGCCGGCCGATCTTTATTTTCTGGATGCCACCGCCCTGGCCCGACTCGATCGGCTCGGCGAGAAGTCGGCCGCCAACCTTGCCGCAGCGATTGCAAGTTCGCGTGAGGCAACTCTCGAGAGAGTGCTTTTTGCTCTGGGCATTCGCCATGTCGGCGAAGAGATCGCCCGCATTCTGGCGGCCGAGTTCGGTGCGATCGATGCAGTGCTCGATGCCGACTGGCCTGCCATCCTCGAGGCCAAGGCGCTGGCGCAAAAGCACAATGCCCGTGCGCGTCCCCGGGGCGAGGCGCTGATGGCGGTGCCGCTCGAGGGGGTCGGCCCCGAGATCATCGCCTCGATCCAGGCGTTTGCGGCCGAGCCGCACAATCGGCAGGTCATCGGACGACTGTGGCAGGCAGGCGTGGGCCTGCCGCCGGCGGTGCTGCCGAACAACGCTCTGGCGGCCACCGAGGGCGCCGGGACTGGCCAATTGTCGGACGATGCGCCGAGCCGGGCGCTGGAAGGTCGCACGATCGTGATCACCGGTACGCTGCCTGGCTTCAGTCGTCATGAAGCCGAGGCGTTGATTCGGCAACATGGCGGGAGTGTTTCCGGCTCGGTATCAGGCAAGACGCACTTCGTGCTCGCCGGCGATCAGCCCGGCAGCAAGATCACCAAGGCGCAGCAGCTTGGTGTCCCGGTGATCAGCATCGACCAACTTCAAGGGATGATTCGAGACGATGGCCAAGAAAATTAGAAAAGCGGTTTTTCCGGTTGCCGGTATGGGTTCGCGCTTTTTGCCGGCGACCAAGGCGTCTCCCAAGGAGATGCTGCCGGTGGTCGACAAGCCGCTGATCCAGTATGCGGTCGAAGAAGCCGCCGATGCCGGTATCACCGAAATGATCTTCATCACCGGCCGCGGCAAGCGCTCGATCGAAGATCACTTCGACAAGGCCTACGAACTTGAGGCCGAACTCGCCGCGCGCGGCAAGAATGTGCTGCTCGAGATCGTCAGGGAAGTCACCCCGAAGGGCGTCAACTGCGTCTATATCCGTCAGGCCGAGCCGCTCGGTCTCGGTCATGCGGTGCTGTGCGCGCGCTCGGTAGTGGGCGATGAGCCCTTCGCGGTGCTCTTGGCCGATGATCTGATGCAAGCCGGAGCCGATGGTGTCGGGATCCTTGCTCAAATGGTTGCGCAATATGCCAAGCATCATTCGAGCGTACTGGCGGTGCAGCAGGTCGATCGCTCCGAGACCGGTTCGTATGGCATCGTGTCGGGCACGCCCTGGGGCGAGCGCACCGATCGGGTCACCGGTATCGTTGAAAAGCCCAAGCCGGAGGTGGCGCCCTCGACCCTCGCGGTTGTGGGCCGCTATGTGCTCAGCCCGCTGGTTTTCGAGCACCTCGCCAATATCCGGCCTGGTGCCGGAGGCGAGATACAACTCACCGACGGCCTGGCAAGGCTGATCGAGGATGAACCGGTGCTCGCTTATCGATTCGAGGGCAGCCGCTACGACTGCGGCTCCAAGATCGGCTATCTCCAGGCGACTGTCGAGCTTGCCTTGCGTCATCCCGAGGTTGCCACCGACTTCGCCGCCTTCCTCTCCCGTCGAGGTCTTTGAGCGATGTACGCAATCATTGGTGGCAGCGGCCTGGCCAATCTGACCGACCTCGATCGCCGGCGGCGCGAGGTGGTTCGCACACCCTATGGCGACCCTTCCTGTGCCCTGACTTTTGGTGCGATCGAGGGTGTCGACCTGGTCTTTCTGGCGCGACACGGCTACGGGCATACCCTCGCGCCGCACGAAATCAACTATCGCGCCAACCTGTGGGCATTGCGCGAAGTGGGTGTCACTCAAGTACTGGCGGTTGCCACCGTTGGCGGCATTCGCGCCGACCTCGGGCCCGGAGCGCTGGTCATTCCGGATCAGATCATCGATTACACCAGTGGGCGAAAAGGCAGCTTTTTCGAGGGTCCGGATGATCCGGTGACCCATATCGATTTCACCCACCCCTACTCAGAAAGCGTGCGCGCGCGCTTTGCGCAAGCGGCCCGTGCGATCGGTGAGACGGTCGCGCTTGGCGGCACTTACGGCTGCACCCAGGGTCCGCGCCTCGAGACTGCTGCCGAAGTTCGCCGGATGCAGCGCGACGGCTGCGATCTGGTGGGCATGACCGGCATGCCGGAAGCCGCCCTGGCGCGCGAACTCGAATTGCCTTACGGAGCGCTGGCCGTGGTGGCCAACCATGCGGCCGGTATCGGCGAGAGCGCGCAGGCGATTTCCCTCGAGGCCATCGGCGTCGTGATGGAGCACGCCATGGAGCGCGTTCGTCGGATTCTGTCGGCCTGCCTTCGTGCGTCGGTCGCATCGGGCGCCGCATCAGCCGCAGAGACCGGCGGCAAGGCCGACGCACGATGATTCGCGATGTGCTGAAAATGGGCGATCCGCGGCTGCTGCGGGTGGCGCGTCCGGTGACCGACTTCGGCTCGCCGCAACTGCACGCCCTGATCGACGATCTGTTCGACACCATGGCCGCGCGCGATGGCGCCGGGATCGCCGCACCCCAGATCGGGATCGATCTGCGCGTCGTGATCTTCGGCATCGCGTCGCATCCTAACTATCCTGATGCTGACCCTGTGCCGCAGACGGTGCTGATCAATCCGGTGATCGAGGCGCTTTCACCGCACGAGCAGGAGGGCTGGGAAGGTTGCCTGTCTGTGCCCGGAATGCGGGGCTGGGTGCCGCGCTTCGGCCATATCCGATACCGTGGCTACGATGCGGATGGCAAGGCGATTGACCGCACCGCGACCGACTTTCACGCCCGCGTCGTGCAGCACGAATGCGATCATCTCGACGGCATTCTCTACCCGAGGCGAATCCGTGACCTGGCCCGATTCGGCTTCACCGAGGCGCTTTTCCCTGGACAACGGCTGAGCGAAGACTGAAGGCCCGCGGCCATCGTCGGGCAATCGGTCGTTGTCAGGCAATCGGCCTTCATCGGGCTTGACGCCGTGGCAGGCCGCCGCCTCGATCAATCCTGCATCGCCGCCAGCAGGTCGTTTTCAAGCTGGATCTGCTGGCGCGCATTGGCCAGCGCAGGTCCTTCAATCAGAAAGACATCCTCGACCCGTTCGCCCAGCGTCATGATGCGCGCGGCCTGCAGGTTGACGCCATGGCGGGTCAGCGCGCGGGCGATGCCATAGAGCAGCCCGGTGCGGTCGTTGGTGACCACCGACAGCAGGTAGCGATTGCCGCGATCGTCGGGGCGCAGGTCGACCTGAGGGGCGATCGGGAAGTAGCGTGACCGACGCGACGGTCGGCCGCGCACCGGCGCTTCGAGCGGCTTGCGCTGGGTCAGTCGCGCCGCGAGCTCGACCTCGACCAGAGAGAGGATGTCTCGATATTCAAACGAGTGGCTCGGGTCGACCACCAGGAAACTGTCGAGGGCACGCCCATCGCTGGTGGTGTGGACTTGCGCATCGAGGACCGAGAGATTCTTGCTGTCGAAGTAGCCGCAGATCCGGGCGAACAGATCGGGCTGGTCGGGCAGGTAGGCCACAACCTGAAAGCCTGCACCGATCGGCGAAAGTCGGGTGCGAACCACCGGATGCTCCGGCACAGGGGTCTGGTGCAGCACCTGCGTGTGCCAGGCGACATCCTGCGGATCATTGCGAAGAAAATAGCCGATTTCGAGGCGTTTCCAGAAATCCGCATAAGCGGCGGGGGCGATGCCGGCCAGGTTCAGCAATCGTCTGGCTTCAGCGTGTCGCGCATCGAGGCGCTCGTCGGGGCTGCTGACTTCGCCGCTCAGCAGGCCACGGGTCAGCCGATAGAGGTCTTCGAGCAGTTTGCCCTTCCAGGCATTCCAGACCAGTGGACTGGTGCCCCGGATGTCGGCCACGGTCAGCAGGTACAGCGCCGTGAGTCGCCGCTCCGAGCCGACTCGAGCCGCGAAGCTGGCAATCGTCTGGGGGTCGCTCAGGTCCTGCTTTTGCGCAACCTGCGACATGGTCAGGTGCTGATCGACCAGAAACTCGACCAGATCGCAGTCTTCGACTGACAGGCCGTGGGCCCGACAGAAGCGCCGGGCGTCCTGCTTGCCAAGGGACGAATGGTCGCCGCCGCGACCTTTCGCGATGTCGTGGAAGAGCGCCGCAAGGTAAAGGAGCCAGGGGCGCTCGAACCCTGCCATCAGCTGGCTGCAGAACGGGTACTCATGCGCATGCTCGGCCTTGGTAAACCGACGCAGATTGCGCACCACCATCAGGATGTGCTGATCGACGGTGTAGACATGAAAGAGATCGTGCTGCATCCGTCCCACGATTCGGCGAAAGACCGGCAAATAGCGCCCGAGCACCGACCACTGGTTCATTCGCCGCAGTTCATGCGTGACCGCGTCGTCGCTTTGCAGGATTCGCAGGAAAGCGGCCCGGTTATCGGGGTCGCGGCGAAAGCGCGCATCGATTCGACCACGTTCGCGCCAGATCGCCCGAAGCGTGCGGGCGCTCATGCCGCTCAGTTCGCTGTGGCGCTCCATGGTCAGGAATGCACGCAGGATTGCCGCCGGCTTGCGGGCAAACAGGGTGTCGTCGGCGACATCGAGCAGTCCCCGATTATTCTGGAACTCATCGTCGATCGCCTTGGCGACGCCGGCGTTTTCCGGGAAGAGCTCGGCCTCGAGGTTCTGCAGCAGCAGGGTGCTGAGCTGGGTGACCGACTTGGCGATCCGGTAATAGCGCTGCATCAGCTGCTCGCTGGCGATCCGGGCATTGGTCGCATCAAAGCCCTGGGCCTGCGCGACCTGGGCCTGGAGATCGAACACCAGCCGGTCTTCACGGCGATTCGAGATGATGTGCAGCCAGGCCCGTATGACCTTGAGTCGCCGTTCATCGTTGGCGAGCAGTCGTGCTTCCCGCGAGGTCATCAGCCCGCGCTCGGCCATGCCCGCCCAGGTCAGCCCCAGCCCGGCTGCGCGCGAAATCCAGCGGATGGATTGCAGATCGCGCAGTCCGCCTGGGCTTTCCTTGACGTTGGGCTCAAGGCTGTAGGGCGTATCGGCAAACTTGGCGTGACGTTGCCGAACCTCGAACATTTTCCTGTGATAAAACGCCCGCGGGTCGGTTGCCGCGCTCAGTTTTTCGCCAAGCGTGCGATAAATCCTGCGGCTGCCGCAAAGATAGCGTCGCTCCAGCAGACTGGTCTGGACGGTGACATCGATGGCCGCCTCGGTCAGGCACTGTTCGACAGTGCGCACGCTGTGCCCGATCACCAGGCCGACATCCCAGCATTGGCCGACGAAGGTCTCGATGCTCTTGATGCGGTGAATCGCCTCGGCATCGGGCACCAGGATCACCAGGTCGACGTCGGAATGCGGTTGCAACTCGCCGCGACCATATCCGCCCACTGCGGCCAGGCAGCAATCGGTGGGCATACCGCTGTCTCGCCAGAGGGTGACCAGACTGCGATCGGTGATCCGGACCATGCCGGTCAGCAGGCGATGCACCTCGGGTCGCTCCCTGAAGCGCGCGATCAGTTCGGCACGTTCCCTGCGCAGTTCGGCGCGCATCGTGCCGGACTCAGTCGGCTGACGAAGGGGCTGGGGGTTGTTCATCGCGCCACGGCCTGGCAGAAGCCATCGGTCATGAAGTCAGCACGCTTGCCACGGCGCCGGGCCATGATCAGGCGGCCGCAGGCAGCGGGGTCGGCCTTGCGGGGCAAGCGGCCGACATGGTCAGGACTTCATGGCCACTGTCGGTCACCAATACGGTGTGTTCCCATTGAGCTGACAGGCTGTGATCCCTGGTCACGATGGTCCATCCATCGGACATCTCGCGAATTTCACGTCGGCCGGCGTTAACCATTGGTTCGATGGTGAAAATCATGCCGGGCAGCAATCGCTCGCCGGTTGCCGGGCGACCATAGTGAAGGATTTGCGGATCCTCGTGAAAGCGCCGGCCGATGCCGTGGCCGCAGAATTCGCGCACGATCGAAAAGCCCACGCCCTCAGCATGACGCTGGATCGCATGGCCGATATCGCCGATTGTTGCGCCAGGCTTGACCTGGTCGATACCGAGCCACATTGACTCGAAGGTCACCTCGCACAGCCGGCGTGCTGCGATCGAGGGCTCTCCGACAAAAAACATCCGGCTGGTGTCGCCGTGAAAACCATCCTTGATGACCGTGATGTCGATGTTCAGGACGTCGCCGTTCTTGAGCACCTTGTCGCCCGGTATGCCGTGGCAGATCTGATGGTTCACCGAGGTGCAGATCGACTTCGGAAAGGGGCGGTAGCCAGGCGGGGCATAGTTGAGCGGTGCCGGGATGGTCTGCTGAACCTCGACCATATACTGGTGACACAGGGTGTCGAGTTCGCCGGTGGTCACGCCATGCTTCACATGGGGGCCGATAAAGTCGAGCACCTCCGAGGCGAGGCGCCCGGCCAGCCGCATGGCGGCCACTTCTGCTTCGTTTTTGATCGTGATCGACATCGACTTGTCGTTAAGGGGTTGTTCAAGCTAGAATTATAGGCTTGCCAGACGCTTCACACTCCGCTTCTTGATCGTCAAATGCGGCCTTGAGTCGGAAGGCAAGCGTGGCAAAGCTTTGTTGTAAAACCTGTGTTGTAAAACATCTCCGCGGTTTTGCGCCGCAACGGCAAACCGGTCAGTCCGGTTGGTCGCAGCGGTGAGGGCGATGAAAGATCGCCCCGGAATCATGCCCACTGGGTGCACGGCCAGATGCCGTGTCCGGGCATCCGGAAAGCCGCGATATTCAACCCTAGACGGAGAATAAACATGTCGACCATGCGCCAAATGCTGGAGGCGGGTGTCCATTTCGGCCACCAGACCCGCTTCTGGAACCCCAAGATGGCTCCCTACATCTTCGGCCATCGCAACAAGATCCACATCATCAACCTCGAGAAGACCCTGGTCATGTACCAGGACTCGATGAAATATCTGCGCCAGCTCGCATCCAACCGTGGCACGGTGCTCTTCGTTGGCACCAAGCGTCAGGCACGCGAGATTGTTGCTCAGGAAGCACGTCGTGCCGGCATGCCTTATGTCGACGAGCGCTGGCTTGGCGGCATGCTGACCAACTTCAAGACGGTCAAGACCTCGATCAAGCGTCTGCGCGACATGGAAGCCGTGATGGCTGAAGGCGGTGTCGAGCGCATGTCCAAGAAAGAGGCATTGCTGTTCAACCGCGAGATGGAAAAGCTCAGCAAGGCGATCGGCGGCATCAAGGACATGAACGGTTTGCCTGACGCGATCTTTGTGATCGACGTCGGCTATCACAAGATTGCGATTACCGAAGCCATCAAACTCGGCGTTCCGGTGGTCGGCGTGGTCGATACCAATCATTCGCCTGACGGAATCGACTATGTCATTCCTGGCAATGACGATTCGAGCAAGGCGATCCAGCTTTATGCCGAAGGGGTGGCCGATGCCATCCTGGCAGGTCGCGCGGCCGCACTCGAAGGCATCGTCAAGGGTGCCTCCGACGAAGAGTTTGTCGAAATCGAAGCCGAAGAGGCTTGAAGGAAGGAGCATCAAGATGGCTGAAATCACCGCGTCGATGGTCAAGGAACTGCGCGAGAAGACCGATGCGCCGATGATGGAGTGCAAGAAAGCGCTCACCGAAGCGGCTGGCGATATGGCCCGCGCTGAGGAAATTCTTCGGGTCAAGCTTGGCAACAAGGCGAACAAGGCGGCATCGCGTGTCACCGCCGAGGGCATCGTCGGGGTTCATCATTCGGCCGACGGCGGCACTGCCTCCATGGTCGAGCTCAACTGCGAGACCGACTTCGTCGCCAAGAACGACGACTTCCAGGCCTTCGCGCGTGCGCTGGCTGCACTGGTGTCCGAAAAGGCGCCGGCCGATGTCGATGCGCTCGCCAAGCTCGATCTCGACGGCGTCAGCGTCGAGGAGCGTCGAAAGTCGCTGATCGGCAAGATCGGCGAGAACATCACCGTTCGTCGCTTTGTGCGCATTGCGGGCCATGGCCGTGTGTCGAGTTATATCCATGGTGGTTCGCGAATTGGTGTGCTGGTTGATGTCCAGGGCGGCGAAGAGGCGCTCGGCAAGGACCTCGCGATGCAGATCGCGGCGTCCAAGCCGGTGGCACTTGACAGCACCGGCGTATCGGCCGAGTTGATCGAAAAGGAGCGTTCGATTGCTTCTCAAAAGGCTGCCGAATCCGGAAAACCCGCCGAAATCATCGCCAAGATGGTCGAAGGTACGGTCCAGAAGTACCTCAAGGAAGTCACCTTGCTCGGTCAGCCGTTTGTCAAGGATGACAAGCAGACGGTCGAGCAGCTTCTGAAAGCTCGGGGCGCGAAGGTGCATGCCTTCACGCTGTTCATCGTGGGCGAAGGGATCGAGAAGAAGCAGTCCGACTTTGCGGCGGAGGTCGCTGAGGCCGCGGCAGCGGCTGCACGCTGATCGGCTGGCGCGCCGATCCGGGGCCCGGTCGGGTCCCCGGCGGCAGCCGCGCCGGTGACAGCAGTCGTGCCCTCGCGGAGTCTTCGTCTGGGTTGAGATTCACCTAGTCTGGTTTTTGCCGAGTTTGTTTTCGCTGAATTTGTTTTTGCTGAGTTTGCTCTCGTTAAGGCAGCCTGCTTCCTATGACCAACGCCAAGCCTTATAAGCGTGTCCTGCTCAAACTGTCCGGCGAAGCCCTGATGGGCAACGATGCCTACGGTATCAACCGCGCCACGATCGACGGCATGGTTGCCCAGGTGGCGCAGGCCCATGACCTCGGGGTTGAGCTGGCGATCGTGATCGGCGGGGGAAACATCTTTCGGGGCGTCGCGCCAGGTGCGTCCGGCATGGATCGCGCCACCGCCGACTACATGGGCATGATGGCCACGGTGATGAACGCTCTGGCCCTGCAGGACGCGATGCGCAGCGCCGGTCTCACCGCACGGGTTCAGTCGGCCCTCAAGATCGAGCAGGTGGTTGAGCCTTATATCCGCCCCAAAGCCTTGAGATATCTTGAAGAGGGCAAAGTCGTGATTTTTGCGGCCGGCACCGGTAATCCGTTTTTTACGACCGACACCGCGGCGGCTCTGCGTGGTGCCGAAATCGGTGCCGAAGTCGTTCTCAAGGCGACCAAAGTCGACGGCGTCTACAGCGCTGACCCGATGAAGGATCCGACAGCCACCCGTTACCAGTCCATTTCCTTCGATGAAGCGATCGGGCGCGACCTGAAGGTGATGGATGCCACGGCATTCGCCCTGTGTCGCGACCAGAAATTACCGATCAGGGTTTTCTCTATCTTCAAGCAAGGTGCGCTCAAACGCGTGCTGATGGGTGAGGACGAGGGCACCCTGGTTCATGTCTGATTCCGGAGATTGAGCCAAATGGCCGCTACCATTCCCGAAATCCGCTCGCAGGCCGAGCAGAAGATGCTCAGGTCGCTTGAGGCGCTCAAGACCAGCCTGGCCAAGATCCGAACCGGTCGGGCTCATGCCGGTCTTCTCGATCATGTTCAGGTCGACTATTACGGCAGCATGGTGCCGATCAGTCAGGTGGCTAATGTCACGCTGGTCGATGCGCGCACGATTGGCGTATCGCCCTGGGAAAAAAAGATGGCCCAGGCAATCGACAAGGCGATTCGCGAGTCCGATCTCGGTCTCAATCCGTCCATGACTGGCGAGCTGATCCGGGTACCGATGCCTCCCCTGTCGGAGGAGCGCCGCAAGGAGATGGCCAAGCTGGTTCGCACCGAAGGCGAAGATGCCAAGGTGGCGGTTCGCAACCTGCGCCGCGACGCCAACAGCCACCTCAAGGATCTGATCAAGGCCAAGGCGGCCTCTGAAGATGACGAGCGTCGCGCCCAGGATGACGTTCAGAAACTGACCGACCGCTTCATCGTCGAAATCGACAAGCTGCTCCAGGCCAAGGAGCAGGAGATCATGACGGTTTGAGTCCTGCGACCGCCCCCCGGGGCGGTCGGCATGCTATCCCCTGATGACCCATACCAGTTCGACAGACACCATTCCGGATGCGCCACGCATCCCGCGGCATGTCGCCATCATCATGGACGGAAACGGCCGTTGGGCTGCTGCGCGCCATATGCCGAGGGTGGCGGGTCATTCGAAAGGGGTTGATGCGGTTCGGGCGACCGTACAGGCCTGCGTTGATCGCGGGGTCGACTATCTCACCCTGTTTGCCTTCAGTTCCGAGAACTGGCGGAGGCCCGCCGACGAAGTGTCGCTGCTGATGCGTCTGTTCATCATGGTCCTCGAGCGTGAGGTCACGCAGATGCGCGCCAATGGCATCCGGCTTCGGGTGGTCGGCGACATCAGTGCCTTCGAACCGGCACTTCGCGAGCTGATCAAGCAGTCGCAAGACCGAACGGCGAGCAATCACAAGATGACCCTGACCATCTGCGCCAATTACGGTGGCAGGTGGGATGTGCTGCAGGCCACGCGCGCCATGCTCGATGCCCGGCCCGAGTTGGCCGGCGCCGGCGCAGCAATCACCGAGGCCGATCTCGCGCCTCATCTCGCCATGAGTTTCGCGCCCGAGCCCGACCTTTTCATCCGGACAGGCGGCGAGCAGCGGATCAGCAATTTTCTGCTCTGGCAGCTGGCTTACACCGAGCTTTATTTCACCGACTCTTTCTGGCCTGATTTCGGGGCTGTCGAACTCGACAAGGCCTTCGAGTCGTATCGTGCCCGGGAAAGGCGCTTCGGTCGAACCAGCGCCCAGGTCGCCATGCCGACCACCGCGCCCGATAACTGACCGCAGCCAAGGCGATGCTCAGGCAGCGCATCATGACAGCGCTGGTATTGCTGGCGATTATCGTGCCGGCAATCACCAGCGCGCCACCCTGGGTCTGGGGGATGGTGTCTTTGCTGATGCTATCGATCGCCGGGTTCGAATGGGGTCGGCTTCTCGGGTCCAGACAGGGCGGTTGGCTGCTTGGCGCTGCGCTGGGGGCAGGCGGAGCGATCTATCTGGTGTGGCGTTCGACTGCCGGAAGCGGTGCAGTGTCGGGCGGTGTGGCTTTGCTGTCGGCAGCGAGCCTGGCTTTCTGGCTGTCCCTCGGCGTGATCTCGCTGGTACGAGGTCATCGGATCGGTTCAGGCTGGGCAACCGGGCTGCTGGTTCTGTCGGCATGCTGGGTGGCGCTCTTCGAATTGCGGCTGATTGGTGCTGCGATGCTGGTCTCGTCGATGGCGATTGTCTGGGTGGCTGATATCGGCGCCTACTTCGCCGGCAAAACCTTCGGACGGCATAAACTCGCGCCCCACATTAGTCCGGGCAAGACCTGGGAAGGTGTTGCCGGTGGCGTCACCGCGGTGCTGGTCTTGTCGCTGGTGGGGTTGCTGCTGGTGCCCGACTCAGGTGATGCCGTGTTTTCCAGTCGACTGGTCGTCCAGCTTGGCTGGCCACTGAGCGCAGGCATTCTCCTGGCGCTTGCCTTGCTGAGCGTTGCCGGAGATCTCTACGAGTCGCTTCTGAAGCGGCACGCCGGCGTCAAGGATAGCGGTGCGATTTTGCCGGGGCACGGTGGCGTGCTCGACAGGATCGACGCGCTGATCCCAACGATGCCCGGTTGTCTGCTGTTGTTGCAACTCCTGCGATAATCGTGCGATGAAACGCATAACCATCCTCGGCGCCACCGGGTCCATCGGCGAGAGTACCCTCGACGTCGTAGGTCGTCACCCCGATCGGTACCGAGTCTTTGCGCTGGCGGCGCGCCATAGCCACGAGCGGCTTCTGGCGCAGTGTCTGCGGTTCGAGCCGGCGTATGCGGTGCTCACCGACCCGACTGCCGCAGCAGTACTGCGCGAGCAGCTTGCCCGTCACAACAGCCGGACCGAAGTTCTGGAAGGCCCGCAAGCGGCTGCGCAGGTGGCCGCTGCCGCCGAGACCGATCTGGTCATGGCGGCGATCGTCGGCGCAGCCGGGCTTGAGTCGACACTGGCTGCTGCGAAGGCCGGCAAAACCATCCTGCTGGCCAACAAGGAAGCCATCGTGATGGCCGGCGCGGTGTTTCTGGCTGCGGTTCGCGATGGCGGCGCGCGGGTACTACCAATCGACAGCGAACACAACGCGGTGTTCCAGTGTCTGCCTGCCGACGGTTCCCGCATGGGAGTGCGTCGCATCGTGCTCACCGCCTCCGGTGGGCCCTTCCGCTCGATGAGCGAAAGCGACATGGAGCGTGTCACGCCCGAGCAGGCGGTCGCCCATCCCAACTGGAGCATGGGCCGCAAGATCTCGGTCGACTCGGCCACCATGATGAACAAGGGCCTCGAGTTGATTGAAGCCCACTTTCTTTTCGAGATGCCCGCTGATCGCCTCGATGTCCTGATTCATCCTCAGAGCATCGTTCATTCATTGGTCGAGTATGTCGATGGCTCGCTGCTTGCGCAGTTGGGCAATCCTGATATGCGCACCCCGATTGCCCATGCGATGGCATGGCCTGCCCGAATCGACAGTGGCGTCTCGATGCTCGATCTGGCCGCGCACGGCCGCCTCGATTTCGAGTTGCCCGATCCGGCGCGTTTTCCCTGTCTGAGGCTGGCCCGCGAGGCATTGTCTGCAGGCGCCGCAGCCCCATGTGTGCTCAATGCCGCCAATGAAATCGCGGTCGATGCATTCCTCGATCGCCGCATCCGATTTACAGATATCTTCAGAGTCTGCGAGGCAACACTCGACGAGCTTGGCCGTGCGGGAGCGCCGGCTGATACCGACGCAGTGATTGCTCTCGATGCCAGCGCACGCCGCGCGGCGACTCTTCACCTTTCCAGGCTAGGTCAATGATCACGACACTGATTGCGTTTCTTTTCGCACTGGCGCTGCTGGTGTTCGTGCATGAGCTCGGTCACTACCTCGTGGCCCGCTGGTGCGGGGTCAAGGTCCTTCGCTTCTCGATCGGTTTCGGCAAACCGCTGCTGACATTCAAGGTGGGCCCGGACAAGACCGAATGGTCGGTGTCGCCGATTCCTCTGGGCGGCTACGTCAAGATGCTTGATGAGCGTGAGGGCGGTGAGGGTTCGGTGCCCTCAAACGAACTCCATCGTGCCTTCAACCGTCAGTCGCTGGCCAAGCGCTCTGCGATCGTCATCGCCGGGCCGCTCGCCAATTTTCTGCTGGCAATTGCGTTGTATGCCGGCCTCGGAATGGTCGGTACCGAAGAGCCGGCCGCGGTGATGGGCCAGCCCGCCGCCACGACAGCTGCAGCGGCCGCTGGCCTGCTCGACGGCGATCGGGTCATTGCTCTGGATGGACGCGAGCTCAGTGCGGTCTCTGTACTCAGGTTGAGGATGATCGATGCCATCGTCGAACGTCGCCCTGCGCAACTCACGGTTCAGCGTGCCGGGCAGACGCTCAACCTCAGCCTTGCCACCGATGGCTTGCCAGCCGGCGAACTCGACAAGGATTTCATGCGCACGCTCGGCCTCGAACTGACCGGGGGCGTCGTGTCGGTCGGAGCGGTCACACCCGATGGTGCCGCCGCACGCGCCGGCTTGCGTGCCTCCGATGAGGTGATCGCGGTGCAATCCCGCCCCGTGACTCGTGCGACCGATCTGATCGATGTCCTGCGAGAGAGCGCCGGGCGTGAAGTGCCGATCGAAATCCGGCGCGATGGTGTCGAGCAGCGAATTGTTGTCGTCCCGCAGGCGACTGCCTCCGAACGGCCCGAAGACAACGGTCGCATGATCGGCCGAATTGGTGCGTCCTTGCAGAACCGCTTCGAGATGGTCCGGGTCGATCGTGGGCCGGTCGACGCGATTGTCTATGGTGTCCGCCAGACCTGGGAGATGTCGTGGTTCTCGCTTCGCATGCTCGGCAAGATGCTGATGGGCGACCTGTCATGGCGCAATCTGAGCGGCCCTGTAGCGATTGCCGACTATGCCGGTCAATCTGCGAAGGTCGGCGCAATGGCTTATGTCGCCTTTCTGGCGCTCATCAGTGTCAGTCTCGGGGTGCTCAATCTGCTGCCTGTCCCGGTACTCGACGGAGGCCATTTGGTATATTACGGACTCGAGGCGATAAAAGGTCGGCCGCTGTCGGAACGTTTCCTGCAGGTGACCCAGAAGGCGGGCCTTATGGCGATTGTCGGCCTGATGGCCGTGGCGCTGTTCAACGATCTGAGCAGGCTGTTCGGCGGTTGAAGCGCCGGGTTCGTCGGCCCCTTCAACCAGGAGCTTCATGCGCTTTTTTGTGAAATCCGTGCTGGCGGTCGTAATGGGCTTGCTCGGCCAATTGGCCTTGGCTTTCGAAGCCTTCACGATCAGCGATATCCGACTGGTAGGAATCCAGCGGGTCGAACCCGGCACGGTATTCGGCTATTTGCCGGTCAAGGTTGGCGAGCGACTCGACGAGTCCAGCGCAGCCCGGGCGGTGCGAGCGCTGTATGCAACCGGCTTTTTCAATGATGTCCGCTTCGAAGTCGACAAGGACGTGCTGGTCATTTACTTGTCCGAGCGCCCCACGATTGCATCGGTCGAAATCAGTGGCGCCAAGGATCTTTCGAGAGACGTGCTGCTCAAAGCACTGAAGGATCTGGGGCTTGGTGAATCGCGGATTTTCGACCGTGCTCTGCTCGATCGCGCCGACCAGGAAATCAAGCGGCAGTACCTCGCCCGGGGGCGCTATTCGGCCACTGTGACGCCGACGATCACACCGCTCGAACGCAACAGGGTGGCGGTGTCGCTGGCGATCACAGAGGGCGACGTCGCCAAGATCACTCAGATTCGGATCGTCGGCAACAAGGCCTTTACTGAAAAGCAGCTGATCGATGAATTGACCCTGAGCACGCCGACCTGGCTGAGCTGGTACACAAAATCTGATCAGTACGCCCGCGAAAAGCTGGCCGGCGATCTCGAGCGCTTGCGATCTTTCTATCTCAACCGCGGATTCCTCGAGTTCTCGATTGACTCGACCCAGGTCTCGATCGATGCTGACCGAGAGGGCGTCTATATCACCGCCAACATTACTGAAGGCGAGCGCTACACCGTCACCGGTTTCAAGTTCAGTGGCAACACTTTGGGCCGCGATGCCGAACTGGCCGCCCTGATGCAGCTGCGCCCGGGTGAAGTCTTTTCGGGTCAGCTGCTCAACGAATCCACGCGAACCATGACCGAGCTGTACGGCTCGATCGGATATGCCTTCGCGAATGTGAACGCCTTGCCCGAGGTCGATCGCGAAAACCGGACGGTGTTTTTCAATGTCTCGATCGATCCCGGTCGGCGTGTCTATGTTCGTCGAATCAATATTTCAGGCAACGCCAAGAGCCGTGATGAAGTGGTCCGTCGCGAGCTTCGCCAGTTCGAGAGCGCCTGGTACGACACCGACAAGATTCGTTTGTCGCGCGAGCGGCTGGTGAGGCTCGGCTATCTCACCAATGTCACCATCGATACCGTCCCTGTGCCGGATGCTCCCGATCAGGTCGATCTGAACGTCAATGTCGTCGAGCGCTCGACCGGTACCTTCATGCTCGGCTTCGGCTTTTCGAGTGCCGACAAGATCATTCTGACCGCAAGTGTCGTTCAGCAGAACTGGCTGGGTACCGGCAAATCGGTCGGCCTGACGCTCAATACCGGCCGGACCCAGCAGACAATCGACTTCAATGTGACCGATCCGTATTTCACTCCCGACGGTATCTCCCGGTCGTTCAATGTTTTTACCCGCAACATCAATGCGCAAGCCCTCGGACTGGGCGATTATCAGCTTCGCACCTCGGGTATTGGCCTGAGATTCGGCGTGCCCTACACCGAGCTCGACCGGGTCTCCTTTGGCGCGGTCTACGAGCGCAACGACATCCAGCTTGGCACAGCCCCACCGCCGCGGATGCAGCAGTATGTGGACGATTTCGGGCCACAAAGCTGGCAGGTTCTGGCGGTGCTCGGATGGCTGCGAGATGGCCGCGACAACCCGCTGGCGCCAAGGAGAGGCCTGCTGATGGCCAGCAACTTCGAGATCACGCTGCCGGTGGGCAATGTTCACTACACACGCGCCGATTTTGCCTTCCAGTATTACCAGCCGATCGCGCGCAGTTCCACCCTCGGTCTGAGTGGACAGGTTGCCCGAGGCTGGGCACTCGAAGGTGGCGCTTACCCGATCTTCAAGAACTACTTTGCAGGCGGTATCAACTCGGTGCGGGGTTTCGAGATTGCCAGCCTCGGTCCGCGGGACGCCTTTGGTAATCCCATCGGCGGGCAGAGCAAACTGGTCGGATCGGCCGAGTTCATTTTTCCCTTGCCTGGCGCAGATCAGACGATCCGCGGCTTTGTCTTTGTCGACGGCGGCATGGTCTGGGCCGAGTCCATTGAATTTTCCGGGTTGCGTTACTCGACAGGTGTGGGTCTGAACTGGCTGTCGCCGCTCGGACCCTTCAAGCTCAGTTTCGGCGTGCCGCTGAACCAGCAGCCTGGAGATCGCCTCCAGAGGTTTCAGTTTCAGATCGGGGCTGGCTTCTGATGAGGCCTTGCGACATGCTTGAGAGTTATCACGTGATTCATGTCCTGCGTTGGCTCAAACTGTCATTTTTCGCCATCGGTCTGGCCGTTGCCGGTCAGGGGGTCGCCCAGGACATTCCTCGCATCGGTTTCGTCAATACCGAGCGCATCCTTCGCGAGTCGAACATCGCAAAAGCGGCCCAGCAAAAGCTCGAACAGGAGTTTTCTCGGCGGGACAAGGATATGCAGGAGATGGCGGCACGACTCAAGCAGCTGTCGGAGCGCCTCGACCGCGAAGCCGCTGTGACGCCCGACGCCGACCGGCTTCGCCGGCAACGCGAGTTAGCCGATCTCGACAAGGAGTTTCAGCGCAAGCAGCGCGAGTTCCGTGAAGACCTCAACCAGCGTCGCAATGAGGAGCTCGCCTCGGTCGTCGAGCGTGCCAATCGCGTCATCAAACAGATTGCCGAGCAGGACAAATACGATCTGATCCTTCAGGAGTCGGTGTTTGCGTCGGCACGCATCGATCTCACCGAAAAAGTGCTGCGCACCCTCAACGCGGCCAAATAGAGGACACCCGTGCATCCGCCGCTGCCCCAGCCGGTGTCGGTGAGCACCATCGCTGCCCTGATTGGCGGTGAGCTCCGCGGCGACACTGCGCGTCAGATTTCCCGCCTTGCATCGCTCGAGTCGGCCGATGCAGGCAGCATTGTCTTTCTGTCGGGTCGCCGTCATGCCCGCGCCGCGGCGGCGAGTCTTGCGGCAGCCGTGATTGTTTCGCCCGAGCTCGAAGCGCTGGTAGCGGCCGGCGCCTCACGCATCCTGGTCGCTGATCCCTATCTGGCCTATGCACGTTTGTCGCAATGGATGGCCGGCCAGCTTGCTGATGCGCGAGCGTCGACTCAGACCGATGCTGCGCAGGCCATCGATCCGAGCGCCCGTGTCGCCGACTCGGCACTGATCGGGGAGGGCGTGCAGATCGGCCCGGGTGTCACGATCGCAGCCGGCGCATCGATCGGGGCCTATTGCCGCATCGGCGCCGGATGTGCGATCGGTGTCGATGCCAGCCTCGGTGAGCGATCGGTCCTGCACCCTGGAGTCACGCTCTACCAAGGCGTGCGAATCGGTCAGCGCGCGCTGATTCACGCGAGCACCGTGATCGGTGCTGATGGCTTCGGGTTTGCGCCGTCGCCCGCCGGCTGGGTCAAGATCGCGCAGCTCGGCTCGGTGCTGATCGGCGACGATGTCGAGATCGGCGCCAACTGCGCGGTCGATCGAGGCGCCCTCGATGACACGATCATCGGTAATGGCTGCAAGATCGACAATCTCGTTCAGATCGGCCATAACGTTCGGATCGGTGAGCACACCGCTATTGCCGGGTGCGTGGGCATCGCCGGCAGTGCGGTGATCGGGAGTCGTTGCATGATTGGCGGCGGAGTGGGTGTCGCCGGTCATATCGAGATCTGCGATGGCGCGATCATTGGCGGGATGTCTCTGGTCGAACGATCGGTGACCGAAGCTGGCTTCTATACCGGTGCCTGGCCGCTTCAGACTCACACGCAGTGGGAAAGAACCGCTGCAACCCTCAAACAGCTGCCGCAATTGCGCCAGCGTCTGCGAGCGCTGGCCTCAAAGGTCGGCCTGACCAAGGATCCTGCATGAACCCGATCGACATCCGCGGCATCATGGAATATCTGCCGCACCGCTATCCCTTTCTGCTGGTCGACCGTGTGCTCGAACTCGAGCATGGCAAGCGGATCGTGGCAATCAAGAACGTGACGATCAACGAGCCCTATTTCGTCGGTCATTTTCCGCATCTTCCGGTGATGCCTGGTGTGCTCATGATCGAAGCGCTTGCCCAGGCCGCCGGAATCCTGTCTTTTGAGACGCTTGGTCGCCGGTCGGATGCGAGTTCGGTGTTCTATTTTGTCGGCATCGATGGCGCGCGATTCAAGCGGCCGGTGGTGCCCGGCGACCAGCTTCGCCTGGAAGTCGAAATACTTCGCTTTGCCAAGTCGATCTCGAAATTCCGCGGCGTGGCGACGGTCGATGGCGCGGTGGCGGCCGAGGCCGAATTGATGTGCACCCTGCGTGACGTCGAGCCGCCCCAGCGCCCGGCGTCTTCACCAGCTTCGGCCGTCTGAGACATCATGGCGACGATTCATCCGAGCGCGCTGGTCGATCCTGCGGCCAGCCTTGATGACGATGTCGAAGTCGGACCCTATGCGGTCATCGGCCCGGGCGTTGAGGTGGGTGCCGGGACACGGATAGGCCCTCATGCCATCCTCGAGGGACCGTCTCGCATCGGACGCGACAACCGCATCCATGCCCATGCAGTCATCGGCGGGGCACCGCAGGACAAGAAATATCGAGGCGAGCCCACCCGGCTCGACATCGGAGATGGCAACACCTTTCGCGAATTCGTGACCGTCAATCGGGGTACGGTTCAGGACGCTGGTGTTACCCGCATCGGTAGCGACAACTGGGTCATGGCGTATGTGCATATTGCACATGACTGCATCGTCGGTGATCACACCATTCTGGCGAACACCGTCAATCTCGCCGGTCATGTCCAGATCGGCGATTGGGTGATTCTGGGCGGCTATACCGGCGTGCACCAGTTCTGCAAGATCGGCGCGCATGCCATGACCGGCGTCGGCACGGTTGTGCTGCACGACATTCCGCCTTTCGTGATGGCCTCTGGCAATACCGCCGCTGCCCATGGTCTGAACACCGAAGGACTGCGTCGGCGCGGCTTCGATGCCGAGACGATTCAGGCCCTCAAGCAAGCCTACAAGACGGTCTATCGCTCCGAGCTGACTTTGCAGCAAGCCAGATCGCAACTGGCGTCCGAGCTTGAGGCCTTGAGCGCTGCTCCTGCGGGCACGTCGGCCGATGCGCTGCGGCTTTTCTGCGATTTCCTTGGCATGGTCAGCCGCGGCATCGTCCGCTGATGGCCGATCGCGCACAAAGAGCGCCCTGATCGTGACTGCGAGCCAGCCCGCTGCATTCAGCCTCGGGATGGTTGCCGGCGAGACCTCCGGCGATCTGCTTGCTGCAGCGGTGCTAAGGGGTCTTGCTCATGAACTCGGCGATCCGGCGCTGCTGCAGGCCAAGGGGATCGGCGGGCCGGCGATGATCGCTCAGGGCTTCGATGCCTGGTGGCACTGCGAGGCGCTGGCCGTGCGTGGCTACGCCGAGGTCGTTCGCGAATATCCGCGGCTTCGCTCGATGCGAACTCAGCTGCGCGACCGATTGCTGCAGTGGCGCCCGGAGGTCTTCGTTGGCGTTGATGCGCCCGACTTCAACCTCGGGCTCGAGCGTTCGCTGCGTCAATCGGGTGTCAAGGTGGCACATTTCATCGGCCCCTCGATCTGGGCCTGGCGCGGCGGTCGGATCGATGCCATCCGCCGCTCGGTCGACCATATGCTGCTGGTCTTTCCGTTTGAGAAGACGCTCTATGACGATGCCGGCATCGCCGCGACCTATGTCGGGCATCCATTGGCCGATGCGATTCCATTGCAGGCCGACGTCGAGGGCGCCCGCAACAGACTCGGTCTGCCGCCCGGGCGCCAGATCGTGACCGTGATGCCTGGAAGCCGCGGCGGCGAGATCACCTACATCGCCCCGGCCTTCGTGCAGACCATCGCCTGGCTGGCGCAGCGGCGCCCCGATCTGACCTTCGTCGTGCCGGCGGCCACCGAGCGCCTCTTTACGCGCCTGCGTGGTCTGCTCGCAGGCGGTGCGCTTCCCGACAGCATCGATTGCCGCCTGGTCATGGGGCATTCTCACGATGCCATTGCCGCCGCCGATGCGGTACTGGTCGCCAGCGGCACCGCGACCCTTGAAGTGGCCCTCTTTCGAAAACCCATGGTGATCGCCTACAAGATGGCCTGGGCCAGCTACCAGATCATGCGTCGGATGGGCTATCTGCCCTGGATCGGTCTGCCCAACATCCTCTGCAAAGATTGGGTGGTCCCTGAATTCGTGCAGGCGGCGGCAACCCCCGAGGCGATGGGCGCAGCCCTGCTGGCGCAGCTTGATGATCCAACCGTGGCGCCCCGACTTCAGGAGCGCTTTGCCGAGTTGCACGACAGTCTGCGCTGCGATACCGCCTCGCGGGCCGCGCAGGCCCTGCTGTCGATTCGCGAGCAGCGCACAGGCGCCGGCTGATGACCCGCACAACCGACAGCCTGCGCACGAAGCGACCCACCACGGGCAACACTGGGCAGGGCGGGCTCGCCCTGGCCTTCGATACCCGCGTCGTCTGCGGTGTGGATGAGGCCGGGCGTGGGCCGCTGGCAGGTCCGGTCGTTGCCGCTGCGGTCATTCTCGACCCGACTCGTGCGATCGACGGGCTGCGCGACTCGAAGAAGCTCTCCGAGGCCCGTCGAGATTGGCTGGCGCAGGCCATCCGCGAGCATTCCCTGGGCTGGGCGATCGCACAGGCGAGTGTCGCCGAGATCGACGAACTCAATATTCTTCAGGCGTCGCTGCTGGCAATGCGCCGCGCGGTCGAGGCCCTGCCGCTCGCGCCGACCCTGGCCCGGGTCGATGGCAATCAGCCACCGCGCCTGGCTTGCGGGGTCGAGCTGATTGTTGGCGGCGATGCCACCGAAGCCTGCATCTCGGCCGCCTCGATCCTGGCCAAGGTCGAGCGCGACCGGCTGATGCTGTCACTGCACCGCCTGCATCCCGAGTACGGTTTTGACCGCCACAAAGGGTATGGCACTGCCCTGCATCTCGAGTCGCTCAGGCGCCATGGTCCGTGCAGCGAGCATCGCCGCAGTTTTGCCCCGGTTCGAAAGGCGCTGTTCTCATGACCGGTGGCGCGCGGCGCATCATCTCTCGCGACAACCCGCTCTATCGCGAGTTCACCGACCTGTCGGGGTCGGCGCGCGAGCGTCGCCGCCTCGGTCGATCGGTGCTCGAAGGCATCCACCTTTGCGAGGCTTATCTGCAGCAGCACGGCGCACCGCTGTCGTCGATCGTGAGCGAATCGGGTGCAACGAACCCTGAGGTGGTCAGTCTGCTGGTGCAGCATGCGCTCGTCCCCGCCATCGTCGCTGATGCACTGTTCGCCAACCTGTCGACGCTGGCACAGGGTGTCGGCATCGCCTTTATTGTCGAGACCCCGAATCCGTCCTTGCCCGAGACCATCGAGCTTGATGCGGTCTATCTCGATCGGCTGCAGGATCCTGGCAATGTCGGTACCTTGCTGCGAACTTGTGCGGCGGCAGGCGTGAAAACCGTCTTCACCGCGCCGGGCACCGCCTGGTGCTGGTCACCGAAGGTGCTGCGCGCCGGCATGGGCGCTCATTTCCATCTGTCCATCCATGAGGCGGTATCGTGGGCTGACGTCCGCCAGCGACTGCGGATCCCGGCGATCGGGACCCGTGCGAACCAGGCTGAGTCGCTCTATCGCAGTGAGCTTCGCGCGCCTTGCCTGTGGCTGCTTGGTAGTGAAGGCGATGGCATCTCCGCGACGGTTGCAGCCGATATCGATCGCTGGATCAGGATCCCTCAGAGTGCCGGCGTCGAGTCCCTGAATGTCGCCGCAGCAGGCGCCTTGTGCCTCTTCGAGCAGCGCCGACAGCGTGGCCTGCTCGACTGACTAGGGCTGATCGAGCAGGGTCATCACGGTGGTCGCGATTTCCTCGATCGACTTGGTGGTCGATGACAGCCAGGGAATGTTCTCGCGGCGCATCATCGCTTCGGCCTGATTGACTTCGGTGCGGCAGGTCTCGAGTGAGGCATAGCGACTGCCGGGGCGGCGCTCGTTTCGCACCTCGGACAGCCGCTCGGGCGTAATGGTCAGCCCGAAGAGCTTCGACTTGTAACGATAGAGCTCGGCCGGCAGCTTGCCGCGATCGAAGTCGTCCGGGATCAGCGGGTAATTCGCGGCTTTGACACCGTGCTGCACCGCCAGGTACAGACTGGTCGGCGTCTTGCCCGAGCGGGAGACGCCAACCAGAATGACGTCCGATTGATCAAGTTCCTTGTGCATCTGGCCGTCATCATGTGACATCGCGAAATGAATGGCCTCGATGCGTTTTTTATAGGTGTCCGATTCGGCGACCGAGTGGAATCGCCCGATGGTATGGGTCGACTTGATGCCGAATTCGGCTTCCAGTGGCTCGACGAATGCAGCGATCAGATCCATGAACATCGCATTGGCGGTTCGTACGATCGAGTTGATCCGCGGATTGACCAGAGTGCTGAAGACGATCGGACGATTGCCGTCGATGATCCCCTGCTGGTTGATGCGCTCGACCGCGTCTTCGGCCTTGGTCAGTTCATCGATGAAGGGAAGCCTGACCTGGCGCAAGCGCAATCCTTCGAACTGCGAGAGGATCGAATGTCCGAAGGTTTCGGCGGTGATGCCGGTACCGTCAGAGACGAAAAAGGCGGTGCGCTCCGGAACGCTCGTGCTGGAATCAGGCATTCAGATCTCGGCGAAGTAGAATCAGGCGATTATCGGGCTGGAAGGCGCTCGAGTGTTGCAGTCGTAGCGTTTCCGAGCCGTCGGGACGTCGCGGTACGACTACAGCGCTCTTACCTATTTTCAAACCTCCCAGGAAACTTCCATGAACAAACACGACGGACCTTACGTCGTTTCGCTCGATGCCTTGCGCATGACCGATGTCGAATCGGTCGGTGGCAAGAATGCATCACTTGGCGAACTGATCAGTCAACTTGCCGGCGCGGGTGTGCGAGTGCCCGGTGGCTTTGCGACCACTGCACTGGCCTTTAACGACTTTCTTGCTGAAAACAATCTGGTCGAACGCATTCGTGCACGGCTCGATGGCCTCGATGTCGACGATGTGAAGGCGCTGGAGCAGTGCGGTGCCGATATCCGTAAATGGGTGGTTGAGGCGCCGCTGCCAGTGCGCCTTGAAAAAGAAATAAAAGAATATTATCAAGAACTTGAAAAGACCTCTTCAGGTGAAATATCAGTTGCGGTCCGTTCCTCGGCGACCGCTGAAGACCTTCCGGATGCGTCCTTTGCCGGTCAACAGGAGACCTTCCTGAATGTGGTCGGCATCGACGCGGTGCTCGATCGCCTGCGCCATGTTTTTGCCTCGCTCTACAACGACAGGGCGATTTCCTATCGGGTTCACAAGGGCTTTGCGCATGCCGATGTGGCGCTGTCGGTTGGCGTGCAGCGCATGGTTCGCAGCGACCTGGGCGCGTCGGGCGTGATGTTCACCATCGACACCGAGTCGGGTTTCCCGGATGCCGTCCTGATCACCAGTGCCTGGGGTCTGGGCGAGACCGTGGTTCAGGGCGCGGTCAATCCCGATGAGTTCTATGTTCACAAGCCGATGCTCGCAGCCGGCAAGCTGCCGATCATCCGCCGCCAGCTTGGCTCCAAGCTGGTCAAGATGGAGTTTGGCAATCTGTCTGCAGGCGGGCAAGGGCAGGGCCCCGCGGTCCGGATCGTCGATACCCCGGTCGAGTTGCGCACCCGCTATTCGCTCACCGACGATGAGGTGATCGAGCTGGCTCGCTACGCGGTGATTATCGAGAAGCACTACGGTCGTCCGATGGATATCGAGTGGGGCCGCGACGGTCTCGATGGCCAGCTCTACATCCTGCAGGCTCGACCCGAGACGGTGAAGTCGATGGCGGCAGAAGGCCGTCAACTCAAGTTCCGCCTCAAATCCACCTCCGATGTGCTGGTCAGCGGCCGGGCCATCGGCCAGAAGGTCGGCGCCGGCCCGGTTCGGGTGGTCGGCGACGCGAGCGAAATGGCTCGGGTCCAGCCGGGAGATGTGCTGGTTACCGACATGACCGATCCCAATTGGGAGCCGGTGATGAAGCGCGCCTCGGCGATCGTCACCAACCGGGGCGGAAGAACCTGCCACGCGGCAATCATCGCGCGTGAACTTGGTATTCCGGCTGTCGTGGGATGCGGCGATGCGACCGACCGCCTCGGCGACGGGGCGCTGGTGACTGTCTCGTGCGCCGAGGGCGATACCGGATTCGTCTACGACGGCATGCTCGAGACCGAGATCACCGAGATGAGCACGTCGGCGCAGCCTGATATCGGCCTGAAGATCATGATGAACGTCGGCAACCCGCAACTCGCTTTCGAGTTTGCCCAGTTGCCCAGCCATGGTGTGGGTCTGGCGCGCCTTGAATTCATCATCAACAACAACATCGGCGTCCATCCCAAGGCCATCCTTGACTATCCGAATGTCGATCCGAACCTGAAGAAGGCGGTCGAGAGCATCGCTCGCGGTCATTCCAGCCCGCGCGCTTTCTATGTCGACAAGCTTTCCGAGGGCATCGCCACCATCGCTGCGGCGTTCTGGCCGCGCACGGTCATCGTCAGGCTTTCCGATTTCAAGTCCAACGAGTACCGCAAGCTGATCGGCGGCTCGCGTTACGAGCCCGAAGAAGAAAACCCGATGCTCGGCTTTCGCGGGGCATCACGCTATCTCTCGAAGGACTTCGCCGAGTGTTTCGAAATGGAGTGTCGCGCCATGAAAAGGGTGCGCGAGGTCATGGGACTGACCAACGTCGAGCTGATGGTGCCCTTCGTGCGCACGGTGGGTGAAGCCGATAAAGTGGTGAAACTGCTTGCGCTCAATGGCCTCAAGCGAGGCGAGGGCGGCAATCCCGACGGCAGCGACGGATTGCGCATCATCATGATGTGCGAGATTCCGTCGAACGCCATCCTGGCCGAGCAGTTCCTCGAACACTTCGACGGTTTTTCCATTGGCTCCAACGATCTCACGCAGCTGACCCTTGGGCTGGACCGTGATTCGGGTCTGGTGGCCGAGGGCTTCGATGAGCGCGATCCGGCGGTCAAGGCCCTTCTCGAGCGCGCGATCAAGGCGTGTCTGCAGGCGGGCAAATATGTCGGGATCTGTGGTCAAGGCCCGTCCGATCATCCGGATCTGGCTGAATGGCTGATGGATCAGGGCATTGCTTCGATCTCGCTCAACCCCGATACCGTGATCGATACCTGGCGCATGCTTGCCGAGCGGCGCGCGGCCGGCTGAGGCGCCGGCGCTGCACGATTCGGGTGGCTGTCCGCCCGAATCGGTTCAGCGACGTTTGGAGCAGGGCCCGGCGATCTGCTTGCCGCCGACGATCAGGTTCGCATCCGGTCCGCGAACGATCAGGATGGCATTGCCCTGGGCATAGCGCTGGCCCGACCCGGCGGTCTGCTGGGCAAGCAGCCAGCTGTCTTTGCGAAGGCGGACCACCGCCTGTGCGCCGCCAGTCGCGACCTGCAGCGGCGCGCCGCCCGGGCAATCGTAGCTGCTCAGCCGCCAATCCGGGTCGCGTGCAAAGACCATCGTGCCGGCGTCTTCGGTGCCCAGTTCGAGCAAACCTCGCACCACGACCGCCGATCTGACCTGTCCGAGCTGACGCCCGAAGCGTGTGGCCTCTGATCCTGGCGGGCAGGCCATGCGGGTCGTGGCAAGCGGGCCGATCCTCATCGTGTTGCCGCTCTGTCGCCAGCTCGAAGTGCCTCGATTACAGTCAATCTGAGCGGCTAACTGCTCGCCATCAAGAAATTCGAGATTGAAATTGCCGGGGTCTGCCGGCGCGACGAATTCAGCCGGGCCGATGGTTCCAAGCCAGTACCAGCTTGAGGCAGCGAGCGACGGTCCGGGCGCAGCCGGCCTGGTGACGGCAGCGGGATCCGGTCCGGGCGAGCTACCCTGACTGGTCCCGCCAGATGGTGCACGCTCGACCGGCTTGGGGAGATCACCAGGCTGCCCGAGCGGCACTGGCGCAGTCGTGCACCCGACGATCAGAAATGCCCCGAGCAGGACCGGCGCAATCATCCGTCCTGTTCGCGTTTTGCTGGCTGACATCTGTCGTCTCCAAATTGAAAAAGGCGCCAGATTCGGCGCCTTCCGGTGCTGCAAGGGCCAAGCTGTCGGCTGGCCCCTCTGTCATGACTGCCGCTACCGATCAGCGAACAACCATCATCATTTCACGCTTGCCGCCCTTGTAGGTATAGAAGGTCAGTGCGCCATTGAGAATATCGCCTTTCGAGTCGAAGGCGATCTTGCCGGTCACGCCGTCATAGCTGACCTTGGCCAGGGCAGGCAGATACTTCTTCGGATCGGTCGAGTTGGCGTTTTGCATGGCGGTTGCCATCACCATCGTCGCGTCATAGACATAGGGTGCATAGATCTGCACATCCGAGCCGGTGCGCTTCTTGAAGTTGGCTTTCCAGGCGTCGAGTGCTGCCGCCTTGTCCGGGCTCACGCCACCGGCTTCCGCGCAGATCACCTGTCCGTCGCCCATGCCGTCGCCGGCAAGCTTGATCAGTTCGCTCGAGCAGATGCCGTCACCGCCCATGAATTTGGCATCAATGCCGAGCTGCTTCATCTGGCGCAGCATCGGGCCTGCTACCGCGTCCATGCCGCCATAAAAGACCACGTCGGGCTTGGCACCCTTGAGCTTGGTCAGAATCGCGTTGAAGTCGGTGGCTTTGTCGTTGGTGAATTCACGACCCACCACTTTGCCGCCGGCGGCTTTGACCGACTTCTCGAATTCGTCGGCAACGCCCTGGCCATAGGCCGTGCGGTCGTCGATGATGGCGATGCTCTTGGCCTTCAGATCCTTGACCGCATAGCGACCCATGACGCCGCCGAGCTGGCCATCATTAGCGACCACCCGAAACGCGGTCTTGAAGCCCTGCATGGTGTACTTGGGGTTGGTTGCCGAAGGCGAGATCTGGGCAATGCCGGCGTCGTGATAAATCTTGGAGGCCGGAATCGTGGTGCCCGAATTCAGGTGGCCGATCACGCCATTGACCTTGGCATCAACCAGTTTTGTGGCGGCAGCCGTGCCCTGCTTGGGATCGGCGCCGTCGTCTTCAGCGATCAGCTCGAACTTGACGGTCTGCCCGCCAATTTTGATGCCTTTGGCGTTCAGGTCTTCGATGGCGAGTTTGGCGCCGAGTTCGTTGTCCTTGCCCAGGTGCGCAATGGCGCCGGTGAGCGGGCCGACGTGGCCGATTTTGACGACGAGCTGCGCCGATGCCGGGGCCGACAGGCTGACGAATGCCGTGGTAACAGCAATGCCCAATACAGTCTTGACAAGCTTCATTGCGTAATTCTCCAGGAGTGAGATCGGTAGATTGACGGGCCGGACAGGTCGAATGCGTAGCAGTGTGATGCTGCCGCCACGCTGATTCGATTAGGCGCAAAGGTTACCAGCAGCGGTTCCCTGATTGCCAGGCCTATTTGTGTTGTGATTGCCTGCTCGCGACACCACGGCCCGGACGCAGTCATCACTTGCCGATTGACCTGCTCATCCGCACGCGAGATGCTCTGGCTCTATGGCGATTTACTACTGGTGGTGGTTGTTGGCGCTGGGCCTGGGCATCCTCGAGTTGATCACGGGGACCTTCTACCTGCTTGTCATCGCCTGCGGCTGCGTGGTCGCCGGCGTTGCGGCGGCCTTCGGTGGCCCGCTCTGGCTTCAGTGCCTGACCGCCGCAGTCATCAGTCTGGCCGGAGCCGCCTGGGTGCGCCGATCTCGCACCGGCGCCTCCTCGCAGCTGCCAGCCGGTCGTAATGCCGATGTGGTCGCCGACATCGGCGAAAAGGTGCAGGTCGATGCCTGGGATGACCATGGCCTCGCCCGCATCCAGTATCGCGGCACCCAATGGACGGCCCGAATCGCGCATGGCCAGACACCGGAGCCGGGTGAGTTCATCATTCGCGAGGTCATCGGCAATCAGCTGGTGCTGAGCCGACATTGACAGCATCACGGTATCGGACAGTCACCAACGGCTGCCAAAGCCGACTAACAGGCAAGTGAGGAAGGAATGATCGGAAGCAGTGTCATCGCCGCAGTGGTCCTGGTTCTGGCTGTGGTCTTTGTGATCCAGATGCTCAAGGTCGTGCCGCAGCAGCACGCCTGGGTGGTCGAACGACTGGGCAAATACCACCGCACCCTCACGCCTGGCCTGTCTTTCGTGGTGCCCTTCATCGACCGGGTGGCCTACAAGCATCTGCTCAAGGAAATCCCGATGGATGTTCCGAGTCAGGTCTGCATCACCAAGGACAACACCCAGCTGACCGTCGATGGTGTGCTTTATTTTCAGGTCACCGATCCCACGCGTGCGTCTTACGGCTCATCGAACTTTATTGTTGCGATCACCCAGCTCTCGCAGACCACGCTTCGTTCGGTGATCGGCCGGCTCGAGCTCGACCGGACCTTCGAGGAGCGCGATTTCATCAACAGCAGTGTGGTCTCTGCGCTCGACGAGGCGGCGATGAGCTGGGGCGTGAAAGTGCTTCGTTATGAGATCAAGGACCTCACGCCGCCGGCCGAGATCCTTCGCTCGATGCAGGCGCAGATCACCGCCGAGCGCGAAAAGCGCGCCCTGATCGCCGCATCCGAAGGTCGCAAGCAGGAGCAGATCAACATCGCAACCGGCGAGCGCGAAGCCTCGATCCAGCGATCAGAGGGTGACAAGCAGGCCGAGATCAACAAGGCGCAGGGCCAGGCCGCAGCGATCCTGTCGGTGGCCGGTGCGACCGCGGCGGCGCTTGAGCGCATTGCGCAGGCCATCGAGCGTCCCGGCGGCATGAATGCGGTCAACCTCAAGATCGCCGAACAGTATGTGCAAGCCTTCGGTGAGCTGGCGCGCCAGGGCAATACACTGATCGTGCCGGCCAATCTGGCCGATATGTCGTCACTGATTGCCAGCGCGATGACGGTCGTCAAGCAGCCGGTTGCCGGTCCGCCGGCAGCTCGTCCCCCTGCCTGATGCAAGTCTGAAGCCGAGCGCACCTGCGTCCGGCCTGTTTCGCCAACGGCGGTAAGTTTCAGCCCGAAACCCGTGTACCGCTTTTCACGATGCGCTGCTTTTCGCGTTGCCACTCGCGTTCGCGCTCGGCATCCCGCTTGTCATATTGCTTCTTGCCCTTGGCCAGCCCGACTTCCAGCTTGATCCGCCCGCCCTTGTAATGCAGATCGAGCGGCACCAGGGTGAAGCCGGCACGTTCGACCTTGCCGATCAGTTTCGCGATTTCGTGCCCATGCATCAGCAGCTTGCGGGTGCGGGTGGGATCGGGATTCACATGGGTCGATGCAGCGGTGAGCGGCGTGATGTGCGCGCCGAGCAGCGCCAGTTCGGCACCG
>JAPLQF010000022.1 GCA_026399875.1 Burkholderiales bacterium | reverse complement strand
TTCTACAACCGGAGTCGTCGCCACTCCGCCTTGCTCGGCAAGACCCCAGCATCAGCATTCGAGGCCTGGGTTCTCAAACAGCAGGGAAAAATGGCGGCTTAACCGCGCTGCGTCGGTATCCGATAAGCATGGGGAACCTCATAGACCCAGCACTTCAGCTTTTCAGTACGACCTTGGCAATGACCCGGAAGAGTTAGGTGCGAATCTGAAAATTCGGTTTTGAATTTGTGTCTGGCCTTCGCCAGCGGGGATGTCTAGACGTTTCTGACATTGTCAGAACGGATTTGGGCCTTCGGTGCGGAGTCGATCATGGCGACGTTTGAGCAGATCACGGGGTACGCGGTCAGGACCCCCTTCGCATTGGCCATCAGTGCAATACCGCGATCCCACTCCCCAAGGCACCATGCGGAGCATGAGAGGGCTGAAAATCAGGATGCGGATGGCTACGGAGAATTGCTCCCTTCTTGGGGCTCGTCAGCGCGTTGCGATGACGTTGTGGGTGGTAGGGTTCAACGATCTGGCCGAGCGTGTGATGAGGTGGTGAAGCCGCGACAACTAGATCCAAAATCATCATCCAACCTTGCAAGTAGTCTGCGTATCCGCAGCGTTCTGTTCCATGCAGCCTCCTCGATGCCTTTGGCGGTCTAGTTCATGATTCCCTTTGTCAGCCGTTGGCTAAACAAGCGAGGCGAGGCTAAGCGCATCGATGCAGCACTTACTGCGATGAGCATGAAGGTGTTCGTCCAGAAGCGTTTACCAAGCCTGCTGGATCTAGAAGCTATCGGTGTCAACGCTTCGGGTGGCGACGGCTCAAAAGATGCGCCAGTAGTCGTTCATGCAAACCGGAGCACGTTAGGAAAGATCACCCAACAGGCATGGCTCAACGAGCAATTCGGACAAGCGCCAGATGAATGGACCTTGCTGATGAAGGTCATCTACGGGGAAGGTGATCGAAGGTTTGAGGCAGTTCGCATCCAGACGAAAGACGGCGAAGACCACGTCTTGCACTTTGACATCACTGGATGGTTTGGGCTCTCACGGTAAGGGCTGTTAACAGACAGAACCAGACGGCGGGTAATTCAGAAACTATGATCGGCATCTTTTCGCCAACATGGGGCCTAGGTTCAATCCCCGCCGCTGCGTATGAAGGTTCGCGATGCGATTGTGAGTGGTCTGGCTGAACGGGTGATCAGGGGCTAGCTGCGAAGCGCGGGGCAAAGACAGGCTGGGCTGACAACAATCCTCCCCCCGGAACCAGTTCCCGCTGCCCGAGCACTCCAAAAACACTCGTCATTTGAGCGGAATATGGTGGCTTGTGTAGCGGATGGAACCAGATTGAAAAAGGGGGGGTACCCCCGGGGTGGGGGTGCCTCTGGCAGAAATCAGGGTCGAGCGGGTGACCGTTCAGATCGGTGTGGGCGAGACGGGCGAAGCCATCCAGCCAGAAGAAGCCGTGCAAAGACTAGGCCGACTGGCACGATCAGTGACTATCCCAAGCGAATTTCGTTGGGCATGTCTTTGGGTATGTAGAAATAAAAAACGCCCCGAAGGGCGCTTGAATGCTTGCTACTGGCGGAGGGACGGGGATTCGAACCCCGGAAGGGCTATTAACCCTTACACGCTTTCCAGGCGTGCGACTTCAACCGCTCATCCATCCCTCCGAAGGCCGCGATTGTACCGCAGCCCTCTATCCACCCGGACGAGCGCTCAGAGCACCTGCTTGAGCTGATCGAGAATCGCCGGATTTTCGAGCGTCGAGGTGTCCTGCGTGATCTCTTCACCCTTGGCCAGCGAGCGCAGCAGGCGACGCATGATCTTGCCTGACCGGGTCTTGGGCAGGTTATCGCCAAAGCGCAGCTCCTTGGGCTTGGCGATCGGTCCGATCTCTTTGCCGACCCAGTCACGCAATTCACGCGCCAGCGCGGCCGCGCCCGCCGAGTCGGTCGGACGCGCGCCCTTCAGAACGACGAAAGCCACGATCGCCTCGCCGCTCAGATCATCGGGCCGCCCCACCACTGCCGCCTCGGCAACCAGCGGATTGGACACCAGCGCCGATTCGATCTCCATCGTGCCCATGCGATGCCCGGACACATTAAGCACATCGTCGATGCGACCGGTGATCGTGAAGTAACCGGTGTCCTTGTTGCGCACCGCGCCATCGCCCGCCAGGTAGTAGCCCTTGAGCTCGGGCGGAAAATAACTTTTCCTGAAGCGCTCGGGGTCGCCCCAGATCGTGCGGATCATCGAGGGCCAGGGCTTCTTGATCACCAGGATACCGCCCGTGCCATTGGGCAGATCAACGCCCACTTCATCGACGATGGCGGTGGTGAGCCCGGGCAGCGGCAGGGTGCAGGACCCGGGCACCAGCGGCGTGGCACCCGGAAGCGGCGTGATCACATGGCCGCCGGTCTCGGTCTGCCAGAAGGTATCGACGATCGGACACCGCCCGCCGCCGATATTCGTGTGGTACCACATCCAGGCTTCCGGGTTGATCGGCTCGCCGACCGACCCGAGCAGCCGCAGGCTGGTCAGATCGAACTGCGAGGGATGCGCCTTGGGGTCGGCGCCGCAGGCCTTGATCAGCGATCGGATCGCGGTTGGCGCGGTATAGAAGATGCTGACCTTGTGCCTCGCAATCATGCTCCAGAAGCGGCCGGCATCGGGATAGGTCGGCACACCCTCGAAGACCACCTCGGTCGCGCCGACCGCAAGCGGCCCGTAGGTGACATAGGTATGACCGGTCACCCAGCCCACATCGGCGGTGCACCAGAACACATCGGTGGGCTTGATGTCGAAGGTCCAGCGCATGGTCAGCATGGCATGCAGCAGATAGCCGCCCGACGAATGCTGAACGCCCTTGGGCTTGCCGGTGGAGCCTGAGGTGTAGAGGATGAAAAGCGGATGCTCGGCGCCAACCCACTGCGGCTCGCAGGTTTCGGCCTGGCCTGCCTCGAGTTCGTGCATCCACCGGAAATTCGGTGCCCAGGCAAGGTCGCCGCCGGTGCGCCGATAGACCACCACATGGCGCACCGCCTCGCAGCCACCGAGCGCAAAGGCATCGATAACCGCCGGCATCAGCGGCAGGGCCTTGCCGCCGCGATACTGGCCGTCAGCGGCAATCACCAGCGTCGCGCCGGCATCAACAATGCGCTCCTGCAGCGATTTCGCCGAAAAGCCGCCAAACACCACCGAGTGCGTCAAGCCCAGTCGGGCGCAGGCCTGCATTGCCACCACCGCCTCGATCGACATCGGCATGTAGATGATTGCCCGCTCGCCCAACTTGTAGCCAAGCGACTTCAGCCCATTGGCAAACTGGCAGACCCGCTTGTGCAGCGCCTTGTAGCTGATCGTGGTGACCGTGCCGTCGTCGGCCTCAAAGATGATCGCGGTCTTGTTCTCGACCGGCGTGCCCAGGTGCCGGTCGAGGCAGTTGTAGGAGACATTGAGCTCGCCGTCTTCGAACCATTTGAAAAACGGCGCATCGCTGTCGTCGAGCGTGCGAGTGAAAGGTTTGTGCCACTGGATCTGCTCGCGGGCCAGCCGTGCCCAGAAGCCTGCATGGTCACGCTCGGCTTCGGCGCAAAGGGCCTGGTATTGAGCCATACCCGCGATCGTCGCCTGTCTGACAAACGACTCGGGCGGCGGAAAGACACGGTTTTCGACGAGTACCGATTCAATCCTGGCAGACATGAGGGGCCTCCTGTTTTGGCGTTCGAACCCGTAATTTGACCACGATCCGGGGGATTCGTGAGGGTCATCCCCAGCCGCTTGGTGCGCGCAAACCTGCTGACAATCGCCCTTCGGAAAGATCGGTGTGCCGCATGTCGCTAGAATCGCGCCTGTCCGGCCGATGACGCCCCTGAAATCAACCAGAGCACTCCCAACCATGACACCGATGCATAAAACCAGCCTGCTGGGCAAACTGATCTTCGCCAGCCGATGGCTGCAAGTCCCGCTTTACCTGGGCCTGATCGTGGCGCAGGGGGTCTATGTTGTCCTGTTCCTGGAAGAACTCTGGCATCTGATCGGCATCCTCTGGGACCCGCAAGTGCTCAATGACACGGTCGAGCGACTGGGGATTGCCGAACGCAGCAAGGAGACGGTCATCATGATCGTCGTGCTCTCGCTGATCGACGTGGTCATGATCTCGAACCTGCTGATCATGGTGATCGTCGGCGGCTACGAGACCTTCGTGTCGCGTCTTCGCCTGGAGCAGCATCCGGATCAGCCCGAGTGGCTGTCGCATGTGAATGCCAACGTGCTGAAGGTGAAGCTTGGCACGGCGATCATCGGCATCTCGTCAATCCATCTTCTGAAGGTCTTCATCTCTGCCGGATCGCTTCCCGAACAGACCATGCTGTGGCAAACGATCATCCATGTCGTGTTTCTGGTATCGGCGGTCTCGATTGCCTTGATCGACCGGATCATGGTCGTCAGCCTGAAGCCCACCGATCATGGAAACCAGCCGCACTGATTTCAAAGCGGCCCTGACAGCGCGCCTTAAACCTCCAATTCAATCCGTCCCAATAGTCCTTGTCGGAGTCACTCAATGTCCACGACCATCAAGCAGAACGACTTGATCGAATCGGTTGCCGCCGCGCTCCAGTTCATCAGCTACTACCATCCGGTCGATTACATCCAGCATCTGGCGCGCGCCTATGAGCGCGAACAGGGCCCGGCCGCCCGCGACGCCATCGCCCAGATCCTCACCAACTCGCGTATGTGCGCCGAAGGCAAACGACCGATCTGCCAGGACACCGGCATCGTCAATGTCTTCATGAAGATCGGCATGGATGTGCGCTGGGAAGGGTTTTCGGGGTCGATCGAGGACGCCATCAACGAAGGCGTGCGCCGCGGCTATAACAACGCCGATAACCGGCTGCGCGCCTCGCTGGTTGCAGACCCGCTCTTCGAGCGCAAGAACACCAAGGACAATACGCCGGCGGTCATTCACATGACCGTGGTGCCGGGCAACACGGTTGACATCCAAGTCGCGGCCAAGGGCGGCGGCTCGGAGAACAAGAGCAAGTTCGTGATGCTCAACCCCTCCGATTCGGTGATCGACTGGGTCATGAAGACCGTGCCGACCATGGGTGCCGGCTGGTGCCCGCCGGGCATGCTCGGCATCGGCATCGGCGGCACCGCCGAGAAAGCGATGCTGATGGCCAAGGAATCGCTGATGGAACCGCTCGACATGTCGGACCTGCTGGCCCGCGGCCCGGCCAACAAGACCGAAGCGCTGCGCATCGAGCTCTATGAAAAGGTCAATGCCCTGGGCATCGGGGCGCAGGGCCTGGGCGGCCTGACCACGGTGCTCGATATCAAGATCGCGATGGCACCGACCCATGCGGCGTCCCTGCCGGTGGCGATGATCCCGAACTGCGCGGCGACCCGCCATGCGCATTTCGTGCTCGATGGCAGTGGCCAGGCCTATTGCGAGCCGCCCTCACTCTCGGAGTGGCCCGATGTGCGCTGGATGCCCGATACCGAGAAGTCGCAGCGGATCAATCTTGATACCCTGACGCCCGAGCAGGTCGCCGCCTGGACGCCGGGTCAGACGCTGCTGCTGTCGGGCAAGATGCTGACCGGGCGCGATGCGGCGCATAAGCGCATCACCGAGATGCTTGCTGCGGGCGAATCACTGCCGGTCGATCTGCGCAACCGGGTGATCTATTACGTCGGTCCGGTCGATCCGGTTCGCGATGAGGCGGTCGGGCCCGCAGGGCCGACCACCGCCACCCGCATGGACAAGTTCACCGAGACCATGCTGGCCCAGACCGGGCTGATCGCAATGATCGGCAAGGCCGAGCGCGGGCCGGTAGCGATCGAATCGATCCGCAAGCACAAGCGCGCCTATCTGATGGCGGTTGGTGGCGCGGCCTATCTGGTATCGAAAGCGATCAGCAGCGCAAAGGTCGTGGGCTTTGCCGATCTGGGCATGGAGGCAATCTATGAATTCGAGGTGCGCGACATGCCGGTGACGGTGGCGGTCGACTCCAAGGGCACCTCGGTCCATGACACCGGACCGCGCGAGTGGCAGGCCAAGATCGGGATGATCCCGGTCAAGGCCGTCTGAGGCTGAGGCGAAAGAATCAGCCGAGCGCGGCGATGCCGGCGCGCGCGATCTGGGCGTCTTCGGTCGACTTGACACCCGAGACGCCCACCGCACCGACCACATGACCATCGATCGTGATCGGCACACCGCCCTCAAGCATGCCCTGCAGGACCGGTGCCGACAGGAATGAGGCACGCCCCTCGTTGATCATCTTCTCGTAGACGCCGCTGTCGCGACGGCCGAGCGCCGCGCAGCGCGCTTTTTCAGGCGCGATATAGGCAGATATCGGTGCGACGCCGTCGAGACGGGTCAGGGCGAGCAGATGGCCGCCTTCATCACAGACCGCGATCGTGACCGGCCAGGCATTTTTCACTGCTTCGGCGTGTGCTGCGGCCAGGATTTTCGCCACATCGGCGGCTTCAAGCATCATCTTGCTGATCATGGTGATTCACTCTCACAGGGATTCGGGGCGGGCGCGACGATACCACCAATGCCCGGAAACCCTTAAGCCGGGCCGCCCCAGGGCCTCAAACATGTCCCCGAAGACGATACCAGAGCAATCCGAGGCTCTCGTGCAGTGCGAGCCAGACCGTCTCAACCGCGGATGCAGCAGGCAGCCAATCCCGGAGCTCTGTGACATCGGGCGTGCCACCCTTCCAGTCGTGGGGCGAGGCGAGCACTTTCAATCCGGCTGATTCAAAGGCTGCCTGAGCGCGCGGCATGTGATAAGCATGAGTGACCAGCACGATCGAATCGATGCCCTGGGCGCGCAACATGGCAGCCGAAAAAGAAGCGTTATCTGCGGTATCGTGCGAACGGTCTTCGATCCAGCGAACCGCCAGGCCAAGATCGTCGACCAGGACCCGGCGCATCAGTTCGGCCTCCGAATTCGACAGCCATTTGGGCGTTCCACCAGACACCAGGATCGGCAGACCGCTTGCTCGCGCCTGGCGCGCACCGGCCATCACGCGCTCGAGGGTACGCGAATGCAGACGCTCGCGCGCCGGCGTGAAGTTGCCGTCGCGAACCGCACCACCGCCGAGAATGACGATCGCCTGCGGCGGGTTCGGTGATTTGCCTGCTGCCTGCAAGGCTGCGGGCGACAGCGGTTGCTGGCCAGCCTCGAGGCGCCCGCTAATCAGGTCCGCGGCCAGGGCGCTGGCGCACATCCAGGCCAGGACCAGTCCGACTACGGACAGGCCTCGCCCAAGCGCCGGCTTGCGTCGCAACAGCAGCAACCCGGCCACCATCAGCAGCAAAGGCGCGGCCGGCGGCAGCAACAGCGGTCGCAACAAAAATTTCAATTCAAGGAGATCTGGCATCGACGAAGGGGATGGTCAGTTCAGGTCTGCATCGGCAAGGCCGCCAAGTTTACGGGCAGACACCGGCAGCCAGACCGCGCTGGCGGCATAGAATCGACCGATGGACTCCACTGTGCACACTTCGTCTGACTCGGCCGACGACCCGCAGGCGACGCATCCCTTCTCAGCGCTGCAGCCGAACCGGATCCTTGACGCCCTTGAATCGGTCGGATGGCGAGGCGATGGCCGGCTGCTCGCCCTCAACAGTTACGAAAATCGTGTCTATCAGGCCTGGATGGAAGATGGCAGCGTCGTGGTCGCGAAGTTCTATCGCCCGGAGCGCTGGAGCAATCAGCAGATTCTCGAAGAGCATGCCTTTACCGCCGAGCTTGCCGACAGCGAAATCCCGGTGGTGACCCCACTGATTTCCGAAGGCGGCAGCCTGCACAATTTCGAAGGCTATCGTTTTGCGGTCTATCCGCGCCGCGGCGGCCGTGCTCCCGAACTCGAGGACCCGGACACGCTCGAGCGGATCGGACGCTTCATCGGCCGCATCCATGCGGTCGGTGCGCGCTCGGCGTTTGCCAGACGGCCGAACCTTGACATTGCTGCCTTCGGTACCGAGCCGCGCGACTGGCTGCTCGCCCATGCCGACATTCCTGCCGATCTGCTGCCGGCCTGGCGGGCAGCGGTCGATCAATGCCTGAGCGCGGTCGAAGCCGCGTTCGAGCGCACTGGCGCGATCAGGACGATCCGCCTGCATGGCGACTGTCATGCAGGCAATGTGCTGTGGACCGACGACGGCCCGCACTTTGTCGATTTCGACGATGCCCGCAACGGCCCGGCGATTCAAGACCTCTGGATGATGCTTTCAGGCACGACCCGCGAGGCCACGCGGCAGGTCAACGATCTGCTTGAGGGGTATCACGATTTTTGCGACTTCGACCGGCGCGAGCTGCAGCTCATCGAGCCCCTGCGAACGCTGCGCCTGATCCACTACAGCGCCTGGATTGCCCGGCGCTGGAGCGATCCTGCGTTTCCAGCGGCGTTCCCCTGGTTTGGCACTTCACGCTACTGGCAGGATCGTATCCTCGAACTGCGCGAGCAACTTGCGGCGATGTCGGAGCCGCCGATCGAGATTCCCTAGCCCTTCCTGAGCCCTCAGCCGGCCAGCGCCTCACGCAGCGCGGTGAGCGCCGAGGCATCTTCGATGGTCGTCAGGTCACCCGGATCACGACCCTCGCAGACCGCCTGAATCGACCGGCGCAGCACCTTGCCCGAGCGGGTCTTGGGCAGCAGGTTGACGAAGTAAACCCGGGCCGGCCGGGCGATCGCTCCGAGCTGCTGGTTGACCACCGTCAGGACCGCGCCTTCGAGCGCCAGGCGATCGGCATTCGATGCGGCGGCCGCCGGGTCGCGCAGGACCGCGAAACCGATCGCAACCTGTCCCTTGAGCGGGTCGGCCACGCCCACCACCGCGCACTCGGCGACCGCCGGATGGCTGTTGATCGACTCCTCGATCTCGCGGGTTCCGAGTCGGTGCCCGGCCACATTGATGACGTCGTCGGTGCGACCGAGAATGAAATAGTAGCCGTCAGCATCCCGCACGCCCCAGTCGAAGGTGGAATAGACCTGCTGACCGGGGATGCTCGAGAAGTAGGTTTTAACGAATCGGTCGTCGTCTCCCCAGACGGTCTGCATGCATCCCGGGGGCAGCGGCTGCGCGATGCCGATTACGCCCTTCTGATCGGGTCCGAGTGTTTCGCCGGTGTTTTCGTCGAGCAGTCGCACATCGAAACCGTACATCGGCAGCCCCGGGCTGCCCAGGCGAGTCGGCGTGTTTTCGATGCCGTGCGCGACGGTCAGAATCGGCCAACCGGTCTCGGTCTGCCAGTAGTTGTCGATGATCGGCTTGCCCAGGCCCTCGGAGATCCAGCTCGAGGTCGGCTCATCGAGCGGCTCGCCGGCCAGAAACAGGCTGCGCAGGCTCGACAGGTCGTAGCGGCGCAGCCATTGGGCATCGTGTTTCTTGAGGACCCGGATGGCGGTCGGCGCCGAGAACATCACGGTCACCTTGAAGCGCTCAACCAGTTGCCACAGGATGCCGGCATCGGGTCTGACCGGCGTGCCCTCGTACATCAGCGTGGCCATGCCACCGATCAAGGGACCATAAACAATGTAGGAATGCCCGACGACCCAGCCGATATCGCTGGTCGAAAAATAGGTTTCACCGGGATTGCCGCAGAAGATGTGCTTCATCGACGAGGCCAGCGCCACCGCATAGCCGCCGACATCGCGCTGCACACCCTTCGGACGACCGGTCGTGCCGGAGGTGTAAAGGATATAGCTGGTATCGGTCGATTCGAGCCAGACCACCGGAACCTGTGCTTCGAGATGCTTCTCCCGCAAGGCAGCGTAGTCGTGATCACGCCCGGACTCGCTGGAAAATGGGGTCAGACCCCGATTAAGCATCAGCACGGCCGACGGCTTGTGGGCCGACAGGCGAATCGCCTCATCAAGCAGCGGCTTGTAGGGCACGACTTTGCCGGCCCGCGAGCCGCCATCGGCGCTGATGATCAGGCGCGGCGTGGCATCTTCGATGCGCGAACCCAGACTCATCGAGGCGAATCCGCCAAAGACGACCGAGTGAATCGCGCCGATCCGGGCGCAGGCCAGCATCGCAATGACCGCCTCAGGCACCATCGGCATATAGATCAGCACCCGTTCGCCGCGAACCACACCGAGCGACTGCATCACTGCCGCCATGCGCTGGACTTCGCGGTGAAGTTCGGCGAACGTCAGGATCCGTTCTTCGTCGGTCTCGGTCGAGACGAAGATCAGCGCCGCCTTGTCGGCTTGAGTCGGTAACCACCGGTCGACCGCGTTGTGGCACAGGTTGGTCGTACCGCCGACAAACCAGCGCGCAAACGGCGGCCGCGAATCGTCGAGCACCTGCTTGAAGGGTGTATGCCAGTCGATGCGCTTGGACTCTTCAGCCCAGAACGACGCCGGATCGTCGATCGAACGACGATAAAACTCGGAATAGGTCATGACGATTGCCTTTCTGAAATGGTCAGGTCGACAGCAGACGCACGGCTTCCCAGGGCAGCTCGCATTGCCAGCCGCGCCCCCAGAGCCCGGGCAAGGCACGGATGCTGGGACCCGCCGGGTTGGCATTCAAGGGGGCAGTTCGCGCCAGGCTGGCAAGCGCACCGAGTGACTGGGATGGGTCGACCGGCTGCATGCACAAGTCGATCCGCGGGCTGTCGTGTTGCGCGCCTGCCTGACGCCCGGCAGCAAGTAATGCAAAACGCAGACCCAGACGGACCGTCTGCGAATAAGGGCCGCAGGCACAGAGCCAGCCTGCGTCGAGTCCGTCGAGATACAGCGCATCGGCCGAGCGGATTCCGGCTCGAAGCCGTGCGGTCAGATCGGGCATCCCCGGCGCGCTCACCCGGTACAGCACGGCGGGCGCGGCAGGTGTCAGGCTGATCCGCGCGAGTGCCGCCAGAAACCAGCTCTGCAAGGGATCTTCGGGAACGAGCCTTGGGGTGACGGCACGCTGGGGCATCGGGATCAAGGGGCTGGACGGCGCAAGCGGCGCAGGCCTCGCCTCAACAGGCGCAGCAACCGGCTCGTGGCCACTGGCGGCATCGTCGTGCTGGACGATGTGATCGTCGAGTCGCCCGCGCAGCCAGACCTTGAGCGCATCAAAGCCATCACCCTTGATGACGAAGTGATCGGCCCCGAGCAACATGGCGCGGTCACGCTGGACCTGATCGACCGCCCCCGACAGCACGACGAAGGGGAGCCCTTGAACCCGGCTAAGCATCGAGCTCCGTACTCGCCTGAGCAGCTCGAAACCATCCACACCGGGCATTGACAGATCGCTCAGCACCGCGCCGATCGAGGGCTCGAGCAGAAGCACTTCCCAGGCCCGCTCGCCCGAGTCAGCCTGAATGATCCGGAAGCCTTCGCCCAGACTGCGCAAAACGGAGGCGCGGACGAAACGAGAGTCATCGACCAGCAGAACCGCGGCGCGCGCAGACTGGGGGGTGACCGCGGATGGGCCGGACTGAGGGAGATGTTGCCCTGGAGAATCGGGCGCGGCAGGCGGCAGGCTCAAGGTTTTCTGGGCCGTCGGCGCGGCGTCTCACTTTGACAGCAATCCACCATTCTCCTACGCTGCGCAGAATTAATGCCAGAGCATAGACAGATGACCATTGCCGCCCGAATAACGGCACTCATGATCTGCGCGCTGGGAACCGGCATTACCGGGATTGCCCAAGCGGGACCGCCTCAGGAGCGGGCAGTCAGGAAATCGCCATCAAACCAGAACACGGTCAAGGCGCCGCAAGGGAAAACCCGCGCGTCGACAGCCTCGCCCGCGAAGCTGTCGAAGTCCCCGACCCCTACCGCCGCCACTCGTTCTGCGACGGCTTCGACGGCTGCTGCGGCTTCGACGACTGCTGCGGCTTCGACGACTGCTGCGGCTTCGACGACTGCTGCGGCTGCGACGGCTGCTGCGGCTTCGCCGACTGCTGCGGCTTCGACGACTGCTGCGGCTTCGACGACTGCTGCGGCTTCGACGACTGCTGCGGCTGCGACGACTGCTGCGGCTGCGACGACTGCTGCGGCTGCGACGGCTTCGACGGTTGCTGCGGCCAGCGCACTGATGTCCGGTGGAGCAACGCTGGGCCCGCCTGTCGCCGTGGCGGCCGCCACAGCGCCATCGGGGACCTCCGCCTCAACCGATTTTGCGGCAGAAGTGGTCTTTCGCGCGCTGTCACTGCTTGGCGTGAATTACCGTTTCGGTGGTAACAGTCCAGCGGCAGGACTTGACTGCAGCGGCCTGGTGAGGCTTGTGTTCAGTGAGGTCACCGGACTGACTCTGCCGCGTCGCAGCGACGAGATGAGCCGGGTCGGTGGCTCGGTTGACAAATCCGAACTCCAGCCGGGAGACCTTGTGTTTTTCAACACGCTGCGAATGCCCTTCTCGCATGTGGGCATCTTCATCGGCAATGGCCAGTTCGTGCATTCGCCATCGAGCGGATCGTCGGTACGGGTCGAAAACATGAACCTGTCTTACTGGCAAAGTCGTTTCAATGGCGCCAGGCGTCTGATCGCTGGCGAGCCGCTGGCGGCTCCGGTATCGGCTCTGATTGTCGACACCGACGCCTCTGGCGCAGCGCGTCGGATCGATTTTCAGACAGCGCCCTCGGCTGCGTCACCGGCTGCGTCACCGGCTGCGTCACCGGCTGCCGGACCTGCACAACGAGCGCCCGACAACTGGTCACGGAGCAGCCTTTACATACACTGAGCAGCGTACGCCGCTTGCAAATGCGAATCGGTCTTATTTGCATTCGATTGCAATCTCTTTTAGAGTGAGCGATCCATCTGCAGACTGGATCCGCCCTGATGTCAAACCGATTCCTCGCAGCGATCGGCATCGCCGCCGCGACGCTGACTGCCGCCTTCCTTCCGCTTTACAGCCATGCTGCCGACCCGGTCCTCAACCTCTATTCCGCTCGGCACTACCAGACCGACGAAGCCCTCTACTCAAATTTCACAAAACAGACCGGCATCCGCATCAACCGGATTGAAGCAGGTGATGAGGCGCTGCTCGAGCGATTGCGCAGTGAGGGTCGCAATTCGCCGGCGGATGTGCTCCTGCTTGTGGATGCCGCCCGACTGTGGCGCGCCCAGATCGATGGACTGTTCCAGCCGATCCGTTCCAGAGTGCTCGACAGCCGTATTCCGCCCTCACTGCGAGGCAAGGATGATGGCCAGGGCGCAGAGTGGTACGCGATCTCGACGCGAGCGCGGCTGATCATCTACAACCGCGCGTCGGTCAATCCAGGCAACATCCGCACCTACCAGGACCTGGCTGGCGCGGCGCTGAAGGGCAAGGTCTGCACCCGTTCGGGAGCCCACCCCTATATGTTGTCGCTGATCGGCGCGATGTCGGAGCATCTCGGAGAATCCGCGACCGAGCAGTGGGCTCGTGGTGTCGTCGCCAATTTCGCGAGACCGCCTCGCGGCGGCGACAGCGATCAGATCAAGGCGGTTGCCAGCGGCGAATGCGCCGTGGCACTCACCAACACCTACTACCTTGTGCGCATGATGCGTTCCGAGACACCCGAGGACAAGGCTGCGGTTGCGAAGATAGGCTGGATCTGGCCGAACCAGTCCTCATGGGGCGCTCATGTGAATGTTTCGGGCGGTGGCGTGACGAAAAATGCGCCCAATCGCGAGGCCGCCATCAAGTTCATGGAGTACCTGGTGAGCGACCAGGCACAGTCCTATCTCGCCAACGGGAATAACGAATGGCCGGTCGTGGCCAGCGCCGTTGCCGACAATCCGACGCTGGCCTCGCTCGGAAAGTTCAAAACTGACGATCTTCCGATCGCGCAGATCGGTCGCGCGCAGATCACCGCTGCCAAGATCATCGATCGGGTCGGCTGGCGATGAACGATGCCGGCGCCTCCGCCGGCAAGCCGGATCAAACCGCTGCAATCACCTTGATTTCGACCCGATACTTCGGCGCAGCCAGCTTCGATTCGATCGTGGCTCGAGCGGGCGTATGGCCGGCCGGCACCCAGGCATCCCAGACCGAATTCATTGCCGGAAAATCGGCAATATCGGCCAGAAAGATCTGGGCGGACAGGATCCGCGTCTTGTCGCTGCCGCACTCGGCCAGCAATCGATCGATGGCAGCCAGGATCTGACGGGTCTGACCGGCCGGATCCTGGCTAGCGTCCTCGGCGACCTGACCTGCAAGGTAAATCGTGTGGTTGTGGACGACCGCTTCCGACATGCGGGGGCCGACGTGAAATCGCTGAATCGTCATGATGAATCGCCTCGTATGGAAACCGTTGATGTTAGCAGCCCGACCTCACGAGGGCGCCGGCGGCACCCGCCAGTAACGCTCGGGGTCATGCCTGCTGCGCGTGATCTGTGGTGCCTGGCCTGCCGAAAACCGGATCTGCACCGCGCCGTCGGCGTCACTGCGCAGGATGCCGATTCCTCGCTCACGGTAGCGCTCGAGAACCTTTGCATTCGGATGCCTGAAGCGACTTCGGTAAGCGACCTGAAAGATTGCCCAACGCGGTGACACCGCATCGATGAAGGCCTCGGTCGAGGAGGTGGCGCTGCCATGGTGCGGCACGAGAAGCACATCGGCCGCGAGATCGTCGGACGTGTAGAGCTCAAGGAGTTTGCGCTCCTGGGGAGCTTCGATGTCGCCGGCCAGCAGCACCGTACCCGACGGACTGCGAACCCTCAGAACACAGCTCGCCGCATTGGTCGGAGAGCCGCGTGCGGGCTCGGGCGGGTCGGCCGGATGCAGCCATTCGAACTCGGTGTCATGCCATCGCCATCGCTCGCCACGCCGACAGCGCAAAGACTTGCGGGCGCCAGCCAGGATCCGGTGATCGGCAGGCAAGGACGACGCGACCCAATCGGGGGGCATCGTCGTGATGATTGACGACGCCCCGCCGGAGTGATCGTCGTCGAGGTGAGAGATCACCAGCGCATCGGGGCGTCCGATGCCCTGCGCGCGCAGCCAGGGCATGATCACCCGGTTGCCACCATCTGCATGCGGACCCAGGCTCGGTCCGGTGTCGTAGACCAGAGACCGCTCGCCGACCTGCACGACTACCGACATTCCCTGGCCGACGTCGAGCGCTGTAATCCAGAGCTCGCCCGGGCCGGGACGGGCGATCGGGGCAAACAGCAGCGGCAACAGCGCGAGCGCGCCCAGCGCACGCCGTGGTACGCCGACTGGCGCCAGCAGCATTGCGCAGCCGGCACTCGAGACGATCAGCGCGAGCAGGCCAGGCTTGGGGATGGGCATGAATGCGCCAGGCAACTGCGACAGCCATTGCAGGCTGGAGAGCAGCCAGCGCGTGAGCATCGCTGTCGGCACGAGCAGCCAGGAGGCCAACTCGGTCGACAGCAGTGCGAGCGCGCCGCCGGCCAGCGCGAGCGGGGTCACAACGATGCTGACAAGCGGAATCGAATAGGCATTGGCGATCGGACCGATGAGCGAGACCGAACCGAAGAACCAGGCCCCCAGCGGCAGCAGCGCGATGGTTGCCGCCCATTGCGTGCGTACAGCGCTGTCGACGAAGGTGGCGATCCGGCTCAGACCGAAGCGTGTCCCGGCGCAGACCCAGACGATCGCCAGCACTGCGCCAAAGGACAGCCAGAAGCCGGCCGACAGCGGCGCCCAGGGGTCGAGCAAGGCGATCACGGCGGCAGACGCACCCACCGCCGCACCGATCGAGGCACACCGCCCGCTGCCCAGCAGCAATGCCGCCATCGCGAGCATGAAGCAGGTACGCTGAGCCGGAATGCCCCATCCGGCGAGCAGGGCATAGGCAAATGCGACGCCTACCGACGCGATGAGCCTGATGACCTGAACCGGTACCCGGCAGCCCAAACCGCGCCTTGCCGCCCAGCGACGCCGCCAGATCCATGAAGCCAGGCTGCCACCCATGCCGGCGAGCATGGTGATGTGCAGTCCCGATATCGACATCAGATGGCCGACGCCTGTCTGATTGAACATCGTCCAGAGATCGGGATCGATCGCTGCCTGATCACCGATGGCCAGCGCCGCAAGCACCCCGCCCTCGCGGGCATGCTCGCGCCCGCAGGACAGCAGGATCGCCGATCGGATAGCCAGGCGCGCCCGCTCGATCGACGCCATCAGGCCGGGCACATGCTCGTCGATCAGCTCACCACTGCGTACCGAGCCGATCGCCCCCACGCCTTCTTCGAGCCAGCGAAGTTCGCGGTCGAAGGCATCGGGATTGTTGCTCGCATGAGGGCGCTTGAGGCGAACCACGAACCGCCAGCGCTGCCCGGGCACCAGCATCGGGACGGCATCGGCCGACGCGTCGCGCTGAGCACCCCGCCAGGCGGCCTGCCAGGCGATCTGGATGCGGGGCGGTATCTGACACGACGCGATCGGCTCGCAAGCTTCGACCTGAAAGCCGAATCGCTGACCATGGGCCAGACGAGCTGGCAGCTCATCAATGACGCCGCGCACGGTCAGATCGACACCCTCGAGTGCCGCAGGCAGCCGCTCGCCGAGTCGATCGGCGGCCCGATACCCGGCCGATGACCAGGCAAACCCGGCAACCGCAATCAGTGCCAGCAAGCCCGACGCGCGCGGCACGGTGCGCGCAGCCCAACATGCCGCCAGACCGGACAGCAATGCCAGCATCGCCGCCGCAATCAGCCATGAATCGGCGGGCAGGCGCGCCGACAACTGCAGCCCGACCACAGAAAGGACCACCGCAGGCGCAAGCCAGATCGAGAAGACAGAGCGATCACTCATTGGCACCGACCTTATCGGTGCTCAACCGGCGGCACAATCCGACCGAAGCCCTAAGTCCGAAGTCCGAAGTCCTAAGCCCTAAGCCCTGAGCCCTGAGCCCTGAGCCCTAAGGCATGAACACCGAGACCGTCGGCCCGAGTGCTGACCCTGAAGCCCTACCGCGCCGGTGGAATCGGGGTGTCGGTCGCCGTCTGGCTGCCTGCTGCAGGCGGTGTCGACGCCAGTCGCGGCAGGACCCTGATCGCATTGGCACCGGTGGCGGCACGCACCGCTTCGATCGACTCGCGGCGCAGACCGGCGAAGACCTGTGCAATCGCGGGCATCTGCTGCGGCGCATTGCGCTGATGATCGATCCAGGACGGCGCGATATCCGGCGCATCGGTCTCGAGCACATAGGCATTCGACGGAAAGGCCGCAGCAAGACGCCGAATCTGCAGCGCACGGGTAAACGTCATCGCGCCACCGAATCCGAGCACGATACCGAGATCGATGAAGGTCGAGGCCTGCTGGATGCTGCCATTGAAGGCATGAGCGATACCGCTTCGCGGGCGCAGCCGGCGAAGATGCTTGAGCACACTGTCCTGAGCACGACGCACATGCATGATCACCGGCAAGTCAAAGTCACGGGCGATGCGAAGCTGCTCGACGAAGAAGCGCTCCTGTTTTGTCCGGTCAAGGCCAGGCACGAAATGATCGAGTCCGATTTCGCCGATCCCGACCAGACGCGGATCGTCGATCGACCGCCCAACCGCCTCACGCAAGGCGATCAGTTCGGCATCGTCTGCCTGCTCGACATGTAGCGGATGGATGCCGAGCGCATAGCGCACGCAGCGATGGCGCACAGCAAGCGCGGCGACCGTCGCAAAATTGAAGGCGCCAACCGCCGGCACCACGATGCAGGCCACACCCGACGCCAGGGCCGCATCGACCACGTCATCCCGGTCAGACTCGAATTCGGCGGCATCGAGGTGGCAGTGGGTATCGATGAGCATCGGCTGCGCATCCGATCGGCCGGTCAGGCCGACGTGAGTCGCCCTTCGCGCAGGGCGAGGATGCGATCGGCACGCTGCGCCAGCTCGAGGTCGTGGGTGACGATCACGAAAGCGGTGGCGCGTTCGCGACTGAGCTGCTCCATGAGTTCGAACATCTGACGGGCCGTGCCGCGATCGAGATTGCCGGTGGGTTCATCGGCCAGCACGCAAACCGGCTCGGTGACCAGCGCGCGGGCCAGCGCCACCCGCTGACGTTCGCCGCCCGAGAGTTCGCCCGGCTGATGTGTCAGGCGCGCGCCCAACCCGACTTGCCGCAACACCTCGGCAGCCTTCGCTTTCGCCTGGGCGATCGGCATACGACGGATCCGCAAAGGCATCATCACATTGTCGAGCGCGCTGAACTCCGGCAGCAAATGGTGAAACTGGTAGACGAATCCGAGCAGCCGATTACGGGCCTCGCCGCGTTGCGACTCCGACATCTGGTCAAGGCGCTGTCCGGCCAGCCAGACTTCGCCGCTGCTGGCATTGTCGAGACCACCCAGGAGATGCAGCAGCGTGCTCTTGCCCGATCCCGAGGCGCCCACGATCGCCACCCGCTCGCCAGGCTCGATCTGCAGATCGACGCCCGACAACACGGTGAGCCGGTCAGCGCCCTGGTTGTAGTGGCGGGTCAGATTGCGGCAGGCAAGCACCGGACCGGCATCAGCACGATCAGCACCATTGGCAGCATTGGCACCATCAGCGCCAGCATCAGTCACCAAGCGTTCACTCATACCGCAGCGCCTCGGCCGGCTTGACGCGCGAAGCGCTCAGACTCGGATAGATGGTGGCTGCAAAGGCCAGCACGCAGGAGGTCAGGCCGATCGAGATCACATCCGACCAGTGCAGATCGCTTGGCAGATAACTGATGAAATAGACGCCGGAGGGCAGTACCTGGAATCCGAAAAATTTCTCGATCGCTGCCACGACCGGCCCGATGTTTTGCGCGAGCACCACGCCGAGCGACACGCCAAACAGCGTGCCGAGCAGCCCGACCAGTGCACCCTGCACCATGAAGATCGCCATGATCGATCGGGGGGATGCCCCTAGGGTTCGCAAGATTGCGATGTCGCTGCGCTTGTCGGTCACGGTCATGACTAGCATCGAGACCAGATTGAAGGCAGCCACCGCGACAATCAGGGTGAGGATGATGAACATCATCCGCTTCTCGATCTGAACCGCTGCAAACCAGTTGCGGTTCTCGCGCGACCAGTCGCGGGCAAACAGGCTCTGATCAAGGCGGCTGCCGAGTTCGGCCGCCACCATCGGTGCCTGCTGCATGTCGGCGGTGCGAAGTCGCAACCCCGAGACGCCTTCGACCCGAAACAGCTTGCCCGCGTCCTCGAGCGAGGTCAGCACGAGTGAACTGTCGTATTCGTAATGCCCTGACTGGAAGATCGCGACCACTGTGAACTGGCGCACCCGAGGGACGACGCCCGCCGGCGTGACCGTGCCTTGCGGTGCGATCAGCGCAATTCGATCGCCCAGATCGACATGAATCTGCTGGGCAAGCACACCGCCGATCGCCACGCCGAATTCGCCCGGTACCAGCGCCTCGAGCTTGCCTCGAATCACCTGGGCGGCGAGCTCGGAGACGCGCGGCTCGAGCGCCGGATCGATGCCCCGCACCAGGACGCCCCGCACACTGTCATCGCGGGTCAGCATCGCCTGCCCGGACACATAAGGCGCGCCATCGACGACCAGCGGATTGCGCTTGCTCTGCTCGAGGACCGATTTCCAGTCGAGCATCGGCTGGCCGGTGGCAATCACTTCGATATGCGACAGCACCGACAGCATCCGGTCGCGCACTTCCTTCTGGAAACCATTCATGACCGACAGCACGACGATGAGCGCGGCCACTCCGAGCGCGATTCCGGCCACTGACAGCGCCGATATGAACGAGATGAAACCGTTGCGATTGCTGGAGCGCCGGCCGCTGCGGGTGTAGCGAAGGCCAACGAAGAGCTCGTAAGGCAGATTCAAGTTGGCTCGGGCCGAGAAGGTTATTGGCACGGTCAGCCTTCAGGGCTGGCGAACCGGACAGGCAATCCGCGATGGGTATCGCAGGCCAAGGCGTCGAAGTGTGCCATATTCGCCGCATCGCCCTGCGGGATCGGGCGCATGCATGCCCGAGAGCGCTGTGATCGCGTTGCCAGATGGCGCTCTTTTTTGACCTTGCTTTTCCCCTTCCTGCGGATGTTTTGCCTTGAACCCTGTCCGATCCGCCGACAGTCCTCCCGCGCTGCTGCTTGCGGCGAGCCTGGTCGATCCAGCCTGGCTCGGGCCGGATCGACTCGCGCAGGCAGCGCGTGCCCCCGGCTTTGCCGCACTCACGCGACATGCGGCCATCGGCCGATCGAGCGATGACACCGCCTCCCAGCTGCCGGACCCCGGCCATGAGGACTGGCTGCAAAAGGCTTTCGGTCTGCCGCCGGGCGCCCCGATTGCGGCGTGCTCGGCGCTGGCAGACGCAGCAGTGCAGGCCCGCTGGCGCCTCGACCCGGTCAATCTGCATATCGGGCGCGACCATCTGGTGCTGACCGATCCGGCCAGGCTGGCCCTTGGTGCCGACGATGCACGGGCGCTTGCAGCCTCGATCGCCGAACTCTTTCAGGACGAAGGACTGACGCTGCTTGCGTCGCATCCTGCACGCTGGTATCTGCAGGAGACAGAGCCCTCACGGGGCCTTCGGCTGCAGACGCGCTCGATGCTTGCCGCGCTGGGTCGCAGCATCGATGGCTGGCAACCCACTGGCGACGATGCACGCCGATGGCGGCGAATCGTCAATGAAGTACAGATGAGCTGGTACCAGCACCCGGTCAATGAGCAACGCGAATCCCGGGGCCTGGTGCCAGTCAACAGTCTCTGGATCGAAGGCCCCTGCCCCGACCCGGACACGCAGGGCACGGGCGCTCAGACGCCAGCTCAGACCGCCTCTGAGACCCTGACGCAATGGTCGGCCGCGGGTCGAATCGCCGCCCGGCGCGGCACCATCGTCCCGGCCGCAGGTGCTGCGGATCAGGCCAGCCTCAGCCTCGACCCGAGCAAGCCGTGCATCGAAACCTCGATGGCGCTGACCATCGACGACCGGCTCTTCGAAGCCCAGTGTGCTGGCGACCCCCAGCGGTGGATGCAGGCCTGGCAATCCCTCGATGAGGCTTACTTCGTTCCGATGTCCCATGCCGAGGTACCGTGGCAGCGCGGCGCAACGCTGGTGCTCGCGGGCGATGGCCTGTGGCGCGAGCTGGTGATCGGTGCAAGGCGCCCATGGCGCTTCTGGCAGCATCGCCCCGCCCCGGATGCGCTGCTGAGCGGAGGCGCCGCACGATGAGCCAGTCGCCGCGCCTTGCCACGCGCAGGCTCGACCCGGTCGCACTGGCCCGCCTGACTGCGGCAGGAGTCTCGCCACTGATGGCCCGTCTGTATGCCGGGCGCGGCATCACCTCGGCGGCGAGCATCGGCGGCGGCCCTGCCGATCTGCTCGCACCGTCGCTGATGCTTGGCGCAGTCGACGCCGGCGCGCTGCTCGCCGATGCGATCGCCGCACGCCGCCGCTTGCTGGTCGTCGGCGATTACGACTGTGACGGCGCCACCGGCGTGGCGGTTGGGGTACTGGGACTGCGGGCGATGGGCGCGGTCGTCGACTATCTGGTGCCCAACCGCTTCGAACACGGCTATGGCCTGACACCCGAGATCGTCGACCTGGCGCTCGAGCATCCCCGAATTGGACGCCCCGATCTGCTGATCACCGTCGACAACGGCGTGGCCAGCCTGGACGGCGTGGCCCATGCCCGCTCGGCCGGGATGCAGGTGCTGGTCACCGATCATCACCTGCCGGGCCCTGTCTTGCCCGATGCCACGGTGCTGGTCAATCCCAACCAGCACGGCTGCCCATTCCCCAGCAAGCATCTGGCCGGCGTCGGCGTGATGTTCTATGTCCTGCTCGCCACCCGCGCCGTGCTGCGCGAGCGCGGCACCTGGCAGGGGCGCACCGAGCCCAACCTGGGCGAACTTCTCGACCTGGTCGCGCTCGGCACGGTCGCGGATGTGGTGCGCCTCGATCGCAACAATCGGCTGCTGGTGGCGGCCGGCCTGAAGCGCCTGCGCGCCGGTCGCGCCCGCCCGGGGCTGCTTGCACTGCTGCGGCTGGCCGGACGCGAGCCGCGAACCGCATCGAGCCAGGATCTCGGCTTTGCGATCGGGCCACGCATCAACGCCGCAGGGCGACTGGCCGACATCACGCTCGGCGTCGAATGTCTGCTGGCCGACGATGAAGACCAGGCTGCCCAGCTCGCAGAGAAACTGGATGCCATGAACCGCGAGCGCCGCGAGATCGAAACCGACATGCGCGAGGAGGCGCTTGCCGGGGTCGGCGACCCCGATCCGGCGGCCCGCACCCTGATCGCCTATCAGGCGAACTGGCATCAGGGCGTGATCGGTCTGCTTGCCTCGCGCCTCAAGGAGCGATTCGGTCGGCCCACCATCGCGCTGGCCCGCGACGACCGCCAGCCCGGACTGCTCAAAGGGTCAGGTCGTTCGATTGCAGGCGTCCATCTTCGCGACGTGCTTGACCTTGCCGACCGCCGGTCCCCCGGCGTGCTGCTGCGCTTTGGCGGTCATGCCATGGCGGCCGGGCTGACACTGAACGAAGAGCGGCTCGATGATTTCAGCCATGCCTTCGAGAGCGCCGTGCGAGAGCTTGCCGACCCGGCCTGCTTCTCACCAGTCATCGAGACCGACGGCGCACTCTCGCCCGAGGAGTTCAGTGTCGCGACACTGGCCGAACTCGATAACGAAGTCTGGGGCCAGGGATTCGCCGCACCGCTCTTCATGGACCGCTTCAGGGTGGTCTCGCAGCGACTGCTCAAGGACCGGCATCTCAAGCTCGACCTGATGCTCGGCAAGCGCCGCATCGCGGGGATCATTTTCGGGCACACCGAGCCGCTCGGCCCGCAGGCCACCCTCGCCTATCAGTTGCAGCGCGACGACTGGCAGGGCGCCAACGGCGTCTCGCTGATCGTGCAGCATGTCGGCGACCCCGACTGAGGAGGCAGCGCCGCCAGCACAGCCCGCGCCGCGAAAGCACCAGCCGCGCACCAGACTGGCACCCGACTGGCACCCGACTGGCACCCGTGAGCCCTCGCAGATACCCGGCCACGGCTGGTGCCTCGGCTACAATCGAGGGCTTGCCGCAGGCTTTCTGAGCCGATGCGCCCCACCTTCAAGCCGAGTGACCGATGGATGCCGAACGCCTCAACCAGATCGATGCCCTGATCAACGACCTGCGCCACCGACTCGGTGAGCTTCGGGGGTATCTTTGACTACGATCTGAAGCGCGAACGCCTCGAAGAAGTCAGCGAGCGGCTCGAGTCGCCCGATATCTGGAATGATCCGCAACGTGCCCAGGATCTCGGGCGCGAAAAGAAGTCTCTCGAAACCGTCGTCGACACCCTGAGTGCCATCGGTCAGGGCCTGACTGACGGCGGTGATCTCTTCGAGATGGCCCGCGACGAAGCCGACGACTCCACCCTGCAGTCGGTCGAAGCCGACATGCATGCCCTGCGCGAGAAAGTCGAAGGCCTCGAGTTCCGGCGGATGTTTTCGCAGCCGGCCGATGCCAGCAACTGCTTCGTCGAAATCCAGGCGGGTGCCGGCGGCACCGAGGCCCAGGACTGGGCACAGATGCTGCTGCGCCAGTACCTGCGCTACTGCGAGCGCAAGGGCTTCAAGGCCGAGATCCTCGAAGAGTCACCCGGCGAGACCGCCGGCATCAAGGGCGCCACGCTGCGCATCGACGGCGAATATGCCTATGGCCATCTGCGCACCGAGACCGGCGTTCACCGGCTGGTGCGCAAATCGCCCTTCGGCGCCGGCGACCTGCGCCAGACCTCGTTTGCCTCGCTCTACGCCTATCCGGAAGTCGACGACTCGATCCAGATCGACATCAATCCGGCCGACCTGCGCATCGATGTCTTTCGTGCGTCGGGCGCCGGCGGCCAGCATGTCAACAAGACCGAATCGGCGGTTCGAATCACCCACCTGCCGACCAATATCGTCGTGCAGTGCCAGAACGATCGCTCGCAGCACCGCAACAAGGACGAAGCAATGACCATGCTGCGCTCGCGACTCTACGAACACGAAGTGCGCAAGCGCCAGGCCGAGCAGGACAAGGTCGAAGCCTCAAAGACCGATATCGGCTGGGGCCACCAGATCCGCTCGTACATCCTCGACAAGTCGCTGATCAAGGATCTGCGTACCAACGTCGAGATCAGCAATACCAAGTCGGTGCTCGATGGCGACCTCGACCCGTTCATCAGCGCCAGTCTCAAGCAGGGTGTCTGAGCCATGACCGACCAAGCAAAGCCTGCCGGCAAGCACCTCGCGGCCACCCCGTCCTCAATCGCCACCCCGACCGCCGCAGAGCTCGATGCCGCCACCCCGGCGGTCGACGAGAACCAGATCATCTTCGAGCGGCGCGCCAAGCTCGCCCGTCTGCGTGAAACCGGCATCGCCTATCCCAACGACTTCGTGCCTGCCGACCGCGCCGGCCCGCTGCTGGCCGCGCATGCCGAGCACCGCCGCGAGGCGCTCGAGGCGGCTGCGATCAAGGTCTCGGTCGCCGGTCGCATGATGCTCAAGCGGGTCCAGGGCAAGGCAAGCTTTGCCACCCTCCAGGACGCCACCGACCGACTGCAGCTCTGGATCAATGACGAAGGTGCAGGCAGCGCTGCGCACGACGCCTTCAAGCACTGGGACCTCGGCGACATCGTCGCCGCCGAAGGCACGCTCTTTCGCACGATGAAGGGCGAGTTGTCGGTGCGGGTCAGTTCGCTGCGTTTGCTTGCCAAGTCGCTTCGACCCTTGCCCGATAAATTTCATGGCCTGGCCGATCAGGAGCAGCGCTATCGACAGCGTCATGTCGATCTGATCGCCAATGAAGCCGCCCGCAAGACCTTCATCGCCCGCAGCTCGGCCATTACCGCAGTGCGCCGCTTCATGACCGACAACGGCTTTCTCGAAGTCGAGACGCCGATGCTGCAGCCGATTCCGGGTGGTGCCGCCGCCAAGCCCTTCATCACCCATCACAACGCGCTCGATCAGCAGATGTTCCTTCGCATCGCGCCCGAGCTCTATCTCAAGCGCCTGGTGGTCGGCGGCTTCGAGCGGGTCTTCGAGATCAACCGCAACTTTCGCAATGAGGGCATCAGCCCCCGGCACAATCCCGAATTCACGATGATGGAGTTCTATGCAGCCTATACCGACTATCGGTGGCTGATGGAATTCACCGAGGCAGTGATTCGCGCAGCCGCGAACGCGGCCTGCGGCACCACCACCCTGACCTACCAGGGACGCGAACTCGACCTCTCGGTGCCCTTTGCCCGCCTGACGATTGCCGAAGCGATCGGCACCCATGCGCCGGCCTATCAGGGTGCCCCGCTGTCAGACCTCGAATTTCTGCGCGCCGAGCTGCGCAAGCTCGGCGTCGACACCACCGACCCGCGGCACCGCCATGCCGGCGTCGGTGCGCTGCAACTTGCGCTCTTCGAAGAAGTGGCCGAGTCGTCGCTGTGGTCGCCCACCTTCATCATCGATTACCCGATCGAAGTCTCGCCGCTGGCCCGGGCCTCCGACACTCGCCCCGGCATCACCGAGCGCTTCGAGCTCTTCATGACCGGGCGCGAAATCGCCAACGGCTTTTCGGAGCTGAACGATCCGGAAGACCAGGCCGCACGCTTTCGCGCCCAGGTCGAAGCCAAGGAGGCTGGCGACGAAGAGGCGATGTACTACGACGCCGACTATGTGCGGGCGCTCGAGTATGGGATGCCGCCCACAGGCGGGTGCGGCATCGGCATCGACAGGCTTGTCATGCTGCTGACAGACAGCCCCAGTATCCGTGACGTCATACTGTTCCCGGCACTCAAACGAGATCTCTGAGGCATCGCGGCATGGACGCGCTTCGACACGTCAGGCTGATGGCGGACTACAACCGCTGGACGAACCGGCAGCTCTATGCCGCGCTGAGTCCGCTTTCGCCAGCGGCGCTCGCCGCTGATACCGGTGACCAATTCGGATCGATCCTGGCAGGGCTGAGCCGTCAGTCGGCAGACGATGCCCGGTGGCTTCAGCGCTTCGGCAGCAGCGGCCATTTCGAGCGCCTGACAGCAGCCGACGATTGGCTGGTGGCGGCAGCCTTGTTACACGAGTCGGTGAGTACCGATCTCGGTGAACTCACCGCCCTGCGCGACCGGATCGATGCGCTGATCACCGGCTGGTGCGCCGACCTGATCTTCAAGGATCTCGACCGGGTGCTGGTCTATCGCAACCCGACCGGACTTCCCCAACAACATCAGCTCGGCCCGCTTCTGTCGCACTTTTTCAACCATCAGACGCATCTTCGCGGGCAGATCAGCACGCTGCTGCACCAGGCAGGCGTCCAGCCAGGGCCGAGCGAGCTGATCGGAATGCCGGGCTTTGACCCGTTCTCACCGCTTGAGCGCGACACCGCGCCGGATGATCAAGCTCACCCGACGCAAACCCTGCCTCAGTCCCGCTCGTCGATCCAGGCCTGCTGAATCGCTTCGAGGATCTTCTCACCCGACCGATCGGGAGCGTCATCGAAGCCGGGCAAGGCCATCACCCAGGCATGAAGATCGGTGAAGCGGATGCTCATCGGATCAATGTCGGGATGCGCATCCGTCAGCGCAATCGCGATATCCAGCGTGTCGGTCCATTTCATCGCGCTACTCCCTGGCGTGATTGATCGTGTAGCGCGGCAGTTCGATGGTCAGGTCGACCTCGACCGGGTTGATCTGACACGACAGCCGAGAATTGGCCGTCAGGCCCCAGGCCTTGTCGAGCATGTCGTCTTCTTCGTCGCCCGACATCGGCAAGCGATTGAATCCTTCACGCACGATCACGTGACAGGTGGTGCAAGCCGCCACCATGCCGCAGGCATGTTCAATGTCGATACCGTGGTCGAGCAGTTGCTGACACAGGCTGACGCCCGAGCTGGCTTCAAAACTCGCGCCCTGAGGGGCGAGGCTGTCGTGAGGAAGAACGGTGATGGTCGGCATCATGCTTGTCGGTGTCTGCGCGAGCGAAGGCTCATGCAATGTCGTCGAGCCGACGACCGGCCAGGGCCTGGCGGACCGCCCGATCCATGCGCCGCGCCGCGAAGGCATCGGTGCTGCGCGCCAGGGCGTCAACCGCCGTCGCAATCAGCGCCGAGTCGTCGCCTCCTGCGGCAAGTTTGAGCGAGCGCATCTGCGCACCGATATCTTCGAGCTCAGCGGCATCGAGGAGATCGGCATCGGCATCGAGTGCGACCTGCGTGGCCTCGAGCAGCCGATCTGCATCGACCTGCTGCTCGCGCAGCGCACGCGCCTTCATGTCGACATCGGCGCTGCCGAAGGAGTCTTTCAGCATGCGGGCGATGTCATCGTCCGACAGGCCATAGGAGGGCTTGACCTCAATCGACGCTTCGATTCCCTGCGACTGCTCGCGAGCGGTAACCGACAGCAGGCCATCGGCATCAACCTGAAACATCACGCGAATGCGCGCCGCGCCTGCCGCCATCGGCGGAATGCCGCGCAGCTCGAAGCGTGCCAGCGAGCGGCAATCTGCAACAAGCTCACGTTCGCCCTGCACCACATGCAAGGCCATCGCGGTCTGGCCTTCCTTGAAGGTGGTGAACTCCTGAGCCCGGGCGACCGGGATCGTTGAATTGCGGGAAATGATCCTCTCAACCAGTCCGCCCATGGTTTCGAGTCCGAGCGACAGGGGAATGACATCGAGCAGCAGCCAATCGGGATCAGACCCGGAATGATTGCCGGCGAGCAGGTCAGCCTGCATCGCAGCGCCAAGCGCCACCACCTGATCCGGGTCGAGATCGGTCAGCGGCGCCTTGCCAAAGAGCTTCGCAAGCGACTCACCGACCTGCGGCATGCGGGTCGATCCGCCGACAAGCACGACACCGGTCACATCGTTGATCGACAAGCCGGAATCACGCAAAACACGGCGCACGGCATCGAGCGTTCGATCAAGCAGATCGGCCGTCATCGCACGGAACTGCGCGGCGGTCACTGATGTGGCAAGACGACCTCGAGCCGAGATATCAGCCTCGATCAGGGCCTCACCTTGCAAGCTCAGCTGCTCTTTGCATCGACGCGCGGCCATCAGGACTCGGCGCAGATCCTGAGGCGCAAGCTCATCAAGTGCATTGTCGCGTACGAAAAATTCGGCCAGGCGTCGATCAAAATCATCGCCACCGAGCGCGGTATCACCGCCGGTCGCAATCACCTCGAACACGCCGCGCGTCAGCCGCAGAATCGAGATGTCGAAGGTGCCGCCACCCAGGTCGTAGACCGCATAGACGCCTTCGGATGCATGGTCCAGGCCATACGCAATCGCTGCAGCGGTGGGTTCGTTGAGCAGACGCAGGACATCCAGACCGGCGAGCCGCGCCGCATCCTTGGTGGCCTGACGCTGCGCATCATCAAAATAGGCCGGCACGGTGATCACAGCTCCGACCAGCTCACCACCGAGCGCCGCCTCGGCACGAAGGCGCAGCGTGCGAAGGATTTCGGCCGAGACTTCGACCGGGCTGCGTTCGCCTGCCACAGTCGCAAGCTTCACCATGCCGGGCGAGTCGATGAAGGTGTAGGGCGAACGGTGACGATGCGCATCAGCCAGACCACGGCCCATAAAGCGCTTGACCGAAACGATTGTATTGACAGGATCGTCTGCCGCGCCGTCGAGCGCGCTCTGTCCGACGACGATCTCACCAGCCTGGCGATACCGCACAACCGATGGCAGCAGTGGCTCGTTCTGTTCGTTACGCAGAACCTCCGCCAAGCCCGACCTGACCGCCGCGACCAATGAATGCGTTGTTCCGAGGTCGATACCGACTGCCAGCCGCCGCTGATGCGGTTCGGGCGACATGCCGGGTTCTGAGATTTGCAGCAGGGCCATCCGGAAATCCTCAAGCGGCGAGTGCGTCCTGGGCCGCAGCCACTTCGGCGCCGAACTTGTCGATAAACATCAGTCGTCTCACCGCATCGGCAGCACGCGGGTAATCGTGTTCAAGATCGATGGCTTGCGCGATTTCGTCGTGCAGCCGGGTGCGATGATCGCACAGCAGGCGATCGAGCCCCGCGAGCGCAACAGCGTCTTTGGTCTCGCGTGCCTCTTCTAGCGACTCGCGCCACCCCATCTGCTCGATCAGAAAGGTGTGCGACATCGATGTATTGGTTTCAGCCTGAATCGGCGCACCGTGCAGCTCGCACAGATAAGCCGCCCGGCGGGTCGGATCGGACAGCGTGCGATTGGCCTCATTCGCCTGCGTGGCCAACTGCATCGCTATCCGGTGTTCAGCTCCGCCTGCTCGCGCAAATCGATCGGGGTGCACCGCGGCCTGCAGACGCAGGTAAGCCTGTTGAAGCTGGGCAAGGTCAAGCTGATACGACTCGGCCAGCCCAAGGAACTCGAAATGACTCTTGCTGCGGAAATCCATGCTGCGACGTTCAGACCTTGAAGGACTCTCCGCAGCCGCACTCGCTCTTGACGTTAGGATTATTGAACTTGAACCCTTCGTTCAGTCCTTCGCGAACGAAGTCGAGCTCGGTGCCATCGATATAGACCAGGCTGCGCGGATCGACCAGAACTTTCACGCCATGGCTGTCAAAGCTCACGTCTTCCACCAATGGCTCATCGGCATATTCAAGCTTGTAGGCCAGGCCCGAACAACCAGTGGTTTTGACGCCCAGGCGCAGTCCGATACCTTTGCCCCGGCGCTCGAGATATCGGGAGACATGCTTTGCTGCCGCCTCAGTCAGAGTGATCGCCATGTGCTGCCCTCCCCCTGCGCCGCTCAGGCTGCTTTGGGCTCGGCGCCCGCGGTCTGGCCGTGCTTGGTGCGGTAATCGTCGATCGCTGCCTTGATGGCATCTTCCGCCAGGATCGAGCAGTGGATCTTGACTGGCGGCAGCGCGAGTTCTTCAGCAATCTGGGTATTGCGAATTGCCATCGCCTGGTCGAGTGTTTTCCCCTTGACCCACTCGGTCACCAGCGAGGAAGACGCAATCGCCGAACCGCAACCATAGGTCTTGAATCGTGCATCTTCAATGATGCCGTTGTCGTTGACACGGATCTGCAGTTTCATGACATCGCCACAGGCGGGCGCGCCAACCATGCCGGTGCCGACCGACGGATCGGCTTTATCCAGCGCGCCAACATTGCGCGGATTTTCGTAATGGTCGATAACCTTGTCGCTGTATGCCATATCACACCTCTGTGCAAAGAAATTCGAACGATGAACGTGCTGACGAGCTTAGTGGGCCGCCCATTTCACGGAGTTCAGATCAATTCCGTCTTTGACCATCTCCCACAACGGCGACATGTCGCGCAGCTTGCCGACCTTGCCCTTGAGCAGCGCGATCGCAAAGTCAATCTCCTGCTCAGTGGTGAAGCGCCCGACTGAAAAACGGATTGAACTGTGGGCAAGCTCATCGCTGCGGCCCAGCGCACGCAGCACATAGGACGGCTCGAGACTCGCCGAGGTGCAGGCCGAACCGGACGACACCGCGAGGTCCTTGACCGCCATGATCAGCGACTCGCCCTCGACATAATTGAAACTGATATTCAGGTTGTGCGGCACACGATGGGTCATATCGCCATTGACGAAGACTTCCTCCATCTCGCACACGCCGCGGTAGAGCCGGTCGCGAAGCATCCGCACGCGCTCGTTTTCAGCCGCCATTTCGAGCCTCGCCAGCCGAAACGCTTCACCCATACCGACGATCTGATGGGTCGGAAGTGTGCCCGATCGCATCCCGCGCTCATGACCACCACCGTGGATCTGCGCTTCGATGCGAATACGCGGTTTGCGTCGGACGAACAGCGCGCCCACGCCTTTCGGACCATAGGTCTTGTGAGCCGAGAAACTCATCAGGTCGACCTTCAGCTTGGCCAGATCGATCGCGATCTTGCCGGTCGCCTGGGCACTGTCGACATGAAAAACGATGCCGCGCTCACGGCAGATTTCGCCGATCGCCGGAATGTCCTGGATCACACCGATCTCGTTGTTCACAGACATGACCGACACGAGAATCGTGTCCGGGCGCAGTGCTGCCTTGAACACCTCAAGGTCGATAAGCCCGTCATCGCGCACATCGAGATAAGTCACTTCGAAGCCGCTGCGCTCGAGTTCGCGCATGGTGTCGAGTGTCGCCTTGTGCTCGGTCTTGACTGTGATCAGGTGCCGGCCACGCTCCTTGTAGAACATGGCTGCGCCCTTGAGCGCCAGGTTGATCGACTCGGTCGCACCGGATGTCCAGGCCAACTCACGGACATCACAATTGACCAGTGCGGCGACTTCCTCGCGGGCATTTTCAACCGCCTTCTCGGCATCCCAGCCATACGAATGGCTGCGTGATGCCGGGTTACCAAATCGCTGCGAAAGCCATGGAATCATGGCATCGACGACGCGCTGGTCGACCGGTGTAGTCGCAGAGTAATCAAGATAAACCGGTAACTGCATCGCTCTCTCCCTAATTTGTCGGAGCGTGTTCAGCAAATCGACGTCCGTCGCGAGCCATTGAAGTCGATGGGCTGCAAGGTGGAAGTCGGAAATTCAAGGGCTGCGCGATGCTCCCTGAGCACCGAGACCTGTCTCGGCGACGACGGCGATTCGCGCAGCAACTGCTTGTCGACCAGCTCGCGCAGGGATACACCCTTCAGGAACTCGATCATCTTCTGGTTGAGGCTGGTCCAGAGTTCATGGGTCATACATGGACCATCCTCGAAGCAGTTTTCCTTGCCGCCACAGCTGGTCGCATCGAGCGGCTCATCGACGGCAAAAATGATTGCCGCAACCGATATCTCGGCCATCGGACGGCCCAGGGTGTAACCGCCACCTGGACCACGCGTGCTCTCGACCAAAGTATGTCGGCGCAGCTTTCCGAACAACTGTTCAAGATAAGAAAGTGAAATTCTCTGGCGTTGGCTGATGCTGGCAAGCGTCACCGGGCCACTTTGCTGGCGCATCGCCAAGTCAATCATGGCAGTCACAGCGAAACGGCCCTTCGTCGTCAGTCGCATGGAGTCGGCTCCTGTAAACCCGAGTAAGAAAGTCGAGAATACCTAAAGCCGACTCTTTTTGTCGAGTATCCGCACAGCAAATGGGGCCATGCGGAAGGATGGATCTGGCGCGACCTCAAATCATGCGGTAATCAGGCAGCCGCCACCTGGGTGGCACGTCGACGCGCGACATCAAGCAGACCAGCGCAAGCGTCTTCGATCAGATCAAGCGCCTGATCAAAACCCTGCTGCGCACCGTAATAGGGATCAGCAATCGTTGCCGACTCATGCTCGGTCGCAAACCGCATCAGCAACTGAATCTTGTGGTGATCTTTCTTTGGGGCCATCTGCTGCAGCAACCCAAGATTGTCCCAGTCCATGGCAAGGATCAGATCAAAGGCATCGAAGTCTTTTTCACTGACCCGACGCGCGCGCATGTCGGAGATGTCAAAGCCACGCTTGGCAGCAGTCGCCTGAGCGCGGCGATCGGGCGCCTCGCCGACATGAAAAGCATGAGTGCCTGCCGAAGAGACCTTGACGACGTCTTCGAGCCCGGCTTGACGAACCAGATGCCTGAATACGCCCTCGGCCATCGCCGACCGACAGATATTGCCCATGCACACGAACAGCACACGGGTGTTCATTGCCATCGAAAGGGGTTCTCGCTTTGCCATGTCTTCTTCCGCGCTTGAATCAATAAAAGGTTGATGGTCGATTGACCCTCTTCAGGCCGCTTTGCCGCCTGGAAAGGGAACCACGTTGTCATTGCCGCCCGAACCGAACACCTGCTCCTTGAGCCGTGTGAGCTGATCACGGGCTTGTGCCGCCTTCTCGAATTCGAGATTACGGGCATGTTCGAGCATGAGCTTTTCAAGGCGCTTGAGCTCGCGCGCAGCGCCCTTCTCGCCAAGAGACTCGTACTGGGCACGATCCTCTGCAGCCTTCAATTCCTTCTTTTCGTGAGACGGGTCGTAAACACCGTCGATCATTTCCCTGACCTGCTTGATCACACCCTTGGGCACGATGCCGTGTTCGGTATTGAAACTGACCTGCCGCACTCGGCGTCGATCGGTTTCGTCGATGGCCTGTTTCATTGAATCGGTGATGCGATCGGCGTAAAGAATCGCTGTGCCATTGAGGTTGCGCGCCGCTCGCCCAATGGTCTGAATGAGACTGCGCTGCGAGCGCAGGAAGCCTTCCTTGTCAGCATCGAGAATCGCCACCAGCGAGACCTCAGGAATATCCAGACCTTCGCGCAGCAGGTTGATGCCGACCAGGACATCAAAAACACCGAGCCGAAGATCACGAATGATCTCGACACGCTCGACGGTATCGATGTCGGAGTGGCGAACCTTGACGCCATGCTCGGACAGATAGTCGGTCAGATCCTCGGCCATCCGCTTGGTGAGTGTGGTCACCAGGACGCGCTCGTGGCTCGCCACCCGAAGGTGGATTTCAGAAAGAACATCGTCGACCTGCGTCGTCGCCGGCCTGACCGTGACCGCAGGATCGATCAGCCCGGTCGGGCGAACCAACTGCTCGACCGTCTGCCCGCTGTGATCAGCTTCGTAGGCGGCAGGTGTCGCCGAAACAAAAATGCACTGGCGCAGCTTGCGTTCGAATTCTTCGAACTTCAAGGGCCGGTTGTCGAGCGCCGAAGGCAGCCGAAACCCGAAGTCGACCAGGGTTTCCTTGCGCGCACGGTCGCCTCGATACATGCCGCCAAGCTGACCGATGGTCACATGCGACTCATCCAGGATGATCAGCGCATCCGAGGGCAGATAATCAACCAGCGTGGGCGGGGGCTCACCCGGAGCGGCTCCGGACAAATGCCGCGTGTAGTTCTCGATGCCTTTGCAAAACCCGAGCTCCGAGAGCATTTCGAGGTCGAAACGGGTGCGTTGCTCAAGCCGCTGGGCCTCGACCAGCTTTCCGCTGGTACGCAACTCATCGAGGCGCGCAGACAGTTCGATCTTGATCGACTCGACCGCGCGCAAGACCGTCGCTCGCGGCGTCACGTAATGCGAAGACGGGTAAACAGTAAAGCGCGGAATTTTCTGACGGACACGCCCTGTGAGGGGATCGAAGAGCTGAATCGACTCGACCTGATCATCGAACAGTTCGATCCGTACAGCGAGCTCGGCATGCTCGGCGGGAAAGACATCGATGGTGTCGCCCCGGACACGGAAGGTGCCACGCGCGAAATCGGTCTCGTTTCGCTTGTACTGCATCGTGACCAGCCGCTGAAGAACGTCACGCTGCGACAGCTTGTCGTGAACCCGCAGGGTCATGACCATGGCGTGATAGTCGGACGGGTTGCCGATGCCATAGATGCAGGACACGGTGCCGACGATCACCACATCGCGACGCTCCATCAGCGACTTGGTCGCCGACAGCCGCATCTGCTCGATGTGCTCATTCACCGAAGAATCCTTCTCGATGTAGAGATCGCGAGATGGGACATAGGCTTCGGGCTGGTAGTAGTCGTAATAAGAAACGAAGTACTCAACAGCATTGTTAGGGAAGAACTCGCGCATCTCGGCGTAGAGTTGGGCCGCAAGCGTCTTGTTAGGGGCGAGCACCAGCGCAGGGCGTCCGGTTCTGGCGATCACATTGGCCATCGTGTAGGTCTTGCCCGACCCGGTTACGCCCAGAAGCGTCTGGAATGCCAGACCATCGTCAACACCCTCGACCAGGCTCGAAATCGCCTGCGGCTGATCCCCCGCCGGCTCAAACGGCTGGTGCAGCTGGAAAGGGCTGCCGGGATGGCAAAGGAGTTCGGAGGTCGCTTGCACTCTGGTCACTGGGGTTCTCGAAACACACCGCGTGCTAGACTTTGCGCCGCAACAAATCTGTCGTGTTCCATCCGAAGATTATCGCCTGAGCGCTCCGAAAAAGCCAGTATCCTGCCTGTTTTTTAGGCATTTAATTTCCCGGCAGTGCCCAGCCAATTGAGACAATCCCTTTAAATTACAAACTGTTACGATGAGTTTCTCACCGTTTACTTCGCTTCCAATGGCCGCCCGCGACCCTATCCTCGGGCTGAACGAGGCCTTCGCGGCAGACCCCCGTCCGAGCAAGGTCAATCTGGGCATGGGCGTCTATAGCGACGACGCCGGAAAGATCCCCTTGCTTGCTGCCGTCAAGCAGGCAGAAGCCCAGCTTCATGCATCCAGCCTGGCACGTGGTTACCTGCCGATCGACGGAATCGTGAAGTACAACCTCGCGGTTCAGACGCTTCTGTTCGGCAGCGATTCATCTCTGATCAAAGACCAGCGGGTGGCCACTGTGCAGGCGCTTGGCGGTACCGGTGCGCTCAAGGTCGGTGCCGATCTGCTGCGTCGCTTCGTCCCTGAAGCGCAGGTCTGGATCAGCGATCCGAGCTGGGAGAACCATCGGGCACTGTTTGAGGGCGCCGGCTTTACCGTCAACAACTATCCCTATTACGACGCCGAGTCGCACGGCGTCCGCTTCGATGAGATGCTGGCATGTCTGCGCAGCCTGCCGACGGCATCGATCGTCGTGCTGCACGCCTGCTGTCACAACCCAACCGGCGTCGATCTGTCGGCCGACCGGTGGGAACAGGTCATCAAGGCCTGTGTCGAAGGCAAGCTGGTGCCCTTCCTCGATATCGCCTATCAGGGTTTCGGCGACGGCATTGAGGCTGACGCGGCGGTCGTCCGTCAGTTTGCAAAGTCGGGCATCGACTTTCTCGTATCGAGCTCCTTCTCGAAATCCTTCTCGCTTTACGGCGAGCGCGTGGGCGCCCTGTCGGTCGTCGCTCAGGACAAGGACGAAGCTGCCCGAATCCTGAGCCAGCTCAAGCGGGTCGTTCGCACCAACTACTCGAATCCGCCGACTCATGGCGGCTCGGTGGTTGCAGCGATCCTGAATACCCCTGAGCTGCGGGCTCAGTGGGAAGCCGAACTTGCCGTCATGCGCGATCGGATCCGTGCGATGCGCACCGGGCTGGTCGAGCGACTTGCCAAACGCGGCGTCAAGCGCGACTTCAGCTTCGTGACCCGGCAGCGCGGAATGTTCTCTTACTCTGGTCTGACGCCCCAGCAGGTCGATCGCCTGCGTGACGACTTCGGCATCTATGCCATCTCGACCGGGCGCATCTGCCTGGCCTCGGTCAACAGCGGCAACATCGATGCGATCGCGGATGCAATTGCTGCGGTCATCGCCGACTGACTGGTTCAACCCAGACAGATCGGCGTGACCTGGCTGGGGCTGCTCAGCCCCTGCCGATAAACGGCATCTTGGTTGCCATGATCGTGATGAACTGGACATTGGCGTCCAGCGGCAGCGCGGCCATATACCGAATCGTCTCGCCGACATGGGAGACATCCATCGTGGCTTCTGCGCGAACCGAGCCGTCGGGCTGCGGCACGCCGGTTGCCATCCGCGCCGTCATCGGGGTGGCTGCATTGCCGATATCGATCTGACCACAGGCGATGTCGTATTTGCGGCCATCGAGCGAGGTCGATCGGGTCAGACCGGTAATCGCGTGCTTGGTCGATGTATAGGGCGCTGAATTCGGACGCGGCACATGCGCCGAAATCGATCCGTTGTTGATGATTCGACCTCCGCGAGGCGTCTGATCCTTCATGATCCGAAAGGCATGCTGCGTGCAGAGGAAGGCTCCTGTCAGATTGGTATCGACCGCAGCCTTCCATTGAGCAAAGGTCAGATCTTCGAGATTGACTGGCGGTGCGCCAACGCCCGCATTGTTGAAAAGAACATCGAGCCGGCCATAGGTCGAGGCGGTGCGCTCAAAGAGGGCTGCGACCGAATCGGGGTTCGAGACATCGGCCGCCACTGCCAGCGCGTGGCCCGGGGCAGCGCCCGATTCGGCAATGACCTGCTCGAGCGCATCAATGCGCCGACCCGCCAGCACCACCCGATAGCCGTCTGCCAGCAGCGCCAGCACCGCCGCGCGCCCGACTCCTGTACCCGCCCCGGTAATCAGGGCCACTTTGTTGTGCGATGCCATTGCGTCTCCCGCATGTTGTCTGTGCAACCGCGGATCCTACCGTGCCCGCCGCCAATCCGCCGGGACGGCAAGCGGCCCGCTGGAATTGGATGTCAGTTGCGATATACTTGCAGGCTGTTCCCTGATAGCTCAGTCGGTAGAGCGACGGACTGTTAATCCGCAGGTCCCTGGTTCGAGTCCAGGTCGGGGAGCCAGTCAATTCAAGGCCCTGCGTGCGAAAGCCCGCGGGGCCTTTCCCATTTCGGCGATCGATTCAATCGCGGCGTCTGTGCAAGCAAGGCGACTGAGCTTACTCAAAAAGGCGCCTATGCCTTTACGCCTCAACCGGGAAAAAGAATCAGCGTCGGCAGGACTCGCGACGAATTCCGGCAATAAGGCAAGGATCGCGTCGATCAGCCAATACCGCGATGCAAGACCCATCCCGCAGCCACCCTACCGCGCCCTTGGCAGGCCGGCTGTTGATACGATTCGTCACCGCCGCAGTTGCGGCCAACACTCTCCCCCAGGAACCACGCAACATGCTTAAAACAGGCCTGATGATGGATATGCCGCTGCTGCTTTCCGGCATCATCGAACACGCGGCGGCTCAATACGGCGACGCCGAGATCGTCTCGCGTGAGACCCACGGACCGCTCTTTCGCTACACCACCCGTGAATGCGCGGTGCGCGCGAAAAAGCTCGCCAATGCCCTCGCTGGCCTGGGCCTGACACCCGGGAGTGCGGTTGCCTCGATCGCATGGAACAACCACCGGCACCTGGAAGCCTATTACGCGGTATCGGGCAGCGGCATGGTGATGCATACCTGCAACCCGCGTCTGCACCCGCAGCAGCTGATCTACATCATCAACCACGCGGAAGACGAAGCGGTGATCTTCGATGCAAGCTTTGCGCCGATCATCAAGGGCATCGCCGCTCACTGCCCCAAGGTACGCCACTGGGTGTGCCTGGCCGATGCAGCCAACACTCCCGCCATCGAGGGCGTCGCGAAGATCCTCAACTACGAGGACCTGATCGCCCCAGCAAGCGAGGTTTTTGACTGGCCAAGTTTCGACGAACGCACCGCTGCGGCGCTGTGCTACACATCCGGTACCACCGGAAATCCCAAGGGTGCGCTCTATTCGCATCGGGCCATCGTGCTCAATGCGATCACCATCTGCATCCCGGGCGCACTGGGTCTGTCGCCGCAGGAGGCCATCCTGCCGGTCGTACCGATGTTTCACATCAATGCCTGGTGCCTGCCTTATGCGACGCTGATTGCCGGCGCCAAACTGGTATTGCCCGGACCCAAGCTCGATGGCCCATCGCTTTACGAACTGATGGAAGCCGAGAAGGTAACGGTGAGTGCCGGCGTGCCCACCATCTGGCAGGGCCTGATCGCCCACCTCGACCAGCACGGCCTGAAATTTTCGACGATGCGACGCACCGCCACCGGCGGGTCGGCCATGCCGCTTGCCCTGATCGCCAAATTCAACGATCAGTACAAGGTCGATGTTCGCCACGGTTGGGGCATGACCGAGACCACGGCCGTGGCCACGATGGGCGTGATCACCGCGCAGCAGCAGGCCGAGTGGACACCGGAGCAGCGACATGCGCTGATTGCCAAACAGGGCAAGAGCGTCTTCGGCATCGAGATCAAGGTGGTCGACGACACCGGTGCAACCCTGCCGCGTGACGGCACTTCGCAGGGTGAACTGATGGTGCGTGGGCAGTGGATCCTCGAGCGCTACTTCAAGGGTGATGCATCACCTCTGGTGGATGGCTGGTTCCCCACTGGCGACATCGCCGTGATCGCCCCCGATGGGGTGATGCAGATTCGCGACCGCACGAAGGACGTAATCAAAACCGGGGGCGAGTGGATCAGCTCGATTGACCTGGAAAATGCGGCGGTCGGTCACCCCGGCGTTCAGATGGCAGCGGTGATCGGCGTGAAACATCCTAAATGGGACGAGCGGCCGCTGCTGTTCATCGTCAGAAAGCCCGGTCAGGAGGTGAGCAAGGACGAGATCCTCAGCTTCCTCGCCGAGCGGGTGGCGAAATGGTGGGTACCGGATGACGTCGTATTCCTGGATGCACTGCCAGTTGGCGGTACCGGCAAAGTGCAGAAAGGAGATCTGCGAAAACAGTATGGCGGCGTATTCGAGACACCTAACTGAGCGGACTCTGGGCGTGACGATGACGCCCACCCCGCGCATCGTCTCAACGGCCCTGCCCTGCGCGGTGGTGAAGGCCAGGAAGGCATGCGGCACTATTTTGCCAATGACCTGAGCGGCCTGATCGATAAGATGACCGATCTCGGACGCTGAGTCGGCGCAGCACTGATGAAGTTCACGACGCTCGGCTGATACCGTCAGCCCGACCAACCGAGCCTGCGGGCGACTCACCAGCCGCCCAGCGCTAGCCCAAGCCGACGCACGCCCCCTGCTTATTGCGCCGGGGGCGTGTGTGCCATGGCTACTTTCCGACCAGGTATAGCGAGAGCGACGGGGCGATAATGATTATCACCAGCCAAATCAGCATGATGATCACAAAGGGTATACAGGCCTTGGTGATTGTCACGAAGGATTCCTTGAAGGCGGCCATGGCCACAATCAGGTTCAAACCAACCGGCGGGGTCAGATAGCCAATCTCAAGGTTGGCAATCATGATGATCCCGAAGTGGATCGGGTCGAACCCCTTGGCTACGGCGAGCGGCTCCAGCAGCGGGGCGAGGATCAGAATCGCTGATCCCACATCCATCAGGCACCCCACAATCAACAGCAGCACATTGATCAGGAACATCAGCACCCAGCGGTTCTCGACGGTTCCCACCAGAGCCTGAACCATCTGCTTGGGCGCACCGGAGTGATCGAGGATGGTGTTGAGGCTGCCCGCAATGCACAACAGCGGAATCAGGGTAGCCAGCAGCTTCACCGTCTCGATGATCACTTCATAGAAGTCCTTGAACCCCATCTCGCGGGTCGCGAAGTAGTGTTTGACCTTCTGCATGGCACCTGCGTGCGGCGGTGCCGGGCTTGCGCCGTCCTTCTCGTGCACCAGGAACTCGACCAGCAACGCATAGGCCAGGCCCATCGCACCTGCTTCGGTTGGACTGAACCATCCGAGATAGATGCCACCGATGAGAATAAAGGGCAGCAGCAGCGCAAAAATGCCGCCGAAAAACGATTTCAGTGCCGCCGCCAGGGTGAGTTGCCCTCGGGGCAGATGACGATTGACATAGAGCGCATAGGCTGAGAAGAGCAGGGTCAGCAGCAAACCCGGGCCAATGCCTGCCACGAAGAGGTGGGCAATGTTGCGCTCGGTCATGATGCCGTAGAGGATCAGCGGAATCGAGGGCGGAATGATGATACCGAGTGTCCCGGCGGACGCCACCGACCCAAGGGCAAAGTGCTTGCTGTAACCGCTTGCGACGAGTGCCGGGTACATGATGCTGCCGATTGCAAGCATGGTGACAATCGACGAGCCATTGATTGCCGCGAAAGCCGCACACGACAGCACGCAGGCAATGCCGAGGCCTCCGGCGATAGGGCTGGTCAGGGTTGCCATGATCCCGATCAATCGCTTGGCGATCGACCCCTTCGACATAATGTTGCCGGCCAGCATGAAGAGAGGAATCGAGAGCAGCACTTCGCGATCGACGGTGAACCAGAAGTCCTGGATCAGGTATTCGATCTTGCTCTTCGCGATGAACATATGGATGTAGGCGGTGGCGACCGCCAACACCAGAACCAGACTCTGGCGCAGCAACAACAGCAGTACGATCAGAGCGAGCAGTACGAGCCATTCCATCAGTGCATCTCCCCTTTTGGCTCAGGACGCAGAGCCGGATAGGCCACGAACACCAGGTGTCTTATCGCTGAAGAAAAAAACATCCAGGGAAGAATGAGCTGGATAGGCCACACCTTGATGGGAATCGCCATGCCGCGATCTCCCATGACGTAGGAACTTTTCACGAACTCGACTGCGTACAATCCCAAAACGATACAGATCAGCGCAGCCACAGCGTCGGAGACCCGCTCCATGTGAGGCTCCCAGGACGCCGGCAGCCACTTGTCCATGAACTGCGGGCGCAGATGTCCTCGCTCGGCAGTCACAAGAGCAAACCCGACCATTCCTGAGATCGCAGTGGCCCACACCGCAAAGCGCTGAGCGCCGAAGATGCCATTGCCGAAAAACTCACGCGCGATCACGTCAGCAACCAGCGCACCTGCGCCAGCGGCCAGCGCAATGGCGCATACCGTCAATTCGATCCAGAGCAGAACTTTGAGCAATCGCCTCATCAGGTCCATCGAGCATTCCTTACCGTATTCCTGGCACGGGGGCCGCAATTCATTGAACAGCCGACCTGCAGCCCATCAAAGGCCTGCGGGAGCCTGACAGCGAACGACCAGAGACACAGAGTCGTGTCGCCCCAGTTGGCTCAAGAAGTACGCAATAAAGCCGGGCCACCCCTGGGTGACCCGGCCGATGTCCCAAGCGGCTTACTTGCCGCCGCGGGCTGCGAATTCCTTCCTACCCCGCTGGATCGCATCCCAGAGTTCCTGCGACGAGCCTCCGGATTCCTTGACCATCTGCTCCTGGTTCGGCAGCACGAGTTTGGACCACTCGCTGCGTTGCGCGGGGGTCAGTTCGTGGATAAACCCACCCTTCTGCTTGAACTCGGCCATTTTGGGCTTGACGCTCTCATCGACCTCGCGACGCATGCGCGCGGTATCCGGAGAGGCGGTTTGCACCACTTTTTTCATCTCGGGGCTCAGTCCGTCCCAGACGCGCTTGTTGATGATGAACGCCGAGGGATGATGCAAGTGACGGGTCATGACGTAGTGCGGTGCGCTTTGTGCAGCCGGTGTGGTCACGTAGTAGGGGAAAGGCAGGTCGGCTGCTTCGACCAGACCGCTTTGAAGTGCCGGGAAGAGCTCCGACAGCGGCATCTGTACACCATTGACGCCCAGGGATGTCCAGTAGATCTTGGACGAAGCCGCCGGCCCAACCCTGACCTTCATGCCTTTTACATCCGCAGGGGTCAGGCAGGCCTTCTTGCAGACGGTGTCGTTCCAGCCGACTTCACTGATGGCCAGCAGGATCAGGCCCTTGCCTTCGTAGATCTTGCGCAGCACCGGAAGCGCGTAATTGTCTGTCACGAAGTCACGTTCTGCATCGCTCGACCAGAGGTAGGGCGTGGTCATCAGGCCCGCCTCGGGAATCAGCGGGGCGATCCCGGCCATGGAGATACCCGCCATCTCGACCCGTCCGCGTACGATCTGTTGCGCGATCTCCTGCTCGCTGCCAACAAACAGTCGTTCAGCCTTGACCGTGCCCTTTGAACCGGCGTTGATGTTGGCGACGGTTTCGTCGACGAAGGTAATCAGGGGCGAACCGGGTTGGGCTGCAGAAACCATTTTCCAGTTCTCTTGGGCCAGAGAAGGGGCATGGACGAATGCGGCAAGTGCGGTCGTGGCGAGCGCCGACGCAAACCAAGCATTGAACTTCATTCAGTGTCTCCTATGTCTTTTGTATTTGGACCGAGCCAAGCGTCCGGATATTACCTGAATCGCTTCCGCACCCAACACGGGTACAAAACCAGCGTACAGCAGTCGAAGATGACCACGAACTTTCCCCCAGACTTCATGGGAGATCTCGGCGATTATCCATGAATCCGGCCAGCCGAGTCGAAGAACTGCTGTCGCATCGAGAGACACCGATCGCGCACAGCCAGCGCTAGCGCATCGGGATGACTTCCCACTCGTCGCTCATCCACATCGGCGAGGCCGCCAGATCAATGAACCTGCGCTCGTCCTCAAGCAGGGCGATCGCACCCGCCTTGCCTTCGGCAGAGCGCGGTACCGGTTGATCATCGAACCAGAGTTCGGCAACACCATCAAAGGGATCGGGCGAGCCATTGTTGCGCGCCTGCATGCGGGCCATCTGCTCACGGTCCTGGATGGTCCGCAACTGGACATAGCGCCGGACACCGAGCGCCTTGGCGTGACTTTTCACCAGCGGGGCATGAACCTCACGCCAGTAGTTGGAGAACTCATCCCAGGAGAGCCCGGGTTTGCGCCGAAGGCAGAAAGTGAGCTTGATCATGGTGTCGGAATTGAGAATAGATGAAATCGAGCATTTTCCGGGCAACCCAGCTTGAATACCAGCGCCGGGCTATTGCGAGAATACTGAAGCGCTGATGGTCGTTCTGCATACACCCCATCCAAGTGGGATGCCGATCGACGCGACCGGAGTTGATTCGGCCAATGGGGCGCCGGCGCGGCGGCCCTGATGTGGATCTGACTCCGATGAGGGTCGATGGGCTTTGCGTCTGGGACCAGGTCAGCGGGCGGAAAGGCTGTGCGAAGACCGTCGCTCAGCCCATTCTTCGCTTCAGTGATTGTCTTTCGGAACGAAAGCCCCGCGCTTGCCGCGCAGAAAGTCCAGATCGGCACCCTCGTCTGCCGGCAACACATGGTCGGTGTAGAGCTTCCAGTAGCCACTTGTCAGACGCTCGGGCGGCGCTGACCACAAGGCACGTCGGCGTGCGAGTTCGGCATCATCGACATGCAGGTGCAGACTGCGTGCCGCCACATCGAGGGTGATCAGATCACCGTTGGCCACCAGTGCCAGCGGACCACCGGCTGCCGCCTCAGGCACGGTGTGCAGTACCACCGTGCCATAAGCCGTGCCGCTCATGCGCGCATCACTGATACGGACCATGTCGGTGATGCCCTTGCGCAGCACCTTTGGCGGCAAGGGCATGTTGCCAACCTCGGCCATGCCGGGATAGCCCTTCGGGCCGCAGTTCTTGAGGACCAGCACGCAGGTCTCGTCGACATCGAGCGACTCATCGTCGATGCGGCGGTGGAAATCATCGCTGTCTTCGAAGACAACAGCCCGCCCGGTGTGCTTCATGAGAGCCGGAGTCGCTGCGCTTGGCTTGATGACCGCGCTGCCGGGCGCGAGATTGCCGCGCAGCACAGCGATGCCGGCTCGCTCCTTGAACGGCGCCTCCAGGCTCATGATCACATCAGGGTTGAAATTCTCAGCACCGGCAATGTTCTCGCCGACTGTCATGCCATTGGCTGTCATCGCATCGAGATGCAGATGGGGAGTGATCGCCTTCATGACCGCAGGCAGACCACCGGCGTAGCAGAAGTCCTCCATCAGATACTTGCCGGACGGCTGCAAATTGACCAGACAAGGCAACTCGCTTCCCAGCCGATCGAAATCATCAACCGACAAGGGCACGCCAATTCGCCCGGCAATTGCGATCAGGTGGATCACGGCATTGGTACTGCCGCCGATAGCCGCAAGCGTGCGGATCGCGTTTTCGAAGGCCTCGCGGGTGAGGATGCTCGAGAGCTGCTGGTCCTGGTAGACCATTTCAACGATGCGCCGCCCTGCCCCTCTGGCCAGCACATTGCGACGACCATCGACTGCCGGATAAGCCGCGTTGCCCGGCAAGCCAACCCCCAGCGCCTCGACCATCGAGGCCATGGTGCTCGCGGTGCCCATGGTCATGCAGTGGCCATGGCTGCGATGCATGCAGCTCTCGGCCTCGAAAAAATCCTGTAATTTGAGCGTGCCGGCACGAACCTGTTCGCTCATGCTCCATAAGCCGGTGCCTGAGCCGAGTTCCTGGCCACGCCATTTGCCGTTGAGCATCGGACCGCCCGATACCCCGATGGTCGGCAGATCGACGCTGGCGGCGCCCATCAACAGACTGGGCGTGGTCTTGTCGCACCCCATCAGAAGCACCACACCATCGATCGGATTGCCCCGGATGCTTTCCTCGACATCCATGCTGGCGAGATTGCGATAAAGCATCGCGGTCGGTCTGAGCAGCGTCTCGCCCAAAGACATGACCGGAAACTCAAGCGGAAAGCCGCCGGCTTCATAGACGCCGATCTTGACCTGTTCGGCCAGGGTCCTGAAGTGGGAATTGCAGGGGGTGAGCTCGCTGAAGGTGTTGCAGATGCCGATGACAGGCCGGCCGTCAAACTGATCATGTGGGACACCCTTGCCCTTGACCCAGCTTCGATACGCAAAGCCGTCGCGGTCCTGGCGACCGAACCACTGCTGACTGCGAAGTTCGGAAGGCTTCTTTCTGGGCTTGCTGGTCATGGCGATGCTCCTGAGAGTGGGGGCCCGCTCATTCCTTCACTGAACCGGTCATGCCCGAGACGTAATGCTCGACGAAGAAGGAATAGGCGAAAGCAACCGGCAGGGAGCCCAGCAGGGCTCCTGCCATCAGCGATCCCCAATGATAAACGTCGCCTTCGACCAGCTCGGTAACCACGCCGACAGGCACGGTCTTGACCTCGGATGAGGACACGAAAGTCAGGGCGTAGATGAACTCGTTCCAGGACAGCGTGAAGGCAAAGATACCCGCTGAAATCAAGCCGGGAACCGCCAGCGGCAGAACGATCTTGATCAGAATCTGCCAGCGCGATGCACCGTCGATCAGGGCACACTCTTCGAGCTCGTAAGGAATCGAGCGGAAATAGCCCATCAGCAGCCAGGTGCAGAAAGGGATGAGGAAGGTCGGGTAAGTCAGGATCAGCGCCCAGCGGGTATCAAAGAGGCCCAGCTTGAAAACGATCGCCGCGAGCGGAATAAACAGAATCGAGGGTGGCACCAGATATGCCAGAAAAATCGCGACGCCTGCCGGCCGGGCGCCACTGAATCGCAAACGCTCAATCGCATAGGCCGCCAGCACCGAGGCGGCAAGCGAAATCGCCGTTGCGACCACCGACACCACAATCGTGTTCCAGAGCCACTCGGGATAGGCCGTGTTGAAAAGCAGCTTATGAAAATGCGCCAGCGTCGGTTTGATGACCCAGAAGGGATTGCCACCGCGCGACAGCAACTCTTCATTAGGCTTGAGCGAGGTGACGACCATCCAGTAGAAGGGAAACAGCAGAACAAAGACAAAGATGAGCAGCGGAATATAGGTCGTGACCCATCGTCTGGGCAGCGACTGCAGAAAGTCCATTCCGACCACGTCGTCACGACCGCCCTTGCCGACCTTGTTCGGTTCATCTGACACACCACTCATCGGTCACCTCCCTGCTGCCATGCCTGGCGCTGCAATCCGAAGTAACTGAACATGATCGCGGCGAGCAAGAACGGCACCATCAGCGTCGCCAGCGCTGCGCCCTCCCCAAGCGCGCCTCCCGGAATGGCACGCTGAAAAGCCAATGTGGCCATCAGGTGTGTCGCATTGAGCGGTCCGCCACGCGTCAGCACATAGATCAGCTGAAAGTCGGTGAAAGTAAACAGCACAGAGAAGGTCATCACGACCGCAATGATCGGTGACAGCAGCGGCAGCGTCACGTGCCGAAACTGCTGCCACGGCGTGGCGCCGTCAATCGCCGAAGCTTCGTAGAAAGACGGCGAGATGGTCTGCAGACCGGCTAGCAAGGAAATCGCAACGAAAGGCACACCGCGCCAGACATTGGCGGCGATCGTCGACAGGCGGGCATTCCATGGCTCACCGAGAAAATCGATATAACCATTGATCAGTCCGAGCCGCGTGAGGACCCAGCTGATCACCGAAAACTGGGCATCGTAGATCCACCAGAAGGCGATCGCCGACAGCGCGGTCGGCACGATCCAGGGAAGCAGCACCACAGCACGAAAAAAGGACTTGTAGGGCAGATTGCGGTTGAGCAGCAATGCCAGCCACAGCCCGAGTACAAATTTGATGACGCTCGCAACGAAGGTGTAGATCAGCGTGTTGAAGAGCGCCAGTTGCGTGACGCTGTCGCCGATCAGAAAGCTGAAATTGTCCAGACCGACCCATTCGCCGGCCCGCCCGATCTTGGCATCGGTAAAGCCAAGCCAGGTGCCAAGGCCCAGTGGATAGGTCAGGAACAGCAGCAGCAGAACCGCCGCCGGCAGCATGAACAGCAGGCCCAGCGCATTACGGCTGTTCTGCAGTTTCTCGAGCAATATCATGGCTGCCGGCGCTCAGGCTTGACGACGATCGTTACCCTCAGACCTTGTAGTAGCGCTCAGCCCGCTTTTGCGCGCGCTCTGCTGCTTCTTTAGGCGACCTCGACCCACTGGCCGCCTCGGCAACCATGTTGGCAACGATGAAGTCTGCCAGCGCGCCTGCCGAGGCATAGCCCAGCTTGCCGGCAAAACCTGCCGGCCGCAGATTCGCGAAGGCATCACGATAGGGCGTGTTCTTTGGGTCCGAGGTCCAGACAGGGTTGGATGCATAAGCACGCAGCGGCTGCGACACATAGCCACCACCACCGGAAATCCAGGCATTGAACTGGTCGGCTCATGAAACGCAGGAACTCCTTGGCAGCCTGCGGGTACTTCGTGTACTTCATGATCATCTGATTGAAGAAAAGGTGGTACTCGGTCGGTTTGCCGACTGGCCCGACCGGGAAGGCCGCGTGATTGATATCGGCGGCGATCTCCTTGAGCTTGGGGTCAGGCGAGTTTTTGGCGGCATAGTAAATTGAGATGCCGTTGTTGGTGACACTGACTTGCCCGTCAAGGAAGGCCTTGTTGTTGTTCGGATCGAGCCATGACAGCGTACCCGGAACAAATGTCGAATAAAGCTCACGGGCATATTCGAGTGCGCGATAGGTTTCGATGCTGTCGATCACGACACGGTTGTTCGCATCGACGATCGAACCGCCAAAAGCCCAGATCAGCCAGTGGGTCCAGCCGCTGTCGCCGGTGGCATTGCCCAACGCCAAGCCCCCAGGTGTGCCCTTTTCCTTGAGCGCCCTGAACATGCGCAAGAAGCCGTCTGTATCCTTCGGAAAGGTATCGAAGCCCGCGGCTTTGACCATGCTTTCGCGGTAGACCATCATCGCACCGGCGCAGCCAAGCGGCACACCGATCCAGCGCTTGCCATCGGGCTTCAGATAGGCCTCACCGGCCGGATACCAACCGCCATACTTCTTGCCGAGGTATTCGCAAAGATCGGTGACATCGAGCAGCTTTTCCGGATAGAGATTGGCGTCGTCGTTGGTCGACAGGATGATGTCCGGACCGGCGCCGGTGTTGGCTGCAACCGCTGCCTTGGGGCGAACGTCTTCCCAGCCTTCATTGTCGACCCTGACTTCAACGCCGGTTCTTTCGGTGAACCTCCTGACATTGGCCATGTAGGCATCGATGTCGCCCTGCACGAACCTGCTCCAGCGCAATACCCTCAGTTTGGCGCCTGGCTCCGGCTTGTAGGTCGGAGCACTCTGGGCATGGACAGCGGGCGCCCACACTGAAGCGCCTGACAGCGCACTACCGGCAGCAACACCAGCGGTGCCTTCGAGAAAGCGGCGGCGATCGAATTGCTTTGATGTCATCAGAGGTCTCCTTGGAATCCGTTTGGCGAAAAAGTGAAAAGGCACCAGAGTCAGGAACGGAAAGACTCAATCCGGAAAGGCTCAATCATTAGGAAGACGCATGCCGCTGTCGGGATCGAACAGATGGCATCGCGCGGTATCGGGGCGAAGATGAATCGTGCTGCCCGGGGTAAAACTGTGCCGCTCCCGAAAGACTGCCGCGAGTTCGGTTCCGAGATGACGGCAGACAACAAAGGTGTCGGCCCCAGTCGGTTCGACCGTCACAACTTGCACCGGTATTGCGGCGCCGGCTTCAAGGGTGAGATTTTCGGGCCGGGTGCCGAAGATCACCTGCTGACCGTCTTCGATCCTGACCGCAGACGGGGCGGGAATGCGTGTGCCGTCGGCAAGCTCGACCTGGCGCAAGCCCTGATCGATCCGAACCGTGCCGGGCAGGAAATTCATGGCGGGTGAACCAATGAAACCCGCAACAAAGAGGTTCGCCGGTTTGTCGTAAAGGTGCAGCGGACTGCCGGCCTGCTCAATGCGACCGTCTTTCATCACCACGATCTGATCACCCATCGTCATGGCCTCGATCTGATCATGGGTGACATAGATGGACGTCGTCTTGAGACGCTGATGGAGTTCCTTGAGCTCGGTGCGCATCGCCACACGCAACTTGGCATCGAGGTTAGACAGAGGCTCGTCATAGAGAAAAACCTGTGGATCGCGCACGATGGCACGACCCATGGCGACACGCTGGCGCTGCCCGCCCGACAGCTGACGGGGATAACGGCCGAGCAGCTGGGTCAGGCCAAGGATCTCGGCCGCTCGCCCGACCTTCGAATCGATCTCAGCTTTGCCGACCTTCGCGAGCATCAGCGAGAACGACATGTTGTCGCGCACTGTCATGTGCGGATAGAGGGCATAGTTCTGGAACACCATAGCGATGTCGCGCTGCTTGGGCGGCACATCGTTGACCAGCACCTCGCCGATCCGGATCTCGCCGTCGCTGACATGCTCCAGACCCGCAATCATCCTCAGCAGCGTCGATTTTCCACAGCCGGACGGGCCAACCAGCACCGTGAAGGAACCATCGGCAATATCGATGTCAACGCCGTGCAGCACCTGCACATCGCCGAAACGCTTCTTGACCGACTGAATGGTCACACTGGCCATTCTGCGTGTCTCCCCTTATTGGCCCTTTTTTCTGCGTCGCGTTAAGCGTCGACTCAAGCCAGTAGCTTCAACTTGTATGATAACCTGACCATGATGTCAACAGGCCGTCTCTTCAATCAAAGCGCCCCGGCCGGCACCAGCGGCCGGCTGGTGACCGAGCGATTATCAGATCGGCTGGCGGCGCTCCTGGTTCAAGAGCTGGAAGGCCCTGGAATGGGTCCCGGTTCGAGGATGCCTACCGAGCGTCAGATCGCGGAAAAACATGGGGTATCCCGTACCGTCGTTCGCGAAGCGGTGCATCAACTCAAGTCACGAGGCCTGCTGGTCACAAGACAGGGTGCGGGCATCTTCATTGCCGATCATCAGAACCGCCCGCTCGCCTTCGACCCAGAAGTCATGGAATCGGTTGAGGCCGTCGTTCAGGTTGTCGAAGTGCGCCGCGTGATCGAAGGCGAAATCGCTGCCCTCGCCGCGCAGCGAGCCAACCGGGCTCAGGTCGCCAACATCCGTCGCAAGCTGGCAGCGATCGATGCCGCTGCAAGTGCAGGCGGTGACGGCGTCGACGAAGACCTCGAGTTTCATCGTGCGATCGGCGAGGCCTGCGGCAACCCGCAATTCGGGCAGATCGTTGCGTTTCTTGAGCAGTATCTTCGCGATGCGATGCGGGTGACACGGGCTAACGAGGCTCGTCGACTGGACTTCATGGAAGCGGTCAGATCAGAGCATCGGGCAATCTACGATGCGATTGCCGCGCGTGATTCGGCAGGGGCCCGCAAACGCGCGCTTGAGCATCTTGCCAATGGGCGACGCCGCCTTGAACTCGGCGGATTACTGAGACCGTCTCCAGCCGGCCGTCCATCACTGCGCGCCAGCACGAAGCCCGTCAAAACATCGCTACCGCAGCATCGACCTCAGTCGAAGAGGAGACCCGCATGAAAATTTTGATCACCGGTGGCGCAGGCTTTCTCGGCGCGCGTCTTGCGCGAACACTCCTTGCACGCGGCCATCTCAATGGAAAGCCGATCGATCAAATCGTGCTGAGCGACCAGTTTTCAGCGCCGGCAGACCTTTGCGCCGATTCGCGTGTGCAGACTCGTACCAGTCCGCTTCTCGCGCAATGCCAGGCGCTCACAGACGAAGTCTTCGACGGCGTCTTTCATCTTGCCTCGGCGGTATCGGGCGAATGCGAAGCCGATTTCGATCTCGGGCTGCGCTCGAATCTTGACAGTACCCGCGCGCTGCTCGATGCCCTGAGGGCGCAGGCCCATCGAGGCATTGCCGCCACACGGCTGGTGTTTTCAAGTTCAGTGGCGGTCTATGGTCCAGATCCGGCGGTGCCACTGCCGTCGATCGTCGGCGACGACACGTTTCCTGCACCACAAACCAGCTACGGCACTCAAAAGCTGATCTGCGAACATCTTTTCGCCGATTACACCCGCAAGGGCTACATCGATGGCCGTGCGACGCGCCTGATGACGGTCACCGTCAGGCCCGGTCGACCCAATGGCGCGGCAAGCTCTTTTTTCAGCGGGATCATTCGCGAACCGCTGGCCGGCGAAGACTCGATCTGTCCGGTCTCGCCCGAGGTCTCGCATCCGGTGTCGTCGCCGCAACGCACGGTTGAAGGCCTGATTGCCGTCTATGAGGCCAGTCGCGAAGCGTTTGTCGGCCGAACCGCGATGAACCAGCCTGCCCTCAATGTCACGGTGCAGCAGATGCTCGATGCACTGGAGAAGGTCGCCGGACCGACCGTGCGAGCACGGGTACGCTTCGAACGCGACGAGCGAATTGCATCAATCGTCGCCAATTGGCCAAAGGGCGCAAGCGCGCAAAGAGCGGCAAAGCTGGGCCTCAGACCCGAGGCAGGATTTGAGGACATCATCCGGCAGTACATCGACGACTGCGCAAACAATCCGGCCGCTTTGAAGGGACTGAACGCATGAATCAGATCGATCTGAACGGTCGAGTCGCCGTCATCACCGGCGGCGCGCAAGGCATCGGGCTGGCGATCGCACAGCGACTTCTTCAATCGGGTGCGCGGGCGATCCTGTGGGATGTTGACGCACACGCTCTCAACAAGGCCGCGGGCGAGCTCAGTTCAATTGGGTCGGTCGATACCCGGGTTGTCGAACTCACCGATGATGCCGCGGTTGCGGCCGCCAGCGCTGATGCGCTCGCGAAAGCGAGCAGGATCGACATCCTGGTCAACAACGCCGGTATCACCGGCGGCAATGCGCCCTCCTGGGAACTCGACCCCGCGGTCTGGCGCCAGGTCATCGAGGTCAACCTTGTCGCACCCTGGCTGACCTGCAGACATGTCGTCCCGCTCATGCTCTCGCAAGGCTATGGCCGCATCGTGAACATCGCCTCGGTGGCCGGCAAGGAAGGCAATCCTAATGCCTCCCACTACAGTGCGAGCAAGGCCGGCCTGATCGCTCTCACGAAATCCCTCGCCAAGGAAGTCGCTACCCGCGGCGTGCTGGTCAACGCGATCACGCCTGCGGTGGCCAAAACCTCGATGTTCGAGCAGATGACCCAAAGCCATATCGACTACATGCTGGGCAAGATTCCGATGGGTCGGTTCGTCGAGGTCGGCGAAATTGCCGCCATGGCGGCCTGGCTATCGAGCGAGGAGTGCTCGTTCTCGACCGGCGCGGTCTTCGACATTACCGGCGGGCGCTCGACCTACTGAACCAGGCTGCCCCCGCCGGGGTCAGGCAAGCCCATCAGGCTTATCGCAAGGCACCGTGCCCATTTCGCCGGGCAAAGTCACCTCGAGCAGTTCGAATTCGGTTGAGGTGGCGATCTCGTTGTGCTTCATGCCTCCAGGAATCAGCATCGACTCCCCCGCCTGCAATCGAATCGTTCGGCCGTCCTCAAATTCGAGATCGACCCAGCCCTTCAGGGCATAGATGAACTGAGCCTCGCAGACGTGGTAGTGCCAACCGGTCGGTTGCGACAGGCCCTGACTCGACGACATGACCTGCGCCCGGAGCTTGCCGCCTGTGGCTGCGGCAACCATCAGATCGCGATAGGTAAAAAACGCACGTCTGCCCGGCACCAGGGGTGAGTTCAAGGTGGTGGCATGAACCATGGTGCCGGCGCTCATGTCGTTGGCGGTCGCGGTCGTCTCAGCAGTCGTGGTGCTGTTCATTGTTTGTCTCCCTGATGAGGTGGGCGTGATTGTGACCTGCTGGCGTATCAGACCACGACAAGCCGGGGTGATCCACTGGCCGCCTTTACCGATCCGACGACCGCAGCCTGCTCGAAACCGTGGCGACTGAAAACGGCCATCACCGCATCGACTGCAGAGGGCTCGCACGACACCAGCAGGCCGCCACTGGTCTGCGGATCGGTCAGCAAGGCTCGATCGACCGGGTCGAAACCCTGCGGCAACGCGACATCGTGGCCATAGCCTGCCCAGTTGCGCTCGGATGCTCCGGTGACGAAGCCGCGGGCTGCAAGCGCACGAACTCCGTCGAGCTGCGGCACCGACCGCCAGTCGATCGAGACCTCGCATCGCGCACCCCGCGCCAGCTCAAGCGTGTGGCCAGCCAGGCCAAAGCCGGTGATGTCGGTCAGGGCATGGACACCCGGTAGCGCCGCAAGATCAGGGCCCGGGGTATTGAGTCTGGTTGTGGTCGCGATCATCTGCGCATAACCGGCGTCCCCAAGCTCGCCTTTTTTCAGCGCAGCCGACATCACACCCACCCCGATCGGCTTGCCCAGGATCAGCACGTCGCCAGGGCGTGCATCGGCATTTCGCTTGACATGCTTCGGATGCACCAGACCAATCGCCACCAGCCCATAAATCGCTTCAACCGAATCGATGGTGTGACCGCCTGCAATCGGAATGCCGGCGGCTCGACAGACCGATGCGCCACCCTCGAGGATTTTGCCGATGGTCTGCGTCGACAGCACATTGATCGGCATGCCAACCAGCGCCAGCGCCATGATCGGCCGCCCGCCCATGGCATAGACGTCGCTGATCGCATTCGTTGCCGCGATACGCCCGAAGTCGATCGGATCATCGACGATCGGCATGAAAAAATCGGTTGTGGCAATCACTGCCTGCTCGTCATTGAGCTGATAGACCGCCGCGTCATCAGCGGTCTCGATACCGACCAGCAATTCTTTAGGCACCGGCATGGCTGCGGTGCCCTTGAGGATCTCGGACAGCACGCCGGGGGCAATCTTGCAGCCGCAACCGCCGCCATGTGACAACGAGGTCAGGCGCGGCTCAGTCAGCGTTTTGGGCGAATTCATATTGACTCCTTCATTGATCGACAGACGGGTGAGGCCTTATGAGTGACGCCTGATGAGAGACGCGACAAGGCTCTGCACTGCGGCCCGCTCACGCGCTGGCTCGAACAAGGGCGCACGCGCATCGCACTCGGCTTTCAAGCCTGCGAGCATACCGGGAAGGTCGCGGGCTGATTCGAGCAGGCTGGCCAGCGCGAGATCGTTGCCGACCGGAAAATAGCCTGTGTAGTCAGGGCCGAGCAGCCCGATGTTGCCGTCGACGCCAGAAGCCAGCACAGGCGTACCGCTTCGCACCGCCTCGACCACCACATGGGCACCGCCTTCCATGCGGCTCGGGTGCACCAGGACATGTGCTGCCTGAATGCGCCGTCGCACCGCCTGATGCGGCAGGGGGCCGAGCCAGCGGTACTGCGGGCATTGCTGCATGAGCGCCAGCGCCTGCTCACCCAACGCGGGATCGAGCGCCGAACCGATATGGTCAAGCAGGATGTCATCGCGATCGACCAGGCGGCGTGCCGCGCTGAAAAAAGTCTGCGGCAATTTTTCGGCGCGCAGATGACCGACCATGAGCGCGCGAAGATGCCGATCGGTGCGCTGCAGCGCCTTGCGTGGCGAACTGGATTGCAGGATCACGCTTGTTTTTTCACGGTCCTGGGGCGCCAGACGCTGCGCACCGAGTTCATTGAGGACAACCAGCGAATCAGCAAACCGGATCGACTGTTTCGCAGAGTCATCTCTGGCGATATCCCGATAGAGATCGGTTCCGGTCAGAACCAGCAGGATCGGCCGATCAGGATGCGTCGATCGCCAGGCAGCAACCGAATCCGCCGACCGGCGCGCATGCATGGCGATCAGCAATGATTCGTGTCCGCCTTCCCAGGCCTTGCAAAGCCTGACACGGTAAGCTTGCGACAGGTATCGCTCCCATCGATGTGCAGTCTGCCAATTGCCGTTGTTGGCATCCGCCAGAGCCGGAGTGACGATGACGATGTCGCTTCTGTCCACCGCGTCAGTCTAACGTCACCGGACGAAAGGCCGACCGAAGAGGCCCACGAAAGCATCCAGGCCTTTCCGGTCATCCTGTGGAATAAGATACCGGCACCGCGCATCGGTTCAATCCTCATCGAATCGATCGACGTCATTGAGCAACCATCAAACCAGGAGACACCTTGAACGCCACCACCCTTCCCGAAAATACCGGCCCGCTGAACGGGATTCGCGTCCTCGACCTCTCCCGAGTGCTGGCGGCCCCCTTTTGTGTTCAGACCCTTGGAGACCTCGGTGCCGACGTCATCAAGATCGAGCGCCCGAATATCGGCGACGAGTCGCGCCAATGGGGTCCTCCCTGGTTCAAGAACGACAAGGGCGAGCAGACCAAGGAGTCGGCCTATTTCATGTCGGCCAACCGCAACAAGCGTTCTGTCGCGGTTGATCTGGCCAGCCCCGAAGGGCAGGAGGTTATCCGCAAGCTCGCCATGAGCGCCGATATCTGCATCGAAAATTTCAAGGTCGGCGACCTGGCCCGTTACGGTCTCGATGCCGCGTCACTGCGCAAACTCAACCCGCGCCTGATCTACTGCTCGGTGACCGGCTTCGGCCAGACCGGCCCGTGGGCAGAGCGTCCCGGCTACGACTATCTGTTCCAGGGGATGGGCGGACTGATGAGCGTCACCGGCGAGCGCGACGATCTGCCAGGCGGTGGCCCGCAGCGCCTGGGTGTGCCGCTGGTCGATCTGTCCACTGGCATGTATGCCACCGTGGCGATTCTCGCCGCGCTGCATCACCGCACGGTCACTGGCGAAGGCCAGCATCTGGACATCTCGCTGATGTCGACCGTGATGGCAATCAGCTCAGGGCAGTTGTCGAACCATATGGTCGGCGGAGCGATTCCCGGGCGCACCGGCAACCACGCCCCGAACATCACACCCTACGGCGTCTACCCCTGCTCCGACGGGCTGCTGATCATTGCCAGCGCCAACCAGAAGCAGTTCGTGACCTTGTGCAACGCGCTCGAGCATCCCGAGTGGGGCGAAGATCCGCGCTTTAAAGACAATGCCTCGCGCATCGCTCACCGCAACGAACTGGGCGAGCTGTTTGGCTCGGTCACCCGTACCCAGACCCGCGAGCACTGGGAGACGCTGTTTACGAAAGTCGGTGTTCCGGCCGGGCCGATCAACAACTACGCGCAAGCGCTCGAGCATCCTCAGGTAAAGCATCTGGGCACGCGCATTGGCATCCCCCATCCACTGGGTGGCGAGGCGCCTGGCATCGGCAGTCCGATCCGCATGTCGAAGACACCGGTGTCCTATCGCCGCCCCCCACCGATGCTCGGCCAGCACACGCATGAAGTGCTGCGCGAACTCGGTATGGATCAAACCGCGATCGATGCATTGACCAAATCCGGCACGATTTCTTCAACCTGAGTTCTTGAGGCATCTGCCGTCGCTCAGCACCGTCAGGACACCGCATGAGCGACAGTCAGATCGAGATTCCCGAGTCCTTCATTCGTCTGTATCTCGACCCCGGGCGCATCAAGCCCCGGGAGTCACGCGCTTTCATCGCGCAACGCTACGATCTGTGCGAAGACATGGCACAGATGCTGATGGATCCGGCGCGCGACACACTCTGGCAACTGAGCATCACCGAATGGGATGTGCTTCAACGCATGCAGCAGGGGCTGATCGGAGGCGAGGTGAACCTGTCTCTGGCCGAGTCCCAATGGGTCGCGCAGCGACTCGCCGAGCTGCTTGGCTGGAATGCGGACGGTCTCTTCGACTGACAGTACAGCGGGTTTGCCCAAGAACTGCCCCGCTTGAAGCCGCCACATTCAGCCCAACGTCTGCTTTGTTCGCCAACATGAATGGCGAGGTTCAGAGGGATGACATGAGCACAATCACTCGTATTGAAGTACCACCGCGGCTCACCGTACTGCTGACTCTGGCGCAGTTGCTGGAGCGGCTTGAGCACAGCAGCAAACCGATTCATGCCGAGCAATATCGCTCGGTGGTTCAGCATCTGGTGAAGGAACTCGGGTCGGTTGAGCACGACGACACCTTCCGGCAGCTGCTGAACGCCTTTCCGGCCATGTCGCAGCTTCATGAAAACATGAACTACGACAAGGCAGGTCTTTGCCGATCACCACTGAGCGCATCGCTGGCAGCAGAGGCGCAGGCACGCGCCGCGCTTGTCCGCGCAGCGTCTTAGCCGCGCGTCAGCCCTCTTTCCGGTCGGCCGGCCACGACAGGCTCAAACCGGTTGTCCGACAAAACGAATCGATGTCCTCGGGCGTATCGATGTCGATCAGGTAATGCTGATTGTCACTGTCGAAGGGCCGTGCTGACGAACGATTGGCCTGTCGCCATTGTCTGCATCCGATGCTCTGATCGGCTGACAGCACCGCATCTCGGACTTCCGGGGTAAAGATGACCGGATTGCCCGGCTGACCTTGTACCTGAGGAAACATCAGCAGGCACTCGGCCTGCCTCCTGGCAAATCGTGCGATCAGATCAACCAGATCCTGCGAATCAATCAACGGTTGATCAGCCAGCGCCATGAGGACCGCGTTGGATCTGCCGCGCAGTTGCTGCAACCCGATGCGTTGCGATGAAATCTGGCCCTGAGCCGGATCAGGATTCCGAACGACCCGTACGCCAGTTCCGCTCAGCAAGGGCGCAATGTCATCGGCGTAAAAACCGAGCACGACCACCAGGTCATCAACACCCGCCGCTTTCAGCGCGCTGATCTGCCGCAGGATCAGCGGCACGCCGTCGAGCTGCAGCAGGCATTTCGGGCGATGACCAAGCCGTGATCCGGCGCCAGCTGCCATCAGAATCGCGTCGAAGGGCACGGCAGCGGGGGGTAGCACCGATGGCTCGAAATGCGGCTCTCCGGAAGAGGAGATGGGGCTGGGACACATGACAATTCTCCGGCAACAGGCGATTGCTCGATCAGTGGTGGGGCTTGACCGCGCGGACCTGCGAATCAGAAAAGCCTGAGCAAGAGCCCAATCATGCCGCAGCCTGCCAGCAGAGGTATCACGCCGACCTTGAATCGAAACAGCGCCACACTGGCAGCCAGCGCGACCGCTACAGCAATCAGATCAGGGGGCCCCGCCCTGCCCTGTGGCCAGGCCACATGCAGGGCGAAGTACAACGCGAGATTGAGGATGACACCCACCACCGCGGCGGTAATGGCCGACAGCGGCGCGGTAAAGCCCAGCTTGCCGTGCGTCGCCTCGATCAGCGGTCCGCCGGCAAAGATGAAAACGAAGGACGGCAAAAACGTGAAAAAAGCGACGATGCAGGCGGCCATCGCTCCACCAAGGAAGAGCATATCCGGCCCCAGGACCTGCTTGCTCCAGCCACCGATAAAGCCGACGAATGCCACCACAATGATCAGCGGCCCGGGCGTGGTCTCGCCGAGCGCGAGGCCGTCGATCATCTGCGGACCACTCAACCACTGATAACCCTCGACCGCGCCCTGGTACACATAAGGCAGAACCGCATAAGCGCCGCCGAAGGTCAGCAGTGCAGCCTTGGTGAAGAACCATCCCATTTGCGTGAGCGTGCCCTGCATGCCGCTCGCGGCAAGCAGGGCGCCCATTGCAAGCGACCACAACAGCAGGCCGACTGCGATCACCGTCACCATTCGCACAGCCGAAAAGCGGGCGTGCGGGGCGATCGGCGTGTCGTCGTCGATCAGCGCCGCACCGTAATCCTTGCCGGTATCGCTGTGGCCGCCCCCCATGACAAAGTAGTGAGGTGCAAGCCGCGCACCCAGCAAACCGATCAGCGCGGCGACCATCAAGACGAGCGGAAACGGTGCATCGACGATGGCGATCGCCAGAAACGCCGTGATCGCAATGCCCCACATCACCCTGTTGCGCAGCGCACGCGAACCGATTCGGAACGCCGCATACAGGACGAGCGCGACCACCGCTGGTTTCAGGCCATAAAAGACACCGGCCACCACCGGCAGTTCACCGAAGCGAATATAGATCCAGGACAGACCGATCAGCAGGAAGAGCGACGGCAGCACAAAGAGTCCGCCAGCGACCAGACCGCCTGCAGTGCGATGCATCAGCCAGCCGATATAGGTCGCCAGCTGCTGGGCCTCGGGCCCGGGCAACACCATGCAGTAGTTGAGCGCATGCAGAAAGCGCCGCTCGCTGATCCAGCGGCGACGTTCGACCAGTTCGCTGTGCATGATGGCGATTTGCCCGGCCGGTCCACCGAAGCTGATAAAGCCCAGCTTGAGCCAGAAAAAAAAGGCCTGAACAAAGCCGACCGGTTCAGGCGCTGAGCGCGTGTCGGCGGTCGGTGTGGCGTCGATCGTCATCGGCTTGGCCAGGCCGCCGTCTACTTCCAGACAGTGCTTGACTGGGACTTCATGAAGAGCTTCTGCATGCCGCCCAGCCACCGATCATAGTCATCGGTTTTCTTGCGCATGTACTGCAGGACCTCGGGATGCGGCAGGACCAGGAAGGTCTCGGCAGCCATGACCTTCACGATCTCATCGGCCACCACCTCTGCACTCAGAACGCCGTCGCCACCGGCCGATCCGCCATCGCCGGGCACCATGCCGGTTCGCACGGCCTGAGGGCACAGGCAGGACACATGCAAGCCGCTGCGACCGTAGGCGATCGAGAGCCACTCTGCAAACGCGACCGCCGCATGCTTGGTGACCGCATAAGCCGCCGACTCGACGATGTTGAGCAGTCCAGCCGCAGACGCGGTAATCAGAAAATAACCTTCACCGCGAGCGACCATCTTGTCGACCAGCGCACGCGCCGCCCAGACATGGGCCATCAGATGGATCTTCCACATCTTGTCCCACATCTCGTCATCCGGCTCGGCGCCTTTGCTGTTACCGATGCCCGCGTTCGAAAAAAAGATGTCGACACGCCCGTAGCGGGCTTCGGCCGCTGCCACCAGCGCCTGGATGTCGGCTTCACGACTGACGTCGCAACGCACCGCCAGGCCGTTGACCGCCTGCGCTACAGGCTGCAGTCCGGCTTCATTCATGTCGGCCACGACAATGCCGGCCGCGCCTTCGGCATGAAATTTGAGCGCCGTGGCGCGGCCGATGCCGCTGGCGGCACCGGTAATGACTGCAATCTTGCCCTTCACATCCATGAGTCGTCTCCTTCAGTTCAATGCTGAAATTTTTTTCGAGTCGAATGCCGACTGCCTCTCAAACCCCATGAAACCTGGCGAAAGTCTCGAGCGGCGCGCGTCGTGTGACAAGCTTATTGATCGGATGGCTGTCGTCCCGAAAACCAATAGCCATACCAGTAAAGAGCATGCGCTCTGCCGGTGTGCCAAGAAAACTCGTGATGGTCTGCGGATACACCGCCCAGCATTCCTGGGCACAACTGTCGAGCCCCTCTTCTCGTAGCAGCAGCATCACGGTCTGCAGATACATGCCGAGGTCTGACCACTGGGGCAGTCCCATTCGCCGATCGACCGTGCAGAACAGAGCAAGCGGCGCGCCAAAGAACTGATAATTTCGCGCGAACCACTGAAGCCTCGCAGCCTTGTCTTCACGCGGAATGCCAAGCAGCGCATACATGTCTTCGCCGACCTGAAAGCGATAATCGCGGTACGGCGCCACCAGCTCGGGCGGATAAATGCTGTAGTCCTTGACCGGGTCGCCGGCGGGTGCCTCGACAACCCGCGTACGCATGATGTCCTTGAGTCTGGCGAGCGGCTCGCCTGCCACCACATCGATATGCCAGGGCTGGAGATTGCCGCCGGTAGCCGATCGCGACGCCGCAGTCAACACCCGGCGGATCACATCGCCCTCGACCGGCTTATCGAGATAGGCGCGGATCGAGCGCCGGCTGGCAACAGCTTCATAGGTATTCATGACGGTCTCCTCAAGGCTTGTTTTGGTACTTGGAATAGTGCGATCTTCTCACCAAGTCGCCGAAAACCGACAATGCGACACCATCAATCTCGAGGAGCACCGTCATGTCAGACCCCCTGTCGGGCGCAGCGCTCTATCGCGACGTCGAGCGCTACGCCGGTTTTGGTGTCCATCGCTACGGCAGTCACGGTGCCGAGGCAGCCATGTCATGGATTGAACTTGAGCTCGGTGCCGCCGGATATCAGGTCGACTCCCAGGCGCTGACGATGCCCCGGCAATATGAACTCGAGCATGCACAGATGCGCATTGGCGATACTGCGCTGGAGGCCTTTCCACACTGGTGGTTGCCGGAAGATCTCGCGACATTCAGTCTGTCGGCAAGGCTGAGCGACGAAGCCGATGCGGCAGGAAAACTGATCTGGGTTCAGCTGCCGCACGATCGCAGCGCCTACCTCAATGATTCGCACCGATCAGCGATTGGTCAGGCCTCCCGACGCAATCCCACGGCCATCGTGATCACCATCGACAATCCGGCCGACGATATCTTCACTTATAACGCCAACCAGGAAGATGCTCCCTGGCCGGTACCGGTGATCGTGGTCGCCGCGCGCCACAAGCCGCTGCTCGCCAAGGCCCTGAACGATGGCACCCTGATATCGATCGATGTCGCGGGCCGGTACCGGCGAAACGTTCCAGGGCGCAACCTGATCGGGCGCCTCGATCGGGGTGCATCGCAGACGATTGTCATCTCGACACCGGTCACCAGCTGGTTTGTCAGTACCGGCGAGCGCGCTCCCGGCATTGCCAGCTTTCTGGCGCTGGCGCGCCATGCCGCCGGCCGGCAGTGCCAATCCAATCTCGTATTCGTTGCGACTGCAGGACACGAAATCGGACACGGTGGCATGGAGTCCTTTCTGCGCGATGGCGCACCGCCGCCGTCTGCGGTCAAGGCATGGATCCACCTTGGCGCCTCGAACGCCTGCCATCAGTGGGCGCGGGATGGCGATGGCTGGCGCACCGACGGTTCGGTCGACAGTGCTGCGCGACGGCTGGTAATGAGCCCCTCGATGCAGACGATGATCAGCGAGCCGTTCCGGCAAATCGATGCCGTGCGATTCGTTGCCGATAAAGAAGCAATCGGCGAACTGCGTGATGTCAAAGCGGCCGGCTATCGCGATTTTTTCGGCATGGCCGGATCACATCGCTTTTTTCATACGCCGACCGACGGCCCACAAACCACCAGCCCGGCGATTCTGGAGCCGGTCGCAAGAGCGTTCGCCAGCGCGCTGGACGCGCTGATGTAGCGCTCATCGGCGTATCGAACGACCGCAGGTATCACCACCCGCGACCGATCCGGGTCGAATGGCTTCGAGCAGCACCGCAGAACTGAAACGCCTGCGCGGGCATGGCGATCGGCTGCGTTAAACTCGGTCTGGTTCCCCTCCTGCGCGACCGCTGTCGCCGATTCCAGATGACCTCATCGTCGCGACTCCCCTCCCCTGTATCCGCTTCCGATCAATTGGGCTTCGCATCGATCGATGCTGTGACCGCCGCGCTCGCCTCGGCGGGCTATATCTCGACGCCGTCAATCTCAACAGCCTTGTACCTGGCTCACCATCTTCGCAAGCCGGTGCTGGTCGAAGGTCCGGCAGGCGTTGGAAAGACCGACATGGCGGTCTGTATTGCCAGGGCGCTGAGCTATCCGCTGCTGCGGCTGCAGTGTTACGAAGGGCTCGATGAGAGCAAGGCGCTGTATGAGTGGCAGTACGGCAAACAGCTGCTCTATACCCAGGTTCTGAAAGACAAGATCAATCACCTCATCGGCGATGCCGACTCGATCGAGGCCTCGCTTGGCAAACTCGCAGGGTTTCGCGACCTCTTTTTCTCACGCGAATTTCTCGCCCCACGCCCGGTCCTCAAAGCCATGGAGCAGGAAGGCGGCTCGGTCCTGCTGATCGACGAGATCGACAAGTCGGATGAGGCGTTCGAAGCACTGCTGCTTGAAGTCCTTGCTGATGCGCTCAAGCGCAGTTGCCTGCATCTGCATGTGGGCTTCCCCGATGCCGACCGCGAGCAACAGATCGTGAGGGCACGTGTCCCCGATATTGCGCAGTCCCTTCTCAAGCAGATGGTCGACTTTGTTCAATCGCTGCGCGAGCAGGACATCCGCAAACTGCCGTCGATCAGCGAAACTGTCGATTGGGCGCGTACCCTTCTGCTGATGCATGCCGAGGCGCTCGACCCCGCGCTGGTTCGCTCGACGCTAAGTGTCCTGCTCAAGCGCCAGACCGACGTCATCTCGCTCGACGGAAAGCTCGATTCATTGACTCATGCGGCTGTCACAGGACCCGGTGCGGCATCGTAAATGGAACGTGCGCTGACACGGTTCATCCGGGCCTTGCGCTCGGCCGGTGCCGATGTCTCGAGTACCGAAGCCATCGACGCAGCCCGTACGGTTGCGCTGGTGGGCTATGCCGATCGGGAGGTGATGAAGACATCACTGTCGATGGTGCTGGCAAAGTCGGAAGAAGAGAAAGTCCTTCACGACCACCTCTTCGATGTCTTCTTCAAGACTGTCGAGACCTCGCCCAGGCGTGAGCAGCAGGACGACCCGAATGCCGACTCGGCCGAGGGCGAAGACAATTCAAATCTGATGCCCGGTCAGGGAGAGTCACAGGGCCAGGGCAACGACGATCAGGACTCGCCGGCTTTCAGCAACGACACACCAGCAGATGCCGCCGGAGGTGATCCGGACGCCGACCAGATCGGACGTTTCCTGGCGCTGGCAAGCAACAAGAATCCGGCTCAGGTAGCGATGGCGATGCAAAAGGCGGCCACTGCGGTCGGCGCCGACGAGATCCGCTTTGCTTCGCAGACCGGCTATTTCGTGCGTCGCATGCTTGAGCAACTCGGTGTCGAGGCGCTTGAGCGCAGGCTCCTCGAAAAGCTCGACGATCCATCGCCCTCATCGCAGGCGCAGGCGCAGGAGCTGATCGATGCGCGAATGGCGGTTCAGCAGCAGGCTCGTGCGCACATCAAACAGCGTTATGAGGTCTTCGGTCGCAGCGCCACCGAAAACTTCATGAACGACACCATCGCCAACCGCTCGATTGACCAGCTCGAGTACCGTGACCTTGAGCGAATGAAGTTCATCGTTGCCCGCATGGCTAAACGGCTGGCAGTGAGGCACTCGCGCAAAAGGCGCATCCGCAATCGAGGTCGCCTCGACATTGGCCGCACGCTGCGGGCGAGCGCAGCCAATGATTGGGTGCCAGTCGACCTTGTCTGGCGAACCAAGCGCAAGGATCGCCCTAAGATCGTCGCGATCTGCGACGTCTCAGGGTCAGTCGCAAGCTATGTGCGTTTCCTGCTTCTGTTTCTGCACACACTGCGCGACGAAGTCTCGGACGTCGAGACCTTTGCCTTCTCCAACAAGCTGCATGACGTCGGCGATATTCTCGCCCGCCTCTCGCCCGAAGCCGCCATGGATCGCATCGTCGATGTTGCCGGTTCGGGCAGCACCGATTACGGGCAGGCACTGGCCGAGTTGCAGGAGAGCTACTTCGACAGCATCGATCGACGCACGACCGTGATCATTCTCGGTGATGGCCGCTCGAATCACAGCGACCCAAGGCTCGATATCGTTCAGGAAATAGCAGACCGCGCAAAGCGCCTGGTCTGGTTGTGCCCCGAGCCGCCGATGAGATGGGGGACTGGCGACAGTTGCATGCTGCGTTATGAACCACTCATCACGAAGCTCTATCACTGCGCCACCGCAGCCGATCTCGAGCGGGCTGTCGACGATGTGATGCTGGCTTACGACTAGCCAATCCCCACCAGTCAATCCCTGTTACGACCGGCGAATACCTCGCCGTTTATCATTTGCCGCTGGCCTGAAACGACACGGGGCGGGTCGATAATCGACCCGCCCCGCTTCAAACTCAGCCTGAGACTCAGCTGCGGAACACTGCTGCGCTGCTGGTGTCCTCCTCGCCACCTTCATAGCGGCGCACTTCGTTGCGACCGACCACCAGGTGATGCACTTCGTCCGGACCGTCGGCCAGACGCAATGTGCGCTGCTGGGTATACATGCGAGCCAGCGGGGTCCACTGCGACACACCGGTTGCGCCATGCATCTGGATGGCCTGGTCGATGATCTGGCAGACACGCTCGGGCACCAGGGCCTTGACCATGTGAACCCAGATGCGGGCCTCACGATTACCCAGCACATCCATGGCCTTGGCGGCCTTGAGCACCATCAGGCGCATCGATTCGATCTCGATCCGGGCGCGCGAGATGATCTCGATATTGCCGCCAAGATGCACCAGCTTCTTGCCGAAGGCTTCGCGCGACAGACCGCGAGTGACCATCAGCTCAAGCGCTTTTTCGGCGCTGCCAATCGAGCGCATGCAGTGGTGAATCCGACCCGGGCCGAGGCGAACCTGCGAAATCTCGAAGCCACGACCTTCGCCGAGCAGCATGTTGTCTTTCGGGACGCGCACATTGTCGAACTTGATGTGCATATGGCCATGGGGCGCGTCGTCTTCGCCGAAGACGCACATCGGGCCAAGAATCTTGACACCGGGTGTGTCGATCGGAACCAGGATCTGCGACTGCTGCTTGTGGGCCGGCGCATCAGGGCTGGTCTTGCACATCGTGATCATGATCTTGCAGCGCGGATCACCGGCACCCGAGATGTAGAACTTCTCACCGTTGAGCACCCATTCGTCGCCTTCAAGCACGGCCTGCATGCCGATATTCTTGGCATCGGACGATGCGCGATGCGGTTCGGTCATGGCATAGGCCGAACGGATCTCGCCGGCCAGCAGCGGCTTGAGCCAACGCTCTTTCTGGGCGGGGGTTCCAACGCGCTCGAGAACTTCCATATTGCCGGTATCGGGCGCGGCGCAGTTCATGGTCTCGGAGGCCATGCGATTGCGACCGAGGACGGCTGCAATGTAGGCATAGTCGAGGTTCTTCAGGCCTTCGCCGGTTTCGGCATCGGGCAGGAAGAAATTCCACAGACCTTCCTTTTTCGCCTGATCCTTGGCGGCTTCGAGCAGCTCGAGCTGACCCGGCGCGTAGCTCCAGCGATCGGCACGGCCTTCGCCGAGCTTTTCGAATTTCTCGGACATCGGCTCGACCGTGTCGGTGACAAATCGGCGCACATGCTCGAGCAAAGGCATCGCTGCCTCGGACATACGCAGATCGTTAAGTTCGTCGAGTGGGTTCAGACCGAAACCGGTCTTGGCTTTCACTGTGAAATTATTCATCGTTCTATCTCCCTCATGGCGGTCTATGAATTCAGAAGCCCGTCGATATTGCCACAGCCGTCGCCAGAATGCCGTGTCAGTTCCGGCTGATCTGGTGTAATTTCGATCTCATATCCGACAACAAGAGACATCACCATGATCGGCCAGACCCGCTATCCCCATGTGTTTTCTCCCCTCGACCTTGGCTTCACCCGGCTGAAAAACCGCATCCTGATGGGTTCGATGCATACCGGCCTCGAGGAAGCCGACAACGGTTTCGAGCGAATGGCAGCGTTCTTCGCCGAGCGCGCACGCGGCGGCGTCGGCATGATCATCACTGGCGGCATCTCCCCCAATACACAGGGGGGCGTGGGCAGCAAGCTGTCGACGCCTGCCGAAGCCGCCCAGCATCGCCGGATCACGCAGGCCGTCCATGCGGCCGACCCCGATGTCAAGATCTGCATGCAGATCCTGCACTCCGGGCCGTTGGCCAGAGTGCCCGACTGCGTGGCGCCCTCGGCGGTGAAGTCACGCATCGGCACCTACCGGCCCACCGAGCTCGATGAGGCCGGCATCGAGCAGCAAATCGCCGATTTCGCCAACTGCGCAGCGCTTGCCCGCGAGGCAGGCTACGACGGGGTGGAGGTTATCGGCTCGGCGGGCTATCTTCTGAGCACCTTTCTTGTCCAGAAGACCAATCTGCGAACCGATCGTTGGGGCGGCTCCTGGGAAAACCGGATGCGGTTTCCGGTCGAGGTGATGAAGCGGATTCGTGAGGCGGTCGGGCCAGACTTCATCCTGATCTTCCGGATCGCCGCGATGGACATGCTCGATGGCGGGCTGGCCTGGGACGAAGTGGTGTCGCTGGGCAAAGCGATCGAAGCTGCCGGCGCGAATATCATCAGCACGCATTTCTGCTGGCACGAGTCGCCTGTGCCCACGATCGCCACCATGGTGCCCAGAGCCGCCTTTGCCCAGGTTACCGGCCGGCTGCGCAAAGAGCTCTCGGTGCCGATGATCACCAGTAACCGTATCAACATGCCGGATGTGGCCGAATCGGTGCTTGCCCGCGGCGATGCCGATCTGGTCTCGATGGCCCGACCGATGCTTGCCGATCCCGACCTGGTGATCAAGTCCTTGCAGGGTCGCGAGGATGAGATCAACACCTGTATCGCCTGCAACCAGGCCTGCCTGGATCACACCTTCGGCGGGCGCAAGCAGGTCAGCTGTCTGGTCAACCCGAGGGCCTGTAACGAAACTCTGCTGAGCTATCCGCAGGTCGATAAGCCTCGCCGTATCGCCGTGGTCGGCGCAGGACCTGCAGGTCTGGCCTATGCCACCGTGGCGGCGAGTCGGGGGCACGCGGTCACGCTGTATGAGGCGGGTAATGATATCGGCGGCCAATTCAACCTTGCCCGACGCATTCCAGGCAAGGAAGAGTTCAACGAGACCTTGCGCTATTACCGTCGAATGATCGAGGTGCACGCGATCGACCTGCGACTGAATTGCCGCGTCGACGCCGCGATGCTTCGCGAGATGGCCTTCGACGAGGTCATCATCGCCACCGGTATCGAACCGCGCCGCCCTGAGCTTAACGGCATCGACCATCCCAAGGTCGTGCCTTATGTCGATGCGATCCTGGGACGCAAGCCGATCGGCAAGCGTGTCGCGATCATGGGAGCAGGCGGCATTGGCTTCGATGTGGCTGAACTGGTTTCGCATGAAGGGGTATCGGGAGCCGTCGATATCGAGGTGTTCGCGCGCGAGTGGGGCATCGACTTCAAGAACCATCCGCGAGGCGGCGTGACCGGTGTCGAACCGGTCGTGGCGGCGGCCGACCGCACCATCTATCTGATGCAGCGCAAGCCCGAGGCGCCGGGCCGGTCGCTGGGGCGCACCACCGGATGGACCCACCGGATGACCCTGGGGCGCAGGGGCGTGAATATGGTGAGCGGTGTGGAGTATCTGAAGATCGATGACTCAGGCCTGCATGCGCTGGTCAATGGCGAGCCCCGCACTTTTGACGTCGACACGGTCATTGTGTGCGCCGGGCAAAATCCCCTTCGCAAACTGCATGATGAGCTGACCGAACTCGGCATCGCCAGCAAACTGGTTGGCGGTGCGTTCGAAGCGACAGAGCTTGATGCCAAGCGAGCGATCGATCAGGCCAGCCGAATGGCGGCAATCGTCTGACCCGCCGGATAACTGCGGCACCCTCGTGCCGCAGTCGGCAGGACGATCGAACCGACGCGCCGGCTCAACTCAGGGTTCACCGCGGTTTCCCGCCTCGTCACGCCTCGTCCATCGAATCAGGGTCTCGATCAATTGAGCCCGCACGATCGGTTTGGCGATGTGATCGACCATTCCGACCTCAAGGCATGCCTGTTTGTCCTGATCCATGACCGAAGCCGAGCAGGCAACGATCGGGGGTGCCCGATCGCGCAGTTGCGTCAGGATCGCTTTAGCCGCATCGAAGCCGTTCATTTCAGGCATCTGCAGATCCATCAGAACGATATCGAAGTCCTGATCCGAGACCTGGCGGATCGCCTGGTGTCCATTTTCCGCCACCGTGACATGCATGTTGAGGGCTGACAGGAATCCCCTTGCAACCAGCGCGTTGACCGCGTTGTCCTCGACCAGCAAGACCTTCCTGTCGCGCAGCAACCCGATATAGGAACCCTCCTCGCCAAGCTCATCTTTCAGGACCAATGCGTCCGACGATCCAATGCGAGGGAGGTTTGACTCACTTTGCTCGTCGGCCATCACCAGATACTGGCAGACCACCGTGAAGCTGAAGGTTGATCCCGCACCAGGCTGGCTGCGTACCGAGATCTGCCCCCCCATCAATTCGACCAGCCGTTTCGAAATCGCCAGACCCAGCCCGGTTCCCCCGAAGCGCCGGGTAATCGAGCCATCGGCCTGAACAAACGGACGAAAGAGGAGAGGCAGATCGTCTTCGCCGATGCCTATCCCGGTGTCAGATACCGTCACCTCGACTGTGCAGTCAGCGCCTTGCGACAGGCCCTGCCCGATCGTGACCCCGACCATGCCCTGCGGTGTGAACTTGATCGCGTTCGAAACAAGATTGATCAGTACCTGCTCGATACGGCCGACATCGGCAAGCAATCGGGCCGGCATCTGGTCATCGAAGCCGATCTGCAGAGCAATGTCCTTGGCACGGCATTGCTCGCGAAACAGCGCATCGATTTTTCTGGCCAGCGCAGCAGAGCTGAATGCTTCGATCTGAAGTCTGAGTTCACCTGCCTCGACCTTCGACAGGTCGAGGATATCGTTGATGATCGCAAGCAGTGAATCGCCAGATGAGCGGATGGTGTCGATGTATTCGGCTTGGGTCGCTGTCAGTGGGGTGTCGCGAATCAGTTCAGCAAACCCCAGAATGGCATTCATCGGTGTGCGAATTTCGTGACTCATGTTTGCAACGAACTCACTCTTCGCCCGGTTTGCCAGGTCCGCCTTCTTCATTGCGGCTTCAGCTTGCGCCTGCTTCTGCACTGACAGTTGCAGATATTTTCGCTGCATCGCCTCACTGACGGTCAACTCATCGATCTTGCGTCGCACTTCCTGCGACATTCGCCCGAAGGCATCGATGAGTGCCCCGATCTGATCGCCCCGCGCGCGGGGCAAGGTGATCGCGAAATTGCCATCGCGAATCGCCTTGCTGGCAGTAATCAGGGCTTCGATCGGCCGCGTCAGAGAATAGGAGCCTGCCACCAGCAAGCCGATAAACAGGCCGAGCCCCGCGAGGGTGATCAGCGCCAGGCTCGACAGCAGGGTTTGACGCGCATCGACGAGCGATGTTCTTGAGAGCGAAAACCGGGTTTCCCCAAGGGGCTGGCCAGCCAGCCTGATCGCACTGGCAAACTCGAGCTGCTTCGAACTGATCTGACTGCTCGGCAAGTCGATCGACGCGCCAGCCGCCGGTACTTCCTCGCCTGCTGATGCAATCAGTCGCCCTCGATTGTCGAAAACCGAGATTGAACAAATGCCATCAACCGAGACCGCTTCTGCCAGGATGGCCTCAACCGATGCGTAATCGCGTTGCGCCATCGGCGTTGCCAGGCTCGCGTTGAGCAGAGGCTTGAGTTCAGCGCCGCGTTCGGCGAGCGATGCCTCGAGATACCGGTCGATCAGGAGGGAGGCAGCGAAAACAATGATCCCCAGCGTAGCCAGTTGCAGCGCCACACCCAGCAGAATCAGTTTGGCTCGAAAGCCAAGCCTCGCAAACATCGTCTTGACTGTTCTCAGGCGGTCAGGGGGCCAGGGCTTTTCTCGTCGCGTCGAGATAAGGATCAAGTTCCTTCATCTCTGCATCGGTGACGGCGCTCAGACCGCTGCGCCCCGGCGATGCGAAAAACACCTTGCCCTCCTCGGAGTCGGGGAACGCGAGAAGCAGCTCCTTGATGCGTTGTCGCTGCGCGACCGGCATCTTCGGATTGGTCATGATCCAGAAGCCCGGGACGATCTCCATTTCGCTGACAATGCGCGTCGATTGCCGCATCGGTTCAGGTTTGGCCAGGAATTCGCCCTTGCTCATCATGGCAAACGGCGCCTCGCCGGAACGCATGATCGCAAACAGGCTGTCGTCGTTGGGCACCGTCGACATCTTGTAATCGCGCCCGACTTCAAGCTTGCGCTCTTTCAACCATTTCAAGCCGGCCTGCACCACCAGCGAAGAGGGATTGGTCGTGGCAAGCGACTTGCCTGAGAGCTGGTTGGGGTTTGAATTCGGGTTGTCGGCCATTCCAACCAGAACCGCAGTAATTCCCGGCTCCAGGCAAGCAAGCACCGACCATCCGCCATCGACCTGCGCGACTCGCCCGAGATTTGCAGGCGTGAAGACCATCGAGTAATTGCCCTTGAGCGTCTCGCGGCTGAAGCTCGGAAAATCGGTCGAGGTGGCAATCTCGACGCGCTGTTTGAGCGTGCGCTGAAAATAATCGCGAACCGGTTGGTATTGGGCAATCACCACCCTCGCGCTCATGTTTGGGACTGCGCCGATCACCAGGCCCTGGTTATCAGTCTGGGCATTGACGGTTGAGGCAAATGTCACGCCACAGGCAATCACCATCAACAACTGAAAAACCTTGCCAAGTCGATCAGACATCGAAGCCTCGCTATACAGAGCCAAACCGAATACAGAGCCAAACTGAATCATTCTCGACTGGAATGAAACAATTCAGTATAGCTTTTTCAGTCAGGTCGGAAAGCAAGCAAAGCACATCGTCATGAACACCGCTGATCAGGAGGCGATCGGTGATCCCTGAAGCGTGATCCGATGCATCAGCCGACGGTGTCCGTGATAGTCGTTCAGCGCGTAGTGCCAGGTCGCCCGGTTGTCCCAGAACGCAATCGACCCCTTTTCCCATTCGAAGCGGCAGGTGAATTCAGGCTGCACCGCATGCTGATAGAGGTAATCGAGCAAGGGCTTGCTTTCGGCTGGCGTCCAGCCTTCGAAATGAAGTGTGAAGGCGCGATTCACGTAGAGCGTTTTGCGACCCGTCTGCGGGTGTCGGATCACAACCGGATGAACGACATGCTGAGTGGCAGCTTCGGGGTTGCCGAGTCGCGCGCCGGAACTCTTTACATAGGGCGCATTTGTCCCAAAGACATGAGCCGACGAATGAACCGCACGCAGCCCGTCCAGCATCGCCTTCAGGCCCGGCGACAGCGCCTCATAGGCCATGCCCATGCTGGCGAACAAGGTGTCGCCTCCCCTCGGCGGCACCTCACGGGCCAGCAGCATCGAGCCCATGGCAGGAACTTCGTCGTAGCTGTGGTCGGTATGCCAATCGCCGCCAATGTTGGTGTGCTGATCGGGCTCCTTGAGGACCTGCGCGATCTCGGGATAACCCTCGACCGGCTTGAAGAAGCGGTTGACGTCGATCGGCGACCAGCGTCTTGCAAAGGCGAGATGCTGCTCAGGCGTGATGGCCTGATCGCGAAAAAAAATCACGCCGTAATCCTGAAACGCCTGCCTGATGACCGCAAACTCTTGCTCTGAAAGAGATTGCGCCAGGTCGACGCCTTCGATGAGTGCGCCGAGCGCAGATGAATAGGGGGTCACCTTGATGCCGAACTCGCTCATGCTGCTTCCTCAAATCATGGTGTTGCACCAGAGTCTCACGCCAGACCGGTGTCATGGCTTAACGACCGCAGGTGTTCAGATCAAAAACGACTGACCACAGACTCACGCCATCTGCGTTCGGTGTCAAAAAAAAGCTGCATATAAGATAAACGTTTCAAGACTTGGCCGACACGCGATGGACTGGATAACTCCCTACATGACGCAGCACCCCGAACTGCCGGTCTTTCTTGCGATCGGCATCGGATACTGGATCGGCAAGTTCAAGCTCAAGGGCGTGGGCTTCGGGCCGGTGACCGGATCGCTGATCGCGGGGCTGCTCATCGGCTATCTGTTCCATGTCCCGGTAGCCGATACCGCGAAACAGTTTCTTTTCATGCTGTTCATGTTCGGGATCGGCTATTCAGCGGGGCCGGGCTTCGTTCGAGGCGTCCAGGACGGTGGTTGGCGATGGGTCGCGCTCGGCGTCGTGATTCCGGTGGCCGGCGTATTGACAGCCTTCGTGATGGCTCGCCTGCTCAAGCTCGAGCTGGGCTACGCCGCCGGCATGATGTCGGGTGCTCTGACCGAATCCCCGGTGATCGGCACCGCCAGCGAGGCTATCAGGTCGCTGCCGTTGCCGGGCGAAGAAAAGGAGCGCCTGATCAGGCAGATCCCGGTGGCCGATGCGCTCACCTACATCTTTGGCACTTTCGGGGTGATCTTCTTTTGCTCGTACATCGGCCCGTGGCTGCTGCGTCTGGATCTCAAGGCGGAGGCCCTGAAGCTTGAAACCGCGATGGGTATGGACCGCGAGCGCCAGGACGTCACTTCCGCCTGGCGGATGTTCGAGTTGCGAGCGTATCGACTTGATCCGTCTTATTCGGTCGTGGGAAAAACCATCGCCCAGGCCGAGGCCATGGCGCAGCCGGCATGGCTCTTTATCGAGCGCATTCGGCGCGACGAAACGATTATCGAGGCGCGACCAGACACCGTCCTGAAGGCAGGCGATGTGGTTGCCGTGATCGGCCTGAACGAAACCCTGGTCGGCACACTTGCACCGCAGGCAGAGGAAGTGTTCGATCGCGAACTGCTGGATATCGGCCAGTCGAGCCTCGAGGTGGAAATCACCCGACGCGACATCGCGGGAACAACCATCAATGCACTGCGCGCCGACCCGGAACTCATCAGAGGCGTTTTCGTTCGAGTGATCAGGCGCGCCGGACAGGACGTCCCGGTCGCGCCGGGTACGGTCTTGCAACGGGGCGACAAGCTGACGCTGTTCGGGCTGACCCCCACTGTCGAACGGGTGGCGCAGCGCCTGGGCAACGTGGCCCATCCGCCCCAGCACACCGACTTCGTGGCACTGGGCCTGGCGATTTTCACCGGCGCACTGTTGGGGCTCGCGCTGGCCTTTCCGGTCGGTGGCCTTCATATCGCCCTCGGCAGCAGCGTCGCGGTGCTGCTGATGGGGCTCGCCATGGGCTGGCGAAACTCAACCCATCCCGAATTTGCCTTCATTCCGCCAGCCGCCATCGAGTTCATGAAATCAATCGGTCTGGCCGCCTTCGTGGCCATGATCGGGCTGAAAGCCGGGCCGGTATTCGTTGATGCCATCCGGGAGATTGGTCTGAAGGTATTCCTCGGTGGCATTGCGGTCACACTCGTGCCGCAACTGGTTGGCCTGCTGGTGGGCCGCTACCTGCTGGGACTCAACCCATTGCTGCTGCTGGGGGCGCTCGCCGGCGCGCAAACCATGACCGCAGGTCTTGCCGCACTTCAGGAGCGCTCGGAAAGCCCGGTGGCTGTCATCGGCTACTCAAGCACAGTGGCTTTCGGGCACATCCTGATTTCAATCGGCGGTACGGCGCTGATCTGGATGCTCAGCTGATCGCAACCAAGGACACAAAGCGACTTTGAGCTTGCACTGTCAGGCGATCCCCTACAATCGAACGACCAGTTAATCCCTCGAATCGAACCCTCAAAGCGGAGCAGACCTCTCATGAAGACCCGGATCACCGAACTCTTTGGCATCAAGCACCCGATCATTCAGGGCGGCATGCACTTTGTGGGATTCGCAGAACTTGCTGCGGCGGTGTCGAATGCCGGCGGCCTGGGCATCATCACTGGCCTGACTCAAAAAACCCCCGAATTGCTTGCCCGCGAAATTGCGCGCTGCCGCGAGATGACCGACAAGCCCTTCGGCGTCAATCTGACCTTCCTGCCAACCTTTTCGATGCCCCCCTATCCGGAGTACATCCAGGCCATCATCGAGGGCGGCGTCAAGGCAGTCGAAACCGCCGGGCGCAATCCGCAGCCGTATATGCCCCTGCTCAAGGCCGCTGGTATCAAGGTGATCCACAAGTGCACCTCGGTGCGCCACTCGCTCAAGGCAGAGGCCATCGGCTGCGACGCGGTCAGTGTCGACGGCTTCGAATGCGGCGGCCATCCTGGCGAAGACGACATCCCCAACTTCATTCTGCTGCCGCGTGCAGCCGAAGAACTGAAGATCCCGTTTGTCGCCTCCGGCGGCATGGCCGATGGCCGCAGCCTGGTCGCCGCGCTCGCGCTCGGTGCCGAAGGCATCAATATGGGTACGCGCTTCATGGCCACTCGCGAAGCGCCGATTCACGACAACGTCAAGAAGGCCATCGTCGAGGCATCGGAGCTCGATACCCGCCTGATCATGCGCTCGCTGCGCAATACCGAGCGCGTGCTGATGAACGAAGGCGTCAAGCGGGTGCTCGAGATCGAGCGTGAAAAAGGCGACACACTCACGATCGACGATATCCATGATCAGGTGGCCGGCATCTATCCGAAGGTGATGACCGACGGCGACATGCAGGCGGGCGCATGGAGTTGCGGCATGGTCGCCGGGCTGATTCATGATGTGCCGAGCTGCAAGGAGCTGATCGATCGGATCATGGCCGAAGCCGACGGCCTGATTCATCAGCGGCTTGCGGGCTTCTATCAATCGTAAGCGGATCGGGCCGCGGCTGTAAGAGGCCGAACCACCAGCCTGCCGCCAGCGGGTTGGTGGCGAAAAATGCCAGCAGAGCGTCGGCCTCACGCGAATGGGCAATCCGAAGCGGCGTATGGTCGGTGACGCCAATCTCGTGGTGCACCCCATGGACCGACTCGTGAAGAAAGATCACCGCGAGCTGAGTGCCCGACAGTGCCGGGTCGAGTTCAATGCGCCGCCTTTCGAGGTCGGCCTGCCCGAAAAGCCGCAAACGCGCTGCAGTCTTGACGGTGAGGGTACGAACCGTCCAGCCTGCCGAACCGATGACCAGCCGAACCGGCATCCGCATGCGCCGGCGCACATTCGGATTGATGGCCCGCAGCAGCGCCCAGGTCAGACGAGGATTGCGTCGCGCAAATTGCGACAGGCCGCTGGCCAGCGAATGCGTCAGATGCTCCTCGGTGCTTTCATGCAGGAGCACCGCCTGCGAGTAATGGACCAGTCGAACCAGTGCATGAATGAAAGCACGCCGCCAATGCCCGGGCGCAAGACCGCTGCGCAGGAGAATGCGCCCATGGGTCAGATCGATATAGGAATGTCGCCGGCGAACCGGCATCTGATCGGCCGAAAGCTCGCAGACTTGCAGGCTGTAGGGACCAAGCTCGAATCTTTCGGCGAGTGCAAGCTCGCGAAGCTGAGCAGTCATGGTGATGTGATGCGGCGCCAACGAAGTTCTCCTGAACTGGCCTCATCATCACCCGACATGGACCGGCTTTCTATGGCCGTCTGCCGGCCCGACGTACTAAGCCTGAGGTACTGGCCAGACCATGGCGCTTGAGAAGCTACCCATCCCCGAAAAGCGACTGCTGATCGTCTGGTGGTCCTACACCGGCGGTACCGAATCGCTGGTGCAGGCTGCCGCCCGGGGTGCGACCGAGGCCGGCCGGCAGGCGGCAAGCGCAGCCTTTGGCGACAGGTTGCCGGACTCCGCGGAAAGTCAATCCGGCTTGAGCGTCATGGCCTGCCGCTGCGATCTTGTCGCGACCGAAGCGTTGCTGCATGCCGACGCGCTGCTGTTCGCCACGCCGGAGTGCCTCGGATCGATGGCCGGCCCAATGAAGACCTTCTTCGATTGCAATTATTACCCTGCGCTCGATCGCCTGAATGCACGCCCCTATGCAACGCTGATCTGCGCCGGGACGGACGGCCACGGTGCAGCGCGTCAGATTGATCGGATCGCCGCCGGCTGGCGGCTGAAATCAATCGCGAAACCTCTGATCGTGCTGACCGGCGCCCAGACACCTGAGGCCATCTCAGCGCCGAAGCAGATCGGGCCTGCAGAACTCGCCCGGGCAGCTGAGCTCGGTGGCCTACTTGCCGCCGGGACGCTGCTCGGAGTCTGGTAGGGCTTGCGCAGCGCCATCCGGGGCAGCTGTCTCGTCACCGAACCGGGTGCCGACTGCCCGCGCGGCGAGTACAAGAGGATGATCGTGAGGCACGGTGCGAAGCGTGGCGATCGCCTGGGAGATCGGTACCGTGACGATCTCGGTGCCGCGCAAGGCCACCATCAGACCGCTCTCACCTCGGGCCGCACAATGCGCGGCCGCCACGCCGAAACGGGTTGCCAGCACCCGGTCATGGGCGCTCGGTGAACCACCGCGCTGAAGGTGACCGAGTACGGTGACGCGAGTCTCGAGTCCGGTACCTTCTTCGATCCGCCGCGCGACCACGGCGCCGATACCACCAAGCTGACGCGCATCGGTGCGCCGTCGATCGAAAGCCTTGACCACCTCGCCGCCCTCGGGAAGCCTTGCACCTTCGGCGACACAAACAATCGAAAAGCGACGCCCGCGTGATGCGCGGTGCTCGACATGCCGAAAGACCGACTCCCACGAGAAACCGATCTCGGGGATCAGGATGGTGTCGGCGCCCCCAGCCATACCGCCTGCCAGTGCAATCCAGCCGGCATAGCGCCCCATGACCTCGATCACCATCACACGATGATGCGAGGAGGCGGTTGTCTGGAGCCGATCGATGGCTTCGCTGACAATCGACACTGCGGTATCGAAGCCGAAAGTTGCATCGGTCGCGGCAAGATCGTTGTCAATCGTCTTGGGTACACCGATCACTCTGACCCCGCGCTCGACGAATCGCTGGGCGATATGCATCGAGCCGTCGCCGCCCACCACCATCAGCACATCAAGTGCTGCGTGACGAATCTGTTCGAGGATGCGCTCGGAGACATCCGAAATCACCAGCGTGCCATCCGCTTGTCGTAGCGGGAAATTCCAGGGATCGCCCTTGTTGCTGGTGCCAAGCAGGGTGCCACCCTCCCCGATCAGTCCTGCCACATCGCCGTACTCGAGCTCGCGCATGCGGCCATCGAACAGCCCTTCGAATCCGTCTTCAATACCGATGACCGTCGCCCCGTAGAGGCCTCGGGCAGTGCGCGTCACCGCGCGGATTACCGCGTTCAGACCGGGGCAATCGCCACCACCGGTCAGCAGACCGATTCGCATTGGCGGATTCGCAGACGATGGGCTCATAGCCGACTCGCTCGCAGTCAGGGATTGCCGGATGCTATCGCGTTGCGGAACTGATCGCATCGTGCATTTCAGCCGAACAAGCCCGGACTCTGTCGGACCAGACCTGCTGACCCAATCGATTCATGGCGATAATCGTTCTTTGTCTGACTGCCGCACCCGCCTGCACTTCGACGCTCGCGCAGGCCGGCATCGCCCCCTTTGGAGCAACCCGATGCGCAAGACCGACCCGAGGCGCAATGCTGCTTTCGCCGCAGCGCTGCTTGCCTGCCTGTTGGTCGGCCTGCTGCCTGCCAGACTCAACGCGGCAAAGCTCCCAGCCCCGCCGGTTGTCGATGGCATCAGCATCGATGTGCAGGACGGCGACTCTTTCGTGCTGCGCGATGACCTCGGCAACCGAATCCGCGTTCGAATTTCGGGTATCGACGCTCCCGAAAAATCCCAGCCTTTCGCCGACCGATCTCGACAGCATCTGCGCGATCTCATGCGGGACGTGCGCATCCGGCTCGAGCCGGTCAAGCTCGATGTGTTCGGGCGCACTGTCGCCCGAGTCTGGATCCTGTCGGAAGATAGCAAGTCGGTGAAAGACGCAGGCCTGGCCCAAATCGAAGCCGGCCTGGCCTGGCATTTCAAACGCTACCGCTCCGAGCAGCACGATCAGGATGCAGCCCGCTACATGAAGGCCGAGCGCGAAGCGCGATCGGAGGGGCTCGGTCTGTGGCGCGATCCGAGCCCTGAGCCACCCTGGGACTTCAGGACACGCGGCAAGCGCGATCCGGGCGAACCCAAGCCGCGCTCAGGCGTGAACTAAGAGCGTCGGTGGTCGACACAGTAGAAGTCGCCGACACGTCGGAAGGCGAGAGGTTACCGAGATTGCTCGTCTGGACACTGATGGTGCCGGATTCGATCTTTGCGGCAAACGCCGGATTGACCGAGCCCAGGACCAGGGTCGCGCTCACAACGGAAAGCGAGAGGCCAGCTAAACGGAAAGCGCACATGGATCCTCGCAGGGTGGGTTCGCTCGATTCAGATCATCCTTGAAGGAGGTTTACCTGAGATTTCGGAATCCGGATGCCCCCCGGACCGATGCGATCAATGATCACCAAGCCGTTATGCCGATTGGCTCAATCGCCCTGTACTCATCTCTCTTGCAAGGCGTCGAGGTGCGACAAATGACCCGGCCAGGAAACTCGCCCAGCGAAAGCAGGGTCAAACCCGGTCGGCACCCCGATTCCGGCGAACAGTCTCATAGAGCACGATGCCGGCCGCCACCGACACATTCAGGCTTTCGACCTGTCCGGCCATCGGGATCGACACCAGCCGGTCGCAGCGCTCGCGCGTGAGACGACGCAGGCCAACCCCTTCTGCCCCGAGCGCCCAGGCTACAGCGGCCGGTACATCCGCTTCATAGAGCGACTGCTCGGCACCATCGGCCGTACCGATCACGGTAATCGAGCGATCCTCGAGCACATCGATCGAGCGCGCAAGATTGGTGACCATGATGTAGGGCACGCTGTCGGCCGCGCCACTCGCGGTCTGGATTGCGGTTTCATTGAGCGGGCAGGCATGATCTTTCGGTGCGATGACTGCATGCACGCCCGCGCCATCGGCCACCCTCAGACAGGCGCCGAGATTGCGTGGATCGGTCACCCCATCGAGCACCAGCAGGAAAGCCGGCCCCTCGATCGAGTCAAGCAGGTCCTCCAGACCCATGACTGGCGGGCGCGACTCGACGATCGCCACCACGCCCTGATGGCGGCGACTCGGGCACATGCGATCGAGGCGCGACACCTCGACTCGACGGGCATCGATGCCGAGCTTGGCCGCGAGCGCCAGCAGATCGCGCGCTCTGCCGTCATCTCGTCTGGCATCGACATAGAGTTCGCGCACCGAGCCGGCGGCCTGTCGCAGACGCGAGGTGACCGAATGAAAACCGAATATCAGCATGCGCCGACTTCCCTATCGCCACTGAACATCAGCGACCCTGCTTGCGTTTGGAACCACGCAATTCCTTGCGGCCGTTTCGCCCGCGCGCAGCCTGACGGGCAGCCTGTGCCTTGACGACGCCCTCGGACTTCGGACGTGCAGACCTGCGCGCGGCCGCCACAAACTCGGGCGCCGGGCCAAGTTCAGCCGCGGTTGGCACCTTGACACCGGATCGCGCTCGATCGTTGCGCGGCATGTCATCACGCACCAGTCTGAATTCGATCCGCCGCGCTTCAAGATCAACACGCGAGACCTGGACATCAAGCTCGTCGGTCAATCGATAGCGAAGCCCGGTACGTTCGCCACGCAGCTCGTGAGCCGCCTCGATGTACTGGAAATACTCGCTGCCGAGCTCGGAGACATGCACCATGCCTTCGACATACAGCTCCTCGAGGGTCACGAAGATGCCAAAGCTTGCCAGCCCGGTGATGCGGCCGCGGAACTGTTCGCCGACCCGCTCGCGCATGAACTGACACTTCAACCAGGCTTCGACATCGCGTGATGCATCATCGGCGCGGCGCTCATTAGCCGAACAGATGATGCCCAGCGTCTCCCAACGGTCGATCTCCTCGCGTTGCGCAACACTCATCTGACTGCGGGTCTGAGCGCGATCGTCGGCCTGCGCGCGCTTGCGCGCCGAAGGCATGGACGGTGCAGCACCGCGCTTGCCGCGCTGGGGCGGCGCACGCTGCGTCACTTCCTCGGAGGGTACCGGCGGCTGATATCGCCGACTCTGCAGCAGCGCCTTGATGGCGCGGTGCGTCAGGAGATCGGGATAGCGGCGGATCGGTGAGGTGAAATGGGCATAGGCCTCATACGACAAGCCGAAGTGACCGACGTTATGGGGCGAATAGACCGCCTGCTGCATCGACCGCAGGAGCATGGTCTGCAGCAACTGCGCATCAGGACGCCCGGCAATCTGCGCCGCAATCGCAGCATAGTCGGAGGGCCTGGGATCGTCGCCACCACCGAGCGCAAGGCCCAGCCCCTGCAAAAACTCTCGCAGCAGCGTCAAACGCTCGGGCGACGGTCCTTCATGAATCCTGAACAGCGCAGGATGCTTGCTGCGTGCAAGAAAGTCTGCAGCACAGGTATTGGCTGCCAGCATGCATTCCTCAATCAGCTTGTGCGCATCGTTGCGGGTACGCGCAACGATCTTCTCGATGCGCCCGGCGAAATCGCAGACGATCTTGGTCTCGACCGACTCGAAGTCCATCGCGCCGCGTACTGCGCGCGCCTTGGCAAAGGTGCGGTAGAGCTCATAGAGATTCTGAAGATGCCCCGCGATCGGGGCGAGTTGCCGAGCCGCGGCAGGGTCACGTCCGGACAACACCGACCAGACCTGGTCATAGGTCAGTCGTGCCGCCGAATGCATGACCGCTTCATAGAACTGATAGGCCTTCATCTGCCCGTTGGCGGAGATGACCATGTCAGCGACCAGCACCAGCCGATCGACCTGGGGATTCAGCGAGCACAGGCCATTGGAGATTTTCTCGGGCAGCATCGGAATCACACGCCGCGGGAAGTACACCGAGGTCGAGCGCTCGATCGCATCGGCATCGAGTGCATCGCCATGCGTGACATAGTGGCTGACGTCAGCAATTGCCACCAGCAGGCGCCATCCGCCGGCGCGACGCCCTGAGGTCTCAAGCGGTTCGCAATAGACCGCATCATCGAAATCACGAGCGTCCTCGCCGTCAATGGTCACCAGCGGCAGATCGCGAAGATCGACCCGGCGCTTCAGATCGACCGGCCTGACCTGCGAGGGCATCTTCGCTGCGAGTTGCAATGCGGCATCGGAGAACTGATGCGGCACATCGAACTTTCGCACCGCGATTTCGATCTCCATGCCCGGGTCGTCAATGCTTCCCAGCACCTCGACCACTCGCCCCATCGGCTGCGAATGGATGTTCGGAGGCGTCACGATCTCGACCGTGACCACCTGACCGGCCTGTGCCTTTGCCGCATCCCCCGGTGCAATCAAGATGTCATGCTTGATGCGCTGGTCTTCCGGCACCACGATGGTCAGGCCCCGCTCGATCAGCAGACGCCCAACAAGCCTTCGCTGGCCCCGATCAGTGACTTCAACGATCGTGCCCTCAGGTCGTCCGCGGTTATCGGTCCCGGAGCGCCTGACCAATGCCCGATCACCATGCATCGCCTTTTGCATCTCTCGAGGCGACAGAAACAGATCGGGCCCACCGGTATCCGGTATGAGAAAACCGAAACCGTCACGATGACCGGTGATCCGCCCGGCCACCAGCTCGAGGCGCGTCGCCAGCAACAGCACTCCCTTGCGATTGGGCAGCAACTGACCATCGCGCTCCATTGCAAGAATCCGTTTCTCGAGGATCGGGAAGTTTCGCGAGGTCACACCGAGACGGTCGGCAACTTCCTGAGGCGTCAGCGGCGCATCGGCAACGCGAAGCGATTCAAGGATTTCTTCGCGAGAAGGAGGAACCCAGGTTTTAGTCACGATTTGACAGAACTCATGGTGGGTTTATACTTTCTGGCTCGGGTGACGACAGTCACTTCGAAGCCCAGATGGCGGAATTGGTAGACGCACTAGGTTCAGGTCCTAGCGCCAGCAATGGTGTGGAGGTTCGAGTCCTCTTCTGGGCACCATCGGTACTGCCAGCCGATGGGCAACAAGCGATCCGTCGGTGATCCTTGTTTCAAGTTAACTCGCAGATTAGTCGACTGCACGAGTCTTGAGTGCTCGAGCCCGAATGAATAAGGAGCCGATAGGCTCCTTTTTTTATGCCCGGTCAATGCGTCTGCACACATCGACTTGAGCCGGCGCGGCCGAGAGTCTTCACGGATGAAACGAGGCCGAGGTCAACTCGATCAGCAACTCGGAAATCGTCGCGCTCAGTGCGCGATTGATTCCTTCGAGGTTGGCGATCTGATCGATGCGATCGCGCAGACGCTCACGCTCGGTCGAACTGAGCAGGCGATACATGATGCCGGTAGCGCGCAGCAGCCCGATCAACAATGCATCGCGGGTATCAGGGATCTCATCATTGTTGAGGAGCGTCATGATCCGGCTCCTGACCTCACTCTCTTCGATTCCGCTGATCGGCGGATAGACCCTGGTCTTGAACACCCAGAGCAGTCGCTTTTCAACCGACCGCAGCACACCGCGATCGACCAGTCCGCCGATGATTCGCTCGCGAAGCACAGGCCCGGGTGACGCGAGCCTGCGCAACCAGGCAGAGGTCGGTAACTGGCGGCTTTCGGCAACGATCTCTTCGAGGGGCTCATCAACAATCGCAACCCCTGTCGGGCTCGGCGAAATAACGAAGAGCTTGTCTTCGTCGCTGTCGACTCGGCCTGCAAGCTCGAGTTCCATCAACAGGGACGCCGCAATCGCGACCTCGAGCGAAAACGGGGGCAAGCTCAGAAGCGAGCCGCTTTCATCATCCAGTGCGATCAGCACCAGCTCTTCTGCGAGGGTCAGTCGGGTGGGAGACGTCATGGCAGCCCCTCAGGCGCGAACTTCGAGGATCTTGTCGAAACCACTGATCTTCAGCACCTCAAGGATTGCCGGCTTGGGCGACGACAGCACAACTTTGCCTCCCTTGCCCTTGGCCGCTTTGGCTGCGACCAGCAGAACACGCAAGCCGGCGCTGCTGACGTAATCGAGACCGGACAAATCGATGTTGAGCGAAGTGACATCGCCGACCAGCAAACCAAGAAATTCCTTTTCATAGGTCGCCGCATTGGCGCCATCAAGCCTGCCAACCGGCTTGCACTCTTTTGAAGTTGTCATGAAAAGGCCCCGAAAAGGTTTGGTAAGCGTTTGTGTGGCCATTCTAGAGTAATTTCATGATCGACCAGCGACGTAGTAAGGTCGCGGTCATGCAACTGACACTTGAGCTGGATGCGGAAATCGAATCGCTTGCGACCGCAGACAAGGCGGTGGGCGATTTTGCCGAGTCGATGTCCTGGCCGGACGAAGCGACCTTCAAAGTGAAGCTGGTTCTCGAGGAGATTCTGATGAATGTGATCTCCTACGGCGGCGATAGCTCACACAAGCCTCGCATCACACTGCATCTGTCTCAGCAGAACGATCTCTTGTCGATGGAGATATCTGATGACGGGATTGCCTACGATCCGCTGACCGCACCGCCGCCGGATCTCGAATCCGACCTCGACGATCGACCGATCGGTGGCTTAGGCGTCCATCTGGTCCGAGAGCTCATGGATAGCGTGAGCTACAGATTCAAGGACGGACGCAATCATCTGCTTGTAACGAAAGCACTCATCTAGCCTGGCCTTGCAGCCCCGAGCGAATGACACTTCGACTCATCGGCCTGAAGAATGGCCAATGGATCAGTCGGCTCGCCGGATATCGCGTGATCAAGCCTGCTTCATCTGAACAAGCCCGCAGTACTGCCTGAGCAGCCAGATGATGCATTCGAACAGACTGGTGAGGCTGAAGAGCACCTCATGCAACTGCGGCGAGAGTTCATGACCTCTGGCCAGATAATCCTGACGAACATGTTCCATCACACCTGAATTGTCGGCAGTCATCTGCAGGAAGAGGTCGCAGTCTTGCCCGTCCTCGCTCCTGATTGCATCGAGCAGCGACAAAAGTGTGAAGTCGAGCGAATCTGTGATGGAGCGCGCCAGCTTCGCAACCTCGTCATTCGCAAGCAAGGTCCTGAGCAAGGGATCGAGTTCATGAATGCTTCGCTGCAGATCTGCCAGTAGACGATTTCTGGCCCTGAAGTTCAGGATGCGATCCATCACGTCACGATCTGCCGCCCTGTTCAACAGCTCAGCGAGAAACTCGTCGATTTCGGCGGTGACTTTCAGGTTGGCAGCATGCAATCGGTCCTGGGAGATGCGTTCCCGAGACACCGGGGCTTGCGCCCCATCGGCGACGCCGCTTCCTTGACCAGATCGAGCCCGAGAAAGAGCAATGCGACCCCAAGCAATGCCGCTGCGACATGCCGATACCGGGTCGACTTCTCGATATTGAGAAAATAGGCGAGGCCGATCAGCCCCAACAGCGACAGGATGAAGGGACGGATGTTCAGGGTGCTCAGAAACACCAGAACCCCGGTACCAAGCTTGGCCCAGACCACGACCGGCATGACTGCGCGCACTTGCACCAGATTGGCGGTCACCATGCTGGTCACGATGAAGGTGACCGCATTGGTGCTTTGCGTAACTGCGCCAAAGAGGATGCCCAGCAAGCTTGCCGACCAGCGGGTGTCGATCAGACGCAGCAGGCCGTTTCGCAAGCCTCGCCCGGCCATCTGGCTCAGATGCGAGCTGATCAAGCAGCGAACGACCTAGTTGCTTCGATCGCACCGGGCAACCCGGCGCTGCCGTCAAAGCAGGTGCTCGATGAAAGAGGAACCCTCATTCGTGCACTCGAACGCAGGCAGACCAAGCTCATCCGAGAGGATCTGCATCGCATGGACGCCGCGCACACGGTTTCCTTTGGCGCGCCACTGCGGTGCCGGAGCCTGCACCAGATCAATGCTCTGAGTCGGATCCGCCGATCAACGATCAGTCCAACTGCGCTTGAGGTCTTCGAAATTCATGGTGTCGTAGCGCTCGAAGGGCTGATGAATCCAGGGATTGTGCGGGAGATCCTCGACCACATAATCCGGCCTCATGACCGAATGGCCCTTGCCCCAGAGCACAGCGGATCGGATCTCGGAGACATGGGGGTGACGCGCTTTGAGCACAGGCAGAACCTGTGCGAATGTCGCGCCGGAATCGACCATGTCATCGACCAGCAGCCATCTGGGCCCCGGCAGAGGGCTGGCACTGCTCAGGGCGTCGGCGATACGCAGCGAACTCTGCTCCGTGCCGGCACCATCGCGGTAGGAACTGGTAAAGAGCACGCCCAGCGGAGATTCGAACAATCGCGACAGAACATCCCCGACCCGAAGACCGCCGCGAGCCAGACACACGATGGCATCAAACCGCCAGCCAGATTCATGCACCTGCACCGCGAGCCGCTCGATCAGCAGATGGTATTGGGCCCAGGTGACATGCAGATCAGGAGTGGACACAGCAGTCTCAATTCTTGAACGGATGCCGGATCAGGATGGTTTCGTCGCGATCCGGGCCTGTGGACACCATATCGATCGGCGACCCGACGAGCTCGCACAATCGCTGGAGGTAACGTTGCGCAGCCGCCGGCAAACCATCCCAGGACTTCACGCCATAGGTGCTTTCACTCCACCCGGGAAGCTCCTCGTACAGCGGCTCACAGGTGGCGACATCTTCGGCGCCAAAGGGCAGCAGGTCGACCGGCTGACCGGCGCGAACATAGCCAGTACAAATCTTGACTGTCGACAGACCGTCGAGCACATCGAGTTTGGTGACGCATAGCCCAGTGACACCATTGAGCTGGATCGAGCGACGCATTGCCACCGCGTCGAACCAGCCACAACGGCGAGGGCGCCCAGTCACTGATCCGAACTCGTTGCCCTTGGTTGCCAGATGCTTGCCGACCTCATCGAAGAGCTCGGTCGGAAACGGGCCAGACCCGACACGCGTGGTGTATGCCTTGGCGATCCCGAGGACGAAATCGAGTTGCTGGGGGCCGACTCCTGCGCCGGCCGAAGCCGCGCCGGCAATGCAATTGCTGCTGGTGACAAAGGGGTAGGTGCCATGGTCGACATCAAGGAGGGCACCCTGGGCACCCTCGAACAGCAGGCGATCGCCTCGACGGGCCGCCGCCGACAGCTCTGCCGGCACATCGGCCACCATCGGGGCGATGCGCGGAGCAAGTCGCAGGGCGTCGTCAGTCACCTGATCGGGGTCGAGCGCCTGCCCACCGTAATACTGGACAAGTGCGAAATTGTGGAAGTCAAGCACATCACGGATGCGCTGACGCAGGGTCTCGGGTGCAAACAGATCGCGTACGCGCAGCGCACGACGACCGACCTTGTCTTCGTAGGCCGGGCCGATGCCGCGGCCAGTTGTGCCAATCTTGGCATCGCCGGCACGGGCCTCACGGGCGCGATCAAGCGCGACGTGATAAGGCAGGATCAGCGGGCAGGTGCCACTGATTCGCAGGCGATCGCGAACGGCTACACCAGCGCGCTCAAGCTCATCGATTTCCTGAAGGAGCGCCTCGGGGGACAGGACCACGCCGCTGCCGATGTAGCAGGTCACACCCGGACGCAGGATGCCCGATGGAATCAGCCGGAGCACCTGCTTCTTGCCGCCGATCACCAGTGTGTGACCGGCATTGTGGCCGCCCTGGAAACGCACGACGCCCTGCGCGGACTCGGTCAGCCAATCGACGACCTTACCTTCGCCTTCATCGCCCCACTGGGTGCCGATGACCACGACATTCCTGCTCATATTGACTGCCTCCGCAGCGGCCGGATGATCCAGCGGCCATCTTGTTGTGCGAGCTCACGATCACAATGAAACTCCTGCTCCTCATGCTCGTGGCCGGGCAGCACCTGAACAACGATTTCACCGGCACCGCGCAAGGCCCTGACCTCTTTGGTGAGCTGAGGGTCGATCGCCCAGGGCGCACGGATGGCCGGGCTGGGCTCGTGAGCCGGAAGCAGCCCGGCCAGCTCGCGCAGCTCGATGGAAAACCCGGTTGCCGCACGTGCTCGACCGAAAGCGACACCGACATTGTCGTAGCGCCCTCCCCGGCCGATGGCATTGGGCAACCCATCAACGTAAGCCGCAAAAATCACGCCGCTGTGATAGCGATAACCCCGCGCATCGCCCAGGTCGAGCGCAACCTCGACATCAAGGCTGGCGACTGAGGCGAGCAGGGGCGATTCGGTGAGCTGCTTCAACTGACTCAGCGCCTGCGTGACTGCAGGCAGATCGGGCAAACACATCGCCGCTCGCTCAAGCACCTCGTCGACCGGGCCGAGCAGACCCGGCAAGGCCAGCAAGGCTCGGCGAATCGGAGAGTCGGGTACGGCAGAGAGCATCTCGGCCAGTGCTGGCGAGTCCTTTGACTGGATCAGGGGAAAAACATCGTCTTCAGAGAGCTGCGGCAATTCAGCAAGCAGCGTGCGCACTACATCGACATGACCCAGGTCGATTCGCACTCGCGACACCCCAGCCAACTGCAGCGACTGCAGCAGCAACTCAATGACTTCGAGATCGGCCTCGAGACCCGGGTGGCCATAGAGCTCGGCACCGATCTGCAGCGGCTCGCGTGACGACAGCGGACCCGATACACGGGTATGCAGGACATTGGCGGCATAGCAAAGACGGGTGATTCCTGCCCGGTCGAGCAGATGCGAATCGATCCGGGCAACCTGCGGCGTGATGTCTGCACGAACACCCATGGTCCGACCCGAAAGCTGATCAATCAGCTTGAAAGTCTTCAGATCGAGATCGTGACCGCTACCGGTCAGCAGGGATTCGATGTACTCGATCATCGGCGGCACCACCAGCTCATAGCCATAGGTGCGATAGAGATCGAGCAGGCGCCTGCGCAACATTTCGATGCGACGCGCCTCGCTGGGCAAAATGTCGGAAATGCTTTCGGGCAGCAGCCAGCGAGGCATGAACCGGGCCTTGGAGATGAAACTGCTCAGCCGGCGATTGCCAGCAGCAGCACACCGGCCGCCGAGGCCACCAGACCCGTGAAACGGAGCTGGCCGTCGCGCAATCCGGCCATGCGCTGCATCGCTGCCCGCCATCCGGCCGGGAAAGCAAGCGGCATCAAGCCTTCGATCAGGAGCACCATGCCCAAAGCAGACAGCAACATCAATTGCTTGCCTACTTCGCCCGCGCCGCAGGCGCTGCAGACTGGCCGCCTGGTGCGCGGAAGTAACGGAAGAAGTCCGACGACGGGTCAAGCACCATCACATCCGAGCCTCGACCACGGAAGCTGTTGCGATAGGCCTCGAGACTTCGATAGAAGCCGGCGAACTCGGGATTCCTGCCGAAGGCATCGGCAAAGAGTGCCGAGGCCTTGGCGTCGCCCTCGCCCTTGACCTGCTGAGCATCCCGATAGGCCTCTGCGATCAGCACGTCTCGCTGACGATCGGCATCGGCCCGAATTTTCTCGGACTCGGCCGCGCCGGTGGCACGCCGCTCATTGGCGACACGCTTGCGCTCGGACTGCATCCGATCGAAGACGCGCTCCGAGACCTCAGGGGCGAAATCGACCCGCTTGAGGCGCACATCAATCACCTCTGCGCCAATCTGCTTGGCGTCTTCGTTCATCTTGGCCCGAACCGAATCGAGCAACTCCTGACGCTTGCCAGAAATGACATCGGTGACGGTCTTTTTCGCGACCTCGTTATTGAGTGAGTCGCGAAGACTGCGCTGCAGCCGATCGCTGGCAATCAGTTCGCTGCCGCCGACCGACACGTAAAACTGGCGCGGATCGGCAATGCGCCATTTTACGAAGGTGTCGATCTGGACATTGAGCTTTTCGGACGTGATGAATCGATCGACGTCGGCGGTATCGATAGTGAGGATGCGGTTGTCGAAATACTGCACGTTCTGGAAGGGCGGCGGCAGTTTGAAGTGCAGACCGGGACGGGAGACCACTTCCTTGATTTCACCGAGGGCAAAAACCACGGCGTACTGACGCTGATCAACGACGAAAAACATCGTCGAAGCGAGGCCCAGCGCAACAAGGAGGCCGAGAAGGATGGAGGCGAGTCGGTTCATGATTGGCTTTCGTCAGCGACTCGATCAGCGGCCGGCATCGCGTTCGCGGCCGCGCAGGCCGTCACGCGACATGGCGGGCGGCATAGTGGGGTTTTCACCTCGGGGCTGCTCAGGCGAACTCGCCGGCGATGCCGGCGCCACAGCTCGAGCCGCTTCTGCCGAGGCAGCCTGCTGCACCAGCTTGTCCAGAGGCAAGTACATCAGGTTACCGTTTGCACGGGAGTCGATGTAGACCTTGCTGGTGTTGGCGAAAATCTGCTGCATGGTGTCAAGGTAGAGCCGTTCCCGCGTGACTTGTGGCGCCTTGCTGTACTCGGCAAGGACCTGCTTGAACCGCGACGAATCACCCTCGGCCGACGCGATGACGCGCTGTTTGTAACCTTCGGCTTCCTGCTGCAGACGTCCGGCGGTACCACGAGCCTTAGGGATCACATCGTTGGCATAGGCTCGGCCTTCGTTGATCAGACGCTCACGGTCCTGGGCAGCCTTGTTGGCATCCTCAAAAGCCGCCTGGACCTGCTCAGGAGGCTGAGCCTGCTGGATGGTCACATCGACGATGCCGATACCCGCCTTGTAGCGATCGGCAATCGACTGCATCAGCTTGAGCGCATCCTTGGCGACCTGCTCTTTCTCTTCGTAGAGCACCTGATCGATACCCATTCGCCCGACCACCTCGCGCACCGCGGTTTCGGCGGACTGACGGACGATCTCTTCGGGCGCGCCGCCGGTATTGTTGTTGAAGAGGAAGGCCTTGGGATCGGTGATCCGATACTGAACCGCAAACTGCAGATCGACAATGGCCTGGTCGCCGGTCAGGATCAGCGATTCGCGGGCGACCTTGTTCTTGACGTTGGTCCGATAGCCGACTTCGACCTGGCGCAGACGTTGAACGTCAACCGGCTCGACGGTCTCGATCGGGTAAGGCATATGCCATTTGAAGCCTGCAGTTTCGACCATGTAGCGGAATTCGCCAAAGCGCAGCACAGCAGCAGCCTGCCCTTCCTGAACGATGTAGAACCCGCTGCCCAGCCAGAGCAGAAAGCCGGCTCCAAGCAGCAGTCCGAGGCCGGTGCCCGCACCACGCAAAGACGGACCGGATTGACCACCGCCATCTCGCGGCGGCTCGCCACCACCACCGCCCTTGGTGAACACTCGGTTCAAACGGCGATTGAAGTCTCGCCAGAGTTCATCAAGGTCCGGGGGGCCGTCACTGCCGCCACCCGGGCGTTGCTGACGGGGACGCTGATCGTCCTGACCGGATGAGCCACTGCGGCCCCAGCCCGGATCATTGAGCGACAACAATGCGCGAATTCGGATCCACATCTGGCAGGCCGTTGGGGTTGATCGAAACATCGGGAAAGGGAACGCCGGACTCGAGGCCTCTCGAACCGGAGGAGGCGGACAGCGCCCTGCGAAGCAGAGGCAATCCTGCACCTGTACGGGCGCTGAGAAACAGCCGGTGGATCGTACCACAGCCGTTGAGCTCGACATCGGGCTCAAGGCCGGCGGAGTCAATCTTGTTCCAGACCAGCCACTGCGGCACCCGATCGGCGCCGATGTCGGCCAGAACGCGCTGGACTTGCTCGATCTGCTCTGCCCGGTCAGGGGCTGCAGCGTCGACGACGTGAAGCAGCAGATCGGCCTGTGCGGTTTCGTCGAGCGTGGCGCGAAAAGCCTCGACCAGCTGGTGCGGAAGGTCGCGCACGAAACCGACGGTATCCGACAGGACGATTTCGCAATCCGGGCCCAGCACCAGCTTTCGGGACAAGGTATCAAGCGTGGCAAAGAGCTGATCGGCGGCGTATGTGCCGGCACCGGTCAAGGCATTGAACAGGGTGGACTTGCCGGCATTGGTGTAGCCCACCAGAGACACCTTGAAAGCCGAGTTCCGGTCGCGGGACTTGCGCCGGGTCTGGCGCTGGCGTTCGCTGCGGTCCAATCGCTCACGAACCTGCTTGATCCGGTTTCCGAGCATGCGGCGGTCCATCTCGAGCTGTGTTTCGCCAGGCCCGCCACGAACGCCGATACCACCACGCTGACGCTCGAGGTGACTCCAGGCACGGACCAGCCGTGAGGACTGATGCTGCAACTGAGCGAGTTCGACCTGCAACTTGCCTTCGGTGCTGCGGGCACGCTGCCCGAAGATGTCAAGGATCAGTTCGGTTCGATCGAGTACCCGAACTTTCCACAAGCGCTCAAGATTACGCTGCTGAACTGCAGAGATTTCATGATCGAAAAGCACCAGTTGAGTGCCGTCTGCGGCAAGCAACGCTGCAATCTCGTCGGCCTTGCCTGTGCCGATGTAAAGCTTCGGATCGGGCCGCGGACGATGGCAGATCAGTCGGGCTGACACAGTATGGCCGGCGGACTCGGCCAGCGCGCACAACTCATCGAGCGAAGAATCGTCGCGGCGCTCTCGGCCCAGAGCAACGCCAATGAGCAATGCCCGGGACACAGGGGAATCTGAATTGTTCAGCTTTCGGTACCTTCTGCCTGGAAGTTGACCGGCCGGGCCGGAACCACGGTCGAGATCGCGTGTTTGTAGACCATCTGCGTCACGGTATTGCGCAGCAGAACGACATACTGATCAAAGGAATCGATCTGGCCCTGCAGCTTGATGCCATTGACGAGGTAGATTGACACCGGAACCTGCTCCTTGCGAAGCAGATTGAGGTAAGGGTCTTGCAGCATCTGTCCTTTATTGCTCATCGGGGCTCCGGGGCTTCCTGATCGTCTTGTCGGTTGTGGGGGCTAAATGTCGGATGGCAAGTCTCACCTCAGGAATCTAACGAATTGACCGGTCGTTGGCTATCGGGCGAAGCAGCCGAAGGGGCGGTAAGGATTCGCCGGCTTCAGCGTGCATAAGGGTTGCTCGAAGTCCGGAATTCGATCCGCAAAGGCGTTCCCTGGAGCTCGAAGTGCTCTCGAAACCATCCCTCGAGATAGCGCCGGTAGCTGTCAGGCACCTTGTCGAGGGAGTTGCCGTGAATGACGACGATCGGCGGGTTCTGTCCGCCCTGATGGGCGTAACGCAGCTTGGGTCTGATCGTGCCGCGACGGGGTGGTTGCTGGCGCTCGACCGCTTCGATCATGGATCGAGTCAGCCGTGGCGTTGACAGCTTTGCGGTCGCCGCCGCAAACGCCTCGTCCACCGATCGCATCAGTGCTCCGACACCTCGGCCTTCAGTGGCCACGACGAAATGCATCCGGGCGAACGACAGGAAACCGAGTTTGCGGGCAAATTCGATCTTGATGCGATCGCGGTGATGCGAATCAGCCAGATCCCATTTGTTGATGCCAACGACAACCGCGCGGCCCGCTTCGAGAAGATAGCCCGCGATATGCGCATCCTGATCGGCGACATCTTCCGAAGCATCGAGCAGGAGGATGCAGACATTGCTGTCTTCGATCGCCTGCAAGGTCTTGACGACCGAAAACTTCTCGATCACATCGGTCACCTTGCCGCGCCGTCGCATGCCTGCGGTGTCGATCAGGGTGTAGGGACGGCCGTTGCGTTCGAAATCGATCGCCACCGCATCGCGAGTGGTGCCAGGCTGATCGAAGGCGATCATCCGCTCCTCGCCGAGCAAGGTATTGACCAAGGTCGATTTGCCGGCGTTCGGACGACCGACCACGGCCACTTTTACCCGTCGCGGCCCGCGCGGGTCGGCTGCCACAGCAGCCGGGGCCGCGCCTGCTGCGGCTGGTGCAGGCTGCGCGTCGAGTGCCGCAAGCTCGGCGGCAGTGGGTGCCCGAACATCTTCAGAAGCTGGCTCATCGGCGATCGGCTGATCGAGGTCAGGCAGGGCGTCCTCAATCAGTTCTCGAACGCCATCACCGTGCGCGGCAGAAATCGCAAAGGGCTGCCCCAGCCCGAGCGACCAGAAATCGGCAATCGTCTGCTCACGCGCCATGCCCTCGGTCTTGTTGACCGCAAGCAATACCCGTGCGGCGGTACGGCGCAACTCATTGGCGATATCCCGGTCGCGTGCCGCCATGCCGGCACGCCCGTCGACCACGAAGACCACAAGATCGGCCTCGATGACCGCCTGGCGCGCCTGTCGGGCCATCTCCGCGGCAATGCCGTCGCGCGCGACCGGCTCAAAGCCGCCAGTGTCGATCACGATGAAGCGTCGGTCACCATATCGCCCCTGGCCATAATGACGATCGCGGGTCAGACCCGGAATGTCGTGAACCAGGGCATCTCGACTGCGGGTGAGCCGGTTAAAGAGCGTCGACTTGCCAACGTTGGGTCGACCGACGATCGCTACGACCGGCGTTGGAACCCTACCCTGCGTCACTCGACCCGGAACGCACAAAGCGTCCCGCCGGATGTCTGGACCACCAGAATCGAACCGACTGCTGTCGGCGGGGCAACGATCGCTTTTCCGTCGGTCGTGCTGACTGCGGACAGCGTGCCGTCATCGCGAGACAGCCACAGCACATTGCCCTGGAAATCGCCAAACGCGACCGATCGAGCGGCAATGAGAGGCGCGGACAGTCGCCGGCGCATGAGCCCCTTCTGTTGCCAGACCGGTTCCCCGGCGCGGTCGAAGGCATGAACGATATCGTCGGCATCCGGCAAGACAACGCCGCGCCTGTCGACGTCAAGGCCCACCGCCGACGAGAAGTTCTTTGTCCAGACCGGCTCGCCGCTTGCCGCATTAAGGCAACCGACTCGACCCTGGTAGGTCGCTGCGCAAAGCTCCTGGCCGATAACCAGCGGCGTTCCCACGACATCGGCCATTCGCTCGAGCTCGGTTGCGCCACGCGGTTGAGCCAGCGGCACATCCCATCGCGGCGAACCGCTCGATAAGCCGAGCGCCACCAGTCGGCCACCCGGCATGCCGATGAAGCCCAATGAAGGCACCATGGCCACACCCCCCGACTGCCTGAGCACAAGCGGCGGATTCTGTCGTTGGAAGGTCCAGCGACGATTGCCGTTATCGCTGTCGAAGGCCAGCACCCGATTATCGGTCGTTCTGAGCAGCACCGTGCCATCGGCCACCGCGGGCGGCGTAACGATTTCAGCGCCGATCCTGGCAGACCATTTGAACTGGCCATCGACGTCGTAGGCGAGTATTTCGCCTTCAAGCGTCGCCACGACAGATACCAGACCATCGGTTCCGACGCCGGCGGTCAGCGTCTTCCCGGTGAGGGTACGCCAGCGCTCCCGGCCGGTGTCGATATCGACGCGGGTCAGCACGCCCTTTCTGGAGGCTGCCCAGACACTGTCACCAATGGCCACCGGCGCAAAACCGATACCGGAGTCACCGTCGAGCGCGACTCGCCACAGCTGCGAGACCCTGACGCCACCGCTGCTTGCGGGAAGGGGATCGGGCGGTTTGCGAGACGAGCCGAAGCAGCCCGCAAGCACGAGTGCGGCCGCAAGCACAGCGATGCGCCTGGATCGACTCATGAACAGACGCTCGCGCATCTCAAGCGCCTCCGAGCGCGTCGAGCTTCATCTGAACGATCGATCGCATTGCGCTGCCCCGATCAAGGCGGGCGAGCGAATCAACAAAAGCAGCTTTAGCCTCGTCGCGCTTTCCCTGTGCGAGAAGAAGATCGCCACGCCGATCGGCGAAGAGCCCGGCGAAAGACCCTGCATCGGGAACACTCAGCAGCGCCAGGCCTTCATCGTAGGCCTTTTCGTCCAGCAGCAGACCCGCCAGGCGCAATCGGGCAAGCATCCGGTGTGCGGGCTCGACCGCCGTGTCGATCGCCCATTGCAGCGGCGCCTTTGCCGCCTTGATATCACCGGCATCGTAATAGGCACGCGCTGCAACAAGCGCCGCCATCGACCCGTAGATGGTGCGCGGGTACTGCTCGAAAATCTGTCCTGATGCCGCCTTGACCTTGGCAATATCCTTGAGTTGCACCGCCTGGCGCAACTGCTCGTAGGCCGCTGATGCTTCGACCGCCTGCTTCTGCTGCCACCATCCCCAGCCGCGCCAGCCGGCGACTGCGAGCAGCAGGACGGTTATTACGGTGAGCACTGTATTGCCGTATTTCTTCCAGTACGCCTTGAAGGCGTCGAGCTGGTCCTGTTCCTCTAGATCGTAGGCCATGGAATTTCCGTAAATAAATCGTGATGCGGTCGAACTCAGTCGCCTGTGGCAACGAGCGCATCGACCAGATAGTCGGCCAGCGTATCGAGCGCCACCGAATGTTGCTGACCTGCCGCCCGCTCGCCACCCGCACTGCGCAGGGCCTTGACGGTCGCGGTCCGATTGGCGGCTTCATCCTCGCCGATCACCACGGCGAACTCGGCGCCACTGGCATCGGCACGCTTGAATTGCGACTTGAAGCTCCCACCGCCGGCATTGAGCACGACATCGAGCCCGGCACTGCGAAGCCCTTCGGCGACGCTGAATGCACTCATGCTCGCCGCGTCACCCTGATACACCACATAGACATCGCAACTCGGGCCCTGATCACTCTGGCTCGACTGGCTCATGAGGTCGAGCAGTCGCTCCACCCCGATGGCAAAGCCGCAGGCAGGCGCGGGCTTGCCGCCAAGCATACCGATCAGCGGGTCATAACGCCCACCACCGCAGACCGTGCCCTGAGCACCGAGCCGATCGGTGACCCATTCGAAAACCGTCCGGTTGTAGTAATCGAGACCACGAACCAGACGCGGGTTGATTTTGAACGGGATGCCAATCGAGCGCAGCAGCGCCTGCACCCCCTCGAAGTGCGCCCGCGATTCATCACCCAGATAGTCGGACAGCCGCGGCGCCGCCTCGACCAAGGCCTGCATCGACGGATTTTTGGTATCGAGAATGCGCAGCGGATTGCTGTGCAGCCGACGACGCGCATCGTCGTCGAGCAGGGTCGCACTGGCTTCGAAATAGGCGATCAGTGCAGCGCGGTGGGCCAGACGCTCGCTTGCATCACCAATGCTGTTGAGTTCGAGACGGACATCGGTGAGGTCGAGATCATCCCAGAGACGCTGGCTCATGGCGATGACCTCGGCGTCGATATCAGGACCCGCAAACCCGAGCGCTTCGATACCGATCTGATGGAACTGCCGATAGCGGCCTCGCTGCGGACGTTCGTGACGAAACATCGGCCCTGTGTACCAGAGCCGGCGCGGCCCGTCATAGAGCAGGTTGTGCTCGATCACCGCCCGCACGACACCGGCGGTGTTCTCCGGTCGCAAGGTCAGATGTTCACCATTAAGCGAGTCTTCGAAGGAGTACATCTCCTTCTCGACGATATCGGTGACTTCACCGATGCCGCGCTTGAAAAGCGCAGTCGGCTCGACGATCGGCGTGCGAATCTGCCGATAGCCATAACTGCGAGCCCAAGCGGCCACCGCATGCTCGAGTCGCTCCCAGCGCTCCATCTGCTCGGGCAGGAGATCGTTCATACCCTTGACACCGGACAGCCTTGCAGCAGGTCGAGCGGCAGTATCATTCTGGGAGCGGGGCACAGCGTCGGACATGATCAGGAGAGGTCGAATCGGAAGGGTTGGTGCAGCAAAGGCTTCTGGAAATACTGGATCAGGCGTTTTGCGCTGCAGACGCGGTCGTGGCTGAACCGCCGGCAAAACCGCCATAGCGTCGATGGACATAGTTTTCGACGATGGCCTGGAACTCCTGGGCAATGTGATCGCCCTTGAGCGTCACGGTCCGTTCGCCATCGACGAATACCGGCGCGACCGGTGCCTCGCCAGCGCCCGGCAGGGAAATGCCGATATCGGCATGACGCGATTCACCCGGACCATTGACGACGCAACCCATGACCGCCACCTGCATCGATTCGACGCCGGGATAACTTGCCCGCCACACCGGCATCTGCGTACGCAGGAAGCTCTGAATATGCTCGGCGAGTTCCTGAAAAAAGGTGCTGCTGGTTCGACCGCAACCCGGACAGGCAATGACCAGCGGCGTAAACGCACGCAGTCCCATTGTCTGAAGAATTTCCTGAGCAACGATCACCTCTCGGGTTCGATCGCCACCGGGCTCGGGGGTGAGCGACACCCGGATGGTGTCGCCGATGCCCTCCTGAAGGAGAACCGACAGCGCGGCAGTCGATGCAACGATGCCCTTGCTGCCCATACCTGCTTCGGTCAGGCCGACATGCAAAGGGTAATCGCAGCGACGGGCGAGTTCGCGATAGACCGCCACCACATCCTGAACATTCGATACCTTGGCCGAAAGGATGATGGCATTGCCAGCAAGACCAAGCGATTCGGCCTGACGGGCGCTGTCGATGGCCGAGGTGACCAGCGCTTCGCGCATCACCTGCATGGCATCGAAGGGCTTGGCGCGCGCGGCATTTTCGTCCATCAGCCTGGCCAGCAGGGACTGATCGAGACTGCCCCAGTTGACGCCGATGCGAACCGGCTTGTTATGCATTGCGGCCACTTCGATCATCTGAGCGAAGTTACCGTCACGACGACTGGCTGACCCGACGTTGCCCGGATTGATCCGGTATTTGGACAGCGCCATCGCGCAGTCAGGGTACTGGGTCAGCAGCTTGTGGCCGTTGTAATGAAAATCGCCCACCAGCGGCACGTCGACGCCCATGCGGTCGAGTTGCTCGCGAAGGGTAATGACCTCGCGGGCTGCCTCGGGCGAATTGACGGTAATCCGAACCACTTCCGATCCGGCCTGCGCCAACGCCTTGACCTGGATCGCCGTGGCAATCGGATCGGCAGTGTCGGTATTGGTCATCGACTGCACCACGATCGGCGCATCGCCACCGACCCGCACGACCCGACTGCCCCAGCGGACTTCGACCTGACGCGATATCCGACGCGCCATCGGCCCAACCGGCATGGGGCCTGCCTCGAAGCCGTTCGCTTGTGACGGAGCTGACGAAGTGATGGTCACGGCAGTTTTACCTTCGCAATATTGTTGGGCATGACGGTCATCGCCTTCAGATCGACCGGCTTGCCCTCGAAATCGAGACTGACCTGGTTGGCGTTGCCGATCACCATCGAGACCGGTTGCGTGGCATCGATGTCGACCGGCAAGCCGGGTTTGACGATCGCACTGAAAACCGTTCGACCATCGGCCTGCCTGACCTCGATCCAGGCATCCTGCCTGACGGTGAATCGAAGCGTCGAGGGTGCTCGGGCGGCCTCGGGAGACGGCGCACCCGGCGCGCCAGCAGCAGCGCCAGATGAGGGGGTTGAGGACGGGGCGGATGAGGATGGGGCGGTTGAGCCGGGGTTCGCGGACAAAACCGGGCTCGATGTCGACGAGCCAGCGCCTTGCCCGAGACCGGCTCCTGTTGCACCCTGCGTCGGATCACCGATGGCAAGCGTCGGCCCCGGGACCACCAGTGCGGGCGCTGCAGCCGTGTCGGCTGGCACCGATGCTGCACCGGCTGCGCCAGAAGAACCAGCCGGCGATGAACCGCCGGCTGCTGCAGGCTTGGACGAACTGTCAGGCTTCGTCACCGGCGGCACACCAAACCATTGCGAGGGGTTTGAAATGTCGCCGTCCCGACCGAAAAAAACCGCCAGCGCGATCACACCCAACACACCAAGCAGCGCCCACGGCAGTCGATTGCTGCGGGTATCACCGTCGAAACCAAATCCGCCGGAGCGAGGCATTTGCGTGCCAAGCGACGCCGAGGGACGCAGCTCTTCAGCTTGCGCAAAACCGCCCACCGCCTTTAACAAAGCCTCGATTTCGACCTCGAGCAGCCTGGCATAAGCCCGCAAAGTGCCGCGCACAAAAGCCCTGCCTGGCAAGGCCTCCCAATCGCCGCGCTCAAGCGCGTCAAGCTGACGAACCCGCAGCTTGAGCCGCTGAGCGACATCGGCCTGAGACCAACCGCGCTGCTCGCGCACACCCGCAAGCTCGGCCGGCGAACCGACGGACGGTACGCCCGTGTTCGGATGCGGCGACGAGTCAGAGGAATCAACCATCGAAGGCCCCACGCTGCAGCAACTCCGCTTCTCGGGAGCCAGGGAAAAGCCGACGCAGCTGCGCCGACAGACTGTTGAAACTGTCGCGATCGGTGCCCTTGCGTTCGATGCGAATCGCCAGCCAGAGTGTCTCGGCGCTCGGCGGATAAGCGTCAAGCAGCCGTCGCGAATAAAAACGGGCGCGATCGACATCGCCACGCTTCAGATTGATCTCGGCGAGGTTGTACATCGATACCGGATTGCGCGGATCGAGCTGAAATGAGCGCAAAAAGTACGACTCAGCGCCGGCCTCATCGCCGATCCGCAACGAACAGATTCCGGCGTTGTGCAGTGGACGTGCAGGCGTTGCATAAAGCGGATCCTTCAATGCCGCCTGAAACTGGGGTATCGCCTGATCGGCACGCCCTGTCTGACAGAGAAACCAGCCGTAGTTGTTGAGCAGATCGGAATCGCCAGGCGCGATACTCAGAGCCTGACGAAAACCATCCTCGGCCCGTGCCTGCTCACCCAGTTCCATATAGACCAGACCGAGCATGCCGTAGGCTTGAGCGCTTCTGGAATCGATCGCCAGCGCAGCCCGAAGCTCTTCGAGCGACTGCGAAAAGGCACGCTGCTGATAATAGCCGGCCGCCAGATCGATCCTGATCTGAGCTCGGCGGGTTACGTCGGTTTCGACCCTCGGCGCGCCGGGTACCAGATCGGCCGCCCGGGCTTGCGCGCGCTGGGTTGCAGCGGCATCACGTCGATTCGCCCTGGTATCGGTCACGGTGGACGAGTTGTCGTCGACCACTTTTCTCGACTGCTCGACCGTTGTGCAAGCCTGCATCCATGTACAGGTCAACGCGACAGCAAGGACCGCACAGGCACGACCAAATGCGATGCGCGCCGCAACAAGCTGCCGCCACACTGCCACTCCAGAGTCACTCTGCCTCACTGTTCGCACCCGGACCCCCTCAAACCGGTTCAATCATGATCGGACTGCGTTCGGTGCGTTGCACCAGACGGGTCCGGTCGAGAATGTCGCCTGCCAGTTGCCCACAAGCCGCGTCAATATCGTCGCCCCGAGTGCGCCTGACAGTCGTGACGATGCCCGCTTCGAGCAGTCTCGCCGAAAAGCTTCGAATCCGCTCGGGCGAAGAACGCCCCAGACCGGCAGCAGGAAAGGGATTGAACGGAATCAGATTGAACTTGCAGGGGACATCCCGCACCAGTTCGATAAGTTGCCTCGCATGCTCGTCGCCATCATTCACGCCATCAAGCATCACGTATTCGAAGGTGATGAAGTCGCGGGGCGCCCGCTCGAGATATCGACGGCAGGCCGCCATCAGTTCGGCGAGCGGGTATTTGCGGTTGAGCGGCACCAGCCGGTCGCGAAGTTCATCGGTTGGTGCATGCAAGGACACAGCCAGCGCGACAGGCTGATCGTCGCGCAGCCGGTCCATCATTGGCACCACACCTGAGGTTGATACCGTCACGCGCCGACGCGACAAGCCATAGCCATGATCGTCGAGCATGATGCGGATTGCGGCGAGGGTCGGCTCATAGTTGAGCAGCGGCTCTCCCATTCCCATGAAGACCACGTTGGTCACCGCGCGATCGTGATCATCAGCCTGCTCTTCATCCGGATCAATCGAGGCCGCCTTTCGCGCGCCGACGAGTCGATTGGCGAGCCACAGTTGACCGACAATCTCACCCGACGACAGGTTGCGTGCAAAACCCTGCTTGCCTGTCGAGCAGAAAAGACAATTGACCGCACATCCTGCCTGGGTCGAGACACATAAGGTCCCGCGCCCAGACTCGGGAATAAAAACTGTCTCGACCGCATTTCCCTGACCGACATCAAGGAGCCATTTTCGCGTGCCATCTGTCGAGAGGTTGTCAGAGATGATCGGCGGCGCGATCACTGTCGCGCGCTCGGACAAAGTCTGACGAAAACCTTTCGCCAGATCGGTCATCGCGTCGAAATCGGACTCGAAACGCCGATGCAACCAGCGCATCAGCTGCTGCCCCCGAAAGGGCTTTTCGCCCCACTGGCGGCACAGCTCTGCCATCGCCGAGCGGTCAAGCCCGAGCAGATCGATGCGATTGATGGCGCCGCCCTCAGTCATCGGCTGTAGACGTTCATCCCGGCAAAAAAGAATGCGATCTCGGCGGACGCGGTGTCCACACCGTCCGAACCGTGAACCGCGTTGGCATCGATGCTGTCTGCGAAATCGGCGCGGATGGTCCCGGCGGCCGCCTTCTTGGGATCGGTGGCGCCCATCAGATCGCGGTTTTTCTGGATGGCGGCCTCACCTTCAAGCACCGTGATCATGACCGGGCCCGAGACCATGAAATCGACCAGGTCCTTGAAGAACGGGCGCTCGCGATGCACACCGTAGAACGACTCAGCTTCGCCGCGCGACAGATGCGCAAAGCGAGCAGCCACAACTTTCAGCCCCGCAGACTCAAAACGAGAATAAATCTGACCGATGACGTTCTTGGCGACCGCGTCAGGTTTGATGATGGAAAGGGTGCGTTCTAAAGCCATTGTCGCTCCGAAAAATTGCTTGTAAATTAGTGGGTTAGCGTGCAGGTCATTGATAAAACCTTAACTCGCGAGTCTACCATAGGCAGGCTTTACATCCATTGACAGCCGCCATGATGGGACGAGTCGGGAAATTTATTTGATACCCCCACCGTCAGCCGGGTTGAAAGATAGACTGCCCTCCCCTACATTCCGCTCACGTGCATTTGCGCGCCCTTCATTCTGGAGATCGGAGTCACCATGGCTTACGAAAGCAATTCGAATCCGTCGCTTCCCTATGGCAGCAATGGCGGCCTTGTCAGCACCTCGAGCAATCGGGTGCTTCGCAATACTTATGCTCTGCTCGCACTATCGATGGTGCCGACCGTTCTCGGCGCATGGATCGGCGTGAAAACCGGGTTTTCGTTTTTTCAGGGCAGCCCGCTGATCGGCTTCATCGCGTTCATGGCGATCGCCTTCGGCTTTTTCTATGTGATCGAGCGCTTCAAGAACAGTGGCATCGGTGTCGCACTGCTGCTGGGCTTCACCTTCTTCATGGGGCTGATGCTGTCCCGAATGATCGGCCAGATCCTCGGGTTCAATAACGGCGCTCAACTGATCATGACGGCATTTGGCGGCACTGCTGCCATCTTCGGCGCGATGGCAACGGTTGCCACGGTGAGCAAGCGTGACTTCTCCAACATGAGCAAGTTCCTGTTCATCGGCATGATCATGATCCTGTTGGCGGCGGTGGCGAACATCTGGCTGCAGATGCCCGCCCTGATGCTGGTCATCTCGCTGCTGGCCATCGGAATCTTTTCGGCCTTCATCCTGGTCGATCTGCAGCGCGTCATCCGTGGGGGCGAGACCAATTACGTGACGGCCACTCTGGGCGTCTATCTCAGCGTCTACAACGTGTTCACGAGCCTTCTGTCGATTCTCGGCATTGTCGGCGGCGATCGCGAATGACATCCCGGCAGCGGCCGCGCGCTGCGGCCAAGCTGGAAACCGCCCTCCGGGGCGGTTTTTTTTTGATCAGTTCGACTGCTCGAAAACCGCAATCGATTCAACATGCGAGGTGTGCGGAAACATGTTGATCACCCCGGCGGTTCTCAGCACCAGTCCGCCTTCGTGAATGAGGATGGCGGCATCGCGAGCCAGTGTGGCCGGATTGCACGAGACATAAACGATCCGACGGGGCCTGATCGACCCCGGGGCGATCAGCGCCTGAACAAGCGCATGAGCCCCTTCGCGCGGCGGGTCGATCAGCAGGCGATCGAAGGCGCCCAGTGACTGCCAGGCTTGCGAAGTGAGTTCGAAAAGATTGGCGGCATGAAAGCTCGCCTTGAGTTGCAAACCATTGACCAGAGCATTCGCGCGGGCTCGCTCGACAAGCGCCTTGCTGCCTTCGATACCCACGACCTCGGCCGCCATGGTCGCCAGGGGCAGCGTGAAGTTGCCCAACCCACAGAACAGGTCGGCGACACGCTCGTTGGCCTGGGCATCGAGCAGGCGCAATGCGCGGCCGACCAGCGTGGCATTGATGGCGTGGTTGACCTGCGTGAAATCGGTCGGTCGAAAAGGCATGACCACACCGAACTCGGGCAAGGCATAGTGAAGCGTTGAACGCGAACCGGCCGGACCGCACAGATATTCAATCGAATCCGGGCCTGAGGACTGAAGCCACAGGGCCACACCGTGATGCGCTGAAAACTCCCGCAACTGCGTGAGGTCTGCATCGGTTGGTGACTGCAACACCCGCAGTACGAGTTCGATGTGGGCCTCGCCATGAGCCACCTCGATCTGAGGCAAGCGATCGCGCAGCGACAGGCCACCGACCAGTTCGCGAAGCGGCACGAGCAATGCTGATACAGCCGGCGGCAGGACATGGCATTCGCGCATGTCGGCAACATAGCTGGATCCGCGCTCGTGAAACCCGACCAGGACACCACCCTTCTTGGGCACATGACGCACCGACAGCCGGGCACGATAACGATAACCGTAGGCCGGACCCACAATCGGCGCAAGCATGGTTTCGGACCGAACCTTGCCGATGTGCCACAGAGTGTCCTCGAGAACACGCTGCTTGATCGAGACCTGGGCACGGGGTTCGACATGCTGCATCGAACAGCCACCGCAGACACCGAAGTTCGGGCACCGGGGCAGCACGCGCTGTGCGCTCGCCCGTTCGATGGTCTCGACCTCGGCCACTTCATAGCTTGGTTTGCGACGCACGACCCGCGCGGTGACGGTTTCGCCGGCGAGGGCACCCCGGACGAAGACCACCTTGCCGTCATTGCGCGCAACCCCGTTCGCTTCGAGATCGAGCGAATCGATCTCGAGGCGCAGGGTCATCGGGGCCACTGTGTCACGAACTCTTGCCAATGTTTTCCTTCCAGACCTTCAAGAGTGCTGCGGGTGTGCGCGATTTCAGCCTCGTATTGGGTCGAATCGAGTGCGCCTCGCATCAGTTGAAACCGACACCACAGCAGCCAGGTATTGGCCACATCGGTTTCGCAGTAATCGCGAATTTCATCGAGTCGACCCTGGCGCCAGGCCGGCCAGACCTGAGCGCCATCCATCCCCAGCTTGCCGGGAAATCCGCACAGACGCGCCAACTGATCGAGCGGCGCATTCGCTCGGCCGTTATAGAGCGCGGTCAGATCCATCAGGTCGGTATGCCGGGAGTGATAGCGACTGATGTAGTTGTTGTAGCGAAAATCGCGGTCGTCATCGCCCTGATCCCAATAACGCGGCGCCTGAACCTTGTGGATCAGACCGCGGTAGTGGAGCACCTGCAGATCGAATCCGCTGCCGTTCCAGGAGACCAGATTGGGCGAGTACTTTTCGATCGTCTTGAAAAAAGCCTGGATCAGCCTGCCTTCCTCGCCCGGACCGCCATGGAGTGATTTGACCCGCAGACCGTCGGCGTCGCGCATCAGCATCGAGATGACGATGATCTGATGCAGATGAAGCGGCAGAAAATCGCTGCCGTTGGTCTGCTCGCGCCGTCGTTCGAAGGCCGCCTGGGCGACCGCGTCATCGTCGCCTTCAAGACCCCAGGCGACCCGAAGCCCGGCGACATCCGGAATGGTCTCGATGTCGAATACCAGGGTGGCGGCCATCCCGAAACCTGCTCAGCGCCTGGGCAGGAATCTGGCCGGATCGACCGGCTTGCCCTGCTGACGAATTTCGAAGTGCAAGCGCTGCGTGCCGCCTGTGGAGTCGCCGGCTTCGGCGATCTTCTGCCCCCGCTTGACGGTCGTGCCTTCTTTGACCAGCAGCGATCGATTGTGCGCATAGACCGACAGCAGATCGTTTGAATGCTTGACGATCAACAGATTGCCGTAGCCGCGCGGCCCAACGCCACTGAAGATCACCCTGCCGTCTGCGGCAGCCAGCACCGAATCGCCTGTGCTGGTGGCAAACGACATGCCCTTGCTGTTGGAATCGTTGAAGCTCTGCACCACGCGACCGGCACTTGGCCAACTCCATTCGATGTCGGCTTTGCTGGCCTCAACCGGTGCAGCCGCCGCCGCACCCGACGCCGCACCCGCGGCAGGCGCAACGGGGGCTGGCACGGCAGGCGCAGGTGACGAAGGTGGCGCAGGTGGCGAGGGTGACGAAGGTGGCGTCGATCCGAGAGGGCGCGCCTCGATGGCCTTCGAATCGATCGAACCGCTGCGAACCGGCGCAGACTGCACACCCGCAGGATCCGGGGTCGTGCGCGGCGTGGGCGAGGCAGGCGCAGCAGGCGTCGCAGGACGGGGCGCAGCGCCACTGGTGGCTGCCGGCGCCGTGCCGGTTGGGGAGCCCGGCGATGTACGCGAGACAATCGGTGCCGGCGGGCCGCTGGCACAACCGGCGAACAGCCCGATCAGGGCGATGAGCAGGGCACCGGCCAGACAATGACGATCTTGGAATCCGAGGCGTGGCGAAAGCAGCATGGCGTCTTGGCGCAAGTGGGCTTAAGGGCTGTCAGGGCTGTGAGGGCTATGCGGACTTCAGTGAGTGCCGCGTCGCAAAGGCACGAATCGTACCGCGTCGAGCACCGTGAGGGCCCAATCGTCGCGACTGGTGCGGTCGACCTGATGCAGCGCCTGAGTCCCGGCAGTGCCGGTTTGTACTGGCGCAACCAGCCTGCCGCCGATGGCCATCTGCAGCAGCAGCGGCTCGGGGATGGCATCTCCGGCTGCCGCGAGAATGATCGAATCGTAGGGCGCAGCGGCCTCGACGCCCTGCCAGCCGTCGCCGAAGACCAGACGCAGATTCGGCAGGCGCAACGGCCGGATATGGGTCCGCGCAGCTTCATGAAGCCATCGCAGTCGTTCGATCGAGACCACCTCGCCGAACACATGGGCCAGGACTGCAGCCTGATAGCCGCAGCCGGTACCCACCTCCAGCACCTTGGCCGCTTTGAGCTCTGCAGCCGACCGATCGCGCGCCAGCAGTTCGATCATGCGGGCCACGGTCGTTGGCTTAGAGATCGTCTGGCCCTGCCCGATCGGCAAGGCAATGTCTTCATAGGCTCGGCTGGCCAGACCCGACTCGATAAAGGCATGACGTGGAATTTTGCCCATTGCGGCCAGCACAAGATCGCTTCGCACTCCCTGAGCGCGAAGGGCCTCTACCATCCGGGCTCGTGCCCGGTCGGAGGTCAGACCACCGCCCGACGGCGTGCCTATGACGCCAGCCAATTGCGTGTCGCGTCGGCGAGCGAAGTGGCGGTCAGATCGATATGCAGGGGTGTGACCGACACCTGCCCTGCTGCCACTGCATGGAAATCGGTCCCGGGCCCTGCATCCTTTGCGTTACCCGCCGGTCCGATCCAGTAGATCAGGTCCCCGCGCGGATTGCGAGACTTGATGACCTCCTCGGCATGATGACGCTTGCCAAGGCGGGTCGAGACCCACGGACCGATCTGCTCATAGGGCCGGTTGGGGATGTTGACGTTGAGCAGAACCGGCCCAGGCGCCGGGTAGGGATTGTCGATGAAGCGCTGAACCACCTCTCGCGCCACTCTGGCTGCGCTGTCGAGATGCTCATGCCCCCGGTGACTGAGTGAAAAGGCGATTGCGGGCACGCCGAGAAGAAAGCCCTCCATCGCAGCGGCGACCGTGCCGGAGTAGATGGTGTCGTCACCCATGTTGGCACCGTCATTGATGCCCGAGACCACCAGGTCAGGACGATGCTCGAGCATCCCGGTGATGGCGATATGGACGCAGTCAGTCGGTGTGCCATTGACATAGTGAAAGCCGCTGGCCGCAGTGCGCACCGAGAGCGGTCGATCGAGAGTCAACGAGTTCGAGGCGCCGGAGCGATCCCGCTCGGGCGCGATCACGGTGACCTGCGCCAATGACTGCAACTCGCGAGCCAGCGCCGCCAGCCCTGGGGCGAAGTATCCGTCGTCGTTGCTGATCAAAATTCGCATGGATGATCGCGACTGATGCCGCGTGAGCGGGTTGCGGGATGCGACATCGTCGATGGCACAGGCAGCACAGGCCTGGTCCATCGATGTCGTGCTGTTGCCATGGATGGTAGCCCGAAACACAGGCCGGCCACCGCTGCACCGGGGCGGCTCAAAACGGAACTTTCTCTGGCCTCGCTGGAGATCGAGGCAAACAATGGTGAAAACACCGGGAGACAAAGCATGATTGCAGGAAAACAGGATGTCGCAACTGGCTTGCCGCTTGCCGGAATCAAAGTGGTCGAAATCGCCCAGAACCTTGCTGGCCCCTATGCCGGCGAGATTCTTGCCACCCTTGGCGCCGACGTCATCAAGATCGAGCGACCCGAGGGCGGCGACGATGCACGCGGCTGGGGGCCGCCCTTCCTGAACGGCACATCGACCTTGTTTCAGACCATCAACCGCAACAAGCGCGGCATCACCCTCGACCTGAAGGACCCCGAAGGCATCGCCTGGCTCAAGAATCACCTTGCCAGCGCCGATGTGCTCGTGCAAAACCTGCGTCCCGGCACGATGGATGCACTCGGCCTTGATGCCGCAACGCTGCGCGCACTCAATCCACGCCTGGTCTATTGCTCGCTGTGGGCCTACGGTCACAAGGGACCGATGCATCTGCATCCGGGCTATGAGCCGATGATGCAGGCGTTCTCGGGCATTTTCAGCGTCAACGGCGGTCCGGAAGTGCAAGGATCGCGAGTCGGCCTGTCGATCCTCGACCTTGGAACCGGTCTGTGGACCGCACTTGGTTGTATCGCGGCCCTGCTGCGACGAGAAAAGACCGGTGAAGGCGGCGTTGTCGACACCTCACTGTTCGAGACTGCACTGGCATGGCTGAACGTCAATTTTGCGAGCTTTCAGATCACCGGAAAACAGCCCGAACGTCATCGCAGCGGCAGCTCCCGGCTGGTGATTTTCCAGGCCTTTGATACCAGTGACGGTGAAGTGGTCGTGGCTGCCGCCAATGACCGCCTATTTGCCAAGCTCGCCAGGGAGCTCGGACAACCGCAATGGGCAAGTGATCCGCGCTATGCGAGCAACGCAAAGCGGGTAGAGAACCGAGAAGAGCTGGTTGGACTGGTGGCGCAGATCATGCGGCTCGCCCCCACGAGCGAATGGATCGAGCGGCTTGAGGCAATCGGTGTGCCCTGCGCGCCGATCAATGATCTCGCGCAGGCCAGGGAGCAGCCGCAAACCGAGGCAATCGGTATCTTTCAGCAGCTTCCCGGCATCGACCTGCGGGTTGTCGGGCTGCCGATCTCCATCGACGGCGTGCGCCCGCCGATGCGTCATCGTGCCCCGTTGCTGGGTGAGCACAATGGCGAGGTCGGGGTTCCGGCTGCGCATGGCCAGGGCAAAGCCGGGGAGTAAGAGACTCCCGGAGACACTTTCGGCCCGGGATGTGGCCGAAAGGGGGCCGGGATGGGGTTCAGGCGTCTGCCGGCCAATCGCGAATGTAGGCCTTGAGCATCCGGTTCTCGAAACCCTGCTCTTCAAGCACCGCCTTGGCAACGTCGTGAAAGGAGACCACGCCCATCAGTACGCTGCCATCCATCACCGGGAGATATCGCTGATGATGCTCGAGCATCAGCCAGCGCAACTCGTTGACCTCCATCTCGGGTGAGGCAAGTGCCGGCGAGGGATTCATGACCTCTCGCACGACGATCTCGGCGACTGGCGGGGTCGGGCCGTGACGATGTTCCAGCTGCCGGCGCGCCAGCACCCGGAGGACTTCGCGAAAGGTGAGCATGCCGGCAAGACGTCCTCGCTCCATGACGACCAGAGAGCCGATATCTTGTTCGGACATCACGATGACCGCGTCGGACAGCATTTCGTCAGGCGTGACAGTAAAGAGCGTTTTACCCTTGATTTTCAGGATTTCGCTGACTTGCATCGCAGCCTCCTCGCACGACGGTCTGCTCGATCCTATCGAGTCGCCAGCAGGCTGGCAAGCCGCGAACAGGCCGTCAGTGCGTTTGCATCGTGCGCAATTGCGGCGGCAATGAGGCGCGCGGCATGGTCCGCTCAAGTTCGCGGGCAACGGCAGCTCTTAGTGCACCGAGTTCGAGTGGCTTGGCCAGGTAGGCGCTGCAGCCGGCCGCAGCACCCCGGATCACGTCGAGCGCAGACACACGCTCGGTGAGCGCGAAGATCGGCAAACCGCGCCATTGCGGCTGACTGCGAATCTGCCGTGCGAGTGTCAGGCCATCGGTGTCGGGCAGTCCGATATCGATCGTCGCGAAATCGACCCGACCGTGCAAGAGCCGCTCGAGCGCCTGAACGCCGCTGGACACTGCCTCGACCTGTAGGCCCATCTCGGAGAAGCTGCGCGAGAGTTCGCGCTGAAAATCGGCATCGGCATCAATCACCAGCACACGCGGACACTGGCCTGGAGCCTCGGCCGCATCGCATGACGCGACAACGCGGTGCAGGCATGCATCGGGTTTACTCGGATGGTGCAAGCCTTCGGCCTCGACGACCTGGTTGAGCGTGCTCACCAGATCTCGGGCCAGACAGCCCAGATCGATACGGTATCGGCCACTGCCGATCTGATCGTGGCCGAGCGCGTCGACGACCGGAGTACCCCGGCGCAGTGCGGTCAACCAGGCCGGCAGGTCAGCTTCAGCATGTTGGCTGCGCCCGACAAGCAGGATGTCTGCGGCGTCGGTACCGCGCGAATCGATCGCCGCAGCGGTGACCCCGTCAGGAGGCAAAGGCAGGGCCGAACCGTGCTCGGAGACAGCCAGGCGGTAGGCATAGCGGTTGTGCACACTGTGGCGAAAGACGATCTCGATCATCCGAAGCTGGTTCGGGTCGAGACCAGTAACGGCCAGAGTAAAGCGAGGCTTAGGATTCATGGTGCCTTCAGAGGCCTCAGGCTGCGGGTATCAGTCGCCAGAGAAGCGATTGTGATCTGACATCAGCTTGTGCGGAAGACGTCTGTCGGTCGGCCGCGACGCTCAGGACCACAGGTCGGATCAACGGTGGGCAGACATTCGTCGGCGGCGCAGCGCGTGGGGATGGCGCCAACCAGGGAGCGCCTGTCCTCCTGCTCGAGCCATACCGGACTGCATGCTAGGATCAATCGGCACCGGCGAGGCCTTTCGACCCCGCGGCTTTCACTCGAATTCTCATGACCCAACGCGATCCTCAAGGCATGGCCACCCAGGCGATTCATGCCGGTGCCGTACCCGATCCGGCAACCGGCGCACGGGCGACGCCGATCCACCTGAGCGCAGCCTTCGTCTTTCCCGATTCCGACCATGCCGCGGCGCTCTTCAACATGGAGCGCTCGGGTCATGTCTATTCACGCATCAGCAATCCGACGGTGGCGGTCCTCGAAGAAAGAATGGCCGCGCTTGAGCAGGGGGTCGGAGCGATTGCCACCGCGAGCGGCCAGGCCGCACTGCATCTTGCGGTGGCAACCCTGGCGGGCGCCGGCTCGCACATCGTCGCCTCGAGCGCGCTTTACGGGGGCTCTCACAATCTGCTGCACTACACGCTGTCCCGGTTCGGCATCGAAACCACCTTCGTCGAGCCTCGCAATTCCGACGCCTGGCGCGCCGCGCTTCGTCCCAATACCCGTCTGCTCTTCGGTGAGACCCTCGGCAATCCTGGGCTGGACGTGCTCGATATTCCCCGCGTTGCAGAAATCGCCCATGGTCATAGGGTGCCGCTGCTGGTCGACTCGACCTTCACCACTCCGTGGCTGATGCGCCCTTTCGAGCATGGCGCCGATCTCGTCTATCACTCTGCAACCAAGTTTTTGTGCGGGCACGGCACGGTGATTGGTGGCGTGCTGATCGATTCAGGTCAATTCGACTGGGTCGCCTCGAACCGGTTTCCCGAACTGACCGAGCCCTATGCAGGCTTTCACGGCATGGTGTTCGCCGAAGAATCGACCGTCGCCCCCTTTTTGCTGCGCGCGCGCCGTGAAGGGTTGCGCGACTTCGGCGCGAGTCTGTCGCCGATGAACGCATTCCAGATCCTTCAGGGCATCGAGACGCTGCCGCTGCGCATGGCGCGGCATGTCGACAATGCCCGAAAGGTGGTCGAATTCCTGAATGCTCATCCGATGGTGGCGCATGTCGGCTGGCCCGAACTCGACTCGCACCCCGATCAGGCGCTCGCGCGACGATTGTTGCCACGCGGCTGCGGTGCGGTCTTCAGCTTTGATCTCAAGGGTGACCGCGCCGCTGGCCGGCGCTTCGTCGAAAGCCTCGAACTGTTCTCGCACCTGGCCAATGTCGGCGACGCCAAATCGCTGGTCATCCATCCGGCCTCGACGACGCATTTCCGGATGGACGCGGCTGCGCTGGCCTGCGCCGGCATCGGTGAAGCGACGCTGCGTCTGTCGATCGGACTGGAAGACGTCGACGATCTGATCGGCGATCTCAAGCGCGGCCTTCGCGCTGCAAACAAAGGCGCCTGAGCGGCGTTCGGGGAGACAGGCACCATGATGTTCGAACTCGACGGGCACAGCGGCTATGCCTATACCGGCGGGCGTGCATTCGATCCATCGCGTCCGGTTGTTGCCTTCGTTCACGGCGGGCAGCACGACCACAGTGTCTGGATCCTGCAGAGCCGCTGGCTGGCGCATCACGGCTGGTCGGTGCTGGCCTTCGACCTGCCTGGACACGGCCGCAGTGCGGGCCCGCCGCTGACTGACATTGAATCAATGGCGCACTGGGTATTACGGTCGCTTGCCACCCTGGGCGTGCAGCGGGCTGCCATCGTCGGCCACAGCATGGGTTCGCTGATTGCACTTGAAGCGGCTGGCCAGCAGCCCCAATCGGTCAGCGGGATTGCGCTGCTCGGCACCGCCTTTCCGATGCAGGTCGCAGACGCCTTGCTTCAGGCGGCAGACCAGAATGAGCAGGCCGCCTTTGACATGATCAACCGCTGGTCGCATGCCCGCCTGACCCATCGACCAGGCACGCCGGGCCCGGGGTTTTCGGTCTACAACCAGAATCTGCGGCTGATGCAACGCCAGGCACCGGGCGTGCTGCTGAACGACTTCACCGCCTGCAATGTCTATGATCGCGGCCTGGATCGTGCGAGCCATCTGCAATGCCCGGCTCTGTTCGTGCTGGGCGAACGCGATGCCATGACCCCGCCGAAAGCGGCCAAGGCACTGATCGACGCGGTGCAGTCGTCCACGATCGTTCGAATTCCGGGGTGCGGACACGCGATCATGGTCGAAGCGCCTGACGAGACCCGTGATGCACTCGCCGACTGGATGCGTCGTCTGCCGGCCAATGAGGCAATACCGACAGTCTGAGGGTCCGGCAGATCAGTTGGGCCGTCAGGCCGGCGAGTTGCCGGTCAGCGGCAAGGCAAAAATCTCGGACAAGGGCCGCTCGAGCAGCGGGCTGCCAGGATCGATCGTCAAGCCGGTCGACTGCCAGTCAACGCTGGCTGCTCGTCCGGGCTGCAGCGACCAGACCCGATCGAACAACGGGCGCAGGGTCTTGTCGGGCAACCCGGCTGCAGGAAGCCAGTATTCGTCCCAGACACTGGCCGATCCGCCATCGGTCCGAACCGGCCAGACCCGCATCAGATAGGCCTGCGAGGCCAGCAAAGCGGCCACCCGGTCGGCCGCCTTGGCATCTGCGTCGAACTCTGCACGGAAACGCTCGCTTGGCACCGGCCTGGGCGATTCCTGCACGATCGCCGACAGGATTCGCACCATCCGCTCGAATTCGACCGACGGTGTCACCCCATGCGGATGGCCAAGAGAATCCCCCCAGAACCGGACATTGGCGGCGACCAGTGCGCCTATAAGAATGCTCATCCAGACCGCAAACAGCCACAGCAAAAAGAGCGGCAACGCGGCAAACGCGCCATAGACAATGGTATAGCTCGGAAACCGCGTGAAATAGAGTCCGAGCAGGAGGTTGAGAAACGTGAGCAACCCGACGCAGACCAGCGCCCCGACCAGGGCATGACGCCAGCGGACGCGGTCGTTCGGCGCAAGCCAGTAAAGCATCGACAGTGCCCCGATGCCCAGCACAGCAGGCAGCCAGCCGCTCAGCACATCGACGATGCCGGTGACCGTACCAACCCTTGCGACCAGCTTCGTCTGCAATGCAAGCGCGCCGCCGAGCAGCACCGGACCAATCGTGAGGAGTGTCCAGTAGAGCGTCATCCGTTGCGCGAGGGGACGTGGACGGGGCGTGCGCCAGATCTGGTTGAGCGTCCTGTCGATGGTGAGCATCGACGTGATCGCGGTGGCGCAAAAGGCCACCGTCCCGATTGCAGAGAGCTTGTCGGCGGCCGCCAGAAACTGGTTCAGGTAGCGGATGATGGTCGCGCTGAATGACGGCAAGAAGAGATTCGTGGCCAAAAAGCGCTCGATGTCGATGCGCATCGATTCGAAGGCCGGCAAGGCGGTGATCAGCATCAGACCCACCGCAGCGATCGGCACGATTGCTCCCAGCGTGAGAAGGGTCAGACTGCTTGCGGTTTGCTGCAGTTTGAGCTCGAACGCCTGATGCCGCATCGCCCTCAGCAGCATCCGCAGGTTGGCGATGAATTCGTGCATCTGTCCATGATACCTTCGCGCGATGACCCGATCCGATCGACTGCGAGGCCTTGCGCTCGCCTGCGCAGGCGCCCTGGCTGCACTGATGCTGGCCTGGGAACTCTGGCTGGCGCCGGCTCGCGCGGGCGGGTCGATGCTCGCGCTCAAGGCGCTGCCGCTGGTGCTCGCCCTGCCCGCTTTTGCCCGCGGCAATGTTCGTACCTATCAATGGTGGTCGATGCTGATCCTGGTCTATCTGTGCGAGGGCGTGGTGCGTGGCATGACCGATGCCTCATCAGTCGGACGAGCGCTTGGCTGGGCGGAAGTCGCGCTGTCGACCCTGACCTGGGGCACGATCATTGCGTATGTCATGGCCGCGCGATCCGGCAAGGCGCCATGAGCGGGTCACCGCAATGGCGCTTTCTGGCGGTGCTGCTGCTGCCCGCCGGCCTGGCGCTGACCGTCTGGTCTCTGATGATGTGGCCGCCGGCATCATTGCCGCTTGAATATGGCGGCATGTTCTGGATCGCACTGGCGCCGCTGCTGTCGATCCACCTGGTATTGCCGCTTCTTGACGCCTTCGTTGGAAATGACCCGAGCCCGGCGCAAAGTGGCTCGCCGCATCTCTTGAATACCCTGCTGCCGATGGCCTGTCTGCCAGCCTGGTTGGCGGTTCTCTTTGCCAGCTGCCAGGCGAGCGTCGCCATCGAAGGCCCGACATGGTGGGCCCTGGCAGCATCGGCCGGCGCAACAGGCGGCATCGTCGCAATCAATGTCGGGCATGAACTGATCCATCGCTCGACCCGACTGCAGCGCCTCATCGGCGGACTGCTGCTGTCGTCTGTCGGCTATGGTGTTTTCAAGGTGGAGCATGTCCGGGGCCACCATCTTCGGGTTGCCACACCCGAGGACGGCGCAAGCGCGCAGCGAGGCGAAGGGCTCTGGCACTTCGTGCCGCGATCGGTCATCTCGACCTTCGGACATGCTTTGGCAATCGAATCAACGCGGATGTCGCGACAGCATCCGGCGACCGACCCTGCATCACGACTGCGTCGGATTGCGGGCAACGAGGCCCTGGCCTGGATCGCGGTCAGCCTGGTTCTGGCAATTGCCATCGGGCTGACCCTGGGTATCGACGCGGTGACATTCTGGTTGGTGACCTCGGCAGTCGCCATCCTCGAACTCGAAATCATCAATTACATCGAGCATTACGGGCTGCAGCGCAAGCGGCAGGCCGACGGACGCTACGAAGCGGTCGAGCCGCGCCACTCCTGGAATGCCAACACCGCCCTGGTGAACGCCTTCCTGCTCAATCTGCAGCGACATTCGGATCATCACCGCCATGGCGCCAAACCCTATGTCGGCCTGAGCAGCATGAGTGCTGCGCCACAGATGCCGGCGGGCTATGGGGCAATGGTGATGCTCGCACTGGTGCCACCCCTGTGGCGGGCGGTGATGGACAGGCGCCTCGATCGTTACCTGGAATCGGCTTCTGAGACGCCGGCATCCGCCGACGGCACTGGCAGCGCTGGCGGCTGATCGGATCCGCCCGCGCCCGCCCTCTCAACCTCCCGCATTGCCTGCATCAGCAAGCCTGCATCGGCATCGGCAAGCAGACGGGCATCGCTCAGCGTGCGCCGCCAGGCGCGCGCGCCTGGTCGGCCGTGATACAGCCCCAGCATATGGCGCACGATCGAACGCAGCGGCACGCCTTCGGCAATCTGCCGCTGAGCATAGTCGGCCATGGCAACCACCACCTCGGCGCGAACAAGCGGCCGGGTGTCATCGCCATAGATGCATCGATCGACCTCGGCCAGCAGCCAGGGGTCGTGATAGGCAGCACGGCCCAGCATCACGCCATCGAGGCCTGCGCCGTGCTGCAGGGCGCTGCCGATCGAATCGAGACCTCCATTGAGCAGGAAGCCGGCATCCGGAAAATCGGCCTTGAGCTGATGGACCACGGCATAGCGCAGGGGGGGCACCTCGCGGTTGTCCTTGGGACTGAGGCCCTCAAGCCAGGCGTTGCGGGCATGCACGATGAACATCCGGATGCCGACCGATTGCAGGGCGCCGACGAAGTCGCGCACAAAGGCATAAGGCTCCTCGCGGCCGAGTCCGATCCGGTGCTTGACGGTCACCGGCACCGACACCGCGTCCTGCATCGCCTTCACGCAATCGGCAACCAGCGCCGGCTCACGCATCAGACAGGCGCCGAAAGCACCGCGTTGCACGCGTTCGCTCGGGCAGCCGCAGTTGAGGTTGATCTCGTCATAGCCGTATTGCTCGCCGATGCGCGCGCTGCGCGCCAGGTCGTCGGGCTCGCTGCCGCCAAGCTGAAGGGCCACCGGCTGCTCGGTCGGATCAAAACCGAGCAGACGCTGCCGGTCGCCGTTCAAGATGGCACCGGTCGTCACCATCTCAGAATAGAGCCGGGCATGACGCGACAGTTGCCGGTGAAAGAAGCGGCAATGCCTGTCGGTCCAGTCCATCATGGGTGCCACGCTGAACACCCGAGGCAAACTGGAAGCCGATACCGAAGCATCAGGGGCAATCAGGTTCAAATCAGCCCCGAAACAATATTGATGGTGAGTGCCAGCAAGCTTGCATTGAAGAAAAACGCGAGCACGCAATGCACCAGTCCGACACGGCGCATGGTGCGGCTGCTCAGCCCCACATCGGCAGTCTGAGCAGATGTCCCGATGATCGCCGCGAAATAGAGGAAGTCGGCATAGTCGGGCCGCTCCTCGCCCGGAAAATCGAGGCCGCCCGGATGGCCGGCTGCCTCGGCGGCATAGTAGACATGGGCGTAATGCAGCGCAAACTCCACCTGCGTGAACATCCAGGATGACACCACGGTGAGCACCGACAGCGCGACAGGCCAGTTGCGCGCCGATTCGGGAAGCGCCCTGGCAACCGCGAGCTGCGCGAAGATCGCGCCAAGGCAGACGATCGCGGCCAGCACGACCAGCGTCAGCACCAGCGCGCGGCCATCATCTTCGGCAATCGCACGCGAGCGCATCGACTCATGGGTCGAACGGAACATCAGCAGCAGGGCCAGCACCAGATAGACCCAGGCACCGGCATTCCAGCCCAGAATAATACGGGTCAACGGATGCAGCCCCAGCATGTCGGGCATCGTCAGCGCGACGACAATACCGAACGCGACGCTGAACACCAGTCGGGGTCTGACCAGCAGTCCTCTGACCCAGACGACGCCGGTCAGGCCACTTTCAGACTTTCGCATCGGCTTGGTCATTTTCACCAGGCGGGCGCTTCGGTGCAGACACCTGGGGTCGATGAACAATGGTTCTCGGCGAGGCAAACCAGACAATCACAATCAGCGACACATACAGAATGGACGAGATGTAGAACAGGTCATCAGCCGCCAGGGTATGGGCCTGGGTATCGATCATCTGGTTGATGATGGCGTTGATCTGGTCACTGCTCAGGCCTTGTGCGGTGAGGTCGGTACGGGTCTGAGCAAGCGCGGTATTGCCGCTGTTGATCGACTCCGCCAGATGGGCATGATGCATCTTGGCACGGTCTTCCCAGACGGTTCCGAAGATCGAGGTCACAAAGGCGCCCGCACTGATCCGCGCGAAATTGCTCAACCCAGCCGCCGCCGGCATCTCCTGCGGCGACAGTCCGTTATAGATGATGGCCTGCAGCGGCACGAAAAAGAAGGCCACCGCAATACCCTGGATGAGCGTTGGCACCAGAATGACCTCGAAGGGCGTCTGCACGGTGAAGTCCGCGCGCATCCAGCAGACCAGGCCGTAAAGCAGGAAGGCGATGCTCGCAAGCAGCCGCGAGTCGATCAGCCCGATTTTGCGGCCAACCAGCGGCGAGAGCGTCAGCGCAAAGACACCCACCGGTGCGAGCGCCAGCCCGGCCCAGGTCGCGGTGTAGCCCATCCATTGCTGCAGCCACAGCGGCAACAGGACGAGATTGCCGAAGAACAGACCATAGGACAGCGAGAGTGCGGCCGTGCCGGCAAGGAAGTTGCGACGCCCGAACAGCCTGAGGTTGATGATCGGCGAAGGTTCGGTGAGCTCCCAGGCCAGAAACAGGACGAAGCCCACCGCCGAGATGGTCGCCAGCACGATAATCAGCGTCGAACCGAACCAGTCGAGGTCCTTGCCGAGATCGATCGTCATCTGGAAAGCACCGACCCAGATGATCACCAGAGCCAAGCCAACAACGTCGAGCGGCACGCGGCGCGGACCCTCGTCGCGCTTGCGATAGACCGACCAGGTCACCATCGCCGCAACCAGCCCCACCGGCACATTGATATAGAAGATCCATGGCCAGCTGATCGTCTCGGTGATCCAGCCTCCCAGCAAGGGGCCCACCACCGGCGCGATCAGCGTCGTCATCGACCATAGCGACAAGGCCACACCGGCCAGCTCGCGCGGATAACTCGCCAGCAGCAGGGTCTGGGACAGCGGGATCATCGGTCCGGCGACCAGACCCTGGATCACCCGAAAGACGATCAGGGTCTCGAGATTCGGCGCGAAGCCGCACAGCCAGGAGGTCAGGACAAACAGCAGGACACTGGCGACGAAGAGACGCACCTGCCCGAAACGCTGGGTCAGCCAGCCGGTCAGCGGCACCGAGATCGCATTGGCCACCGTGAAGGAGGTGATCACCCAGGTCCCCTGCGAGGGGCTGACGCCGAGGTCGCCTGCAATCGCCGGAATCGAGACATTGGCAATCGAAGAGTCGAGCACATTCATGAAGGTGGCCGAGGCCAGGGCGAGCGTGCCGAGCACGCGCTCGCCACCGGTCAGTGGTGCGAAGGAAGCCGGCGCCGGCGGGGCAGCACTCATCGGCGGATGACCGTCGGCATCATGAGCCGCGTCGCCCGGAACGCGAGGCCTGCGACTGCTTCACCGGACCCGCGCTGGCTGTCGCGCCAGCACCCAGGTTGCGGGCGATGATCTCGCGGATGCGCTGATCGGCCTGCGCGCTGGCGACCGTGAAAACCCCGGTACTGTTGCTGCGCTCGGGAACCACGACCAGCGCGAGCGGCGCACCGTCACCATCAGAGACATCGACCTCGACCTGCATTGACAGACCGACCCGAAGCGGATGCCTGGCGAGCTGTTCAGGATCGATTTCGATGCGCACTGGCACACGCTGTACAACCTTGATCCAGTTGCCGGTAGCGTTCTGGGCGGGCAGCAGTGCAAACGCCGCCCCGGTGCCTGCACCGAGCCCCCGAACCTTGCCGTCGAAATCGACTTTGTGCCCGTAGACATCGGCATGCAGACGCACTGGCTGACCAATTCGCATCTGGCGCAGCTGCCCTTCCTTGAAGTTCGCTTCAACCCAGACCTGCTCGAGCGGCACGATCGACATCAGCGGCGCACCGGCTGCAATCCGCTGGCCGACCTGCACCGTGCGACGGGCAACCTGCCCGCTGAGCGGGGCAGGAATCTCGCATCGCTGCACCGCAAGCCAGGCTTCGCGATAGGCCGTGGCCGCACGCTCGACATTGGGATGCGCGGCAACAGTGGTGCCCTGTGTGAGGGCAAGATTGCTCGAGGCCTGCTCCCTGGCGACCTGCAGGGCGGCACGGGCGACAGCCAGCGCACCGCGGGCAGATTCAACTGCCGCTTCGGCATGCTTGAGATCCTCGATCCCGACCGCACCGCTTGCGACCAGCGGCGCTCGACGGGCAAGGTCGTCACGGGCACGACCGAGCTCAATCTGCAGGCGCGCCTCGTCCGATACCCGCAGCGACACACTGGCGGTGAGTGCTGCATTGTTCGCATACAGCGTGCTGACCTCGCGAACCGTCTGGCCGAGATGCGCTTCGGCGCGGGCCAGCGCCAGTTGCGCATCCGCCGGGTCCAGGCGCACCAGTGGCTGGCCCGCCTTCACGATATCGGTGTCATCGGCCAGCACCTCGATCACGGTCCCGGCCAATTGCGGCGTGATCTGAACGACCGGGGCCTGCACATAAGCATTGTCGGTCGATTCATGGCCGCGCAAGATGAGAAACCAGTACAGGGCCCAGACTGCCCCCAGAAACAGCATGGCACCGATCACCAGCGCCATCACGACAGCGCGATTGCTCTTGACCCGGGACGCGTATTGATCGGCGGGCGTAGCGGCTTGACTCATGGGCGGGTTGCGGAAAGAGAAGATTCGATGGCCGGCCCGGCGCCGAGGAAACCGCCGCCGAGAGCGCGCACCAGCGCAATGTCGGTGTTCAGCTGGCGGGCCCTCAGATCGACTGCGACCTGGCGCTGGGCAATGACTGCCGACTCGGCCGACAGCACTGTCAGATAACTGACCAGTCCGGCACCAAATCGCTGCATCGCCAGTGCATAGGCCGATTCGGCGGCAGCGAGCGCCTCGGACTGCGTTCGCGCCTGGCTCCTGAGTGCTTGCGCCGAGCCGACCTCATCGGCCACCTCGCGTGCGGCACGCAGCAGCGCCTCGTTGTAGCCGGCAATCGCCGAGTCAATACCGGCCTCCTGGTAGCGCAGATTGGCACGAAGGCGGCCACCGTCGAAGATCGGCAAATGGATGGCCGGACCCGCGCCATAGGTGAGCGAGCTCGAATCGAGAAAACTCGCGTAACCCAGACTCGCCAGTCCGGCGAAGGCCATCAGGTTCACATTCGGATAGAACTGCGCGCGTGCGACATCGACATCACGCAGCGCAGATTCGACGCGCCAGCGTTGCGCCACCAGGTCAGCCCGACGACCGATCAGATCGGCAGGAAGAAAGTCGGGCAAGGTCAGACCCTGCAGCGCGGTCAGACGCGGCGACAAGCCGGCAAGCGAATCGGGGCGCTGTCCGCACAGTTCGGCGAGCGCGCGGCGCTGCCGCGCGATCAGATCGTCGAGAACCTGAACATCGAACTGCGCCTGCGCAAGCGTGCCCTCCGATTGGCGCAATTCGATGGCGGTGTCCAGGCCGGCTGTCTTGCGCTCGCGAACCAGTGCGGTGATTCGGCGCCGCTGCTCGATGGTTGCGCGGGCCAGGGTCTGGGCCTCCAGCAGTCGCGCCAGATTGATATAGGCGGAAGCGACATTGACCGCAATCAAAATCGAAGCGGCTTGCGCATCGGCCTGCGCGGCCCGCGTCTGGCCGATCGCCGAATCGAGCACTGCGCGCTGCTTGCCAAAGAGATCAAGCTCCCAACTCGCCGCAAACTCGAGACGGCTGTTCCAGTAGCGATTGCCGGCATAAGGCGGCGCGAAAAACCCATTCTGGGTGTAAAGCGTGTAGGCGGACTCGCCTCGCAGTGCAACCGAGGGCAGGCGTGCGGCCTGCGCGGTCTGCATCGCCGCGCGCGACTGATCGAGACGCGCCTCGACCCGCTTGAGCGATGGCGACCCGACCAGGGCAGCATCAATCAGCGACGACAGTTCGGGATCTTGCCAGGCATCCCACCAGCGTGCGGCGGGCCAGTTGGCCGGCGACACCCGCGCACCGACAGCGTCCGGCTCGAGCACCGCGAGACGCCTGGTCGGGTCGCCCTGCGAGGCGCACGCGCCGAGCAAAAAGCCAAGCGAGACGATTGCCAGCCGACACCCGGCCGATGCGACGCCTGCAGCCCTGTGGGGTCGCATGACAGACGCCCGACCTTGACGGGGAAATTCGCTGGGACAGGGCCTGAGTCGTCTCAAGTCCCGCCCTCCCCCGGCGCATCACCGTCGGGCTGCTCCAGCGATCGGCCATTAGCCCGCATGCGTGCCAGCAGCGCATTGAGCTCCTCGAACTCTTCCCGGCTGAATCCCTGCAGATAGTCGTTGTTGACGCGCGCGACAACTTCCGGAATGCCTTCCGTGGCCGCCTCGCCGGTCGCTGTCAGGCGCAACTGCGTGACGCGCCGATCGGTCAGGCTGCGCACGCGCCCGATCAGCCCTTTGGCCTCGAGCCGGTCGAGCATTCGCGTCATCGCGCCGGCATCGACGCCGAGCACCCGGGCAAGAGTCTGCGGGGTATCAGCACGACCCGCCTTGAGCATCCAGAGCGGGCGCCACTGGGCTTCGGTCAGACCGAGCGACAGCAGCCGTGAGGCGGTTTCACGCCGCATCGCCAGCGCAAGCTGCAGCAGCTTGTAGCCGACGCTTTCGACGATCTGATCGCGATTACTGCCGTAAAAGCCGATTTTTTTTGATTGCATAGGCAAATGTTGCCATGGCAATCAAGCCACTGCAAATCCCGATCACACCACCTGAAATGTTCGGGCGGCGCCAAAAACCTAGTTTCTGACCTCGAAGGCATAGATCTTCTGCACGATCTGCCAGCGCCCCTCGACCTTGATCAGGCTCAGGTAGTCGGTGAAATAGCGCGGCGGGATCTGGCACTTCACCTTGACGAAGGCGGTGGTCGGTCCGGACTGGTCAATCAGCAGAATCGCATCGTCGCGGGCCAGCTCCCTGGACTTTGACGAAGGTCGATCGCGGACAGCCTGCAGCCAGGCATCGCGCGAAATCACCATGAGCTTGTCATCCTGATCCCAGGTCAGCGAGCTGGTCGGGTGAAAGACACTGGCAAGTTTGACGGTATCGCCTTCGTAAAGGCCGTCGAAATAGGTCTGAATCGTCGCCTCGATGGCGCTGCGATCGGCAATGCTCATTGTCGTCTCCTCTGAAGGGGCTCCCCGCCCGGTTGCTGTGCCGCGCCCAGGGGAGATATGGCCAGGAGTGGACAGGTTACACTCGCTCGGGAGACAGACGTCAAAGCCGCCCGAGAGCTTTCGCCAATGAGCACCCCACTGAGCACCCCAGTCAGTACCCCGCCGATCCACCTGAGCGATCCTCTCAGCCGCATGGCCGACGGTCTGATCGTGATCGCCAAGCGCGAATGCCCGACCTGCGTTCTGATCGAGCCGCTGCTGCAGCGACTCGCCGCCGAATCGACTGGCCTGACGGTCTACAGCCAGGACGACCCGGATTTCGGCGCAGGCCTTCCTGGCAGCGTGCATGACGAGCGTCTCGAGCACTCTTATCGCCTCGATGTCGAAATCGTCCCGACCCTGATTCGTGTCGAAGGCGGCAGGGAAGTCGCACGAACCTACGGCTGGGATCGCGTCGAATGGCAGCGCGTCAGCGGCATTGACCAACTCGGCATCGATCTGCCGGCACTGCGCCCTGGCTGCGGATCGATGACCCTTGAGCCCGGCATCGCCGAACGACTGGCGATCCGTTTCGGCAAGGCGCGTTTCACTTCACGGCAGGTTGCGCTCGGCGATGCCGAAGACCCGCTCGAAGCCTGTTTCGATCGCGGCTGGACCGATGGCCTGCCGGTCGTGCCACCAACGCCCGAACGCGTATTGCGCATGCTCGCTGGCACCCCGCGTTCGCCCGACGAGATCCTTGGCAGCATCCCGCCCGACCTCGCCCCGTGCACGGTCGAAAAGGTGGCGATCAATGCGGTCATGGCCGGCTGCAAACCCGAATACATGCCGGTCGTGCTGGCCGCGGTCGAGGCGGCGCTGATCGATGAGTTCGGTATGCACGGCATTCTCTGTACCACCATGTTCTGCGGCCCGGTCGTGATTGCCAACGGCCCGGTCACCCGTGCGATCGGCATGAACTCGGGCGTCAATGCGCTTGGCCAGGGCAACCGCGCCAACGCCAGCATCGGGCGCGCACTGCAGTTGGTCATCCGCAATGTGGGTGGCGGACGCCCCGGCGAGATTGACCGTTCGGCGCTCGGTACACCCGGCAAGTACACCTTCTGTTTTGCCGAGGCCGAAGACAGCGACTGGGCGCCCCTGTCGGTCGAGCGCGGCTTCGCGCCCGGCACGTCCACCGTGACCCTGTTTGCGGGCGAAGGCGTACAAGGCATCGTCGACCAGAAGTCGCGCACGCCCGAGTCGCTTGCGCGAACCTTCGCCGCCTGCATGCGGGTGGTGGATCATCCGAAACTGGCGATGGCAGGCGATGCCCTGCTCATCGTCTCGCCCGAACACGCCCGTGTCTTCATCGAGGCAGGATGGTCGAAAGCCCGCCTGCTCCAGGAACTGATCGCTCTGCTCAGGCTTCCCGCCGATGACATGGTGATGGGCGCGGGCGGCATCACTGAAGGGCTGCCGGCATCGATGGCCGGCACCACGGTTTCGAAGTTTCGCCCCGGCGGCATTCTTATCGTTCGGGCCGGCGGTACAGCCGGCCTTTTTTCGGCGGTTGTGGCCGGCTGGGCCGCCTCAGGCGCGGTCGGCTCAACCCCTGTTACCCAGGAGATCACTGCATGAATGATCCAGGCATCCTGCTCGATCCGACCGCCGAGCGCTCGCCCGCAGCGCGCGCTCTGCTGGCCAGACCGGCAGCGCTCGACGGCCTGACCGTCGGCATCCTCGATATCTCGAAGGCCCGCGGCAATGTGTTCCTCGATCGGATCGACGAACTGCTGCAGGCGCGCGGCGTCGCGGTCAAACGCTATCGCAAGCCGACCTTCACCCGGCCGGCGCCGACCTCACTCACCCAGACCATCGCCGCCGAATGCGATCTGGTCGTCGAAGGGCTGGCCGACTGAGGATCCTGCACGTCGTGCTGTATGCATGACATTGCGGATCTCGAAGGTCGCGGCATTCCGGGAGTCGGGGTTGCGTCGACAGAATTTGTACTCGCCGCGCAGATGCAGTCGCGCTCGCTGGGTTTCGATCCGGCGATGGTCTTCGTTGCGCATCCGATTCAGGATCGCAGTGATGCCGAACTGCGCGCACTCGCCGACTCGGCGGTCGATCAGATCATTCGCTCGATCAGCGGGAAATGAGCCGATCGCGCGCCGCCCCTGGAGGGCTGGCGCGTGACGCAGGCACCGCGCGATGCGCGAGCCGGCCTGCCCTCGGTCGACCGGCTGATGAACCGCCCCGAGATCGCAGCCCTGATCGGGGCGAACGGCCGAAGCATGGTGCTGTCAGTCGTGCGAGAGGTGCTGGCTGCAAGCCGCCCGCAGCTTGAAGCCGTCGCTGCAGACACCGCGTTCGACCTTGTCCAAGCCATCACGGCAAGGCTGCAGGCCCTGATGGCCGATTCGCTGCGACCGGTCCTCAACCTGACCGGCACGGTCCTGCACACCAATCTTGGTCGCGCGCCCCTGCCGCCGGAAGCGCTTGAGGCGATCGCGCGGGTCGCCAGCGGCGCCTCCAACCTTGAATTCGATCTGGCGACCGGCAGGCGCGGCGAGCGCGACGATCATGTCGCACAGTGGCTGTGCCGCCTGACCGGCGCGCCGGCGGCTGCTGTGGTGAACAACAATGCGGCCGCCGTCGTGCTGCTGCTCAATGCCCTGGCCTTGCGACGCGAAGTGATCGTCTCGCGCGGCGAACTGATCGAGCTCGGCGGCTCGTTTCGCCTGCCCGACATCATGTCGCGGGCGGGCTGTCGGCTTCGCGAGGTCGGCACCACCAACCGCACGCATCTGCGTGATTTTGCCGATGCCATCGGGCCGCAGACCGCCCTGATCATGAAAGTGCATGCAAGCAACTACCGCATCGAAGGCTTTACCGCCGAGCCCGACGAGCGCGAACTTGCCGAACTCGCCCGACAACACCGCATTCCTTTCGTGATCGATCTGGGCAGCGGCACACTGACCGACCTCACCCGTTTCGGCTTGCCTGCCGAACCCACACCCGACCAGGCGCTGGCCAATGGCGCCGATCTGGTGACCTTCAGCGGCGACAAACTGCTCGGCGGGCCGCAGGCGGGCATGCTGGTCGGACGCGCCGATCTGATCGAACGAATCCGGCGCAATCCGCTCAAGCGAGCGATGCGCTGCGACAAGCTCACCCTGGCCGCACTCGGCGCGGTGCTGCGCCTCTATGGCAACCCCGATCGGCTGATCGAGCGGATACCGGCGCTTCGCCAACTGGCCCGCCCGGACGAGCCGATCGAAGCGCTGGCCCAGCGTGTCTGCCCTGCGGTGGCCCGCTGGCTGGGAGATCGGGCACACGTCGCCGTCGCCCCGATGTTCAGCCAGATCGGCAGCGGCTCGCTGCCACTGGACACCCTGCCGAGCTTCGGGCTGCGCATCGAGCCTCGCGCGACCAAGCGGTCAGCCGGCTCGGCACTGGGGCGGCTTGCGACCGAACTGCGCAGCCTGCCGATACCGGTCATCGGTCGCGTGAGCGATGGCGCGCTCTGGCTCGATCTGCGTTGCCTCGACGACGAGACCGCCTTCCTGCGCCTGTTCGAGACCGACGCCGCGCCATGATCGTTGCCACCGCGGGCCATGTCGATCACGGCAAGACCAGCCTGGTCAGGGCACTCACCGGCGTCGACACCGATCGGCTCGAGGAGGAAAAGCGCCGTGGTCTGACAATCGACCTGGGCTTTGCCTATGCCGATTTCGGTGGCCCCGAACTGATGGGCTTCGTCGATGTGCCGGGCCACGAGCGCTTCGTGCGCAACATGCTCGCCGGCATCAGCGCGATCGACCTGGCACTGCTGGTTGTTGCCGCTGACGATGGGCCGATGCCGCAGACCCGCGAGCATCTGGCGATCCTGGAGTTGCTTGGCGCCAGACGGCTGGCGGTTGTTCTGACCAAGATCGGCCCGGCATCGTCCGAGCAGAAGGCTCAGGCGATTGCCGCCATCGATACGCTGCTCCAGACAAGCCGCTTTGCAGGCGCCTTGCGCTTCGAGGTGGAGACGCCGCAGAACATCGGCATCGAGCGCCTGCACGACTATCTCGTTGCGCTTGCGCAGCAGACCGCCGCCAGCGCCAGCGACGGCGAGTTCCGACTCGCGATCGACCGGTCGTTTTCGGTCTCGGGTGCGGGCCTGGTCGTGACCGGCGCAGCACTGTCGGGCAAGTTGGCCATTGGCGATTCGCTCACCGTCTCGCCGCTGGGCATCGCGGTCAGGGTTCGTGGTATCCATGCCAACAACCGGGCGACCGAGATGGCGTATGCCGGCCAGCGCTGCGCGGTGAATATCGTCGGCAGCGATCTGCGCGATGCCGATATCGGACGAGGCCAATGGCTGCTGTCGCCGGGCGTGCATGCGCCCGCGATCCGCATCGACGCGCGGATGTCGCTGCTGGCCGACCATCCGCGTCCGATCGCGCACCTTGCGCCGGTTCAGGTCCACATCGGCTCGGCTGCAGTCAATGCGAGGCTCGCGTTGCTGCAGGCGCATCAGATGCAGCCGGGTGAAAGCGGACTTGCACAACTCGTGCTTGAGCAACCGGTGGCCGCTCTCTTCGGTGACCGTTTTGTCCTGCGCGATCCGGCTGCGCAGCGAACCATCGGCGGTGGATCGGTCGTCGACGCCTTTGCGCCCGATCGGGGTCGACGCAGCCAGGCACGACTTGACGAGCTCGACGCGCTGTCGATCGAAGCACCCGGCGATGCGCTGGCGGCGCTGCTGGCCTGCAGTCCGCTCGGTGTTGACCTCGAACGATTCGAACGCCTGCGAAACCTCAACGCAGCGCAGAGGCTTGCACTGCGAAAGACTGTGCCTTTGCGCCTCATCGACACCCGCCATCAGCCGGGTGCGGGTACATCGGGCCTGGACGCTGACCGCTCGATCGCCCTGTCGCCACCGCTGTGGCAAGCCTGGTGCGACGCTGTACTCGCGGTGCTGGCGAGTGCACACGCCGACCATCCCGATCAGATCGGACCGATCGCCTCGACGCTTGCCCGCATGGCGTCGGTCGCCCTGCCCGCGATGGCCGGGGAGGCGCGCAAGGGCGAATCCGGGCGGGGACGCGTGCAGCCAAGGCGCGCCCAGATGATCGCCCATGCCGCCATCCGCACGCTGATCGATGAGAAACGGGTGATTCGCGACGGCGTAAGCCTGCGTCTGCCTGACCATCGCGCCGTGCTGCCCCCTGCCGAGCAGGCGCTGCTCGACACCTTGATGGCGCCTTTGCGTGCAGCCGGTATCCGACCGCCGATTGTGGGCGAACTCGCCGCCCTGCTCGGGCGTGAACGCGCCGAGTTGCTCACCTTCATGCGGGACATGGCCCGGCGCGGCCATCTGCTGCCGATCGCACCAAACCGCTTTTTCGCGCCCGAGAGCCTTGGCGAGCTCGCCGCAATCGCCTCGGGTCTGGCCGAGGCATCGGCAGACGGCAGCTTCGATGCCGCTAGCTATCGCGATGCCTCCGGACTGGGGCGCAACCTGACGATCGAGGTGCTTGAATTTCTTGATCGCTCAGGAATCACCCGCCGCCTCGGTGAAAGGCGGCGAATGACCGGCAGCGACTGATCGAAGCAAACCGGCACCGCCGGTCGCACGCCGCTTACTGCGGCTTCATGCCGAGCATGTCGACATTGCGTTTCTCATCGGCCCAGAGGCGGGTGGCGAGCTTCTGGTAATCCTCGCCGCTGAGATAGGCATCATCGAGATCGTAGGTCTCGAGATGGCGCTTGTAGGTCGGATCGCTCAGCGCCGCCCTGAAGGCATCGTGCAGCACCTTCACCACCTTCGGATCCATGCCCTTGGGTCCGACCAGGCCAATCGGACTGGCGGCCACCATGTCAAAGCCGGCTTCGCGCGCGGTCGGGACATTAGGCAAGCGGGGAATGCGCTTTTCCTGGAAGGTCACCAGCACGCGGCCCTTGCCCTGCTTTTCGACCTGCGCCCAGCCGCCGTCGATGACCGAATTGATATGGCCGCCGACAAAGGCCGCCAGCACTTCTGATCCGCCCTTGAAAGGCACGAAGGTGAGATCGGCACCCGACTTTTGCGACAGCACGACCGTGGCCACATGACCGGAGCTGCCTGTGCCGCTGGCACCGACGCTGACCTTGCCGGGATTGGCCTTGGCAAACTCGATGAACTCGGGCAGCGTCTTCCAGGCCGAGCTCTCAGGCACGACCAGCGAGAAGGTGTAGCCCGAAAAATTCATGATGTAGGTCAGGTCCTTGATCGGGTCATAGCCCACCTTCTGCAGATGCGGAACCCGAAACAGCGACGCCGGCGCAATCGCGACGGTGTAGCCATCGGGATTGTTCGATTGCGCCAGTGAACCGGCAGCAAGCGTGCCGGCAGCCCCTGCCCGGTTCTCGACGATCACCTGCTGGCCAAGTGTCTTGGACACCACCGCAGCCAGGGCCCGACCGATCGCATCAGTGGCGCTACCCGGCGGGAAAGGCACGAGCAGCGTGACCGGCTTGGCCGGATAGGCTGTTTGAGCCTGAGCACCGGGCAGCGCCATCATGCCGACAGCGCACAACACGGCGCCGAGCACGCCCCGGCGCAGCCTCGGACTCAGGCAGGCATCAGAAAATGAAAGGAAGGGTAAGCGGTATGACATCGACTATCTCCAGTGTTCGTGCAGGTCGATCTCAGCGGCCTGCTTCGTGGGAGGAAAGGTTAACCCAGTTCGATGCGCGGTTCGGTGTGCAGTTCGGCGAGCAGTGCCTTGAGCAGTGCCTTGCGCCGTTCCCGGATCACACCGATGCGATCGACCGACACCTGCCGAACTGACAGGCTTGCGGCATTCCGTTCGGGTGACCCAGGAGTTGACTTCAGCCCAACTGCGTTCAAGATCAGCGCAGGCGGGCGTCCTGCCGGACGCCGCCGCACTCACCGAAAGGCCTGCGCATGAGCTTGACCTTCACCCCCCTCGGAGCAAGCTTTGTGGCCGAGGCCAGCCCGATCGATCTGCGCACCGTGCGCGACCGAGACACCCTGGAGCGTATCCGGGCCGGCATGGATGAGCATGCGGTGCTGGTCTTTCGCGACCAGGCCTTGAGCGACGCCGACCAGCTCGATTTCGCCCAGCGTTTCGACGGCACGCTGCATGCCAGGACCTCGACCGCGGTACTGACCAAAAACCGCTTCGGCAACGAAGCCCTGACCGACGTCTCGAATGTCAACGAACAAGGCGAGATCCTGGCAGCCAACGATCGCCGGCGGGCCAGCTCGGTCAGCAACCGGCTGTGGCATACCGATGCCTCGTTCCAGGACCCTGCCGGGCGCTACTCGATGCTGTCAGCGCGGGTGGTGCCACCGGTGCGCGCCGATACCGAATTCGCCGATATGCGTGCTGCCTACGATGCCCTCGATGATGAGACGAAAGCGCGCCTGGCACCGCTGCAGGTGCATCACACCATCGTCTATTCGCGTCACCTGCTCGGCTTCGAGTTCACAACCGCCGAACGCGAGAAGCTGCCGGGTGCGATCCACCCGCTGATCCGCACCCTGCCCGGATCCGGGCGCAAATCCCTCTATCTGGCCTCACACGCCGCCGAGATCATCGACTGGCCCTTGCCCGAGGGCAGGCTGCTGCTGCGTGATCTGATCGAACACGCCACACAGCGCGAATTCACCTGGCGTCATGAATGGCGATTGCACGACTTCGTGATCTGGGACAACCGCGCGACCATGCATCGGGCCCGCCCTTTCGATGATGCGACACATCGTCGTGAGATGCGCCGCACCACCACGCTGGACCTGCCGCTGCCGCAGCACAGCTGAGCGCCGCGGGCGCTCAGACAGTGTTCTGCCCGGGGCCTCAGGCCTGGGGCAGACGCACCACCAGGTCAGGGCGTCCTGACCACTCCCACGCAAACATGCCGCGCGAGATACCCAGCAGCAGACCGTGAAGGTTCTTGGGATGAACCCACATCCCGTCACGCTCGGTGGCAATATCACCGCCACGCGCGGTCAGCGTCGCGCCGGCATCAAGCAGGCGCTGCTTGAGGGTGTCGAACTCGTCGGTCTCGATGAAGCACATATTCAGCGCATCGCCGCCGCGCCGCTCGACGAATCGGCGCATCGTGCCGGGCTGGTCGGCAAAGGTCTGCGACAGCTCGATGCGATCGAGGCGGGCCGGCGGATCAAACAGGGTCAGCGTGCCTTCGTAACCGAAACGCTTGCTCTCGATCGGCGAAAAACGGCTGGCATCCAGGCCGAACATTTTGCTGTAGCGATCGGCCACAATCCGCCAGTCGGTATCGAGCGCATTGGTCGCTTCATAGAAATAGCTCACCGGACCGACGCGCGGGCGCTCGCGAAACCGCGATATCACCATCGGAAAACCGAAGGTGCTGGTACCCGGCAGATGCAATTGATCGTCCTCGCGGGTAAAGGGCACGCCCATGCTGCCAAGGTGGGCGGCCAGGTCATCCAGGCGTGAGCTCGAGTATCCGGCGGCAAACAGCCCCTCGCCCCACCTGGCAATGAAATCCTGTACAGGACCCGGTCCCGCCGCTTCGCACAACTCGAGTTCGCTTTCGCCGATGCGCATCACGGTGCGCTCGGCATTGAGCCAGGCGCTCTTCGATTCGCGATCGAACTGCGCACCAAGCAAGCTCTCGAAGGTCTGTGCCGCGCGCTTGCGGTCGGTTACCGCCAGTTGCATACGGTCTGTTCGGTCCAGCATGATGTCTCGTCTCCGTCTGATTCTGATTTGGCACCAGCAGCGTTCCTGGCACTCGGTTGAGCTTGCGCACGCATGATAGTCTCGATCGTGTGCCTGACCGGTTTGCGGTAACAGTGTCGGGCTTCATAAGGAGGGGCATCGTATCCCGGTGGAGCGCCCGGACTTCAAATCCGGCGAGATGCGCCATGCGTGTCTGGTGGGTTCGACTCCCACGCCCTTCCGCCAATTGCTGACGAGTCCGCAACGCGCCAAGGAGCGACCATGTCAAAGCCCTTTCCTGTCGATGATCCCTTCCTTCGCGGCTATTACGCGCCGCTGCACATGGAGTGCGATGCGCCCAATCTGCCGATCACCGGCGAGATGCCGCGCGAACTCGATGGCTGGCTCTATCGCAATGGTCCCAATCCCCAGTTCGCGCCCCGCGGGCCCTACCACTGGTTTTCGGGCGACGGCATGCTGCATGCCTTCCATATCGAAAACAGCCGCGTCGCCTATCGCAACCGCTGGGTCCGTACGCCCAAGTGGGAACTCGAACATGCCGAGGGCGAGGGCCTGTCGGGTGCCTTCGGCAATCCGCGCTATACCGATCCCCGGGTCATGAAATTGAACTCGACACTGGCCAATACCAATGTGGTCTGGCACGGCCAGCGTCTGCTCGCCCTCGAAGAAGCCCACGCCCCCTTCGAGGTCGACCCCGAAACGCTTGCAGCGCGTGGCAGTCTCGACTTCGGCGGAAAGCTGAAAGGACCGATGACCGCCCATCCCAAGCTTGACCCTGACAACGGCGAGATGGTCTTCTTCGGTTATTCGGCAACCGGACGCTTTTCGCCGCAGGTCAATCTGCATGTGGCCGACCGGCAAGGCAAGCTGCTGCGATCAGAGCAGATCGAAGCGCCTTATTCGAGCATGGTCCATGACTTCGTGGTCTCGCGCGACTGGATCATCCTGCCGATCTTTCCGCTGACCGGCTCGATGGAGCGCGCCATGAAGGGCGCACCCGCCTATGCCTGGGAGCCTGAGAAAGGCACGCATATCGCGCTCATCCCGAGGTCCGGCTCGGTGAGTGATGCCCGCTGGTTCACCGGCGACCCGTGCTATGTCTTTCATCCGATGAATGCCTTCGATACCGCCGACGGCAAGGTGGTCTGCGACATGATGAAGTACCCGGTCGCGCCGCTCTTTCCGGGCCCGGACGGCCAGCGCATCGGCAAGGAGCCGCCGGTGGCAAGGCTGGTGCGCTGGACCTTCGATCCCAGCGGCAACACCGACACTTATACCGAGCAGGCGCTCGACGATCATCCCGGCGAATTTCCGCGGCTCGACGAACGCTTCACCGGCCTGCCCTATCGGCACGGCTACTTCCAGGTGGGCGCGGTCACCGATGCCAGCCTCGGGCGCGACAAGCGCAACGGCGTCGCGCATATCGACCTGCAGAGCGGCCGCGTTGGCAGCTGGATGCCGGGTGCAGCCGATTATTGCGGCGAACCGATCTTCGTGCCGCGCAACACCGGCTCAGCAGAAGGCGACGGCTTTCTGCTCAGCGTGATCTATCGCGGCGAGACCGGTTGCAGCGATCTGGCGGTGTTCGATGCCAGCCAGGTCGAGTCCGGCCCGCTGGCACTGGCGCATCTGTCGCACCGGGTGCCGGCCGGCTTTCACGGCAACTGGCGCGATACCCGGGCCAGCGCCTCGTCATAGCCGGCGTAGGAGTTCTTGAGCGAGGCGCTGTTGAGCAGCATCTCGGCCACCTGACGCTCACCCGAGGCATCGAAGATCCGGCTGCGGACCCAGCATGACTCGGTGCGCCGGCTCTGCGCCAGGGCGACAACTTCGCGGCGCACGACATAGTCCTCGCCGACAAAAAGCGGGCCGTCGATCATGCGGACTTCCAGATCGGCAAACAGACCGATTGCCGGCCCCTTCATCGGGAAACCGGCCTCGCGGCTGCTCGACTGCACCAGCACACTGACCATCTCGAAAGGGATGATCGGACGCAGCCAGGGCGAGGCTGCGGCATCGGAATACCAGTGCGAATTTTCGGTGATGACCGAGAGCTTCTGCTTGAGCGAAAAGGGATAAAGCGCGCCCATATGCTGATCCGGATCCATGCGCACTTGTTCGTCTTTGGCCCCGGTCATGCCGACCTTGATCTCCTCGAGGATGACCAGCGGCCCGGGCGGGCGCAACTGCTGCATGCGCGTCTCGAGCAGGGTCGGCGGGTGAATCGGGCCGACACTGGCACTGGCTTCAAGCACCGGCGTGCCGTCGGCTTTCTCGGCCCACACCCGGGTCGACAGGGTGCCGGGCTTGGGCATCTCGGCAAAGGCCCTGACTTCTTCGCCCTCGATCACCATGTTCAGGTAATGCGCCGAGATGCATCCGCGCTCGAACCAGGCCCGACCCCAGATTCGCGTGAGCAGCGGATCGAACTGGCTGAAGTGGGTCGGGCCTTCGATCG
>JAPLQF010000041.1:18312-27935 GCA_026399875.1 Burkholderiales bacterium | reverse complement strand
TTCTACAACCGGAGTCGTCGCCACTCCGCCTTGCTCGGCAAGACCCCAGCATCAGCATTCGAGGCCTGGGTTCTCAAACAGCAGGGAAAAATGGCGGCTTAACCGCGCTGCGTCGGTATCCGATAAACGTGGGGAACCTCACAATGCCCAATGCCAAGCGAGGTGATAAGCCCCTATTGCAGCAACATTCGAACAAGGTCCTCCGGCAATCCGAGCGCAGTCTTGTAGTAGCCGAAATCCTCAGGCACCCCGGGTTGGCTAACCTTTTTCTTCTTGACGTGTTTGCCCCGTTTCCTCATCACTGACTTCGTAACTTCCCCCGGTTTCCACTCGTCCAGAGGCAGCCCGCCACTGCGTGTCGCCATCGCCATCGTTGCTTCACTGGTCATGTTGATCACGAGATTTTTGACGTCCAGCTTCCCTTCGCTGCCGTTGGCGTTTCGGAATTCCAGAACCGCGTTATCCGCGATCTTGTCGCTGAAAAGGCGACTAAGGATCGCTCCGATCTGTGCATGTTCACCGCGCGAATACCCGAATTTGAATTCCTCAAACAACAAAGCAAGCCTGCGACCGTCGGTGAGCTCAAGTACGTCCATGGCGTCCACGTATGACGATCCGCTGATGCTGGTGTGCTCAAGACGGGAAATCTTGGCATCATCCACGTTGGATTCAAGCACTTCTAAAAATTTGTCTAACTGCCGACTGAGTGAATCGGAGGGTGGATCGACCAGGGCGAATTCCTTTTGAAGTTGGGCTAGGATATTTTCGTGCTTACTTAAATCGAACCCCTTCTTGAAAGGTACATCTTTGAGGCTGAGCTTGAAAAACGTTCGCTCGGAGGAAGTACTTGCGCGAATGTAAAACTCCTCAGAGGGGTACACAATGTTAAGCAACATTAGGCCAATTCCAGACCGGTGGATGTCCTTACGAAAAGCCCAGAGTTGCCGACGGTTCGGCTGTTGCGCGAGATACTCAAAAAAGGTACCAACTCGTTGCGCGCGCGTGGACTTTTTCCCCCGGTACGTGTCCTCGACAAACTGCGCAGCCGCAAGGATCTCTTTTTCCGTGTACCGTAAGAGGGCCTTCTTGGCGATTTGCGCAGCAAGCGAACCTAAGCTTTTCAGCTTCCAGGGTTTTACCGGCACAGGGATCTTCTTTGTTTTGGCGATTTTTGAGATGGGTGACTGCTGCAACAACGTCGCGGCCTTTCCGAAGGACGCCAACTTTCCCTTTGGCTTTAGTTTCGAGCCCGTCACCTACTCTGCCCAGTTCATGATGGAATCGACGTCGTCGTAGTGACCCTTCAGCGCAAACGCATGCCCCAGCGCCGGCAGCTTCGCGGCGCTAGCCATGATGATCAATTCGTTCAGCAACCCGGTTGTTGCGGCCTTGGCGATTTCACGATGGTGATGCAGAAGGCTTCCCAACTCGGCAAGGGACTCCGGGTCGCGGACACCCAGTGAAAGCAATTCCATCTTGAGGTCTTTTTGCAAATTTTGGTCCACAAGCGAAACAATTCCGCGAACGGCCAAAATAATTCCAACTGCTGCAAGGCCCAAGTTCAGCAAGACGATAATTGTGCTGAGCGCGGCGGGAACTGCCGGAGCACCAACACCGAATGGCAAAGACGCTGCGGCAACAATAAGCGAGGCAACCGCCAATCCCAGAGTAATGTATCCCCAGAAGCGCTCCGACTGCTTGTCCGCTATCCGCGCCGATGTTTGTACGCGCTCAAGGTCGAACAAATACTGCTGAAGGACGCCGCGCCTTAAGGGGTTATCGATGGAATCGTCATAAACCGCCAGCAGATTTTGCAAGGTGGCCATATTGACCAGCACCCTATTCTGGGATTGAATCAAACTTGCGACTTTGCGAAGCGAAACAATCCCGAACGCAAAACCGGGCACCACCAACTTCTTCAGGTAGGCAGTCACACCCGGCGGCAAAGCGCTTAGCTGTCCAATAACCTCTGCAGGTAACGATCCGAGCGGCTTATCGGACCCATCAAGGGCAATATGACGACGACCCTTGAGCGCGGCTTCCGCGATGGGCGCGACCCCCTCGCGCCCTAGACTGGCTTCTAGACCTAATAGCGCATTGCGCATTTCCACTAGTCTGGCGCGAATTAGCGTGAAGTATTTGAATTCTATGTCTCCGTCGCTATTAGCGCCTAGACCCAACTCTCTTTGTCTTTGCGCAGAACGACGGCGATTCAGATCCTGGTCCAAATCGTCCAAAATAAGGAGTGCCGGCGGAAACATACCGTAGATCTCTTCATGCGCAAGCGCCAATTCGGGCGCCACCTTGGCCATCTCTCCTTGCCAGAAATCAACGATTGTCTGTCGATATGGCTCACGCTTTCGCAGCCTCTTTGCGTCAGCGGCTGTTCCGAAAGCACTATCTCTGTTGTCCCGGGCCTTTGCCTCCTCTGCATACGATTTATACCTGATCTGCAGATTGAAGCAGAGCTTGAGGCCGCCGAAGAACCTGTCACGCTCTGCATCGCTGAGCTCAAGTTTGAACTTTGACTTTGTGGCTACCTTGAAGCGATCTATCTGACCGGAGACAGCATCAATCTGCAGCCGCACCGTTTCAAGCGCCAAAGCGCTTGCATCCGACTCGATCGCAGCAAGTTCTCCAGCAAGTAGACGCTCAACCCACCAAAGTGAACTCCAGAGAAACGCCCGGTTCTTCTCACGGGAGGCCGTCGAAATCATCTTGCGAAGTTCATCGTGCCCGCGTGCGCCGTGTCTCAGATAGACCTCTAGAAGTTGCAAAAACAAGGTCTCATCGGTTGTTATCCAAATTTCGTCGGTCGAAAACTCGGAGGGCGAGTCCTCTCGCGCGCCGGGAATAGTTGTCGTAACGCGCAGATAGAGCGACTCAGGCGGGACAGAACTCGCCTTCCAGCCGGCAAGTGCGCCCTTCTCCCACCCCTGGCGCATCGCGGTGAGTAAGGCAGCCGACCCCTCCTGCCCCACTGAGCGCGCTTCGGGACTGTCGCCACTAGGGCATTCAATAATGAGGACCGGCATAACGGCTCTCTAGGTAAACGTTGGTATCCGAACGACTACTTCGATTGAAATCAAAGGTTTGGCGCCAAACGGCGAGGCGTCATGCAGTCGCGGTGTTGGGGGTCCAGACTTCCTGGTGCAAGACTTTCGACTCGTCGATCAGGCGGCCGCTTGCCGCAGGTGAGACCCGGGTCAGGTTCTCGTCAACAAGGTCACGGCCCTCGGTCTTAGTAAGGCCGATGTCCATCGCCGCCGCCTTAACTAGAAGGAGGCAAGGGCCAAGGGTCAGGCAACGGGTGATCGGTGCTTTCAAGAAAGATCAACGAAGTAGGAACTGTCACCGTCCAGGGCTGGCCGACTAAGGTGCCTGTGCCGGCGCTATCCTCAGTCAGCTCGCGGATTTCCTCATGTATCGGCACGTGAAGGTCGTCGCCGATCAGCGGAACCGATCCGCCGGCCCACGGCTCGCGAGTCGCAAGGTAGTGCAGCACAGCGTCTTCGAATCCCGGGCGTACCGCGATCAGCACACGCGCGGCGCCGGCTTGGAGAAAGTCGGTGAAAAATGGATCGGCATCGTCCTCACGGTCCAGAAGCTCCACCCATTTCGGCGGCGTGGCCCAGTAATAGGGGTAGAAGACCCAGGACATGTTCGTCCACTCGAAGGCGTGCTCGATAAACTGAATATGGACACCCTTCTGCCGCGACAGCTCGATGTCCGGCACCTGGTAGCCGGTCAGCGGGCGATTCGGAGGGTCGAAGGTGACGACGGTGGCGGGCTTATCTGCCGTGCCGGGAGTGATCGTCATCGCTGGATAGCGGAAGCCATTTTGCACCGGTAGCTCCGCCATCGTCTCCTGCACGCCTATCACGTCATCGACGGGCTGCGCGTCGAATTCCCGAGTGAACTGGCTAATGGAGAGGCGCTTCAGCTCCTGTTCCACGCGGCGGCGGTTGGCCGCGCTGCTGGAGCCCTGGATGACTTGGCGGACGGTGGCGCGCTCCGTGTCCTTTATCTCTTTGAGATAGGCATCGATTGCTGGGTCGGCGACCGGTGCACCGGTATTGGTAACCGGGCGCAGCCGCGCCGGGACCAGCGCTGCGAACACCCGCCTGCGCCAGGCGTCCATCGTTGCTGCGGTCACCGAATAGTCGAAGGCGATGGTGACGTTGTAGCCGAGCGACGTCTTGGTTTTGATATAAAGATTAAATGGACCCCATGGCGAGACTCCCGCAGGCAGCGGGCGAACCATACTGCCAAAGTTCCAGTTGACATTATTCTCGTCAGCGAAGGAGAAAACCGTCATCGTTCCGATCACGACTTGGAACTCGTTGAAGTAGTTCCCAGCTGGCTCCCCTTTATTACGAAAACTTGCCGAGCCTTCCACGCGCACAGACGTCGGCTCATAGCCGACGGGAGCGTTCGATACACGGCAGATGCCGAAGTCGTCGGTCAGGAATCCACTGTCGAAGAACTTTGAACTTTTCACGAAGCTTGGCGTGCCGTTCCCTTGGATAACGCTCACGCCATCGACCTTGGGGGCCGGCGGTGGCATGTCGTCAAGGTTGTACTTAGCGTTTAGTACCTGCCAGCTTTCCGGCGTGATCTGCGAGGAGTTCCCTATGCCCTCGACCGTAGCACTGTTGTTGCCCGGCGCCTTCGGCTTCACCGGATAGTTGGGCAGGTCGAGGGTCGCGAGATGCGCCAGGAGCCGGCTTTGCACGTGGAAGGCTGCTGGTTCTGGAACGACCAGCTCGAACATCAGCCGACGGCCATAGTTGCGTACCTCGGCCCGATAGACCTTGTCGATCCAGCGGTAGAAGCCGTTGACATGCTTCTGGGCCTGCGGCGCCGACAAGCGGTGAATCTCTGTATCCTCGATCTCGGAGATCAGCGTTCGGCTGCGGGTCTGGCTCGATTTGCGCTGCACGCGACTCAGTGCCCGATCGGTCACGTCGCGGGCAAAGTTCCTCGCCAGTTTCTCGGAATCGGACTTTCCGACCGACAGAGAAGCATTAGCGGTCACGGTACTGACGACGGGGTCACCCTTGTATGTGACGCTGGCGTTCAGCCCCGCCGCGATATCGGTCTTCAGCACCGCTTCTGCCTCGCGCTTCAACTCGAAGCGCTCGGTAGTCGTATTTTCCGTCGTGGTATCGAAGTCCTCGGATAAGGCGAAGGTCTGCGTGTCCTCGGACCTGTCGAGGCGGCGCATAGTGCGGTCCTTTGTCTCGCCAGCCATAACGGTCTCCACCCGCGCGATCTCTCCCTTGCGATAGCCTTGAAAAGTCTGGCGAACGACCATCAGGTCTCCGATCCCGACGGGGCGCAAAGAGTTGAACGGCTGAAAAGCGCCGCGCAGCCGTACGAACAGCGGCGGAACGACCGGCTGGGCCTGCATCAGGCGCCGCGGGCCCTCCGCATCATCCGGGTCAAACGGCATCCGGGCGGTTTTGAGACGGTCACGTGCGGCGGCCAATTCCTCCGTTCCAAAGGCCAAGTCGGGCCAAGCGTTGCTGAGCGTAGCCGCCAAAAGCGCGAGCGGCAGGGTCGCGGCATTGTCGCCGCGTACCTCGGCGGCGTGAACGGCAAAAAAAGCGATCGCCAACCGCTCCATCGCGTGAAGCGTCTGGAGCCCCGCGATCGCCGGTGAAGCATCCACAGGATAGCTCTTGCGCAGCACGGTCAGCCCGTAAACCGCATCGAAGAGAATGCGCTTCGTGGCGGCGAAGTTCGGGGCATAGCCGCCGTCGGTCAGACTGAAGACGCGCTCTACGAACGGCGGCATCGCCAAGGGCGGCGTCACGGCGTGAATCAGTGGTAGCGAGGAGGGGGCCAAGCGTGGGACCAAGAGCTCGGCCATCAGCGCCTCGACCTCAGCCCTCAACCTTGTCAGCGAGGGCGTGAGTGGCACTGCGATGTCGTCGGCCGTGGCGGGGAAGACGACGATTCGGTCGCTGAGCGCCACCTGCGGACGGCCCGCCATGGCCGAGAGGCGCGCAGCGTCAGCGGACCTGACCCTCAGCGTCGTGACTACTGGGGCGAGCGGCACACCCGAGGGCTGCGGGGTGGGTCGGGACAGAATATTCAGCACGGCTTCTGCGGTGGCCACGGGGCTTTGGCGGCGCGCTACGCTTCGAAAAGTCGCCGCTCCAACGGCGGACGCACCGCTATCAGAGAAGAGGTCAGCTTCCACCCTTCGTCCCCCGACAATGCCGCCGCCGTTCGTTCTGGTTGCGCCCTCGTAACTGTCGTCCCGGATCACCCCACTGGCGGCCGTCCGGCTTTGCGGGCGCCGGATGGGGCGCAGGCTGAGGAAGCTGAAAACGTCATCGCCACCGTCGATCATGGTCCGCACCTTTCGGAAGATGGAGTCTCAGAAAAACTACCATGCTAATACTCAGCGAATGAGGTTAACTAAAACAACTTACAGTGTCACGCAGTGACACTGACCGGGTAACTGAATTCATCGAGACAAATCGCCCAGCGGTAAAGGACTAAATGCACTGCTGAAGAAGGTCTTCGCTAGGCTGATGTAGCTGCTCATGCAGCGGGGCGTGCCGGTCGAGGTGATGGCCAGTCATACCTCGCGGAGTCGGATACCGACGGTGAGGAGGCGCGCACGCTGCAAGCGGGGCATTCACATATAGCATCGCCTTCACGCCACGGTGCGCTGCGGCGCCGGTGGTGGATGCTCTGAGCTACGCGCGAAACGCCCACGCGAGCGACGGCTTCGCGGGGGTCAATGCAGTCCATTAAGTGCCTCTTCAAGGTCGGTCTCGGTGGCCTCGTTCACATACAGCGGGTGAATGTCCAACGCGCAGACAAAGCCGTGCTCATGAGCCATCTGGCACACGATATCGAAGTTGGTGTGAGCCACCGCGGGCAGCACCATCTGCTTGACGCCAGCTACGCGGGCACGCTTGACGACCGCGTTGCGATCAACGTCGAACTCAGACGCATCAAGATGGCAGTGGGTGTCGATCCAGCGCATGGCGGCACCCTGCCTGCTAGGAGCCTAGGCTCGGTGCGCAGCGCTCGGCTAAGCGCGGCTCCTGTGGATCGTTGCCAATTAAGGAATCAATTCGGAGTGTTCTGAGCGTCACTGATTCCGCCATGCTGCTGTAAATCGCAGGTTTTGCCTTGAAAAAATCACCCTGAAGAGGTCACTTGGCATGTCAGCGCCGAATCAACTCAAGGTGCAGCCAGGAATGGTCGGAGCCGAACTGGCCAGTGTCGTTGGTGTAGCGCACGGCGTTGATGGGGCCCCTTAGCCACACAAAGTCGATCGGTGGGCCGTTCAGGTGGGCCCATTGATCGGGCGCCGTCTCCCACACCTCACGACGAGCGTCGCGCATGACGGCTTCGATGGCGGCGATCTCAGGTTGGCTGCGGCCGCCAAGGTCCCTAAATTGGCGCTTGATGTCGGCCCGTGTGGCGTCGTCACCGACTTCTAGTTCATCAGGCCCGGGCATCCAGACCGACTTGGCGTTGAAGTCGCCCCCCATGACAGCCCAACGATTGAGTGGGAGTGCGAGAACCTGGGAAGCGCTACTCTGGGCGAAGGCAGTGCGCTCCGGCGAGGTCACAACCGGGGCGGGGCGGTGTGCCCAGTGGACGGCGAAGACGTCGATGGGGCCACGTGGCGTGTTGGCAACGGCGCGCACGTACTCGGACTGGATGGGGTTCACGCCAACAAAGGTGGTGGCAGAACGCGCATCACTGATGTTGGTGAGCGGCCAGCGCGAGAGGATGACTGTCATGCCTCGATGAGCGATAAAGTGGGCTGGGGCGCTCTGGCGCACGCGGTCGAGCCAGCGGGCTTCAGTGACGTCGAGTTCGCTGATAAGGACGACGTCTTTCGTGGCGAAGTAGCGCCCCCAGCGGTCGAGCTGTTCGTTGAGATGCGAGAGTGTGGGACCAACCCCGGGTTGTTGAACGTGGAGTCCATCGCAAAGGGTCTGCCCGGCGAGGTCGCGGGTGCCTTGTGCTTCGAGCTGCCGCAGGCACGGCGCCCAGATGTTCGCCGCCACCACACTGACAGGGCGCACGACGCGCATGGCGAGGCTTGACCCGCGGAGGTTGGCGCCATTGGTGGCGCTTCCGTTGGCGACCCATTCGAAATCAGCAACCGTCTTGCCAGGGCAGGCGGCGGTGAGAGTGGTGCGATCGAGCGTCAAGGTGGCAAAGGCTTGCTTGGGCAGTGCGCCTTGGGTGTCGGGTGTAAAGCTGACTTCGGGGCCATCAAGCTGTCGGGTGGTCTCAATTGCGGGCTGGGAATCGCCCCAGCCGGAGATGCACCACACGCGAAGGGTTGCGGAGACGCGCGCGCGACGGATGCCGCTCTCAGGGTCTTGGGCCGAAATGCTGAAAGTGGCCTCGCTGCGGTTGGCGGGGAAGCTGGCGACCTGTTCAATCAACGACGGCGCTGCGGGGTTGGATTGCGCGCGGGATTGCCCAAGCCCGATCTCTGGCACCAAATTGATGGAGCCGGTCTGCACCTCAGGTGGGCTGCCGTCCTGGCCATTGACAGTGACGCGCTGCGTCTGACACCCCGTCAGGACGAGAAGCCCCAAGAGCGCGGCGCGGCATACGCGCAGGGATTGGGGCAATTCGTGAATCAAGCCGCCAGAGTGCGAATGCTCAAGCACCATGTTCTGACCTTTCAGGGTGTTGTTGCAAGACGACTCTGCACTACGTAACACAAGAAGTTCAAGTGGTCTTGTAGCAAGCGAGACCGGGGGATAGGAATCTCAACGCCCTTCCCAGACTCGGCGGGGCAGCAAGCGCCTGGACAGGAGGCTGCACGGCGCGAAGGCGCCCATTCGGACGCAACCGGGCTGCGAGCCTCCGGGGGTCGCGTTCTTGCACTCGATCCCGGGCTCTGGCCTGATGTCGGACACGGCGCGCAGCCGCCATCCCAACTGCAGCGCTGGAGCGGCAGCCCATGGCTCGCGCCCCGGATGGCGAACGCTTCTCAATCTGCGGCGAAGGCGTGCCCCGCCTCGCTCGCCCTTCCCCGGGGCGGCGGTCGCGGATCCAACCCCAGGTGGGTGAGGATCTTCTCGATCACTGCCCGCTGCAGGATCGCCTCGATGATCTTGAGCTCCCCGGCGCCGCAGCCCGGGCAGCGCCGTCGGCACTGGCGAGCCACTTGTTTGCCGCAGTTGATTCGAACAGAAGGCTTGAGGCGAGCTGAACTGCGCGTCTTGCCGTGAGCAAAAGGTTAGAGGGCCGGTGCGGAGAGTCAGCGGAGCTAAGGCACGGCGAACGAGGCGCACGGCACAGTCGGTAGCCATACTATTCAAGAGGGTCGCGAAACAGCTCAACCTGCAGGATCTAGAGCCGATATAGTTTTTCGAAGGTATCGACAAGAAGTTAGAGATGCAATTAACGCAACTCTGCCGCCATAAGATTTACAACCTGATATCTATTATCTCAAGATCCTGCAGATTGCACGACATCTAATTGAGCGGAAACCCGCATGGATAGTTGCTCTTCGGGTTATTCAGGGCGAACTGGATAAGGCATTACCTCGAAATCGTGATTAGCCTGAACTATCCCGTCCCCGAGGACCAGACGCCACAACATTGATCTCGACCCTGCGGTCC
>JAPLQF010000041.1:0-18304 GCA_026399875.1 Burkholderiales bacterium | reverse complement strand
TATCCCGAACCGAATTGCATGCCGTCCCGGTCATCGGATCTGACCGACCCAACCCTTGGGCTGTGATCGACTCAGCATTCGCGATCGGCCCGAGATACTCCTTGACCGCCTGGGCCCGTTGCTCTGAGAGCCGACGGTTGTAGGCATCCGAGCCCAACCGATCGGTGTGGCCGACAACCACGATTGATGCAGCCTTGGAGCCGCTCGATGCGTTGATCGTTGCCACAAGCCGATCGAGTTCCGCCCTCCCCTTTGCGGTGAGCTGGTAGCTGTCAAACCCGAAGGCCACGTCAGCCGCCACATTTAACTTTTGCGTTCGTTGCTCAGCAACGGCAGGCGCTGGCGCAGCGACAGAGGCCAGCGTTTTTTTCGTCGGCCCTGGGCAGTTGTCCTCGCAATAGCTCCAGTACGCACCAGTTGTCTTTGTCGAGATCTGCACGACCTTACCTGCCGCAATTGGTGTGGGCGCATACGCCTGAAGCGCCGCTGGCGCCGGAGCGACAGAGGCAGCTGGCGCAAACAAAGAGCATCCAGCCAAAACCATCGCTCCCATGCCTGCAGACGCGAGGCTTCGAGACGGCGACACCTTGCGCCATCTGCTTTGCACCAGCCCAAGCTCAAAGGCCTTGCGAGCACCCTGCTTGCTCAGGGCAATCTCAGAACGTCCGAACGCCCATCGGTGATCCACATAGCCGGCCATGGCCAGGAACTCGGTCGCCGACCAATAGATTCGCAGCGTGTGCAGATCTCTCTCAGAGCACAGAGGCCGTTTCGCAGCCCGTTGCGCCAACTCGTGCATCGATCCAGCAGGCGATCGCGCCAAGACCCGTAGGACTTTCTTTTCTCGGGGACCGATGAAGATCTCACTCAATTGCGTTCACCAACAAAGGCAACGGAAACGGCAACGGCAAAGGCAAAGTCCCAACCGGAAACAGTCCCGTCCTTCGGCCGGGACGTTTGAGGCGACTTGCGCGCCGGTTGAGCTGCTTGCGCAGCGGGTGAGGTGGCTGCGCCACCAGAGTGAGCCGCATGCGCGGCGTGGGACTCGCTTGCGCGAGGAAAAGCGCCCGGCATCACTTGATCCGTGCCACGGCGAACATTGGCGTAAGCGCTCTCTCCACCGAGCCGAGCTCAAGCAACGCCAGCAGCTTTGCGTCCTTGCCGACCTTCAGCCCAATGCAGCGATTCCACAGTTCGCTCTTGGGATCGTTATCTCGCGGAAGCCATCCTGTACCGCCATTGGCGTACTCGGTTTGAAGCGCCCCCGTTGCTGAGGAACGCCACTGCACAATCGATTGCTGAGAGGCGAGGGTCGCCTGGCTCGTCGGTGCGGTCCGATTCATCCAGTACTGACAACTTGCGAACTGATCGCCGTTTGCACCGACCGCCGCCATCGCCCCGACATTATTCTGGCCATCGAACCCTTGTGGGCCCGCGTTCCAGATGAGCAGTCCTGAATTGCCGAATCGGGCATCGGGGCGCCCACTGGCATCGACCTTGAGCCAGTAGGCATCGACGAGCATCCCGGTTCCGACGAGCACACCAGGCTGAGTCAGACCGCCTTGGATCGCCGAGCCATCGGGTAGCAGCACCATCGACTTCGGACTCGCGATGAAGTTCGGGATCGGCTTCACCGAAACAAAGCCGGCCTCGCCGAATGAGACATCGAGCGCACCGGTGGGCAGCAACTGAGCAAAGCCGGCCCAGTAGCCAACTTGTGCGCTGTAGATCATCTGCGCAGCAATAAGGATTCGCCCATCGGGTCGGATCGCGATGTCTGTGCCAATAACTTCATTGGTGCCATCGGTGGGCTTGAGCGAGGCGACTCCCGCGGTGCCAAAGCTCGAATCGACATTGCCGGTGGAAAGGAACCGTGCAACGACAAGTCTTCCGCTCAGCGTGTTCTCAACAGTTGCAAGGACTCGCCCGCTCGAGTCGACGGCCAGGGCGTTGACTGCACCGGCGATCTCAAACACCGGAACTGAAGGAATGGGGGCGAACCCGTTTGTGCCAAAGCTGCGGTCAAGCGAGCAGTTCTCTGCAATCGCAGCGATGCCAGATAACCCGACGTAGCCGCCCACAACGTAACGACCGTCCGGGAGCTGGACGATCTTTCTGGGGGTGGCTGGCCCACCGGTTGTGAACGAACTCCATCCGCCTGTCCCGCAGGAGGTATCGGGTGTGCCATCAGGCAGCATCCGATAGATCCAGGCTTCCCGATCGCCGCTTGAACGAAAGCCGACAACAACGATTCGGCCCAATCGATCGACGATGAAATCGTGTGTCTGAAAGCCGTTGACCGTGACTTTCTCGGAGTAGCCGGTGCTCACCGACACCGTGCCGTTGTTGCCAAAGGTGGCATCGATCACGTTGGGGTAGTCGAAGCGCTTTTGCAGCGTATTCGCAGCAGTTCCACCTAAACCGTTGCTCGAGCTGCTCGAGCCAGAGTCCGACGGTGCGCCGCCGCAACCTGCAAGGCCTGCTGCCAACACAAGTCCAGCAACGATCCAAGCCGAAGCACTCCCCACGCCCGAGGGGTGCTCCAGTCCAAGGTAGTGCCTGATGGATGAGGTCGTCATAGCTATAGGTGCGCTTAAGTGGTTCACATGATAGGCAGTATAATTTTCCAAAAGAAACATGCATTCAAATCATCTTGCTTTCTGACATACCAAAATTCTAGTACCAAACGACCAGCCTCGCACACTCGCCTGGCGCCAGCCAATGAAGGCTCGAGAACGTCCACCGTCACCCAGCAACGGTGGAAACCAGCTACCAGAAAGAGTTTTTAGAGCTTCACCAGGTTGATTCAGGGCGACTTTGCGTCTAGTCCCGTCGGATTAACCTAGATTTTTTTAACTGCTTTCTTTCGTTTGTCAGGTTCAAAAAGAGATACCTACATAAAAATTACTTTGCATCGCGTAACTCGCCGATGTACACTTTCCCTCGATCGAGTCGGGATTGATTTGATCCTTGGAGTGGCGGATAAGTGCGATCCGTGTCGTGTTGCCTCCTTCCCAGGGAGTTCGCGCCGTCGCCGAGTCAATCGGCGAAAGACTAGGGACGAAAAGGCTTCCGGAGATCCCCTCTCGGAAGCCTTTTTGTTTGTTCGGCGGGCCGGCTTCGTGCGACCGTCACTCAAAGACACGCCGCAAGCTGCGCGGATGAATGTGTACGATTAAAGGTATGATGTGTACGCTTAGCCACAAGGGAGTGAGCCATGCGAACGAACATCGTGATTGATGACCGCCTGATGGCGGATACCCTCAAAGCGACTGGCGTTAAGACAAAGCGCGAGGTCGTTGAACTTGGGCTACGAACTCTGCTGCGACTGAAGCAGCAAACCGCGCTGAGAAAACTTCGCGGTAAGTACGAGTGGGAGGGAGACCTCGACGCCATGAGGCGTGACAAGTGATTTTGGTTGACTCCAGTGTCTGGATCGATTTTTTCCGCAATGTCGACACAGCGCAGGCAGCGTGGTTAGACCAGCACCTTGGCGATGAACTCTTGCTTGTAGGCGACTTGATCCTGGCCGAAGTGCTGCGCGGGTTCAAAGAAGACCGAGGATTTACTCAGGCAAGGCGCATGTTGGGGCGACTCGAACAGGTCACACTTTGTAGTGAGGGTGTCGCCGTTGAAGCGGCGAGAAACTACCGGCGTCTTCGTGCGCGTAGCGTTACCGTTCGAGGCACCATCGACGTGATCATTGCGACACGTTGTTTGTTGGATGGCTATCGATTGCTGCACAGCGATCGAGACTTTCACCCATTCGAAGAACACCTTGGCTTGCGTGTCGTTGATTGCGGGATCTAACAGCGAAACTATCGGATTGCTGCCCAGTGAGAAGAAAAAAAGCCCTGGTCCAAAGGACGAGGGCTTTTGGGGGAAGGTAATGCTCACCAGGCAAATGCAGCAGCCCGGCTTGGTTCGACGGTTTCTCGAACAGGCGTTTGAGTCGGTGCGACTGCACTGACCGCGGCTGCGTTCATGTTGGCGCGAAGCGAAAGGAACCCGCTTGCGGCCAACTTTCTGGGCTCGAGCATCTGATCGATGATCGACCGAACCATGATCGCGTGAGCTGCGTTCAGGGTTCCATCAGCCGGCAGCATCGCGACTGTGCTGGTCAGCACAGAAGCCACTTCTGCAATGCTTGGACCCAGAAAAGCCAAAGACTCAGCCTTTCTTGCCAGTCGAGACAACACCTCAAAAACACCCTTGGTGAAATCGGTGCCAACGATCTTGTGGACCGAGGCATCGCGAAGCGCGACCGAGAACTCGTAGAGCGCTTGGCCTGCAAGTCCGGTGAGGTCTTGCTCCAGGCCACCGTTGTCTTCGACATCTGAAGCACGCAACCGAAACGATGTGAAGAAAAACCGGGTGCTTTCGATCACGTCGTCACGGCTGGGTGCGAGCGCCAGAATTGCATCGCGTTCGGCCGGATTCTTCATAGCCCAGTCTTTCACCTGGAACTCGATTGCGTCGGCAAGCTCGTTTCTGCGCTCTTGCCATTCGGTATCGATTCGGCCGAGCTCCTCGAGCAGGCGATCGGTGGATTCCAGCGGAATCGCGAAAGCGCCGAGCGACTCGATGCGGGTGCCAAATGTTGAGCACAGACGCCGCGACTCCTGCTTCATGCGCCCGAACGGCCGAAGCGCAGTCGGATCAAAGCAGCTCTGCAGAACCTTGCTGATTCGAGATCCAACCTGCCCGCCTTCGTGCGTGTCCCGTAACGGAGAAACGGTGCGAGTGGTGACAACTACCAGGCTGACCTTCTCGAGGATGGCTTGGGAATTCTTGTTCATGAGGATGTCCTTTCATGGGTAAGGCCTCGGGATCGAGGCGATCGTGTTGCCCAAGGGACATCCGTTGCGAGATAGGTTGCTCGTGCGGGAAAAGAAAAGCACAAGACAAAAGCCCAGGTCCGAGGGACGAGGGCTTTTGGGGGGAAAGAGCGGCTTTCGGTCTAACGTCAGGAGTTCAGGGCATCAGGTACTTGACCATGAGCCCGATCGCAGCAATCAGGACTGACCAAGTCGCCAAGATGACGAATCGGAGGTTCTTGATATCAGCAGATAACTTGTGATCCAACGCGGATAGCTCGACGTTCATCTCAGAAAACTGAGTTCCGATGAAGAGCTTGAGATCTGTCATCGCGTCTTTGGTCACGAGGCCCTCCCTTTCGGTTTCGATCGCTTTAGCAATCGCTTTCAGAGCAAGTGTAGCCTGCTCTTCCGTCGCTCCTGCACTTTTTGTCGTAGCAACGAACTCATGGGTATCGAACATGATGATCTCCTGGTTGGTGCCTCGGGATTGAGGCGATCGTTTTGCCCAAGGAACATCCGTTGCGTGATGGGTTGCTCGTGCGGGAAAAGAAAAGAAAAAAGCCCAAGTCCGAGGGACGAGGGCTTTTGAGGGGAATTACTCTGGTCAGTCTGGCAGTTAGGTAAACAGATACTTGCCAACTGCAACAAGCGCGATCGACAAGGTCGTCGCAGTCATGAATTTAAGGTTTCTGATTTCAAGCGAGTGCTCGGCCTTCAACTCAGCAAACTGAGTGCCGATGAAAAGCTTCAAATCGTTCAAGGCGTCTTTGGTCACGAGGCCCTCTCTTTCGGTATCAAGCGCTTTCGAAACTGCTCGCAAAACGATTGTAGCTTGCTGCTCGGTAGCGCCTGCGCTTTTCAGCGTGGACACGAACTCGTGGGTATCGAACATGATGATCTCCTGGTTGGTGCCTCGGAATTGAGGCGATCGTTTTGCCCAAGGAACATCCGTTGCGTGATGGGTTGGTCGTGCGGGAAAAGAAAAGAAAAAAGCCCAAGTCCGAGGGACGAGGGCTTTTGGGGAAAGAAAAATCAAGGCTAGGCCTGGACGAATTTGACGTCTTCGATCTGCAACTTCTCAGCGATCTTGATTGCAAGCTCGAGCGGCTCCGGCTGGACACACATGATTTGTCCAGGAACGCCGCCGATCCAACGCTTGCTCAGAGCACCATCAATCAATCGAGCCGCTTGACGAGCAACGAAGTCCCATTTTCTGGGCTCTACAAGAACTGCGACGTGGAACGTGAAGCCAACCTGCTTTTTCGACAGCAACGTCTTTTCGAACCAGAGCCGACTCTTGTCGTTGGTCAATCGATCCTGAAGCATCGGATGAATCGTGCCGTTCATGACAGAGCCGTTCTGACCTGGTTCGGGTTTGACGCCGGCCCAGTAAGTGATGCTTCCAGTCTTAGTCTGATCGGATGGATTGATCAGAAAATCCAGAACAACACGATCCGAGCTCCCTTGTGCGGCACCGACGGTTGAGCTGTCGGGCTGAACAGCGGAAGCGGCCGGCTCGGGCTGACCTGGTCGAGCCAAAACCAACCCTGCTGTCTTGCGATAAAGCGTGCCTTCAATTGCCTTGGCGTCCTCGGGTTTAAGGAGGTCGGTCAAAACGAACTGGAGCGCAAACTTGATCTCCTCTTCCGGACGATCGAAAAGAACTGCCGATCGCGCCTGAAGAACCTTCGCCCACTTGACCAGAGTCCGGGTCGACACGGTCGATTCAATGTCTCCGTTCTTGAAAGCCACGCGGACATCGGATGCAATTTCAGCCAGCGCCTCAATCACCTTTGCAGGCAATCCAGACACAGCACGATTAAGCATCGCGGCCTCCTCCAGAACAGGCAGGTAGTCCGCTTTGAGGGCCAAGAATCGCTGCATCAACGCGAGGTTCATTGACTGGGTTCCCTTGTAGAGAGACGAGTCATCACCTCGATCGATGGCGTTTCCAGTCGCGCAGATACGGAAGTCCGAATGCGGGCGAATCAGCTCGCCGGTTTCTGACAACAACAACGGTCCACCATCGAGCACGGTGTTCAACGCACCGACGACCCCGCCCGGCATGAAATTGATTTCATCCAGCAGGAGCACCGATCCGTTTGACATAGCGCGTGGAAGAGCTCCGTACACGAACTTCGTGGAGCCATCAGACAACAAAGTCATTTGGCCGGTGAGTTCAGAAAACTCCATCTTTGCGTGACAAGGCACCCGGTACAGCTCCTTCCCCAAACGAGCGCACAGCTGCTCAACCAGGGAGGACTTTCCGCAACCGGTTGGGCCGTGGATCAACAAAGTGCGTCCAGCCACTCCGCCGATCCAAAGCAACAACCTTCTGACATGGTCTTCCTGGAACTCGTAGGAAGGCTCGATCTCAGGGCACAGAGGACCGGGATTCGGGTTCACGGGGAAACCGATCGCGGAAACCTTTGGGTCTCTGACATTAAAGAGCTCGCCCAGGGTACGGACAGCGGAGGAGCTTGCGTTCGATACGTTCGTGTTCATTGCGTATGTCCTTTAGGGATCGTGGGGATGACCTCGGGCTTGAGGCGTTCGTATTGCGATCAGGACATCCGTTGCGTGATGGGTCGCTCATGCGGGAAAAGCAAAAGCAACGAAACGCCCTCCTCCAAAGGACGAAGCCCTGGAGGAGGGGTCTGCCGTTGGTCGGCTGTTTCGAACAGGCTGTTGCTACGGTTCGACCAGGTCTGGCCGGATCCGTGACTCAGGGCCCAGAATCACGAACATGATTCCGATGCGCGCAGGCCGGCTTGCCCTGGCCTTTCTCGTTGTCGTGGCACTGATCGCCGCGATCGATATCGCAGCGCGCGCAATCGGCGTTGGAACCGGGATTGCTACCAGCGCGATCGATGCATCGATCACCGCGCTGTGTTTTCTCGCCTACCCGTGGATCTCGCCGGCGGTCTTGGAGGCGGTGGCGAAGACACCAGAAAAATCAGCCAAGCAGGCCTCGCCCTCCCCTGCCATTGACCTTCGCCTTGAACCCGAGCTCGAGCTCGAGCGCAACTTCGAACAACTCACCGTCACTGCGCAACGGCTGGCAAACGAAGCTGGGATCCGGGCGCCGCGGCTGGTCATGGTTGATGATCCTGGCCACATCGCGTTCGGTGTTGGCATGCCCAGCCGGTCAACCATCTTCATCACGAAGGGCTTGAGCAACCACGTCACGGCCTCAACGCTCGAGGGAATCCTTGCGCACGAGATCGGCCACATCAGCTCGAGGCATACCTTGGTTCAGGCATTCGTCTTCGCGGGCTTGTTTGCGGGAAAGACGCTGATCGGCATACCAGGCGGCCTGGCGCCGATGATCCTGCTCGGCTACCTGGCGGTGCTGCGCCAGTGCGAGTTCGCAGCTGATCGGCGTGCAGCAGGCCTGGTGGGATCCGAGCGGGCAGCCGCAACACTTTTAGAACTGCGCAACCTGGTGAAAGAGCGCGTGAGAAAACCTAGTGCTGCGCCCGACTTCACCAGTTGGCTCAAGGACGGGTTTTCGACGCACCCCAGTTTTGCAAGGCGCATTGCGGCGGTCCGAGCTGGATAAAAAAGCCCACTTCCAGGGCATCGACCAGACCCAGCCTCTTTGGTATGGTAAGGTAATACCTCGCGATACTAAGAGGTAAAGCGCTATGTCAGCCACCACCGCCCGCCCTGTGGCAATCAAGATTGACGAAGACACCAAAGCGCGCTTGAAGCGATTAGCTGACGCACGCCAGCGCACCTCGCACTGGCTGATGCGCGAGGCGATCACCCAGTATGTTGACCGTGAAGAAAAGCGTGAGGCCTTTCGCCAAGACACGCTCAAGGCTTGGGAAGCATATCGCGCCACCGGACTGCACGTGTCCGCCGATGAGGCCGATGCTTGGCTTGCCCAGCTCGAAGAGGGCAAGGACATCGATCCGCCGACATGCCACGGCTAATCTGGTCACCGCCGGCGCTGCTCGATTTGCAGCGCCTCTATCGCTTTCTCGCTCCCGCGAACCCAGACGCGGCTAAACGGGCGGTGAAGGCCATCCGCCAAGGCATCAAGCTGCTGGAGCAACAGCCTGGGATAGGAAGACCCATCGAGGACCTGCCCGATGAGTTCCGCGAGTGGATCATCGACTTCGGCGATAGCGGATACGTGGCCCGCTATCGCGTCGACACGTATTCCGTAACGATCCTGGCGGTGCGGCACCAAAAAGAGGTGGGCCACTAATGAGTTGCATTTGAACCGCTACGCAGCGACATCAGTGAAACGATAAAAAAAGCCCAAGTCCGAAGGACAAGGGCTTTTGGGGAGAACTAAATACAACTCTCAACAGCTTCGAAAAACTGTTTGGCGAGATTGCTCGCATCGGTCGCACGGCTGACCTTGAAATCGAGTTTCTTCAGCATGTCTTCGAAGAAAACCCCATCGTTGCCGATGAACACCAGCGCGATTTCCACTCCGAGCATCCTGCACTCGTTGATCATCGCAGCAGAGGTCCGTTCGTTGTCCGGATCTCCGTCAGTAATGACCACAAGCACCTTTCTGGACTCCGGCCGACTCAGCAAACTGGTGGTTGCTTTCGCAACAGCGCAGCCTGTCAAAGTGCCACCGAGGTATTCAGCCAGGTAGGTCGTTTTCAGCGTCCTGAATGGCTCATCGAACAACTTCTGAGGCACGAAGAATTGGCCAAAACACGCGACTTCGAACGGAATCGAATGCTTGTCGAGCGCCAAGGATGCTGCGATCGAAACCGCAAGCGCCGAGACGATTCGACTGCCTTCGTCAGTCGCGCCAGTTCGATACCCTTCGAAATTGTCCGACATTGACCCAGACGCATCGACCAGCAAGGACACGGCAGTGTCCAGCTCAAGGCCTTCTTCCTCGTTTCGAAAGACATCGAGTTTCCCAAGCGCAATCCCAGGCGTTCTGCGCGAAGACAGCTTTCGACCAGACCTCTTGTGAAGGACTACCGAATCCGTGCGTGCTTGAAGAACATCTTCGAGACGATTGCCCAATCGAACTGCAATCGGACGACTTGCAGTAAATGCAGCCTCCTGACGCAAGCGACTGCGCTCATCAAGGGCCGTATCCACTTTCTGGCGCGGCCTGAGTCTGATCATTTGACCGCCCGCAGAACCGGACATCTCCACCGCCAACTCAGCAGGATCGATGTTCGAAGCGCGCCCCCCCTTCTTTTCAGAAGCGAGTGCCGCACAGATCCTGGTACCCATATCCCCAGCGGCAATCTGATCTGCAGTTGCAGACAAGATCGACTCGAGGGCTGAAGGGCTGGACGGTGCATCGCTTGGCTGACCTTGCGCGGACTGACCTTGCTCGGACTGGTCTTGCTCGGACTGACCTTGCTGGGACTGACCTTGCTGGGACTGACCTTGCTGGGACTGGCCTCGCTGGGACTGATTTTGCTGGGACTGACCTTGCTGGGGCTGACCTTGCTGGGGTTGGCCTTGCTGGGGTTGACCTTGCTGAGGCTGGCCTTGCTCGGGCTGTTCCTTCGCCTTCTTCTTCAATAGATTGACGATCGAGAGCGCCAACTTCTGAGACTCTTTCGTCGAAGAAATGCCGTCGACCTTGCAGGCTATGGTCCAGATCTCATCAGCCAGGTCTTTACCGAGCACCGCGTCAACATGAACTCGATACTGGGCAGTAAAGACCTGCAGCTCATCGAGTCCGTACCAGCGAGCAAGAAGCCCATTGATTAACCAGTTCACCAGAATCGATGCCGGCGCCTCATTCGAGATATCTGCGTCCGGGCCTTTGTACAGACCCATCTCGATCATGACTTGCATCGACTTTCGGATGTTCCTGGCACAGCCCGGGTAAACCACAGCCTGCTCACGCTCGCCCCAGACATCTTCGAAAAGATTCGTGAGCGTCGCGACAATCGGGCCGTACGTACCCAACTTCACTGAAAAGTCCGTAAAGCGGACATGCATCGCCTCGTGGTCAAGGAGACCCTCGATCAAAGCGACGTGATCATCATTTCCAAGATCCGAAATCAACGGCAGATAGATCTTCTTTCCATCAGTTGCCGCCGTTTGAACACCAGCGTCAAAAACCACTTCGATGCCATGACGACGGCCGATGATGCTGGCCAGCATGGCGAGAGCGCGGTTCGATGGCTTGTGCGAAGGCGTATTTGAAGCGTTTTTTGCAGATTTTTTCGAAACATTCATGGGAAATCCTTGTCATAGGGATCGTGGATAGGGCCCGAGATGGGCGTTCAAGTTGCCCAAGGACATCCGTTGCCATGAAGGTCGAAAAATACTATTCAGCTCTCTTAATTTTTTATTGCATAACGAAGCTATCGTGTTGTACTCTTTTCAAGAAGACGCACAATAAATCACGATTCCGGTGAACTATTTTTCGAATACTGCTACTGCCTTCACCGACAACGCCACAACGCAAAGACACGCACGCCATGTACGCCACGACCCCGACGAACCTCTCCTCGAGCACCTCTACGGCCGTCTAGGGAGTTCCCCTTGCGGAAAACGCGTCACCACCCGGCCGACCGTACGGCGCCAAGTCGCGCCGTGTGGTCGAAGCAATCACCAGCGGTTTCAACACGCTGCATCGCATCGCCGAATTCACTCAGATCGACTACCGAACTGTGAACTCCCTGGTCTTTTCCCTTGAACAGCAAGGCCGACTGATCGCGCATTCCACGGCGGTTGAACGACGCCACCGCAGGTTTTATGTCGCCAACGCTGTCGACGCTCGTGTCAATGCCGAGCCTGCCAAGGCCAAGCCTTTCAAATATCAGCCAGTCGAAGCCGATCCCGTCCTCGACCAAGCCAGCGCGCGCGACAACCAGGCCTGCGACTTCGGCCTCTTTGGTATCGGCTTCCTGCTAGGGGGTTTGCCACCGGAACTCAACCTGCAATCCAATCGGAGGATCAACCTCTGGTCGACGCAGCCGGGGGTAACCCAGACACGGACTCGGACTCACAAGAGCAAAACCAAGCGGAACAGCAACTAGATGAAAAACGCCGTCCATTGCCTACCATTCGATCTGGAGATCGAGGCCTTCGCCGAACATCAAGGCTTGTCCCGTTGCTCAGCAACGGCACAGGCGCTTTGGCTCAGCATCCTCGAGGAGGCGTTTTGCTCCGGGTCGCTGCGTCTTCGGGTGCTCGATGCGATCGTCGCTCGACTCGGCCTCGAGGAAGAGTCGCTCTACCCTCAACTTGATGAGCTGGTTACCTGGCGAGTGTTTGCCGTCACAGCGAACGGCAAGATCCAACCCATCGACGCCGATTACCTGCACACAGACTTCTGGGCGCGACTGCGGGAGCGCGCGGCATGAGGATCTTGACTCTGCTCCAGTCTCGTACCGTCATGGTGTCGGCCGCGATCATCAGTGCGATCGTCGTGACCTGCATTGCAGGCGTCCCGCCGTGGCTAGAGCGCTCTGTCTGGGTAATAGCGTTTCTGGTCGCGACCCACTAGAAAATCGAAAACCGGCCGACGCGGGTTGTTCTTTGTACAGAGTCCGAATTTTGTTGGTCCGGCCGGGGTTTTAGAAATTCGAACCGGGGCACAGCCCCCGAATCCACAAAGGGGCCAAGCCTCCTAAGACCCAAAGACTCAAACTGGCCGCCTTCTGCGCACCAACCCAAGCGCCCCTAAACTCAGTGACAGCAGCGCCACCGTCCCGGGCTCCGGCACAGAGGCGGCCACATCGCCGGAGCGCACCGCTACCGCAAACAAGGCATCGTTCGGATCGCGACGTGGGTACTGGAAGCCATCGTAGGTATAGAAGCACCACGCGCTGCCATAACCGTACTCCGTATCGGACCAGTAGAGGCCGGACTGCACGTTTTTGAACAACTCTAAATTAGCTGTATTCGTTCCGCTTGAATACGGGTTTCTCGCAGTCGCACCCCAGTTCTGGTAGAACATGTAGCCCATTTCACTGCCTGTGCAGTTGTAGCGTTCGCACGGGCCGCTTCCGTCCTGATTTAGCGAGGTCGGCAGTCGCCAGCCGCTGTAGCCGTCAACAACCAGAGTATTCGCCCAGGTGTTGGCAGCATCCCAGCCCATCGCGCCATTCATGTTCCAGTCCGCCAGCCAGGTGATGTTCAGAACATCGTCGTAGACCATATTCCCGTTATCCCGGCTGTACAAAGTGGCATTCGCACCACCCGCCATTAGCCCCAGCACCACTCCCACAATCGCTGCTGTCCGCGTCATTTATTTGCTCCCTGTCGGTTTGTGACTTAGTTCACACGGAGGCAAAGCGCGACCGAGACTAATCCTTAACAGCTAATTTCATGCCAGCTTTCGAAGATTGGCTCTGGGCTTAAAGCCGAAAAAACAGGCTGTGTTCTTAGGCGAAAAGTGTAAAAAAATCCGACATGACATTTGTCACGGATTTAGACGTGAAGAGTTCGCCCAGGCAAAAAAAGCCCAAGTCCGAAGGACGAGGGCTTTTGGGGAAAACAATTCTCAACGATGAGTTCGGTTGCCTTGGCAAATCGAACGAATCGTCTGTATCGCGTCAAGCACGAGTTCAACCTTTAAGTCTTGGAACAGGTCTTCAACACCTGGATCCATATTCAGCGGCGTGAAATACGCCGACAGCCCGCTGACCGAGGTTTCAGCCAGGGGAGCTTCAGACTCAGTCTGCTTTTCCGACCTTACCGAAAGCGCCAAGGTGTAGAAAGGCGACTCGTTTTCATGCCGCAGCGCCATCTCGAGGTTTGCTCGAACCAGGATCTCCGCACGAATGCGAGCCGATTGAAGCGACAGGTGTTCATCGGTCACAAGCTTGCGAATGTGCTCTTCATAAGGGATCGCCGGATAGAAAAATCGGCCATCTCCACTCGCAAGACATCCGTACTTGTAGTCCGATCCAAATTCACCGAAATACCTTCCACAGGTCTCCCGATCACGCTTGAGGCGGCCAACAAAAACAAAGCCGTTCTCGCTCAGGGTTCGCTCGAACAAGACATCGCCTTGTCCAATCCAGCGCCAGTCCGGATCTACTGGGCTAGCCCACTCGACAAGAGCGTCGCCGGCCTTGTCAATGCGTTCGATGGTTGATGAAAGCCAGGCAGACAGAAACGGGAACACCTGGAGTGAGGCGGTCTTCAGGATCAAGTTGATCGTGTTCATGGGAATGTCCTTTCGCAGAAAAAGTGGACCTCAAAGCGAGGCGATCTTGTTGCGATCAGGACATCCGTTGCGTGATAGGTCGCACGAGCGTCCGCCCGAGCCAAAGGCGAGACGCGGGCGCGGGGCATGCTCGAGGTGATGGTGCGAGGGAGGAAGGAGCAAAAGAAAAAGCCCAGGTCCGAGGGACGAGGGCTTGTGGGGAAACAGTTACTGCAAGACTTCTTCGGTCGTGAGGCTCATTCGACCGAAGTTTCGAGCATCGAGCTCGAGTTCACCGTACTCAGCGTGTCGAGTCGGTTGATCCAGGATCGGGCACATTCCGATGAGCGAGCGATCGGGGGTGTGCAACGCAATCAAAATCGCCTCGGTTCGGTTCGGATCCTCTGAAGGCTTGAATCCGTTCACGTCACCAGACTTCAAGTTCTTCGAGACCCAGGCTTCCGTGATCTGCACAACCATCTGCGGCTTTTGGAAGCCCTGCTTAATCAGGTGCTTATGGAAGCTCTGATCGCTCAGGATGCGATGCAGCAAAGACTTGAAACGGTCCCTGCCCGACTCGGTGTTGAGAATCTCTTGAGCGAAGGCCGGCGGGAAAGCGAAGAAAGCCCGCTTCTCCGAATCAGAGTCAAAGATCACGAAGAGCTGCGACTCGGCCTGGCCTTCCTGGTTAAAGATTTCGACAGCCTTGTTGGCAAAGGAGTCATAGATCGACTTCATCAGATCGGTGTTCATGAAGATGTCCTTAAAAAGAGATCGCTAGAGGTGCCTCGGGCTTGAGGCGTTCGGTGTTGCGATCAGGACATCCGTTGCGTGATGGATCGCGCGCGCGGGAAAAGAAGAACTAGACCAAGCGCGCCTCGATGGCCGCCGTCACCTACCGAGGCCGACGCCCAGTCTGGTTAAGGCGCCCCCGCACAGACCCAGTTCGACTGACTCGAGGCGCGCTTGCAGAAGACGGCACCACGTCCGTAGGCAGCGCCGCATCGGCCAGGGCAACCGCCTGCCTCGATTCGGCTATCAGCCGCTCACGCTTTTCTTTGAGCAAGGGCAGCCAGTCGAGGATCTGATCTTTCTTGCCGGCGTTGAACACGGTGTTACCCGCTGCGAGCGAGGCTGCCTGGCGGCTGAAGTTGTGCAGCGTTGCCAGGTTGGCTTCGCGGTGTTTCATCAGACGGATCACTTCCCGCAGCAAGGTTTTAATGTCTTCCCTGACAGGCTGGAACACCGTGTACGACGGAACCTTGCGTAGCACTTCGTTCAGCTCGAGTCGGTGATACAGCCAGCGGTTATTGCGCGACCGATACCACTGAACTATCTGCGGGTGCATCGCCGGACCCTTCCAGCCCGCGCGTCGCCGCAAGAACCGAACTGCGATTTTCCCGGGCGAATCGGTCGGCTGAATGATCTCCAGAGCGTACGCGTAGTGCTCGAGCACTCCGTCCAACTCGTGAACGCTGGCGTAGACGGCCTCGATTCTTTTGCCCGTCGCCTCAACACTCTCACTCATCAGCGCCGGTCTGCTCCCCATCGACCCCCCCTTAATCGGCCAAGCTTGGGCGAATGAGTCGACCACTCTAGGGGCGCTTACTATGTTTCTAAGGCTTTCCATGCCAACAATTATCCTTCTCAATTGTTGAAATTATACGCGTAGACTCTCTGAAACTTTTTCCAGTGTACTAATCACTATCACTAATTATCTAGTGACAGTGCACTGTTAACAGTTAACTATATACAGTACACAGGAGAGATCATGCAGACGGCGATTGGGTTCGATGTCGGAAGAAGCTCTGTAAAAATAGTGGCTGCAAGGGGAATTACGCGCGAAGAGTTGCTCTTTCCTTCGGCGGTTTGCCCTGCGTTTACGATCAATGACGACAAAGGAGCAGCCAGGGCAGCTGCCGAAACAGTCTTTGTTGGTGGTAAGTACTTCTTTATCGGTGAGACAGCGCTGTTACAAGGCGGAGATGATCTATCCGGTGGTCTTCGAGATGACTGGGTTTACTCTGAGCAACACTCGGCATTGTTTTTAGGCGGCCTCAATCGCCTGAAAGCGACTGGCATGGCGGGGATCGAGTCGGCCCTGATCGTCGTCGGATTGCCGGGCGCTCTGTATGCCTCGCAAAAAGCCGGACTTCGGCATGAACTCGGCAGGCTGGTGCCTCGAGCCGAGATTCGAGTCATGCCCCAGCCGATGGGGCCGTACCAGGAGCTGCTCTTTGCGCCAGATGGACAGGAAAGCCACGCGGTCAACGCCGATGACGACTCCTACGCGGTGATCGAGGTCGGCCAATACACCACTGACTTCGCATTACTGCTGCATGGCCACACGATCGAGAACGCGTTCGGATCGTGCGACGGCATGCGAATCGCAGCCGAGCACCTGCAGCGAAGCCTTCGGCAGTCCCAGATCGCGGTATCGATGGCCGAGGCAACCGATCTGCTGCGCACCAAAACGCTTAGAAACTTTGGCGCACGAATCGACGTCAGCGAACAGGTCGTTCGTGCGGTAGAGCCTCTCGCCACTCAGATCGTCGATAAGGCCAACCAGCTCATCGGCAAAAGCGCACGGTCGCTCGACGGCATCCTGGTTGCCGGCGGCGGCGCGCCCCTGGTGCTTGAGACTTTGCAAAAGGCATGGCCACACGCACGGCTTTCGCAAAACAGTCGGTTCTCGGTGGCAGAGGGCTTTTGCAGATACTCGCTGGCTTTGTCCCGGTATCGAAACGGTACGGCTGACGAGCACGAAGCCGCCTCTGAAGTGAGGTAAGCGTGGCGGGCGAATGGATACGCAAACAAGACGGCGCTCCGTCGGTTCGGACCATCGTGATCCGCTACAACTCGGGCGCTTGCGAAAACTCGGAGCTCGAGCAGCTGCTTGCTCAGATCCCATACGGTCTGGCCAACAAGACCTGGCTCGAGTGCTTGCGAGCTGGCACAAAAGCGATGCTTCGTAAGCTCGATCAGCAAGCCTCACAAACGCAAAATCCCGTACTGAGCAGGGATCAGGCACAAGCCCAGGGTAAAGCCAGCGCTGCGATCAGAGCCGAGCCGCACGTCAGGCCCGGCAGGCGCGAAGCGCCCTTCCCTGCCCGCGCATCAACCGACGCACTCACTGACGCACTTACCAACGCACCGGGCGACGCGCCCGCACGCGCCAAGGCAATCCGCGCGCCGTTGCTGGGTGACGGCAAGACGACTCAGACGCAAGACGAGCCTGCAGCATCCGACGCACCCGCGGCCGGATTCAGCAAGGCTGCGCGACGCATGTTCGATCAGTAATCCCTCAATCCTTTCCAGGACCGACCATGTTCCGCAAATTGACCGCCTTTTTCAGACCCAGCCAAGGGGCTTCTGACAGCGCCTTTGCCGTCGACAAGCTTCCCACCGACCCCCAACTTCAGGTCGCCATGGCCAACGCCGTCTTGGGCGACCTTCTCAAAGAGCGGGCGAACAACCGTCGATGGACCCTGATCAAGCGTGCTGGGCTCGCCACCATGTTCGCCATGGGACTGGGCTACTCGCTCTTCTTCCAGGCCAAATTCATGGGCTGGTCGTTGATGCCAAGCGATCCGCTGGTTGGCGTGGTTCGCATCGAGGGCAGCATCGCCAACACCACCCTGGCCTCGGCTGAGAAAGTTGTTGCAGCACTGAAGAAAGCCTTCGAGACTCCAAACGTCAAAGCCGTGATCCTTGCGATCGACTCGCCTGGCGGCGCACCGGTTGAGGCCGAGCGGATCAACTATGTGCTCGATGAGCTAAAGGCCAAACACAAGAAGCCCGTCTATGCGGTGATCCAGAACGTCGGGGCGTCAGCTGGCTACATGATCGCCATGCATGCCGATCAAATTTACGCGGGCAGGTATTCGATGGTGGGCTCAATTGGGGCCGTCATCAGCTCGTGGGATGTCCACAAGGCGCTCGAGCGGTTCGAGATCTATCAGAAGGTCTACGCGTCGGGAGAGCTCAAAGCGATGCTCAATCCTTTCGTGGCCTCGACACCGGCAGCAGAAGAAAAGGCCCACAGCATCGTGAATGTCATGGGCGGGCGCTTTGCCGAGGAGCTGCGCGAGCGCCGCGGCAAACTCCTCCAGGAGGGCTTCAAGTACGACACCGGCGAGATCTGGGATGGCGAGGGTGCGAAGAAGATCGGCTTGATAGATGGGCTGGCCACAATCGAATCGGTTGCCGCTCGCATCGAAGGCGCAAAGATCCACGATGAACCGCCCCGGGTATCGCGGAGGCCCGTTGGGTTAAGTCAGGCCTCCACTGCGGTGGACTGACCGGAGAGTTGCCGGTAGTAGTTTGCCTCGGCCTCGGCCGGCGGGATATAGCCGACAGGCTCGAGCAGGCGATGGTG
>JAPLQF010000033.1 GCA_026399875.1 Burkholderiales bacterium | reverse complement strand
GTCGGCGGTGGCTTCGGCTCGAAGATCTTCCTCTATGCCGAAGAGACCGCACTGGTGTGGGCCACCAAACGGGTCGGTCGTCCGATCAAATGGACCGCCGAGCGCAGCGAATCCTTCCTGACCGACGCGCATGGCCGCGATCATGTGACCACCGCCGAGATGGCCACCGATAAAGACGGTCACTTCCTCGCGATGCGGGTCAAGACCATTGCCAACATGGGCGCCTATCTCTCGACCTTCGCATCGTCGGTGCCGACCATCCTCTATGCCACGCTGCTGGCCGGGCAATACAAGACGCCGGCGATCTTCTGCGAGGTCAAGGCGGTCTTCACCAACACCTCGCCGGTCGATGCCTATCGCGGCGCCGGTCGCCCCGAGGCCACCTATGTGGTCGAGCGGCTGGTCGAGCAGGTGGCACGCGATCACAAACTCGATCCGGCCGAACTGCGTCGTCGCAACTTCATCAAGGAGTTCCCGTATGCCACGCCGGTCGGTCTGACCTACGACATCGGCGACTACGAGGCCACCCTGAGCAAGGCACAGAAGATCGCCGACGTTGCAGGGTTTGCGGCACGCAAGGCCGAGTCGGCCAAGCGCGGCAAGCTGCGCGGCATGGGCTACTCCTGCTACATCGAGGCTTGCGGCCTGGCGCCGTCCAACATCGCCGGTGCACTCGGTGCCCGTGCGGGTCTGTTCGAAGCCGGTGAAGTGCGGGTGCATCCCACTGGCACGGTCACCGTCTTCACCGGCTCGCACAGCCATGGCCAGGGCCATGAAACCACCTTCGCGCAGGTGGTCGCAGGACGTCTGGGCATTCCGGTCGAAAACGTCGAAATCGTCCACGGCGATACCGGTCGGGTGCCCTTCGGGATGGGCACCTACGGGTCGCGCTCGCTGTCGGTCGGCGGCAGCGCCATCGTGAAGGCGGTCGACAAGGTGATCGCCAAGGGTCGCAAGATCGCGGCTCACCTGCTCGAGGCCTCGGATACCGACATCGTTTTTGAGAACGGCGAGTTCAAGGTAGCCGGCACCGACCGCAAGGTGCCGTTCGCGCAGGTCTCGCTGTCGGCCTATGTGCCGCACAACTATCCGCTCGAGACCCTTGAGCCTGGCCTGAACGAGAACGCCTTCTATGACCCGACCAACTTCACCTATCCCGCAGGCTCCTATGTCTGCGAGGTCGAAGTCGATCCGGCCACAGGCGTTGTCAGCATCGAGAAATTCACCGCGGTCGATGACTTCGGCAACATCGTCAACCCGATGATCGTCGAAGGTCAGGTTCACGGCGGCATCGCTCAGGGCATCGGTCAGGCCCTGCTCGAGCAGGCGGTCTACGACAAGGAGACCGGCCAGTTGCTGACCGGCTCCTATCTCGACTACGCCATGCCGCGATCCACCGACCTGCCGATGTTCACCGTCGACACCTGCTCGACGCCGTGCACGCACAACCCGCTCGGCGTCAAGGGCTGCGGCGAGGCCGGTGCCATCGGTTCGCCCCCGGCGCTGATCAACGCCATCACCGACGCCATCGGCGTACGCGATCTCGCCATGCCGGCGACCCCGGAACGCGTCTGGCGTGCCATCGCCCAACGCGCCTGACCGACAGGAGACGATTCAATGTACTCATTCAACTATCAGCGTCCCAGCCAGTCTGCCCAAGCCGTCGGCGCCGCCAAGGCGGGTGGCGATGCCCGGTTTCTTGCCGGTGGCCAGAGTCTGGTCCAGGCCATGAAGCTGCGCCTGTCCCAGCCCTCCCATCTGATCGATCTTGGCGGTATCGGCGATCTGGCCGGCATCACCGTGTCGGCCACCACCGTCAGCATCGGTGCCATGACCCGTCATGACACGGTTGCCCGCTCGGCTGAAGTGGCGCGTGCCATCCCGGCACTGGCGGCGCTGGCCGGCGGCATCGGCGATCCGATGGTGCGCAATGCCGGCACCATCGGCGGCTCGCTTGCGCACTCCGATCCTGCGGCCTGCTATCCCTCGGCCATCCTGGGTCTGGGCGCGACCATCCGGACCGATCGGCGTTCGATTCCGGGCGACCAGTTCTTTACCGGTCTCTTCGAAACCGCACTGCAAGCCGGTGAGCTGATTGTCGCCGTCGATTTCCCGATCCCTCAGCAGGCCGCCTATGTGAAGTTCAAGCATCCGGCGTCGCGTTTTGCGCTGGTGGGTGTTTTCGTCAGCAAGAGCGCCTCGGGTGTACGGGTCGGTGTGACCGGTGCGAAATCGCATGCGTTTCGCTGGACGGCGGCCGAGACCGCACTGTCGGGCAACTTCACGCCGGCAGCTCTCAAGGGCCTGAGCATCGACGCGAGCGACATCAACGGTGACCTGCATGGCAGCCCTGACTATCGGGCAGCCATGGTGGCAACGATGACCGCCCGGGCCGTGGCGCAAGCCACTGGCGGCTGAGCAGAGGTGCCGGCTTGAGCGATGCATTGGCCAGTGTCGAGGCGCTGCAGGCGCAACTGGCCAGTGACGGCTATTCCGCCGACCGGCGCCTTGCGACCTCGCTCTTTCTGAGCCTGCGCCTCAATCGCCCGCTGTTTCTCGAAGGCGAGGCGGGCGTGGGCAAGACCGAGCTGGCCAAGGCGCTGGCGCATTTGCTGGGCGCGCCGCTGATCCGGCTGCAGTGCTACGAAGGCCTGGATGTTGCGCAGGCCGCCTACGAATGGAATGTCGGCAGGCAACTGCTGCACATCCGTCTGGCCGAGGCGGGTGGCGCAGGCGGACAGGCAGGCGCCGAACAGGCTCTCTTTTCCCGCGAAATGCTGCTTGAGCGGCCACTGCTGGCGGCCCTGTCATCGCCCCAACCGGCAGTGCTCCTGATCGACGAACTCGACCGCGCCGATGAGCCTTTCGAAGCCTTCCTGCTCGAGGTGCTCTCCGACTGGCAGATCACGATTCCCGAACTCGGCACAGTCAAGGCGCGGCATATCCCGCATGTGATCATCACCTCCAATCGCACCCGCGAAATCCATGACGCGCTCAAGCGTCGGTGCCTTTATCACTGGGTCGAGTTTCCTGACCTCGAACGCGAATTCGAGATCGTGCGCAGCAAGGTGCCGCAGGCACCCGAAGCGCTGTCGCGCCAGGTGGTCGCCACCGTCCAGCGCATGCGCGGCATGGACCTCTTCAAGTCGCCGGGCATTGCCGAGACCATCGACTGGGTCAATGCACTGGTGGCGCTCGACAAGATCAGCCTCGACCCGGATACCGTGGCCGACACGCTTGGCGTGCTGCTGAAATACCAGGAAGACATCGGTCGCGTGCAGGGCGACGACATTCAGCGCCTGCTGCGTGAGGCGGCCGCGGCAAGCCGTCCCGACTGACGCGGCTCGACGTCGATGTCAGACGCCCGCTCGCCCGCAGCCGCACCTGAACAGACGTCGGCGGGACTCGCGTCTCTGGTCGCATCGGATAGTGCGACCGGAATGTTTGCCCGAAATCTGGTGAATTTTTCCCGGCTGTTGAGGGCCTCGGGCATTCCGGTCGGGCTCGACCGCACGCTGGCCGCGATTCACGCCATCGAGGCAGTCGGCATGTCGCGACGCGACGATGTCCATGCGGCACTCTCATCCGTGCTGCTCAGCCGTCGTGAACAGCAGGCCATCTTCGATGCCGCCTTCGATGCCTTCTGGCGCGACCCGAAGATGCTCGAGCGCATGATGGCCGCGCTGCTGCCCAAGATCTCGGGGCGTGGCGATGCCATGCCGCAGCCCAAACGCCCTGCCCGGCTCGAGCAGGCGCTGGCAGCCAAATCCAGGCCCACGCCGCCCCCGGCTGAGCAGCAGGAGGGCGACGAACATCAGATCGATGCGCTGCTGACCTGGTCCGATCGCGAGCGCCTGCAAGAGCGCGACTTCGACTCGATGACCATCGCCGAATTCGATGCCGCCTGCCGCCTGGTCCGCGACATCAGGCTGCCAATCGATCCGATCGTCACCCGCCGATACCGTCCGGGAGCACGCGGGCGCATCGATCTGCGCGGCACCCTGCGCCAGACTGCCCGCGACCCGCTTTGCGCCAGCGTCGCCCGGCGCACACGTGCGGTTCGTCCGCCGCCGATCGTGGTGCTGCTCGATGTCTCGGGATCGATGGACCGCTACGCCCGCATCCTGCTGCATTTCGCCCATGCGCTGATGCAGGGCAAAGCCCGCGTGACAGTCTTTGCCTTCGGCACGCGTCTGACCGACATCACCCGCGCACTGCGCCATCGCGACCCGGACGAGGCGGTGGCCGCAGCCTCGCATGCGGTCAGCGACTGGAGTGGCGGCACGCGCATCGGCCCGTGTCTGGATGAGTTCACCCGTCGCTGGGCACGGCGTGTGCTGACTGGCAATGCCGCCCTGCTGCTGGTCACCGATGGCCTCGATCGTGCCGAAGACGGCAGCCTCGGCGCAGCCGCGGCGCGGCTGGGCCGCTTTACGCGGCAATTCATCTGGCTCAACCCCCTGCTACGCTATGACGGTTTCGAGCCCAAGGCATCGGGTGTCAGGGCGCTGCTGCCGCATGTCGATCGGCACCTGCCGGTCCATTCGCTCAACAGTCTCGAAGACCTGGCACGAGCCATCAGAGGTGGCAGCAGCGCGACGCACCAACCGATCCACTGACTGAGACATCGGTCCGTCACTGGGCTTCAAACCATCGAATCAACTGGAGAACTTCAACCATGAAAATGACCGGGCAACGCCTCTTGCCGGTTCCGCGCCAGCAGGCGTGGGATGCGCTCAACGACCCCGAGATGCTCAAGGCCTGTATCCCGGGTTGCGATTCGATCGTGCAAACCGACCCCAGCACCTTCGAAGTGCTGATGGCTGCCCGTATCGGCCCGGTCGCCGCCCGATTCAAGGGGCGCCTGACCCAGAGTGACGTGGTCGAGCCGGAGTCCTACACGCTGGCCTTCGACGGCCAGGGCGGCGTTGCCGGCTTCGGTAAAGGGACCGCTGCGGTGCGTCTGACCCCGGTCGAGGGCGGCACAATGCTCGACTACGAAGCCAATGCCCAGGTCGGCGGCAAGATCGCCCAGATCGGCTCGCGACTGGTCGATGCCGCCGCCGCCAAGATCGCCGATGAATTCTTCAAGTCCTTCGAGACCAAGCTGACCGAAACCGCCGCCGCCGACGCGGCCAGCCTGGCCGAGGCAGGTGCCGCCCAGGCCGATTCTGCCGCAGCCGCGACAGCGCACGGAACTGCCGATGTGCACCCTGAGCATTCGCATGGCACCGATGCGCATCATGCCGGCCACGAGCCGGCGGCGCCGTCGGCCGGCTCTGACACGCGGGGCTGGCAGATCGGATTCATCGTGCTCATCGCTGCGGCCGCCCTGATCGCTTACCTGGTGCGTTGAACCACTGCACCACAAGCACTCCCGGCAGTCGCCCGCACCAGGCCGCCCCCTCCATCCCTTTCATCGGACAAGACCCTCATGGACAGCCTCGATCTGCAAGTGCTCGCACAGGCCCGCGACTGGGTCAAAGCCGGCCACCCGGCCTGGCTGGTCACCGTCGGTCAGACCTGGGGGTCGGCGCCCCGCCCGCCGGGCTCACTGCTGTGCGTGCGCGATGACGGGCAGGTCGTCGGCTCGGTGTCAGGCGGCTGCGTCGAGGACGACCTGATCGACCGGGTCCGCAAAGGCGAGCGAGTGAAAGTGCCGACCCGTGTCACTTACGGGATCTCGCAGGAAGAGGCGGCGCGATTCGGCCTGCCCTGCGGCGGCACCCTGCTTCTGGTGCAGGAGCCGCTGGTCGACATCACCTGGATCGACGAACTGCTCGAGCGAACCGCCAGACACGAGCTGATTACGCGGCGCGTTGATCTCGCAAGCGGAGCGGTGAGCCTGGCCGCAGCGCATCGCGGACAGGCCTTCTCGATTGATGAGGGCGTGATGCATCAGATCTTCGGGCCGCGCTGGCGGATGCTGGTGATCGGCGCGGGGCAGCTCTCGCGGGTGCTGGCGCAGATGGCGCTTGCGCTGGACTTCGAAGTGATCGTCTGCGATCCGCGCGAGGAGTATCACCTGAGCTGGGACATCCCCGGCACCACCTTCACCCGCGACATGCCCGACGATGCGGTGCTGGCGCTGCAACTCGATGCCCACAGTGCGGTGGTCGCGGTCACCCACGATCCGAAACTCGACGACATGGTGCTGATGGAGGCGCTGAAATCGTCATGCTTTTATGTCGGCGCTCTCGGCTCACGCGGCAACACCGCAAAGCGCAAGGAGCGTCTGAAGCTCTTCGATCTGAGTGATGCGCAGCTCGACCGGCTGCACGGACCGATCGGACTGGACATCGGCAGCCGTACACCGGCCGAGATTGCGGTCTCGATCCTGGCCGAGATCATCGCGGTCAAGAACGACGTGGCGCTGCGGCAGAAAAAACCGGCCCTCGACGACCCTGCCAATGCACAGATCTGCGCCACCCTCGACGCGGCCGGTTGACGCAGTTCAGGTGTTCTGAACCACGATCGACGGAAACTTCGACGACATGTCCTTCGCCGTCTCGGCCACCTTGACCGCCATGCGACGGGCGATCTGCCGATAGGCCGCCGCGATTGCACCGTCGGGCTCAGCCACCACCGTGGGGCGGCCCGAGTCGGTCTGCTCGCGGATGCGGATATCGAGCGGCAGTCCGCCGAGATACTCGACGCCGAAGTCAGCGGACATGCGCGCGCCGCCGCCCTCGCCAAAGATGTGCTCGGCATGGCCACACTGCGAACAGACATGGATCGCCATGTTCTCGACCACCCCCAGGATCGGAATACCGACCTTCTCGAACATCTTCAGCCCCTTGCGGGCATCAAGCAGTGCGATGTCCTGGGGCGTGGTGACGATGATGGCGCCGGTCACCGGGATTTTTTGCGACAGGGTCAGATGGATGTCGCCGGTGCCCGGCGGCATGTCGATAATCAGATAGTCGAGATCGCGCCAGTTGGTGTCACGCAGCAGCTGCTCGAGCGCCTGCGTGACCATCGGGCCGCGCCAGACCATCGGCGTATCAGGTTCGATCATGAAGCCGATCGAGCTGGCCTGGATGCCGTGGCCCTCCATCGGTTCGAGGGTCTTGCCATCGACCGTCTCGGGGCGACCGGTGATGCCGAGCATGGTCGGCTGCGACGGGCCGTAGATATCGGCATCGAGCATGCCGACGGTGGCACCCTCGGCAGCAAGCGCCAGGGCGAGGTTGACCGCGGTGGTGCTCTTGCCCACGCCACCCTTGCCCGAGGCGACCGCGATGATGTTGCGCACGTTGGGCAGCAGCTTGACGCCGCGCTGCGCCGAATGCGCGACGATCTTCTGATAGACGTTGGCACTCACGTTGCCGACACCGGGCAAGGCACGAATCGCATCGATCACCGCGGTGCGGATCGGGCCGATCTGGCTGGCCGCGGGATAGCCAAGCTCGACATCGACGCTGACCTGATCGCCATCGACTCGCAGGTTGCGGGCAGACCTGGACGCGATGAGGTCCTTGCCGGTATTGGGATCGACGACTGCGGCAAGCGCCGCGCTGAGCTGCTCGACGGTAAGGGCCATGGAGACTCCGGAATCAGAAAGACTCGCGAGGGGCGGCTGGCGCCGCGTGCGGTCGTCGAGTCTATCCGAAACCGGTCGGCGGGCTGGCGGCCGACACGGCAGTTACACCCGGCAGCGCTAAAATAGCGGGCTGCGCGGGTTTGCCCGCATTCAAGAGATGCCCCATGGCCTCGATGTCAAAGCCCCTGTTCGTGACCACCGCCCTGCCCTATGCCAACGGGTCGTTTCACATCGGTCACATCATGGAGTACATCCAGGCCGATATCTGGGTGCGCTTTCAGCGCATGCAGGGCCGCGAAGTGCACTTCGTCTGCGCCGACGACGCTCACGGTGCACCGATCATGCTCAAGGCCGAAAGCGAGGGCATTACGCCGCGCCAACTGGTCGAGCGGATCGCCGCCGAACGCCCGCAATACCTCGACGGCTTTCACATCGGATTCGATCACTGGCACTCGACCGACTCGCCGGAAAACGTCGAGCTGTCGCAGGACATCTATCGTCGGCTGCGGGCAGCCGGACTGATTGCGACCCGCACCATCGAGCAGTTCTACGACCCGGTCAAGGGCATGTTCCTGCCCGACCGCTATATCCGCGGCGAATGTCCCAAGTGCAGCGCCAAGGATCAGTATGGAGACTCCTGCGAGGTCTGCGGCGCGGTCTATTCGCCCACCGAGCTTCGCAACCCCACCTCGACCCTTACCGGCGCCACGCCGGTGCTGCGTGAATCGGAGCACTACTTCTTCAGGCTGTCGGATCCGCGCTGCGTCGAATTCCTGCGCGAATGGGCACTCGACGGCCGGCTGCAACCCGAGGTCGCCAACAAGGCGCGCGAGTGGCTCGAAGGCACACCCGATGCCGCCAGCACCATGGCCGACTGGGATATCTCGCGCGATGAACCCTATTTCGGCATTCCGATCCCGGACGCGCCAGGCAAATACTTTTATGTCTGGCTTGATGCGCCGATCGGCTATCTCGCCTCGCTCAAGGCGCATTGCGCAAGGCGTGGTCTCGACTTCGAGTCCTTCATCAAGCCGGATGCCGACGTCGAGCAGGTGCATTTCATCGGCAAGGACATCATCTACTTTCACACGCTCTTCTGGCCAGCGACCCTGAAATTCGCCGGCTACAAGGTGCCCGACAGAATCCATGTGCACGGCTTCATCACGGTGTCGGGCGAAAAGATGAGCAAGTCGCGCGGCACCGGCATCTCGCCGCTGCGCTATCTCGAGCTTGGCATGAACCCCGAGTGGATGCGCTATTACCTGGCCGCCAAACTCAATGCGCGGGTCGAGGACATCGACTTCAACCCGGATGACTTTGTTGCGCGAGTCAATGCCGATCTGGTCGGCAAGCTGGTCAATATCGCCAGCCGATGCGCGGGCTTTCTGGTCAAGCGCTTCGATGGTCGCCTGGCCGGCATCGACCATGGCGCCCATGAAGGCTTTGCCGAGCCCTGGAGCGGACCGGAGGCGGTTGCCGCGCACTATCAGCAGCGCGAATTCGGCAAGGCCATCCGCGAGGTCATGCAGTTTGCCGATGCGGTCAACCAGTATGTCGATGCCGAGCGGCCCTGGGATCTGGCCAAAGATCCGGCCCGCGAAGCCGACCTGCACCGCTGCTGCTCGACCGCGCTGCGTGCCTTTCGCGATCTGGTGCTGCTTCTGGCGCCGGTGTTGCCGGCCACTGCCGAGAAGGTGCGCGGCTTCATGAATCTGCCAGCGACAGACTGGGCAGCGCTGGCCTCGCCCTTGCCCGAGGGGCACCAGATCAACGCCTATCAGCATCTGCTGACGCGGGTCGACCCGAAGCAGCTCGATGCACTCTTCGATCTGGCACCCACCGAGGCACCGGCTGCTGCGACGAAGGTGGCCGCAGCCAAGCCGGCTGCGAAATCAGGCGGACCGGGCGCAGCGGTGCAGGCTTCAGCGTCGGCATCGAACTCAGACAACGGCCTGATCAGCATCGACGACTTCACCAGGGTCGATCTGCGTATTGCGCTAATCGTCGCCGCCGAAGCGGTCGAAGGCTCCGACAAGCTGCTGCGCCTGACGCTCGATGTCGGTGAAGGCCGACTGCGCAATGTGTTTTCGGGCATCAAAGCCTGGTATCAGCCCGAGCAGCTCACCGGCAAGCTCACCGTGATGGTGGCTAACCTGGCCCCGCGCAAGATGAAATTCGGCATCAGCGAAGGCATGGTGCTGGCGGCCTCTTCAGACAATGACGACGGCGGCGTCTACCTGCTCGACCCCTGGCCCGGTGCCCGGCCCGGTATGAGGGTGCGCTGAATGAAGCCGGGCTTTCCCGGTTTCCGTCCGCGACTGATCGAGTCGCTGCGTCACTACACGCGAGCCGACTTTTTCGCCGACCTGTCGGCCGGCATCACGGTTGGTGTGGTGGCCCTGCCGCTGGCCATGGCCTTCGGCATCGCCAGCGGCGTCAAACCCGATGCCGGCCTTTTTACCGCGATCATCGCCGGCTTTCTGATCTCGGCCCTGGGCGGCTCGAAGGTGCAGATCGGCGGGCCAGCCGGTGCCTTCGTCGCACTGCTCTACACCATCGTCGAGCGCTACGGCCTGGCCAATCTGCTGATCGCGACAATGATGGCCGGTGTGCTGCTGATTGCGATGGGCGCACTGCGCCTGGGCCAGCTGATCCGCTTCATCCCGATCTCGATCGTCACCGGCTTTACCAACGGCATCGCAGTCATTATCGGACTGGCCCAGCTGCGCGATTTTCTCGGTTTGCAGGTCGAGCATATGCCGGCCAACCTGCTCTCGCAGATCGGTGTGCTCTGGGCGGCCCGTGCGAGCCTGAACTGGCAGGCGCTGATGCTGGCCGCAGCCTCGCTGGCCCTGATCGTCATCTGGCCCAAGACCTACCTGCCCGAACATGCCCGCTGGCGCCAGTGGGCCGCCCGCGTGCCAGGCACGGTGATGGTGCTGGCCATCGGCATCATCGCGGTGACGTTTTTCGACCTGTCGGTCGACACGATCGGCAGCCGCTTCGGTGGTATTGCGAGCGGTCTGCCGAGCTTCGCACTACCGGCCTTCGAATGGGAGAGCGTGCAAAATCTCTTCGGACCGACCATCTCGATCGCCCTGCTGTGTGCAATCGAATCGCTGCTGTGCGCCCGGGTGGCCGACAGCATGATCGACGATCGCCACGACCCGAATCAGGAACTGATGGCCCAGGGCGTGGCCAATCTGGTGACACCGCTCTTTGGCGGCATCGCCGCCACCGGCACGATTGCTCGCACCATGACCAATGTTCGCAGCGGCGCACGCTCGCCGGTTGCCGGCATCATCCACGCCATCACGCTGCTGGCCATCGTGCTGGTCCTGGCACCGCTCGCGCAGAACATTCCGATGGCAAGCCTTGCCGCCATCCTGCTGTTCGTGGCCTGGAACATGGGCGACTGGTCGGCCTTCCGCAAGCTTGGCCAGTTCTCGGTCAGCTATCGCACGATCATGCTGGCCACCTTTGCCCTGACCGTGATCTTCGACATCACGGTCGCGATCGAGGTCGGGCTGGTGCTGGCAAGCCTCTTTTTCATCCATCGCATTTCGAGCCTGACGCGGGTCGAGCCGATCCGGCTGCCGGCCGACATCGCGACCCTGCCCGACGGCACGCGCGCCGAGGCCTGGCGAGTCTTCGGTTCCCTCTTTTTCGGCTCGGTCGACAAACTCGAAGGATTGCTCAACCGCGGTAGTAAAACCGCAGGCGTGGTGGTGCTCGAGATGCATCAGGTCATCAACCTGGACACCAGCGGTCTCGATGCGCTGCAGTCGCTTCTGACCCAGCTCGAAAAGCGCGGCGCGACCCTGATCATCGCCGAACCGAACGAGCAGCCGATGTCGCTGCTGCGACGCTCGGGTTTCCTGCAGGTCATGGGCGCACACAATGTCTTCGAGCATCTGGACGATGCGCTGGCAGCGCTGCGCCGCCGCCATACGCCGGAGCCAGACTGATCCGGGGCCCAGTATGGCGTGGCCCCGCTGCCACCCGATCACCTCACACGGCGCGTGCCGCACCTGCCGGTACAATCGGGGGCTTCCCGTCACAGGTGACCGCGTCATGGCCCTCTATCAGTCCGAAGCCACGCATTTTCTGAAGGCACTCAAGGCGCAGCGCCCGGGGCTGGAGGCCCGCCAGCGCGAAGGTCGGGCAATCTGGTGGGATAAAGGCGCGGTCGAGCCCGACGAGGCCAAGCGCCTGCTCGATTCAAAAGTGCCCCAAAAAGCCTATCCCTACCAGACCAAAACCTGAACCGTGACGGTTGTCGATATCGCCGCTGCTGCCGAGCCGGCCCCGCCGGAGGCAGTCCTGGCCCGCATCCACGGCGAGCCGCTGCGGCAGATGCCGCTCGATCTCTACATTCCGCCGGATGCGCTCGAAGTCTTCCTCGAGAGCTTTGAAGGGCCGCTTGATTTGCTGCTCTATCTGATCCGGCGCCAGAACTTCAATATTCTCGACATTCCGCTGGCCGAAGTCACCCGTCAGTATCTTGCCTATGTCGACGAGATCCGCCGGCACAACCTCGAGCTCGCCTCCGAATATCTGCTGATGGCGGCGCTGCTGATCGACATCAAATCGCGCATGCTGCTGCCGGTGCGCAAGGCCGATACCGGCGAGGAGGTCGAAGACCCCCGCGCCGAACTCACCCGCCGGCTGCTCGAATACGAACGCATCAAACTCGGCGCGCAGCGGCTCGACCAGCTGCCGCAGGCCGGTCGCGACTTCGCGGTCGCCCAGGTCATGCTCGACCAGATTCAGGAAGCGCGCCTGCCCGAGGTCGATCTGGTCGATCTGCGTTCCGCCTGGGCCGACATCCTGCGCCGGGCAAAGCTTGTCCAGCACCACCATATCAGCCGAGAAGCGCTCTCGGTCCGCGAGCATATGACGATCGTGCTGCGAACCCTGCAGGACCGCCGATTTGCCGAGTTCCACGAGATGTTCGATGCCAGCCGCGGGCTGCCGGTGGTCATCGTGACCTTCATAGCGCTGCTCGAGCTGGCCAAGGAATCACTGATCGAGATCACACAGGCCGAGGCCTTCGCCCCGATCTACGTGAGGCTCGCCTACATCCCGAGCTGAGCCATGGGCTTGGTCCGGCTGGCCGACACACCGCTGCGCGGGCTGAACACCTTCGGCATCGATGCGCGGGCACGACTGCTCTGGCGCCTCGAATCCCTCGACGATCTGCCGCAACTGCATCAGGCACTGCGCGACGATGCACGAAGTGGGCATCCGCAGCCACCACTCGTTCTGGGCGGCGGCAGCAATCTGCTGATCGCCGACGATCCGCAGCAGCCGATTGTGCAGATGGCGCTGCGAGGCATCCGGATCGTGGGCGACGATGGCAAGTCTGTCATCGTGCAGGCCGCCGCCGGCGAAGCCTGGGACCCGCTGATACGCTGGACGCTGTCGCAGGGACTGGCGGGTCTCGAAAACCTCGCGCTCATTCCCGGGACGGTCGGGGCGGCACCGATCCAGAACATCGGCGCCTATGGTGTCGAATTGCGCGATTGCTTCGAGTCGCTCGATGCGATCAATCTCGTCAGCGGCACCGCCCGATCATTCAGCGCCGACGACTGCGCCTTCGGCTATCGCGACAGCGTCTTCAAACATGCCGACGGCGAAAACTGGCTGGTGACCTCGGTGCGCTTGCGACTGTCGCGCACGGCCGATCTGAAGCTCGACTATGGCGAGATACGCGCCGAACTGACCGATGCACACATCGTCGCGCCGACACCGACCAATGTGGCCGATGCAGTCAGCCGCATCCGGCGCCGCAAACTGCCCGACCCGGCGGTTATCGGCAATGCCGGCAGTTTCTTCAAGAACCCGCTGATCGAGACCGAACTGGCGGCCGCCTTGTCAGCGCGCGAGCCGGGACTACCCTGCTGGCCATCGGGTGGTCAGGTCAAGGTCTCGGCCGCCTGGATGATCGAGCGCTGCGGCTTCAAAGGCATGCGGGTGGGTGATGCCGGTGTGCATGAGCGCCATGCGCTGGTCCTGGTCAACCACGGACACGCCCGCGGCAGCGACATCCTCGCTCTGGCCAGGCAGATTCGGGGCGCTGTCGAGACGCGCTTTGGCATCCGGCTCGAGGCCGAGCCGATGGTGGTCGGCGCCGCGCAGCTATAATCGCCGCGCTTGGCCCCACAACCCTCCCTGCAACCCTCTTTACCCAACACGACACGAGCGATTCGATATGGATGACGACAGCAACGAAAACGGCGGCCTGGTAGCCTGGGTCATTGGACTCGCGGTCACGCTGGCCATTGCCGTCGCGGTGCTCGCCGGAACGGCCGCGTTCCAGAGTGGCCCGGGCACCGCTGCGTCCACATCGACATCCGCCCCGGGCACCGCTGGGTCCACATCGACGTCAGCATCCGGCACTGCTGCTTCAGCGGTAGCACCGTCCGCCGGCGCGTCCTTCACTGCCCCGGGCACCGCTACCGCGGCAGCGCCGCTTCTGGCCCGTGTGCTCTTCGATACCGGCGTCTCGGCACTGCCGGCCGATGCCGCCAAGACGCTGGCACCCGTCATCGAGGCTGCCACCCGCAGCGCCGGTATCCGGCTTTCGGTGTCGGGTTATCACGACAAGTCCGGCGACCCCGACAAGAATGCCGAGCTCGCCAAAGAGCGCGCCATTGCCGTGCGCGATGCGCTGGTCGCAGCCGGTGTGTCCGTCGAACGCGTCGAATTGAGCAAGCCTCGGGTGACCGAAGGCGGCACCGACGACACGCTGGCCCGGCGCGTCGATATCACCGGCGAATAATCACCCTGCCGGTCTTGCGCCAAACCGGTCGTGCGCCAAGCCGGCCGGGACTGCCTCGGCCGAGGGTCTGTCGTCGAACGTCTCGGCGAGGGGATGCTGGGGATGCCCGGCATCTGTGATCGAGCGCCATCAATTGCGCCATTCATTGCGTCATTCATTGCGCCATCAATTGCGCCATTTCCGACACAGAAATCCGGATGGAATATAGTGCCCCAACGAACTAACAAGCGAAGCAGAGCCATGCGCAGCCTTTCCCTGAATCATCTCTGGTGTCTGGTGGCAGCAATCCTGGTAGCCGGTTGCGACCGGGCTGCGCAAACGCCGATAAAGACACCCGCATCGGTGGCACAGCCGCCGGCATCGACCGAGCCGGCTGCAGCATCCTCATCCAAGCCGGCGGTCGAGGAGCCGCAGACGGTGCAGCTGGGTGGCACACCCACCGGCGACGGCAGCCAGTCGGTCGATCTTGGTGACGTGCAGCCAGCCGACCCGAGCAAGTTCCACAAGGAGCCTGGCTACTCGCCTTACGCAGGGCGTAAGTACCCCGATCGTCCCTACTTCGGCGACCAGCACGTACATACCGGGTGGTCGGCCGACGCTGGCGGCTCGGGCACGACGCTCGGACCGGAAGAAGCCACGCGCTTTGCGCGCGGCGAGCAGGTGATGTCGACCAGCGGCCAGCCGGTCAGGCTGGGTACGCCGCTCGACTGGGTGGTGATCAGCGACCACTCGGACGGCATGGGCGTGATCTCCGAGATCAAGGGCGGCAATGCCGAGATGATGACCGACCCGACCATCAAGCGCTGGCACGACATGTTCGCCGCCAGCCCCACCGAGGCACTGAAGGCGACGATGGAGCTGATCAACGCCCAGTCGAACAAGAAGCTGCCGCCGCTGGTGATGGATCCGAAATTCGCGAAGAGCGTCTGGCTCAAGAACACGGCCATCGCTGAGAAGTACAACGAGCCCGGGCGTTTCACGACGCTGATCGGCTTCGAGTGGACCTCCAACGCAGGCGGTGGCGACAACCTTCACCGAAATGTGATCTACCGCGACGGCAAGGACAAGGCCGACCGCGTGCTGCCCTTCACCACCTTCCAGAGCGAAAATCCCGAGGACCTGTGGAAGTGGATGACCGAATGGGAAAAAACCGTCGGCGGCAAGCTGATGGCCATCGGGCACAACGGCAACCTGTCCAACGGGCGCATGTTCGAGCTGAGCACGTTTGCCGGCGCGCCGCTGACAAAGTCCTGGGCCGAGGAGCGACAGAAATGGGAGCCGCTGTTCGAGGCCATCCAGATGAAGGGGCAGAGCGAATCGCACCCATCGCTGTCGGTGACCGACGAGTTCGCGAAGAACTACGAGCTGTGGGATCGCGGCAATCTCGTGCTGGTGCCGAAGAAGCCGGGCATGATCCAGTATGAGTACCTGCGCGAGGCACTCAAGAGCGGGATCAAGGTCGAGCAGGAGCTGGGCACCAACCCATTCAAGTACGGCATGGCCGGCGGCACCGACACGCACAACGGTCTTTCGGCGTCAGAGGAAGACAACTTCTTCGCCAAGTTCCCGAACGCCGAACCGCGGCCCGACCGCTGGAACGAAGACGCGATGAAGTTCGGCGACCGCGTCGTCAAGGGCTGGGAGATGACAGGCGCCGGACGCACTGCAGTTTGGGCCACCGGCAACACACGCGCCGAACTGTGGGACGCAATGAAGCGGCGTGAGACCTACGCCACCAGCGGGCCGCACATGGTGGTGCGCTTCTTCGGTGGTTACGACTTCAGCGCCGCCGACATCTCCCGATCGCCGGCGGTGGCGGGTTATGCCAAGGGTGTGCCGATGGGCGGGCAGATGACGGCGCCGCCGCCCGGCAAGGCGCCGACCTTCCTGGTGGCTGCGCTCAAGGACCCGAAGACCGGTAACCTCGACCGCATCCAGGTGATCAAGGGCTGGGTCGACAAGGCCGGCAAGACGCACGAGAAAATCTTCGACGTGGTGTGGAGCGACACGCAGCGGCGCAAGATCGTGGGCGGCAAGCTCACGCCGGTCGGCAACACTGTCGACGTGGCGCGTGCCACCTGGACCAACAGCATCGGCGCACCCGAACTGATCGGTGTATGGAAGGATCCGGAATTCGACCCGACGCTGCGCGCGTTCTATTACCTGCGCGTGCTTGAAATCCCGACGCCGCGCTGGACGGCTTACGATGCGGCCTACTTCAAGGTGAAGATGGACCCGAACGTACCGATGATCACGCAGGAGCGCGCGTTCACCTCGCCGATCTGGTACTCGCCGATTTGACGCCTGCTGATCGACCCCTGTCTGCTGCGACAGGGCCTGGTGCCCTGCCGAATTGTCTGGCGTGGAGCGTGTTGTGAGACTCACCTCGCTTTGGCGCGAGCCGCTCCTGCATTTCCTGCTGATTGGCCTGCTGCTGTTCGTGGCCTATGGTTGGCTGACTCCAGCCGCCAGGTCCGGCGAACGCATCGTCGTCACACAGCCGATGGTTAACGGCATGGCGCTCGAATACCGCACGCGCTGGAACCGCCCGCCAAGCGAGCAGGAATTGGCCAGGCTGGTGGACGCCTATGTGCGCGACGAGATCCTCTACCGCGAGGGGGTCGCGCTGGGGCTCGACCGCGACGACCCGGTGGTCAAGCGGCGCGTGCGGCAAAAGCTCGAGGTGATCGCCGAGGAGCAACTGGCGCGCGAAGCCCCCACCGATGCGGATCTCGCCACCTATTTGCAGAAAAACGCCAAGCGCTTCACCCAGCCGGGCATGGTCAGCTTTGAGCAGATCTACTTCGCCGCGACGACACCGGCCGCGCAGGTGGAGGCGGCGCGCAACGCCGCACTGCGCGGCAGCGACCCGACGCGGCTCGGGCAGCCGACGATGTTGCCGCCAGGCGCCAGCAATGCTCGGTTCGACCTGGTGACGCGCGACTTCGGTCTCGATTTCGCGGCCGAACTCGAGAAGCTGCCGCTCGACACCTGGTCCGGCCCGGTGTCGTCGACCTTCGGCCAGCATCTGGTGCGAGTGAGTTCGCGCACCGCCGCACTGCTCCCGCCACTGGCTGACATTCGCGCAGCGGTCGCACGCGAATGGGAGAACGAGCGACGCACCGCCTCACTGGCCGAGAACGACAAGGCCTTGCGCCAACGCTACGAGGTGGTCATCGACGCCACGCTGTCGACATCGGCCGCCTCGCGATGAGCCCGTGGATTCGCCGCCTGGGCGTGCTCCTGCTGCTTGGCATCGGCTTGGCGCGGCCGGCCGCGGCGGACGAATTCCGCCCTGCCTACCTGCAATTGCGCCAGGTCGACGCGACCACCTATGACGTGCTGTGGAAGCTGCCAGCGCTGGACGAAAGCACCACCCTGAAGCTGCGCCCGCAGTTCCCGCCCGCCGCACAGGTGATCACGCCACCGAGCAGCAGCTATGCCGCCGGCACGGCGGTGCAGCGCTGGCGAATGCAGATCGATGGCGGGCTCACCGGCAAAGCCATCGAGTTCCCCAATCTGGCAGCCACCCGCATCGATGTGCTGGTCCGTGTGGAGCGCAGCGACGGCACGTCGCAGGTAGGCCGCGTTCTGCCACTTGCACCCAGTTTTGTGGTCACCGCCAGCCCGGGCGCCTTCGAGGTGGCGCAGACCTACACCGTGCTCGGCATCGAGCACATCCTGGCCGGCTTCGACCATCTGCTGTTCGTGCTGGCGCTGCTGATCCTGGTCCAGGGCACACGCCGGCTGATCGCCACGATTACCGCGTTCACTGTGGCGCACAGCCTGACCCTGTTTGCTGCCACGCTGGGCTGGCTGAACGTGCCCGGCCCGCCGGTGGAGGCGGTGATCGCGCTGTCGATCGTCTTTCTCGCCGGCGAGATCGTGCATGCGCGCCAGGGCCGCCCCGGGCTGACGCAGCGCAGGCCCTGGATCGTGGCCTTCAGCTTCGGACTGCTGCACGGCCTGGGCTTTGCCGGCGCGCTGGCCGAGGTGGGGCTGCCGCCGCTGTCGATCCCGACGGCACTGCTGTTTTTCAATGTCGGCGTCGAGATCGGCCAGTTGATCTTCATTGCGCTGGTGCTCGGCGCCATTGCCATTGGACGCCACATCGCGCGCCGTCTGAAGTTCGAAGCGCCGTCGTGGTGGTGGCGTGTGCCACCCTACGCCATCGGAGGCATCGCCAGCTTCTGGGTCGTGCAGCGTGTCGCGGCGTTCTGAGCAGCCTGAAGAATTCGATCAGATGACCGCTTGCCCGAGGTGAAGACACCCTTATCCGACAGCGGCAGACTCGTTCTCCAGGTATCGGTCAGGCTCTGTGGTGCGCAGGATCTCGTTCAGAACCGACGTGGCGTAAGTCCCGGCGGGTAAAGAGAAGGTGAGCACCACTTGATCGGCTTGAAGCCATTCCCATGACATTTCCGCCGGGCTCGCTACCAGGGCGCGGCGCTCCTGATCTAGGCCGGCGTATTCCATGCCCTCGCACAAAGTGGCGTGACGTTCGGCCACACCATTTTCCAGGGCCTGCGCCTGATCGGTGGTGATCACGCGGCCACGTCCCCAGAGCGGTCCGGTAGGCCGGCCTGCCTCGTCCATCACGTCACCGGGCAGGGTCTTGCCCCAGAGCCCGCTCTGAATTCGCAGCGCAAGCACTTCATTGAAGACGAAGGAGCGCACCGCCGACAGATAGATGCCCTTCTTTTTCGGGCTGCGCACGCGGATCTGGCGCGCCAGCATGGCCAGTCCCTGCGTCACGTTGCCGCCGCCGTGGCCGAAACGCTGAGCGCCGAAGTAATTGGGCACGCCCTGTGACGCAACCGCCTTGAGATTGACCTCGATGGCATCGCGCTCACCGGTCACGTCACGCAGCACGATGCGGAATCGGTTGCCCTGCAGATCGCCGGGGCGCAGCTTCTTCACATGGCGGCTCTGGCTCAGTACCTTGAACTCCGGATGCTGAATCAGGGTCAGGTCGGGCGCCTCGCCCTTCGGCAGATAGATGCTGAACCACTGACGGGTGATGGCGTAGCGGTCCTTGAGACCGGCATAGCCTACGTCCACTTCCTTGACCCCGGCGGCCTCGGCCAGCTGCTGAGCGACGAAGGCGGTGTTGGCACCGTTCTTTTCGATGTCCAGCCAGAGGTGTTCGCCCTCACCGGAGGGTGGCTGCAACGGCAGCTCGGTCACGATGAAATCCTGGTTGAGGCGTTTCAGGGTGGCGCTGGCGCCGCTGGCCGGATAAGCATTGGGCCACTGCGGCAAGGTCGTGTATTGAGCGTCGTTCATGCGCGATCTGACGGCACCAGCTGCAGATCGGGACGGGCTGTCCGGTCGACCAGGGGCAGTTCAGACAATGATTATCTCTCTGCGCACCTGTCTGGACGCGGGCCGGCAGATGCGACGTTCAGCCCCCAATCGTCATTGCCGCCCTTCGATTGCCCTGGATACGTGCTGCATAGGAAAGCGGCGTTCGCTCCAATCCAGGTGGTTAATCCTCTTCCGACAGCAGCCTCACTCGGAACAGGAAACCCGCGATGGCGGCACCGATCAACGGCGCCACGATGAAGAGCCAGAGCTGGTCGAGCGCTTTGCCGCCGGTCAACAACGCGGGGCCAAGGCTGCGTGCGGGGTTCACCGAAACGCCAGTGACGTTGATGCCGACGATATGGATCACCGCAAGAGTCAAGCCGATGGCCAAACCGGCCAAGTGGGCCGGTGCGCCTCTCTGAGTCACTCCCAGAATCGTCACAAGAAACAGGAACGTTGCGACAACTTCAAATACAAAAGCCGACAGGAAATTGTATTCGCCAAGATAACCCGCGCCCCAGCCATTGGCGCCGAGACCGCCATTCCAGCCTGAGGCCTTGCCCGACATGATCAGCCAGAGCATTGCCGCGCCAGCGATGGCGCCGAGGCATTGGGCGATCACATAAGTGACCAATTCGCTGGCGGACATTCGCCCTGCGATGAATGCCCCGAAGCTGACAGCCGGATTGACGTGGCAACCGGAGACTGGGCCGATGCCGTAGGCCATGGCGACGATGGCCAGACCGAACGCGAACGAGATGCCGAGTACACCGACTGTGGTTGCGCCAACGGCAGGCCCGGCAATCACTGCCGCGCCACAGCCAAACAGCACGAGCGTGAACGTGCCAATGAATTCCGCGACTGCCTTCTTCATAAACGATCCCCGAAAAGAATATTTTTTGATGGAGCCGGATTGTAACCGTGTCGCTAACCAACTTGCCCAGTGGTTGTGGTGCGAATGCCGATCAGGTGTGCGGCCACCCGTGCTTAAATCGGAATTTGGGCAGGTGGTGGCAGCGAGCACAGGCTGAGCCTCTTGCTCGCTCTGAAGGCGCAAGACAGCGATGCCTGACCCCGGGTTCAAGCCGCGCACTCGCCGGCATACCCTTGTCACCCGCTTGGCTCATGCGTCAGACATCGAAAAAGTCGGAGAAGCAGCATGAAGGTGTTCGGAGACATGGCGTCCGGTAACTGCTACAAGGTCAAGCTGACCCTCGAGCAGCTAGCCATTCCCCACGAATGGCATCACGTGAATATTCTGGAAGGTGAGACGAAACGTCCCGACTTTCTGAGGCTGAACCCCAACGGCAAAATTCCGGCCCTGCTTCTGGATGACGGAACCACCCTGTCGGAATCCAACGCAATCATTGATTACCTGGCCGAAGGCACTGCGCTGTATCCAACCGACCGACTGGCCAGGGCGCGGGTGCTCCAATGGCAATTCTTTGAACAGTACAGCCACGAACCGTATATCGCCGTGGCACGTTACATCAGCAAGTACCTTGGTCTTCCCGAGTCGCGACGCCAGGAGTATGAGTCCAAGCAAGCCGGAGGAATCAAGGCGCTACAGGTGATGGAAGGGCAACTGAAGCAGACCCGATTTCTGGTCGGTAAAGACTACTCCGTCGCGGATATATCCCTGTACGCCTATACCCATGTCGCGGATGAGGGTGGGTTCGACCTTTCGGCGTTTCCGGCAGTAGTCGCCTGGCTGTCGAGGGTCAAAGCACAGCCAGGCCACGTCACGATTGGCACCCGCTCACCAAAGCACCCTGGGGCAAATCGCGCTACCTGAGCAACTCATGGCGCGTAAGGGTTCAGGCTGCGCACTGCGGCGCCGCTTGTCGGCGTGTCAGGCTCGCATTGAGCAGGACAGAGGATCCTGATTGACCACCATGATCGACTGGAACCGACCCGCTGCGTCGGGCAGGGTGCTCGTGGCCGGGGATCCAAGATCCAGAACGATAATCCGGTCAAAACAGGAACGTTGCAACGAGGCGAAAGCCGCGCCCGTCGAGGCCGTAGTCGTTGCGGGCAACGACTGCGCCGTAAGTCGCCTTCAGTGCAAATCTCTTGGAGAGGTTCAGGCCCGCCGTCGCGCCGAGCTCCAGCGAATACTTCGCGTTATTGTTGTCGACACCATCGGTTTTCGTCTCCCCACCATACGAAGCCAGGGCATCCACACCGAACCAGAGAGCCTGGCTGACATTGCGCGTGGCATGGGCTTCGATCCGATAGATCGGACTCTGGGTCACGGTATTCGCGCCGTATGGCGCATTGTTGGCAGTGAAAAACATGACCGATGGGGTCAGCTCAAACGTCATCAACGACGGGTCGAGCATTGATGCCCCCGCGGTGAACCCCATCGGAAGGCCGACCTGGAACGCCCAGCGATTAGCACCGAGGTTGATGGCGCGATCGCTGCTGTAGTCACCGGTGGGAGTGGTCACGCGGGTGAGCAGACCGGCTGCAAATCCGGGCTTGAAACTGGTGTAGTCGCGAAGGTCAAGCGCGGGCGATCCGACCAGCCCGAAGACGGCACCGAACTGGGCATCGCCCAAGCCCGAACTGTTTCCTGCAAGGTTCATCGGCGGACGCAGCGGACGATCGACCGTGACCGAGCCATCGACCCGGCCAACTGGCAGGACGACGAATAACCCGGTCATCTGGCCTGCGATTGTGATGCTCCGGGTGTATTGCAACGCCAAGGCATCAACCGAGAGCCGGGCATTTTTCGCAGCTGTCCCCGGGTCAAGTGACGAGTTTCCGTCCAGAAAGAGACCGTAGGCCGACAGCACCTGGGTTTCTGCGGGAAGCAACTGATAGGCCCGTGCGCCATCCCCGAACGCATGGGCTTGCTGGGTCGTCCCGAACGCTGCGAGGCACAGCAGAAAGTGGATAAAAGACATTCTTATTGGCATTACTCAACTCCGATAATCACGGCAATAATCCAGCCGCGGTGCCGCGGCTGATTTCTTCGAGACGGATTCTTCGGGACGGATTGTGTGCACCGAGCTCTGTCATTGGCAAGGCGATCTGATGCTCTGATCTCCTGGCGCATCAGTTCACAGCGATCCCGCAGGCGTCTGAAGCTCAAGCGCCAAGCAACTCGCCGATGTTCTTCAGACCCTCGATACGGTCACAGACGGCCTTGACTATCATCAGGAGCGGTGGGCCCAGGAACAGCCCCCAGATGCCCCACAGCCAACCCCAGGCAAGCACGCCGACGAAGATGACGACCGGGCTCATACGGCTGGCGCGACCGGTCAGCCAGGGCGTCAGCAGGTTGCCTTCCAGCGTGTTGATGAACAGGGACCCGGCTCCGATCAGCGCCGCCATGCCGAAGGTGCCGAACTGCAGGAAGCCTGCCAACGCCAGGCCGCCAGCGGTGACTACCGAGCCGAGATAGGGGATGAGGTTGAGCAAGGCGGCCGCGACGCCCCACACGCCGGCGTGGTCCAGCCCGATCCACGACAGTCCCAGCCAGGTGATCACACCAACCAGCGCGCTGGTGGACATCTGAACCGCAAGATAGCGCTGGATCTGCCCGGTGATGTCGTCGAGCACCTGGATCGTAATTTTCTTCTTGCTGAAGGTGGGCCCGGCGATCCTGACCATCTTGCGGCGAAAACTGTCACCCGACGCCAGAAGGAAGAAGGTGATGAAGAGCACCACCATCGCCTGTCCCATCAGACCCCCCAGACCGAGCGTGCTGCCCCAGAGATAGTCCTTGATGTTGAAGTGCGGCCGCTCGATCTGCACGCGTGTGACACCCTTGATCGCCGCCGGCGCGGCTGAGCCACTGGCACCGGCAGCCTCCTCGAGCTTCGCTGCCGCCCGCTGCACTTTCTCGATGGGGCCTTCGGCCGCGCCAGGCGCAGCGCGAACCGCCTCGCGCAGTTTTTGCGCCGCGTCGGGCAACGAGTCGACCAGTGCCGAGGCATCGTCGCTCAGCGAATACAGCATCGATCCAAAGCCGCACACGACCGCAGTCAGCAGCACTGCCGCCCCGATCGCGCGTGGAATGCGCCAGCGCTGCATTCTCTGCACCGCGGGCGACAGCGCGTAACTCGCCATCAGGCCCAGCAGCAGAGGAATGAATACCGCGCTGGCCCAGTGCAGCATGAAGATGCTGAGCATGAGCGCGATGGCGGCAAGCGACACACTGCGCACGTCGATCGGCATATGCAGATACAGACGTTGCGGCTCAGGCTCGGGCTCGTGTGCAAGCGTTTCGTGAGCAGGTTCGGCATCAGACAATGGAGTCGCTTGCATGGGGGTGTTTGTGGTGGTCGTTCATGCAGTCTGTGCCATTGTTTGGACCCAGCCAATCGGGTGGATCATGGTCTGAGCGCAGGAGAACGCCATTTCCTGAGTGTCAGGACCATCCTGGCTACCGGCCAAGGCCCAGGCGGTGCTGGTCAAGCTGCACATCGCAGGTGTCGATTGATGGCGCATCGGATCAGATGCGCTGATCGACGCCCGGCCTCGGCTGCGTGACCGCCACGTAAAGCGTTGATCAGCAGGTCACATGGACGCTGGCTGACACCTCTGAGCGACTTTTCGCGAAGGTGCCGCGGTTTGCCGCCAGGTTCGAGATGGTCACGGTCTCATTGTCGATGTCCGACCCTTTGGGATTGCAGTCTGATTGAGCATTGGGTCAAGCTCTGGTGAATACTCTCTTCGTGCTCGCTTTGACTCTTCTTCCCACAGGATGTCACCCATGAAAATCAAGCCTCGCCGTACCCTTTGCATCGCGACCATCGTGTTTCTGGCCAACCCGGCGATCGCGGCCGACAGCACGCCGTCCAGTTCTGCGCCCGACAAACTCGGCCAGGCCCGCGGCCTGATTGCCGATAAGAAGTGGGCCGCCGCCATTGACGAGTTGAAGCGCGTCAATGAAACAGGCAGTGCCGACTGGAACAACCTCATGGGCTACAGCCTGCGCAAAGCGGCCACGCCCGATCTGAATGCCGCCGAGCGCTATTACAACGAGGCACTGCGTATCGATCCGAAGCACCGTGGGGCGCTGGAATATTCCGGCGAGCTGTACCTGATGAAGGGAGATCTGGCAAAGGCAGAACAACGCCTGGCGGCGCTGGACAAGGCCTGCTTCATGCCCTGCGAGGAATTCACTGATCTGAAAAAGGCCGTGCAGGCATTCAAGGCCAACGGCAACAAGTTCGTTGCGCCGCAATAGGGTGTCACTGGCGCCCGTCGATCGGTGTGCTGCGCAGCGACTTCAGTTGATTGATTGCGGGCCCGATGATCTTGCTGGCGATGGGTGCGACCAGCGCGCCCACGACAAGGCCAAGCACGGCATCGACGGCGGCCCGCACCACCCAGGCGACAAGACCCGGGGCCAGCGGCGTGGCTGCACGGGCAGCGTCAGTGAGGCCTTGAACCCATAACTCCGGCGCTTTGAGGCCCAATTCATACGCGCCATGAATGACGATGTGGCCGCCGACCCAGAGCATCGCCACCATGCCCACGGTGCTGAGCACCTTCAGAAACACCGGCATGCCCAGCACGATGCCGCGGCCCACTGCCCGCACGGCCCCATGCCCGGTGCGGGCCAGCAAGGCGCCGAAATCGTCAGCCTTCACGATCAGTGCAACCGCGCCGTAAACCCCGACGGTCATGCCCAGGCCCACCAGCCCGAGCACCACCGCCTGCACCCCCAGGGTCAAGCCGGTGAGCGTGGCCAAGGTGATGGCCATGATCTCGGCCGACAAAATGAAGTCGGTGCGGATGGCGCTGCCGATGCGTTCGTTTTCGAGGTCCTGAGGCGCCTTGACTTCGCCGCTGTTGGACAAGCCATCGCCGTCGGCACCGGCAGCAGTTCCATGGTTGCCCAGGCCAAACAGGTCAGCCACCTTGTGCCAGCCCTCAAGGCATAAAAACGCCCCACCCAGCATCAGCAGCGGCGTGATCGCCCAGGGCGCAAAAAAGCCCAGCAGCAATGCGCCCGGCAGCAGAAAGAGCAGCTTGTTCTTCAGCGATCCGACGGCGATCTTGCCGATGATGGGCAGTTCGCGGTCGGCAGCAAACCCCACCACATAACGCGGCGTCACCGCTGCGTCGTCGATGACGATGCCAGCGGCTTTTGACGCCGCCTTCGAACCCGCCTTGGCCGCCTGTGCAGCAACATCGTCCAGCGAGGCTGCTGCCAGTTTGGCAAGGGCGGCCACATCATCCAACAGTGCAATCAGACCCGAGCTCAAGGTGGCGTTCCTGCAGTTAACAAGCCGACATCATCGCCGATAAAGACGCCTTTCCGTAACGGGCAGTGCTGGCCGGTCAGGTACGGAAGTCCACGTCCGCGAAATGCCTGCCCGAAAGTTGTCGTTCGCGGCCGAATCGACGGGTGGGGGCAGATCGCCACAGGTCAAGTAAAGTGGTCGGGCTCGTCAGCCTGACAACCTGTGCCATCTGCTCTCGTATCAGGGTATCAGGCAGGGTTGGAACTACACCGTTCGCATGTATCGCCCCCGCAAGGAAATTGTGGATGGCTCGTGGAAATTCCCAACGGCCAAGCCGGCGACCTGATCGACACTCTTTGGCTGATGTCTGATCAGCGAACGCTTCAGCCCGGCTTCAGCTTTTCGCAACTCGCGTATCAGCGCAGCAATCAGGGCGCTTCGCGCCTGAAATACCAGGTGGCCGCGTCCGAGTCGGCGGCATCGAAGGCGTAGCCCTCCTGTGCGAACGCCTTCAGCCCGTCGGGCTCGGTGATGCGATGGTCGATGGCATAGCGGGCCATCAGCCCTCTTGCCCGCTTGGCCGAAAAGCTGATCACCTGCCAGCCGGCCTTGCGCCGCTCCTGGAACACCGGCGCGATGATCTTCGCACCGAGCACATCACGATCGATGACGCGCGAATATTCATCGGAGGCCAGATTGATCAGCACGCGGCTACCGGCCTCGCGCATCGCGCGTTTGAGCGCACGTGCCGGCTTGTCGCCCCAGAAACCATAGAGATTGGCACCCCGCTCGGTATTCAGTCGGGTGCCCATCTCGAGTCGGTGCGGCTGCATTGCATCGAGCGGTCGCAGCACGCCATAGAGCCCTGAGAGGATCCGCACATGCTGTTGCGCAAAGGCCAGACCATCGACATCGAGGCGGCGGGCCGCCAGGCCATCGTAGACATCACCATCGAAGGCCAACACCGCCGGACGCGACTGCCCAGGCCGGGGCGTGGCGCGAAACGCGGCATAACGCGCGACATTGAGCTCGGCCAGCGCCGGGCTCAGGGTCATCAGACTGGCCAGATCGGCGGCGCTCAGTTGGCGCAGCCGGGCGATCAGCTGGCGGGAGTCGGCGGCAAACTCGGGACGGGTCGGCTCGAGATCGACAATCGGCGACTCGAAATCCAGCGTCTTGGCGGGCGACAATACGATCAGCATGCGAGGTCTTCCTCAGTCGAGGCGCGCAGGCGACTCGTGGCGCGATTATAGGGGCCGACTTGACACTGATCCTGGATACCAATGTCTGGCTGGCCTGGCTGGTCTTTGCCGATCCGCGCCTGGCCGCACTGGTCGAGGCAATCGAGAGCGGGCAGGCCCGCGTGATCGCCACGCGCTCAATGCTCGACGAGTTCGCCGAGGTCGCGGCGCGCCCGATCTTCAAGCTGTCGCCGCAGCGGCAGGCCAGCGCCCGGGAGCGACTGAACGATTCGGTGGTCCTGCTTGCCGCCGCACCCGATTGCCGTCTGCCCTGCAGCGATCGCGACGACCAGGTCTTTATCGATCTGGCGGTCGCGCATCGTGTCGACTGGCTGCTGTCGCGCGACAAGGCCCTGCTGCGGCTGCGAAAACTCGCCGCACGCCGCTTCGGGGTGCGCATCGGCTTGCCCGAGGAGTGGCGCGCGCAGACGCCGGCTGCGGCACCGGGCCCAGAGACGCCACGCCTATAATCAGTCAGCCCTGAGGAACCTCCCCATGAACGCATCGGCCACGCTGTCCCCGCCCGCCCTCGAATCGAAGCTGCCCAAGGTGGGCACCACCATTTTTACCGTGATGTCGGCGCTCGCCAGCGAGCACAAGGCGGTCAACCTCGGACAGGGCTTTCCCGATTTTCACTGCGATCCGGCACTGGTCGACGCGGTGGCGGGCGCGATGCGCGAGGGCCTCAATCAATACCCGCCGATGACCGGCATTGCGCCTTTGCGACAAGCCATCAGCGCCAAGGTCGCCACGCTCTACGGCCATCACTACGATCCGGATACCGAAGTCACGGTCACCGCCGGCGCCACACAGGCCATCCTCACCGCGATCCTGGCGATCGTGCGCCCGGGCGACGAAGTCATCGTGATCGAGCCGGCCTACGACAGCTACCTGCCCAATATCGAGCTGGCCGGTGGCGTCGCGGTCCGCATCCCGATGACCGACGCATTTCGCATCGACTGGAATGCGGTCGCAGCTGCGGTCACCCCCCGCTCCCGGGCAATCCTGATCAACTCGCCGCACAACCCCAGCGGCATGACCCTGTCGGATGCCGACATGCGAAGGCTCGAGTCGATCGCGATCGAGGCCGGACTGTTCGTGATCTCGGACGAGGTCTACGAGCACATGGTGTTCGACGGCGAGCCGCACTGCTCGGCCTGCCGCTATCCTGGCCTTGCGGCACGCAGCTTCGTGATCTCGTCGTTTGGCAAGACCTACCATGTCACCGGCTGGAAGGTCGCCTATTGCGTGGCCCCGGCTGCACTCTCAACCGAGTTCCGCAAGGTCCACCAGTTCAACGTGTTCACCGTCAATACCCCGGTGCAGTACGGTCTGGCAGCCTATATGGCCGATCCGCGCCCCTACCTCGAACTGCCCGCCTTCTACCAGCGCAAACGCGATCTCTTTCGTGCCGGCCTGGCGGGCACCCGCTTCAAGCTGCTGCCCAGCCAGGGCACCTATTTCCAGATCGTCGACTACTCGGCGATCTCGAACCTGCCGGAGGCCGACTTCGCCAAATGGCTGACCACCGAAATCGGCGTCGCAGCCATCCCGCTGTCGGCCTTCTACGATCAGCCGGTCGAGCGCAGCATCGTGCGCTTTTGCTATGCCAAGCAGGACGCAACCCTCGAACTGGCGCTTGAGCGGCTTGCCCGACTCTAGTTCAACGACACACAAGCCGACGCCCAACGCGATGCCCATGCGCACGCCGGCTTCGGCGAGCCCGGGCCTGCGCTGGGATATTTTCTGCCGGGTGGTCGACAACCTTGGCGATGCCGCGATCTGCTGGCGCCTGGCCCGACAGCTTGCCAACGAGTACTCACTTGCGGTGCGCCTGTGGATTGATCAGCCACAGGCCTTGAGCCGCCTGGTGCCGGGTGCCCGACCCGGGCAAATCCAAGATCGGGTCAGCATCGAATGCTGGCGCGACGATGATCCCCGGCTGAGCCTGACCAGATCCGAGCAACTGGCCGATGTGGTGATCGCCGGGTTTGAATGCGAGCTGCCTGCGGGCTATCGCCATGCCATGACATCGCGCCGCCCGGTCTGGATCAATCTCGACTATCTGTCCGCGCAGGCCTGGGTTGACACACACCACGGTCTGCCATCACCCAAATCTGACGGGCTGACCGAGTACTTTTTTTTCCCGGGCTTCACGTCCGAAAGCGGTGGCTTGCTGCGCGAGGCCGATCTGATCGATCGATGCGAGCGATTTGATCGCGATCCCTCGGCGCGAATCGATTTCCTGCGTTCGCTCGGCATCGACGCCAAACCCGGCGAGCGCTTCATGTCGCTCTTCTGTTATCCCGACTCACCGGTCGCCGAACTGATCGACGGACTCAAGGCCATTGAGGGTCAGGTGTCAGCTGCAACAGGCACGCCTGAGAACTGGCAACTGCTGATACCCGAGGGCATTGCCCCGGAGCTGAGCGTTCGGCGCGGTGTCAGGCGAGTGCCCTTCGTGTCGCAGACCGACTACGACCGGCTGCTGTGGTCCTGCGATCTGAACTGGGTGCGCGGCGAGGACTCGCTCGTGCGGGCGCTTTGGTCGGGGCGCCCGCTGATCTGGCAGGCCTACCGCCAGACCGGTGAGGCACACCGACCCAAGCTCGAGGCCATGATCGACCGCTGGCTGAAGGACGCCGAACTGCCCGACCCGGCCGCAACCGCCTGGCGCAAGGCCCACACCGCCTGGAATACCGCGCCCGATCCGGCGAGTCGCGCCCTGATCACCGCGGCACTGCCGCCAACGCTCGAGCAACTGCCGGCGATTGCAGCCGGTGCCCGACGATGGCGGACTGCCCAGATCGGGCAGTCCGATCTGGCCCGACGGCTGGTGGCGTTTACGGCGGGCAAGCTATAATCGAGAGCTTTTGATCGACGGTTGCGCGTTTCTTTGCGAACCTGCCCCCCCACGACTTTTCCCCAAAGATTGATCCCATGAAGACCGCCCAGGAACTGCGCCCCGGTAATGTCGTGATGATCGGCCCCGAGCCGATGGTCGTGCAGAAGGCCGAGTACAACAAGTCCGGCCGCAATGCTGCGGTCGTGAAGATGAAGCTCAAAAATCTGCTCAATGGCTCGAATACCGAGTCGGTCTACAAGGCCGACGAGAAGTTCGACGTCCTGGTGCTTGACCGCAAGGAATGCACCTACTCGTATTTCTCCGAGCCGATGCATGTCTTCATGGATGCCGACTACAACCAGTACGAAGTCGAAGCCGAGAGCATGGGCGAGGCCCTGAACTACATCGACGAAGGCATGCCCTGCGATGTGGTGTTCTATGACGGCCGGGCAATTTCAGTCGAAATGCCCACATCGGTCGTGCGCGAGGTTGAATACACCGAGCCGGCCGTCAAGGGCGACACCTCGGGCAAGGTCATGAAGCCGGCGCGCATCAAGCCAACCGGTTTCGAGCTGCCGGTGCCGGCCTTCGTCGAGATCGGTGATCGCATCGAGATCGATACCCGCACCGCCGAGTACCGCAGCCGCGTCAAGTAAATTGCGTCAGTGACAGCGCGTCAGTTTCGTCACGTCAGTTCAGACCAACCAGCCCGACCGCGACTTCGCTCGCGTCCGGGCTTGGCCTGATGCATCGAAGCACGCTGTCGCGAAGGGTGCGCTGCGAGGTCGGCTTGACCAGATAGCCGTCGCAGCCAGACACCATGCCCCGCAGCAAGTCAATCGCCGACGCGCGCCGCGTGAGCACAATCACCGGCACCCGCGCCAGGCCGTGCCCCCGTCGAATCTGCCGAACCAGACGAAACCCGTCGACATCGCGCAGGTCGACATCAAGAATCGCCAGCTCATAGCGCCGCAGCGCCAGCAGCGCGAGGCCCTCACGCGCCGTGCCGACGCCCTCGACATCAAGGCCAATCGCCTCGATCGATATCGAGACCTGCCGCCTGAGCACCGGGCTGTCATCGATGACCAGCACCCGCTGCCGCCGTGACGGTGTGCCCGCCACCGGTTGAGCCGGGCGCACGCTGCTGGTATGGGCACTGCTCGGCGGATCGCTGCGAAAAACCCGGGCACCACGGCGAAGCGGCCGCAGCAGTTGACGCTCGACCGCCTGATTGAGCGCCGCCAGCAGATTGACCGAAAAGCGCTGCAGAACCAGATCGTCGCAGGCCCGTGTCGGGTCGCTGCGCCGCCCGACGGTCACCACGGTCACGCCATTTGCGGCAGGCGCCAGGCGCCCCAGTACCCTCGCCACCGCCTGTCCATCGGCCACGGTCATGTCGACCAGCGCCAGATCGTAGTCGGCCGGAGTGTCGGTGGGCGCGAAGACGAAACGGTAAGGGTTATCTCGCGACAGTCGAAAGACGATCTCGACGATGCGCTGGAAGGTCAGACCCAGTCCGAACGCTGCGACGCGAAACGAAGGCCGGGTATCGGCATCAAAGGGGGCGTGCAAATTGATCGAGGCAGACATGAATGCAGACAGACCGCGGTCGAAAGCCAGTCAGAAAAAGTCAAGCTGAGCTTACACCGCGACCCGGTAAAGCTCAAAAAAAATTCTCTAAAAACGCTTTATCCAGCAACCGCTTAAGGCTCTGTCTTCAAGTGAAATCGGAGCTTAGTGCCAACTGCAGGTCGTTGTCGCGGGCGAAATTGAGCAAAAACGAGAGCGCGAGTGGTTCGACTGTCGCAATGGCCGGATCGACTCGCACGCAGGTCTGCTCCTGATGGCGACCCGGCACTGCATAGGGCGAGCATTGAAGCGGCGTGGCCACGCCGCTGCCGGGTGGTTGAAAACACGCCATCACCCCGGCGAGGCGTTCGCTCCAGTCGCTGGGACGAAAGGCTTTGCCGGATGAAGTCACCCCGACGATCAGAAAGATCGAATCCGGCGGCTTCGAGATCGATCTCGCAGGAATGAGAGGGGGAGTGGGAGCGGACGCCATCGTCTGGGCGACGAGCCGTTCAAAGTGCAATGCGCCAGTATAGCGGTCGATGCGCCGGGCTCGCCGGTGTGATGAAAATCCCCTAGACTCGACTGTTTCGCTCTTCAGTTTCGCCTTTTTCTTTGCAACGATTTCCGGAAGGACTCACGATGACTGCGATCGACCCCGTCATGCCGACCTATGCCCCACAGCCTGTCGCTTTCGAGCGCGGCGAGGGCGCCTGGCTATACGACACCGACGGACGACGCTACCTCGACTGCCTGTCCGGAATCGCGGTCAATACCCTCGGACACAACCATCCGCGCCTGGTGGCCGCGATCAGCGATCAGGCCTCGAAGATCATTCACACCTCGAATCTCTTCGAGATCCCGCTGCGTCGGCAACTGGCCCAGCGCCTGGTCGACCTGTCAGGCATGACCAATGTGTTCTTCTGCAATTCGGGTCTCGAAGCCAACGAAGCTGCGATCAAGATCGCCCGACTCTATGGCCACAACCGCGGCATCGATCTGCCTGAAATCGTCGTCTACGAAAAGGCGTTTCACGGTCGCTCGCTCGCTACGCTGTCGGCCACCGGCAACGTCAAGGTACAGAAAGGTTTTGAGCCGCTGGTCACCGGCTTCGTGCGCGTGCCACTCAATGACATGAGTTCGCTTGAAGAGATCGCAGCGAATCGCCCGAATGTCTGCGCGGTCTTTCTGGAAGCCATCCAGGGCGAAGGCGGGATTCAACCGGCCCGCATCGAATATCTCAAGCAGGTCCGCGCGCTGTGCGATCGCAAGGGCTGGCTGATGATGGTCGACGAAGTCCAGTGCGGCACTGGCCGCACCGGCCGCTGGTTCGCGCATCAATACGCCGGAATCATCCCTGACGTGATGCCGCTGGCCAAGGGCCTGGCCTCAGGCATTCCGGTCGGCGCCGTTGTCGCTCACGGTGAAGCGGCCCACACCTTCAAGGCGGGCAACCATGGCACGACCTTCGGCGGTAATCCGCTGGCCATGCGGGCGGGCCTGACCACCATCGATGTCATGGAAGAAGACCGGCTGCTCGACAATGCCACCGCCATGGGCAACCTGATCATGGACGGCATTCGCCGTGAGATGGCGGGCAATCCCGGGCTGATCGAGGTCCGCGGAAACGGTCTGATGATCGGCATCGAACTCGACCGGCCCTGCGCCGAAATCGTCGGCAAGGCGCTCAAAGCGGGGCTGGTGCTCAATGTCACCGCCGATACCGTTGTACGTCTGCTGCCGCCGCTGATCTTCAACCGCGAGCAGGCCGAACTGACCGTCGCAAGCCTCGCACCGATCCTGCGCGAGGCGGTTGCGCGTCCGATCGACCGGGCAGCCTGAGGCGCACCTGATGGCGTTGAAACATTTTCTGCAGCTGATCGACTTTGATCGGGACGAGATCGAACATGTCTTTGCTCGCAGCCGCGTCATCAAGGATCTCTACAAGCGTTATCAGCCCTATCACCCGCTGGCCGACCGCACGCTGGTGATGATCTTCGAGAAGCAGTCAACCCGCACCCGGCTGTCCTTCGAGGCGGGCATCCAGCATCTTGGCGGCGCCGCGGTCTTTCTCAATACCCGCGACTCCCAGCTCGGCCGTGGCGAGCCGGTCGAAGACGCTGCACAAGTCATCTCGCGAATGTGCGATCTGGTCATGATCCGCACCTTCGAGCAATCGATCCTGGAGCGCTTCGCGGCCAATTCGCGGGTGCCGGTCATCAATGGCCTGACCAACGAATACCATCCCTGCCAGGTGCTGGCGGACATCTTCACCTATATCGAGCACCGGGGCCCGATCACCGGGCGTACAGTCGCCTGGGTCGGTGATGCCAACAACATGGCCTACACCTGGATCCAGGCAGCGGGGCTGCTTGGCTTCCGGATCCGGATCTCGACGCCGCCCGGCTACCGGATCGATCCGTCGCGGGTGACAAGCCACGATGCCGCCCATGTCGACATTCTCGACGATCCGATGCAAGCCTGCGCCGGCGCAGACCTGGTGAGCACCGACGTCTGGACCAGCATGGGCTTCGAGACCGAAAACCGCGACCGCCTTGCGGCGTTCGCAGACTGGCAGGTCGATGCAGACATGATGCGTCAGGCCAGGGCCGATGCCCTGTTCATGCATTGCCTGCCGGCACACCGGGGCGAGGAGGTCACCGCCGAGGTGATCGACGGCCCGCAGTCAGTCGTCTGGGACGAAGCCGAGAACCGCCTTCACGTGCAAAAGGCGCTGATGGAGTTCATCCTGCTGGGCAGGGTTTAAGCGCCCCGCCAGATCAGCGAGCTGCCTGGCAGCAGGTCTTGAATGCCTCACGAGGTCCGCGAGGCGCCGGCACGCTCAACGGCACAGGTGCAAGCGTACCGCCCCAGGACGAGACACACCCTCGCCCGACTGCGCTGCACCGAGGGCTGGCTGAGTCGCCGGCCTGGCAACCGGGGCAGCAAACCGGGTCGGTGCAGGTGTGAGCGCCACCACACGACGCGCCTGACTCAGATGAAGGCCGAGCTTGCAGACATCGCTCAGGTCGGTCCCCGCCGACACCGGCAGCACACTGTCGAGCCTGGACACGATGGCCTGCCAACGCGGCGACGCAATCACCTGCTCGAAGAGCAGGCCAAGGTCGGCATGCCAGCGCACGCATTCATCGAAACTCGGCGCCTCGGCCAGCAGGGGGAACCCGTATCGCGGCATCAGCTCGCGAAGATCCCGATCAATGGCCGCTTGCGAGGGATCCAGCAGACCCAACAGCGCGGACGCCACTGATTTTTCAAGCTGACCGGTCAGATCGCTCACTCGGCGCAAAATGTCGTCAAAAGCGAGCGGACTCACAGACTTCAATTCTTCGAGCAGGCTAAAGAGGGCCTGCTTGTTGGCCCTCAGTTTGCCGCGCAGGCCGACATAGCGCGCCAGGCGCAATTGGAAGGCCTCATCCTGACTGACGTCGACCCGATGCACTGCAGCCTGCAGCCACTGATGCTGAACCGCCTTCGGGGCGGCTTTGCGCATCGCCACCGATGCAGTGAACTCAAGGTCACGAAGCAGACGATTCAGCTGACCGGCATCTAACGCTGACATAACGCACACCTTGGGGAAGTCGGACGATTCCCCCAGATGTCGGCAGCAGGACAGCCGCTCTTGAGACTAGCCGGACCGCAGGTGCGCGATGACCGACAGACGGCCCGGCTGGTTCAGGACAGCATGTCGTCCCACATGTTTCGCGCCCAACCGAAGGCATATTGACCTTCGAGTTCACTGGCTGCACTCGACAACCCGCCGGCGCCGGCCACCGGCTCGAGGGTCTTCTTCGCCGGGACCCACTGATGCACCGAGGCGATGTGGATTGCGCTGCGATCGTCGATGAAGGAATAGCAGGTGTTGGCCATGACCGGAATCAGCGGCGAACTGCCATTGAGCTGCGCAATGATCGCGGCGGCTGCGAGCTTGCCGTGTTGATTGGCCATATGGCCTGATTTGGGCATGGACGGCGCACCAAACGTGGCATCGCCGATGACATGGATATCGCTCACAGCGGTCGAACGCATGCTCATCCAGTCGACCTGCGCCCAGCGACTGTTGGCATTGAGCAGCCCCAGACTGTTGGCCAGATCGCCTGCCCGCTGCGGCGGGATGAGATTGAGCACGTCGCCTTTGACCCGGTCGCCCAGTTCGGTCGTCACGGTGCGGGTGCCAGCGTCGAGCTCTGTCACCAGCGCGTTGGCGCGGTAATCGATCATCCCCTTGTAGGGCCCATTCCAGGCCGCCAGAAACAGCGCCTTTTTCGAGACGATATCGGGGTTGCCATCGAGGACGATGATCCTGGCGCGGGGCTTGGCTGTCTTGAAATAGCTGGCAACCTGACAGACGCGCTCATACGGACCGGGCGGGCAGCGGTAAGGCGCCTTCGGAATGCTCATGACGAAGGTACCGCCATCGGGCATGGCCTCGAGTTGCGCACGCAGCGCCACGGTCTGCGGACCGGCCTTCCAGGCATGCAGAACCGTGTCCTGTGCCTTGCGGTCGAAGCCGGCGATCTCATTGAAGAGGAAATCGACACCCGGTGACAGGATCAGCTGGTCATACTGCACCCACAGACCGGCCTGGAGTCGTGCCCTGCGGCGGACCGGATCGATTTCGACGACCTCGTCGTGCATCAGGTCGACGCCTCGGGCACGCAGTCCCTGATAGTCGAAGCTCAGGTCCTCGATACGGCGGGAGCCGCCGAGGACGAGGTTGGACATCGGACATGAAACGAAACGGCGGTTGCGCTCGACCAGTGTCACATCCACCGAGTCGCCGCCCCAGCGCTTGAGATAGCTGGCCGCAGTCGCGCCACCGAAACCACCGCCGACAACCAGCACCCTTCCGAGCGACCGCCCGCCGGAAGCGACACGCTGTGTCGCGCAGCCGGACATCGCAGCGAGCGCGGCGCCTGCCCCGAGGGCTTGCCCGAGTCGACGCCGAGACGGATTGAAGGGAGTGTCGGATCGGGACATCTGGATGCGCCTCAAGGCCTGGGCAGGCTCGAGAAATAGCTCGCCATGAGTTCAATCTGCGAGTCGGTATAACCCTTGGCCAGTTGATGCATGATGGTCGCCGGCCTGGTGCCGGCCTTGAAGGCCTGCATCTGCTCGACGATGTAGCGGCTGGGCAGGCCAGCAAGACTCGGAACCGCGGCGCCTGAGCGCCCCTGTGGCCCGTGACAGTTGGCGCAGTTGGCCGACACATAGGCGGCCTCCCGCTCCTGCGCAACCGTCAACCCGGGTGCACAAAGCAGGGCAAACACTGCGCCGGTCGCCAAAAATCGACCTCGAATCGCTCTCATCGCCATACCTTCGTCGATATCGCCAATCAGGCGGGCAAAACCTCGATTTGCTCCTCGCCCTCGCTCGGCGCTGCAGGCGGTGCGGATTCGAAGAAGGACAAAGCGACCTTGCCGTCTGCGTCGAGATCGACCGTCACCTTGCCACCTCCCACAAGCTTGCCAAAAAGCAGTTCATCGGCGAGCGCCTTGCGAATCGTGTCCTGGATCAGCCGCTGCATCGGGCGGGCACCCATCAGAGGATCGAAACCCTTGCTCGCCAAATGCGCCCGAAGACGATCGGTGAACACCGCATCGACCTTCTTCTCGTGCAGCTGCTCCTCGAGACCCATCAGGAACTTGTCGACCACCCGCATGATGATTTCTTCGGTGAGGCTGCCGAAGGAAATGATCGAGTCGAGACGGTTACGGAATTCAGGCGTGAACATCCGCTTGATTTCCTGCAACTCATCACCGGCCTGCTTGTTGTCGGAGAAACCGATCGAACGACGCTGAAGGTCATGGGCGCCGGCATTCGTGGTCATGATGATGATCACGTTGCGGAAGTCGGCCTTGCGACCGTTATTGTCGGTCAAGGTGCCGTGGTCCATGACCTGCAGCAGGATATTGAAGATATCCGGATGGGCCTTCTCGATCTCGTCGAGCAGCAGCACCGCATGCGGCTTCTTGGTGATCGCCTCGGTGAGCAGACCGCCCTGATCGAAGCCGACATAACCTGGAGGCGCGCCGATCAGTCGCGACACCGCATGACGCTCCATGTACTCGGACATATCGAAGCGAATCAACTCTATGCCCATCAGGAATGCCAGCTGCTTCGCCACTTCGGTCTTACCAACGCCGGTCGGACCCGAGAACAGGAATGAACCGATGGGCTTTTCAGGTTTGCCAAGACCCGAACGGGCCATCTTGATCGCGGCAGCAAGCGCCTCGATGGCGGCATCCTGACCGAACACCACATTGCGAAGATCACGCTCGAGATGCTGCAGTTTGCTGCGGTCATCGGACGAGACCGAGGTCGGCGGAATACGCGCGATCTTGGCAACGATGTCCTCGATCTCACCTTTTCCCACGACCTTCTTCTGCTTCGACTTCGGCAGGATGCGCTGCGCGGCGCCCGCTTCATCGATCACATCGATCGCCTTGTCGGGCAGATGGCGGTCATTGATGAACTTGGCCGAAAGCTCGGCTGCAGCCGTCAGCGCAGACGATGAGTACTTGATGCCGTGATGTTCTTCAAAGCGCGACTTCAAGCCACGCAGGATCTGAACCGTCTGCTCGACAGTCGGCTCGACCACGTCGATTTTCTGGAAACGACGCGACAGCGCGTGATCCTTCTCGAAAATGCCGCGGTACTCATTGAATGTGGTCGCCCCGATGCACTTGAGTTGCCCGGATGACAAGGCTGGTTTGAGCAGATTGGAGGCGTCGAGCGTGCCGCCGGAAGCAGAACCCGCACCGATGAGCGTATGAATTTCATCAATGAAGAGCACTGCATGCGGGTTCGATTTGAGCTGCTTGAGCACCGCTTTCAGCCGTTGCTCGAAATCGCCGCGATATTTAGTGCCCGCCAGCAAGGCACCCATGTCGAGCGAATAAACAACGGCTTCCGACAGCACTTCGGGCACGTCTGCCTGCGTCACGCGCCACGCCAGACCTTCGGCAATGGCAGTTTTGCCGACACCGGCCTCCCCGACCAGCAGGGGGTTGTTCTTGCGCCGCCTGCAAAGGACCTGGATGACCCGCTCGACCTCGGACTCCCGACCGATCAGCGGGTCGATCCGGCCTTCGCGGGCAGACACATTGAGGTTGGTGGTGAACTGCTCAAGGGCACCTTGCTGTGCCGCTGCCGGCTCTTCACCCTGCTCGGGCGCTTCTTCCTTGGATTGCTCCTTGGGTTGAGGCGTCTTGGTGATGCCATGCGAAATGAAATTGACCACATCAAGGCGGGTAATGCCCTGCTGATGGAGGTAATAAACCGCGTGCGAATCTTTCTCGCCGAAAATCGCAACCAGCACATTGGCACCGGTCACTTCCTTCTTGCCGTTGGAAGTTGACTGCACATGCATGATGGCGCGCTGGATCACCCGCTGAAAACCGAGCGTCGGCTGCGTATCAATTTCTTCATTGCCAGGAACAACCGGAGTGTTCTCGCGAATGAAATTGCCGAGATTCTTGCGAAGGTCATCGATATTGGCGGCGCAAGCCCTCAGCACCTCGGCGGCCGTCGGATTGTCGAGCAGGGCAAGCAGCAGATGCTCGACCGTAATGAACTCGTGGCGCTGCTGCCTGGCTTCGACAAAAGCCATGTGCAAACTGACTTCCAACTCTTGAGCAATCATGCTTCCTCCATCACGCACTGCAAGGGGTGCTGTTCCTGGCGCGCATATTCACTGACCTGTTCAACCTTCGTGGAGGCAACGTCGCGCGGATAGATTCCGCACACGCCGCGGCCCTCTCGATGGACCTTCAACATTACCTGGGTCGCTTTCTCACGGCCCATGCCAAAGAAACGCTGAAGAACTTCGACCACGAACTCCATGGGCGTGTAGTCGTCATTCAGCAAAGCCACCTCGAACATGGGTGGTGGTTTGGTACGGGCATCCTGCTTTTCGAGGATGTCGGTCGGATCGTTCGAAGTTGCCATAGCCTTGTCATTCTAGCGGCTCGCGACCCTGACGCAACGACACATGACAATTCTTTAATTGGGATTGTGCGGCGTTTCACAAGCTGGACATCGGCCGGAACCGTTTCACCGGATGTCAGACCGCATCACCGCAGTCAGAAACACCGATTTTTCGCGACCGCTTGACGAATGACTCACTTTGACAAAGACTGCCCCTGCGACATCGGGGGTTTCCTGGCGAGCGCAACAACTCATAAAAATGTTTTCGAGGGGATAACGGTATGGCAAGCGGTACAGTCAAGTGGTTCAATGATGCCAAGGGATTTGGATTCATCACCCCGGATGATGGCGGCGAAGACCTGTTCGCACATTTCAGTGCCATCCAGATGAATGGCTTCAAGTCTCTCAAGGAAGGCCAGAAAGTGCAGTTCGACGTTGTGCAGGGCCCAAAGGGCAAACAGGCATCGAACATCCAGCAACCACAATAACCCTGTCCGAAGTCTGGGGACTAGAACAAAGCGCCGGCATATGCCGGCGCTTTCTTTTTGGGCCTGATGCCCAGTCGACGCGACTCAACAACAGGAAGGTCAGCTCAGAATCACATGAGGTCGATCATCACCTGACCGAAACCCGAGCAGGAGACCTGCGTCGCATCGGGGAGCAGGCGGGCAAAGTCATAGGTGACCTTCTTGCTCAGAATGGCTTTCTCCATTGACGACACCACCAGGTCGGCCGCTTCAACCCATCCCATGTGGCGCAGCATCATCTCGGCAGACAGAATCTGCGAACCGGGGTTCACGTAATCCTTGCCGGCGTACTTGGGGGCTGTGCCGTGGGTGGCCTCGAACATCGCGACAGAATCGGACAGATTGGCACCGGGAGCGATACCGATGCCCCCGACCTGCGCGGCCAGCGCATCAGAAATGTAGTCACCGTTGAGGTTGAGCGTTGCAATGACGCTGTACTCGGCGGGACGCAGCAGAATCTGCTGCAAGAAGGCATCTGCGATCGAGTCTTTGACGACGATCTCGGTGCCGGTTCTCGGGTTCTTGAAACTGCACCACGGCCCACCGTCGATGGGAACTGCGCCGAACTCTTTTTGCGCAAGCGCATAGCCCCAGTCGCGAAAGCCGCCTTCGGTGAACTTCATGATGTTGCCCTTGTGAACCAGCGTCACGGAGGGCTTGTCGTTGTCGATCGCGTATTGAATCGCTTTGCGAACCAGGCGCTCGGTACCCTCGCGCGAGACAGGTTTGATACCGATGCCCGACGTTGCGGGGAAGCGGATTTTCTTGACGCCCAGTTCGGTCTGCAGGAAAGCAATCAGCTTCTTGACCTGTTCGGACTCGGCCGCAAATTCAATACCGGCGTAAATATCTTCGGAGTTCTCACGGAAGATGACCATATTGGTCTTTTCCGGTTCACGCAGGGGCGACGGAACACCCTTGAAATACTGGATCGGACGCAGACAGACGTAAAGGTCGAGTTCCTGGCGAAGCGCGACGTTCAGGGAGCGGATACCGCCACCAACCGGGGTAGTGAGCGGCCCCTTGATCGAAACAACATAATCCTTGAGGACCTGCAGGGTTTCTTCCGGCAACCAGACATCGGGGCCGTAAACCTTGGTGGACTTCTCGCCGGCATAAATCTCCATCCACTGAATCTGCCGCTTGCCGCCATAGGCTTTGGACACGGCCGCGTCGACGACCTTGATCATCACCGGCGTGATATCGAACCCGGTGCCGTCGCCCTCGATGTAAGGAATGATCGGCTGATCGGGCACGGACAGCGTGAAATCGGCGTTGACACGGATCTTCTCGCCGACGGCCGGAACCTTGATGTGCTGGTACATGGTGAACAGACTCCTGCGAGGGGACTTGAAGCACTCGAAAATCTGGCGCTCGAAACTCTGGCCTTACCAAGGTGGCCATATCCTTCGCAGTATAAAGGCTAATCAGACGACCGCTTCACCCTGCCCGGGCAGTGCCCCCTGATCGCCACAGACTTGCGGTGTCAACCGAGCAAAGAATTTGCAGCTATCGTGAATGCTGAATCGAACAACCGACCGAACGGATCTCTCATGACACCTCTTCTCGAACTGGGCTCGCCTGGCCCGCATCGCGACTGCAACGCTGCCACAAGGGTTCACGCGGTATTTGCCACCTTTGTGCTTGCGACCCTTCTGTTCGCATGCAGTAGCACCATCCGCCATGCGAACGCACAGAGTTCCGGCGAAAGGGTGGCGCCCAATCCCAGACTCGAGCAGATCGACATCAAGGCCGGCATGCACCTGATCAAGGCCGAGGTCGCGGCTGACGGCCCGACCCGCTCGAAGGGCCTGATGATGCGCGAGCGCCTCGGTGCGAACGAAGGCATGCTCTTCATCTTTCCCGACAAGGCGGGTCACTGCTTCTGGATGCGCAACACACTGGTCGCGCTGTCGATCGCCTTTCTGGATGACGACGGCACGATCACGAACATCGAGGATATGAAGCCGCAAACCGAAGACAGCCACTGCCCGGTGAGGGCCGTGAGATATGCGCTTGAGATGGAACAGGGCTGGTTTGCCAGGCGCGGCTTGAAAGCCGGCGCCCGGCTGGTTCAGCCGCAGCTTTTCGGGGCCGCGGCTCGCAACTGAGACGAATCGCCGATCAGGCGAAGTTGCTGGCGGCGAAGTCCCAGTTGATCAGGCTCCAGAATGCAGCCATGTAATCGGGACGACGGTTGCGGTAATCGATGTAATAGGCATGCTCCCAGAGGTCGCAGGTCAACAGCGGCTTGTCGGCGCCGGTGACCGGCGTGGCGGCATTGCTGGTATTGACGATGTCGAGCGAACCATCGGCTTTTTTGACAAGCCAGGTCCAGCTCGAGCCGAAATTGCCGACAGCCGACTTGGTGAAGGCGTCCTTGAAGGCATCGAAGGAACCCCACTTGGCATTGATGGCCGCAGCGAGCGCGCCAGCCGGCTGACCGCCACCCTTGGGCGACAGGGAATTCCAGTAAAAGGTGTGGTTCCAGATCTGGGCGGCGTTGTTGAACATGCCGCCAGTGGATTTGCGCACGATGTCTTCGAGGCTCATCGCATCGAATTCGGTGCCCTTGATCAGGTTATTGAGATTGGTGACATAGGTCTGATGATGCTTGCCGTAATGAAACTCGAGGGTTTCCTTGGAGATGTGGGGTGCCAGGGCATCGATGGCATAGGGCAAGGGCGGTAGGGTGTGTTCCATAGTCGCATCCAGGATGAAAAGTGTTGGGGAGATGTCGACGCCGACGGCGCGACGCATTGAATCAGTAGCCGGCCGGCTCCTGCAGGCTGCCGCGATTGTAGGCCAGCGGGATGACCGGACTCAATCAGCCGCCCTGAATGGCCGGCCCGCGTCGCGAAAGTCGGTCAGCGGCCAGGCCGGCCCCTGGAGGACCCGGGGCCCTCATTGGCCTTGGCATCAGCGTCGGTGTTGACGTCGGTATGCGGCCTGTCGACCGTGGCATCGAATGCCCCGTCGCCCAGCGCGACGCTCACCTTGTCACCGGTCGAAAGCGACGCTGCGCTGCGCACGATAGGGCCATCGGCCAGCGTGACAATCGCATAGCCGCGCTGCAGAACCCCGCGCGGGCTGACCAGCTCGAGGGCGGTGCCGGCGTGCAACAGGCGCTGCGTGGCGGTCTCGGTGCCGACTCTGGCCGCCGACGCCAGGGCGCGGGCCGCCGCCTCCAGGCGGGAGCGCGGCGCAGCCAGCTGCGGGGTTCGCAGCGCCGAGGCGAGTTTCATGAGCCGGGCTTGTCGCAGGTCGGTACTGCGCACCCCGGCTGTTGCAAGCCGCTGGGCAAGCTGATCGAGGCGAGTCAGTCGCTGGGCCCACTGCAGCGAAGGCGGGCGCAAGAGACGGGTGGCGGTATCGAGGCGCTGCTCGCGCTGGTCGTTCTGGCGACGCCAGGCCTGCATCAGGCGATGGCGGTCGCGATCGAGCATGGCTAGCTGCTCGAGCCGATCGGGGACGGCGCTCACGGCGGCGGCCGTCGGCGTCGGTGCGCGCAGATCGGCCACGAAATCCGCGATCGTGAAATCGGTTTCGTGGCCGACACCGCTGATCACCGGAATCGGGCTGGCAGCGACTACCCGCGCCAGCCGCTCATCATTGAACGCCCAGAGATCTTCGATCGATCCGCCGCCGCGCACCAGAAGCAGGACCTCGCATTCGGCCCGCGAACCCGCGGCCAGCAGTGCGCGAATCAGTTCGGCGGGTGCCTGAGCACCCTGGACGGACGCGGGATAAATGATGACCCGGACCTGCGGCGCGCGGCGCGCGAGCGTGGTCAGCACATCGCGCAGCGCTGCCGCCTGCAGCGATGTCACGATTCCGAGGGTGCGCACAACCGCCGGCGGAACGCGTTTGCGCGACGCCTCGAACAGGCCCTCGGCTTCGAGTCGCGACTTGATCTGAAGGAAACGCTGGAAGAGGTCTCCGGCACCCGCCTGGCGCAAGGCCTCGACATTGAGCTGGAATTCGCCGCGCGCCTCGTAGAGCCCCGCCTGCGCCCTCGCCTCGACCCGATCGCCGTTGGCCGGATTGAAAGCGACCAGCTGATTGCGCCCCCGAAACATCACCGCTCGAACCGATGCCTGGGCATCCTTGAGTGTGAAGTACCAGTGACCGCTGGCGGCTCGTGTCAGGTTTGAAATCTCGCCGCTCACCCAGACGGGCGCAAAACTGCGATCAAGCAATGCGGCCACCGCCCGGTTGAGCTCGGCAACCGTCACCACGCCGACTTGAGCGCCACGAACCGATCCGTCGGAGCTCACAGCCAAGCCACTTTCCGGGCGGAATCTATCCACAAACGACGTATTTCCGTCATCAATCGACCTAAGGCCTCGAAAAGCACGGATGTTCGATGCAAGTCATTGAATATTATAAATATTAATGATGCGTATTTTTTCGGCAAAGTTCCCAAACCCAGCTTTCAAGCCGTTGTGAGCGTCGCCGACCCGATTGATGCACAGACTTGTCCACAGCCTTTGGGGATAGCCGGTCGTTACAGGACGATGAACAGTCCACCGGCTTGACGTTATCAGGGCCCGGCTTTCGGTCCGATCGGCGCCGACTTGCCCGAGCAGGGCGAAAACCCGGACAATCGCCGACTCGCGAAACTTCCGGCATTCGGCCGAGGGAACCGCGAATTCGGAGGTCGATGTGTTGTCGCTCATCCAGGCTGCGGGCTGGCCCGTCTGGTTTCTGATCATCGCTTCATTCACCGCGGTGGCACTGATCATCGAACGCGGCATTTCGCTGCGGCGAAGTCGGGTCATGCCGGACGGCCTGATCGAACGGGTCCTCGACCTGCATCGACAGAATGCTGCCACGCCGGAGATGGTACAGAAACTCGAAAGCTCATCGCCGCTGGGCAAGGTCTTCGCAGCCGGTTTGCGCCATGTGCTTGCCGGGCGCGAGTCGATGAAGGAGGCGATGGAAGAAACCGGCCGCGCGGTCAGCCACGACCTCGAACGCTACCTGGCCACGCTCGGTACGATCGCGAGCATCACGCCCCTGCTCGGGCTCTTCGGTACCGTCGTCGGCATGATCGAAATTTTCGGTGCTGCAACGCCGACCGGCTCCAATCCTCAGGCTCTGGCGCACGGCATTTCGGTCGCGCTCTACAACACCGCGCTCGGTCTGATCGTGGCCATCCCTGCACTGATCGCCTATCGCGGCTTTCGCAATCGGGTCGACGGCTTTCTGGTCGATATGGAGCAGCAGTCGGCCCGCCTGCTCGATGGCATCTCGCCCCGGCAGGCAAACACGCGTGCGGCAACTGGGGCGACATGAATTTCCGGCGCGGACTCCGACGCGAGGAACCGGAAATCAACTTCATTCCGCTGATCGACCTGCTGCTGGTGATCCTGATCTTTCTGCTGGTCACCACAACCTATTCCCGATACAGCGAACTGCAGGTCGATCTGCCATCGGTCGCGGTCGACAAGGCGGCCGAACGACCTGCCGAGATTTCGGTGACGGTATCGACCGAGTCGCGCTATGCCATCGACGGCCAGATTGCCGCCTGGCGCGATGCCGGCAGCTTCGCGAAACTGCTGTCCAAAGCCGCATCCGGGCGAAACAATCCGACCATTGTGGTCTATGCCGATGCGGGCGCGAGCCATCAGGCCGTGGTCAACGTGCTGGAAGCGGCAAGGCTTGCCGGCCTGGGCAAGGTCAGTTTTGCCACCCAGACCGGCGGCAGCGCGCGCAAACCTTGACGACACCGCATGCCCTTGCGCAGCGGCCGGGTCCGAGGGACTTGCGTGCCGCACTCGAGCGGCGTATCCGGCAGCTGTGGTTCGAGCCCCGCGGCAGCATCGATGCCCTGTTAGGACTGGTTCTGCGGCCTCTGGGAAGTCTGGTTGGCGCGGTCTCGGTCTATCGCCGCGAGCAGATCGCGCGCGACAAACTGGCGCCACGGGCAGCAGGGTCACCGGCAGTCGTCATCGTCGGCAATCTGCTGGTTGGCGGTACCGGCAAGACACCCCTTCTCGTTGCCCTGGCCAAAGGCCTGACGGCGCGCGGCTGGCGCATCGGCGTGATTGCGCGCGGTCACGGCAGCGATGACCGAGGCACAGGCAGACTCCCCAGGCAGGTGCTGCCCGACGGCACCGCCAGTGACTTCGGCGACGAGCCGATCCTGATTGCGCGTGAGACCGGCCTGCCGGTGGTTGTCGGACGGGATCGGGGTGCTGCACTGCGTCGCCTGAACGCGATCGAGGTGCTTGATGTGGTCCTGTCGGACGACGGCCTGCAGCATGTCGGACTGCGCCGAGATATCGAACTCGCGGTCTTTGACTCGCGAGGCGCAGGCAACGGCCGTTGCCTGCCGGCCGGCCCCTTGCGCGAACCGCTTTCGAATGCCCTGCTGCTCGACGCCGTCGTGCTCAGCGGCAAGGCCACCTCAACGCCGATTCCCCACTCGCGGGTGTTTCATTTTCAGACGGTTCCGACCCGCGTCGCCTCACTGGACGACAGCCGGTATTGGAGCATCGGCGAGTTTGCCGCGCAGACACGGGGCCAGTCACTCGATGCACTCGCCGGCATCGGAACGCCCGAGCGCTTTTTTGATCAGCTTGCGACACTGGGCATCGCCGCGCGGTGCTGGCCGCTGGCCGACCATGCACCGATCGACGAGGGCTGGCTCGCGTCATTGCAGGGACACTGGCTGATCATGACCGCAAAGGACGCCGTAAGATGCGTCGGGTTCGACGCTGGCCTGCGCTCGCGGTGCGTCGTGTTGCATATCGAAGCCGTCCCCGAGGCGGCGCTCATCGACTGGTTGGAGGATCGCCTTCGTGGATAGCCGTCTGCTCGAAATCCTGGTTTGCCCGATCTGCAAAGGTCTTCTCAAGCATGACCGCACGGCTCAGGAACTGATCTGCCAGACAGACCGACTGGCCTTCCCCATCCGTGACGGCATTCCGATCATGATCGAGGAGCAGGCCCGAGTCCTTCCCGGGTCGTGAACAGGATGAGTCAGCCGCTCGACTTCGTCGCGCTGATTCCGGCCCGGATGAGCTCGACACGGCTTCCCGGCAAGCCGCTGGCCGATATCGCCGGCCAGCCGATGGTGGTGAGGGTGGCGCACTGCGCCATCGACTCCGGCGCAAGACTGGTGGCGGTCGCCACCGATTCGACCGAGGTCATCCATGCGGTCGAGGCCCACGGCATGCGAGCCCTGCTCACCCGCGCCGACCATCCTTCGGGCACCGACCGGCTGGCCGAGGCCGCCGACCTGCTCGGTCTGCACGACGACGAGATCGTGGTCAATGTGCAGGGCGATGAGCCCGAGATCCCGCCACCGCTGATCGCCCGCGTGGCCGAGCAGCTTCGCGACAACCCCGATTGCGCCATCGCCACCGCCGCCCATGCGGTCGAATCACTGGCCGACTATCTGTCGCCCAATGTTGTGAAAGTGGTCACTGACCGACGCGGACACGCGCTCTATTTTTCACGCGCTGCGATTCCCTATGCCCGCGATGCCATGGCGCGCATGACCGCTGCAGATCTGATTTCGCCGCCTCAGGGGCCGAGTCAATCGGACTCACTCGATGGCGTACTCGGGCCGGGCGTTGCCGGCGCCATAGTCCGCCATATCGGCCTGTACGCCTATCGGGTCGGGTTTTTGAGGGCCTACCGGAACCTGCCGCCTTCGCCCATTGAAGCCATCGAATCTCTCGAACAACTGCGAGCGCTTTGGCACGGATTTCGAATCGCAGTTCTGCAGGTCGCGCACGCGCCCCCCGCCGGCGTCGACACGCAGGCCGACCTTGATCGCGTTCGCCGCCACTTTGCGGACAAATTGCACGCGCAGCCTTCGGTTTGACCCCTCCCGCATTTTGCGTTTATGGTCAAAATGCTACGATCGTCGATTACAGATTTTTGACCACCTCAGAGACACCCATGCGCCTGATTCTTCTCGGCCCGCCCGGCGCGGGCAAGGGAACCCAAGCCGGCTCCATCAAGGACAGGTTCGGCATTCCGCAAATCTCCACCGGCGACATGCTTCGCGCGGCAGTCAAGGCAGGAACGCCGCTGGGTATTGCAGCCAAGAAGGTCATGGACTCGGGAGGGCTCATCTCCGACGAACTCATCATCGGGCTGGTCAAGGATCGACTGGCACTGCCCGACTGTGCCAACGGTTATCTGCTGGACGGGTTTCCGCGCACGATCCCTCAGGCCGATGCACTCAAGGAAGCAAAGGTCGGCATCGATCATGTGCTCGAAATCGATGTGCCGGACAGCGACATCATCGAGCGCATGAGCGGTCGTCGGGTGCATGCCAACAGCGGCCGGGTCTACCACGTGCTCTACAATCCGCCTCGCGTGGCCGGCAAGGACGACGAAACCGGCGAAGACCTCATCCAGCGGGATGATGACAGGGAAGCCACTGTGCGAACCCGTCTCGAGGTTTATCACGCGCAGACCCGGCCACTGGTCGATTACTACTCGAAATGGGCCGACAGTGGCGCTGCAGGAGCGCCTCACTACCGAAAAATTTCGGGTCTGGGTACGGTCGACGAGATCCGCGGACGAGTCTTCGAAGCGCTCGTCTGAGCAATCCACCATAATGGCGACCGCTCAGGCGCCATTTGCTTGAAGTTTCTGCGCCGCAAAGCGGCGTGTATCAGCAGTAGGCGGTCCTCGATGACGCCGTAACGACCCTGTGTCGAGCGGCCATTCGAACCGACCATAGTTCGCAATACGACACGGAGATTCTGACGATGACGGTTAACCCTCACACCGCGATCTGGTTCGCTTTGATCTGCGGGGCGCTCGCCGTGATTTACGGCATCGTATCCAGCCGATGGATTCTCGGTCTGGATGCAGGCAACGCGAAAATGCAATCGATCGCGGCCGCCATCCAGCAAGGTGCAAAGGCCTACCTCAATCGACAGTACACCGCCATTGGTATCGTCGGCGTCGTCCTGTTCCTGCTGATTCTCTTCGTACCGGGTCTGGGCGGCATGACCGCACTCGGATTCGCCGTCGGTGCAATCCTGTCGGGGCTGGCCGGTTACATCGGCATGAACGTCTCGGTGAAAGCCAACGTGCGAACCGCTCAGGCCGCCACTCGCGGACTGAACGACGCCCTGACCGTCGCCTTTCGCGGCGGCGCGATCACCGGCATGCTGGTTGTCGGCCTCGGGTTGCTTGGCGTCGCTGGCTTTTTCCTGTTCCTTGGTGGCGCTGACGCAGCACCCGAGAAACTCCACGACATCATCAAGCCGCTGATCGGCCTGGCCTTCGGCTCATCGCTGATCTCGATCTTCGCCCGACTCGGCGGTGGCATCTTCACCAAGGGTGCTGACGTCGGCGCCGACCTGGTGGGCAAGGTCGAAGCCGGGATTCCCGAGGACGACCCGCGCAACCCGGCGGTGATTGCCGACAACGTTGGTGACAACGTCGGCGACTGCGCCGGCATGGCCGCCGACCTTTTCGAGACCTATGCGGTGACCCTGATCGCCACGATGCTGCTGGGCGCACTCCTGCTCACCAACGCACCGATGGCCGCGGCAACCTATCCGCTGGTTCTGGGCGGTTTCGCGATCATCGCGTCGATCGTCGGCTGCGCCTTCGTGAAGGCCGAGCCGGGCAAGAAGATCATGAGCGCGCTCTATCGCGGCCTGATCGTCGCAGGCGTGCTCGCTCTGATCGCCTTCTATCCGATTACCACCTGGATGATTCCCGACAATGCGCTTGGCGGTACTGGCGCTGCGATGAAAGTCTATCTGTCGGCAGTGGTCGGCCTGATCCTGACCGCGCTGCTGGTGGTCATCACCGAGTACTACACCGGTACCGAATACAAGCCGGTGCGCTATGTGGCGGCAGCCTCTGAAACCGGTCACGGCACCAACATCATCGCGGGTCTGGCGGTGTCGATGAAATCGACTGCCTGGCCGGTGCTGATGGTCTGCGGCGCGATCATCGCGTCCTATTCGTTCGCGGGCCTTTACGGCATCGCAATCGCCGCCACCTCGATGCTCTCGATGGCCGGCATCATCGTTGCACTCGACGCCTACGGCCCGATCACCGACAACGCCGGCGGCATCGCCGAAATGGCCGGCATGCCCGAGTCGGTTCGCGCAATTACCGATCCGCTCGATGCGGTCGGCAACACCACCAAGGCGGTGACCAAGGGCTATGCAATCGGCTCGGCCGGCCTGGCCGCACTCGTCCTTTTTGCCGACTACACCCATGCGCTCGAGTCGGCCGGCAAGGCGGTCAGCTTCGATCTGTCTAACCACATGGTCATCGTCGGCCTGTTCATCGGCGGTCTGGTGCCCTATCTGTTCGGCGCGATGGCGATGGAAGCCGTTGGCCGTGCAGCCGCTTCGGTGGTGGTCGAGGTTCGCCGCCAGTTCCGCGAAATCAAGGGGATCATGGAAGGCACGGCCCAGCCGGAGTACGGCCGCGCGGTCGACATGCTGACCACCGCCGCCATCAAGGAAATGATCGTTCCGTCGCTGCTGCCGGTGGTGGTGCCGATCCTGGTCGGTCTGTTCCTCGGCCCGGCAGCCCTCGGCGGCCTGCTGATGGGCACCATCGTCACCGGTCTGTTCGTGGCGATCTCGATGTGTACCGGCGGCGGCGCCTGGGACAATGCCAAGAAGTACATCGAGGAAGGCCATCACGGCGGCAAGGGTAGCGAAGCCCACAAGGCAGCGGTCACCGGTGACACCGTCGGCGACCCCTACAAGGACACCGCAGGTCCGGCGATCAATCCGCTGATCAAGATCATCAACATCGTGGCGCTGCTGCTGGTGCCGGTGATCGGAAACTCGGTGCCTGGCGATGTCAAAGTCAGCCATGGCCCGGCACCGACGGTTGTGGCGGCACCGGCTGCAGCCACCCCGGCAGCGATGCCGGCAGCCGCCCCGGCAGCGGTGTCTGCGGCCACTTCGGCAGCGATGCCCGCGGCCAACGCTGATGCAGCCAAAGCGCAGCCCGAAAAAGTGGTCCTCTTTTTTGACACCGCAGAAAGCGCGCTGCCCGGTGATACGCCTGCGCAAGTCGCCAAACTGGCGGCTTGGGTCATGGCTGCCCCGGAGCGCAAGGTCTCGATCTCGGGCTTTCATGACTCGACCGGCGATGCTTCGCAAAACGCCGAGTTGGCCAAGAACCGCGCTGTGGCGGTGGCCGAAGTCCTGAAATCGGCAGGGGTTCCCGAAGACCGACTGGTGCTTCAGAAGCCGGCCCTGACCGATGCCGGCAGCGGGCGCGAAGCCCGCCGGGTCGAGATTTCAGCCCAGTAGTACCCGGTAGTTTTTAGCCGACAGCGGCTGATCAGTGCAGCGCCATCACGATGGCGCTCTACTGATCACTCAGCGGACGACTGGCTCGCCTCGACCCAGCGAGCCAGACCCAGCAGGGCAGCATCGCGGTCGCGGGCTCCCACCAACTGGATGCTGGCCGGCAGCGACTCAACGCTGCCACCCGGCAGACTGATCGCAGGAAAACCAGCAAAACTGAAGGGCAGTGTCTGCCCCAGCACCGCCTCGCGAACAGCCACGATCCCCGACTCGACCTCGACCTCGGTCTGACCCCGCAAGGGCGGCGGCACGGCCGATGACGGCAGCACCAGAGCGTCATGATCGCGCAACAAGGCGTCGAGCTCAGCTCGCAGCGTCTCGCGAAACTGCAGGGCCTCGAGATAGGTACGCAAGGCGATCTGTTCGCCAAGCCGCATCGGTGCAAGCACTCCGGGCGAGAAGCCCTCGCCGCCCGATGCCAGGACATCGCGATGAACATGGGCTGCCTCGGCGCGGGCAACCACGGTGTACTGGGCACTCGAATCCATCATGACCGGTGTCATCACCTCGGTGATATCGGCCTGCCTGCGCCAGTCGGCCAGCCTGGACTCGAACCAGGCCCTCATCGCCGGATGCAGACGACCCGCCAGCCAGCGCGCCGGCACCGCCAGCCGTGGCCTGCGGGCCACCCGCCCATGCGCGGTGCGTCGGCCCGACATCGCCTCGAACATCGCGGCGGCATCATCGACCGATCGCGTCAGCGGACCGGCGTGATCGCAAGTCCAGGACAGGTGCAACGCGCCGGCAAGCGGAATCGCGCCGAAAGTGGGCTTGAAGCCGACCACCCCCGAGAACGCCGCCGGAATCCGGACGGATCCGCCGGTGTCGCTGCCGACGCCGGCCATGCCGATGCCGACTGCGACCGCAACGCCCGCACCGCTCGACGAACCACCCGCCTGACGCGCCGGATCATACGGATTGATGACATCGCCGGTCCAGATGTTCTCGCCAGTGGCGCCAAGCGCGATCTCGTGCATGTTGGTCTTGGCGAAGACCAGTGCACCGGCTGCACGCAAGCGACTCACCGCGAGCGACTCACCGCCGAAATCGGGCAGTCGGGCACGGGTGCCGGCTGCGGTCGGCATGCCGGTCACGTTGAAAAGATCCTTGATGGTGACCGGCACTCCGTGCAGGGGGCGCAAGGGTGCACCGGCACGCCGTCGTTCATCGAGCGCATCAGCGTCGCGCGCAGCCGCATCGAAATCAACCCAGGCGATCGCATTCAGGCCGCGATGGCGTTCGTGAGCGGCACGCGCCTGCTCAAGTAGATCCCGACTGCTGAGCGTGCCTTGCGCCTGCGCCAAAACCGCAGCGCGGATACCGGTTGATGCCGTCGCAGGATCGCCAGCCAGGCCTTGAGAAACGGGCGCAGCGGCGCTGGCCGTCGAGGGGGGAGAAGTCGGTGAGTTCATCGCCGTATAGTAGCGGGCTGCCTGAGGAGAGAACAGCTCGCATCCACAAGCGCGCCACGACCACCAATCTCTGGAGGCTATCCGATGAACAGGCTGAATTCGATTCGCAGCCAGCCACCTGCACGCAACCTGCACCATGTGCGTCGGCGGGTGAGTCGATGGGTGCGTCAATGCGTACCCTTCTGCGTGCTTTTCTGCGCGCTCGCCGTCCCGATGATCATGAGCCTGATCCCTGGCACTGCGCTTGCACAGACGCCTCCCGCGCAACCCGAGGCCAGCAGCGGACAGACCGCGCGAGCGCTGGTGAGTGGTCGCCACATGATGGCTGCCACCGCCAATCCGCATGCCACGCGGGCGGCGTTCATGATGCTCGAACGAGGCGGCTCCGCGCTCGACGCCGCGATTGCCGCGCAGATGGTACTGACGCTCACCGAACCGCAATCCTCCGGCATCGGCGGCGGCGCTTTTTTGATGCACTACGACGCCCGGAGCCAGGTCGTGCAGGCCTGGGACGGCCGCGAGACGGCCCCTGCGGCAGCCACCGAAAAACTCTTCGAAGGCCGCGACGGCAAGCCACTGGCCTTTTTCGATGCAGTCGTTGGCGGCCGGTCGGTCGGCACGCCCGGGGTGCTGCGGATGCTGGAAGCGGCGCATGCACAGCATGGGCGCCTGCCCTGGGCGATGCTCTTCGAGCCGGCGATCAGGCTGTCCGACCAAGGCTTTGAGGTGAGTGCGCGACTGAACCGGCTGCTCGCGATCGATCCTCATCTCAAACGTGACCCGACGGCTGCCCGCTATTTCTACGATGCCAACGGTGCGCCCTGGCCGGTCGGCCATCGCCTGAAAAACCCCGAACTGGCCGACACGCTCGCGCAGATCGCCCGACGCGGCAGCCTCGCGCTGCACGCCGGACCGATTGCGCGCGACATAGTCGAGGCAGTGCGCTCGCATCCGGTCAACCCCGGCCTGCTTGATCAGCGCGACCTGGCCTTCTATCAGCCGAAGCTTCGCACTCCGCTGTGCTCGAGCTTTCGCAGCCGCATGATCTGCGGCATGCCGGCACCTTCTTCGGGCGCCATCGCAGTTGCGCAGATTCTGGGCTTTTTTGACGCGGTCGGCGCACCGCGTTTCGCCTCGGCCGATGCACACCCTCAAGCCGAGGGTGTGCATGTCTTCACACAGGCAGGCCGCCTGGCGTTTGCCGATCGCAATCAGTACGTCGCCGACCCAGACTTCGTGAAGCTGCCAACCGGGATGATCGACCCCGACTATCTCAAGCGTCGTGCCAGTCTCATCGGCCCTCGCGACATGGGTCGCGCGCTGCCGGGCGACCCGCCGGGTGCGCCGCACTTGCGCGTGAGCGAAGCGACGCTCGAGCAGCCCGGTACCTCGCACCTGTCGATCATCGACGCCCGGGGTAACGCCATTGCGATGACCACTACCATCGAAGACCAGTTCGGTGCCCGCCTGATGGTGCGCGGCTTCCTGCTCAACAATCAGCTGACCGATTTTTCTTTTGCAGCCCAGGCCAATGGCATGCCGGTGGCCAACCGGGTCGAGCCGGGCAAACGGCCACGCAGTTCGATGGCGCCCACGCTGGTTTTCGCATCGACGCAGCCGGCCCCGCTGACTGCCCCAGCGACCTCGGCACACCGTGGCACGCGCCCGACCGGGTCATCGGCCATCGCGGCAAGGCCGCCGGCCGATGCGGTGATCGCACCCGGCCCGCTGCTGATGACACTCGGCTCGCCCGGCGGCTCGCAGATCATCGGCTATGTCGCCCGCACGCTGCTGGCCACCATCGGCGACGGCCTGGATGTCCAGGCCGCAATCAGCATGCCCAACCTGGGCAATCGCAACGGCCCGACCGAACTCGAAGCCGGCAGGGTGGGCGCAGGCCTTGCCGATTCATTGCGCGCCAGAGGCCATGAAATCCGTGAAATCGACATGACCAGCGGCCTGCAGGCAATCGAGCGGCGATGCGATCGGGCGGGTCGGTGTACGCTTGCCGGCGGAGCCGATCCGCGCCGCGAAGGCTTGGTGATCGGTCGCTGACAATCGCTTCCTACACACTCAACTCACAGCAGGAGACAACCATGAGTCTTTTCGATCTGACCGGCAAGGTCGCCATCGTCACCGGTTCGAGCCGCGGTATCGGCCGCTCGATCGCCCTCAACTTCGCCGCCCATGGCGCGCGCGTTGTGGTCTCCAGCCGCAAGGCCGACGCCTGCGAAGCGGTCGTGAAAGAAATCCGCGATGCCGGCGGCGAAGCGATCTCGATTCCGGCCAACATTTCCGACAAGCAGGGTCTGCAAGCGCTGGTCGACGGCACCCGCAAGGCCTTCGGGCCGATCGACATCCTGGTTTGCAATGCTGCGTCCAACCCCTATTTCGGCCCGGCTGCCGGCATGGGAGACGAAGTCTTCGAAAAGATCATGCGCAACAACGTGCTGTCAAACCACTGGCTGTGCACCATGGTCCGCCCCGACATGGTGGCCAAGAAAGACGGCGCAATCATCATCATTTCGTCGATCGGCGGCCTGAAAGGCTCGACCGAAATCGGTGCCTACTGCATCTCGAAAGCCGCGGACATGCAACTCGCCCGCAACCTCGCCTGCGAGTGGGGCCCCGACAATATCCGCGTCAACTGCATCGCCCCTGGCCTGATCAAGACCGACTTCGCCAAGGCGCTCTACGAAGATCCCAAGCGCAAAGCCGCCGCCGAAGCACGCTTCCCGCTTCGCCGGCTCGGTGAACCCGACGATATCGGTGGCATCGCGGTGATGCTCGCCAGCCGTGCGGGTGCCTTCATCACCGGTCAGTCGATCGTCTCCGACGGCGGAGCCACCATCACCGGCTGATCTTGTGAGCCGCGAAGCGGCTCTCGCTCATCAATCCGGCGTCGTACCGCCATCGTGCCGGCCTGTGCGAGCCCCACCCGGGGCTCGCCTCATTCAAGCGGCTTGATTAAGCACTTCATCGCAGCACTTCATCGCAGCAGGTCAGGCAAGCGCCTTGGGCGGCGAATCGCGCAGTTCGCGACGCAGAATCTTGCCGACATTGCTCTTGGGCAATTCGGCACAGAACACGACATGCCGCGGCTTCTTGTAGCCGGTCAAGCGGTCGGCGCACCAGTCGCGCACTGCCTGCTCGGTGAGTGCCGGGTCCTTGCGGACCACAAAAATCTTGATCGCCTCACCCGAATGCTCATCGGGAACGCCCACCGCGGCGCACTCGAGCACGCCGGGCAGTGACGCGATCACTTCCTCGATCTCGTTCGGAAACACATTGAAACCCGAGACGATGATCATGTCCTTCTTGCGATCGACGATCTTCACAAACCCTTTGAAATCCATGACACCGATATCGCCGGTCTTAAAGAAACCATCGGCGGTCATTGCGCGGGCGGTCTCCTCGGGCTGCTGCCAGTAGCCCGCCATGACCTGCGGCCCGCGGATACAGATTTCGCCGCGCTCTCCCGACGGCACATCATTGCCGGCGTCATCGCGAATCGCGACTTCGACCGAACTGACCGGCAGACCGACCGTACCGTTGAAGGCAGTGCTGTTGACCGGGTTGATCGTCCCGATCGCGCAGGTTTCGGACAAGCCGAAACCTTCACCCAGGGGCACACCGGTCACAGCCAGCCATTTGTCGGCCACCGCCTGCTGGGTCGCCATGCCACCGCCGGCTGCAAACATCAGCCGCGAGAAATCGAGTTTCGCGAATTCGGGATTGTTGGCGAGCGCATTGAAGAGGGTATTGAGGCCAGGGAAATTGTTGACCGGGTACTTGGCGAGCACCTTGATCAGGTCCGGAATGTCACGCGGATTGGGCACCAGCAGGTTGCAGCCACCTGACTTCATGCCGAAGCCAAAACCGAGCGCAAGCATGTAGATGTGATAAAGCGGCAAAGCGCAAAGGCCGGTAAACGGCGCGTCCTCGCCATACTTCGCCTTGAACGCGCGATCAATCGGCATGAACCAGGCTTCACATTGCAGGATCGCCGCGATCACGTTGCGATGCGTGAGCATCGCGCCCTTGGACAAACCGGTGGTCCCGCCTGTGTATTGCAGAAAGGCCAGATCCTCGCTACCCACCGAGGGGGCCTGATAGCGCATCGATTCGCCGGCAGACACCGCATCGGCAAATCGGCTAGCACCCGGCAAATCGAAGGGCGGCACCATCTTGCGCACATTGCGGATCGCAAAATCGATGATCCTGCCGCGAACCGCACCGAGCATCTCGCCGATCGAGGTCAGCACCACATGCCTGATGGCGGTGTGGCCGATCACCTGCTGCAGGGTGTGCGCGAAATTTTCGAGGATGACGATCGCCTCAGCTCCCGAATCCTTGAGCTGATGTTCGAGCTCGCGCGGTGTGTAGAGCGGATTGACGCAGACCGCAGTGCATCCAGCCCGCAGCACACCGGCTGCAGCCACCGGAAACTGCAGGATATTCGGCAGCATGATTGCCACCCGCTTGCCCTTTCCCAGGCCCTTCGACTGCAGCCAGGCGGCAAAGGCCTGCGATCGCTGGTCGAGTTCGCCATAGGTCATGGGCTTGTCCATGCACAGATAGGCGGTGCGGGTGCTGTACTTCTTAAGGCTCTCGTCGATCAGGGCATTGAGCGACGGATAGAGCGAAGGGTCGATATCAGCAGGCACACCTTCGGGATAGGAACTGAGCCAAAAGCGATCCATTCGACCTCCTCGCGAGCGCTTGGGCGCTCAGTAAATTGTTATGACTCGCCACGGCGGCGCCGACGGCTAAGGAGTCGCGATCATAGCGCCGCCTTGCCCTTTATGGCATACCGTGTCGAAACGGCATGACCGTGATTCAATGCGGGCTCGACAGGCGAAAGGCCGCAGGGGCTAGCAGATGGCGATGATTCACAGTGGATTCGGTGTGCTGGCCCTGCTCGGACTCGCCTGGCTTGCCAGCGAACGGCGTGATCTGATCGCCTGGCGAACGGTTGGCAGCGGCATCGCCCTGGCCCTCGGGCTGATCGCGGCATTCACCTGGCTGCCCGGACTAAGCTGGCTGCTTGAGCAAAGCAACCGCGTCCTCGATGCGCTGATGGCTGCGAGCACCGCAGGTACATCCTTCGTCTTCGGCTACATCGGCGGCGGCCCCCTGCCCTTCACCCCGGTCAGTCCGGGCGCGGGCTTCGTGCTGGCCACCCAGGCTCTGCCCCTGGTGCTGCTGATTTCCGCGCTATCGGCGGTGCTGTTTCACTGGGGCATCCTGACCCGGGTGGTCCAGGCCTTCGCCTGGCTGCTCAATCGCACGCTTGGCATCGGCGGCGCAGTCGGGGTGTCGGCTGCGGCCAATGCCTTCGTCGGCATGATCGAAGGGCCACTGGTGATCAGACCCTGGCTGGCCCGCATGAGCCGCGGCGAGCTCTTCATCGTCATGAACTGCGGCATGGCCACCATCGCCGGGACGGTACTGGTGCTCTATGCAACCCTGCTCAAACCGATCGTGCCGCAGGCCCTTGGCCATCTGCTGATCGCCTCAGTGGTCGCGATTCCGGTGGCGATCGCAGTGGCTGCCCTGATGGTGCCTTCCGATCAGCCGGCCGACCGATCGAGCCTCGTGATGCAGCGCGAGGATGCCAGCACGATCGCTGCACTGACCCGCGGCACGCTCGACGGCCTGCAACTGCTGCTGAACATTGTGGCGATGCTGATCGTCTTCATCGCCCTGGTCGCGCTGGTCGATCAGGGCCTCGCGCTTGTGCCGCCAGTAGCCGGCACGCCGGTCTCGATTGCCCGGATCATGGGCGCCGTCTTCGCCCCGCTGGCCTGGCTGGTGGGAATCCCCTGGGCTGAAGCCGGCATCGCTGGCCAACTGCTTGGCAAGAAGGCGGTTCTCAACGAATTCATCGCGTTTGCCGACATGGCCTCGCTGCCACCAGAGGCCATGTCGGCGCGCAGCCGACTGTTGATGACCTATGCACTCGCCGGCTTTGCCAACTTTGGCAGCGTCGGCATCATGCTGGGCGGCATGACCCCGCTGATGCCCGAGGATCGGCGTGCAGAGGTGAGCCGGCTGGCCATCCGATCGCTGCCGGCCGGGATTCTGTCGACTTGCATTACCGCCGCACTTGTCGGCCTTTTGACCGCCTCTTGACCGCTTTTTGACCGCCTGTTGACCGCCTCTTGACCGCCTGACCGCGCACCCTTGGCAACCCCCTACGGCGCTGCCGCCGGTCCGCGCCGGTTGACAAGCGCACCGGCTCGCGACTACGCTCTCGGGATGACCCGCGTTTCGCTGACCCCTCTTTCGATTCTGTCCCTGCTACGACTAGCTGCGGGCCGGGGTCGTCTGCTGCCCGTTCAGGGCGTCTGAGTACCAGTCAGTAACGCCACCCCGGCCCACCCGAACCCCAACCGAAACATGGGGTGCCCGGGAGGCCAGCCGATACGGCGTCTGCCTCTGCGCTCCCTGTTCCGGTTGCAGACCCTACCGCAACTGAAGGAGCCTTGAGATCATGATGAAATCGCCCACTGGCAAATACCAGCCATTCCCGGTCATCGATCTGCCCGACCGGCGCTGGCCGTCGAAAACCATCGACGCCGCCCCCCGCTGGCTGTCGACCGACCTGCGCGACGGCAATCAGGCGCTCTTCGAGCCGATGGACACCGCGCGCAAGTTGCGCATGTTCGAGACCCTGGTGAAGATCGGTGTCAAGGAAATCGAGGTGGGCTTTCCGGCTGCCTCGCAGACCGACTTCGATTTCGTGCGCCACATCATCGAACAGGGACTGGTGCCCGACGATGTTGTGATCAGCGTCCTGACACAGGCCCGCGAAGACCTGATCACGCGCTCTGTCGAGTCGCTCGAAGGCGCCAGGAACGCCACGGTGCATCTGTATAACGCCACCGCTCCGGTCTTTCGACGGGTCGTCTTCAACTTGAGCAAGCAGGAAGTGATCGACCTGGCGGTCAGCAGCACCCGCGTGGTCAAGCGGCTTCTGGCGGCCCGCCCGGGCACCAACTGGGGCTTCGAATACAGCCCCGAGGTGTTCTCGAGCACCGAACTCGAATTCGCGCGGGATGTCTGCGTCGCGGTCATGAAGGAGTGGGACGCCACCCCGCAGCGCCCGGTGATTCTCAACCTGCCGGCCACGGTCGAATCGGCCACGCCCAATATCTATGCCGACCAGATCGAGTGGATGATCCGCAATCTGCCCAACCGTGAATCGGCCATCATTTCGCTGCATCCCCACAATGACCGCGGCACGGCCGTGGCCGCTGCCGAACTTGGTGTCATGGCGGGCGCCGACCGGGTCGAGGGTTGCCTCTTTGGCAACGGCGAGCGCACCGGCAATGTCGATCTGGTCACGTTGGCGTTGAACCTCTATTCACAGGGTGTCGACCCCCAGCTCGACTTTTCCGACATCAATGAGGTGGCCCGCACGGTCGAGCACTGCAACCAGTTGCCGATCCATCCGCGTCATCCCTATGTCGGTGATCTGGTGTTTACCGCCTTCTCGGGCTCGCATCAGGACGCCATCAAGAAAGGCTTCGCCGTCCAGCAGCCCGACTCGCTCTGGGAAGTCCCCTATCTGCCGATCGACCCGGCAGACGTCGGCCGGACCTATGAGTCGGTCATCCGCGTCAACAGCCAGTCGGGCAAGGGCGGCATCTCCTTCCTGCTCGAACGTCACCATGGTCTGGTGATGCCGCGCCGCCTGCAGGTCGAGTTCAGTTCGATCGTTCAGCGCCATACCGATGAGCATGGCACCGAGGTCACCGCCGACGACCTCTGGCGCCTCTTCAACACCGAATACCTCCACGACGACGCCCGCATCAAGCTGCTGTCGCACCGCATGGTCGGCACAGACGGCGGCCATCAGATCGACCTCACCGTTTCAATCGACGGCGTCACGCATGTACTGCATGGCGAAGGCAATGGCCCGATCGATGCCGCCGTCCATGCGCTCGGCCTGCCCCTGCGTGTCGACAGCTATGAAGAGCGGTCAATCGACTCGGGGTCGGATGCCCGCGCGGTGGCCTTCATCGAAGCCACCAGCGATGGCGTGACCGGCGCACGCTTCGGCGTGGGCATCGATCGCAGCATCGTGGTGGCCTCGCTGCGGGCACTGCTGAGTGCGGCCAACCACTTCAGCCTGGCTGACCACGCCGGCAGCGGAGCGAGGCGCCGGGCAGCCTGAAGCCCGCTCAGGCAATGCCCATCCGCCTGGCCATCTCCGCGCGCCACTGGGCGCGCGGCATGAAGCCAGGCAGCGATCGTGCATGGCTTTCGGCATCCGCCATGATCCGGGCTTCATCGGCAGACAGATCGACAGGCACCGCGACCGGCTGGGTCACATACCACGGCAGGTCCAGATAGAGTTCGAGCCGGTTGCCTTCCGGATCCCGGGCATAGATCGACAGGGCATTGCCATGGGTCACCGGTGCAATCTCCCGCACTGCCTCGGCCTTCAGGCGTGCGTGCATCAACTTGAGCGTCGCCAGGCTGTCGGCCTTGAGCGAAATCTGATTGATCACGTTAAAGCCCACGTCGCCCGGGCGCCCGCCTGCCATCACGATCTGGTGATGCTCGTCGGGGTCACGACTGAAAAACACCAGCTCGACCGCCCCTGAGGGGCGCTCCAGTCGGCCGCGATCGGTGACGGTGAATTCGAGCACTCTTGAATAGAAGTCCTCCATCACGGCAAGATCGGTGACAAAGAGGCCGAAGTGGCTGAAGCTCAGACCGGGGCGAGTCATGGTGTCTCCTTGAAATGGGCTCTGCGGTGCGGTTCGACCCGGGCCGATGTATCTCATCATGTCGCCGTCATCGCAGGTCACCTTGCCCTCTGACGGCTCACTGGCGGTGTTGCCAGGCTTTGATGCAGCCTGCAGCGAGTGGCTGGCCCGACATCACCGCGCCCGCGCCTCGTGAAACCGGCGCGATGTCAGTACTTTTCGGGCACGTAGAGTTCGGGCGCAACCGGATGCCGCGAATAGTCCGGGTTACGCACCCGCTCCGGCAGGACCACCGGCTCGCGCGCAACTTCTTCGTAGTCGAACTGCCCGAGCAGATGCGCGATGCAATTGAGACGAGCCTTTTTCTTGTCGACCGCCTGCACCAGCCACCAGGGTGCCTCGGGGATGTGGGTGCGCTCGAGCATCGTCTCCTTGGCCCGGGTGTAGTCCTCCCAGCGGCGCCGTGACTCGAGGTCCATCGGACTGAGCTTCCACTGCTTCAGCGGATCGTGGATCCGGCCCAGAAAGCGAAGGTGCTGCTCGTCGTCGGTGATCGAAAACCAGTACTTGATCACCTTGATGCCCGAGCGCACCAGCATGCGCTCGAACTCCGGGACGGAACGGAAGAACTCTTCGTACTCGTCATCACTGCAAAAGCCCATCACCCGTTCGACGCCGGCACGGTTGTACCAGCTGCGATCGAAAAGGACGAGCTCGCCACCGGCGGGCAAGTGCGAAATGTAGCGCTGGAAATACCACTGGGTCCGCTCGCGATCGTTGGGTGCCGGCAGCGCGACCACGCGGCAGACCCGCGGATTGAGGCGCTGGGTGATGCGCTTGATCACGCCACCCTTTCCGGCTGAATCGCGACCCTCGAAAACGATGACTGCCTTGGTCTTCGTCTTGGCAACCCAGTCCTGAAGCTTGACCAGCTCTCCCTGGAGCCGGAACAGCTCCTTGAAATAATGCATGCGGGACTGACGCTCGGCATCGGTCGCCGGCCCCGCCGGTTCAGTACCAGGAATGTCGAAAGCCTGGTCCTCGAGCTCCATCTCGAGCGCCTCGTCATAGCTGTCGATCAGATCGCGCTCGATGCGTCGGCGCAGGTCGTTGAGGTCGGTATCAGTCGGCATCGTCATGTAAACCTCTCAGGGTGAGATTGTCGGTCATTCTCCAATGCTCCATGACCCCGATGTCCGACCCGTGACAGCCCGGCCGATCCTCATCCAGCCTCCTTGCTATCATCAACGATTATGTCCAGCCCCTTTACAAGCCATTGCTCGATGCGCAAGCCTGCGCGCTGCAGGCGCTTGTTCGGCGCTGCTGCGCTGGCAATGGCCGGCCTGTTCGCAGCGGGCAGCCTGGTCGCACCGGCATCGGCCCAGGTCAGCCGGATCATCCCGACCGAGGCGCTGCCCGGTCTTTTCAAGCCGGCGATCTTCCCGCAAGCCTTCATGAACGGGCAGCCGGTCGTGCTTGGCGCGGGTGTGCGCATCCATGACGAACAGAACATGGTTCGCATGCCAGCCAGTCTGAGCGGCGATTACCGGGTGGCCTATGTGCGCGGCAATATGAACGACATCGTCCAGATCTGGATCCTGACCGATGCGGAATACCGGGTCGTTGCCGAACGGGCAGCGGCTGCGCGCCGATCCGGCGGATTGCGCTGACTCGCGCGGGCAAGGCCCATACCTCTATGACCAAGAAGCTCTATATCCGCACCTTCGGCTGTCAGATGAACGAGTACGACTCGGCCAAGATGGTCGATGTGCTGGCGCAGTCGCAGGCCGGCGGCATCGAGACCACCGATGATCCGCAGCAGGCCGACATCGTCCTGTTCAACACCTGTTCGGTACGTGAAAAAGCCCAGGAAAAGGTGTTCTCCGACCTCGGTCGCATGCGCCTGCTCAAGCTCGAGCGACCCGATCTCGTGATCGGCGTGGGCGGCTGCGTGGCCAGCCAGGAAGGCGCCAACATCGTGACTCGCGCGCCCTATGTCGATGTGGTCTTTGGACCGCAGACGCTGCACCGACTGCCCCAGCTCATCGAAGCCCGGCGCAGCTCGGGGCGCTCGCAGGTCGACATCAGCTTTCCGGCCATCGAAAAATTTGATCACCTGCCACCAGCCAGGGTCGAGGGCGCCAGCGCCTTCGTCTCGATCATGGAAGGGTGCAGCAAATACTGCAGCTTTTGCGTCGTGCCTTACACCCGGGGCGAGGAAGTCTCGCGGCCCTTCGAGGACGTCCTGACCGAAATCGCCCTGCTTGCCGAGCAGGGGGTGCGTGAAGTGACTCTGCTCGGACAAAACGTCAACGCCTATCTGGGCCGCATCGGAGAGCCCGGCACGCCGGACACCGAGGCCGAAATCGCCGACTTCGCGATGCTGCTCGACTATGTCTGCGAGATTCCCGGCATCGATCGGGTCCGCTACACCACCTCGCATCCGCGCGAATTCACCCAGCGCCTGATCGACGCGCATGCCAGTCTCGACAAGCTCGCCGGGCATGTCCACCTGCCGGTGCAGTCGGGCTCCGACCGCGTGCTGGCTGCGATGAAGCGCGGCTACAGCGTGCTCGAATACAAGTCGATCATCCGCCGGCTGCGCGCAGCCCGCCCGGACATCACGATCACCTCCGACTTCATCGTCGGCTTTCCGGGCGAGACCGAACGCGAGTTCGAGCAGACCATGACTCTGATCGAGGACATCGGTTTCGATCACTCCTTCTCGTTCATCTACAGCCCGCGCCCGGGTACGCCTGCCGCCGACCTGCCGGATGAGACGCCGCAGGCAGTCAAGCTGGCCAGGCTGCAACGGCTGCAGTCGACCATCGATGCCAATGCCCGGCGCATCTCGCAGGAGATGGTGGGCAGCACTCAGGCGGTGCTGGTCGAAGGCCCCTCGCGCAAGGATGCGACCGAACTTGCAGGGCGCACCGGCAACAACCGCGTGGTGAACTTCGCCGGTTCGCCGCGACTGATCGGTCAGTTGATCGATCTGACGATCACCTCCGCGCTGCCGCACTCGCTGCGCGGGCAGGTACCGATCGTCGACTGAATGAAGATCAATACCCTCACCTTTCAGCCGGTCGGTGCCGACAACCGCAGGCTGGCCAATCTGTGCGGCGCACTCGACCAGAACCTTCGCCAGATCGAGCAGGCCTACGACGTGCGAATCCTCAGGCGCGCCGACCAGTTCGCGGTCGCCGGCGTCGGCCTGCAGGCGCGTCAGGCGGTGCGGGCACTCGAGCACTTCACCCGGCTGGCCGACAGTACGCTGTCGGTCGACGATATCCAGCTCGGGCTGATCCAGCTGCGCGCGATGCCCGAGGTGGTTGCAGCGGCACCGGTCTCGACACCGCAAGCGATACCCGCCGAAGCTGCTGCAACGCCCTCCCCGGGCATCGCCCCGGCCGACGACACCTCGCCGACCCTGCACACCCGACGGGCCGATCTGCAGGGCCGCACACCGCGCCAGCGCGAATATCTGCGCAGCATCCTGTCGCATGACATCACTTTCGGCATCGGTCCTGCCGGCACCGGCAAGACCTATCTCGCAGTGGCCTGTGCGGTCGATGCGCTCGAGCGCGATGCCATCAAGAAGATCGTGCTCACCCGGCCCGCGGTCGAGGCAGGCGAACGGCTGGGTTTTCTGCCCGGCGATCTCGCCCAGAAGGTCGACCCTTATCTGCGCCCGCTCTATGACGCGCTCTACGACCTGATGGGTTTCGATCGGGTTGCGAAGATGTTCGAGCGCCAGTCGATCGAGATCGCACCGCTGGCCTATATGCGAGGGCGCACGCTCAACAATGCCTTCATCATTCTCGATGAAGCGCAGAACACCACGCCCGAGCAGATGAAGATGTTCCTCACCCGTATCGGCTTCGGTTCACGGGCGGTGGTCACTGGCGACATGACCCAGATGGACCTGCCGCGCGGCCAACCCTCCGGCCTGATCGAGGCCAGACGCGTGCTGCGCGAGGTCCGCGGACTGGCATTCACAGAATTCGACACCAGCGATGTGGTGCGCCATCCGCTGGTTGCGCGCATCGTGGAGGCCTACGAGCGGCATTCGCCGCCCGAGCCGCGCTAGGAGGTGTCGCCTTGGCGCATCTGTCGCTGTCGATCCAGCTGGCGCCCGATGCCGGCGAGTCGCCCGCCGATCGCAGACAACTGCGACGCTGGGCCCACGCGGCCCTTTCCTGCGATGCGGTACTGACGCTGCGACTGGTGGGGGCCGATGAGGCGCGTGCGCTCAACGCACAGTTTCGCGCTCGGGACTATGCAACCAACGTGCTCACCTTCGCCTATGACGACGATGCCGACGATGTCACGGCACACGGCCCGCTGCAGGCCGATATCGTGATCTGCCTGCCGGTGGTGGCGCGCGAGGCTCGCGAGCAGGGCAAGTCGGTGCGCGACCATCTGGCCCACCTGATCGTGCACGGCGTGCTTCATGCCCAGGGCATGGATCACGAGATCCCGGCGCAAGCGCAAGCGATGGAAGACCTCGAGATTGCGCTGCTGCGCCGATTCAGGATCGGCAATCCCTACCAGTCCTGACATCAAGGCCTGACATCGAGTCCTGACATCGGCACCTGCTTGGTCGCCTTTGGCATCTCCGGTATCCTGCCCCTTCCGCGACCAACCGTCTGACCCAATGCCCGACCCTTCGTCGAGCAAAACCAAACCCACTCTGCTCGAACGCATGTCGGCAATGCTCCTGCGAGCACCCGACGACCGCGACCAACTCCTGCAGTTGCTGCGCCAGTCGCAGGAACGCGATCTGCTCGACTCCGAAGCGATGTCGATGATCGAGGGCGTGCTGCAGATGACCGAGGTCTGCGCGCGAGACATCATGGTGCCGCGTTCGCAGATCGACGCGATCGACATCACCTGGTCTGCCGCCGAAGTCGTCCCGTTTGCGATTCGGACAGCGCATTCACGCTTTCCGGTGGTCGAAGACGGGCGCGACAATGTGGTCGGGATCCTTCATGCCAAGGATCTGCTTCGCCTGTATGCCGAGAAGGATGTCTCAATCCGCGACCTGCTGCGCCCAGCGCATTTCGTGCCAGAAACGCTGCGGCTGAACACGCTGCTGCGCGACTTCCGGCTCAGTCGCAAGCATCTCGCGATCGTCGTCGATGAATACGGCGGCGTCGCCGGCCTGATCACCATCGAGAACGTGCTCGAACAGATCGTGGGTGAAATCGAGGACGAATTCGATCAGGGCGACGACAGCGACAACATCGTGCAGATTGATGACGGGTTAAACGGTCCGCGCTTTCGCGTCAATGCACTCACCGGGGTGGCGCAGTTCAACCAGGCCCTTGGCACACGCTTTGACGATGATGCCTTCGACACCGCTGGCGGCATGGTGACCGAGCGTCTCGGACGCGTGCCGCAGCGCGGCGAGCGCATCGAAATCGATCGACTTGCCATTGAAGTGATCCGCGGCGATGCGCGTTCGATTCATTCCCTGCTGATCGAGCTGTTACCCGATGACCAGGCGCCGCGCTGAGCTCGTGCTCGGCGCCTTTGCGCTCGGCTTGCTGAACGCTGCCAGTTATTCGCCCTGGTCCCACTGGGCCCTGTCGCTGATCGCGCTCACCGGCCTGTTCTGCCTGATGCACATCGCCCGCTCGCGCGGCGCCTCGACCGTCATGCAGGCCGCGCTCGCCTTTGCCTTCGGAATGGGATGGCTCGGCGCCGGCCTGTCGTGGCTCTTCATCAGCATGCACGATTACGGCGGCATGCCGGCGCCGCTCGCGGCACTGGCACTGATCCTGTTTGCCGCCTATCTGTCGATCTATCCGACCCTCGCCAGTGCGATCGCCTGGCGCTGGTGTGCCGACCGCGGTCCGCTTCGTCTGGCGCTCGGCCTTGCAGGCGCCTGGACGCTGGCCGAGCTCGCCCGCGGCTGGTTGTTCACCGGCTTTCCGTGGCTGGCGCTTGGCTATGCACAGATCGACGGACCCCTCACCGGTCTGGCACCCCTTGCCGGCGTCTTTGCGCTGGGCGGCGTCGCGACCGGCGTGGCGTCGCTGTGCGCCAGCGCGATTGCCATCATCAGTCGACATCGTGCTGCAACAGGCAGCCGTCCGATCAGCCCCGAGCGGGCACGACCTGATCGAACACCACGGGATGCGCTGATCACTGCAGCGACCGCGATCGGCCTGTTGCTCGCGCCACTTGCGCTGCCCTCGAGCGATGACTGGACGAGTCCGTCCGGGCCAGTACTCAGCGTGCGGCTGCTTCAAGGCAACGTGCCGCAAGACATGAAGTTTCGCCCCGAACGCACCCTGGCCGCCATGCAGTCCTATGTCGGACTCGTCGAGTCCGGAGATGCAGCACTGACCATCCTGCCCGAGACCGCCTGGACCATCCCCTTCGAACGCACCCCGCCCGCGCTGGCGCAGCGACTCGATGCCCATGTCGGTAAAGGCCATGCGGTGGCGATCGGCTTACCTGCTTTCACCCTCGAGCAAAAGCGCGAGCTGCGCGACGACTGGCGGCTCACCAACAGCGTGCTGCTGCTGCAGCCGGGTGGCGCGACAGATCGCTATGCATCGGCGCCGCGCTACGACAAGCAGCATCTGGTGCCCTTTGGCGAGTTCATCCCCTGGGGATTTGCCTGGTTCGTGAATCTGATGCAGATCCCGATGGGCGACTTCGGGCGAGGCGCACCGATCCAGCCGCCCTTTGCCGTGGGCGGCCAGCGAATCGCGTTCAACATCTGCTATGAGGATCTTTTCGGCGAAGAGATCCGGGCGGTGCTGCTCGAGAAAACCGGCGCTTCAATCCTGGCCAATGTCAGCAACATCGCCTGGTTCGGACGCTCGCACGCCCTGCCCCAGCATCTGCAGATCGCCCGCATGCGATCACTCGAAACCGGCCGGCCGATGCTGCGCGCGACCAATACCGGCATGACCGCGGCCATCGATGCCGGCGGCAAGGTGACGGCAAAGCTTGAGCCCTACACCGTGGGTGCACTCGATGTCAGCGTGCAGGGCACCAGCGGCCTGACCCCGTTCACGCGCCTGGGCAATCTGCCGATCCTGCTGACCGCGATTGCCGCGCTGGCACTGGCCCTGATCGCGCCCCGGCGAATCGGCCCCTCATCGGCATGAACAGGGTTGATGGCAGTCTGAGGCAGACGACCGGAGTACGCCGCGCCGCCCGCCATGCACTCGCCAACTAGACTCGATCGCATCACCTTCGGGGGCCGCCACTGATGACCCAAGCAAGCACCACTGGCCTGATCCTGACTGGCGGGGGCGCTCGTGCGGCCTACCAGGTCGGCGTGGTCGCAGCCCTCGATCAGATCGCCCGCGAGGCCGGCGCGCCGACATCGAATCCCTTCAAGGTGATTGCAGGCACTTCTGCCGGTGCGATCATCGCCGCCGGCCTGGCCTGTCACGCCGACCGCTACAGCGAAGGTGTGGCAAAACTCGTCGATTTGTGGTCCGACTTCAGGGCCGATCAGGTCTATCGCGCCGATGCCTTGGGCGTGGCGCAAAGCGGCGCGCGCTGGCTGTCGATGTTCACCCTCGGCTGGGCGATCGCCCGCTGGCGAAGGGCGCGCCCGCGCTCCCTGCTCGACAACTCGCCCCTGCAAGAACTGCTGCAACGGATGATCAATTTCGATCGGCTGCCGGCAATCATGGCCGACGGCCATCTGCACGCCCTGGCAGTCACCGCCTCGAGCTACAGCAGCGGCGACCATGTCACCTTCTACCAGTCCGAATCGACGATCAAGCCCTGGACCCGATCGCATCGGCTGTCTGTGCGCACGCAGATCACGATCAATCATCTGCTGGCCTCCTCAGCGATACCGTTTGCGTTTCCCTCGGTTCGCCTGCCGCTGGAAGGTCAGCAGGAATGGTTCGGCGACGGCGCCATGCGCCAGTCGGCGCCGATCTCTCCGGCCGTCCACATGGGCGCCGAAAAGGTGCTGGTGATCGGTGCCGGTCGCATGCGGGAGCCGGCAGAACGACGACCGGTCAGTTCAAGCTATCCGAGCCTCGCCCAGATCGCCGGCCATGCAATGTCGAGCATCTTTCTCGATTCGCTGGCAGTCGATGTCGAGCGACTCGAGCGCATCAACCGCACCCTTGCGCTGCTCGACGACGAAGCCCGTACCCGCACGCATCTGAAGCCGATCGAGGTGCTGGTGATCTCACCGAGCCAGCGACTCGATGATCTGGCCGCACCGCATCTGTCCTCACTGCCGATCGCGGTGCGATCGATGCTGCGGGCGGTCGGTGTCGCCGGCGAGGGAAAGGACACGCGCGGCGCGGCCTTTCTGAGCTATCTGCTCTTCGAATCGGGCTATACCAGAGAGTTGATTGCCCTCGGGCAAGCCGATGCGATGGCGCGTCGCGAGGAGGTGCTGCGCTTCTTCGGATGGCCGTAGCCGCCGAACCCGTTAGAATCCAGGCCTTGTCCGGAACAGCCGACGCATGCGCGGCCCTCTCCCACCGATGATCAGCTTTCAGCACCTGATCCTGCGACTGCAGGAGTACTGGGACAATCAGGGTTGTGCCCTGCTTCAACCCTATGACATGGAAGTCGGGGCAGGCACCTTCCATACCGCCACCTTCCTTCGCGCGATCGGCCCCGAACCCTGGCGGGCAGCCTATGTGCAACCCTCGCGGCGTCCCAAGGACGGACGCTATGGTGACAACCCGAACCGGCTGCAGCACTACTACCAGTTTCAGGTGGTGCTCAAGCCCTCCCCGCCCGACATCCTCGACCTCTACCTCGGTTCGCTGAAGGCGCTGGGCATCGACACCACGCGCAACGACATCCGTTTCGTCGAGGACGACTGGGAGTCGCCCACCCTCGGCGCCTGGGGCCTGGGCTGGGAGGTCTGGCTCAACGGCATGGAAGTCACCCAGTTCACCTATTTTCAGGAAGTCGGCTCACTCAAGTGCCTGCCGGTCACCGGTGAAATCACTTATGGCCTCGAACGCTTGGCGATGTATCTGCAGGGCGTCGAAAGCGTCTACGACCTGGTCTGGACCGATGGCGTGAAATACCGCGATGTCTTTCATCAGAACGAGGTCGAGCAGTCGACCTACAACTTCGAACATGCCAATGCGCCGATGCTGTTTCGCCACTTCGACGAATACGAAGCCGAGGCGCAGCGCCTGATCGCCGCCGAGCTCGCTCTGCCCGCCTACGAGATGGTCATGAAGTGCTCGCACTCCTTCAACCTGCTCGATGCGCGGGGTGCGATCTCGGTGACCGAACGCGCGGCCTATATCGGCCGGGTGCGTGCGCTCGCACGGGCGGTTGCCAATGCCTACCATGCCTCGCGCGAGCGCCTCGGATTCCCGATGCTCGCGCGCTCGGGCGCACCGTCTGTCTGACCGCCACACCATGACCAAGCCACTGCTCGTCGAACTGCTCACCGAAGAGCTCCCGCCCAAGGCGCTTGCCCGGCTGGGCGACTCGTTTGCCAACACCATCGTCGAAGGGCTGCGCCAGCAGGGTCTGGCGCCTTCTGAGGGCAGTTTCGAGGTCTTTGCCACCCCCAGGCGCCTGGCAGTGTGCGTGGCGGCCGTTCGGGCGCAGGCCGACGATCGGGCCGTCGAAATCAAGGGCCCATCGGTGGCCGTCGGTCTCGACGCGCAGGGTCAGGCCACCCTGGCACTCAAGAAGTGGGCCGAGAAACAGGGCGCGCAGGTCGACGCTCTCACACGCGCCTCCGACGGCAAGCAGGAGTGCTTCTATCTGCGCAGCACGATCGCCGGCGCGGCACTCGCACAGGCCATCCAGCCCCTGATCGAGCAGGCAATCGCGCGACTGCCGATTCCCAAACTCATGCAGTACCAGCTCGCCGATGGCCACACCAGCGTGAGCTTCGTGCGCCCCGCGCATGGCCTGGTGGTCCTGCATGGACAGACGGTATTGCCGGCGGCCGCCCTCGGCCTGCAGTCGGGGGGCATGACCCGCGGCCATCGCTTCCAGGGTGAGTCGCAGATCGAATTGTCGGATGCCACCGACTACGAAAGACTGCTGTCCGAACGCGGCCGGGTGATCGCTTCGTTTACCAGGCGGCGCGAGCGCATCGAAACGCTGCTGCGCGATCGCGCCCGCGAACTCGGTGCTTCGCTCGGCGACGAGGGGCCTGTCGCGCCCCTGCTCGATGAAGTGTGCGCGCTGGTCGAATGGCCGGCGGTCTATGTCGGCCGATTCGAGGACGAGTTTCTTCAGGTGCCCCAGGAGTGTCTGATCCTGACGATGCGCACCAACCAGAAGTACTTTCCGCTCTTCGACCGCAACGGCCAGCTAGAAGCCCGCTTTCTGATCGTCTCGAACATGGCGGTCGACGATCCTTCGCTGATCGTCGACGGCAATCAGCGGGTGGTGCGTCCGCGCCTGGCCGATGCCCGCTTTTTCTTCGAACAGGACAAGAAGCTGCGGCTGATCGATCGCACCGCGCAACTCGCCTCGGTGGTCTATCACGCCAAACTCGGCACCCAGGCGCAGCGAACCGATCGCGTGCGCTCGCTGGCGCGTCTGATCGCCGCACGCATCGGCATCGATACCGATACCGCCGACCGCGTGGCATTGCTCGCCAAGGCCGATCTGCTGACCGGCATGGTGGGCGAGTTCCCCGAATTGCAGGGCACGATGGGCCGCCACTATGCGCTGCACGACGGCGAGTCGCCGGCGGTGGCGCAGGCCATTGCCGAGCACTACCAGCCGCGCTTTGCCGGCGACGCCCTGCCGGCCTCCGAGCTCGGTATGGCGGTGGCGCTCGCCGACAAGCTCGAGACACTCGCCGGCATCTGGGGGATCGGCGCGCAGCCCAGCGGTGACCGCGACCCATTCGCGCTGCGCCGCCATGCGCTCGGTGTGGTTCGGATGCTGATCGAACGTCCGCTCGCCTCGGGCGCACCGACGCCTGCGCTGTCGACCCTGATCACCGCGGCCTTCGAATCTTTCGCGCAGGTACCCGCGGTGAGCGCCGCGCCGGCACCGCTGCATGAGTTCATCACCGACCGTCTGCGCGGCTGGCTGCGCGATCGCGGCTATCCGATCGCCGATATCGATGCGGTGCTCTCCATCGACGCCGATCAGCTCGACCGCATCCTGCCCCGGCTCGATGCCATCGCGCAGTTCAGGGCCTTGCCGCAGGCGGCCAGCCTGGCGGCGGCCAACAAGCGCATCGGCAACATTCTTCGCAAGGCCGATCCCGGCGATGCGCTGGCCGAGGTACGCGAAGACCTGCTCGCGGAAGATGCAGAGCGCTCGCTTTTCAAGGCGATTGCCACCGCGACGCCTGCGGTCGAGGCGCGGCTTGGTGCGCTCGATTACGCCGGCGCACTCGGCACGCTCGCCTTGCTGCGCGAGCCGGTCGATACGTTTTTCGATGCGGTCATGGTCAATGCCGAGGACGCCGCGCTGCGACGCAATCGGCTTGCACTGCTGGGCGGATTGCACCGGCTCATGAATCGCGTCGCCGATCTCTCGAAGCTTGCGGCCTGACGACAACACGTCGACACCGCTGAGGACACTGCACACCGTGAAGCTGATCATCCTCGACCGCGACGGCGTGGTGTCCAACGACCCTGATGGCCGCGCCACTCGCGCTGAAGACTGGCAATCGATGCCAGGCGCGGCTGTGGCGATCTCGCGGCTGCATCACCACGGCTATCGCATCGCCATCCTGGCTGACTGCGGTGCGCTCGATCGCGGCACCTGCGATATGGCAGCCCTCAATGCGGTGCATTCGCGGATGGTCGAAGACCTGGCCACCCAGGGCGGCACCATCGACGTGGTGCTCTGCGTGCCGGGTGCCGACGCGCCAGACCGCAACGCCAGGGTTGCCGCCACACTGACCGATGCGCTTGAGCGTCTCGATGTGTCACCGGCCGCAACCGTGCTGGTCACCGACTCGCAGCACGAACTCGACGCAGCCCACACCGCCGGCCTGCGCCCGGTTCTGGTACTGACCGGTCACGGTCGACACACGCTCGATGCCGGGCTGCTGCCGGCCGATACTGTCGTGCGGATCGACCTGACTGCAGTCGCCGCCGAACTGGCACCCTGATTGCCCATCGCCTGCCAAGCGCCCAACCCATGCCCCTTATTCGAACCCTTCTTTTTCTGATCTTCCAGGCGGTCACCGTGGTTCCCTTCGGGATCGGCTGCCTGCTGATCGCGCCCCTGCCGCTGCATATGCGTTACGCCTTCACAATCAGGTGGCCCCGGCTGGTGCTCTGGGGCGCGCGCGTCATCCTGGGCATCCGCTGGCAGGTCAAGGGCTGGGAGAATCTGCCTGATGCGCCAGTCGTGCTGCTGTCCAAGCACCAGTCGACCTGGGAGACCCTCTTCTTCGTCGCCTATGCGCCGCGCGAAGTGTGTTTTGTCTTCAAACGCGAACTGCTCTATCTGCCCTTCTTCGGATGGGGCATCGGGCTGCTCAACATGATCCACATCGATCGTTCGCAGGGTCGCGATGCCTTCGAATCGGTCGTGGCCCAAGGGCAGCGCAAGCTGGATGAAGGCCGCTCGATCGTCATGTTCCCGGAAGGCACCCGCATTCCGGTCGGCAACAGGGCCAGTACAAGAGCGGCGGAGCAAGGCTTGCGATCCGCACCGGTGCCCCCATCGTGCCGATCGCGGTCAACTCCGGGCACTGCTGGCCGAAAAAGCCGATCATCAAGTCGCCGGGCCTGATCACGGTCTCGGTGGGGCCTGCGATCCAGACCGCCAACCGGCGACCCGACGAGGTCAACGGCGAGGTCATGAACTGGATCGAATCCGAAATGCGACGCATCGACCCCGATGCCTACCGTGACACCCCCGGTGACACCCCCGGCAACAACCCAGCAGGAGCAATGCGTGAAGCGACTACGTGATCTGGCCCGAGCGGCCGGTGACGCTGCCCTGCAGCTGACGCTGCCGCTGTTCGATCAGATCGCACCGGTGCCGGTGCGTGCACCGGCATCGCGTCCGGTGCCGCCGGCCACGACTGAGGGCGGCACACCGGCGGCTCACACCCCGGGCATCTCGCGCCGGCTGACTCGGCTTGGCGGCCATCCGGTTGAATACGAACTGCGTCGATCACGGCGCCGCACGATCGGCTTTTGCGTCGACGATTCAGGGCTGCGGGTGACCGCGCCCCGATGGGTCGGCATTGCCGAAATCGATTCGGCCCTGTCAGCCAAGGAAGCCTGGATCCTTCGCAAACTGGTCGAATGGCGTGAACACGCGGGTCGGCGCGAGCGTCTTGCGGTGCGCTGGGAAGACGGCGGAACGGTCGCCTTTCTCGGGCGCACGCTGACCATGCGCATCGATGCCGGCGCCCGCGGTGTCGCGGTCGACAATGACATCTTGCGTATCGGGCTTCCGGCTCAGGCTGATGCCGGCCAGCTCAAGAATGCGGTTCAGGCCTGGATGCAGACCCAGGCGCGCGCCGTGTTTCGCGAACGGCTGCCGATCTACAGCGAGCGGCTCGGCGCTGCGCCGACGCAACTTCGCCTGTCGTCGGCACGCACCCGCTGGGGCAGCTGCGCTCCCGACGGCTCAATCAGACTGAACTGGCGACTGGTGCATTTTCCGATCGAGATCATCGACTATGTCGTGGTGCACGAACTGGCCCACCTCAAAGAAATGAATCATGGCCCGGACTTCTGGGCCACCGTTCAGTCGCTGCTGCCCGAGTTCGACACCGCGCGTCAGCAACTGAAGCAGTTTCCCGATGACCTCACCCTGAGCTGAAGGCGGAACACACCATGAGAATGCTGCACACCATGTTGAGGGTCGGCGACCTGCAACGCTCGATCGACTTCTACACCTCGATGCTCGGCATGACACTGCTGCGAACAACCGACCGGCCCGAGCAGAAATACTCGCTCGCCTTCGTCGGCTACGGCAGCAACCCCGAGCATGCCGAACTCGAGCTGACCTACAACTACGGTGTTGATCAGTACGAACTCGGCAGCGCATTCGGTCATATCGCGATTGCGGTCAGCGATGCCGCTGCCACCTGTGCCCGGATCAAGGCTGCGGGCGGCATGGTCACCCGCGACGCCGGTCCGGTAAAGGGCGGATCGACCGTGATCGCTTTCGTGCAGGATCCGGACGGCTACAAGATCGAGCTCATCGAGCGCAGCGCTCGCTGAGCGCCCACAGCGCGTCGGCAATTTTGCCCCAGCGCTCGACTGAAATCTCCTCCGGCCGGGCGGTCGGCTCGAGTGCAAGACCCACCTGCTCGAGATCGAGGCCTTGCTCGCGCAGCCAGGGCAGCAGCGTGCCGCGCAGCATCTTGCGACGCTGTGCGAAAGCGGCCGCCATGAGTCGCTCTAGGGTCGCGATGTCAGCGGCAAGCGACACCGCGCGCGGCCGCAGACGAACCACCGACGACATCACCCGGGGCGGCGGATCGAAGGCCTCGGGCGGCACATCGAACAGCTTCTCGACCATGAAAAAGGCCTGCATCATCACGCTGAGACGCCCGAAATCAGCGATGCCCGGCGCCGAGACGATACGATCGACGACTTCTTTCTGAAGCATGAAGTGCGCATCGACGATTGCCTCGCGACAGGACAGCAAGCGAATCAGCAGCGGGCTCGAAATGTTGTAGGGCAGATTGCCGACCAGCCGCACACGCCCGGCACCGGCCAGTGCCGCGAAATCAAAAGTCAGGGCATCGGCCTCGTGAACCGTCAGCCTTGCCTGCGGCCAGGTCTTGCGCAGGCGAGCAACCAGATCGCGGTCGATCTCGACCGCATCGAGGTGGCCGATCCGATCGAGCAATTCGACCGTGAGTGCGCCAAGCCCGGGGCCGATCTCGACGAGACGATCATCATCGCGAGGGTCGATCGCGTCGCCGATGCGACCGAGGACCGAAGCGTCGGTCAGGAAATGCTGGCCGAATCGCTTGCGCGGCGCATGCTTCACTGGTCGTCGAGGCGATATTCGACGTAGGCGCGGTCACGAACCTCGGTGGTCCATTCCTGGAAGCGCTCGTTCGACTTGCGGATACGCAGCAGATTGCGGGTCGCCGAACGCACGCGCTCGGGGGAGGCATCGTCGGTACGACGCTCGCTGACCTGGATCAGGTGATAACCGAAGGGCGAGCGCACCGGCGCGCTGATTTGCCCGACTTCCAGCGCATCCATCGCGCGCTCGAACTCGGAAACGGTATCGCCCTGATACACCCAGCCGAGATCACCGCCCTGCCCGGCACTGCCGTCGACCGAATACTGCCGGGCCATGTCAGCAAAATCGACCGAACCGGCTCTCATCCGCTCGGCGATTTCTGTCAGGCGTCGAATGACGTCGGTTTCGGAATTAAGCTCATTGACCCGGATCAGGATGTGGCGAACACGGGTCTGCTTGACCGGACCACTGCTGACACTGGACCATCCGCCACCCCGCCGCTCGATCAGCTTGAGAACATGAAAGCCGGCCGGACTGCGAACTTCGTCGGCCACTTCGCCCGGCTTGAGCGGCGTGACCGCCTCGACGAACAGCGCCGGCAGGCGGTCAACCGTCCGCATGCCGGTGATGCCACCCTGAAGCTGCCCGCCGGCGGATGACATGCTGCCGACGATCCGCGCAAAATCGCCTCCGGCGCGCGCCATCTGGACGATGGACTGGGCCTGCTGCCTGGCCTTCGCAACGCTCTCGGCGGGTGCATCCTCACTGACCGGCACCAGAATCTGCGCAATATTGAATTCGATTGCAGCGGTTTTCTGCTCGGCAAGGTAGACATCGACCTCGGACTCGGACACCTGGATGCGCGAATCGATCTCGCGCTCGCGAAACCGGGACACGGTCAATTCGCTTGCGACATCCTGGCGAAAGGCCTGAAAGGACACGCCATCGGCTTCAAGCCGGGCACGGAATTGCGCAACAGTCATCTGAGACTCCTGGGCAATTCGTGCCACCGTGCGGTCGATGGTGACTTCGTCGATCCTGATGCCCGCCTCACGTGCCGCCTGCTGCTGGGCAGTATCACCGATCATGCGCTCGAGCAACTGGCGCTGGAGCTCCTGCGGGGGTGGCAAGGTGACGCCCTGCGAGGTCAGCCTTCGACTGACCGAGTCGACCTTCTGGCGCAACTCACGATCGGTAATCGCCTCGGCGTTGACGATCGCAACGATGCGATCGATCAGGACCGGCTCGGAAGGCAGCCGATTATTGGCCGCCGGCACTGCCGCGGGTCTGGGCGAAGTTAACAGCCCGGGCGTCGCAAACGACGCCCCACCCGCGGGGGCACCGGTCGCGCCGGTCGCGCCGGTCGCGCTGCCCGCCGGCGTGCCGGACAGCTGCGCCAACGCCGCGGAAAAAGAAGTGCAGGCAAGCAAAACCGCCAGCAGCCGCACCGTCAAGGGAATCTTCATTCGTATCCGTAGAACCGCGAAGGCGGGGATTCGCGACGCGAGGGGGGTCGATAACCGGGGATGTTGCGCCGGAGTATATCGAACGGGTCCAGACCGAAGCGACCCAAGCCGCCCAGCTCGAGCTGGACGAAGATCGCACTGGTGTTGGTCGAGGTCGCAGTCAGAAAGCGCTGCACCACGAAACGAAGGGTCCAGCAGTCCTCCTGGTATTCAAGACCGAGCAGCCCTTCAAGCAATTGCGGCTGGACCGCAACGTTGGTGCCGGTCGTCGTATCGTACTGTTCGCGAAGCACCGAGTAATTCGCGCGACCGACCGAATTCCAGCGACGGCTGACCGGCCAGCGCCAGGAGGCGTCGATCTGGGAGTAGTCAAACTCCTTGTAGCGCAACGCCACGTTGACAAGACGGTCATAGGACGGCCACCAGCGCCAGGAAGCACCCATTCTCGGCATCGAGCGCTCGGCGACCGAAAACTGGACCCCGGCGTCGATGGTATGGCCACCGCCCAGGTTGCCCGATGCCAGCATCAGCAGATCGGAATGCGACGGCGCTGCATTGTAGGGAAGCACCTGCCCGGGCAGCGTCACACGTTGCGGCGTGAAGTAGAAGCGCTCAGCCACTCCGAGGCGCAGGCTCTCGATGCCGGTCTCGGGATTGATGATCCGGGTGAGTGCCGCCGCGGTGAGCTGGTTGGCATCGGCCACGCGGTCACCGCCCACATAGACATTCTCATTGAAGAGCGTCGACAGGTTGAGGTCGGCCTGCGCGGTGTCGAAGTTGGGCAGTCTGCTCTGGTCACGGTAGGGCGTATAGACGTAAAAGAGCCGCGGCTCGAGGGTCTGAATCACATTGCGGCCGCCGAAGCTCGCGTTGCGCTCGAAGATCAGACCCGAATCGACCGACATGGTCGGCACCGCGATGTTGATGTCATTGGGGCCCTGCGGATTGGCATCGAGCCGGTAAGCGGTGGCGCGCACGGTCGCGCGCGGCGTGATGAACCAGGCCGGGCCGAGCATTGGATAGGACACGGTCGGCGCGAGGTTGCTGCGCCAGCCCTGCGCCGAATTCGCCAGGCTGCTCCTGAAATCGTTGGTATCGGAGAGCACACCGACATCGAAGCCCTTGAGATCGCGCTGTTGATTAACGATCAGCAGCTGGGGCATCCGGTTATACGGCGGCGAATTGCGGGCATCGAGAATGTTCTGATAGTCGGTGACGCTGGCGCGAACGGTCCAGTTACCGAATTGCCGCCCGATGAAGGCATTGCGCAGCAAGCTGCGGTCGGCGCTTTGCAGGATGCTTTTCGAGTAATCGACGAAGTAGTTGTCGTCCGACACCGCGCGAAAGGTGTAGCCGCCGGTCCAGCCGAGGTAATTGTTGTTGACATAGCTGCTGTTGATCATCCAGCGCGACCGATCGGCGGCAAGATCGTAGGGCGTCACTTCGAACAGGGTGGTGCCGAGCGCGATCGGCGGCTGGCCGGGATTACCGTCGATCAGGCGCGCATTGCCGGAGAACTGAAGGCCGCGTCGGACGCTGTAATTGGTCGACAGGACCATGTCCCGATTGGGCGCGATGTTCAGGTAATAGGGCACCATGATCTCGGTGCCTGTGGTTGAGGCCTGCGAAAAGGTTGGCGCCAGGAAACCGCTGCGACGCTCGTCTGCCAGGGGAAAACCCAGCGTGGACGCCGCAAAGATCGGCACATCCTTGAAATAGAGCACGGCCGACTTGGCGATGCCTTCGTCCTGGGCGCGGTCGATCAGGAGCTTGTCGGCCTTGAGGTACCAGTCGGGATCCTCGGGTTTGCAGGTGCTGTAGGTGGCCTCTGTCAACAGCAACTGATCGCGGTTCAGAAAATCGACTCGGCTTGCGCTGCCACTGCCGCCGGTAGCCGGCAGCTGATAACGCGGCGATTCGAAGACGCCTTCGAGTGAATCGAGCCCGATCTGAAGCTGCGGTCCGGTGAATATCTGCCCCTCCCGGCTCAGGCGGACATTGCCGACCGCAATGACATCGTCCTCGGCGTCGTAGCGGGTCAGCCGGTCGGCCCGGATCACGGTGCTGCCGCGTCGGATTTCGGCATCGCCCTGGAGCGTCGTTTCGCGGTCGGTGCGTCCGCCGACGACCGCACCACGAGCGAAGACCGGGCGCTGTGCACTCGAAAGCAGGTTCCGCTCGCGCAGTTCGGTCTCCAGGCGCAGGCTGACGCCTGCCGGCTGGGCAGCAGTCTGGCTCGGCGCGGCCTCCTGAGCTTGCGCCCAGCCGGGCGCAGCGAGTCCAGCCAGCGCGGCAGCCATCGCAGCAGATAAACCTTTGACAGGCGGGAGGCGACGCATGGGGGGCGGCTCAGGAAAGCGCCCTGGGCGCAGCAAGACGATCTCGTATTATAGGGAGTGGTCCTCAAATCGCAGGACGCCCCTCCGGATGCCATCCTGAATACGACTGCCGCCCCCACTCCCCCGACGCCTGCGGATGCCCGCCTCGTGCTGCTTCGCGAGTGGCTCTCACACTTGCCGCAGGGGCTGGGTCTGGTGATCGGGAGCCTGCGCCCCGCCTCAGACGACGCGAGCTTTCGACGCTACTTTCGCGTCGATGCCGCTGCCGGCCAGGGCGGCAGCCTGATCGCCATGGATGCGCCGCCAACGCAGGAAGACTGCGCCCCCTTCGTTCATGCGGCCGAGGTCTTTTCGCGAAGCGGCGTGAGCGTGCCGCGTGTCCTCGCGGCCGATTTTCCGCACGGCCTGCTGCTGCTCGAAGACTTCGGATCAAGCACCTACCTCTCGCAGCTCTCGGCAAGCAGCGCCCCATCGCTCTACGCCGACGCGATCGATGCGCTGATCCGACTGCAGATGGCCAGCAGCGCCGCGAGCTTCGCGCCCTATGACCGCGAGCGGCTGATGCGCGAGCTGCAGCTCTTTCCCGAGTGGTACATCGCGCGCCACAAGGCGGTCACCCTCGATGCCGCCGAGCAGGCGGTGCTCGACGCCGCCTTCGAGACCATCCTGGGCAACGTGCTTGCGCAACCGCAGGTCGATGTTCACCGCGACTTCCACTCCCGCAACCTGATGGTGCTCGCCGGCGACCGCAATCCGGGCATCCTCGACTTCCAGGACGCGGTCTATGGTCCGATCACCTACGATCTTGTCTCGCTGCTTCGAGATGCCTACATCCGCTGGGAAGAAGAGCAGGTCATCGACTGGACGGTCCGTTACTGGGAGCGGGCCAGAAAAGCCGGCCTGCCGGTGCGCGCCGACTTCGGCGACTTCTATCGCGACTTCGAATGGATGGGCCTGCAGCGCCACCTGAAGGTGCTGGGCATCTTCGCCAGGCTCAGCCATCGTGACGGCAAGGATCGCTATCTCGCCGATCTGCCCCTGGTCCTGCGCTATGTGCAGGAGGTCGCCGCCCGCTATGTGACGCTCGCACCGCTGTCCCGGCTGATCGACCGCATCGAGGGCCGCAGCCAGCGCATCGGCCACACCTTCTGAACGCCCCGAGGCATCGGCCGGCACCCCCATGCGCACCATGATTCTGGCCGCCGGCCGCGGCGAAAGAATGCGGCCCCTCACCGACACCTGCCCGAAGCCGCTGCTGCCGGCTGGCGGCTTGCCGCTGATCGGCTGGCACCTTCGCCGACTGGCTGGCGCCGGGCTTCGAGATGTCGTGATCAACCATGCCTGGCTGGGCGAGCAGATCGAGCGCACGCTTGGCGATGGCTCGGACTGGGGCCTGTCGATTCGCTATTCGCCCGAAGCACAGGCGCTGGAGACCGCCGGCGGCATCGTGCAGGCGCTGCCACTGCTTGGCGATGAGCCCTTTCTGGTGATCAACGGCGATATCTGGTGCGACTGGAACCCGGCCCGGGCGCGCACGATCGCAGCCCGGCTCGAGGCACTCGACTGGCTGGCCTGGTGCGTGCTGGTCGACAACCCCGACCATCATCCCCGGGGCGATTTCCTGCTCGATGGCGGCCGTCTTGCAGACGGCGAGGCACCGCGGCTGACCTTCTCGGGCATCGGTGTCTATCGACCCGCCCTCTTTCGCAGCGTGGCCCGTGGCACGCGCGCGCCGCTGGCGCCGCTGCTGCGCGAGGCAGCAGCCCGGCGCCGTGCCGGCGCCGAACGGCATGACGGCCGCTGGACAGACGTGGGCACCCCGCAGCGACTTGCCGCACTCGATGCACAATTAACGACTTCCGACGATCCGTGAGGCCATCATGCAACCCTACCTGTCCCGACGCCTGAAGCTGGCCGACCTGATGCGCGCCCGCGGCGGCGGCGTGGCCGTCATTGCCACTGCGCCCGAGGTGATCCGTAACCGCGACGCCCACTACCCCTACCGCTCCGACAGCTACTTTCACTACCTGAGCGGATTCCCCGAACCCGAAGCGATGGTGGTGATCGTGGCCGACGCCACCTCGAGCCGATCGATCCTCTTTTGCCGCGAAAAGCATGAAGAGCGTGAAATCTGGGATGGCTTTCGATTCGGCCCGGATGCCGCCGCCGAACGCTTCGGCTTCGACGGCGCATTTGCCATCGACAGCATCGATGCGCAGATGGCGCACCTTCTGGCCGATCAGCCGGCGCTCTTTTACGCGCTCGCCGAGCGCCCCGAGCTTGATACTCGGGTGCAGCAATGGCTTGGTTCAGTGCGCGCACAGGCCCGCGCCGGCGTGAACGCACCGGCTACCGCCTATGACCTGAATGCCCTGCTCGATGAAATGCGGCTCATCAAGGACGCCGCCGAAATCGACCTGATGAAGCGTGCCGCCCGAATTTCGGCCCAGGCCCATGTGCGAGCCATGCAGGCGACAGCGCCCGGTCGTCGCGAGTTCGAGGTCGAAGCCGAACTGCTGCATGAATTCAGACGCCAGGGCTCACAGTTTCCGGCCTATGGCTCGATCGTTGCCGGAGGTCGCAATGCCTGCGTGCTGCATTATCGCGACAATGCCGATGCGCTGCGCGACGGTGATCTGCTGCTGATCGATGCCGGCTGCGAACTCGATGGCTATGCCTCCGACATCACCCGCACCTTTCCGGTCAACGGCCGCTTCAGCGGTCCGCAGCGCGAGCTCTACGACATCGTGCTCGACGCCCAGGCGGCCGCGATTGCCGCCACGCGGCCGGGCATGCGCTTCATCGATCCGCATGACGCGGCGGTCAGAGTACTTGCGCAGGGCATGCTCGATTGCGGCCTGATCAGCGGATCGCTCGACGGCGCGATTGAAAGCGGCAGCTACCGGCGTTTCTACATGCACCGCACCGGCCACTGGCTCGGCATGGATGTCCACGACTGCGGCGGCTACCGCGAACCCGGCGAAGCCGCACAGCCCGGCAGCGAAAAACCCTGGCGCGTGCTGCGCGCGGGCATGGTGCTCACCGTCGAGCCGGGCATCTATGTGCGCGCCGCCCCCGATGTGCCGGCGGCCTATCACGACATCGGCATCCGCATCGAGGACGATGCCCTGGTGACCGACAGCGGCTGCGAGATCATCACCGGCGATGTGCCCAAGACGACGGCCGACATCGAAGCGCTGATGCGGGCGGCATGAGCGAAACACTCTGGCGGATCAAAGGCGCCGGGCCGGTCGGACTGGCCTGCGCGCTTTTCCTGCTTCGTCGTGGCATACCCGCAAGCGCGATTGCGCTCGACCCGCCGCCGGTGGCAAACGAACCCATCGATCCCGGTCTGGCCGCCCGCGTGCTGGCGGTCTCGCACGGCAGCTGCCAGCTTCTGGGCCGTATCGCCACCTTGCCTGCGGCTGGCCGCATCGGCCGTGTCGAGGTCTCGATGTCCGGGCATCTGGGCCGCACCCGGATCGTGGCCGATGAACTGGGTGTCCCGGCACTCGGCCAGGTGATGCGCTATGGCGCGCTGCTTGATTCACTTCGACAGGCAGCCGCGCAGCATCACTGGGCAAGCCTGCCTGCCGATCCCGAAAACGCCGGGAATATCCCGCTCACCATCCATGCCGAAGGCGATACCGGCGAGGACGCACGGGTGCGCGAATTCGACCAGTCGGCGCTGCTCGGCGAGGTCGAGGCACCTCAGGCCGGCGGCGACCATCTGCAGACCGCCTTCGAACGATTCGGCCAGAACGGCCCGCTCGCGCTGCTGCCCTTGCCGCAGTCGCGCCGCTGGGCCCTGGTCTGGTGCGACCGCGCCGATCGCTGCGAGACGCGCCGTGCCGACGACCCGGCGCGCCTGTCGGCCGAACTGCAAAGCCTTGTGGGCGACAGGCTCGGACCACTCGAGGTCTGCGGTCCACTTGGCCTGGCGCGATTGTCCCGACGCGCCAGACGACAGGTCGCGACGCCGAACGCGGTCTGGATCGGCAACGCAGCGCAGTCGCTTCATCCGGTCGCCGGGCAGGGCCTGAACCTCGGTCTGCGTGACGCCTTCGAGTTGGCCGACAGTCTGGCTGATCTGCAACGGTCAGGCTCTCGGCTGCCCGACGCGCTGCAATCCTTCGAACGCCGGCGGCGGGCCGATCGTTTGCTCACCATCGGTCTGACCGACCTGATGGCCGAAAGCTTCACCTGGCCGCTCATCCGCCCCCTGCAATCGGGTGTTTTAGGCACCCTCGACATGCTGTCGGCACTGCGCGCGCCGCTTGCGCGACAGCTGATGTTCGGGCGCCGCTGATCAGTTTCGATCTGCCGACTTTTTGTGCAGAGCGATTTTCGTTAGAATCCGCTCCCCGCTCATGCCCTCACAGCCTGCGGTCGGCGCTCATCATTCGCCGCCTGCATCCCGCGACCCATGCAACTCGGCCCCTATCGGCTGCCCAACAATGTGTTCGTCGCGCCCATGGCCGGCGTCACAGACCGCCCCTTCAGGCGGCTGTGCCGGCAGCTGGGCGCGGGTTACGCGGTGTCCGAGATGGCTGCCTCCAACCCGCGGCTGTGGGCCTCGGTCAAGACATCGCGTCGACTGAACCATGATGGCGAAGCGGCACCGGTGGCGGTGCAGATCGCCGGCGCCGACCCGGCGATGATGGCCCAGGCCGCCCGCTTCAATGTCGATCGCGGCGCGCAGATCATCGACATCAACATGGGCTGCCCGGCCAAGAAAGTCTGCGATGTGGCGGCCGGCTCTGCGCTGATGGCCAATGAATCGCTGGCCCTGCAGATTGTCGAAGCGGTTGTCGCGGCAGTTGATGTGCCGGTGACCGTCAAGATGCGCACCGGACCGACGCTTGCGCAGCGCAATGCGGTGACCCTTGCACGCGCACTCGAATCGGCGGGTGCGGCGATGATCGCGGTGCATGGCCGCAGCCGCGCCTGCGCCTTCGGTGGCCAGGCCGAGTACGACACCATCGCGCTGGTCAAGCAGGCGGTACGGGTGCCGGTGGTGGCCAACGGCGACATCGATTCGGCGGCCAAGGCGGCCTTCGTGCTGGCCCGCACCGGCGCCGACGCGGTCATGATCGGCCGCGCCGCCCAGGGACGCCCCTGGATCTTTCGCGAAATCGATCATTTCCTGCGAACCGGCAAGCTGCTCGCAGCGCCCACACTCGACGAAATCCGCCGCGTGCTTCGCGATCATCTGGTCGATCACTTCGCCTTCTATGGCGACTATGCAGGGCCGCGAATCGCCCGCAAACACATCGGCTGGTACATCGACGGATGGTTCAGCCAGCCGGCGCATGGTGAGACCGGCTTTGCACCCAAGCCCGCTGCCGCCCTTCGGCTGCGCGATGAAATCAACCGGGCCGAATGCCCGACGGTGCAGCTCGCGCTGCTCGATGACTTTCTTGACCATGCACACGACCAAGTCGAATTCCATTGACGAGGCGGTTACCCGCAGCCTCGAGAAGTATTTTGCCGACCTCGAAGGGTCGCGCCCCAGCGCCATCTATGACATGGTGCTGTCAGCCGTCGAGCGCCCGATGCTCGAGGTCGTGATGAAGCAGGCGCAGGGCAACCAGCTGCGTGCGAGCATGATGCTCGGCATCAACCGCAACACGCTTCGCAAGAAGCTGCAGTTCTACGGGATGCTCTGAGCAGCCCGCCACGAGGACACCATGCACCCGATCAAGCAGGCCCTGATCAGCGTTTCCGACAAGACTGGCGTCGTCGAGCTGGCCACGCAGCTGACCGCCCTTGGGGTCGGCCTGCTCTCGACTGGAGGCACCGCCAAACTGCTGCGCGAGGCAGGGCTCGCGGTCACCGAAGTGTCCGACTACACCGGTTTTCCCGAAATGCTCGATGGCCGGGTCAAAACCCTGCATCCCAAGGTGCACGGTGGCCTGCTGGCACGCCGCGACCTGCCCGAGCATATGCAGGCACTCGCCCATCACGGCATCGGGACGATCGACCTGCTGGTGGTCAATCTCTATCCCTTCGCCCAGACCGTCTCGCGCCTTGACTGCACCCTGAGCGATGCGATCGAAAACATCGACATCGGCGGCCCGGCCATGCTGCGTGCAGCAGCCAAGAACCACGGCGGCGTGGCGGTAGTGGTCGACCCGGCCGACTATCGTCAGGTGCTCGCCGAGATCCACGATCACGGCTCGGTGAACGATGCGACGCGGTTCGAGCTGGCCCGCAAGGTCTTCGCCCATACCGCCCAATACGACGGCGCGATTGCCAACTATCTGGGCGGCATCAATTCAGACGGCTCGCACGATCCCTATCCCCAGACGCTCACCCTGCAGTTCGAGCGGCTGCAGCCGATGCGCTATGGCGAAAACCCGCACCAGAGCGCGGCCTTCTACCGCGACCGCGACCCGAGCGCCGGCGCGCTCGCGAACTATCGCCAGTTGCAGGGCAAGGAACTCTCCTACAACAACGTGGCCGATGCCGATGCCGCCTGGGAATGCGCAAAGACCTTCGAGTCGGTGGCCTGCGTGATCGTCAAGCATGCCAACCCCTGCGGCGTGGCAGTTGGCGCCGACACGCTCGAGGCTTATGGCAAGGCCCTTGCCACCGATCCGACCTCGGCCTTCGGCGGCATCATTGCCTTCAACCATCCGATCGATGGCCCGACCGCGGCGCTTGTTGCCAAGCAGTTCGTCGAAGTGGTGATCGCACCCGCCTTCGATGACGCGGCGCGCCAGGTGTTTGCAGCCAAGCAGAATGTTCGGGTCCTCGAAATCCCTCTGGCCCGCAATTCAAACCGCATCGACCTCAAGCGGGTGGGCGCCGGTCTGTTGGTGCAGTCGCCCGACGAGCGCAATCTCGAGCGCGCCGAACTGAAGGTGGTCACCCGTCTCGCGCCCTCCGAATCGCAGCTCTCCGATCTGCTCTTTGCCTGGCGCGTCGCCAAATTCGTGAAATCGAATGCGATCGTCTTTTGTGCCGCTGGCCAGACGCTTGGTGTCGGTGCCGGCCAGATGAGCCGGATCGATTCGGCGCGCATCGCCTCGATCAAGGCGGGCCATGCCGGCCTCACGCTGGCCGGCTCGGTGGTGGCGTCCGACGCTTTCTTTCCGTTTCGCGATGGCCTGGATGTGGTGGCCGATGCCGGCGCGGTCGCGGTCATCCAGCCGGGCGGCTCGGTGCGCGACGATGAAGTCATCGCTGCGGCCAACGAGCGCGGCGTGGCCATGGTCTTTACCGGCGTGCGCCACTTTCGCCACTAGGCGAAGCGGCACCGGCCATGAGCTCGCAGACCGCCTTGCGAATCCTCGGCATCGACCCGGGTCTGCGCCTGACCGGGTTCGGTGTCATCGAGCGGCGAGACCGTGGTCAGCTGGTCTATGTGGCCAGCGGTGTGATCCGCGTGCCCGACGGTGAACTGCCGGTCCGGCTGGCGGCGATTTTCACGCAGCTGCGTGAGGTCATCACCGAATACCGACCCGACACCGCGGCCATCGAAAAGGTCTTCGTCAACGTGAACCCCAACTCGACGCTGCTGCTCGGACAAGCCCGGGGCGCAGCCATCTGTGCAGCCGCCACCGCCGGGATGCCGGTAGCCGAATACACCGCACTGCAGATCAAGCAGGCGACGGTTGGCTATGGGCGGGCCACCAAGGAGCAGGTTCAGGCCATGGTGGTGCGGTTGCTGTCACTGCCAGGCACGCCCTCCAAGGACGCAGCCGATGCCCTTGCCTGTGCGAGCTGCCATGCCAATGCCGATCGGCTCGCCAGCGCGCTGGTGGCCGGATCGCTCGCCAGCGCGGGTGCGCCGCTTGCCATCGCGCGCCGCGGTGTGCGGATCCGCCGTGGCCGGCTGGTGGCCTCATGATCGGGCGACTGTCTGGCCTGCTGCTGTCGAAGGCGCCGCCACAGGTCCTGATCGATGTCGCGGGTGTGGGCTATGAAGTCGACGTCCCGATGAGCACCTTCTATGACCTGCCACCGGCAGGCGATCGGGTGGTACTGCTCACCCACATGGTGGTGCGCGAAGACGCCCAGCTGCTCTACGGCTTTCTGACCGAAAGCGAACGGGCGGCGTTTCGCGAACTCATCCGCATCTCGGGCATCGGCCCGCGCATGGCGCTCGCCGTGCTCTCCGGCCTGTCGGTTGCCGATCTCGCCCAGGCAATCACGCTGCAGGAGTCGGGTCGACTGATCAAAGTTCCCGGCATCGGCAAGAAGACCGCCGAGCGGCTTTTGCTCGAACTCAAAGGCAAGTTCGGCCCGACCCTCGAAGGGGCAGGGGGCGCAACGCCAGCCGTGCGCTGCTGTCGCTTGGCTATTCCGATCGCGAAGCGACACTCGCCGCCAAGCAGTTGCCTGCGGACGCCAGTGTCTCGGATGGCATCAAGCAGGCGCTCAAGCTTCTTGCACGCAACTGAAGCTCGCAACTGACGCACACAACTGAAGGCACGCACCTGAATCTGCGGCATCGGCTGGCGCACCGGTCGATCCGCACGACCGCTATGGACACACATCCATCAACACGACCATCGGGCTGACAACAGGGTCGGTGCGCAGGGTCCGATAGAATGCGTCGATGATCGAACACGACCGGCTCGACCGGCTGATTGCGCCGGCCCCTGCATCGCCCGCCGAAGAGGCTGTCGAGCGGGCGCTCAGGCCCAAGGCACTCGCCGACTATGTCGGCCAGCCCCGCATCCGCGAGCAGCTCGACATCTTCGTGGCTGCGGCGCGCAACCGTGGCGAATCGCTCGATCATCTGCTGCTCTTCGGTCCGCCGGGTCTGGGCAAGACCACGCTGGCCCATATCGTGGCCGCCGAGATGGGTGTCAATCTGCGCCAGACCTCGGGGCCGGTGCTCGAGCGGCCGGGCGACCTGGCCGCACTGCTCACCAACCTGGAGAAGAACGACGTGCTCTTTATCGACGAGATTCACCGGCTCAGTCCGGTCGTCGAAGAAATCCTCTACCCGGCGCTCGAAGACTTCCAGATCGACATCATGATCGGCGAGGGCCCTGCGGCCCGCTCAATCAAGCTCGACCTGCAGCCCTTCACGCTGGTCGGCGCCACCACACGCGCCGGCATGCTGACCAATCCGCTGCGCGACCGCTTCGGGATCGTGGCGCGGCTCGAGTTCTACAACGAGGCCGATCTCACGCTGATCGTCACGCGCTCGGCCTCGCTGCTCAAGGCACCGATCGATGAACAGGGTGCGCGCGAGATCGCCCGGCGCTCGCGCGGCACGCCGCGCATTGCCAACCGGCTGCTGCGGCGAGTTCGCGACTATGCCGAAGTCAAGGCGAAAGGCGTCATCACCGCACCGGTTGCCGATGCCGCGCTCACGATGCTTGATGTCGATGCGATCGGACTCGACACCATGGACCGCCGACTGCTGCAGGCGGTCATCGAAAAATTCTCGGGCGGACCGGTCGGTCTGGACAACATCGCTGCCGCCATCGGTGAGGAGCGCGACACCATCGAAGATGTGCTGGAGCCCTACCTGATTCAGCAGGGTTTCCTGCAGCGCACGCCGCGCGGTCGCATCGCCACGCCGGCCGCCTGGCGGCATTTCGGACTCACATCACCCGATCGGCTGGCATCCCCCGATCTTTTCGACGACAGCGCGACATCATGAACTCACCCGTCGATCACAACGAATTCGTCGAACGCCTGCATGCGGCCACCCCGAATGCCTGGGTAACGCCGACCCTGGTCGGGCTGTGCGTGCTGGTGTGGGTGCTCAACATTGCCAGCGGCATGTCGCCGATGTCACCGCGTCCGATCGATCTGCTGATGTGGGGCGGCAATTTCCTGCCCGCCACCGTCCAGCAGCCATGGCGGCTGCTGTCGTCGGTCTTTCTGCACGGCGGCATCATCCATCTGGCCTTCAACATGTGGGCGCTCTGGGATACCGGACGACTCGCCGAGCGCTTTTACGGCAACTTCCAACTGCTGCTGATCTTCTTCGTCTCGGGTCTTTCCGGCTCGATGACCAGCCTGTTTTTTTCGGCCAGCCATTCGGTCTCGGTGGGCGCATCGGGGGCAATCTTCGGCGTAGTGGGCAGTCTGCTGGCCGCGGTTTTCACCAAGGCCCACAAGCTGCCCACCGGGCTGGTGACCTCGATGCGCTCATCGATGCTCACCTTCGTGGGTTACTCGCTCTTCATGGGATTTGTCGCGAGCTTCATCGACAACTCGGCGCATATCGGGGGCCTTGTCGGCGGCTTCGCGATGGGCATGATCCTCGCCGAAAAATTCGACGGCGATGAATATCGCCACCAGGCGCTGTGGCGCGTTGCGGCAGCCATCGGCTGCACCGCCATTGTTGTGAGTGCAGCATGGACAATGCTGCCGCGCCCGGGCGCCTGATTCGCCACCATCGACACGACATTTCAGACGGCAGGCAGTCTCACCATGAATAACGACATGTCGATTCTTTCGCTGGTCGCCAACGCCAGCTTGCTGGTGCAGGCGGTCATGGCGGGTCTGCTGACGATCTCTATCGCCTCCTGGACGGTGATCTTTCGCAAGTACTTCCAGATCCGCGCAGCCCGTGCCGCCACCGACCGCTTCGAGGCCGAATTCTGGCGCGGCGGCGACCTCAATGCGCTCTATGCCAAAGCGGCCGAACAAGCCGGCGACCATGGACCACTTGCCCGCATCTTCGAGGCCGGCATGCGTGAATACCTTAAAAATCGCCAGCAAAAACCGGTCGATACCGGCGCGATGCTCGAAGGCTCGCGACGTGCGATGCGCGCGGCCTACCAGCGCGAAATGGACGCACTCGAATCGCATCTGGCGTTTCTCGCATCGGTCGGCTCGGTCAGCCCCTACATCGGCCTGTTCGGTACGGTCTGGGGCATCATGAATTCGTTTCGCGGACTGGCCAACGTCAAGCAGGCGACGCTCGCTGCGGTGGCGCCCGGCATTGCCGAAGCGCTGGTCGCCACTGCAATCGGCCTTTTTGCCGCGATTCCGGCGGTGGTGGCCTACAACCGCTTTGCCTATGACATCGAGCGGATGTCGAACCGCTTCGATACCTTCGTGGAAGAATTCTCGAACATCCTTCAGCGCCAGGCGCGCTGAAACCGCGCCGGGGTCACACGATGTCCACCGTTTCCTCAATGCGTCGCAGCGGCAAACGCCGACTGGTTGCCGATATCAACGTCGTTCCCTACATCGACGTGATGATGGTGCTGCTGGTGATCTTCATGGTGACCGCACCGCTCGCGCCGCCCGGCCAGATCGAGCTGCCGACGGCCGGACAGAGCTCGGCGCCGCCCGATGCGCTGGTCGAAATCCGCCTTGCGCCCGGAGGCGAGATCCGGCTGACCACCCGCAATATGCCCACACAGTTCGACCGTCCGATCGGCCGGCGCGATATCGCACCGACCTTGCGCAGTCTGGGCGAACCCTCGACCCTGGCCGTGCTGATCGCGGCTGACACCAAGGTGCCCTATGGCGAGGTGGTCGAAGTGATGAACGATGTCAAGGCGGCCGGAACCGGTCGGGTGGGGCTGATGGTCAAGGGTCAGGGCAAGTGAAACCCATGCTGGCCGCCGGCGGGCGAGCCAGACCGCCTGCGGGCGGACGGGGTCTGGGCCGCGCGATCGCCTTTGCGCTGGCCGTTCATCTGCTGCTCTTTGCCCTGCTTTTTGTCGGACTGAAATGGCAGACTCGCCACGACGAGCCGGTACAGGCCGAGCTGTGGGTGCCACCCTCGTCGGCCGGGCCCAACCCGGTGGCGGTGCCTCCGCCTCCTGAGCCCGAACCGAAGCCCGAACCGCAGCCCGAGCCGACTCCCGAGCCACCGGTCGTCGCGCCAAAGCCTGTGCCCACTCCTGCACCCATACCGGTGCCCACCAAGCCTGCCGAGATCAACACCGAACAGATCAAGCGCAAGGAGGCCGAGCGCAAGGAGGCCGAGCGCGCTGCGCTCGAACGCAAAGAGGCGGCACGCAAGGACGCGGCACGCAAAGAAGCCGAGCGAAAGGAAGCCGCCCGTAAGGAAACTGAGCGCAAAGAAGCCGAACGAAAGGAAGTTGCCCGCAAGGAGGCGGCACAGACGGCCCAGGCAAAGAAGCGCCAGGAAGAGCAGGCCCGACGCGACGCCGATGAAAAGCGCGCCGAAGAACGCCGGCGCCAGGAAGAGCAGGCGAGACGCGACGCACAGGCCAGCGAGGCGCGCCGGGCCGAAGACATCCGTCGGCTTCAAAGCCAGGCTGGCAATGCGGGTATACCAAGTGACACTGCGGCCAAAGGCGCAGCAGGCGGACGGCTCGATGCAGGCTACGCCGGCAAAGTGGCCACCGCGATTCGCAGCAACACGACCTTCCAGATATCGAGCGACGTCGAGGGCAACCCGCGCGCGATCTTTCTGGTGCAATTGCGCCCCGACTGCAGCCTGATCTCGGTGAAACTGCGCAAGTCGAGCGGCCTGCCCGCCTGGGATCAGGCCGCCGAACGCGGCATCGAACGTACCGATCCCTTCCCACGGCCGAGCGCCGGCGCCTGCCAACCCGAGATCGAAATCACCCGCGGGCCTCGCGATGAACGCTGATTCGCGATCACCTCCCACGAGCTGTCGCCGTACGCCCGATATAATCCGACCGCCATGAAAGCCCTCATCACCGCACTCGCGACGCTGCCGATCCTGATCCTGATGCTGCTGAGCGGCCCGTGCGCCGCGCAGATGCGCATCGATGTCTCCGGAGTCGGCGCCACACAGCTGCCGATCTCGATTGCCGATTTCGCCACCGACAGTCGCATCGCGCAGGAAGTCGCGAGTGTGATCCGCAGCGACCTCGCCAGCAGTGGTGCATTCCGGGTGATCGATCCGCAAAAGACGGTCAGCGAATCGGCACCGCCCGATTACCCCGGCCTGCGCAGCAGCGGCGCGGAAGCCTTCGTCGGCGGGTCGGTGACAAGACTGAGCGACGGTCGCTACGACGTCCGTTATCGGCTCTACGACATCGCCAAGCAGTCGACCCTGCTCGGTGAATCGCTGATCACCCCCGAGGCCGACCTGCGCCTTGCCGGCCATCGCATTGCCGATGCGATCTATCAGAAACTGACCGGCGAGCGAGGCGTCTTTTCCACCCGAATCGCCTTCATCACGCGTCAGGCCGGACGATTCCGGCTCAATATTGCCGACTGGGACGGCGAGAATGTTCAGTCGCCGCTCAACTCGCCCGAACCGATCATCTCGCCCTCGTGGTCACCCGATGGCACCCGACTGGCCTATGTCTCATTCGAGGCCAAGAAGCCGGTGGTCTATGTCCACACGCTGGCCACCGGGCAGCGCGTGGCAGTGGCCAACTTCAAGGGCAGCAACAGTGCGCCGGCCTGGTCCCCCGACGGCCGATCGCTCGCCGTGGCCCTCACGCTCGACGGCATGTCGCAGATCTACCTCATCAGCGCCTCTGAAGCCGGTACGCCGCGACGCCTCACCAGTTCGAGTGCCATCGACACCGAACCGGCCTTTTCGGCCGATGGCAGGTTCATCTATTTCACCTCCGATCGCGGCGGCTCTCCTCAGATCTACCGCATGCCGGCCAGCGGCGGCGAAGCAACCCGACAGACCTTCGGTGCCACCTACAACGTCAGCCCGCGAATCAGCCCCGACGGACGTCAGCTCGCCTTCATCACGCGGCGCGAAGGCCGCTATTTCGTCGCCCTCAAGGACCTGGCCGGTGGCAACGAGACCGTGCTGACCGATGGCGGACAGGAAGAGTCGCCGAGCTTTGCGCCCAATGGCCGCTGGATCATGTATGCCACCCGCTCGGGCGGACGCGAAAACCTGATGGCGGTCTCGGTCGATGGCCGCATCAAGCAAAGATTGAATTCGAATCGAGGCGATATCCGGGAACCCGCCTGGGGCCCGTATGCCAAGTGATGCACACTGAGCCGGCCAGGTGCCGGCGCTCAACGGAGCATTAACATGAACAAGCGTTTGATTTATCGGATCGCAGTCGCGGCCGCCGCACTGTCGATCGCAGCCTGCAGTTCATCGATCAAGCTTGATGATCCGGCGCCGGTTGAAGACCGTTCCAACATGCCTGCCGACGGTAGTGCCGCAGCAGGCGCGGGCGCGGGCGCAGGCAGCGCGTCGACCAATCCTGCCGGCAGTTCGCGTCCGGTCGCGCAGGTCACACTCGATGCCAAGGATCCGCTCCAGGACCCGAACAACCCGCTGTCCAGGCGCAGTATCTATTTCGACTTCGACAGCTTCGCCATCAAGGATGAGTACCGCTCGACCCTCGATGCCCATGCGAAGTACCTGACCGGCAACCGCGCGAAGAAAGTCGTGATCCAGGGCAATACCGACGAGCGCGGCAGCCGCGAGTACAACCTCGCGCTCGGCCAGAGGCGGGCCGAGGCGGTTCGCCGCGCGCTGATCGCACTGGGCGTGTCCGAATCCCAGCTCGAAGCCGTGAGCCTGGGCGAGGAAAAGGCCCGCAGCGGCGCCAATGACGACGCGGCGCTTGCCGAGAACCGTCGCGCCGATCTGGTCTATCAGTGATCACCATGCCGACAGCGCTGGTGATGCAGCCATCGGCTGGCGCTGCCCGCCGGCTTGCGGGTGCAATCGGGCTGGCGCTCGCCCTGTTTGGGGCGATGGCTCAGCCGGCTCAGGCGCAGCTCTTTTCCGATGACGAGGCGCGACGCGCCATTCTCGATCTGCGCGGCAAGCTCGATCTCATGCAGCGCGACCTCACCCGGCGCATCGACGACATGCAGACCCGGCTTGAGCGGATGGAGCAAGGCAGCCGCGGCCAGCTCGATCTGCAAAACCAGCTCGCATCGATGCGCCAGGAAATCGCCTCCCTGCGCGGCGCCCTCGAAGTGCAGGGCAATGATCTCGCTCAGGCTGACAAGCGTCAGCGCGATGCAAGCCAGGATCTGGACACCCGTCTGAAGCGCCTGGAGCCCACCGCACTGAGCCTTGACGGCAAGCAGATCACGGTCGACCCGGCTGAACGACGCGCCTATGAAGCGGCGCTCGCGCAGCTGCGCAATGGCGATTTCAAAGGCGCGCAGGCAGCCTTCCAGCAGTTCCAGAGCGCCTATCCGCAAAGCGCCTATTCAGCCGCGGTGCAATACTGGATCGGCAGCAGCCAATATGCGCAAAAAGACAGTAAGGCTGCCATCGCAAGCCTGCAGACCTTCGTGCAGCGCTATCCCGAACATCCGCGCACACCCGATGCGCTGCTGACGCTCGGCAATGCCCTGACCGACAGCGGCGATCGCAAAGCGGCGGCAGACGCCTACCGGCTCGTCGTGCAGAAGTTTCCCGACAGCTCCGCCGCCCCGACTGCCCGCGACCGGCTGGCTGCGCTGAGCGCACCGCCCAAACGCTGAGCAAACGCTACTGCCCGCGATGACCGAGATCGATACCGCACTGCTCGCCCAAACCGTCGTCTGGTGGACGTTTGCCATCAGCGTCTTGGCGGGCCTTGCGATGAGTCGCAGCGATTTCTGCACGATGGGCGCGCTCTCCGACATCTTCAGCATGGGCGACTGGACCCGCCTGCGGATGTGGTTCGCCGCGATCGGCGTTGCCATCATCGGCACCCAGCTGCTGGCCGCCGGCGGGCTGATCGATCCAGGCAAGTCGATCTACACCGCTCCCCGTCTGATGTGGCTGTCGCATCTGGTGGGTGGACTGCTCTTTGGCTTCGGCATGGTGCTGGCCTCCGGCTGCGGTGCGAAAACCGTGCTGCGCGCAGGCACCGGCAACCTGAAGTCGCTGGTGGTCTTCATCGTGATGGGCCTGGTGGCCTACATGACCCTCAAGGGCCTGATCGGCGTGGTGCGAGTCGCCACTGTCGACCGCGTGGCGATCGAGCTGAGCACCGGACAGGACCTGCCAAGGCTGCTCGCAGGCAGCGATGCCGGACTGCGCCGCATGCTGCACATGACGCTCGGCATCGGACTTGGTGGGCTGCTGGTGGTGATCAGCCTTGCCTCCAAGGAGGCGCGAAGCCCGCGCAATCTGCTCGGCGTGCTGACAGTCGGCGCTGCGATCGTGGCGGTCTGGTACCTGTCGGGCCATGTCGGCTTCGTCGCCGAAGACCCGCAAACGCTTGAAGAGCGTTTCGTTGCCACCAACAGCGGCAAGATTGAGTCGCTCAGTTTCGTCGCACCCTTTGCCTACGGCCTCGAACTGCTGATGTTCTGGAGCGACCGCAGCAGATCGGTGAGTCTGGGCATCGCGAGTGTTCTGGGTTTGCTGGCCGGATCGACCGCACACGCCCTGCTGACACGCAGCTTCCGATGGGAGGGCTTTCGGGGCGCCGAAGACACCGCGAATCATCTGGTGGGCGGCGCGCTGATGGGCGCGGGCGGCATCACCGCACTGGGATGCACCGTCGGCCAGGGCATCAGCGGAATGTCGACCCTGGCACTCGGATCGATGATCTCGCTGGCCGCCATTCTCGCGGGCGGCATGGCCGGCCTGCGCTATCAGTCATGGCGAATCGGGTGAATGTCGTGACAGGCGTTTGACCACAGCCTCGAAAAAAACGATACTTGAGGGCTTTTCAAACAACTAAAACAGTTTCACCGGGTCGTTAGCTCAGCTGGTAGAGCAGCGGACTTTTAATCCGTTGGTCGCAGGTTCGAATCCCGCACGGCCTACCATTTAAAACAAGTGTCAGTGCTGACGTTCAAAAGATGTTGGCCCTGACGCATCGTTCGAAGACCCCGCACCGCAAGGTACCGGGTCTTTTTTTATAATCGCCGCGATCCGAGGAGACCTGATAATGCAATCCGATCTCTGGTCAGCAAGTCACCTGAAGAGTTCCGCAAGCTGCCGAGTTCAGACATCAACTTGATGACCGAATCGTCCAAAAACATTTGAATCTGGGAGGCTGACCGATGAAAACATCTTTACTCAAGTGGTCCCTTGCCACGACACTTGGCATGTCGCTTGGCATGGCTGCCATCCTGCCGCATTCAGCGATGGCAGCGCCGCCGCAAACCGCCGAGGCGATCTACCTCGGCGGCACGATTGTCACCGTCAACGAGCTCCAGCCCCAGGCCGAGGCGATCGCGGTACGCGGCGGGCGAATCATCGCGGTCGGCTATCGCGACGAGGTGATGAAGCTCAAGAGCACAAGCACGCGGGTGGTCGACCTTGGCGGCAAGACGCTGCTGCCGGGTTTCATCGATCCGCACGGCCATGTCTTCAGTGTCGGCATCCAGGCGCTGTCGGCCAATCTGCTGCCCAAGCCTGACGGCGCGGTCAACGATATCCCGGCGCTGCAATCAACACTCAAGGCCTGGATACAGCAGAACCAGGCGCTGACGAGCAAGTACAAATGGATCGTCGGTTTCGGGTATGACGATGCGCAGCTTGCCGAGCAGCGCCACCCCACTCGCGAAGACCTCGACAAGGTCTCCAGCGAGCTGCCGGTGATCGTCGTGCATCAGTCTGGCCATTTGGGCGCGATGAACAGCAAGGCGCTCGAGATGGTCGGCATTACCGCGGCGACCAAAGACCCTCAAGGCGGACTCATCCGGCGCAAAGCCGGCAGCCAGGAGCCCAACGGCGTGCTCGAAGAGACCGCCTTCTTTGGCCCTTTGCTGTCGCTGATCGGCAAAATCGGCCCCGATGCCAACCGCTCGATTTTCAAGGCTGGCGCCGATCTCTACAAGCGTTTCGGCTACACCACCGCGCAGGAAGGACGGGCGTCAGCAGGCTCGGTCGCCACAATGAGCGCGGTCGCGAAGGCCGGCGGACTCGATATTGATGTGGTCGCCTACCCCGACATCGTTTCAGATCCGCAAACCATCAAGGCACCTCTGCTGTCACGCCAGTACAGCGGTCACTTTCGGATCGGCGGGGCCAAGATCTCGCTCGACGGCTCACCCCAGGGCAAGACCGCCTGGCTGACCAAGCCCTATTTCAAGGCACCCGACGGCCAGCCGGCCGACTATCGCGGCTATGCCCAGTTCAAGGACGAGCAGGCCAATGCTTATGTCGACCTCGCGTTCAAGAATGGCTGGCAGCTGCTGGCGCATGTCAATGGCGACGCAGCCATCGACCAGCTCATCGCAGCGGTCAAGCTCGCCGAGAAGAAATACGGGATGGCCGACCGGCGCACGGTCGCGATTCACGGCCAGACCACGCGCCTGGATCAGGTCGAGGCCTTCAAGGCACTCGGCATCATTCCGTCCTTCTTCGCGATGCACACCTTTTACTGGGGCGACTGGCACCGCGACTCGGTATTGGGTCCTGAACGTGCTGCCAACATTTCGCCGACCGGCTGGGCGCTCGAGCGGGGAATGATCTTCACCTCGCATCACGATGCCCCGGTCGCGATGCCCGATCCGATGCGCGTCATCTCGTCGACCGTCAATCGCGTCACACGCACCGGCAAGGTGCTTGGCCCCGAGCAGCGCGTCAGCCCGCTGACCGCCATCAAAGCCCATACCCTGTGGTCGGCCTATCAGCACTTTGAAGAAAAGACCAAGGGTTCGCTTGAAGTCGGCAAACTCGCCGATTTCGTGGTGCTCGATCGCAATCCGCTCGCCGGCGACCCGCTGACGATTTCCGACATCAAGGTGATGGAGACCATCAAGGAAGGCAAGACGGTCTATCGGCGGGAAACCGCGGCAAAGAAGGCCGCCAACACCCAAAGCTGTGCTGATTCCGGTGCCTGCTTTCTGATCGCCAGCCGCGTGCTCGGGCTGGCCGGAGTGGTCCATTCTCATGACAGTCACAAGTGAGTGACGCCGGGCCGACGAGCTCGCATCAGTGAACTCGCATCCATGAACTCGCATCCTTTTGCAGACCTCATCGGCCTGAGCACCGTTGAACAGCGCGCGGGCCACAGCCGCTGTTCGCTCACCGTCGAAGACAAGCACCTGAATCCGCACCGGGTGGTGCATGGCGCAGTGATCTATGCGCTGGCCGACACCGGCATGGGGATGGCCCTCTACCCGACGCTGTCCGAGGGCGAGATCTGCGCCACCATCGAGATCAAGATCAACTACTTCAAGCCGGTCACCAGCGGGCCGCTTCACTGCACCAGTGACGTCCTTAATCGGGGTCGAACCGTGGCCAATATCGAATCGCGGGTCTATCTGGGCGACATGCTGGTCGCCCAGGCCAATGGCAACTATGCGATCTTCAAACCGCGTGCCACAGGAATGGCCGGCAAGCCCTGAACCAAAAGTCGCCTAGCGAATCCCGATGATCTTGTGCATCTGCACCGACAGACGCCATTGGGGATTCGCCTGGCAATAGGCCAGTGCGGCTTCGGTATTGCGCAGGCGGTCCGGGCCATCCATCGGCTGCAGCAGACGATGCTCGAATGACAGATGCTCGACCGCTTCCGGCAGCAGACCCGGCTGCGGATAGACGAGCTTCAGTTCATGGCCCTGCGTCTGCACGATGGCGGCGCCCGCCTTCGGGCTCATGCAGATCCAGTCAATTCCGGCGGGCGCCTTGAGCGTTCCGTTGGTTTCAACCGCGATCATGAAACCCACCGCATGCAGTGCATCGACCAGGGCCCCATCGACCTGCAGCAGCGGCTCACCGCCAGTCAGCACCACGAATCGATGCGCGCTTGAGGCCACCGGCCACTGCGCGGCAATCTGTGCAGCCAGCGATTCGGCATCGGGGTATTTGCCGCCAAGCGTGCCGTCGGTGCCCACGAAATCGGTATCGCAGAACTGGCAGACCGCGCTCGCCCGGTCGGCCTCGCGCCCGGTCCAGAGGTTGCAGCCGGCAAAGCGGCAGAACACCGCCGGCCGACCGGCGTGAAGCCCTTCGCCCTGCAGGGTATAAAAAATTTCTTTCACCGAATAGGTCACGACTCACACCGGCAGGGCCGGCCCCTCAAGGTCTTGCGCAATGATCGAGCCGCAGCCCTCGGTCTCGAAGAGATCAACCCGCACCAGTTCGGGCAGGGCAGCACGGGTGGTGCGATAGATCCAGTTGGCGATGCTCGCGGTATCGGTATCGGCAAGACCTTCCAGCTCATGCAGCGGCCGATGGTCGATCGCCTTGAACACCGGATCGAAAAGCGTCTTGACATCGCCGAAGTCGATCGTCCATCCCATCAGGGTATCGATTGGTGCGCTCAGGTGCAGCCGCAGCGTGAAGGTGTGGCCATGAATGCCGCGCTCTGGGGCGCCTTGCGGTGCGCGCCTGATCTGCACCGCGCTGTCGAGTGTGAAGTCCTTCCAGATGCGGTAGCGATGACCATCGAAATTTGCGCCGCACGAGCCGGTTTCGAACACTGTCACCCAGGACAGCTCGGGCAGCACCGCACGCAGTCGGGTCCACAGCCATGACGAGATCAGCTCGCTGGTCGGATTGCCAAGACCCTCGATGTCATTGAGGCAGCGATAGTCGAGCTCGCGCTGCAGCGGCGCCCAGATCGCATCGAGATGGTCGTAGTCGATACTGATGGCGCGGGCACCGAGGTCCTGGTTGGCATGCACGATGACTTCAAAGCCATGCCCGTGCATGCGACCGCACTTGTGACCCGGCGCCACATTCGGCAGCTGGTGCGCCGCCTGAAAGCGGTAACGCCGCCAGACATGAGCCTGGCCGGCACGGTCGAGGTCGACCCCCTGATGTGCCGTGCTCTGCACCGCAATGCGGTCGATCTGCGGCATGTCCAGTCGGGCTCTGATCCAGCGCGCGATGTTCTCGTCGGTCGGCTGATCGATGACGGTGTTCAGATGCACGTAATCAAGCGGCTTGAGCGCTTCGCTCATCCGTTGGCGCAACGCCGATACCTCGCCACCTGGATAAGGCGCCCAATCGGAGTCCAGCCGAGCAAACGCCGAAGCCTTGAAGCTATGGCCGTGCAGGACCCGGCAGCGGTGGCCATCGGGCAGCAGATCGACATGGCGAGCCGATTCGAAGCCACCGCTTGCCACCGTCATCAGGAGCGGCAGCGCAGGGGTCGCGATCATGCCGGGCCGGCCTCGGCGCAAAACGCGGCATAGCCGTGAGCGCGCAGCTCGCAGGCCGGGCAGCGGCCGCAGCCGTAGCCCCAGGCGTGGCGCACCGAGCGGTCGCCGATATAGCAGGTATGGGTCTGCTCGACGATCAGATCCACCAGCGCCTTGCCACCGAGCGTATCGGCCAGGCGCCAGGTCGCGGCCTTGTCGATCCACATCAGCGGCGTCTCGATCACCATCGGACCGGCCAGCCCCAGACTCAGGGCCACCTGCAGCGCCTTGATCGTGTTGTCGCGACAGTCGGGATAGCCCGAAAAGTCGGTCTCGCACATGCCGCCCACCAGAACCTCCAGCCCGCGCCGATAAGCCAGCGTGGCGGCAAAGGTCAGAAAGAGCAGGTTGCGGCCCGGCACGAAGGTATTGGGCAGCCCGTTCTTTTCGAACTCGATCGCCTTGTCCTGTGTGAGCGCGGTGTCGCTGATCTGCCCGAGCAGGGACAGATCGAGGAGATGGTCGTCGCCGAGCTTGCCGCGCCACCGCGCGAACTGCGCGCGAAACGCATCGAGCACCTTCAGTCGGCAATCGAGTTCAACCGCATGGCGCTGACCGTAAGCGAAGGCGACAGTCTCGACATGCTGATAGCGCTCGAGGGCCCAGGCCAGGCAGGTGGTCGAGTCCTGGCCGCCGGAAAAAAGAACAAGCGCACGTGAGTTCAAGGCATCAACCGTTTGGAGCGTGTCCGATCGAAGGTCGGACTGCTCGATTCAAACCTGCTGCAGACCGCAGACCGGACAGGGGTCGTTTCAGCAGAATCGGGGTCAGATCAGAATTTCGGACGGATCAGGATTTCGGACGCAAGAGCGCCAGCGCCGATTCACACATCCGCAGATGGTCTGCCTTCAAACCGCCGTCATTGGCCGCCGCGATCACGCTTTCAAGCACCAGACTTGCCACCTCGACCCGGCCCCGAGATTGCACCAGGGCGACCCGAAGATGTTCGATCACCTTGTCCTTGGCATCGATTTCACGCACGAGCGGATCCCAGTGGCTGACCCGGTAATGCTCCATCAGTCCCTCGACCATCGACTGACTCGATGCCAGGGTGGCAAAGTTGAAGTCCTTTTCGCTGAAATCGCGCAGACCTTCGATGGCTTTGAAGCTCTCGCTGGTGACACGTTCGAAGCCCATGCTCCAGTCGGCATACTGCCGCGCCTCAATCGCGCGGCGACTCAGCATCTGCACCGAAGTGTGTCGGGGATCCTTGCCGATCACTGCCACCAGATCATCAACAACCCGGTCATCACCTTCGACGACCTGAAGGAAGGTGCCATTAGCAAAAAGCAGCATGCCGGTGATCTCGCGGGCTGCATTATTGCGACGGCACTGCATGAGCAGTGAGAGCAAGTCCTCGGAGGACATTGGCGCTGCCGCCTGACTGATATATGAAATCTGGATCAACGAGGCACCTCCTGCCGATAAGCTGCTCGCTGTATTGTAGTGGGTGATTGCTGCACCTGCGATCAATTGGCTGCGTGACAGAAAAATGACCCGGCAGATCGAAGGCAGAGCAAGACCGCCGTGGCATTCAGGCAGCGCCATCATGAAATCCTTCGCCGAGCGGGGCCTGTACTCCTTGCGAAAGCTGCACCTTCTCTCAGGAAACATCTTATGCATGCCAGTCGCCGCAGACTGCTCGGCTCCTTCCCGGTCGTCCTTTCCGCCTTGCTGCTCTCAGCCCTGCCAGTCATGAGCCATGCCGTCGAAGAGCCGGGATATGAGGTCATCCGGAAAATCGAGCCAATCGAGCTGCGCCGCTATGCCCCTTATGTGGTGGCGGAGGTGGTCCTGAACACCACCCCCGACAATGCAGGCAACCAGGCTTTCCCGATCCTGGCGGGCTATATCTTCGGCAAAAACAAGGGGGAGCGGAAACTGGCCATGACCGCGCCGGTCATCCAGACTGCAGCCCCGGTTCGCCTCGAGATGACCGCCCCGGTGACGCAATCGGCAGTGCCAGGCGGCACGCTGGTGCAGTTCGTGCTGCCGAAAGACATCACCCTTGCGACGGCCCCGGAGCCAATCGATGAACGTGTGCGCCTGCGTGAAGTGCCGGCCACCACCTGGGCAGTCATTCGCTATTCGGGAGGCTGGTCGCAGGCCAATTACGAGGAGCATCTGGCCAGGCTCAAGACCCTTCTGAGCACCGCCGGCATCGCGACGCAGGGTGAGCCGGTGCTGGCTCGCTACGACCCACCCTTCATGCCGTCATTTTTCCGGCGCAACGAAATCTGGCTGGAAGTCCGGTAAGAGCCTCGGGCAGGAACCGGGCTTGGACCAGGCGCCTTACTCGGAAGCGCGCACCAGGCGCGCCAGCACCTGTTTCTGCTCGGCCGTCAGTGGGCGCTCGGGCACACCTGCGTGGTCATGGACATGGTGCCGGTCGATCTGGTCAGGCGGGACGACCGGCATGGCCGTCGACCTGGCATCCGGTTTTCGGTTGTAGACCAGCACGCCTTCCTTCAGGGTCTGGACGACCTGGATGTCCTTGATGGCCATCGGGTCGACCTTGACCGGGTTTCGATCAAGCACCACCAGATCCGCCAGCTTGCCGACCTCAAGCGTGCCCTTGGTCTTTTCTTCCTTGTACTGGTAGGCGCCATTGATCGTCAGGCTGCGCATGGCATCGTAGGCCGAGACTCGCTCTTGCGGCGCGAACGGTTTGCCGGATCGGGTCACGCGGTTGACAACGTTCCAGGCGGCATACAACAGACTCGGACTCACGCCAGCCGGCCAGTCGGTGTTGACTGTCCAGTTCACGCCCTGGCGCTGAACCGAGCCGGCAGCACCGACCCAGTCGATCCGATCGGGGACCAGGCTCGTGATGTAGTCACCCATCGGGAAGAGGCCACCTGCGGTAAAGCTGGGCGTGCCGTTGACCGCCTTGATGCGGGCGATCTGGTCTGGCCGCAAGAACTGGGCGTGCTGGAAGATCGGACGCCCATCGCTCATGCCCTGACGGCGAATGACGTCCTCCAGCGCCAGCAGAAATTGCTCATTGGCTTCGTCACCGATGGCATGGGCAGCAATCTGTCGGTTGCTTTTCCAGTACTTGTCCAGAAACTCGACCAGTTGCTCCTGAGGATCGACCCTCAGGCCACGATAATCAGGGGTTGTCACCCCCGGAGGGTTGGTGGTGAAAGGCCGCGACATGAACATGGTGTCGACACTGCCGTCGAGCCAGAACTTGATTCCGGCGAGGCGCACACGATTGATGTAGCGCTTGTCGAGATCGGGTCGCGCAGCAAGCATCGCACTGCCGGTGTCGGTATTCGGCGCATTGCGGCCCTTCTGGATCTGGTAGGCCGCGGTGATGATCCGTTCGGCCGAGGACGCCTTGGCGAACATCACCAGATCGATCGGCAACAACTGCTCATCGACAATCGTCTGCGCGATCGGAATGTCATCGCCACTCAGACCGAGCCCCATCTCGCAGGCGGTGGTGATGCCGTTCTGCGTCCACAGCGCCACCGCCCGGCCGACACCCTTTCGCGTCTGCGCCGCAGTCAAGGGGGCACGAGTTTCCAATACGCCCATCCAGGCCGACTCGGCGGCATGGCCGGTCAGCTCACGAGAGCCGGGTTGACGCGAAAAAAAAACCGCCCTCGGGATCAGGCGTGCTGGCGCTGAACTTCATCTCCCGGATCAGCGCAGTGTTCATGACACCGTGGTGGCCCGACCCGTCAGAGATGCCAATCGGGCGGGTTGCGCTGACGGTATCGAGCTCGGCGGCGGTCGGATGGCGCTTTTCTGTCATCTGCTCCACGCGATAGCCCATCCCGACAATCCGGTCGCCCTCGGGCACTTCGGCCGCATGTGCTTTCAAGCGAGCGAGCAGTTCGGGGATGTCCTTGACCCCGGCGAGATCGGCATCGAGCATGGTGTGCGTCGCGTAAACCAGATGGCCGTGCGAATCGATGAAACCGGGCATCAGGGTCGAGCCGGCAAGGTCGATACGGGTCGCACCCGGCCCGCCAGCCTGCTGGACTTGCGCAAGTGATCCGACCGCCGCGATCCGGCCGTCCTTGACCAGCAGCGCCTCGGCATATCGCGGGGCGTCGCCAACCATGGTGAGAATGTCCCCGCCGGTGTAGTAGTAGGTGGCAGACGCAGCCGGCGTGCGGGCGAGATCAGGCGCTGTTGGAGCGTTCGTGGCGCATCCGGTCAAGGCGGCCAGACAGGCGAAACCGATCACTGCGGTCTGGCATCGAAGGGCGAGAGATGTTGTCATCGCATTGACGTTTGATGGTTGTCGGGAACGCCGATCTTATCCGACGAAGACACGACGCTTGCTCGTTCGTCACGCAAGCAATCCGGGAAAAAAAAGCGTTTTGTCTTCCGTTTTCTGCATTGCGTACTGCCGCCACCGATTGCAGTCGATTTGCCAGTGGCGAGCGGCCGTCATGAACATAAGAAGGGTCTGACACAGGCGGTGTTTTCGACTGGCGAGGCACAGCCAGATCAGGTAAGGATCAGCGCCAGCAAAGCCGGATCTTCCGGCAGCGAGTTGGAAAAAAATCGCAAAACGATCAGACCCTCAGCGCGTCAGCTGACCGTCGACCACCTGGATGATCTTGTCGCAGCGGGCGGCCAGCGTCGGGTTGTGCGTGACGAAAAGCACGGTTGTCGAATGCTCCCGATTGAATTTGCGCAGCAGCGAAAACACCTCGTCCGCGCTACGGGTATCGAGGTTGCCGGTCGGCTCGTCTGCCAGCAGCAGCGCCGGGTTCATCGCCAGGGCGCGCGCAATCGACACACGCTGCTGCTGTCCGCCACTCAGATTGGCCGCACCGTTGTGCTGGCGATCACGCAGACCGACACTGTCGATCAGCATGGCGGCGCGCTCGCGCATTGCCTCATCAGCAAAGCCTGCTGCACCCAGCATCGGCATCATCACGTTCTCCAGCGCGCTGAAAGCCGTGATCAGATGGTGATACTGGAAGACGAAACCGATTGAATGGCCGCGCAAGCGTGTCAGGGAGCGATCGTCAAGCTCGCCGGTGTGCTCGCCGCACACAGTGACTGTTCCGCTACTTGGCCGATCAAGCAGTCCGATGATGTTGAGGAGCGTGCTCTTGCCCGAACCCGACGGGCCCATGACCGCACAGAACTCGCCCTGCATCAGATCCAGGTCAATACCGTGCAGCACCTCGGTTTCGATCGGTGTGCCGGCGTTGTAGGCCTTGCGTACGCCGCGCAGTGTCACGACCGCCGGGCGGGCAGCCGCTGCCCCCGATTCGGCGCGCGGATCATGCCAGTCAGCCACGAATCGCCACCACCGGATCGAGTCGGGCGGCACGCAAGGCAGGCGCCACTGCAGCGAGCAGCCCGGTCAGGGTAGCAATCATCAGGGCAAGCGCAAACAGGGTGGGATCGAGCACCAGCGGAAACATCGCCGTGCCATCGGCATTGCGGACATAACGCTGCCACAGGACCAGCGCACCCGCACCCACCAGCGATCCGGCTGCCGCGCCACCCAGCGCGAGCAGGCCGCCCTGCAGCAGGAAGACCCTCAGGATCTGTCCTTGCGAGATGCCCATTGCCCTCAGGATGCCGATCTCACGCGACTTTTGCACCACCACCACCACAAGCACGCTCGCAATGCCGAAAGCCACCGAGAGTGCGACGAAAAAGCGGATCGCGCGGTTGGCGGTGGTCTGCGCGCTGACCGCAGCGAAAAACTGTGCACCGGTTCTGATCCAGCTGTCGGCCACGACACCTGTGGCCGTGCTGATACGCTGCGCCACCCGTTCGGCCGAATAGACGTCGCGCACGGTGACATCGAGGCTGGTGACACCGCCGGGTAAACCGAGCAGGCCCTGGGCTGTATGCAGGGACATGAACACGCTGCGCGAATTCACGGCCTTGTTGCCAAGATCGAAGATACCGCTGACTGTCAGCGGATTCGATATGCCCACCACAGTGCTCACCCGCAGCTTGTCGCCTGCGTCCAGCCCCAGGTCACTGGCCAGTTCGATGCCGACGAGGATATCGGTGCCGCTCAGGCGGGCGCTTCCGCGAACCATCTTGTCGTTCAGATCGACGATACGGAAATACTGCTCGGGCTCGATGCCATTGAGCGACACCGACCGGCTGACATTGCCGCGCAACACCAGCGCCGAGCCGCCTGCCATCGGCGACACGACAAGCACTTCAGGCATGTCGCGTATCTGCCCGGCGATTGCCTGCCACTGGTCGATCGACTTCAAACGCTGCAAGGGAGCTTGCACGATGGCGCCTTCGATGACGCTCGAGGCATCAGAGCGCGCAGCGTTGTCTGTCGCGCCGCGCAGGGGTCGGGCAACCTCCCTGGGCGGCAGTAACTGGATGTGCGACTGCGAGGACAGAACACGATTGATGAAGTTGCTCTGCAGGCCAGCCAGCAGCGCCGACATGAACACGATGACCGCCACGCCGATCGTCACGCCCAGAATGATGAAGATGGTCTGCAGCCTGCCCTCGCGCAAGAAACGCAGCGCCACGATCCACTCGAAGGGTGTCCAGCGACTGAACATACGCGGGCTCCTCTCAGCGCGAGGCGGCCGATGTGGCCGATACGGCCGATGCGGCCGGAACACTTGTGCGCACGCGTTGTCCCGACAACACCGCAGCCGGCACCGGCACGACAAGATTCCCCTCCTCCAGCCCCTCGAGAACCTCGGCCCAGCCGGCGCTTCGCAAACCCAGCCGCACAGGCCGACGCACCGCCCGACCCTGCTCGATGCGCAGCACAGAGCCGGACTGAGCATCAGGGCCCTGCGCGTCTTCGAGCGCACTCGCCGGCACGAGCAGGGCATTCGCGCGCCGCGCCACTTCAATGTCGATCGACACCGTCATGTCCTGCTTCAGCACCGAGGGGGGCGAGGGCACGTCGAGCTTGACCTCGACCGCCCCGGTCTGCGCATTGACCCTGGGGTTGATGTAGACGAGCACTGCTTCAAACCGCTGTGTCGGATAGGCGTCGGCTGATGCAAGCGCCTTCTGACCCGTAGCCAGAAGACGCAGATTTTTCTCGTCGATCTGGGCGACCAGCTGGGTACGACCGACGGGCGACAGGGTCATCAGAACCTTGCCTGCTTGCACCACATCACCTGCCTCGACATTTCTTCCGATCAGCGTGCCCGCGACAGGCGCATGAATGACGGTATAGCCAAGGCGCGCACGCGCGACGTCGGCAGCAGCACGCGCTTGCGCAACCGCTGCGACTGTCAGCGCCCGATCGCTGCCGCCAGTTCGAAGGGCATCGCGCTGCTTCTGGGATGACTGCAACTGCGCATCGGCAAGCTCGACACCCTTGCGAGTCTCGTCGAGCGCCGCATCGCCAATGAAGCCTTTGGAAGCCAGTTCCTGCTGCCGTCTCAGCATCGATTGGAGATTGCCCAGACTCGCCTGCGTCTGTCGCACCGACTGCTCGGCCACCGGCAGGAGCACCTCGACAAGCTGTCGCTGTCGCGCTTCGGCCTGCACCACGGCGACCTCGGCCTGGCGCATCAGTGCTCGCTGCTCGGAGGCGTCGAGTTCGATCAGCACCTGCTCGGAGCGCACCGTCTGGCCCTCGGCAACCGGCACCCGGAGCACTTCGCCGGTGATCTGCGAGGCGACCTCCACACGGTGCGGCGTCTGGACTCGACCGCTCGCAACCACGGTCTTCACGAAATCCCGACGCCCAATCGCTTCGGCATCCACCCTGACGCCACCCCACCAGCGCCAGCCGAGTACAGCGGCCACCAGCAGCAACCCGATCAGCACGGTGAAGCGCTTCCAGCGCTGTCGTTTCGGCACCAACACAGACTCGGTCATGCGCTTCCCGGTTGAATCGGGTGTCGCTGCGACCGGCGGGGCACCCTTTACACCGAGAATGCGTCAAGCCTCGTCGACGCATTCTGACCAGAGTCAAGCAATTGACGATTCGCGGCGGGTGGTCGCTCTGGGGCGCGCTGGCGCAGTCGGCCGGCATACATAGGCCATAATCCGAGGACAAGCCCGCTCTTATTGAACGCCGTCACCCTCGACGCACGGGCACGGAGACCACACCATGCCCAGAATCCAGGCTTCCTCGGCGCTGTCCCGACTGCGCGTCCTTGACCTTTCCCGTGTGCGCGCCGGTCCGGTCTGCGCGCGGCACTTCGCCGACTTCGGTGCCGACGTCATCAAGGTTGAAACCGCGGGCGATGAGGATCTCGGCGGCGCCCGTCATGGATCCGACTTCCAGAACCTGCACCGCAACAAACGATCGATCGCGATCGACCTGAAGTCGCCAGCCGGAAAAAATGTTTTTCTGACTCTGGTCAGGACTGCCGATGTCGTGATCGAGAACTATCGGCCGGATGTGAAAGACCGACTCGGCATCGACTATGCCTCGCTGCGCGAGATCAATCCGCGCATCATCCTCGCCAGCATTTCAGGCTTCGGCCAGGACGGCCCCTATCGCGACCGCCCGGGCTTCGACCAGATTGCCCAGGGCCTGTGCGGCATCATGTCGGTCACCGGATTTGCCGGGCAGGGCCCGATGCGCGCGGGCGCTGCGGTCGCCGACGTCACTGCCGGACTGCAGGCGGCGCTGGGCATCATGACTGCCATCGTCGAGCGCGAGACCACCGGCGAAGGCCAGTGGGTTCAGAGCAACCTGCTGCAGGCAGGCCTCACACTCCTCGATTTTCAGGCAGCCCGCTACACGATGGACGGCCAGGTACCGCCGCAGGTGGGCAATGACCATCCGACCAGCATGCCGACCTCGGCCTATCGCACGGCAGACGGCTTCATCAATGTGGCTGCAGCGGGATCGGCCATATGGAAGCGACTGTGCGATGCCATCGGTCGCCCCGATCTGATGAGTGACCCGCGCTTTGCAAGCGCACAGGGCCGCGCCACCCACCGCACCGCGCTCGCCGAGGAAATCAACGCAGTGCTTGCCAGCCGCCCGAGTCTCGAATGGGTCGAATCGCTCAATGCCGCCGGCGTACCCTGCGGACCGATCCATGCCATGGGTGAGGTCTTCGCCGATGCGCAGGTCAGGCATCTCAATGCGGCGGTTGCGGTTGAGCATCCGACTCTGGGAACGTTGAATATCCTCAACCAGGCGATCAAGCTGTCGCGCACACCGGGTGCGGTTGTCACCGCCACCCCTGAGCGCGGCGAACACAGCGATGAGATTCTCGGCGAGATCGGCCTGTCGGCGGCGCAGGTGGCTGAACTGCGTGCCTCGGGTGCGATCCGCTGAACTTCCCGCTTTTGCTGGCTCAGGCCTCTACCCCCCAATAACCCTTACTTTTTCTTCAGGACTGTCATGCCCGAAATCATCAGCCGACGCGACGGTGCGGTCGCCACCCTGCTCTTTTCCAACCCGGCCAAGCTCAATGCGATGAGTCGCGACATGTGGGTGCAACTCGCCCAGGGCATCGAAGCCGCCGACGCCGATCCGTCGGTGAAGGTGATCGTGCTGCGCGGCGAGGGCGAGCGCTCCTTTGTCTCGGGTGCCGACATCTCGCAATTCGGCGAGATGCGCAACCGCTCGGATACGCAAGCCGAATACGAACGGGCGGTCACTGCCGGCTACAACGCACCGACCGTCTGCAGCAAGCCTGTCGTGGCGGCAATTCGCGGCATCTGCATCGGCGGGGGGCTTGGGCTGGCAGCGGCCTGCGATGTGCGCATCTGCTCCGACGACACGGTCTTTCGCATGCCGGCCGGACGCATGGGTCTGGGCTACAGCCCCTCAGGCGTGAGGCGTTTCGTTGCCATGGTCGGCGCGGCCAATACCGCTGACCTCTTCCTGTCGGCGCGCAAATTCGGCGCAGTCGAGGCACAGCGAATCGGTTTCGTGTCGCAAGTCCACACCACCGCGGCCTTCGAGGCGGCAGTCGCCGACTATGTTGCAATGGTTGCCGACAACGCTCCGCTGACCCTTGCCGCCGCCAAGTTCTCGATCCTCGAAGCACTGAAGGACCCGGCCGATCGCGAGCCGCAGCGCGCGCTGAAGATGGTCAAGGACTGCTTTGACAGCGAGGACTACCGAGAAGGTCGAACCGCTTTCATGGAAAAGCGGGTGCCACAGTTCAAGGGCCGCTAAGGCGGACCTCACAAACCAACGCCAACAGCCTGTATGGCGAGACACCATGACCACATCGACAAATCGACGCGCACTCCTGCAGGCATTCGCCGGTCTTGGCATCGGCGGCACTCAGGCCGCTGCCTGGGCGCAATCGCAGGGCTGGCCTGCCAAGACGGTGCGCATCGTCGTCGGCTATCCGCCCGGTGGCTCGGGCGACTTCATCACACGGGTGGCAGCCGACGAAATCGGCAAGGAGCTCGGTGTGACGATCGTCGTCGAGAACCGCCCGGGGGCAGGCGGCACGATCGCCAACGAAGCCGTCTCCAAGGCGCCGCATGACGGCTACACCGTGCTGTGTGCCGGCCCGATGGCGCTCACCAGCGCGCTCTATCGCAAGCTCGGCTATGACGGCAACCGTGACTTCATCCCGGTCACGCAATTGGCTACCGGTCCGATGATCATCTGCGTCAACAACGAACTGCCGGTCAAAACCCTGCGCGAGCTCATCGCCTATGCCAAGGCCAACCCCGACAAACTCGCCAGCGCCGCCTCGGGCAACGGATCGACGCCGCATCTGGCGTCTGCCCAGTTCGAGGCCGTCGCCGGCGTCCGGATGCTCACCGTGCAGTTCAAGGGCGGCGCGAATGCTGCCACCTCGACAATTGCCGGCGACACCCAGGTGATGTTTGCCACGCCGCCAACCGTCATGAGCTTCATCAAAGCGGGCAGGATGCGCGCGCTGGCGCTCACCACTGCATCGAGTTCGGCCGCGATTCCGGGCATTCCGGGCGCCGCCGAAGCAGGGTTGCCGGGCTTTGACTCGAGCTTTTCCTTCGGGCTCTATGTGCCAACCGGCACGCCGCCGGCGGTGGTCAGGGCGCTGCACGAGGCCGCCGTCAAGGGCATGTCACGACCCGGCGTGCGCGAACGGGTCGCCAGCCAGGGTATGGACGTCGCAACCGATGCCTCACCCGAGGCCTACGCCGCAGCGCTCAAGGCAGGCGCCTCGGGTCTGGAGCGTGCCGTGCGTGATTCGGGTGCAAAACTGGAATAAGCGGCTCGCTCGCGACGAGACGGTCAGAACGATGCACTCAGGGTCAGCCGCACGGTGCGCGACTCCACCGGATGGAAATGCCGATCGTCAACGCCCGCGAGCGGTTCGCCCGGCAGGCGAGAGGTGTAGAAATAGTCGATGTCGCTCGCCTGGCGATTGAAAAGATTGAACACATCAAGGCTCAGGCGCAGCATCGGCATGAGCCTGACGCCGATCCGCAAGTTCGCGAGCGTGGTAGACCGCGATTGCTGTGAGCCGTCTTCAGTGAGCGGGCGCGGGCCGAAGTAACGCACACGAAACTGGCCGAACCATGGGCCGAAGTCGGTGAGGGTCACCCCAAGGGCTGCGACTTTCCCGATCGACCCCGGAATACTGGCGCCAGCGGGATCGTATTGGGTGTATCGGGCTTGAGAGATCGCCATATCGGCATCGATCAGCAACCAGCGTCGCGCAGCATAGTGATTGCTCCATTCGACACCGTAACGCCGACTGGCCCGGCTCGGCGCGGTGTCGCCGGCATCGCCCCGAAAGACCAGTTCCGAATCGACGTTCAGTTGCCACAGCGCGAGCGAAGACTGCAGGCCTGGAAAGATCTCGGTTCGCACGCCCAGCTCCGAGCCTTTGGTACGAACTGCCACCGGGACCGAGTCGATCGGTGTGCCTTCCCGAGGTGCGATGCTTGCGACTGCGCCGCGTGCATCATTGGTATGGAAACCCCATCCATAGTTCACGAAATATTCGGTCTTCGCCCACGGCCCGAACACCAGCGACAGCTTCGGGCTGGTCAGGTTCGCCTGGGCCTTGCCGCTGTTGCCAGGAATCGAACTGTTCACATTGAAGTCGAAATGGTCGGTGCGCAGACCCGCCACACTGCTGAACCAGTCAGTCCACTGGACAAGGTTCTCTGCATAAAGCGACACACTGGTCTGGCGAAGATCGCTTTCCTGGAGGGTCGCCTGTCGCGCGCCTGCAACCGAGGTATAGAGGCCGACTGGTCTGAGCCAGTCAGTGCGAGTCTGCACGCCGATCGTCATCAGGCTGTTGATACCTGCCAGATAGAGCGGAACCGCGCGGCTCAGATTGGCACCAACGGTATTGCGTCGCTCCGATTGCTGGAACTGATCGCCATTGACAGGGTCCTGCAGGAAATAGGTGAAGTTGGAGGCCAGATCGAATCGCGACTGCACCGCAAAGACATTGGCCTGCGTCAGCCCATCGGCATCCTTGCGCCTTAATGCATACGACAGGCTGTAGCGTTCGGTGCGACCGCCATCGGTGTTGTCGATGGCGCCATATCGGGAGACAAGCCCGCTGTCGATGGCCCTTTGCGGAATCTGATCGGTTGCATTCCAGCGCGCCGAGTAGGCCATCAGGGTGAGCGACTGGCGGTTGTCGGCATCGCCATCGCTGTAGCGCAAAACGCCGCTGAAGCGACGCAGATCCTCGGGCGTCTCCCAGGGACCGTTGTTGCGATTGGCTTCGAAGGCATAGAGCAGTTTTCCGCTGCCGACATCGGCAGATCGGGCCAGCAGAAGGCGCTGATACTCGTTGCGCCCGATGGTTACCGTCGCGATGGCCTGCGGCAGGGTGTCGATGAGGCGAAAGCGTGCCGAACCGACCGATGAAAAGTCGCCTTCCTCGGCGTAATAGGGCCCCTTGCGATAGTCGATACGATCGATGAGCTCGGGAATCAGCCAGTTCAGGTCACTGTAGCCTTGCCCGTGAGCATGGGAGGGCATGTTGATCGGCATCCCGTCGACGAAGGTCGCAAAGTCGGTGCCGTGATCGAGATTGAATCCGCGCAGGAAATACTGATTGGCTTTGCCACCGCCGCTGTGTTGGGTCACGACCAGACCCGGCACGAACTCGAGCACCTCGGCAGGACGCAGCAGGGGGTTGTTCTGGATCATGGTCGAGTTGACCGTCCCGGCACTGGCCGCGTCGGTCGTGCCGATCCGCGTGTCGTAATTGCCATGAACCACAACCGGATCGAGCGTTGCCCCTGACTCGCTCGCTGCCTGCGACACTTGAGCACGCAGCGCTGACGATGCGAACCCCAACGCCAATGCCGCGCTGATGACAATCAGTCGATACGCGTGACCGGGCGCAAGGCCGACTGACCGGATCATTTCAAAACAGGCATTGGAGGATGAACGGTTAGACTTTACCTTGAAGGCCTTGCGATGCACCGGTATCCGGATCTACCTGACCGACAACCATCATGACGAAGACAGCCTGGTCCCCCGATTCGGTCATCGACTTCTGGTTCCGTGAGGTCACGCCCAAACAGTGGTGGGCGCGATCGGACGAGTTCGACCAGCTCATCACGACGCGCTTTGGCGCGCTGCACACTGCCGCGTCGCGCTGCGAGCTCCATGAATGGCGAAACACGGCAACAGGCCGACTCGCCGAAGTCATCGTGCTCGATCAGTTCTCGCGAAACATTTTTCGCGACCGAGCCGACGCCTTTGCAAGCGACAATATGGCGCTCGCGCTGGCACAGACTGCGGTGGCGATCGGTGCCGACCGCCAGCTTGATGTCGAACAGCGCGCCTTCCTCTACATGCCCTACATGCACAGCGAGTCGGCTGTCATTCATGAAATTGCCCAAAGGCTCTTTGCCTCGCTCGCAGTGGAGGACAAGCTGAACTTCGAGTTGCGACACAAGGCGATCATCGATCGCTTCGGTCGTTATCCTCACCGTAATGCGATCCTCGGGCGCCTCAGCACGCCCGAAGAAGTCGCCTTCCTTCAAACTCCCGGCTCGTCCTTCTGAGCGTTCTGAGCGGACCCCACCATGACCCATCCGTCTGTCGCCACCTCCCCGCCCGAACGCCTTCTCGAAGGCATCGTCGTGTGCGACTTCACACGCGTGCTCTCAGGCCCCTATTGCACACGGCTGCTGGCCGACCTGGGCGCTGACGTGATCAAGATCGAGCGCCCGGGCGAAGGCGATGAAGTGCGCCATATCGCGCCGCAGATGAGCCCGACCGCCAGCGATCAGAGCGCCTACTTCGCGCGCATCAATGCCGGCAAGCGAAGCATCGCCATCGACTTCACCAATCCGCAGGCCCGCGACGTCGTGCTCGACCTGGTCCGCAAGGCCGATGTCGTGGTCGAAAACTTTTCGCCCGGCGTGATGGCCAAATACCAGTTCGATGAGCCGAGCCTGCGCGCCATCAAGCCCGACCTGGTCTACTGCTCGATCTCGGGTTTCGGTCAGACCGGCCCGCTGCGAGGGCTGCAGGCCTATGCCCATCTGATCAATGCCTTCTCCGGCATGATGGACCTCGATCGCAGCGGTTTTCTCGCGCCCAAGGCCTCGAATCTTCAGGCGGCCGATGTACTTGCCGGCGCCCATGCCTTCGGTGCGATCTGCGCGGCGCTGATCCGTCAGATCCGCTGCGGACAGGGCGCCTATCTCGATGTCTCGATGCTCGAGTGCCTGATCTGCGCCGACGATGTCAATTTCCCGGCGCTGCTCAATGACACACCCATCGAGCGCAAGCCGCGCGTCGGCATGGTGGTGCAGGCGATCGGCGATCGGCATGTTGCGATGCAGGTCGGTGGCGCAGCCAATATGTGGGCACGGATGGTCGAGGCGATGAAGCGCCCCGACCTGATCAATGACCAGCGCTTTGCAACCACCGCCGCACGTCGTGCCAATTGGGGTGAACTGATGACCCTGATTGCCGATTGGCTGGGCACCATGAAAAGTGCCGACGAGGCCCTCGAGACCCTGGGCGCCTCGCGTGTGCCGGCGGTGCCGATGATGATGGCCGAAGAGATCGTGGTGCATCCGCATCTGGCGCATTGCAAGGCCTTTCCGGTGCTCTCGCATCCGCAGCGACCGCAGGGTGTGCGTGTCACCGCGGCGCCCTTTCAGCTCGACGGCGAAGCGGTCGTGCCGCAGTCCACTGCGCCCTGGCGGATCGGCGAACATACCCGCGAGGTGCTCGGCAGTGTGCTGGGATACGACGCGGCGCGCATCGCCGCCTTGCAGGCTGGTGGCGTGGTCAAGTCAGCCGACTGAATGGTCGGCGCAGTTCGACGACAATATCGCCACGCCATTATCGATTTCACGGATTGAAGCCATGAGCCTTTCAGCACCTGTCGAGCGAACGCCGCTCCATACCCGCACCATCGTGTGTCACGGATTCAAGCGCGCCGACGGGCATTACGACATCGAAGCCAGCATCATCGACGTCAAGGCCTATCAGTACACCGAGCCCTTTCGCGGTGTGCGCGAGCCGGGCAGTCATGTGCACGAGATGTGGGTGCGCCTCACTGTTGGCGAAGACATGGTGGTCAAGGGCATCGAAGTCTCGATGCCGGCCACGCCCTACCCTGCCTGCCAGACTGCAAAACCCAACTTCCAAGGTCTGATCGGCGTGACGGTCGGCGGCGGCTGGCGGCGTGCGGTGCAGGAATGCGTGGGGAATGTGCGCGGCTGCACGCATGTGCGCGAGCTGCTGTTTCCGATGGCCACCGTCGCCTTTCAGACCATCGGCGGATGGCCGGTGGCCGGCGAAGAGCCCAAGCCTGCGCCGATCAAGCGGGCTGAAAAGCCTCGCGTGATCGACGGTTGTATTGCCTGGGCGTCTGATGGCGAGGTGGTCGCCAAGCTACATCCGGAGTTTTCGGTGCCGTCGCAAAACGCGACGCAGTGATCAAGGCGCGACGTCGATCAGACCAATAAAGTCGTAGGTCTTGGAGGGGTCGATCGCTGTCAGGACGAGTCGGGACTTACCGGTGGTCGCGTTGATACCTGGCGTCGCGATCCCATTGAACACCGTCCCAGGCAGTGAGCAGGACGCTTGCCGGCCGATTGTCATGGCGACGTTGTAAATATTCTTTCCGGACGGACGCGGCGCAATCGTGCCGCTCCAAATGCAGCCAGCCTGCGTGGATGGAGCGACAAAGGTCATCGTAAATGTCGGTGCAGATGAACCAGCGCTGGTCACAACGAAGTTGAATCTGTCTCGCCCGCTTGAGGACTCAACCGTGCCGGCCCAGTTTCCGACAACGTAAGCGCTGGTTGCCGGCGAGTCATAGGTCGCGTCGTATCTAAGACTGAAATTCCATCCGACCGACGCTCCGCCGGCTACCCAGCTGGCACTTCCCGGAAAAGTCGAATTGACCACATAGGGATCGGTCGATGCGAGTGTGCCGGCCACAGTGGTCTGCACCCCGTCCTTTCCCCAGAACTTGGCGTCGGTCGAATTGAACTTGCTGCTGGCTGACTGGCCCTTGCCGTAAACCAGGGAATCGATCAGGCCATTCAAGGACACAACAAACCAATACTCCCCGTTTTCCAGTACCGGACCCGCCATAACGAACGTGCCGCCGGTGCTCGGGTCAACTCGGTTTGTCGGTCCACCCCAGTAACCTTCGACCGAAGTCTTGGTCGCGCCGGTTCCTGAATCTGTTCCTCCACCCGAGCCGCCGCCGGATCCGCCGCCGGAACTCGAAGACCCCCCGCCGCTACCGCAAGCCGCCAGCATCAGTGCTGCAGCAAAGGCCGTCGCTGGCACCAATGCCGATCGATTAAAAAGCTTCGTCATCGTGAACATGATGGATATTCCTTGGGTTGCATGATCCGAACCGGCAGACAGGGTATCGGACTTGTCTGCCATGATCAAAAAAATGATTTTTCCCGGGTCACAATTGATCAGAGGCGACCCTTTTGTCGTCGGACCTTCATTCAGTCCCTGAAGCCCGCCCTCAAATCGCCGGCTCGAAAAGTCCGAGCAGGTCTTCCTGACTCAGTCCTTCGGCGCCCAGCGCACCCGACAGCACCGATTGTGCCAGTTCCGCCTTGCGGGCCTGCAAGCTGAGGATGCGCTCCTCGATCGTGCCGGCAGCGATCAGCTTGTACACAAACACTGGCCGTACCTGACCGATGCGGTGCGCGCGATCGGTGGCCTGCGCCTCGACCGCCGGATTCCACCAGGGGTCGTAGTGGATGACGGTGTCGGCCGCGGTCAGGTTCAGCCCAACCCCGCCCGCTTTGAGCGAGAGCAGAAAAATGCGCGCATCGCCGGCCTGAAAGGCCTCGACCGCGCCGCGCCGATCGTCGGTGTCGCCGTCCAGACGCGTGCGATCGACCCTGGACAACTGCGCATCAGCATCAAGCGCCACTTCGATGCGATCGAGCATGGAGGTGAACTGTGAAAAGACCAGCACCTTGCGGCCTTCATCGACCAGCGTGCGCAGCAGCATGAGCAGCTCTTCGCGCTTGGCCGAGCCGATGACCTTGCGCGCTGCGGGCAGCGCGAGCAATGACGGGTCGCAGCAGGCCTGTCGCAGTTTGAGCAGGGCATCGAGCACCACCACCCGGCTGCGCTCCAGACCGGCGCCGGCCAGCGCCATGCGGACTCGCTCGTCCATCGCCACGCGCACCGACTCATAGAGGTCGCGCTGCTCGCGACCGAGCTCCACACGGTGAATGATGTCGGTGCGCGCAGGCAGTTCGGTGAGAACGGCCGCCTTGGTCCGGCGCAAAAGAAACGGCCGGATGCGCTGAGCAAGCGAATGCAGGCGGTCGGCGGCCTCAGGCCCGTCACCGCGACGCTCGATCGGGCCGCGAAATCGCAGTCGGAAGGCCTCCTCTCGACCAAGCAAACCCGGCACCGCGAACTGCATCACCGACCACAGTTCACCCAGGTGATTCTCAAGCGGCGTGCCAGTCAGTGCAATCCGGTGCGATGCCCGCAACGCCCTGATCGCACCCGCCGCACGGGTGCGTGGATTCTTGACCAGATGAGCTTCATCGGCGATGACCACATGCCAGCGCTGCGCCTCGAGCACATCGCGATCGCGCGGCAAAAGCGCATAGCTGGTGAGGACCAGGTCGTGATCGGTGATCTGATCGAATCGCAGCGACCGGTCACTGCCGGTCAGCGCGAGCACGCGCAACTCGGGGGCATGGCGACGCGCTTCATCCTGCCAGTTGAAGATCAGCGAGGTGGGTGCCACCACCAGAGAGGGCCTGGTCAGCCTGCCGGCCGCCCGCTCGCACTCGAGATGCGCCAGCACCTGCACGGTTTTGCCAAGCCCCATGTCGTCGGCCAGCACGCCTCCGGTGCCGCTGGCCGCGATGAACTGCAGCCAGGCCAGTCCCTGCTGCTGATACGGCCGCAATGTCGCCTTGAAGGAGGGCGGCGGCTCGACCGCAGGCAGGCCCTCAAAGGACTCGGACAGGGCGCGCAGCGACGACAGCGATTCGGGCAGCGCCACCCCCGGCGAGAGTGCGGCAAGCGAGGCAGCCGCTGCGGCATCCAGCCGCATCGACGCCCTGAATCCGGCCAGATCGCCATCGTGCCCGCTGATCTCGGGAGCGAATTCGGCCCAGTCGGTCACCACCCGAACCAGCGGCTCGATGCGCTCGGCCTCGATTCGCAGCACTTCGCGCTCGCTCACCCGCAACCACAGCACGCCATCCGGGCAGCGCGAGCGTGACCAGGCCTCGTAGCCACCGTGAGCAATGACCTGAGCGAGCACCGGGGCCAGGTCGATGCGACTGCCTGCGACCTGGATGCCCGATTGCAGCTCGAACCAGCCATTGACCGGCGCGGAGCCTGAAGCCGACCGGTTGGCGTCATCGCCGTCATCGACACCGTCAGCCTCATCGGCATGAACGACACCGGGATTGACGGGCGCCGTATTTTCGGACGCCACATTGTTAGCCCCGACAGCCTCGGGCAACTTCGCCGAGCGCGCGCCCGCACCAGTCGCTGACCGAGTCAGCCGATCGCCCGCATCGGCGGGAACCGGCGTCAGTTCGAGCGACACGGTATCGGCTTCGACCAGTGTGAGCGGCACGACCGATTCATCGACCACAATCCAGCCTTCGCGCTCAAGCCGGGGAGCAAGGTCGAACTTGATCCGCGCCGCAGCAACGCTTGCACAAGGCAAGGTGGCAATCGTCAGCCAGCCACTGCCACCCTTGGATTTCGCGCGGGCAGCATCGGTCGCCGGCTCGGTGGCAAAGCGCAGGCCGTCCTCGTCGGCCGCCAGATGCCTGAGGCTGTCGCTGAGCGACTCGCGCAGCGCCCGCTCGGCCGGCGGGTCGCAGATCAGCAGCAACGGACCGGTATCGTCACGGATGCCCAGGCTGGTCGAGCGCAGCGGCTCGATGCGCCGCCCTTCGTATTCAACCGCAATCGACACCGCCATCAGGCCCGGTGACGAGGCCGACCCGCCCTGTGAAGCCCCTGATGCAGCGTTCTGCGAACCACCCTGAGCACCAGAGGGAGAACTGACGGGAGAACCAAACTGCGCACCACGCCTCGCACTGGCCGCCGATACCGCGAACAGACCGAGCACCGGACGGGGCGAACCGTTGCGCTCGCGCACCGCATGGCCGCTCAGCTCAGGGATCGCTGCCTGGATCTCGGGTCGCGCGCGCCGCTGCGCATGCAGTGTCAGCGCCACATCGTCGGCCACCTCGGGCGGCACCAGCGGCGCGGCGCGCAGCCAGGCCACAAGCGGCGGCGCGGGCGGTGCCTCGATCGGGCCGATCAGCAGCGCCTCACGGTCGATCCAGCAGGGCTCTGCGGTGTAAACCGCTTCGCCGCTCGACTCGACCTGTAGCGCCAGGCGCATCGACGCCTCAGCAGACGATCCGCCGGCTCGGGCTCCACCTTGTGCTGCCCCATCCGGTGCCAACCCGCCCTTGACCGAAGACTGCCAGGCCATCGACGCCGGGCGCGACTCACCGGGCGCAAGTCGCAGGCTATCGCCGGGCGTGGGCGGTCGGTCGAGGTAAAGACGCGACGAGCCCGCCAGCAGCAGCAGCACATCGCGGGCATGCGTCATGTCGAGCAGGAATCCGCCGATCACCGGGGAGGCGCGCGCGGTCAGCGCCGCGACCCGCAGGTCGATATCGTCCCAGTAGGCGGGCGGGGTCTGGACATGCCCGATCATCGACCGATAGGGCTGCGGATCGTGCAGGCTGCCGTCGGGGTCCTGCCGGACCTTGAAGACATGCAGGGATGGACGGCGCGAGTCGCTGCGCAGGACATAACACAGGGCGCTGCGCGTGCCCTGAGCGCCCGGCTGCCAGCGCAGCAGGCGCAGCTCGCGCACCCATTGCAGCACCTGATGACGCTCGAGGGCCGCGATCTGAGGCGCAACTTCGCGGCTGGCCTGACCGCCCTCGCGATCGCCGCCGACACCGTCCTGCAGATCGCGCAACCAGGCCAGCAGCAGCGCTGCGCCGTGCTTGCAGTCGAGGCCAACCGGGCAAGTGCATTCGTTGGACACCCGGATGACCGCGCCATTGGGCGCCAGGCGCACGGTCGTCTTGTAGGTCTGGCCGGCGCTGCCTTCGACCTCACCCTCCAGCCGGCCGGGCGCCAACTCGCGCACCGACAGCACCCGGCCAGCCGCAAACACCTTCTCGCCCTTGAGCGCGGTCTCGCGATCAAGGCCAAGCGGGGTGCGGGCAAAGCGGTTGCGAAAAAGGTCGAGCAGCATCAGATCAGGGTGTGCGATGCAAACAGGCAACCGGTGAGTGTAGCGCCACCTGATGTCGCCCGATGGACGAGATCATGGCGTCCGGGCGACACTGTCGGACGATGAAACCCGATACCCCACCCGAGCAGCGGTCTGCGCAAGGCGGACCTGCCGCGAATGCACCACCGATACCTGCATCGGCCTTGTCTGGCCTGAAGGTCATCGAACTCGGCCAGCTGATTGCCGGACCGTTTGCCGCCAAGACCCTTGCAGACTTCGGTGCCGACGTGATCAAGATCGAACCGCCGGGCGCCGGCGACCCGCTGCGGGTCTGGCGAATGCTCAAGGACGGCACCTCGGTCTGGTGGCAGGTGCAGTCACGAAACAAGCGCAGCCTGGCCCTTGATTTGCGCACCCCCGAGGCACAGGACATCGTCAGGCGACTGGCAAGCGATGCCGATGTGCTGATCGAAAACTTTCGGCCCGGGGCGATGGAGTCCTGGGGCCTTGGGCCCGACACACTGCGTGCCCTCAACCCGCGGCTGATCATGCTGCGCATCAGCGGCTATGGCCAGACCGGCCCCTATCGCGACAAGCCGGGTTTCGGCGTGGTGGCCGAAGCGATGGGCGGACTGCGCCATCTCACCGGCGAACCCGGACAGGTGCCAGTGCGGGTTGGTGTGAGCATCGGCGATACGCTGGCGGCGCTGCACGGCGTCATCGGCATCCTGATTGCCCTGGCCAACCGGCAACGCACCGGCCAGGGCCAGGTGATCGACGTCGCGCTTTTCGAGGCGGTCTTCAACTGCATGGAAAGCCTGCTGCCCGAATACAGTGCGTTCGGCGCGGTACGCGGGCCGGCAGGCAGCGCCATGCCGGGCATCGCGCCAACCAATGCCTATCCTTGCCTGGGCCAAGGCAATACCCCCGCCTTCGTGCTGGTGGCCGGCAACGGCGACAGCATCTTTCGCCGTCTGATGACCGCGATCGGCCGCCCCGACCTGGCAGCCGACCCGGCGCTTGCCGACAACGCCGGGCGGGTCGCCCGCGTGGCTGAGCTCGATGCCGCAATTGCCGAGTTCACCCGCAGCCGCAGCGTCGACGATGTCCTGGCCATTCTTGACGCCGCCTCGGTGCCGGCCGGACGGGTCTACAGTGTGGCCGATATCGCCGCTGATCCGCATTACCGCGCCCGTGGGGCGATCGAACAGATCGTCATGGACGACGGCAGCCCGCTCGAGGTGCCCGGTTTCATCCCGAAGCTGTCGGACACGCCTGGCAGCCACCGTCGCAATGCGCCCACCGTCGGTCAGGACACCCGCCCGATCCTGCGCGAGGTCGGCCTGACCGAAGCCCAGATTGATGAACTTGCCCGACGCGGCGTGATTGCCGTCCCCTCTCTGCCACCCGGGCCAAGCGCCCCTGACAAATCATGATCGACCATCTCGACCATCTGGTGCTGACCACCATTGACGAAGCCGCCTGCATCGACTTCTACACCCGGGTGATGGGCATGCGCCACGACCGCTTCGAAGCGGCCGACGGCATCGTTCGCCAGGCGTTTCACTTCGGCAACCAGAAGATCAACCTGCATATCCGAGGCCGGGAGTTTTCGCCAAGAGCACATCTGCCGGTGCCGGGTGCGCTTGACCTGTGCTTCATCGCCTCGGTGCCGCTTGCGCAGGTGATCGCCAATCTCGCCGCGCATCAGTGGCCGATCATCGAAGGCCCGGTGATGCGCACCGGGGCCACCGGAATGATCCGCTCGGTCTATCTGCGTGATCCCGACCTCAACCTGATCGAGATCTCGGAGCCGGCATGAGCGCGATCACCGAACTGAATGAAGGCTGCACGATGGGCGACCTGCTCATCCGCGCGATTCACCGCGGCGGTGATCGCCCGCTCTTCGTGCTCGATGATGAACGCATCACCTATCGCGAGTTCGGTCACGCACTGAGCCGCTTCATCCAGGCACTCAAAGCCCGCGGGCTGAAAGGTGGCGATGCGGTGGCGGCGGTCTCGTCGAACCGGCCGCAGGCTTTCATGGTCAGTGCCGCCGCTTTCCTGATGGGCATGCGCGTGACCTGGATGCATCCACTCGCCTCCGAGGATGACCATGCCTATCTGCTCGAGGATTCGGGCGTCCAGACCCTTTTCGTCGATCCGATCGCCTTTGCTGCGCGCGGCGCGGCCCTGAAAGCACGTGTATCCGGCCTTCAGCGGGTGTTTGGCCTGGGCCCCGACACCGACGACGAAGACATCCTCGCCGCAAGCCAGGCTTTCACGCCGCAAACGCTGGTCTCTCACGCGCATCCGGATGATCTGTGCGTCCTGATCTACACCGGCGGCACGACCGGTCGCCCCAAAGGCGTGATGCATACCCATCGCGTTCAGGTCACGATGGTGATGACCGAGCTCGCCGAATGGGACTGGCCGCAGGAGGTGCGCTTTCTGGCGATGACACCGATCACCCATGCCGCCGGCGCGATGATCGTCGCGGTCATGATGCGATCGGGCCTGTTCGTGATGAGCAAGTCGTTTGATGCGCAGCGCTTTTTCGATCTCGTGGAGCAGCATCGCATCACGACGACCTTCCTTGTGCCGACCATGATCTATGTGCTGCTCGATCATCCGGCGATTGCAACCGCCGACCTCTCGAGCCTGCAGACCATCATCTACGGCGCTTCGCCGATGTCGCCGTCACGCCTTGTCGAAGGCATGAAGCGCTTCGGCCCGGTCTTCATGCAGCTCTATGGCCAGTCGGAAGCGCCCAATTGCGTCACGGTGCTGCGTCGCATCGACCACGACCCCGAACACCATCCCGAGCGGCTGGCCTCCTGCGGCGCGCCGATCGGCAATCTCCAGGTAAGACTGCTCGACGATGACGGCAATGAGGTCGCCGACGGCGAGGTCGGCGAGATCTGCTGCCGCGGGCCACTGGTGATGGCCGGCTACTGGAAAAAGCCCGAGGAGACAGCCAAAGCGCTTCGCCACGGCTGGCTCTACACCGGCGATCTCGCGCGTCGCGATGCCGACGGTTTTTTCTATATCGTCGATCGCAGCAAGGACATGATCATTACTGGCGGCTTTAATGTTTTCCCGCGTGAAATCGAGGATGTGCTCACACGGCATCCGGCGGTCGCGGGCGCCGCTGTCATTGGCGTGCCCGACGACAAATGGGGCGAAGCGGTCAAGGCAGTCGTTGTGCTCAAGGCCGGCGCAAGCGTCTCAGCCGAAGCGCTGATCGCCATGGTGCGCGATGCCAAGGGCACGGTACATGCGCCCAAGTCGCTCGATTTCACAGACAGCCTGCCGGTGACCGGGCTGGGCAAACCCGACAAGAAAGCGCTGCGAGCGACCTACTGGGGTGCGACCACCCGGGCGGTGAACTGAGGGATCAGCGGCGTTCTCGGTTGCGTTCTCAGTTGCGTCGGTAACTCTCCGGCGCATATCGGGCAAACGCCAGCGCAATCACCGAGATCGCCACCGCGCAGAAGATCAGCGCAGCGTCGGCGCCCTGCAGGTCGCACAGCAGCCCGAGGCCGATCGGTCCGACCACATAGCCGGCGTCCGACAGCGCCCGATAGATGCTCATGGCGGTGGCATTCATACCGGGTGGCGCGTTATCGGCAGCGTAGGCGGAAGGTGCCGCCCCGGTCACTGCCGAGGCAATCCCCCAGACCACGCAGGCCACCAGGAAACTCGGATAGGCGGTGGCATACCAGAAGCCGAAGAAAGACACGCCAGTGAGAACACCCGCATAGACGATCAGCGGCTTGCGCCCGAAGCGATCGGCCACCATGCCGGCCGGATAGGTCGCAGCAAGACCGAAGAGGCTGCCGAGTGCAAAACCGCTGCCGATCTGCCCCGCGCTCAGCCCCATGCCGTCCGAGGCCACCAGCGGCACGACATTGAAGAGGCCGCCGGTGCGCACCGTGGCATGGGTGAATCCCATCAGGCAGACCAGCATGAAACCGGTCTTGCCGAACATCACCGACATCTGCTCCTTTAACGGCAAGGCAAGCGGCCGAACCGCAGTACCGTCGCGATGCGCGGCGAAATCGCGCGTCTCGGGGACCGCGAACCAGGCGATCACGCCGACCAGCGCCGCCGCGACGGCATTGGCCAGAAAGGGCATCGCCAGACCATAGTGCTCGGCCAGCAGGCCACCCGGATAGGGCCCCACGCCAACCGCAAACAGAAAACAGCCCTGATAGATCGCCATCATGCGACCGCGCCGCTCGGGCGTGCTGATATCGGCCAGCACGACCACCCCGACGGTCAGCACGATACCGCCGCCCAGGCCGGCAATAAAGCGCGCCAGCATGAACTCGGTGAAGGTGGCGGAATAACCCGACCAGAGATTGCCGAGCACCCCCACCAGGCCGCCCAAGGCCAGTGCCGGGCGCCGCCCGACCCGATCAGCCATCTGCCCGGCCGGCACCGCCGACAGAAAGCGCGCACCGCCGAACACCGCGATGGTGGCGCCGATCGCCGAAATCGAGACGTCGAAGGACTTGGCATAAAGCGGCAGCACCGGCACCACCGCGCCAAACCCGAACTGATTGAAGAAGATGATCGCGCACATCCAGAAGAGCACGCGACCTTCTTTCGGACGCTGCACGCTCAGAACGCCGCCTCGAGCAGACCGATCACATCCTGCGGCGAGGTGATCGGGCGCGGATTGCTGCGCACCCACATGTTCTCCATCGCACCGCGCGCGATCGCCTCGAACTGATCACGGGTGACCCCCTGATCGCGCAATCGGGTCGGCATGCCAAGCGAGGCGATCAGCGCTGCGACCGCATTGGCGGCATCGCCGTCGGCCGCTCCCATTGCCTGCGCAATCCGCGCCTGCTGAGCGCCGGTATGCGACCGGTTGAAGCGCATCACATGAGGCAGCATGATGCAGGAGGTATAGCCGTGGCTGATACCGGTGACCGCGCCCAGACTGTGGCCGATGCCGTGGCTGGCGCCATAGGGCACACGCATGATCCCGAAGCCCGCCATCCAGGCGGCTTGCAGGCATTGCAGCCTGGCATCGAGATCCTGGGGCTGCGCGCTCAGCACCGGCAGCGCCGTGCCGAAAAGATGCAGTGCCTGCAGCGAGGTGGCGTCGATCAGCGGCGAAGGCGTCACCGAGCACAGGCCTTCGACCGCATGGTCGATGCCGCGCACCGCGGTGGACAGCCACAGCCACGAGGGGGTGTGCAAGGTGATCGCCGGATCGAGAATCACGCTGGCCGCACCGATAAATTTGGCCGAATAGGCATCCTTCACTTTTCTGACCGGGTCGGTGCATCCGCCGAGGTCCGAGAATTCGGCAGCACCAAGGGTGGTGCTCACCACAATCTGGCGGCACGGCGGCGCCTGCACCGCCGGCACATGGCGTGATCCGTCGGGGTTGACCTTCAGACGCCAGTCATCCAGCCCCTCGACCGTGCGCACATCATGGGCGAGCGCGATCAGCATGACCTTGACCGTGTCGATCGCGGTGCCACCCCCCACGGTGACAACCAGATCGGGCGAAACAGCGCGGGCTGCGTTTGCGGCTGCGATCACGCTGGCGCGCGGTGTGTGTTCGACGCACTCATCAAAGGTGCCGACATGACGGGCACCAAGCGCCGATGCAATACCTGCCACCGCATCGGTCGTGCGGTTGAGAGTGCGCGAGGTGACGATGAACACCCGCTTCGCACCACGGCGATCGGCTTCCTCGATGACCGCCTGCGCGGCAGGTTTGCCCCAGATAACGCGATCCTGGGCCAGAAACTCATGACTGCCAGCCTGCATGCGGGCCTCCCTTGTCGGCTTTGTCAGATCGGATCGAGCGGGAAGACCGGCCTGCGGACCCGCTCGAATTTCAGCAGCGAATAGTCGGAAGTCGTGACACCGGGACTCGCGCATTCGACGACTTCGCTTGCCAGATGCCCCAAGCCGGCGCGCCAGTGCACCCGACTCTTGATGACCACGAATCGCTTTCGCATCGGGTCGATGCCCACCGAATGAAAGCACTCCAGATCGAAAGGCTCCTGATAGAGCGACATCAGCACCACTTCGACACCGCCGGTCTCGATGACCACGGTGGGTCCGTTGCTGGCCAGCCCGCCTGCACCCATCGGGCCTCGCAGCCGATAGCTGCCGTCGGTGATGCGCCGCACCCGACCGGTGATCGTGAGCGGGGTGGCAGGCGCGCCGATCGAGGGCATCGCCGACTTCCCGCCGACCGACAGGGTCACCTCAGCGCCCACACCGGCGGCAACTGCCTCGCGAACGCTCTGCGGGTCGTGAATCGCATAGAAGACCACATCCTGCAGACCTTGCCGAAGGACCTCGGCGAGCACCGCTGTGGTGTCCATCGTGCCGCCCGAGGCGACGTTGTCGCAGTGGTCAAGCATCACGATCGGGCCTGGTCGCGGGCCGGCTGGCGCACCGGCGATGGCCTTGTCGCGAGCCACCCCGAGCGTCTTTGCACGAGCCACCGAATCGGCCAGCGGATCGCTGCGATAAACGAAGGCCTCACGGGCGGCCCAGGCCTGCTCAAGCAGCGCATCGCGCATCGACTCAGCCTTTTCAGGCGTGCCATCGGTGCAGACCACGACCGATAATCCGGCTTCGCGGATGTCGGCATGAGGGAAACCCACGAAGACCGAGCAGGCCAGCGCACGGCCACTGGTCTCATTATCCAGGCAGGCCGCCTGCAACGAGCGGTTGGGCTCGGCATGGGTGCCCTGACGCATCACATGGGGAAGCATCGGGCGATTGGCCCAGCGCATCACCGGCTTGACCTCGCCCCGGATCGCCCGCACCAGCACGGTCGCTGCGCGCAGGCCTGCGGCATGGACATCGATATGCGGATAGGTGTGATAGCCGGCGATCACGGTCGCATGCCGCACGATGTCGTCGTAAATATTGGCGTGCATGTCGAGGGCCACGCCGATCGGCGTGCTGGCATCGATGGCACGGATGCGCCGCAGCAGTTCGCCCTCACCGTCTTCATGCGATCGGGTGACCATCGCACCATGCAGATCGAGCAGGATGCCGTCCCAGCCGCCCTGGCGTACGGCGGCCAGGATCGGCGCCACGATCTGCTCATAGGCGTCGTCTTCAACCGGGCCGCTGGGGTTGGCATCGCCGGCGACCGCCACCTGCAGTTCGGCACCCTCGGCCTGCGCAAGCTCGATGAAACCGGCCAGCGCGCTGCCGGTGCCGCGATGCGCCGCGATGGCCGCGTCGCCCACCAGCATCGCCGGGCGATAGCCGAAGAAGCGCTCGATGGGCGTGGGCACCGGGGAAAAGGTATTGGTCTCGTGCTTGAACATCGCGGCCAGCAGGCGCAGGGGACGCATTAACGCTTCTCCAGAAGGCAGGTCAACGCTCCAGTCTAGCTGATCGATAGGTCGAAGCAGCAGCGTGGATTACCATTCACTGACCAAGCCTCGCCCAAATTCCACTTATCTCCAGGAGCCTCCAATGACCGCCAATGCCCAAAGTGCCTGGGACTTCGACGCCCTCACCCTCGACGGTGCACCAGCACCGCTGTCCGCCTACAAAGGCAAAGTCGCCCTGATCGTCAACACCGCCAGCCAGTGCGGACTGACCCCGCAGTACAAGGGCCTGCAGGAACTCTATGAACGCTACAAGGACCGCGGATTCGTCGTGCTTGGCTTTCCGAGCAACCAGTTCGGCGCGCAAGAACCCGGGACGAACAAGGAAATCGCGACCTTCTGCGAAACCAGCTTCGGTGTGACCTTCCCGATGTTCGGCAAGATCGACGTCAACGGCGACTCGGCACACCCGCTCTACAAATGGCTGAAGGCGGAACAGCCCGGCATGCTCGGGCTCGAGTCGATCAAGTGGAATTTTTCGAAATTCCTGATCGGACGCGACGGTCAGATCGCCGAACGCTATGCCCCGACCACCACACCCGAATCGGTCGCTGCAGACATCGAAAAGCTGCTTGCCTGAAACGAGGCTGAGCCGCTGCTCCAGACTTGGTTCGCATTGCTCAGTTGCCGTGAATACACCCGTCGAATTCTGTCGGATCGATTCCGGCAACGGCGCGACCGTGCTGACACTGCAGGGCCTCTGGCAGATCGCTCAGGCCGACCGGATCGCGAATGCCCTGGGCACGCTTGGCAAGACGCTGGGCGAGGTGCAGTCCGTCGACGGCAAGGAGCTCGGTGCGATGGATACCGCCGGCGCGCTGGTCCTGCTGTCGCGGTTGCGCGCCGCGGGCATCGACCCGGAAACGATTGCGCTGGCCAATTTCGATCCCAGTCATACCCGCATCGTAGAAGTCGTGAGGTCTCGCTTGCCAAGCGCAGGCCCGACCCAAGCCAGCCAGGCCTATGGGCTGGCGGCCAGGACTGGGCAGATTGCCAGCAATCTGGGCATGACCCTTCTTGGCCATGTCGATTTTCTGGGTCGAGTTGTCTTTGAGCTGACTCGTGCGCTGCGTCAGCCCGGACTGCTGCGCCCGCGCGAGTTCATGGCGCAACTCGGTCAGACCGGCGTCAGCGCCATCCCGGTCGTCGCGCTGGTCACTTTTCTGATCGGCGTCGTGTTCGCTTATCTGCTGGGTCTGCAGGCAGAGCAATACGGCGCCAATGTCTTTGTCGTTGACGGCACCGCCCTGGGCATGACGCGCGAATTCGCGCCGATCATCGTCGCAGTGATTGTTGCCGGCCGATCCGGCGCGGCGTTCACCGCGCAACTCGGCACGATGAAGCTCACCGAGGAGATCGACGCGATCCGCACGCTCGGACTGTCGGCCGACCAGGTGCTTGTCCTGCCCCGAATCGCCGCACTGATGATCACCCTGCCGCTGCTGGTCTTCATTGGTGATGTGGCGGGACTGCTCGGCGCGATGGTCATCGGTCAGACGATGCTCGACATCACGCCCCATACTTTTCTGGACCGGCTGCACACCGCGCTGGACCCAAAACATGTGGTGATCGGTTTGTGCAAAGCACCTTTCTTTGCACTGGTGATCGGAATCATCGGCTGCCGGATGGGCATCAGCGTTGAGCGCGACACCCGATCGATCGGCATCAACACCACCTCGACCGTCGTGCAGAGCATCGTCTCGGTGATCATTCTCGATGCGATTTTCGCGGTGATTTTCCAGCAGCTCGGATGGTGAATCCCGACGCATCGGTCACCGGCCCTGCGGCCATGCCAACGCCGGAGTTGGTGATCGATGCCCGCGGCATCGTGACGCGCTTTGGCAAGCAGGTCGTTCACAACGGCCTGGACCTGCAGATTCGCCGCGGCGATCTGGTCGCGCTGATTGGCGGCAGTGGCACCGGCAAGTCGGTGCTGCTGCGCGAGATCATCGGCCTTCATCGCCCCGACTCGGGCAGTGTGAACCTCCTGGGGACCGATGTCTGGACTGCGTCACCCGACATGCTCGCCGCAGTTCGTCGCCGCTTCGGCATGATGTTCCAGGAAGGCGCACTGTTTTCCTCGCTCACGGTTGCGGCCAATGTCGCCACACCGCTGCGGGAGCATTTTTCGCTGCCCGAGGACCTGCTCGACGAACTGGTTCGACTTCGACTCGCGCTGGCCGGCCTGCCGCCCGATGCTGCCGGCAAGATGCCAAGCCAGTTGTCGGGCGGCATGGTCAAGCGCGCGGCGATTGCGCGCGCGATTGCCCTCGAACCGGAAGTGCTGTTTCTGGATGAGCCGACCTCCGGGCTCGATCCGATCACTGCCCGCGCCTTCGACAAGTTACTGACTTTTCTGAATCGCGACCTTGGCATCACGGTGCTGCTGGTCACGCATGATCTCGACTCGCTGGTGGGGATTGCCAGACGCATCGTCGTACTCGGCCAGGGGCGAGTGATTGCCGACGGCAGTCTGGCCGAGATCACCGCAGTCGACGACCCATGGATACAATCCTACTTCTCCTCCCGGGCCAGTCTGCCCGCCCCGCATCCGACAAAAACAGAAAACAGCCCCCGCGATGGAGCCTGAAGCCCGGTACACGATGATCGGTTCGGTCCTGCTGGCGATTGTTGTCGCGCTGGTGGCGGGTTTCGTATGGCTGTCGAGCTCGGGGCGAGCTTCAGACTTTCGCTTCTACACAATCTATTTCGAGCGGCAGTCACTTGAGGGCCTGCAAGTCGGCGGCGACGTCAACATGCGCGGTGTGAAGGTCGGTCGAATCGAGAACTTCACGATTTCGCGCGACAACATCAACAAGGTGAAAGTCACCATCCGGGTGGCCAGAGCAACGCCGGTGAGCGAGAACACCACTGCCGTCGTCGCCCGCAGCATCGTGACTGGTCTTGCCCGCATCAACCTCGACACGCCTGGCACACCCGGCCCGGAGCTGATGACGGTAGCGGCCGGCGAGCGATACCCGGTGATCACCGAAGGGACCTCCAACCTCGACCAGATTGCCGACTCGGTCAGCAAACTCGCCTCGCAGGCCGATATCGCGCTCGAAAACCTGAACTCGGTCATGGGCGACAAGAACCAGAAGTCGCTCACTCAGGCGCTGACCGCGATCCGCGACCTGAGTGTCGGCCTGAACCGCAGACTCGCAACAATCGACGACATGTCCGCCAGCTTTCAGGCAAGCTCGACAGCGTTTCAGAGCCTCAGTCGTGACTTGTCGCGTGCCAGCGGCAAAGTGGCCAGTGCGGTCGCACCGGTTGGCGATGAAGCCAGTCAGAGTCTTCGTGAGGCCAATGAAACACTTAAACAGCTCAGACAGAGCACAGCCAATCTCGAACTCGAAGTGGTGAAGTCGCTGGCGGTTCTCAATCAGGGCGTGGCAGGCCTGTCCAGTCGAACCGATGACGCCGTCGATGTGGGTCTGAACGAACTGCGTGCCACCACCGCGGACCTGCGCAGCAGTCTGGCCATCGTCAGCCGAACACTCGATCGCCTGCAGGATCCCAAGGCAATTCTGATCGGGCCCAGCAGCAGCCAGCTTGGGCCAGGCGAAGAGGCGAGTCGATGAAAGCGTTCGCCCTTGCCTTGTGTCACGACAAGCGCGCGGCGATCAGCAAGGCAATGCATACACTGGCGCTTGTTTTTCTTGGCGGTCTGCTTGCCGGCTGCAGCTCGCTGTCGATTACCAATTCCAGTCCGAAGATTGACTACTTCGTCCTTCAGGACCTGGCATTGCCGGCGCCTTCGACCACACCCGCGCCAGCACGCAGCAGCCGCGTGCTGTTGATTGCGAGCAGCACATCGCAGGCGCTATTCGACAGCGAGCGCATGGTGTTCACCAAAGATGGCATCAGCCGGTCCTACTACCAGTTTGCCAACTGGAGCGAGCGGCCGCCACAAAGCCTCGCCACGCTCGCCGAGACACGCCTGTCGCGGGTCGGCAGCTTCAGGGCGGTGACGCAATCGACCGCGGGCGTGAAGGCCGACCTGCTCCTCACCTTGCGGCTCAATGAACTGACGCATGACGATTCTGTTTCGCCAGGCGTCATGCGGCTTGAGGTGACGGCAGATCTGGTCGACTGGCGAACACGCGAGCTGGTCGCACGGCGGGTTTTCGTCGGGGCGGTTGCAGTCGCCAGCCGCGACTCGATCGGCGGCGCTCAGGCCGCAAACCGCGCGATCACCACGATGCTCGACGATCTCTCGCCCTGGGTCGAGAGTAATGCCGCAAGGCTCAAATGAGCCGGGATTGAGAACCTCAGCGCCTTGAGCGGTCAAGCTCGGGGATGAGTCGCCCGCGGCGCAGATAGGCCGGTGTGTCGAAGGCCGAATAGGGGTGCTTGCACGGCATGACATCGGGATGGCCGGTGCGACGAGAGAACGTCTTGTCGACCGCCGGTTCAAGACTGAAGAACAATGCGTCAAGGAATGCGTCGAAGGCGTTCGACAGCGGTCGGCAAGTGGCTGGTACCGGTGTGCGATCGACAGTGCGAAGGGCGGTGCTGCTCATGTCAGGCTCGTTGTTGAAGGCAATCCGATCAGCTTGACGCAGCCCTGGCTCACAGACTGAGCTACCAGGAATAATCTCGTGCAATGCCGCCATGACCCCGGATCAGAGGATCAGCGATCCGATGGCATTCGAGGAAAGCGGCGCACGGTGAGTCGTCGCGCCATGTGATCAGCTTGCGCGCTCAGCTTGCGTAATCGCCGAGGTAAGACAAGCGAGCGGCATCAAGCTCGCTGATGACCTGCCGGCGCAAGGACTCGGGCGACAGCACCTCGACCGATGCGCCGTGCTTCAAGACATCCATCAGCAGCTCGCGCGGATCGTTGTAGGGCAGCTCAAGCACCCATCGGCCTGAGGGATCAAATGAGCCGATCTGCTGCGGATGCCATGTCTCGGCAGCAACCCATCGGGCTCGATCGGGTGAGAAGCGCAGCTTCGCCCAGGTCACGTCACGGCCGGAAAAAATGCCATAGCCGCTGTCCATGACTTCGGCCAGCGCGCCTCGACTCACCTCTTTGGCCGCCTCATCGCGAATGGCCGCTTCTGAGATCGCATCGACCGCAAAGCTGCGGATATCACGTCGCAGATGGCACCAGGCCAGCAGATACCAGTTCTCGCGATAAAAGATCAGCTGCTGGGGCGAAACGGTTCGTTCGGTCGTGGTGCCTGTCTGGCGGGAAAAATGCGAGATCAACAGTCGGCGACGACGCAAGGTGGCCGAGGCGACCGTCTCGAAGTGACGGACCGACAGCGTGCGTCGCGCCGCGCTGACCAGCCTGAATCGCCGTTCGACCTCCTCGGCGCTGTGATCGGCGCTGCCTAGCAGGGCACGCAAGCGCGCCTGCAAGGGACGTACCTGGGCTTCGAGCAGACCGGGCTGCAGATCGGCCAGCAACTGCTGCATGGTGAGCAGGGCGTGAACCTCGGACGCGTTGAACCACAGGCCCGGCAGGGCGAAGGTCGGGCCGGTGGCAGGCTCGGTGTAGCGATAGCCGCCGTCGAATCGATCCCACTCGATCGGCGCATTCAGCCGATCGCGCATGTATTCGAGGTCGCGCTTGAAGGTTGCCCGTGAGACACCGAGCGAGGACAGAAAGCGTTCGATCGGGACGGCATGCCCCGCCTGCAGCAACTGGTCGATCTGATAGAAGCGTTCGGTGCGGTCCATGACAGCGTGGTCACTCAGGGTAGCGATATCGGGGCTGCAGCAGGATCAGGCAAGCGGCGGCCCATGCGCGAGCTCGTGAACCGAGAAAGCGTCGCTGGGCAGCGCACTGCGCGCCAGCGCGAGCAGATGCGGGTGATGGGTGAAATAGACCACCTGATTGCGCTGCGCGAGCTCGGCGAGTCCTTGCAGGGTGAGCACTGCTCGCTCGTCATCGAAGGTCATGAGGACATCATCGAGCAGCAAGGGGATCGGGGGCGCGGCATCGAGGCGCACTTCGATCGCGGCCAGACGCAGGGAAAGGTACAGCGCATCGGCGGTACCTTCACTCAGTCGGGCGACCGGAAGGCGCAAACCATCGTCGCGCTCGGCAATGAGAATCTGGTTGTCATCGGACCAATCGGGCAGGAGTGTCACCCAACGGCCAGCGGTCATGCGACTGAACCAGCGCGATGCGGCGGCAAGCATCGGACCCTGCGAACGGGTCTGGTAAGACTGGACCGAGCGCTCGAGGAGCTCACGGGCCAGGCGCAATCTCGCCCAGTCGGTGGCAAGCCGAGACACCACTGCCAGATGCTCGCGGCTCGACTCTGCAGCGAGCGCTGCCCGGGCGTCGCCGTTGACCGCATCGAAGGCTGACCGCGCCTGCGTGCGTGCAGCGATGGCGGCATCACGCGCCGCTTCGTCCTGGGCGATGAACTGCTCAAGCATGTCCTGCTCGGTCTGGAGCGCGACCGGGTCGACGCAGGCCAGTTGCTCAACCAGCGAGGAATGGGCAGGACCGGCCGTGCTGCGAATCAGATCATCGAGTGAGGCCACCTCGCGACGCAGCGCCCTGCGGCGGTCGTTGCGGGAAACGACTCGCTGCAGCGACGCCTCATCGGACACACCCGCGAGCGCCTGTAATCGGTCGATGCTGGCCTGCAGGCGCTCGCTTTGCGCAACGGCAATCGCAATCGAATGTTCAAGGGACTGTGCTTCGGCCTGCAATCGGAGCCGGTCGTCTCGAGCCCGCTGGTTCGACTCGAGCGATGCACGACAGGTCGCCACAAACAAGGACTCTGAACCCGGCAAGGGCTCGGGTTCGCCGAGCTGGCGAGCCAGTGCGCAGGCATCGAAGCGAAAGGCCTCGATCTGTTGCGCCGCAAGCTGCCATTGCCGATGAGCAGCCTCGAAGGCCATTGAAGCATCGCGCAGGTCGTCGAAGGCATCGAGCCGGGCTGCCAGCTCCTGGCTCGACGCCGCCGGACCGAGCCGAAGCTCAGCGGCCAGGGTGTGCCATGAGGATCGCAGGGAATCAGCCTCGCAATCGAGCGCCGCCAGGGCGTCCCGATGGCGCTGTGTGTCGAGTAAGGCGTGCTCGAAGGCATCGGCGAGTCGCCTGCGATCAGCCGAGGCTTGCTGCAACGAGGCCATCAGGGTGCGGGCATGCCTCAGGCTTGCCGACAGGGTCGACAGGCCTGGTGAGCTCTGGTTGATGCCGGCATACGCCGACTGCAGCAATTGCAGATGTTGATCGCGCTGCAACAGGAGAGATCGGTGCTCGGTGGCCAGCGCCTCTCGCACGGCGAGGGCCTCGAGCAGGCGCTGGTGCTGAGCAGCCCAGCCCGACCAGGCCTGCGGTGCCATGATCGGCAGACCGCGAGACGCGAGCCGCGCTGACCAATCATGCGCCGCCTGCAAGGCCTTTTTCTCAAGCCGATCGCTGTCGATGTCGCAGGCAGTGACAGCCTGCTGCGCTTCGGTAATGCGCTGCTGCAGTGAATCGATCTCGGCCAGGCGCGCCGCATCAAAAAAGCGGGCATCGGCAAGTTGGTCGGCATGGGCTATCGATGTACCCAGCAGCGCGACGCGAAGTGCCCGTCGCTCATCGGCCGAGTCGCTCTGGAGCATCTGAAGATGAGCGTCACGTTCGCCGCGTGCGGCCTCGAGCGCGCTGCGGTCGATGACCCCCTGCTGCTGCGACAGGCCGCGATGCTCGCGCTGCAGACGGTCCAGAGCCTCGCGATGGGCGGTATGTCGAGTCTGCAACTGATGCTGTTCGTTGACGATCGTACCGGCGAGGGCTTGAGCGTCGTCGAGCAGCGCACCGGGCAGCGCAAGCCTGGCAAGAACCTCGACCGACGGCCCGCCAAGCGCCTCGGCCTGCCGATCGAGTTGCGTGTCGAGCGCAGCCAGCTGAGAGGCCAAGCGGCTTGCCTGCTGCTCGATATCGCCGACCGCAGCCGCGGCATCATGAGCAGCAACAAAGGCAGTGATGTCGCCCGGATCGGGGGCAGCCTCAAGCGCCCTGCGTGCCTGGAGCACCCTGAGTTCGGCCAGCTCGCTTGCCACAGACAGCTCGGTGCGTCGGGTCTCGAGGTCGCGGCGCAGTGCAAGCGAGCGCCGCGCTTGCGCCATGGCAGCGCGCGACGGCACCAGAGTGTCGACGCCGGGACCTGGCACGGCCTGCACGGTGGACATATCGGATGGGGAGAGGCTAGGCACCTCGCGGGGCTGCACCGGGGCAGCGCCGTCAATCGCAGCCATCGCAAGCTGCAAAACACGCTGCGCTGCAGTCGCGTCGCTGTGCAAACCGGGCACGGATGCGCAGGCCACCTGAAAACTCTCGAGCCGGCCTGCGAGCTGCGCCACTGCCTGAGCGGCAGCGAGATAGGCGCTCGAGGCCGGCAAGGCCGAAAGGGCCTCGCGGCAGCGACTCAGGCGATCCCGCTCATCCAGCATCGTCACGCCGCTTTGTTCAAGCGACTGCAGCCACAGGGCCAGTTGGGGCTGAGCATCATCAGGCAGCTCAGGCACATCGGCCAGAGCAGTCAATTCACGACCCAATGCCGTGCTGCGCGCCACCTGTGGCCCGAGGCTGAGCAGGCGCTGGACCTGACCGAGGCGCTCTCGCCGGGTTCGCCATTGCGTCTCGATCTGGATCAGATCGAGCTGCGCCTGATCGAGCGCATCGCGCAGGGCCTGCCACTGCCGTGGCGCCACGACCGCATCACGGGCCGCCTGCTGGCTTGCCTCGAACTCGATCAACGCCGCATTGAGTGAGGGCAGCTTGCCGCGCGGCACAAACAGCGCATCGGCCTGGGACTGCAGACCAGCCGAGACGGCCCGCAGGCGCTGAACACCGCTGGCGGCCTCGAAGAGCGTGGCGCCAAGCTCACTGCCGGATTCGAGCAGTGACCGGCCACCAAGTCGCAGCTGCGCGCTGCCAAGCGAATAAATCCAGTCGAAGCGCCGGGCATCAACGCCACCGAGCAGGGCATCAATGCTCGCCTGATCGATGAGTCGATCAGGATGCTCGCGACCGGTGGCCGGATCGAATTCGCAAAGCGTCTGGCGTACACCCTTGCGTCGCATGACCGCGCGCAGGCCGGTGTCGTCGGTCAGTACCGCCCCCACCCGCAGGGCCGAGTAATCGCGCCCGAAATGATCGTCGGTTCGTGTCGGAAACCCGAACAGCAAGGCGGTAATCGCCCTCATTGCCGTGCTCTTACCGCGCTCGTTCGGACCATAGACCAGTTGCAATCCGGATGCCTGCCGGTCGAAATCGATGATCGCGCCATTGAACGGACCATAGGCCTTGAAGTGAAGCGACGAGATCCTCATGAGGCGCCGTCGCCGAGTCGATCGAGCAGCATGGCTTCGGCCTCCCGAATCAGCGCTGCAAGCATGTCGGCGTCGTCGAATCCGATCGACTGCGGGCCGATCCGCAGGCTCGAAGGCAATCGAACAAGGACATCATTGAGCGCATCCTGGGCAAAGGTCTTGAGGCCCTGCGTCTCGGACTGAAGCGACTGACTCAGACGCAGGCAGGCCAACAGAGGATCGTCATCGGACATCACGACAGGCGACCCGAGAAAAGACCGGGTCGACGCCCGACTGCGCACCCGGATTTTCTCGACCCAGGCCAAGCCTCCCGAGGCGGCATCGGCCAGTTGGCGCAGATCGGCACCGACATCGTCGATGCGGCCGGCGAGCGGCTCATGCAATGACCCGGTGCCGACGATCTGCAAACGCCACGCCGAGAGCCGCCCGGCCGCGGCATCATGGGCCTGGCGCATCAGCGCCTGGGCAGATCGACGCCATTGAGCCATGTCGGTGAACCCGTCGATCGGCAGATCGATGACTGCCCATCGCACCACATCGAGCGCCATCGATTCGGACTGAAGATCGCCGCCCTCGACGCTGACCAGCTCGCAGCCCTTGGCACCGGTTTCGCCGGCGTGCCTGCCTTGCGGATTGCCGCAATAGATGATGCGCGGGTACTCGGCCTGCAACACCTCACGCGCATGGACATGCCCGAGCGCCCAGTAGTCGTAGCCACGCGATCGGAGGATGTCGAGCGAGGTGGGCGCGTAAGGATCGTGCGCCGCATAGCCCGCCAGGCTGGTGTGCAGAACGCCGATGTTGAAAAAGCCGGGTACCGGGTCGGGATAGGTGGCAGCCAGATCGTTCGGCGTGGCACGGTCGGAAAAGCTGCGGCCATGCAGCGCGACTCGAAGGTCATCGCGCCGGATGGTCTGTGGCTTATCGGCATCAAAGACATGGACATTGTCGGGAAGCGTCAGCGCGCGTGTCACCTCACTGGCAGCATCGTGGTTGCCCCGTTTAAGATAGACACTGATGCCGGCGCGCTCAAGAACCCGCATCTGGGAATTGAAGAACAGACCGGTGTTCATGTCGCGCCAGTCGCCATCGAAGATGTCACCGGCGATGACAAGGAAATCGACCCGTCGGCTGACGGCCAGGTCGACAAGATTGACCAGCGCCTGACGGGTTGCACCGCGCAGCTCAGCAACCGGTGCACCAGGGTAGCGCTCGAGCCCGTCGAGCGGACTGTCGATATGCAGATCGGAACAGTGGATGAATTTCACGCGTCGTCACACCCCGGGGATCCAACGATGATGCCATGGCAGTAGCTCATAACTTGAGCCACTTGGAATTGCCGTGCGTCGCGAGCCCGAACAATGACCGTGCTCAGGGGATCTGACCTCTTGGCAGGCTAAACTCTGTCAAGTCGTCCAAGCGACGCTGACCTTCGAACAACCTGCGTTGCACAACAAGAGGTGAAGCATCATGGTCCGCAAACTGATTTTTCTGGCATTCGCCCTTGGCCTGACAGCCTGCAGTTCGCTCTCCAGCATGATGACCACCCGTCCGCCGGCCATGGTCTCAAATGGTGTGCTGGTCGGCCCAGGCGGCATGACGCTCTATACCTTCGACCGTGATGTCGCGGGCACCGGCAAGAGCGCTTGCCTCGGTCCTTGTGCGACCAACTGGCCGCCGCTGATGGCCACGCCCGACGCCAAGCCGGTCGGCGACTGGACCATCCTGACTCGCGATGATTCGACCCGCCAATGGGTCTTCAAAGGACAGCCGCTCTATTACTGGTCGAAAGACGCCAAGCCGGGCGACCGCACTGGCGACGGCTTCAACAATCTCTGGAAGCTCGCCCGACCCTGAGCATCGAGCGGCCCGCAGCAGCTGGCGGCTTTCAGCCCCTGTCATTCAAGGGTTTCCAGCCGGGATCGATCAGTGAAGACAGCCTACATCTCACACGCCAGCTCGATGCGCCACGAGATGGGCGCAGGCCATCCTGAATGCCCGCAGCGCGTGTCGGTCATCGCCGATCGGCTGCTGATGCGGGGTCTGCTCGATGTCATGGAAAGCTTCGAGGCGCCGTCGGCCACCATCGAGCAGCTTGTCCGCGCTCATGACCGCAGCTATGTCGAGCAACTGATCGCCCTGTCTCCCGAGACAGGCTATCGGCAGCTCGACCCCGATACTGCGATGAATCCGCAGACGGTCGATGCCGCGATGCATGCGGCCGGTGCCGCGGTGCTGGCCGCTGAACTGGTCGGGCAAGGCAAATTCAGGCGTGCCTTCTGCAATGTGCGCCCACCCGGTCACCATGCCGAGCGCGGCAGCGCGATGGGCTTTTGCTTTTTCAACAACGTGACAGTCGGCATCCGCCATGCCCTCGACGAGCTCGGCATGCAACGCGTTGCCCTGATCGATTTCGATGTTCATCACGGCAATGGCAGTGAGCACATCCTGGCCGGTGACCAGCGAGTCCTGATGGTCTCGACCTTTCAGTCGCAGCTGTATCCCTACAGCGGCGAGCAGGCACTCGGCCAGAACATGCTCAATGTGCCACTTGCGCCCTACTCCGGTGGGCAGGCGCTGCGCGACGCGGTGGCCGATGCCTGGCTGCCGGCGCTGCGTGACTTCAAACCCCAGATGCTGTTCATCTCGGCAGGCTTCGATGCGCATCGCGATGACGACATCAGCCAGCTCGGCTGGGTCGACGCCGATTACGCCTGGGTCACCCGCCAGCTCGCCGATCTGGCCGATGAGCTGTGTGAAGGACGCATCGTGTCGATGCTCGAGGGCGGCTACAACCTGCCGGCGCTCGGGCGTTGCGTGGAAGCGCATGTGCGAGGGCTGCTCGACCTCGACCTCGACTGAAGACTGATGCTGGAGCGGGTGACGGGAATCGAACCCGTGCCTGAGGCTTGGGAAGCCGCCGTTCTACCATTGAACTACACCCGCGACCGCTGTCGGAGTCTAACAAAAGACCCATGCCGTCAGCGATTCAACCCAGTTTGATCAGTTGAAGGAACTCACGGCGCAGCTCGGGGTTCTTGAGAAAATCGCCGCGCATGATGCTGTTGGTCATATGCGGCTCGGCGTCCTTGACACCACGCCACTGCATGCAGAAGTGATCGGCCTCGAGCACCAGTGCGAGCCCTGCAGGCTTGAGCCGCGCCTCAAGCAGATCCGCCAGCTGCATGACCGCTTCTTCCTGGATCTGCGGGCGGCTCATGATCCAGTCGGCAATGCGGGCGTACTTTGACAGACCGATCAGCTGGGAACCTTCGGAGGGCATCACGCCGACCCACAAGCGCCCAAGGATCGGCACCATGTGGTGGGAGCAGGCGCTGCGCACCGTCATCGGCCCGATGATCATCAGTTCACTGAGGAGCTCGGCGTTGGGAAATTCGGTGACCCGGGGCATCGCGTGATAGCGGCCCTTGAAGACCTCCCCGAGGTACATGCGAGCCACTCGATTCGCGGTACCACGACTGTTGTGATCGCCATCGGTATCAATCACGAGACTGCTGAGCACCGCCTCGATTCGCGCGGTCACCTCGACCTCGAGCGCCGCCCGCTCGGCGTCGCCATGGATGAAGTCAGCGATATTGTCATTGGCATGGAAACGTTTTCCGGCCTGCTGCAAACGCTCCCGGATGAGCTGGGAGACCGGCTTTTCGGGGATAAGACCGTCGGGCGTTGCCGATAGAATGGGTTTCAAGCTGAAGTCTCCTTGACGCGCTGTGTCTGAACCGACCGATCGGCGCAGCACCTGTCGGCATGGCGCTCCAGGCAACAGGTCACAAATTGTACTCGCCGGCCCCGGCACAGACTGCCACATCCACCAGTCCCTGAAACCGCTCGAGCGCAACGCTGGTTAGAATCGGGCCATGCAAGTCATTGTCAACGGCAAACCGCTCGCAGTCTCGGCAGGCACCAGCGTCGCTGATCTGCTTACCCAGCTGAGCCTGGCGGGCAAGCGGGTCGCGGTCGAGCGCAACGGCGAGATTGTGCCGAAGTCGCTGCATGCCACGTCCTGTCTGAGCGATGGCGACAGGCTCGAAATCGTGGTGGCTGTCGGCGGGGGCTGATTCGGCAGCAGGCCGTCAGCAACCGATCGCAGCCAGCGTTGCGTCAGGCTCAGGGCGCCCGCGCCAATCCTCATTGCAGTCTATTGGAGTGTTCAAACATGAAACTGTCGAAGATCCTGTTGGCCTGCCTGGTCATGCTTGTGTCGGCCTGTGTCGGGCCGGCGCTGAAGGAGCCGATCAACGTGGATGTGGTCGGTCTGGAGCCGATGCGCAGTGACGCCATGGAAGCCCGGTTCCTGGTGAAACTGCGGGTGCAGAACCCCAACGACCAGCCGATCAATTTCGATGGCCTCTATGTCGAGCTCGACGTTCGCGGCAGTCGGGTGGCGAGCGGCGTGAGCAACTCCGGCGGTGATGTGCCCCGATTCGGCGAGACCATCGTGGAGATTCCGGTCACGGTGCCATTCACCGCCCTGATCAGACAGGCTATTGGCCTGTCAGGCGGCATGCCGGCGACGCTTGATTACCAAGTCAAAGGGCGCTTGTCAGGCCCGCTCTTCGGTGGCGCCTCATTCAGCCGCAAGGGCGAGCTGGCCATGCCGGGCGCGGCGTCGAACCGCTGATCAGCGACTAGAATGGCCAACGATCCTTTAAGGCCGCACTGACGTGACCGACTCTGCACCTGTTTCTGCACCTGTTCCCGCCCGTCCTTCCGATGCCGGCGATCCCCTGATGATCGGGACCCGTCGCTTCTCGTCGCGGCTGCTGCTGGGCACCGGCAAATACCGGGATTTCGAGCAGACCCGATTGGCGATCGATGCCAGCGGCGCCGAGATCATCACAGTCGCGATTCGGCGCACCAATATCGGCCAGAACGCCGGTGAACCGAGCCTGCTCGAGACCGTGCCGGCCTCGCAATTCACGCTGCTGCCCAATACCGCAGGCTGCTACAGCGCCGACGATGCGGTGCGCACCCTGCGACTGGCGCGCGAGCTCCTCGATGATCACACCCTGGTCAAACTCGAGGTGCTGGGCGATCCGCACAACCTCTATCCGAATATGCCCGAGACCCTGAAAGCCGCCGAGACCCTGGTGCGCGAAGGCTTCGAGGTGATGGTCTATTGCAGCGACGACCCGATCCAGGCACGGGTGCTCGAGTCGATCGGCTGTGTGGCGGTCATGCCGCTGGCCTCGCTCATCGGTTCGGGCATGGGCATCCTCAATCCCTGGAATCTGCAGCTGATCCTCGAGAAGGCCAAGGTGCCGGTGATCGTCGATGCCGGCGTGGGCACGGCGTCGGATGCTGCGATTGCGATGGAACTCGGTTGTGCCGGCGTGCTGATGAACACCGCGGTGGCGGCCGCCCGCGACCCGATCCTGATGGCCGGCGCGATGCGCAAGGCGGTCGAAGCCGGGCGCGACGCATTCCTTGCCGGCCGCATGCCGCGCAAGCTTTACAGCGCGAGTCCGTCGTCGCCCACCGGCGGCATCATCGGATCGACCTGAGCAAGCTCAGATCGATCCCAGCGGCCTGATGTGAGGCAACCCGCGTACCGATGAGCATTTCGAACGATCAGCCGGTACCGACCATCGTGGCGGTCCAGGACAAGCCCATTCATGGCCATATCCGCAGCTTCGTGATGCGGCGCGGCCATCTCTCGGACGCCCAGCGCAATGCCCATGAACGGCTGCTGCCGCAATACGGCGTGACGCCGGGCGATAGCCCGATCGATTTCGGTGCCCTCTTCGCACGCCAGGCGCCGGTGGTGCTCGAGATCGGCTTCGGCATGGGTCACACCACTGCAGCGATTGCGGCCGCGCGCCCCGACACCGACTTTCTGGGCGTCGAGGTCTATACGCCTGGCGTGGGCAGTCTGCTGCGCCACATCGAGGACGATGCACTGACCAACGTGCGCATCATTCAGACCGATGCGGTGGAAGTCCTGAAGCAGCGGATTGCAGAGGCCTCGTTGGCAGGGGTACACATCTACTTTCCTGATCCCTGGCCCAAACTCAGGCATCACAAGCGCAGACTGATCCAGCCGCCCTTCATCGCTCATCTGGCAACACGCATTGCACCAGGGGGCTATCTGCACTGTGCGACCGACTGGGAGCCCTACGCGCAGCAGATGCTGGAGGTCCTGTCGGGCGAGCCGCTGCTGGTCAATCAGGCCAACGGTTTTGCGCCGCGCCCCGAGTGGCGCCCGCTCACCAAGTTCGAGCAGCGCGGCCTGCGGCTGGGGCATGGCGTGTTTGATCTGATGTTCCGGCGTCGCAAAGCAGACGAGTCGCTTGCGGCTGCCGGATAGTTCACGACAATCCCCCTGACCGCCGGCATCCCTGCCGACGAAGCACCTATGCGCATATCGCTTGCAATCATCGTCTCGAGCCTGATTGCCGCCCCAGTGCATGCTCAATCGTCAATCACGGCATACGGGCTGGTCGATCAGGCGCTCGAGTGGTCGAACCCGACAAAAAATGCCGCCAACGAGCAGCGCGGCTTGTCAGGATGGCGCGTGGTCAACGGCGTCTCCAACGGCTCACGCTTCGGCATCCGAGGCTCGGAGGATCTGGGTGGCGGCCTGAAAGTGATCTTCGCGTTCGAGACCCGATTTGATGCCGATACCGGCGAGAGCACCGGCGGCCGGGCGCGTCCTGGGAATCCGGCGGACCAGGCCATCAGCAGCCTCAAGTTCTGGAACGCGCAATCGTGGGTAGGCCTGGACAGCCAGTGGGGGCGTCTGACGGCGGGTCGTCAATACGTCCCGCTCTTTAGCGGACTGGCCAATCTCGACGCAACCGGCTATCGCTACTACGACCACCTGTCGCAATTCTTCAACAACCGGCTGGACAATGTCCTGCTCTATCAGACCCCGGCCTTCCGTGGCCTGACCGTGCAGGTGATGTATGCCTTCAGCGGTGACCTGGCCGCCCCCGCCGATACCGGCGCCACTTCCTATCCTCAGGGCAAGGGCGACTCAAGGGGTGTGGGCGCACGCTGGGACCAGGGCGACTTCTCGCTTGGCGGCGGATACATGAACTATGGCGCTGACAAGTCGGGCAGCGCGCTGTTTTCGAATCGCGTCGAATGGGGCGCAGGCGCGGCCTACCGATTCAGCAGGACCGGTCAGATCGGCCTGAGCTACCTGGTGTCCAACCTCGGCAGCGGCGTGACCAATACGACCGACGACAACCCGAGCGGCTCGATCTCCGACCTCAAAGTGACAACCGACTTCATCATCCTGAGCGGTCGCATCGGCCTTGGCAGTGGCGTGCTCTATGGCAACTATGCCTACAAGAATCCGAGAAGCGACACCGACCTCAAGTCGCCGAACCTCTTGGGCATTACCTACGACCATCCGCTGACCCGACGCACCGACGTCTATCTGGCCCTGGGCAACGAGACCAATATCAAATACGCCGTCTCGGGGGCCTCGACCAGTCCTTATGTCTATGGCAGCGCACAGCGAGTCGCGTTCGGCTTGCGCCATCTGTTCTGATCAGGGGCCAATCAACCGGTCATCACGCTGCGATACCGTGGGTGCCCGGGACGGGGTAGCTCTCGCGAAACCATGCCGGGCCGGGCTCTTCTCAAGCGGTTCAAGGACTTCAAGAATGCGCAGGAAAACGACCTCCAAAGCCATTGCAGGCGCTGTGTTCAGCCTCTGCGTCGCTCCGGTCTATGCCCAATCTTCGCTCACCATGTATGGGCTCCTCGATCAGGCAGTCGAATGGTCGAACGGCACCAGGAATGCGTCAAACAACCAGCGCGGCTCAGCCGGCTGGCAGCTTGTCAACGGTATTTCAGACGGTTCGCGCTTTGGCCTTCGGGGTTCCGAAGACCTCGGCGGCGACCTGAAGGCCATCTTCACGCTCGAACACCGGCTCGACGTCGACGACGGCGATACCAGCGGGGGCCCCGGCTCCCCGCCCAACCCGTCCGACAAGAAAAGCGTCTCCGATTATCTGAAGTTCTGGAATGGCCAAGCCTGGGTCGGTCTGGACAGCCGCATCGGACGCCTGACCGCGGGTCGCCAGTATGTCCCGCTGTATAACGCGCTCATCTATATCGACGCAACCACCTACCGCTACTACAACAACGAGTCGCAATTCTTCAACACCCGACTCGACAACGCCCTGCTTTACCAGACCCCTTCCTTCGCTGGTCTGGTCGTGCAAGCCATGTATGCATTTGGCGAAAACATGGCGCCGTTGAACAACACCAGCAACAATGCTTACCCGCAGGATCAGGGCAACTCCTATGGCCTCGGTGCTCTCTGGACTCAGGGCGACTTCTTGCTTGGCGGCGCCTACATGAGCTATGGCGTCGACAAGCTCGGCTACGCCCTGTTTTCGAGCCGGGTCGAGTGGGGCGCCGGTGCGGCCTGGCGTTTCAGCAAGACCGGTCAGATCGGCGCCACCTACCTGATGTCCAGCCTTGGTTCCGGCGTGACCAGCGCCGATAACAACATCAAGAACGGCGTGGTTGCCGATACCTCGGCCAACACCGATGTCATCATTGTGAGCGGCCGTATCGGCCTGGGTCCGGGCGTGCTCTACTGCAACTATGCCTACAAGGATCCGAACAACTACAAGAACCTCAAAGCACAGAACCTGTTCGGCATCACCTACGACTATCCGCTGTCCATGCGCACCGACGTCTATCTGTCCTTCGGCCAGGAGAGCGACACGAAGTGGGCCGGGTCGGGCACCGCGGCCAGCCCCTATTCCTTCGGCATCGCAAATCGTGCTGCCTTGGGTCTTCGACATCGGTTCTGAGTCCAGACCGACCTCCAGCTCGCACAGCGCTGTCGAGCAGCAATGAAAAAGGCCCAGATGTCCGGGCCTTTTCCTTTCCGATCGACAGACAGACTCAATGGTCGAGCGCTGCGAATCGCTCCAGATGCGCATCCACATCGCCGAACTGCTGCGCGATCATGGTCAGACGCCGGAAGGTGTGCGAGACCTTCATTTCTTCGGTCATGCCCATGCCGCCGTGCAACTGGATCGACTCCTGCGAGACCTGCCGGCAGGCGTCGGCAATCTTGATCTTGGCGGCCGAAATGATGCGCGCTCGCTCGAGTGGATCGGTGGTGGTATCGACCTTCGAGGCGGCCAGATAGCTCATCGAACGCGCCTGCTCGGTGCTCACGAACATCTCGACCATCCGATGCTGCAGTGCCTGAAATGAGCCAATCGGAGCACCGAACTGCTTGCGGGTCTTGAGGTATTCAAGCGTGGTGTCGTTGGCAAACTGCATCGCACCCACTGCCTCTGAGCACAGCAATGCGGTTGCGAAATCGAAGGCTTCTTCGATCACCGGCAGGGCCGCGCCCTCGGTGCCCACCAGGGCATCGGCACCGACCTTCACGGTGTCGAGGCGAACATCGGCGCCGCGCTGATTATCAAGGGTGCGATAACCGGTCATCGAGACGCCCTTGGCGTCTGGGGCGACGACAAACAGGGAAATGCCCTTGGAATCGCCGGCCTTGCCCGATGTTCGTGCGGACACGACAAGCAAGTCGGCCAGCGTGGCGCCGACGACCACTCGCTTCAGTCCATGGAGAATCCAGCCATCGGCCGCGCGAGTTGCGCTGAGCGCCACGTGCGAGACCCGATAGCGGGCACTGTCTTCGAGGTGGGCAAAGGCCAGCTTGCGCGAGCCGTCGACCACCGCCGAGACGATCTCGGTCTTCTGTGCGGCGCTGCCGGCACGATCAATGAGCCGGGCCGCCAGCACCGTCGCCAGCACCGGCTCGACGACCAGTGACTGCCCGATCGACTGCATGGCACTCATCATGTCGGTTGCACCGCCGCCGAAGCCGCCGGCGGCTTCGGAGAACGGAATCGAGAGCACGCCCATATCGGCGAGTTGCTTCCAGACCGCAGTGCTTGCGCCCGAGTCCGAGCGGATGATCTGCTTGCGCTGTTCAAAATCGTAATGGTCAGACAGGAATCGACCGACCGATTCGGCCATGAGCCGCTGTTCTTCGCTGAGTTCGAAATTCATGATCAGAGGCCCAGGGTCGCCTTGGCGATAATGTTGCGCTGGATCTCGTTGGATCCTGCGTAGATGCTGGTCTTGCGATAGTTGGCATAGCGCGCCGCAAGACTGGCAGTGAGCGCATCGAATTCGCCTGCCAGCGACTCGCCAACCGCCTTGAAGGGCACTGCCATCGGGCCGGCCGCCTGCATCATCAGTTCGGTGAGGGCCTGCTGGATTTCGGTGCCGCGAATCTTGAGCATCGAGACATCAGCGCCGGGCGGGCGGCCGCCCCGCATCGCATCGAGAAAACGCAGATTGGTGATCTCGAGCGCCATCAGTTCAACCTCGACGCGGGTGAGCTTGTCGCGAAACCGGGGGTCATCCATCATCGATCGGCCATCGGCATCGAGCTGCTTCGCAGCAAAGGCTTTCAGACGGGCCAGTTCGCGCTTGGAGGCACCGATGCGGCCGGTATTCAGGCGCTCATGGCCGAGAAGATACTTGGCCACCGTCCAGCCCTTGCCCTCTTCATGGACCAGGTTTTCGACCGGCACCTCGACATTGTCGAAGAACACTTCGTTCACTTCATGGCCACCGTCCATGAGGATCAGCGGACGCACGGTGATGCCGGGGGTTTTCATGTCGATCAGCAGAAAGCTGATGCCTTCCTGGCGGATCTTGGTGTCGAAGTTGGTACGCACCAGGCAGAAAATCCAGTCACCGTATTGGCCAAGCGAGGTCCAGATCTTCTGGCCATTGACGATGTACTTGTCGCCCTTGCGATCGGCACGGGTCTTGAGCGATGCGAGGTCCGAGCCCGAACCGGGCTCGGAGTAACCCTGAACCCAGAAGACATCACCGTTGTAGATGCCGGGCAGGTGGCGCTTCTTTTGCTCGTCGGATCCAAATTTGAGCAGGACCTGCGCGCACATCACGACGCCGAAGGCGACGATCTGCGGCGTACCGGCCAGCCCGCACTCTTCCTCAAAGATATAGCGCTGGGTCGCATTCCAGTCCGGACCGCCCCATTCTTTCGGCCAGGCCGGAGCGACCCAACCCTGCTTGGCGAGAATCTTGTGCCAGCGCAGCAGATCTTCCTTGCCGAGGTGTCCGCCGTCGGCGTTCTTGCGACGAAGGTCTTCCGGCAGATTGGCTTTCAGCCAGCCGCGAACCTGATCGCGAAAGGCCAGTTCTTCAGGGGAATAATTGAGGTCCATGTGTCTCGTCCGCTTCTTTCTCGAAGCGGCGAGGATACCTCGCCCGCCATCACGCGGGCAACGCGAGCCCGGTGACGCGGATGGGTCGAACCTAGAAAATCCAGGCCGAAATCAAGTCGGCCAGATTGCGAGCCGTCGTCAGGATATCGTCGTCAAGGATCAGGAGAATGGCTTCCATGCTTCACCCCCGCCAGAAAGAGACCGGTCGAAAAAAACTGATCGACGCGGAACCCCATGGATATGTGTTTGCAATGCAGCATATTACACCCGCATGACATATCTGGCCGATTTTTCAGATATCTGGCGTCATCCAACAGCTTAACGGCAGTGGGTTGCAAGACCGAAAAGCTCGCTGCGAAGGTCGATCATCTGACATCGGAGGCTTTCCGCAGCCTTCAGCCTTCCTCCAGCGCAGCCAGCAGCGCCTTGCCGTAGCGCTCCAGCTTGGTTGCTCCAACACCCGGAATTTGACGCAGCGCATCAAGATCGACCGGCGCATGGCGTGCGATCTCGGCCAGATGAGCATCATGAAAGATCACATAGGGCGGCACACCTTGCGCGCGGGCGGTGTCGAGTCGCCAGACCCGCAGCTGGGCAAAACGGGCTGCGGCCGGCGCATCCAGACCGATGGCCGAAGCGGTCGCTGCAGCATTCGATCCGGCTGCGCGAGGCTTTGACTTTCGGCCTCGCGGCGCTCGTTCGAAGGTCGCACGGGCCAGCATCACGGCTTGCTCACCGCGCAGAACCGGGCGCGAGGCATCGGTGAGTTCGAGCACACCGAAACGGTCGTGGGCTACATCGATCAGGCCCCGGGCGACCAGTTGGCGCAGCAGCGTCTGCCAGGCCGCGGCATCAAGGTCGCCACCGATGCCGAAGGTGGTCAGCCGGTCGTGACCGCGCTCGAGCACCCGGTCGCTTCGCTCGCCGCGCAGCACGTCGATGACATAGTGGCCGCCATAGGAAATGCCCCCGGCCTGCCGGATCCGGTAGATGCAGGACAGCAGCCGGCGCGCCGGGTCGCTCGCGTCCCAGCGCTCGGGCGGATACAGGCAGTTGTCGCAGTTGCCGCAGGCGCGGCTGTCTTCACCGAAATAGCGCAGCAGACGCACTCGCCGGCAATCGTCGGCCTCGGCGAGCCCGACCATCGCGTCGAGCTTCTGGCGCGACGCACGCTTGTGCTCATCGTCGGCCGGTGATTCGTCGATCAACCGGCGGTTGTTGACCACGTCCTGCAGACCGTAGGCCATCCAGGCACGCGCCGGAAGCCCGTCGCGCCCTGCCCGACCGGTCTCCTGATAGTAAGCCTCGACACTCTTGGGCATATCGAGGTGAGCCACAAAACGGACATCGGGTTTGTCGATGCCCATTCCGAACGCCAGTGTGGCGACCATGACCACGCCGTCTTCGCGCAGAAACCGGGACTGGTTACCGGCCCGATCGGCGGTGCCCATGCCGGCGTGATAGGGCAACGCATCGAAGCCTTGCTCGATCAGCCAGGCGGCGGTGTCGTCGACCCGCTTGCGGGTGGCGCAGTAGACAATGCCGGCCTCGCCGGCGAATTCGGCCAGAAAGGCGAGCAACTGGCGCCGCGGCTCGTCCTTGACGACGATGCTGTAGCGGATATTGGGGCGGTCGAACCTGGAGACGAACTCGCGCGCATCCTGCAGCGCCAGGCGCTCGCGGATTTCATGTCGGGTCTGGGCATCGGCGGTGGCGGTCAGCGCAATACGCGGAATGTCGGCAAAGCGATCGTGCAGGACCGACAAGCCGAGATATTCCGGACGGAAATCATGGCCCCACTGCGAGACGCAATGCGCTTCGTCAATCGCAAAGAGCGCGATGCGACTGGCCGAAAGCAGCTCAAGGCAGCGATCGGTAAGGAGCCGCTCGGGCGCCACATAGAGCAGATCAATCTCGCCTGCCCGCATCGCTCGCTCGACCCGGCGGGTCTCATCGAGACTGAGTGTGGAGTTGAGGTATTCGGCGCGCACGCCGTTTTCGCGTAGGGCGTCGACCTGATCCTGCATCAGAGCGATCAGCGGCGAAACCACGACGCCCATGCCGGGGCGCACCAGTGAGGGCACCTGATAGCACAGCGACTTGCCGGCGCCGGTGGGCATCAGCACCAGCGCATCGCCTCCGGCAATCAGGTGATCGACGATGGCCTGCTGCGGATCGCGAAAGGAGGGGTAGCCGAAGACACGCTGCAGCACATCGAGCGCAGCGCTCACGGGCGGAACCGTCGCTTCAGACCGTCCTTGATCTTCGCCAGGCTCAGCGCGAGAGTGGTCTGCGGCTCGGGCACCGCGCCGTCGCCGGCGGGCAAGAGCTGACCCCGGCGAAGGTAGTGGCGATCGAAGCTGCGCTGGCTGAGTGACCATTTCTGAAGGAATTGTCGCCTGCCGTCGTTCTTGACCACCTTGCCTGTCGACTTACTCTGAAAGTGGTAAACCAGCGCATCGCCGACACCGATGAAATGCCGGCAACCCAGTTGCCAGAGCTTCATCGAAAAGTCGTTGTCGCTGCTCATGCCAGGCGAAAACTCGTTGCTGTAGCCGCCGACCTGAAACCAGACATCGCGATGGACCACGGTCGGCGGCCAGGTCGCGCCGGCCCAGTCGGGTCTCGCCAGACGCGGCAGCGCAGCCAGCAGTTCGGTCTCGCGAAATGACTCGGCGCTGTCGCCGAAATCGGCCACGACCACGCAGGCGTTGCCGGTCTCGCGCGGTTCGATCATCGTGCCGGAGACCATGAAGAGGCGCGTCGGCAGCGCGGCAATTTTCGCCATCAAACGCGTGTCCCAGCCCGGGCAGACGACCATGTCGTCATTGAGATAAACGATCAGACCGTGCTCGGCATGCGTAGCCGATTCGTTGACGGCGAGGCAGATCCCGATGTTCTGTTCTGTATGCGTATGGGTCAGTCCCTGCTCGCGCACCCACGCGCGGGTGCCGTCGCTGCCGTCGTTGACATGCACGATGATCTGGTGGGAGCAGGCCGAATGACGACGGATGCTGTCCACCGCAAGCTTCAGGTAAGGCAGGTTGTTCCAGGTGGGGATCAGGATCGAGAACATCGGATCGGTCAGGCCACCGACCAGTCGATCATGCCGGTCCAGGCGGTGAAAAGAAGCAGGAGCCCAAAGACGATCCTGTACCAGGCGAACGGCACGAAGTCGTGGCGTGAGACATAGCGGATCAGCCAGTGGACCACCATCAGGGCGCTGAAAAAAGCGGCGAGCAGGCCAACCGCAAAGAGCGGCAGGTCGTCGACGCTCAGCAGAGCGCGGTATTTCCAGGTGTCGTAGACGCCGGCGCCGATCAGGGTCGGAATCGCGAGAAAAAACGAGAACTCGGTCGCCGCGCGGCGCGACAGGCCAAAGAGCATGCCGCCGATGATGGTCGCGCCCGAACGGCTGGTGCCGGGGATGAGTGCGACGGCCTGCGCCAGTCCGAGCTTGAGCGCATCGACCCAGGTCATCGCATCGATGTCGTCGATACGGGCCGGTATGCCACCCAGCCGCACCCGGCGCTCTACCCACAGGATGATCAGGCCACCGACCACGAAGGCAATCGCAACCGGCACCGGTGCAAACAGCACGGCTTTGATGTGTTTTGCAAAAAGCACACCGAGGATGGCGGCAGGCAAAAAGCCGATCAGGATATTGATCGCGAAACGTCGGGCCGCCGGGTCGCTGCCCAGACCGCTGAGCACCCGGGTGATGCGGGCCCGGAAATACCAGATGACCGAGGCCATCGCCCCGGTCTGGATCGCGATGTCGAAGACCTTGGCCTTGTCGTCATGCCAGCCGAGCAGACTGCCGACCAGGATCAGATGACCGGTACTGGAGATCGGCAGAAACTCGGTCAGGCCCTCGACGATGCCAAGGATCGCTGCCTTGACCAGCAGCGGTAGTGAGTGAAGTGCTTCCATCGGGATGGGGGTGGCGCGGGCAGGGGATGCGCTGTGGCTCGGGTGCCGCGATGGTACCGGGTTCTAGCGCGACCACAGGCGGTGGAAGTGATGCACCGGCCCATGGCCCTGCCCGACCGTCAGTTCGCCCGAGCGACGGATGGCTTCGGTCAGCCAGCGCTTGGCCTGATCGACTGCATCGGGCACTTCGGTGCGCGGCAACAGCGCAGCGATCGCGGCCGACAGGGAGCAGCCGGTACCGTGGGTATTGCGGGTCTCGATGCGGGGGGCCGAGAACTCGATCATGCGATCGCCGTCATGCAGCAGGTCAACGGCATCACCCGGCAGATGCCCGCCCTTGAGCAGCACCCAGCACTGGCCATTGTCGGGCAGCAGGCGTCGCAGCCGCTCTGCGGCACGCTGCATCTCGCGAAGACTGTCGGGCGGACTCGAACGCAGCAGCGCGCCGGCCTCGGGCAGATTGGGCGTCATCATCGTGGCCAGCGGCAGTACTGCCTCGATCAGCATTGCGATGGCCTCGCGAGTGAGCAGGTCGTCGCCACTTTTCGAGACCATGACGGTATCGACCACCAGATGCGCAAGCTTGCCCTGCGCACGCTGAACCGCCAGCCCTTCGGCCACCGCCTGCACGATCGCTGCCGTGGCAAGCATGCCGGTCTTGGCAGCATCAATGCGCACATCGGCAAAGAGCGTATCGATTTGCAGCCGCACGAATTCGGGCGGTGGCGCGTGAATGCCACTGACGAGCTGCGAGTTTTGAGCGGTCAGCGCGGTGACCACCCCACAAGCATAAGCACCGAAGGCGGTGAAGGCCTTGAGATCGGCATAGATGCCGGCACCGCCCGAGGGGTCGACGCCGGCCACCGAGAGCACATTGGGAATCACGGATGTGTTCATGTCACTCGTATCGAAGGGCCTCGATCGGCTCGAGCTGCGAGGCTTTGCGTGCCGGATAAAAGCCGAAGAAGATGCCGATGAGCGCGGCCGATCCGAAAGCCAGGAGAATTGCCGGCGGCTGGATCTCGATGCGCCATGAGGCTGACTTGCCGACCATCTCGGCAGCGAAAACGCCGAGCGCCACACCGATCGCACCGCCAATGCACGACAGCGTCACTGCCTCGACCAGAAACTGCGACAGGATGTCGCCGCCGCGCGCACCCACGGCCATGCGCAAACCGATCTCCCGGGTACGTTCGGTGACCGACACCAGCATGATGTTCATGATGCCGATGCCGCCGACCAGCAGGCTGACCGATGCGATCGCCGCCAGCAGTGCGGTCATTGCTCGGCTGGCCGCCTCCTGCGCCTGCATGATCTCGGTGAGATTGCGCAGCGTGAAGTCGTCTTCCTGACCCGCGGCCAGCCGATGGCGCTGGCGCAGCAGAGTGCGGGTGCCGTCTTCGGCCGCCTTCATGTCCTGTCCGGGCGACACCTTGATCCAGATCGAATTGATGCGACGAAGCTTGCCCTGGACCACGCCGAAAAGCCGAGTGCGAGCCGTCGACAGCGGCACGAAGACCGCATCGTCCTGATCCTGGCCGACAGCGCTCTGGCCCTTGCGCTCGGCCACACCGATGACGGTGAGCGGTACCTTTCGCAGCCTGACCACGCGGTCAATCATGTCCTCGAAAGGCGTGTCTTCACCGAAGAGCTGGCGTGCAACCGTCTGACCCAGGATGATCACCTTGCCCGAGCTGGCGATTTCGCCCTGCTCGAAGGTCCGCCCGGCCACCAGTGGCCATTCGCGCACTTCGAAGAAGTCGTTGTTGACGCCGAAGACCGCGGCAAACCAGTTCTGATTGCCGTAGACCACCTGCCCGGAGGCGCGATGGGTGGGCGCAGCAAACATCACCTCCGGCACTTCGAGGGCGACCGCACGGGCATCGTCCTCGGTGAGGGTCTGGACGCCACCGCTGCCGCTGCGCACGCCACCGCTGTTCTGCGACGAGGGGAAGACCACCATCACATTGGCACCGAGGCTGCGTACCTGTTCCTCGACCCGGGACTGAGCACCCTTGCCGACCGCAATCATGGCGATCACCGCAGCCACACCGATGATGATGCCCAGCATGGTGAGCGCCGACCGCAGGGCGTTGGTGCGCAGCGCGAGCAGGGCGATGCGAAAGGTGGAAAAGATGTCCATGGAGGTCGGTCGATATGCCAGCGGCAGGAGGGGGGCAGCCCGAAATCAATCCGGAACCGGCTCGAGCGCGGCCAGGGCGGCTGCGGCATCGAGCGGCGGATTGGCGATATCGCGCACCACCCGGCCATCGCGAAAACTGATGATTCGCGACGCAAACGCCGCGACATCGGCCTCGTGGGTCACCAGCACGATCGTGATGCCCTCGCGGTTGAGCGACTGCAGCAGCGCCATGACCTCGATGCTGGTGCGCGAATCGAGCGCGCCGGTCGGCTCGTCGGCAAGGATGAGCGAGGGGTCGTTGACCAGCGCACGCGCAATCGCCACCCGTTGCTGCTGACCACCCGACAGCTGCGCCGGATGATGATCGATGCGCTCGCCAAGGCCGACCTGCTCGAGCCGCCGCAGGGCGCGAGCATGACGCTCGGCCCTGGGCACGCCGGCATAGAGCAGGGGCAACTCGACATTGTCGAGCGCATTGGTTCGCGGCAGCAGATTGAACTGCTGAAACACGAACCCGATGCGCCGATTTCGGATGGCTGCCAGCGCATCGCGATCGAGCGAATCGACCGCTTCGCCGCCCAGCCAGTAGCGCCCGCTGGTCGGCCGATCAAGGCAGCCTACGAGATTCATGAAGGTCGACTTGCCAGAGCCGCTGGGTCCCATCACCGCAACGAATTCGCCCGGCATCACCGTCAGACTAAGTTCGCGCAGGGCATGCACTGTCCCGCCGCCCACCTGGTAGCGCTTGGCGAGCGACTCGCAGCGAATCAGCGGCTCCAGGCCGGCGGCGTCAACAGACCCAGCTTCAACGGCGATGGCGGCGCTTGTCATGGAAATCTAGAGCCTGGGTCCGGCGGGTCGCGGGGGGCTTGCCGGGCCGGGCGACGTGGCACCACCGATGATGCCGACATAGACCAGATCGCCTTCGGCGAGGCTTGCGCCATTGAGAATGGCGATCACCTCGGTAGTCGAGCCATCGGACAGACCCAGGCGCAATTCGACCGCCACGGGTTTACCCTCGGGTCCTGGCACGAAGACCCGACCGCGCGAGACGGTGCGCCCGCTCAGCTCGACCAGAATCTCGGCATATTTTTTCTTCTGGCCTTCGTCGAGGATGTCGTTGATTCGGGCACGCAGCTCGGCCCGATTGGCCTCGGACAGCTTGGCGCGCTCCGACTCAGGCGCCTCCCGCACGGCAAGAAAACGCTCGCGCATACCGGTAAAAATGCCATCGAGCTGGGTTCGCTGCGATTCGGTCAGGGCAAGGTCACGCTCGAGGCGCTCGCGAAAGGCGCGCAACTGTGCACCCGGACCGCTCTGGCCGGCGCTGCCGCCCGTGCTTGCTGACGGCGACGCTGACGGCGACGCTGACGGCGACGCTGACGGTGACTTGGCGGCTGCGGCAGTTGCCGCAGCGGCGGTTGCTGCTGCACCGGCACCTGCCGCGGCACCGCTTGCCGATGCACCCGGGGTTGCCGCGGGAGCATTCGTCGTTGAAGCCGCCACTGCCCCCGAGGCTGCCCCCGAGCTTGAGCCCGCACCCGCCTGCATCGCCGCGCGCCGCGCATCGATCTCGGCATTGATCGACGCAAAGGTCTTTCGCTGCGCCGGATCGAGCACCTCATTGACCCGACGGCGCAGGTCATTGCGCAGCTTCTCGCTCAGCGCGGCGCGTTCTTCCTGCGGGGCATCGCGCACCCCGGCAAAGCGCTCGCGCATCGACACGAAGATCGCCTCGATCGCCGCCTTCTGGGTATCGGTCAGTGCCAGTTCACGTTCGAGCCGTTCGCGATAGGCCTGGATGCCACCACCCTGACCTTGCGCCTGAGCCTGCGACAGCACCAGGTCGAGTGCGGCCTGCAAGGTCGAGCCGGCAAAGCCAGCCCCCGACACCGACGCCGACTTGGACGGATCGGTCACACCGGGAGGCTTGAAGCGCAGCGCGGCATTCGGCACCTTGAGCACCTTTTCGCGCACATCGGTAATGACCCGCACATTGGCGGTCATGCCAGGCAGCAGCACCAGCGACTCATTGTCGGCCGACACCACCGCGGTATAGGTGATGACGTTCTGGACATTGAGCGCGGCCTTGCGAACCTGGGTCACCAGGCCGGAGAAGGTTCGACCCGGAAAGGCATCAACGGTAAAAGTGGTCTTCTGACCGACGCGAAGGCGGCTGACCTCGGCCTCGTCGATCGATACCTCGACCTGCATGTCGCGCAGGTTCTGGGCGATCAGAAACAGTTCGGGCGCTGCGAGACTGACTGCCACGGTCTGACCCGGCTCGATCGAGCGCTTGATGACGACGCCGTCGACCGGTGCACGGATGATGGTCCGACTGAGATCAACCCGTGCCGATGAGAGCAGAGCCTCGCGCTGCTGGACGGTCGAGCGGGCGTTGCGAAGCAGCGCCTGAGCCAGATCGATCTGGGCATTGGCGGTGACCACATCCTGCTCGAGCGCGCGAAAGACCGATCTGGCCTTGTCGCGCTCGGCGGGCGAAATGAAATTGCGCTCGACCAGATCGTTCTTGCGGTCGAGGTCGCGCTTGGCCTCTTCGAGGTTGATCGTGGCCCGCGACAGATCGGCACGGCGCGATGCGAGCGTTGCCTGCTGCACGCCTACCTGCGCCTGGGCGGCATCGACATCGGCCTGGGCCTGACGGACCCGGTACTCGAAGGTCTCAGGGTCGATCCGGGCGATGACCTGACCCTTTTTCACCTCGGCATTGAAATCGGCGAGCACCTCACGGATCTGACCCGATACCTGGGAGCTCACCTGTACCTGCACGGTGGCCGCCAGGGTGCCCGAGGCCGCCACGGTTGCGGTGAGCGTGCCACGCTCGACCTTGGCAGTGCGCAGCTGGGGCTGGTCGCCGGCCGCACGTTTGTCGAACCACCACCATGTGCCACCGGCAAGCGCGGCGGCAATCAGCAGCAGAACGATCAGGGTTCGCAGTTTCATGAAAGGGCCAGGATATCCAGTTCGGCCAATCTTACCCCGGCACCCGAAGATGGCTTCGCGACGGCACCATGACAGCGCGATCGCCGGGAGCGATCAAGGGGTCGCTGATCGGCAACCCCTCAGGGCCGGGTAAGGTGCTCGAGCGCGGTCAACCAGGCGATCGCCGCAGCCGGCGAATCACCGCACATCTCGTGCGAGGGCTGCAGGCTCGCGCAGACCGCCGGCCGATCCGGGCTCCCGAAGATCAGACACTGACGCTGGGCACCGAGCTGAATGCAGGCCACGCCGGCCGGCTTGCCCTGCGGCATGCCGGGAATCGGCGTGGTAACGGACGGCGCGGTGCAGCACGCCCCGCAACCGGGGCGGCACTGCACCGCTTGCGCTGGCGGGGCAGCGCTCAGTGGAAAAACTCAATCGGTAGATCAGACATCAATGTCGTCACTGCTCCGATTGCTGCCTTGTGAAGGTGATGCACCCGAGCCCGAGCCCGAGCCCGAGCCCGAACCTGAGCCTGGTCGATCTGTCTGCGCCGGGCGCGCGGAGGTATCCGGCCGTTTGGCCGAATCAGCTGCCGCAGGCTTGCCGCCTGGCATCGACTGACCCTGTTGCGGTTTTGCGGTGCCCGGTTGGGCAGCCGCCTGAGATGCCTGCCCCTGCTGAGCTTTCTGTGCAGGCGTTGCGCTGGGCTTATTGTCTTGCTGGTCCATATGGTCATCCTGAAAAGTCACGGGAAGATCGGATGACCTTCCCGCTTTCCTACAGGGCAATCCGCATGCCCGCCGACAACGGCATGGCTTGAACCGGGCGGCGTCAGACCTTGCCGTAGATCTCGCTGCCCTTGCGCACGAACTCGATCGCCTTCTCGTTCATGCCCTGCTTCAAGGCCGCCTCGGCACTCACACCGGTCTTCTCGGCATAGTCGCGGACATCCTGCGTGATTTTCATCGAGCAGAAATGCGGGCCGCACATCGAACAGAAATGCGCGGTCTTCATCGAGTCCTTGGGCAGGGTCTCGTCATGGAAATCCTTGGCGGTGTCGGGATCCAGCCCGAGATTGAACTGGTCGGCCCAGCGAAACTCGAAGCGCGCCTTCGACAGCGCGTTATCGCGGATCTGCGCACCCGGATGACCCTTGGCCAGATCGGCCGCGTGAGCGGCGATCTTGTAGGCCATGATTCCGTCCTTGACGTCCTTCTTGTTAGGCAAGCCCAGATGCTCCTTGGGCGTGACATAGCAGAGCATCGCGGTGCCGTACCAGCCGATTTGCGCGGCACCGATCGCGCTGGTGATGTGGTCGTAGCCGGGCGCGATGTCGGTGGTCAGGGGCCCCAGGGTATAGAAGGGCGCCTCATGGCAGTCGCGCAGCTGCAGATCCATGTTCTCTTTGATCAGCTGCATCGGCACATGGCCGGGGCCTTCGATCATGACCTGCACATCGTGTTTCCAGGCGATCTGGGTGAGTTCGCCCAGGGTCTTGAGCTCGGCGAGCTGCGCTTCGTCATTGGCATCGTAGATGCTGCCCGGGCGCAGTCCGTCGCCCAGCGAAAACGACACATCGTAGGCCTTCATGATCTCGCAGATGTCTTCGAATCGCTCATAGAGGAAGGACTCGCGGTGATGGGCCAGACACCACTTGGCCATGATGCTGCCACCGCGCGAAACAATGCCGGTCATGCGACGCGCAGTCATCGGAATGAAGGGCAGGCGCACACCGGCATGGATGGTGAAGTAATCGACGCCCTGCTCGGCCTGCTCGATCAGCGTGTCGCGAAAGATCTCCCAGGTCAGGTCTTCGGCCTTGCCGTTGACCTTCTCGAGCGCCTGATAGACCGGCACGGTGCCGATCGGCACCGGCGAGTTGCGCACGATCCATTCGCGGGTCTCGTGGATGTGCTTGCCGGTTGAAAGGTCCATCACCGTGTCGCCGCCCCAGCGGATCGACCAGGTCATCTTCTCGACCTCTTCGCCGATCGACGAACTGACCGCCGAATTGCCGATATTGGCGTTGATCTTCACCAGGAAATTGCGCCCGATGATCATCGGCTCGGTTTCGGGGTGATTGATGTTGGCCGGAATGATTGCGCGGCCGCGCGCCACTTCGCTTCGCACGAACTCAGGCGTGATTTCGGTCGGAATGGCCGCTCCAAACGACTCGCCGCGGTGCTGGCGCCCGAGCAGTTCGGCCATGCGCTCGCCGGTCGGACCGGCGGCCTTGAGCGAGGCGATGTATTCGGCGCGACGCAGGTTCTCGCGAATCGCGATGAACTCCATTTCCGGCGTGATGATGCCTCGGCGGGCATAGTGCATCTGGGTGACGTTGGCGCCAGCCCGGGCCCGGCGAGGCGCGCGCGTGAGGTCAAAGCGCAGTTCGTCCAGGCGAGTGTCGGCCAGTCGGTCGCGGCCGTATTGCGAGCTCGGCCCGTCCATCAGCTCGGTATCACCGCGCTCGCTGATCCACTGTGAACGCAGCGGCGCCAGCCCCTTGCGGATATCGATGTTGGCCGCCGGATCGGTGTAAGGGCCGCTGGTGTCATAGACGAAGACCGGCGGATTGGGTTCAGCGCCCATCGAAGCCGGCGTGTCGTCCTGCGAGATCGCGCGCATCGGGACGCGAATGTCGGGTCGCGAGCCTTCGACATAGAGCTTCATGGAGCGCGGCAAAGGCTCAACCGCCGCGGTGTCGACGGCGGCAGTGGCAGCGGCAAATTCGTGCGGTGCATTCATGGCGGATCCCCGGGAAATCGATCGTGGCATCGCTGGGGCTCCGGTCGAATCGGTCGCAGGCGCATGGCATTCATCGCACTGGCCGACTCGGCTTCCCTTCGGCGGCATTACCCGCATCAGGTTCGGAGGGTATCTCTCACCCGACAGGTTTGCGCAACACGCGCCAGCCAGCCAGGACCCCTAGCAACAGAGAGGGTGATCGTACAGGATCTGCCTCAGGCAGCGACCCGATAACGGCCATCATCCAGTCTGCGCACACGCCCTTGCGCCTGCAGCTCGTCAAGATGCTGGGCGATGGTGTGACGCTCGACCGAATCGACAAAGCCCTCGGCAAGGCTGCTCGGATAGAGCAGGCGCTGGGCAACCAGCTCATCGAGCGAGCGCGTGTCGGTGCCGATCATCTCGAGCAAGCGATCGCTGCGCTGGCCAATACGGGCCTCAAAAGCCGCCAGCAGCACGTCGAACTCGGTGCGTGAGGTGATCGCGCCCTTGTGATGCGAGGTGATCCAGACCGAGGCGGGCAGCTCGGCCACCGCCCTGAGCGTTTCGCGAAAATCGGCAAGGTTGGAGGTGGCGTCGCCGTAATAGGGGCCGAAGCTCGAGAGGTCGATATCGCCGATGAAGGCGATGCCATGCGGCTCGACCATCAGAACACAGTGGCCGGCGGTGTGACCCGGCATATGGATCGCGCGCACGGTCAGGCCACCGAGATCCCAGGTGGCGCCGTCGCGATACCCGATCGCATCGGGACGCGGCGCGTAATGGAAATCGCGCTCGATCTTGGCCCGAAATCCATCGAGCACCGACTGCGGATAGCCGTAATGGCGCGACAGGCCTTCCCAGCTGCGGACGGCCTCGAGGTCGGCCTCATGAACATGAACCGGTACGCCCGGCAGCCGATGCAGCCCGGCCATATGGTCTTCATGGACATGACCCATGATCACCACGTCGGCATCGTCAAAGAGCGGCCCAATATGGTTGGCGACCTTGGGCGAATCGAAGACAGCGCGCGTGTCACGGCCGGTGACGATCAGCTGGTTGCCGTCCGGGTATTTGCCGTGCTTTTCGCCGAAGCAGACCGTGACCGGTCCGAACTGCGCCTGTTCGATCGAGGGGTTGGTCATTGAGGTCATTGAGGTCATGAAGGTCGCCAGGAGGGGATTTTTGGAACACGATTTCAGGCATCATACGATGATTAATTTTATGCCCCACCGATGAGTCCACTTTATGCGCACAACCATCAATATTGACGATGATCTGCTTGCCAAAGCGACCATGCTGGCCGGGAACCTGGATCGGACTGCGGTCGTCAGAGAAGGCCTCAAAGCACTGATCGAACGCGAAAGCGCGAGACGCCTTGCGAAACTCGGCGGCAGCCAGCCGAAGCTGGAGGCCGCACCGCGCAGGCGTCAGGTCGCCGGTTTGTGAAGGCAGCCGGTCTGTGATTCTGGCGGATACCTCGATCTGGGTCGATCACCTGCGAAAGGGAGACCCGCATCTCGCGGCCTTGCTCAATCGCAATCAGGTGCTGATGCATCCTTTCGTCGTCGGAGAGATCGCATGCGGGCACCTGGCGAATCGGACGGTGACGCTTGAGCTTCTTCAAAACCTGCCAACAGCAAACCTGGCTGACATCAGCGAAGTGACTGGCTTCATTGATGCGTTCTCGCTGTTCGGCAAAGGCATCGGCTACATCGATATCCATCTGCTCGCTTCGGTGGTGCTGAGTAGCGACACCACGCTTTGGAGCCGTGACAAGCAGCTGATTTCAGTTGCACAGTCCCTTGGCGTTGCCTATTCAAGTTCTCCAGCACGCACTGAAGCTCATGATCGACGCGGAAAAAGGCCGAGTGTGAGCGCGGTGCCGGTCAGCACGATGGCGCATCCGATCACCATCCGCAAGGTGATCGGCTCGCCCAGATAGACCGCCGCCGAGGCCATTGCAACGATCGGGTTCAGAAAGGTGACCGAGATCGCCCGCACCGGGCCGATATCGCGCAACAGACCGAAGTAGATGATGAAGCCCAGCCCCGACGAGGCGATCCCCATGAAGATCACCTCCAGCCAGGCAACCAGACCCGGATCCTGAGCAGGCCAGGTCATCAGGGCAAAAGGCGCGGCAATGATCGCCGCCACCGTGATGCTGCCGGTAGCCAGCGACAGGGGATCGAGCCCGGTCAGGTTCACCTTCGCGTAATTCGAGGAAACCCCCCAGAGCACCGTGACTGCAATCGTGATCAGGATGGCGAGTGTGGCGCCCTCGGAGGCGCCGACCTTGTCCCAGACCAGAACGGTGACCCCTGCAAAACCCACGATCAGACCGAGCGCACGCATCGGCGTGATCCGTTCACGCAGCCAGACATGGGCAACGATCGCCGAAAAAAGCGGGGCGGTCGATTGCAGAACCGCAAGCATGCCGGCCGAGATCGACAGGGCAGAAAAGCCCAATCCAAGAAACGGGAGCGCGGTAAAAGCGCTGCCGAAGATCAGCACTCCGCGCCAGTGGGCGCGCATCGGTGCCAGACCGGTGCGCCACAGGGTCAGCGGCAGCAGCACCAGCAGGCTGCCCATTGCCATTCGCAGAAACACCATCGGGAACGGTCCGAAGGCCGGCGCAGCCGACCTCATGAACAGATAGGCGCCGCCCCACAGGAATGAGAGCAACAGCAGTCGGGCGATGTGGATCGGGCGCATGAAATGAGGCGGTTCGGTGCCGGCGCTGGACGCAACGGCCGAGCGAATCATGCCTGCACCGTCAGGCTGTCGCGAATCCGGGCCCGCCATTTATCAGAAGGCCCTCTATAAATGACTGGCCAGTCATTTAACTGCTATGCTCCGACGACTGCTGCGACAAGGCGGCCTCTCCGATGTTTATCCGCTTCTGATGACGATTGCTGCACCGCACGACGGCCCGCTATCAGCAGGGCAGCCGCCCCGCTGGGAGCGACGCAAGGAGCGCCGCCCGGCCGAGCTGCTTGAGGCAGCGCTCGCACTGTTCGTGGAACGAGGCTATGCCGGCACCCGACTCGACGATATCGCGGCCAGTGCTGGCGTCTCGAAAGGGACCCTCTACCTGTACTTCGCCAACAAGGAAGAGCTCTTCAAGGCCCTGGTTCGACAAAGCGTCGTGCCACTGCTCGAGCGATTCAGCGACCGACTCACAAGTTCAGACGAACCTGGCCCGGTGCTGATCGAACAGTTCGTCAACACCTGGTGGGCCGAATTCGGCAGCACAAAGCTTGCCGGCCTGTGCAAACTCATCATGGCCGAGGCCGGCAATTTCCCTGAAGTGGCCCGCTTCTTTCACGACGAAGTGATTCAACCGAACAATGCGCTGGTCGCGGGACTGATCCAGCGCGGCATCGAACGCGGCGAGTTCCGGCCGGTCGACGTCGAGGCCACGGCACACATCCTGATCTCGCCGCTCGTGCTCAAGGCGATCTGGGCCCACTCCTTCGAGCCCAGCGGCATTCAGGCCGAATCGATCGACCCGCATCGACTGCTCGCCACCCATATTCAACTCATTCAAGCCGCCCTGCAGCCCCCCAATCGATGAATCGCAAAGTTGTCTCGCGTGTATTGCTTGTTCTCGTCCTGGCGGCATTGCTGGCCGCAGGTGCCTGGTTTTACAAGACTCGCACTGCCCGAACTGTCGCGGCAGCAGACTCATCGCAAGCGGCCGGCTCCAGGCCCGGTATCGAAGCAGGCGCCTCAGGCGCGACCGGCGCCCCGGTCGCAAGTGAAGTGGAGTTCTCGGCGAACGACCTCTACATGCTGGCGCCGCAGCGCCTGACCCGCAGCATTGCGCTGACCGGCACGCTGCGTCCGGTCAATCAGACCGTGGTCAAGACCAAGGTGCAGGGCGAACTGCGCGAGCTCACAGTTCGCGAAGGCACGAGCGTTCGACGCGGACAGCTGCTCGGGAGGCTCGACCTCACCGAATATGAAGTGCGGGTCAAGGAGCGCGAAGCGCAGCTCAAATCGGCCGAATCGCAAGTCGACCAGACCCTGCGCACGCTGGAGAACACCCGCCAGCTGAAAGAAAAAAACTTCGTCTCTCAAAGCGCCCTCGACGCCTCCCGATCTGCATGGGAAGTGGCGGTCGGCAACCGCGATGCGGCGGCGGCGCAGGCTGCGCTCGCCCGCAAATCGCTCGCCGACGCGGTGCTGATCGCGCCGATCGATGGCGTCGTGGCCGAGCGCTTTGCGCAGCCGGGCGAAAAGCTGCCGATCGATGGCCGCGTCCTGTCGATCGTCGATCTTTCGAAGATGGAGATCGAAGCGCCGGTGCCGGCCGCCGAGATCGGCAGCGTCAAGATCGGCCAGTCGGTCGAGTTGCGAATCGAAGGCGTGAGTGCCCGCCAGGTCGGACAGGTCGTCCGAATTGCGCCGGCGACCCAGGCGGGCACGCGCTCGGTGCCGATCTACATTGCACTGGACAATCGCGACCCGTCGGTTCGGGCAGGGCTCTTTGCTCAAGGCGTGCTGGCCGTCGACAGACGCGACGGTGTGCTGGCCATCCCGAGTGGCGCGGTGCGCGACGCCGGCGGACGCACTTTCGTCTATGCAATCGCCAACGACAAGTTGATCGAGCGCGACATCAAGCTCGGCCTTCGGGACGAAACCGGCGTCGATGGTTCACGCGTCGAGGTGGTGTCCGGGCTGAACGCCGGTGACCGCATCGTCGCGACCAATCTGGGCAGTCTGCGGGCAGGATCGACCGTGCGCGTCGTCGCTGGCACCCAACGCTGATCTGCGGGCCTGATCGCAATGTGGCTCACACGGATTTCTGTCGGCAACCCGGTCCTGGCGACCATGATGATGCTCGCCTTCGTGGTGCTGGGCGTGTTTTCTTACCGGCTGCTGCCGGTCGACCAGTTCCCTGACATCAGCTTTCCGAATGTCGTGATCTCGACCGAGTACCCGGGCGCTTCACCCGAGATCGTCGAGAGCGATGTCACCCGCAAGATCGAGGAGCAGGTCAATACCATCAGCGGCATCAAGAAGGTGTCCTCGCGCTCCTACGAAGGCGCCTCGGTCGTGATCGTCGAGTTTGATCTGGCCACCGACCCGGCGAAAGCTGCGCAGGACGTGCGCGAGAAGATCGCCCTGATCAAGGCCGGCTTCAAGAAGGAAGTCAAAGAGCCCACCATCGCGCGTTTCAACCCGGATGATTTCCCGGTGATTTCGCTCGCCGTGCTCTCGCCAAGCCGCGATGCCCGCGAACTCACCACGCTGGCCAATCAGGTGGTCAAACGACGCCTCGAAAATGCCAACGGCGTAGGCCGCGTGACCGTGGTGGGCGGCGTCAATCGTGAAGTGCAGATCGTCCTGCTGCCGGCCGAGATGGAAGCGCTCAAGATCGGCGTCGATCAGGTGCTCAACAGCGTTCGCAACGAGAATCAGGAGCTGCCCGCCGGCACCGTCGTGACCCGCGATCGCGAGCAGGCGGTGCAAGTGCGGGGCCGGTTGAAAGCGGTGGCCGATTTCGAGCGCATCGTGGTGGCCCGGCGCGGCGGTCAGCCGGTCTATCTGTCGCAGGTGGCCCGGGTCGTCGACGGCCAGGAAGACCGTGAGTCGCTCGCCATGGTCGATGGCCAGCGGGCGATCTCGCTCGACATCGTCAAGTCGCAGGGCGAAAACACGATTGCAGTTGTCGATGAGGTGAGGAAGCTTGCCGACGAGCTCAAACGCCAGCTGCCACCCGATGTGAGCCTGACCGTCGTGCGCGATCAGTCCACCTCGATCCGCAATCAGGTGGCCGGCGTGCAGCGCAACATCATCGAAGGCGCGGTGCTGACGGTGGTCATCGTGTTCCTGTTCCTGTCGTCATGGCGCTCGACCATCATCACTGGCCTGACCCTGCCGATTTCGCTGACCGGCACCTTCCTGGTCATGTATGCCATGGGCTTCACCATCAATGTGGTGACGCTGCTGGCCCTGTCGATCTGCGTCGGCCTGCTGATCGACGATGCGATCGTGGTGCGCGAAAACATCGTGCGGCATCAGGCCATGGGCAAACATCACCGCGAGGCCGCGCTCGACGGCACCGCCGAGATCGGGCTGGCGGTGATGGCGACCACCTTTACCATCGTTGCGGTGTTTCTGCCGGTCGGTTTCATGGGCGGCATCATCGGCAAGTTTTTCAAGCAGTTCGGGGTCACGGTCGCCTTTGCAGTGCTGCTGTCGATGTTCATCAGCTTCACTCTCGATCCGATGCTCTCTGCGGTCTGGCCCGATCCGGACGCTGCGGGAGCCCGCGGCAAGGGCCCGATCGCTCGCTTTCTGAGGATGTTCGAGCGCTGGATGGCGGCCCTTGAGCGCGGCTATGTCGCGGTGCTGCGCTGGGGTCTGTCGCATCGATGGCTCACGCTTGCCGGCGCGGTACTCAGCCTTGTTGCAGCCCTGTCTCTTGGCAAATTCATCGGTTCCGAATTCGTGCCGCAGGCCGATAACAACGAGCTCTTCGTGCAGTTCTATACGCCGGTCGGCTCGTCGCTCGAACTGACTGCCGAAAAGACCCGTCAGGCCGAAGCCGCGCTGCGCGAGTTCCCGGAGGCGCTGTTCACCTACGCCACCATCAATACCGGCATCGCGCTCGGCAAGAACTACGCGTCGATCTATGTGCGCCTGAAAAACCGCGAAGACCGCACCCGCAGAGTGCAGCAGCTCATGATGCCGGCGCGTGAGCGACTGGCCCGAATCGCCGGCATCACGGTGACCAACCTGGGCGTGCCGAGCAGCTTTGGCGGCAAGCAGATCGACATCAGCGTACAGGGTCCGGATCAGAAGCAGCTCGAAGCCCTGGCGGCCCGTGCACTCGGCGAGATCCGCAGCGTGCCGGGCGTGGTCGACCTCGACACCAGCTCCAAGCCCTCCAAGCCGGTTGTGGCGGTCAATATCGACCGCAATCTGGCTTCCGATCTCGGCGTGGGCCTGGCCCAGGTCGGCAGCACCCTGCGGCCCCTGCTGGCGGGTGAGGTCGCCGGCACCTGGAAGGGGCCGGACGACGAAACTTACGATGTGCGACTGCGGCTGCCACTCGAAGGCCGCAATGATATTGAAGACCTGGGTCGACTCTCGGTTGCCTCGGTCAGGCTCGATGCCGATGGCGCACCGCGCATGGTGCCGCTGCGACAGATCGCCAGCCTGGTACAGGATCTCGGGCCCACCCAGGTCAATCGCAAGAACCTGACCCGCGAGATCGCCATCACAGCCAATGTCTCGGGCGCGGCGCCCGGCACGGTTGGCCTCGAGATCCAGAGGCGGCTCAAGGCATTGCCCCTGCCACCGGGTTATGCCTTCGTTACCGGCGGCGCGACCAAAGACATGCAGGAGAGCTTCGGCTTTGCGTTGCAGGCGCTGCTGCTGGCGGTGACCTTCATCTACATGATCCTCGCCTCGCAGTTCCGCAGTTTCCTGCAGCCGGTCGCGATCATGGCCTCGCTGCCGCTGTCCCTGATCGGGGTGATGCTGGCGCTGCTCGCCTGGCGCTCGACGCTCAACATGTTCTCGGTCATCGGTTTCATCATGCTGATGGGCCTGGTGACCAAGAATGCCATTCTGCTGATCGACTTTGCCAATCAGCAGCGGCTGCGCGGCGTCGATCGCGCCCAGGCCCTGCTCGATGCGGCCGCCATCCGGCTGCGTCCGATCCTGATGACCACGCTTGCGATGGTCTGCGGCATGCTTCCGCTGGCCTTTTCGACCAGCGAGGGCTCAGAGCAGCGGGCAGGCATGGGGCATGCGGTCATCGGCGGCGTGATCGCCTCGACCCTGCTGACCCTGCTGGTCGTGCCGGTGCTCTATACAATTTTCGACGAACTTAGCCTGCGCTTTACACGCCGGCATAAGGCGCAACCGTTAGAATCCCCGGTTGATCCCCTGGCCTGAAAGAGAACCCGATGGACTTCGAGCGTGCCCGTTTCAACATGATCGAGCAACAGATCCGGCCCTGGAATGTTCTGGATCAGGATGTGCTGGACCTGCTGTCGGTGGTGCGACGCGAAGATTTCGTGCCGCCGGCCTACCGCAACATGGCCTTTGCAGACCTCGATCTGCCGCTCAATCTGGGCGGGCGCGCGACCGGCGAAACCATGATGTCGCCCAAGATCGAGGCCCGGTTGCTGCAGGAATTGAGGGTGCGGCGCAGCGACTCTGTGCTGGAAATCGGCACCGGCTCGGGCTATATGGCCGCCCTTCTCGCCTATCGGGCCAAGCATGTGGAGTCGCTCGAGATCGATGCCGACCTGGTCCGATTCGCAAGCGACAACGTCGCGCGCGCCGCGATCGCCAACCTCACGATCCGCCAGGCCGACGGCTCGAAGGGCATTGCCGACATGTCGTCCTTTGATGTGATCGTTTTGTCGGGTTCGGTGCCCTTCGTGCCTGACGAACTGATCGAGCGACTCAACCCGGGCGGCCGACTGGCGGCCATTGTCGGCAAGATGCCGGTCATGCAGGCTCTGATCACGACCCGCAGTGCAGTCGAAGGCACGACCACCGAAGTGCTCTTCGAGACCGTCGCCAAACCGCTTCGCGGGTTTCGTGCCCGGGAATCCTTCACGTTCTGACGCCAGCCCAACCCCTCCAGACCATGGAACAACTCAGTCCTGACACCCTCGCCGCGTGGCTCGCCGATTCAACCCGCCCTGCCCCGCAACTGCTCGATGTTCGCGAAGACTGGGAGGTGGCCACCTGTGCCCTCAAAGGGTCGATCGCCATCCCGATGGGCCAGATCACAGGGCGCACCAATGAGCTCGACCCCGAGCGGCCGGTGGTGTGCTACTGCCATCACGGCATGCGCAGCTTGCAGGTCGGCCTGTTTCTCGAACGTCAGGGTTTTGGGCAAGTCCTGAATCTCGACGGTGGTATCGACGCCTGGGCCCGGATCGTCGATCCGTCCTGCCCGACCTATTGAACGACTGGAGCTCCCGGATGCCCCGCAGCCTAATTGCCCTGGCCATTGCCGCAGCCTTCGGCGTCTCAGCAGGCACCGCGCATGCGCTCGACCTGCTCGAGGCGGTCAGGACCGCCGCCGCCATCGATCCGGTGGTTGCCTCCGCGCAGGCTCAGTTGCAGGCCAGCCGTGAACGCATCAACCAGGCCAATGCCCTGTTGCTGCCCACTGTCAGCGCGACCTCCAACGACGGCCTCAACCTCGTCGACAACAACTGGACCGCCCCGCCGGCCAGACGCCGATTCGATTCGCAGTCACTCAACCTGATCGGCACGCAGCCGCTGTTTCGACCGATTTATCGCGAAACGCTCAAGCAGAGCGAGCTGTCGACTCAGGTCTACGAGGCGCAACTCGCGGCCGCCAGACAGGACCTGATCCTGCGGGTAGCGCAGGCGTATTTCGATGTGCTGTCGGCGCAGGACGCACTGACCGTGGTGAGGGCGCAAAAGCAGGCTTTCTCCGAACAGTTTGCGTCGGCCAAGCGCAATTTCGAGGTCGGCACTGCCACGATCACCGACCAGCAGGAAGCCCAGTCGCGTCTCGATCTGACCCGCTCGCAGGAGGTCGCCTTCGAGAACGACCTGCAGGTCAAGCGCGCGCTGCTCGCGCAGTTGCTTGGCAGGCCGGTCGACGAACTCAACACCTTAAAGACCAATGTCGACATCACCCCGCCGCAAGCCGCTCGCGAGAATGAGTGGGCGGCGGTTGCGCGCGCTCAGAATCTTCAGGTGCTGCAGGCCGAACTGCAGGCCGAGATTGCCAAGCGCGAGATCCAGAAGCAGCGCTATGGCCATTACCCGACGGTTGATCTGGCGCTGCAGACAGGTGTCGGTCGAAGCACCGCCGGCCAGACTACCGCAGCGGCTATCGGCGCCAAGAGCTATTTCGGACAAGCGCAACTGCAGTTTGCCCTGCCGATCTACAGCGGCGGCTCGGTCGATTCGAAAGTGCGCGAGGCGATCGCCCTGCAAAGCAGCTCCGAGTCGAACCTTGAGACATCACGACGCACTGCCGAGCAAAGTGCGAGGCAGACCTTCCTCGGCGTCAAGAGCGGCCTCGAGCAGGTACGGGCGCTGACCGCCGCCGAACGTTCGAGCCAGTTGGCGCTTGAGTCGAACCAGCTCGGTTATCAGGTTGGCGTGCGCATCAACATCGACGTACTCAATGCGGCACAGCAGCTCTTTTCGACCCAGCGCGACCTGGCCTTTGCCCGCTATGGCGTGGTGCTCAATTCGCTCAAGCTGCTTGGCACAGCCGGCGACCTGACCGAGCAGGAGGTCATGCGCGTCAATGCCCTGCTCGAGCCGCCGCGTACACCGCCGCCGACGATCACGCCCGAGGACAACCGGCCGGTGATGAGCGGCGACCCGTTGATGCAGGATGGCGCCGGCAAACCCGCTGGGCCGCCGGGCGCGGCCAATGCCAATCGGGCACCGACCGATCGGGGCGGACGTGCCGCGCAGCCGGGCGCACCGGCTGTGAGCTCCGGCACACGCGTGCTGCCACCGCCACCGCCTGTGATCGCGCCTGCCACGCCGGCAACGTCGCGCTGAACCTTCCATCGGGATTGCGACAGGTGCGCTGACCGCGCACCGGATTTATGCCAGTGATGATCCGGACCCGGCCTTGCGGCCGGCTCGGTCATTGATCGGGCAGTGATGCCGCCATGAGCGGTGTGAGTGCCGCAACCGTGCGCTCGGTGGCACCGCGATGCCGACTCGCGAAGTCAGTGCCTGCTTCGGCCATGGCCTGCTTGCGTGAAGCGTCAGCAAGGATGCTCAAGCCGGTAGCAATCGCATCATCGGCATCAGTCACCGACTGCGCCGCCCCCGCCTCAAGCGCCTGAGCAGCAGCCTGTGCAAAGTTGAAGGTGCTCGGGCCGATCACCACCGGACAGCCGGCCGCACACGCCTCGATCAGGTTCTGTGAACCGAAGGGCAGCAAGGAGCCGCCGATGATGGCGCAGTCGGCCAGCGCATACCAGGCATCCATCTCGCCCATCGAGTCGCCGATCAGCAGGTCGATCGATGAGGCATCAAAGCGGGGATCGTCGAGATCGGCACGCCTTGCTACGACAAGGCCTGCGGCCTGCGCGGCGCGGGTCACGGCTTCGAAACGCTGGGGATGGCGGGGGACGATCAGCAGGAGGGGATGCCTGGCGGACCCGGTTGATAAGGCGGTAGATGCAGCCTCGGATGCGGAATGCGATGCGACCCGAGATGCAGACGGCGACGATGTTTCACCCCACTGCCCCTGCCCCTGCCCCTGCGCCCGCCAGGCCTGCCAGATCAGCGCTTCTTCACCCTCGCGCGTGCTGGCCGCCAGCAGCACCGGCCGGCCGATCAGGCGGCGCCAGGCGTGCCCGCGCGCCATCAGTGCGGCATTGGGCGCATTGTCGAATTTGAGATTGCCGGTGACCGCATCGACCGTTCGACCGAACTGCGCGATTCGCTCGGCATCACCCGGCGATTGCGCGAGCACCAGCGAGAGCCTGCGGGCGGCTGGCCTGATCAGCGAGCGCTGACGCAGGCCTCGCCTGAGCGAGCGCGGCGACAGCCGGGCATTGATCAGCGCCATCGGCACGGCCTCAGCTTCGGCTGCGGCCATCAGGTTGGGCCACAGCTCGGTTTCCATCAGCAGGCCGATCGCCGGGCGCCAGGCTCGCAGAAAGCGGCCCGGGGCACCGCCATAGTCATAAGGCAGATAGGCCTGCATGCAGCGATCGCCGAGTTCTTTGGAGAACACCTCGGCAGCGCTCTCACGACCGGTCGGCGTCATGCAGGTCATCAGGATGCGGGTGGTCGGGTAGTGCGCAGCGAGCGCACGCACCAGCGGCTGCGCGGC